>NZ_JBDWCL010000037.1:0-106030 GCF_039977835.1 Marinobacter sp. | reverse complement strand
GCTTTATCCAAACTCATAATGAGAAGCTGGCGAAGCCATTCCGCTGGCACAAGAGCGCAGAATCGATTATGACTTCAGTGGCGCGAGCAAAGCTGAGTGTCATTGATAATAAATAAATGGATTACCCAGACGGGACACTAGTCAATCAGGATTATCAGAATAATGTTCGAATATTCAGTTTTGGGTCAGAGGTGTTCCATCACTCTCAATGAGCATCGGTTACTGTCCGCATTGCCTTTGGAAAGGTTACGGTATTTGCCTTCTGACCTTACTAGTTGGAAATCCACGTGAACGGGATTAGCGAGCTGAGGACGGAGTTTCGTCGCCGACACAATATGACTACGCCACCCTTCAAGCGTTTGCGTCAATGGAAACCGTCGGCATCGTTACAGAAGATAATATTGAGCTTTCTCATTGGCTCGGCGTGGCGGACCGCAGGATTCTACGATTAGTTCTAGAGTTAAAGTCGGTTCTATTGGATATCGAAGCTTGGCGAACGATGATTCTTGAGCCCTACAAACGGCTTGGCCCCGGTGTCTACATGGTAGGGGCTTTCATCGGACATGACAGAATTGTTGGCGTCGTGGAAGGACGACAGCCAATGGTCAGGGTTTTTTCGTCTAAACCGGACGCGCTGGGCCGGTCCTTCGGCCAAGACACTGAATAGATCTAATTCCGAAACTCTGACACCTGGCGCTCTAGGTTCGCGTACATTGCCAGAAGATCATCCTCGTTGAGCGTTCCTCTGGTGGTTGCCTTAGCCTTATGTTTTTCCAGCTGGCTACGTTGTTCGGCGTAAACATGATGGAGGACGCTGGCTTGATAGTCGCAGCCCTCGTGATTGTTCAGTTGTTTTCGAAGCGATTTGAACTGATCAGGACTGGGAACCTGTTCGAGCTTTTTAGCTATGTCTTTGGGTCGGATATTGAACACTTCTCCCCAATGTTTTACGGCATGCTCCCAGGCCTGAGATAGAGATGCCCGCTCATCTATGTAGAATTTGTTAGCAGCTCCTCGTTTGTTTACGGAGAAATAGCAGGTTTCCTGTGCAGCACTTTTCCCGCTTCCGATGCCAAGCGTGATGCCCTGGAAGCCAACACCGCGACAGGGGAGGGTTGAGGGATGGTCTTTTCCAATGAAATCCAGATATTGAAGTGCTGCGGAGCGGGCCATGTAACGGGCCTCATAGTACTTGGCCCTGGTCTCTTGATACTGGTACCAGAGTTCTTGAGTAATTCTGTTGTTCGGCCTCTTAAGAGAGAAATACTTCTGATAGCGTTTGCCTCGGATGGTGGCAACAACTCGCCAACCGTGGAAGCCAGAGGTCAGCTCCCCTTTTTCATAAAAGCTAATAGCCATGGATAGTCGATCTTTCCCGTCCAAATCACGTTAAAGATAGTACGCAGCCAAGCAGGCGTCGCCTGCTCTACTCTGAGGCCTACGTCAGCTTGCTGCAATCGAAAATGGTCAATAAACTTCTCAGCCTCTTTGGGCTGCAAACTGGAAACACCGACCTTCGGTCAATCGTTGTCGCTTCCTAGGAGTGAAGCATCGTCCATGGAGTGTAAGGCTGCGAGGGACCATACGTGTGCAGCCTTCCGTAAGTTTACACTTGAGAGAGCCTTTACACATCATGGTTTGCGCTTTAAGAATCCTCCCCCTCTTCGTTTTTGTGGTAGCAGGTCTTATCAGTGCTCCGGCTCATGCTTCCAATATAAAAAGTCGAGCAGCGGCCTTTGCCATCCACCGCAAGGAAGTTGGTATGAGCGAATCAAGAAATATCAACCCTACGACTCTGTTGATGCCTGCCTGGATTCAGGCGGTAAACTTCCGGATGGTGTCTCTTTGGCCTCGGTTCAACAGGTCCAAGAGCAGAAAGGCAAGTTACAAAGCTACGAACGGTCTGCGTTCGGGCAAGGTTGGGAAGACGCCGATGGAGATTGTCAAGACAGCCGTACTGAGGCATTGATTGCACAATCCACGACCAAGGTCCGGCTTGCAGATGAACGTCGTTGCAGAGTGGTTTCGGGCCGCTGAATCAGTCCGTTCACAGGCAAAGTCATCCAGAACAGCAGTGAGATCGACATCGAGCATGTGGTCCCGCTGAATGGTTGCCACCGTCAGGCCAGTGCGGTTGTGTGGCAAATCGTACTTGTTTGACTGCGTTGGTTCTTGCTAAGGGTAGAGTTGTCAGAGTTTTTCAGGCGCGATAACCCACTCGTTAACTTTCGTGAATTCAAAATTCAATCGTGACCTTTAATCCACCCCGTGGGCGATTTGAAAAGACGATCTTCCCACCATACCGGCTAACAATGTCTTGAACGATTGCAAGGCCGAGCCCGTGGCCCGGAGTCTGTTCGTCCAGCCTTAATCCTCGTTGACCAAGCTTGCTCAATTCAGCTTCCTCAACGCCGGGACCATCGTCTGTCACGACAATTCGTTTTGAGGGGCCGCATTGTTCCAATATTAGCTCCACCTCTCTATGTGACCACTTCCCCGCATTGTCCAGCACGATCCCCAGTATTTCAGATAGGTCGTATTCTACAATTGGCCAACGGCTATTCTCTGGGAGAGAACTTGATAACTCAAATGATTTTGCCGGGTATAGTCTTCCCATCATCCACAGAAGGTCCCGTGCTTTTTCTACTGGATAGCAGCTTTTTCCTACCTGCGGCCCAGCAAACCGGCTGCGGCGCATTTCAGCTTCAAGTTGTTTGTCAATATCCCCGAGACGCGCAGCTATTTGCTGCCTTAACTCGCTATCTAGCGGCGTAGAAGTGTCGCTGAGAATTTGTTGGACAGACGCAATCGGAGTTTTAACGCTGTGGGATAGGTTTGCCAGCGCATTCCTCGAGCGCTCCAATCGTTGATCAAGTGAGTCAAGCAGCTGGTTCAACTGTTCGACGAGAGGGTGGAACTCCTCGGGGACAGTCATATCTATACGCGAGACGCTCCCATCCTGGAGTCTTTTCAGTGACGCCTTGAGTCGTGTGACAGAATGCATGGACAAATTGACGCCGAGCCAGATTGCACAAACCAATAGCGAGATAAGTAAAAGAGATGCGATTGCCGTCCATGCATGTAGCTCTGCCTGGCTATTCTTCAATGCGCCGAGGTCTTCTGCAACGATAACAACAAACGGTTTTTCGTTTGCGATGAAGGAACTCCGATATGCCAATATGTCCGTTGGGGCCCCTGCTATTTCAGAATTTTCGACCCGAATCGTGCCCTCTTTTTCCGATTTGATGAGCGGCGATAGTAGCGGTTTCCATGATTCTGGCGAAATGATGGTCCTGGAATCGGAGTGTTGAACAAAAGCATGGTGGAATACGCGCTGAAAGTAATCGCCCGTCTTGAGTCCGTCGAAGGCTCCGTCACTGTCCCGAATCTGATGCTCTAAAAACGAAACCTCCTCTTTCAGCCTGTCCGTGACAAATTCACGGGACATTCTTTCGAGCAGAGCACCATGTGCAAACCAGGCTATTGCCATCAAGGCAACACCTGCGGGCAGCAGTATTACAAGCAGGGTGCCTTTTACAGAGGCAGGTTTCTTAAACGTTGTCATTGAACATATAGCCTTGGCCACGTCGGGTTGAGATTGTGGAATTTCCCACCAGTTTTCGCAGCCTCCGAATATATGCCTCGATAACGTTCGCGCTTGGGCTATCTTCGAGACTGTAAAGCTGCTCTAGCAGTTGGTCTTTTGAAAAGACATGGCCCGGCTTACTCATCAGGCAGCGCAGAAGACGAAACTCTGTGCCGGTAAGTGGATGTTCAGTTCCATCGTCCACCGACAAGCATTGACGATTTTCATCCAGCACAAAGCGGCCTGCCTTAACCAATGAATGTGTTCTCCCTTCGCTCCTGCGAACAATAGCATTCAGCCGTGCAATTAACTCTTCGGTCTGGAAAGGTTTTGCGAGGTAGTCGTCTGCCCCTGCCTTTAGTCCAGCCACTTTATCATGCCAGTCATCTCGCGCTGTCAGGATTAGTACGGGAAAGGCAATGTTCTTTGCGCGCCACTTTTTTAGAACATCTAAACCGTTGCCGTCGGGCAGCCCCAGATCCAAGATGCTGACCCGATAATCTTCCTGTTCACCCAGAGTCATTGCTTCTTTTGCCGTATACGCAGGGTCCACGCTGAACCCCGATTTTTCAAGTTGATGCAAAAGGCTGTTTGAGAGCATCTGATCGTCTTCAACCAGTAGTAAACGCATTTTTTTTCCTTTTTGCTGAGCGGCGACTGTGAATTCAACGTAATGTCTTTAGTAGTCCTGAATTCAGCCTAAATAAATTTTTTTGAATTTTCAGTAAGAATTCAGGTTGGTAAGCGATCTTATGTAACGATTCTGGACATTGATCAAGTGTCCTGAAAATACAATTAATTGTTGCTGAACGATTTCACAGGAGAAGATGGTATGAATGTATCAAAGTTGTTGGTAGCGGGTGTGGCCTTTTCAATGTCAGCGGGTGCTTTTGCAGCAGGAGCCCACGGTGGCGGGCACGGGGCTAGCAGCGGAGAGCCCGGCAAGGCCTCCGAGGTTGCTCGCACCATCACCGTGGAAATGTACGACAACTACTATGAGCCGGAAGAAATAACTGTGAAGCCTGGTGAAACCGTGAGATTTGTGGTGGAGAATAAGGGCAGTCTTGTCCATGAGTTCAACATTGGCACCCCCGCCATGCACGAGAGCCATCAAAAAGAAATGATGATGATGGTTGAGCATGGCGTGATTCAGGGCGGCAAGCTGAACCACGACATGATGAACATGGATATGGGCAATGGTCATTCCATGAAACACGACGATCCCAACAGCGTCTTACTGGAACCCGGGCAGAGCAAGGAAGTTGTCTGGAAGTTCTCTGATAAAGGCAATATCGAATTTGCCTGTAACGTGCCGGGCCATTACCAGTCAGGAATGTACGGTGACGTAAATTTCGAATAATACAGTGTGCTGAGCGCCGCACGATTGCAAGGGCTGGTGAAGGCTTTCCAGCCTAGCTCCAATGAAGTGCAGTTGGGAATAAAACAGATGAAGATACGCCTTTTGACAGGGCTTTTGACCCTGCTGATGCCGGCCATGGTCATGGCCGGTGAATACGGCCTGACGGTTGACCGGGTTAAAATTGATACCGGCGATTTCGTGAAAGAAGGTATCGGCTACAATGGTGCATCTCCGGGACCGGTGATGCGCTTCAAGGAAGGTGAAAATGTCAGGATCAACGTAACCAACAACCTGGACGAGATGACCTCGATCCACTGGCACGGACTGATCCTTCCCTTCGACCAGGATGGTGTGCCAGGTATCAGTTTTCCAGGTATCAAGCCGGGTGAAACATTCACCTATGAATTTCCTATCCAGCAAGCAGGCACCTATTGGTTCCACAGCCACTCTGGTTTTCAGGAGCCAGACGGAGCCTATGGCGCCATTGTCATTGAGCCCGAGGGCCGTGAACCGTTCCGCTACGATCGTGAATACGTGGTGCAGCTGACCGATAAACACCCCCATTCCGGTGACCGCATCATGCGCAACCTGAAAATGATGCCGGATTATTACAACCGTGAGCAGCAAACTGTGGGCGAGTTTTTCTCGGACGTGTCCGAAAACGGCCTGATGAGTACTGTCCGAGATCGGATGGCATGGGGCGATATGCGCATGATGAAAGCGGACGTTGAGGATCTGCAGGGCTTTACGGGCCTGATCAACGGTAAAGGACCGGACCAAAACTGGACCGGAATCTTTGAGCCCGGCGAACGCATCCGGCTGCGCTTCATCAACTCCTCGGCGATGACCTATTTTGACGTCCGGATCCCTGGCCTGGATATGACGGTCGTGCAGGCGGACGGCAACAACGTTCAGCCGGTTAACGTGGACGAATTCCGTATTGGTGTGGCGGAAACCTACGATGTGATTGTGCGCCCCAAAGATGAGCAGGCTTACACCATTTTCGCCGAATCCATGGGGCGTTCCGGTTATGCGAGGGCAACACTGGCCCCCGAAGAGGGTATGGAAGCGGCCGTGCCGCAACTGCGTGAAGCTGCCCGACTGACCATGGCGGATATGGGCGGTATGCCCGGTATGGACCATGGCAGCATGGCAGGCATGGATCATGGAAACATGGATATGGGCAGCTCAGAAGGTGTGTCCGGAATGGACCACTCAAACATGGGCAGCATGGACCATTCGAATATGAAAGGAATGGATCACTCCAACATGAAAGGAATGGATCACTCTGACATGTCCGGCATGGACCATGGTTCCATGGCGATGGGAAAAGGCGGTCCCAGCGATCCCTTCTATGCCAAGGGCAGTGGCCTTGTGCCGACGGCGGCCAATGGTGGCAAGTTCCTGTCCTATGCTGATCTGAAGGCTCAGGACCCGTTGTACGAAGACCGCGAACCGACTCGGGAGATCGAGCTTCGTTTGACCGGCAATATGGAGCGCTACACGTGGAGTATCAACGGTGTTAAATACGAAGACGCGGATCCCATTCGTCTCAAATATGGTGAACGGGTCCGTTTCAAGTTTGTGAACGAAACCATGATGACTCACCCCATGCACCTGCACGGTATGTGGTCCATCCTTGATGTTGGCGCAGGTCAGTGGAACCCGATCAAACACACCGTTAACGTGAACCCGGGCACTACGGTGTACATGGAAACCGAGGTTGACGAGCCAGGCCAATGGGCGTTCCATTGCCATCTTTCTTACCATGCGGCTGCCGGGATGTTCCGCAAGGTGATTGTTGAGGGTGGCCCTGAGTCCACGCAGGCCAAGACAGGCGTCGTTGCTGAAGATGGAGGTGAGGCATGAGCTGTATTCGATCACTTGCCGCAGTCAGTTTCCTTGCCTCTATTGGTTTCTCAACGACGGTGATAGCTCAGGAAATGATTTCCGATACCACCGCTCGTAAACAACCGCTCACAGCCTGGGGTGTTCAATTTGAGGAGTTTGAGTACCGATACAGCGATGATGATGAGGAACTGGGCGTCTGGGATGCGGATGCCTTCTATGGCACCGACGAGTTCAAAGTCCGGCTGCTCACAACCGGGGAATACGAGATAGAAGAACAGGCCTACGAAACACTGGAAAACCAGTTGGTCGGCCAGATCCCCATCTCCAAGTTCTTCGACGCCAAAGCGGGTGTTCGCTTCGACACCCCTGAAGGGCCGGATCGCACTTATGCCGTGCTGGGTGTCGCTGGGCTTGCCCCACAATGGTTTGAAGTCGATGCCAACCTGTATGCCAGCAAGGATGGTGATACGTCTGCCGAAATCGACGCGGAATACGAGCTGCTTTTCACCAATTACTGGATCCTGTCTGCAACCCTGGATGCGACGGTAGCATTCAGCGAGGATGAGGAAATTGGCGTGGGCAAAGGCTTGGTTTCCACCGAAACTGGGCTCCGGTTACGCTATGACCTGATCGATCGCGCATTCTCGCCTTACGTGGGCGTGGTGCATGAGCGCAAGTACGGTGATACCGCAGATCTCGCTAAAGCCGAAGGCGGTGGCACAGAAGACTGGTTCGCAGTCGTCGGTGCCCGCATCTCGTTCTGATCGGAATGAATAAGGAGCCAGGGGTTGCCCTGGCTCTATTTTATGATGTACGTCAATTTCATCGAAAACCTTCACTGATTTTCAGTCGCAGTTCAGGTCCGCATGTTGTCATTGAGGGGAAATGATGAGGCGAAGAGGGGCCCGCCATGACTAAAGCACATAAAACATCGAACCAGGAACAGTTCCTGCTGCGACGGAAACTTGTCGTGGAAGGTTTTGAAGAGAGTGAATGGTCTGACTTTATTCACGAACTCAATCATCACCCCTGTGTTGATTTTGCCGAACGCAAGCCAAATAATCTGTTAGACGTTACCTTCGATGGGACTCATTGGTCTACCGACGAGTTATTGGAGGTGATTGGAGCACATGGTGGCCGGTTGAAGGCGGGGTGGTGGGCTCAAAGGAAGCTGGCGTGGTATCGATTTACAGATGACAACGTTCGTGCCAATGCCAAGCATGATCCGTTTTGCTGTTCAAAGATCCCGCCCATGAAACGAAAATAACCGGAGGTTAAATGAGCAGGGAACAAGATAGAACCACTCGCTATAAGGAAGGCAGTCTCACACTCGCGGGAACCGTTATGCTCGGTACCGGAGTCATGATCGGCGCCGGTATCTTTGCACTTACCGGGCAGATGGCGCAGATGACCGGTGTTCTTTTCCCATTGGCGTTTCTGGCGGCTGCGGTGATCGTCAGCTTCAGCTCTTATTCCTATATCAAGATTTCTGATGCCTACCCCTCAGCCGGGGGCATTGGCATGTACCTTCACAAGGCTTACGGAAACCGGCTGCCGACGGCGTTTAACGCCCTGCTGATGTATTTCTCGATGGTGATCGCCCAGAGCTTTCTTGCGCGCACCTTTGGTTCCTACACCATGCAGCTGTTCGGTGGCGATGAAAGCGGTCGCATGGTGCCCATTCTCGGCGTGTCCCTGATCCTGGCAGCGTTTCTGATCAACCTGCTCGGTAACCGAATGATTCAGGGGGTGGCCTCCTTCATAGGCATCCTGAAGATCGGAGGCATACTGATTTTCGGGGTCGTGGGTGTTTGGGTTGCAGATAGTCTGTCAGTCGACTTTTCAGGCACGGGCGAAGCCGGAGCAACGGGTAATTTCCTGGGTGCAACGGCACTTGGAATACTGGCCTTCAAGGGCTTTACTACGATCACTAACAGCGGCTCTGAAGTCATAGATCCCAAGCGGAATGTAGGGCGGGCCATCATTATTTCCATCGCGGCCTGCGTGGTGATTTATACTTTGGTTGGTTTTGCTGTGGCCAGTAACCTGTCGCTGGCTGAAATCATCGAAACGCAGGATTACTCGCTTGCTGCCGCCGCGCGCCCGGCTCTGGGAGAGTACGCGGTCTGGTTCACCGTTGCCATTGCCATGATGGCCACCGCCGGCGGTATTCTGGCCAGTATTTTTGCGGTCTCACGTATGCTTGCGATGTTAACCGAAATGAAACTGGTTCCCCATCGTCATTTCGGTATGCCGGGCAGTATCCAAAAGCACACGTTGGTGTACACCGTGGTCCTGGGGCTGGTTCTGACGGCTTTCTTTGATCTCTCCCGGATTGCAGCATTAGGTATCGTATTCTATTTGGTAATGGATATTGCCATTCACTGGGGAGTCCTTCGTTATTTGCGCCACGATGTGAAGGCAAAGGCGTGGGTGCCAGCGGTTGCCATCCTCCTGGATTTGCTCGTACTCGGAGGGTTTGTTTGGGTCAAACTGAACTCTGACCCGTTTGTGATTGGCGTTGCGGTTGGCACGATGGTTGTTATTGCGGCAGCAGAGCAGTTTTTTCTGAAAAGGTTCCAGGAAACCGGACATTCGGGACATGATGAATCTCATGCCCATGATCACCACTAATCAGTAGTCAACCGGGAGGGCAGCACCGTGATGGAAGGTGATATGTTTGGCAACACAATGTGGGCAGGTCACTGGCTCTGGATGCTGGTGATTGGCATTGTGGTAGTGATACCGGCCTGGCGTATTTGCCAGCGCACGGGATATCCGGGGTGGATGGGGGTCTTGATACTTATCCCCATCGTCAATCTGGTTTTGCTCTACTTCATCGCTTTTAGTGACTGGCCAGTTGAGCGGAGTGGAAAATAAGTGGACTGTTGTAATGCAATTGATACATTGAGCTTTCTTCACAATCCTACGATACGACTTAAGGCTGTTGTTCGTGTGATCACAATAATTGAAAGAAACTGGGAGATAACCAGATGAAAGCAATAAATTTTAAACTGTTCGTATTTTTGACTTTTTTGCAAGCGCCATTTTTGCACGCTGAAGAAGTTCTTTCTGGCGAAGATGTCGCAGATGTTGTCGTCGGAAACACGGTGCAAATGGAATTCCGAGATGCTCAGGACAATTTTCGCACTCGAACTTTTCATGAGTACTATGATCCTGATGGTTCGATCTATGGAATGACCAAATATCGCGAACAGCAGGGAAACCTTACCCACTATATCGGAAGATGGGAGGTCAAAGACGGTAAATTTTGCACATCTGTCTATGGTCGCGACTATTCCTGTAACAAGATAAAGCCTTTGTCTGGAAATGATTTCGAATTGCTCAATGAGGGAGGCAAGATAAGGAACGTCAAGGTATATGAAGGGAAGCATCATGGACTGGAGTAAGGATATCTGCGGGTGAGTTTTTAGCCTCTGTTTGCTCGGGAAGTACGGTTCGCCCATGCGGAACCAAGAAGCGAGTTAAGGGCATATTGATCTTGTCTCTGGAGAACGCTATCGGAGTGCAGACTCCGTTGCGCGACTTGAGGATTGGATGATGAGTATTTTGGAGCAGTACGGTCTGCTGCTTGCCTTGGTGCTTGGCATCGCAGCTACGGTTTTGGCCCTGTTTGGGATTGCCCGTGCCATGGGCCCGACGCGTCGGGAGCCGGGCAAGGACGTGCCAGCGAGTTCCGGAGTGTTGTCACGGGACCCGGTCTGGGGCCGCTATCACGCACGGTACTACGGCTACGCGCTGCTCTTTCTGGCCTTCGACATGGAAATGGCATTTATGTACCCCTGGGCAGTTGTATACAGGGAAGTAGGGCTGGTTGCTTTGTATGACATGGGGGTGTTCCTTGCCATTCTCTTTCTTGGTTTGCTCTACGGCTGGAGTCAGGGGGCATTGAGGCGGCAATGACTTCTGACCCGACAATGACCATTACGGGCGCGCGCCAGCGGCAGGAGCGGTTCACGGTACTTCAGAAGTGGGTTTCCCGGGCCCTCGCGGGCAACCTGAGCTGCCTGATCGTCCCGGGGCCTGAAGTGGCACTGTCCCATGGCCTGGATGTGACAGCGGCAGGTATGCGCATCACCGCGACACCTCGCGATGCGAGCATGCTCCTGATTATCGGCGAGCTTTCAGAGAAAATGAACGAGGCCGTGGCGGTGCTCTATGCGCAGATGCCGAGGCCGCGAGCCATTGTCAATTTGGGCGGACAGACGCCGTCAACGCTACCGGACCCTGATTTTTCCGCGGGTGTTTCGCAAGCCGGCCTGATCGACGCGGTTGACTGGTTGAAGCGCGCGCTGGCCAAGGGCGCATTCTCAGACTCCCCCGAGGATTTCGACGCCCCTGTTCTGCACGCCAGGATAGAGTATGTCTGCCCCATGCACCCGGAAGTTGTCCAGAACGAGCCGGGTAGTTGCCCCAAGTGTGGCATGGACCTGGTCGCCCGGGAGGCAGGGGAGCCGGCCCCCGAGCATGACCATGGGCACGATCATCGCGAGCACCGGCACCATGAGCACGAACACCAGCATCATGAGCACGAACACCAGCATCATGATCATGCGCAGCAGCACGAACACCATGAACACGAACACCATCATGGTCACTGCCATGACCATCATGATTCGCATGAGCACGATCATGAGCAGCACGAGGGTCATCAGCACTCGCACGAAAACCATCATGATCACGGACACAAGCACGAGCACGGTGAGTCCGACGGCGACGCGGAGGAGAAAGGTTCTGGGCATGATCACAGTGGCCACCATCACAGTGGGCACGGTCATGATAGCCACGAACATGGCGGCCATGATCATGTAGGTCACGGTCATAGTGGTCATGATCATAGTGGTCATGATCATGGTGGTCATGATCATAGTGGTCATGATCATGGTGGTCATGATCATGGTGGTCATGATCATGGTGGGCATGACCACGGCGCCTCGGGATTCATGTCCATGATTGAAGTGACCAAGGACCTGCCTCGTAGCGCCGACGGGTTGGCGATGGACTGGATGGAGGTGCCGTTCGGTCCGGTTTTCCCCGGTCTGCCTGGTGGGCTCAAGTTGACGCTGACTCTTGACGGTGACGGCGTAACAGAAGGACAGGCCACATCCTTGGTGGGCATGATCAATGAGAGTGAAGAAGGCAAGGAGATCGGCGCCGAGACCTTTATCGAGCGCCTGGCGTCGGCCATGCCACTGGCCAGCGTGAGCTACCGACTGCTGGCCTGCCTGGCAATCGAGCGGGCGGCTGGTCTGGAGAACGATTCGGCAACCGATCAGGCCCGGGCTGTGGCGCTTGAATGTGAGCGCATCGCCAGTCACCTGGGTTGGCTGGCGCAAACGGGGCGCCAGCTCGGCTTCGCCTGGTTGACGGATCGTGCCGCAACCCTGCAACTGGAGATCCGCCGCGCCAGTGGAAAACGGCTTTTGGAACTGACGCCCGCTCTGCATGCATTGGCGGCTCGTCTTGGGCGAACGCCTTTGCTCAAATCGCGATTGAAGGGGATCGGCATACTGCCATCGGGCACTGGGGGCCTGAGTGGCCCCGTGGCGCGCGCTGCTGACGACGCCGGAGATGCCTGGGCGCGCCTGTGGCAGCGCCTGGACGAAATCATCACGAGCCTCGACTACATCAAGGCAACCGGGGAGCCGGGGCTACCTGTTTTGCGAAACATCGGGCGTGGATCAGGCACCGGTGAGGCCACCGTGGAAACCCCGCGCGGCGAGGCTCAACTGAGCCTGATTCTGGAACACGGCCAGGTGAAATCCTACAGGTTGGACACCGCCTGCAGTCACCATATCGGCCTGGTCGCAAAGCTTGTCGAGGGCCGGGAACTGGGCGACGCACTGGTGGCGGTCGGATCACTTGACCTTTCGCCCTGGGAGGTGATCTCGTGAACTTCGTCATCGTGTTGGTTGCGTTGCTTGGTAGCGTCTGGCTGCTCGCCGTGGTCGAGGGCTGGACGACAACGGGCCGCCTGCGTCCGGCCGCGCCCCTACTCAGCGGCCTGGCGCACCTCGGTCGTGAATCCATTGTACCGCGCACGCCGGACCGGGTCTTTTTCGAGACGGCGCCGGTGCTACTGCTGATCGTCGCGGTGCTTGGCGCGGCGGTTCTGCCTCTGGCGCCGACCCTGGTGATCGCGGATCTGGCTACCGGTGCGCTGTTCATCAACGCGGCGCTTGCCTATGTGCTGGTGGCGCTGATCATGGCCGGCTGGGGCCCGAATGGCGCCTACGCCATGATCGGCGGCTGGCGATTCCTTGGCCAGCTCATCGCCTACGCCATGCTCATTGTCATGCCCATCACTGCGGTGGCGATGCGCGCCGAATCCCTGGTGACCACGGTGATCGTTGGCTCCCAAGACGGCTTGTGGAACATTGTCTATCAGCCGCTTGGTTTCGTGCTGTTTTTCATTGCCGCCATGGCGCTGGCGTTTCGTGCGCCTTTTGATCTGCCAACCGCACCCGGGGAACTGGGCGGGGGTGTGGACGCGGAATACACCGGCGTGCGCCTGGGAGTGTTGCGCCTGGCCAGGCTGACGCTGGTGATCACGCTGGCTTCTGCGACCACGGTGTTCTACCTCGGCGGCTGGCATGGGCCGCTGCTGCCTCCCTGGGCCTGGAGCCTGATCAAGACCCTGGCCGTGGCCGTGTCGATGCTCCTGGCCGGTCGCTATCTGCCGCGCATTCGCGAGGCGGATCTGATGCGGTGGTGCTGGACCCTGGGGATTCCCCTGGCACTGCTCAATATCATTGTTGTCGGTTTACTGGTTCTGGTGGTTCCATAATGTACGCTCAGGCTTTTTTTGTTGCCGTTTTCGGGCTGGCCGCCATCGGCTTCGGCGTGGTGGTGTTTCGCACATCGTCCATGGTGCGTTCCGCGCTGGCGCTGTTGTTTTCTCAGACTGCCGTCGGCTGCATGTTCCTGGCGATGCAGACCGAATTCCTGGGCGTGCTGCAGATCATGATGATGGCCACGGAGATGAGCATCATGGCGATTTTCATGGTGATGTTCATGATGGACCCGGGCGGGATGGGGGGCATGGATATGACCCACCAGAAGCGCTTTTCAATTGGCGCTGGCGTGGTCGCTGCCGGTGTTGCGATAGTGGTCGCGTTTTGGGCCGATTGGGGACCTGTAACGGCCGAGGCGCCGGATGCGGCGATGCAGACACGGGCGCTGGGCATCGAGTTGCTGGGACGTTCCATGCTGATCTTCGAAACCGCCGGCGTTACTATCCTGACCGCAATGATCGCGGCCACGGCGGTGGCGATACCGGTGCAAACGACGGCCAATAGTGCTGACAAGGAGGATACGGAATGACTCTCGTCCTGATCGTGGCGCTTGTAACCGGTGCAATCCTGTTCGGTATTGGTGTTTATGGCGCGTTGTCCCAGACCAATCTGGTTATGATCATGATGGGGGTGGAGCTGATTCTTGCGGGCGCGTTGGTGAACCTGGTCGCCTTCTGGCGTTTTCTGCACCCCGAAAGCTACTCCGGCCAGATGTTCGTGCTGGTGGTGATGACCGTCATGGCGGTCGAAATGGCGGTTGGCTTCGGTGTCGCGATTGCGCGTTTCCGGGCCAAGGGCTCGGTTGAAATGGAAGAAGCCGGGGACCTGAAAGGATGAGTGCAGTGCTTCTACCGATAATGCCACCGCTGATCGCGGCCATGGCGTTGCTGGTCCTGCGCCGGGGCTCCACGGCGCTGGTTCTCGGCGGGGCGACGTTGAGTCTGGGCGGTAGTCTATGGTTACTGACCCGGGTCGCCGGCGGGCAGGCCGAAACCCTGCTTCTGCCGGGGCTGCCAGACATGCCGCTTCGAATGGTTGCCGGACCTCTGGAAGCGCTGTTGACGGTGGCGGTGGCCACCGTAGGCACGTTCGTGCTGATTTATGCAGTTGGTTATATGAAGCGGGAGTCCGGCCTGTGCCGCTTCTACGCCGTAATGTCCCTGTTCCTGGCTGCCATGCAGGCGCTGGTGCTGTCCGGCGACTGGGTTCTGTTGCTGGCGGCCTGGGAATTGATCGGTTTGTGCAGTTACCTGCTGATTGGCTTCTGGTTCCAGCGACCCGAGGCCGCGGATGCCGCCGGTCGCGCTTTCCTCTACACTCGTAGCGCCGATCTGGGTTTGTACGTGGCGGTATTTATGCTGATTGGGTCGGCCGGTACCGGCGAGATTGCCGCCTCCCTGGAGGCCGGCGGCAGTGCCTCGACCGCCGCGGGGCTTTTGTTGCTACTGGCCGCCATGGGTAAGTCGGCCCAGGTCCCCTTGCAGGACTGGCTTATGCGTGCCATGGCGGGGCCGACACCGGTCTCGGCGCTGCTGCACTCGGCCACGCTGGTGGCGGCGGGTGCCATCCTGCTGATCCGTTCGGCCCCGCTGCTGACACCCGAGGTGTTGCTCGTCGTCGGACTTGTCGGCGGCGTTACCACGGTGGCAGCCGGGGTTATTGCACTTGCCGAGCGTGATCTCAAACGCCTGCTCGCGGCTTCCACTGCCAGTCAATATGGCTTGATGCTGGTTGCGGTTGGAGCCGGCGTTCCGCTGGCGGCTCTCATGCATTTGCTCGCCCATGCAGCCATCAAGAGCACCCTGTTTCTTGCCGCCGGCGACTTCCAGCATGCTCGCGGGGGTACCGGGTTCGATCAGTTGGAGGGGGTTGGTCGTGACAGACCCTGGACTTTTGCCGGCTTTGCGCTGGCAGCGCTGGCACTGGCCGGTATCCCGCCACTGAGTGGGTTCTTCTCCAAGGATGCGGTAATCGCCGCCGCCCTGTCTGCGCAGGGTGCCGCCTGGCTCGGCCCCCTGGCGCTGGCCGGTACCCTGCTGACCGGCGGCTATATGGCCCGGGCCTTGTGCCTGCTGTGGCGAGGCTCCGGCGAAACCCGACCGGTTGCCGGTAGTGCCTGGATGCGCGTGGGCATTTGGGGGTTGGCGGTCCCTGCCACGATTCTCGGCCTGGCCTTCGGCCCCATCGAGGCCGTTCTTGATCTGCCCGCCGTCACCGCAGGCACATTGGCCGTGCTCCTCGGGCTTCTTGCTGCCGCGTGTGGCCTCGGCCTGGGCTGGCTCGTGCCGGCTCCCCGCCTGCTAGGTCCGGTCTATCCGTGGGCGCGACGCGGACTTTCCGTTGGCGGTGGGCTTACGGTCTGGGTCGGTAGGCCAGCAATGGCTGTAGCCCGAGGATGTGAGCGTTTGGAAGGGCGTCTGTATGAAGCTGTGCTTTCTCTTGGGCGCGCCGGTCTCTTCCTTGCCTCTGCGGGCGAGCGAGCGGAGCGGGGCTTGTTCAAGATTGTGCTTTGCGTGGGCAGAGTGAGCCTGAGGGTCGCGACCTACGTGCGGTTTGGAGATGAACGCCGTATCGACGGCCTGATTTTCGCCCTGGTGGCGGCTGTGCGTGCACTGGGTGCACGAGCCCGAAACCTCCAAAGCGGCCTCATCCACCACAGCCTGGCGATCAGTGCGGTCGCAATCGCCGTCACATTGGCTGTTCTGCTTTTTGCTTCATCGACGAGCTTTTAGAGGAAACCCATATTCATGTTACCACTTGTCTCGCTCACCCTGTTTTTGCCGCTGGTCGGCGCGGTGCTGATTCTGTGTCTTCCGAAGCCCGCAACGCGTACGGTACACGTCATAGCGATTATTACCGCCGCCCTTACACTGATCGGTGCTCTGTCCATGTGGTTTCAGGGTGCGAGCGGTGCAGGCTTTTCCCAGGTCGAAGAGCTGCAATGGATACCGGCCATCGGTGCCGCCTACCGGGTTGGAGTTGATGGGATCAGTCTGCCTTTGGTGCTGTTGAGCGCTGTTCTTTTCCTGGTTGCTGTGATCTATACGTCGTCGCTTCGTGAACGTCCGCGCGCCTATATTGCTCTGGTACTTCTTCTGGAAACTGCGTCTATCGGTACCTTTACAGCCCTCGACGGTATCCTGTTCTACGTCTTCTTCGAGGTTTCCCTTGTCTCCATGTATTTCATGATCGCCGGGTGGGGCCACGAAGACAGGCAACGGGCAGCGTTGATGTTTTTTATATACACCTTGCTGGGAAGTCTGCCGCTTCTGCTTGCTATCCTCGGGCTTTATCTGGGCAGCCCCGAACCGACCTTCGACATGCGAGCCTGGATTGAGAATCCCCCCCTGGAGGGCGCGGCGGCCATGTGGGCATTGATCGCTATGCTGATCACCTTTGCGGTAAAGATCCCCGCGGTGCCCCTGCATACCTGGTTGCCCGCCGCACACGTGCAGGCGCCGACCGTCGGCAGCGTCATCCTCGCCGGCGTCATGCTGAAATTCGGCACTTACGGGCTGGTTCGATTTGCTCTGCAAATGACCCCCGATGCGTTCCGTGAAGCGGGCGTTGTTGTTCTTGTTCTCGGTGTTGTCAGCGCGCTCTACGGGGCTTTTGCCGCTCTGGCCCAGAGTGATCTGAAACGCTTGGTCGCCTATACGTCGGTTAACCACATGGGGTATGTCATTGTCGGTGTGGCCGTGGCGGCAATAACTCTGGATCCCTCGGTGCGAACTGTTGCTTTGGATGGTGCGGTATTGCAGATGTTCAGCCATGGACTGGTTACCGGTGCCTTGTTCTTGCTGGTGGGCATGATCCAGGACCGTGCCCACACCCGTGAAATGGGCGAATTGGGTGGGTTGCTCAAGACGGTCCCAATGCTCGGCTGGACCTTTGTGTTGGCGGCCTTTGCATCGCTGGGCTTGCCCGGGCTGGCGCACTTTCCGGCCGAGTTTCAGATATTTCTTGCCACTTTAAGCGCTTCGCCTGCCGCGGTGGTTGTGATTTTGGGTATTGCCATTATTGCCGGTACGTTTCTCAAAGCACTGCGGGAAACCTTTCTGGGCGAGCCCCGGCAGCGCTGGCAGTCCATGCCTGATTTGAGCGCTCGTGAGTGGCTTGCTGTGGGGCCATTGCTGGTGCTCACTGTCGGCACTGGCGTGGCACCCTCCTGGGTGCTGGGTATCATCCACCGCACTACATCGGCGCTGGCACTGTGATGGCTCGTGATCTTGCACTGTTGATTCCTGAAATTGCCGTACTGTTGACGGCTGTCGGTGCGCTGATCGCGGAAATGCTGCGTAGGCCGCAAATTGCGCTGCTGGTCGCAGTTAGCGGTCTGATCGTTGCCACGGGTCTGACCGTCAGTCTGATTGGTGAGGACACAACGGTGTTTGGTGGCAGTTTCCGGGTTGACGACCTCAGTGTGTGGGCCAAACTCATTCTGCTGCCGGCCACCATCCTCGCCATATTTTTGGCGAGAGTGGATGTGAGAGGCACCGTGCGAGAGGGCACGGTTTACAGCCTGCTTTGCTTTGCCACCATCGGCGCGCTCGTTCTGGCAGGCGCGGGTGATACGATGTTCCTTGTATTGGGTACATTATTAACTGGCCTGGCCACCTTTGCCTTGGTTGCCTACCCGGATACCGACCCTGCCACAGAGGCCGCCATGAAGTTTTTCGTGTTCGCCTCGGTCACAGGTGCGATCATGATTTTCGGCCTGAGTTACTGGTTCGGCGCTGCGGGATCCACGTTACTCGCGGATCTTCCTGGTATGGATACCATGCCAATGGCGGTTCTTCTTGGGTTCGTGGCGGTGGTTGTCGGTCTGGGTTACAAAGCCTCGCTGGTTCCATTCCATTTCTGGGCGCCAGATGCCTATGAGGGTGGGCCACTGTCAATAGCGGCCTACCTGTCAGTGGTGCCCAAGATCGGTGCTCTGTTCGCACTCGCTCAGGTGGTTCGCGATCTACCCCCGGAAAGTGGTTGGACCGCCATCATCGCCGGTCTGGCTGTTCTGACCATGACCTATGGTTATCTGGCCGCGCTGGTGCAGGATAACGTCGTTCGGCTGCTGGCCTATTCGTCGATTGCCCAATCCGGCTATTTCCTTCTGGGTATCCTGGCAGTCGGCGCCAGTGAACTTGCTCTGCCATCCATTATACTGTTTGCTGCCGCCTATGCGGCCATGAATCTGGGCGCTTTCGCCGTTGCCGCCAATATCGGACGGACTCTGAACGATTTTGACGGATTGGGGCGCGCCCAACCGCTTATTGGCATCGCAATGGTGGTCTTTCTGCTATCGCTGGTCGGGATTCCGCCACTTGCCGGCTTCGTTGGGAAGTTCCTGCTGTTCGCCGCCGCCATTGATGTCCAATTCACCTGGCTGGCGGTGGTTGCAATTGCCAACAGTGTACTTTCACTGGCGGTATATCTGCGCATTGTCGTGCCCATGTACCAGCAGGCGGCGACGGAATTCGCGCCGGTGGGCAAAGCTCTTGGCACGGTGGTAGTGACAACCTTTGCTGCCACGCTGATCCTCGGTCTGGCGGCCCAGTTCTTTCTCTTGGGACTGGTAGCGTGGTCGTCGTCCTAACCCGGATTTCTCATAGGTCCCCAGCAAGTCTCGCAGACTGTGCGGGTTACCGCCATTACCGCTCATTGGCGGCCGTGACTGATCAATAATCGATCAATTCCTGTTGTCCGGACACACGGCCCCCTTTCCCCCATTGAGTCGGGCCGGGGGAGCCCGGGCTTCTATCCCGGAACCAGTTGACGCACCAGGTCAGAGAGTTCGTCTTTGTAAGGATAGGCATCGCTCATCAACACCCGTATGCGCCGAGTGTTGCGAATGATGACCGCGCCCACCTTGATCAGCTTCAGCCGCAGGTTACTGGCGCTCATTCTCTCGAAGGGCGTCTTCTTCAAGTGGGCCCGTAATCGCTCGAACAGCGTGTAGGCAAAGCCCGACAGGAGCACCCGCCACTGATTGGTCCACCACCGCGTGCTGGAGGTGCGATCTGCGAACAGACACAACTGCTGATCCTTGATCCGGTTTTCCATGTCACCCCGGGCACAGTATTGCTCGTAGTAGAGTTTAACGCCGTCGTCGTAACGGGAACTGATAATGAACCTGGGGTTGGCACCCAGTTCGCCTTCCTCCAGACGCGCGATCACCCAGCGGGGGTGTTTCCAGGTTCGGGCCTGGTACTGGAACCGGTAGGTGGCGGAGACTTTTTCACCCAGTTCGTTGTGAGCCTTGCGAACCAGCATCGAGGGTACGTCTACCTCCTTGAGCAGCCGGCTGTTCTTGCTGATGCCGACCAGATAGTCCACGTTGTTCCGGTCGCACCAGCTCAGCAATCGGGGACGGTAAAAGCCGCTGTCACCCCGGAACACGATGCGGGTATCCGGCCAGTACTGCCGGATGAACTTCACCAGCAGGGCCAGAATGGCCCAGCTATGGCGGCTGTCGCTTCGATTGCTGGTGCGCAGGTAGCTCACCAACAGGTGACGGCCGCAGAACACGTACAGCGGGAAGTAACAATGGTGATCGTAGTAGGCGTTAAAGAACTTGCCGGGCTGGTCGCCATGCACCGGAACGTCGGTGCCATCGAAGTCCAGCACGATTTCCTTGGGTGGGGCGTCGTGCTGCTCAATGAAGTGATGCCACAGCAGTTCGTGGGCCTTGACCACGGCCTGCCGGTCCACGCGCTGCTCCATTCGGCACAGTGTTGATTTGCCCGCTAGAATGGCCGCTTCGCCAGTCGCGGTCTGAAGTGCCTGGTCAGCGCGTAACGTTTCGTGATCGTTCAGATCTTCGTATCCGGCGGCTACGCCAAAGACCCGTTGCCGGATCATGGTTTGAAGCTTGTGGCGAACCAGTACCGGATTACGGGCATCGTCCAGCACCGTAGCCAGGCGCTGAGTGAGCTGGTGTTGGTTGTCGACTTCGCGAAGCAAAAGCAGGCCGGCATCGGAGGTGATATGACCACCGGAGAAATCGGCTTCAATTTGACGGCGAGACAGTGGCGAGAAGGTCAGTTTTTCAGGTACCATTTTGGATAGCGGCTGTTGGTGCTTGGTGAACGGTGTAAGGTCCTGAAACTATAGCACTTTCAGCCGCTTTCTTTTATCCCATCATGAGAAATCCGGGCTAATTCCTCCCCTGGCGATGTTGGCAATCGTGCTGGCAATGGTTACTGCACGAAGGCCTCAATCGGTGCGATGAAGCCATATTAGTAGACAACACAGTCTGTGCGGTACCTGCTTTCAAAGCAGCGCCAGTATGAAGCCTTCAGATACCTTGCTCTACTCGATTATGCCCGCGGAGTTGCTGTTTCCTGCAGGTCTTGATTTATGGCAGTGAGTAGTGCGCTCTGCTGACTGAGGCCGGCTGGAAACAGTCTTGTGAATTTGATCGGGATCAAAAATTGAGAACGATTGCTCTGCTGATTCAGTTCCGTTTCAGGCTGGGCGGATAGGGTGATGATTCAGAACAGGAGGGGGTATGTCGGACACGGTCAATGAGTTGCTGGTCAACTACTGGGCAACCGGTTTTTTTGTGATCGCTGCCCTCGGCTTATGTGCCTTCATGGCAGGCGTTTCCAGCCTGCTTGGCGGGCGCAGCCATGGCGTCAGCAAAACCATCCCGTTTGAGTCCGGTATTGTCGGTGTCGGTGACGCCCGCCAGCGGTTTTCCGTCAAGTTTTATCTGGTCGCGATGCTCTTTGTGATCTTCGATATTGAGGCGGTGTTTCTGTTTGCCTGGGCGGTTGTGATTCCGGAAACGGGCTGGAGCGGGTTCTGGGGCGCGGCGGTTTTTATCCTGATACTGCTTGCCGGCCTGCTCTACGACAGTCGCTCCGGGGCGTTGGAGTGGGCCCCCGAGGGTTCTCAGGGACACGGGGAGGGCTAATCGTTCGGTTCCAGGGTGTATTTAGTCCCCGATGATTGTCGTCCGGACCTTGATCACTGTCAGCAAACCTTTATATGGAGACCAGCCATGCCTTACAGACTGACACGGGCCGAGGAAGAGCAGGAATCCAGTGACCGTTACCCGATGGGGCGCCGGCAGTCATCGGAGGAATACGTCAAAAGCCAGCTTGAACGCAACGTATTCACCGGCAAGCTGAGTGACGTCCTCAACTCGGCGGTGAACTGGGGGCGCAAGAACTCCTTGTGGCCCTATAACTTCGGTCTGTCCTGCTGCTACGTGGAAATGACTACCGCATTTACCTCGCCCCATGACATTGCGCGCTTCGGGTCGGAGGTGATCCGCGCCTCGCCGAGGCAGGCCGACTTTATGGTGATAGCGGGTACCTGTTTCATCAAAATGGCTCCGGTTATTCAGCAGCTCTACGATCAGATGCTGGAACCCAAGTGGGTCATTTCCATGGGCTCCTGCGCCAACTCTGGCGGTATGTACGACATCTATTCGGTGGTTCAGGGGGTTGACAAGTTCTTGCCCGTGGATGTCTATGTAGCGGGCTGTCCGCCGCGGCCCGAGGCCTTCCTGCAGGCACTTCAGTTGTTGCAGGACTCGATTCAGGAGGAGCGCCGGCCGCTGTCCTGGGTCGTGGGGGATCAAGGGGTTTACAAGGCCGAGATGGGGTCCCAGCGGGAGCAGAAACGGAGCCAGCGAATCGAGGCCACCGAACTGAGGACTCCGGACAAACTCTGAGCGCCGCCTCCCGATTTGCCCAACCTTGACAGGAGATGAGTCAGCATCATGAGCACAGACGCTCTCGACAGGCATGCACCGGCCCAGTCCGGCATTGACCGGGCCCTCGGGCTTCTGGACGGATTCCGGGAACACATCGAGCACGTTCAGCCTACCCTGACCGGGCTTCCGGTGCTGTGGGTGCGACGTGAGCGGATAGTGGAGATACTGCGCCACCTGAAGGCGCCGCCGGCGTCTTTTTCCATGCTTTACGATCTCTCTGCCGTGGACGAGCGGCTCCGTGCCCACCGTGACGGGCTACCAGCCGCGGATTTCACGGTCTTCTATCATCTGCTGTCGGTGGATCGTAATGAAGACCTGATCATCAAGGTGGCGCTGACCGGTGGCGACCCGAACCTGCCAAGCGTGACCCGGGTGTTTGCCAATGCCAACTGGTATGAGCGGGAAATCTGGGATCTGTTCGGCATTACCGCAACCGGCCATCCCCATCTGCAACGGCTGCTCATGCCGCCCACCTGGCATGGCCACCCGTTACGCAAGGACTATCCCGCGCGGGCCACGGAATTCGACCCCTACACCCTGACAGTGGAGGGGCAGCAGACGGAGCAGGAGGCGCTGAAATTCGAACCGGAAGCCTGGGGCATGCAGCGTGAGCGGGATGGCAGCGAGTTCATGTTCCTCAATCTGGGCCCCAATCATCCCTCTGCCCACGGTGCCTTCCGGATCGTGCTTCAACTGGACGGCGAGGAGATCATCGACTGCGTGCCGGATATTGGCTATCACCACCGGGGCGCGGAAAAAATGGCCGAGCGCCAGACCTGGCACAGCTTCATTCCCTATACCGACCGCATCGACTACACCGGCGGCGTAATGAACAACCTTCCCTATGTCCTTGCGGTTGAGAAACTGGCGGGTATCGAGGTGCCCGACCGGGTCAAGACGGTCCGGGTGATGATGGCGGAGATGTTCCGTATTAGCAGCCATTTGCTGTTCCTGGGGACCTACCTGCAGGATCTGGGCGCCATGTCGCCGGTGTTCTACAGCTTCACTGACCGCCAGCGGGCCTACAAGGTGATTGAGGGCATCACCGGTTTTCGCATGCATCCGGCCTGGTACCGGATCGGCGGCCTTGCCCAGGACCTGCCCGTGGGCTGGCAGCAACTGGTGCAGGAGTTCCTTGACTGGATGCCGCCGCGGCTGCGGGAATACGAGCTGGCCATGATGAAAAACGCCCTGGTGCGGGAGCGGACCCGGCATGTGGCTGCCTTCACCACCACCGAGGCCCTGGAATGGGGCGTGACCGGTCCCAACCTGCGGGCCACTGGCTGCAACTTCGATCTGCGCAAACAGCGGCCCTATTCCGGCTATGAGAACTTCGACTTCGAGGTGCCTCTGGGGCAGCACGGAGACGTTTTTGACCGGGGTCAGCTGCGTATTGAGGAAATGCGGCAGAGCCTGCGCATTATCCAGCAATGCGTCGATCACATGCCCGCGGGCGACTACAAGGCGGACCACCCGTTGACCACCCCGCCACCCAGGGAGCGGATGTTGCAGCACATCGAAACGCTGATCACGCACTTTCTGCAGGTGTCCTGGGGTCCGGTTCTGAAACCCGGCGAATCACTGCAAATGGTGGAGGCCACCAAAGGCATAAACAGTTATTACCTGACCAGCGACGGCAATAACATGAGCTACCGAACCCGCATCCGGACTCCGAGCTTTCCGCACCTGCAGCAGATACCGTCCTTGATGCGCGGAGGCTTCGTGCCGGACATGATCGCCCACCTGGGCAGTATCGATTTCGTAATGGCAGACGTGGATCGCTGATGATGGCAACAACCCCGCACACAACCGAACTGATCGGCAGTGACCGTTTTGAACTGCACCCGGACGACGAAGCCGCGATTCTCCGGGAAAAGGAACACTACGAGCAGCCCCAGGCCGCTTGTATCGAGGCGTTGAAAATCGTCCAGCGCCGCCATGGCTGGGTTCCCGACGGTGCCATCATAGCCGTTGGGCGGTTGCTGGGCCTGGGATTCGCCGCGGTGGACGGCGTGGCTACCTTTTACAGCCTGATTTTCCGTCAGCCGGTAGGGCGCCATGTGATCCTGGTCTGCGACAGCAGCTCCTGCTTCCTGACCGGGTATGAAACGCTGAAACAGGCCCTGGTGGAGAAGCTGGGAGTGGACTACGGCGCCACCACCGCCGATGGCCGCTTCACCCTGTTACCCGTGTGTTGTCTCGGCGCCTGTGACGGTGCCCCGGCGCTGATGATTGACGGCGAAACCTTCGGGCCGGTCACACCGGAGGATCTGTCCGACCTGCTGGAGGGCTACGAATGAGCGGATCCACCTCAGGTCAAGGCAACCCGCTGCGTTATCACAGCCGGATACGGCAATCCGGTACCGAGCGTCAACCCGAAACCCATCCGCTGACCTGGAGGCTGAGGGACGACGGCGAGGTGGTCTGGCTCGGCGAATATCTGGATAAGGATGGTTATCAGTCGGTCCGCCGGGCATTGGCCGAGAGCGACCCCCAGGGCATCATCACCGTGGTGAAAGACGCCAATGTGCGTGGCCGGGGCGGCGCCGGTTTTTCCGCTGGCGTCAAGTGGAGCCTGACGCTGCAGGGGGGTGACATGCCCCGGGGCTACCTGATCTGCAACGCGGATGAAATGGAACCGGGCACCTTCAAGGACCGGTTGCTGATGGAGCAGCAACCCCACCTGCTGATTGAGGGGATGATCCTCGGAGCCCGGGCCAACAACGCCCGGCAAGGCTACATTTTTCTGCGGGGTGAATACGTGGAGGCGGCCCGGGTGCTGAACCGGGCCATTGATGAGGCCCGCGAAGCCGGCTGGCTGGGGCCGGATATTGATGGCAGCGGGTTCGATTTCGACATCGCGGTGCATACCGGGGCGGGGCGCTACATCTGCGGCGAGGAAACGGCTCTGATCAATGCACTGGAGGGGAAGCGCGCCAATCCCCGGGCCAAGCCGCCGTTCCCCGGCCAGTCCGGAGCCTGGGGCAGGCCCACGGTAGTTAACAACGTCGAGACCCTGTGCAACATACCCGCCGTGATTCTCCATGGCGCTGACTGGTATCAGAACCTGTCCGGCAACCGTACCGGTGACGGCGGCACCAAGCTTTATGGCGTGTCGGGGCCGGTTGCGGAGCCGGGCCTCTGGGAGCTGCCCATGGGCGTCACCGGGGCCGAGCTGCTCGACCGGGCCGGGGGGCTGCGGCAAGGCCTCCGGCTCAAGACATGGTTGCCCGGCGGCACCAGCACCGGCTTCCTGTTGCCGGAGCATCTGGAGCTGCCCCTGGACTTTGACTCTATCGCCAATGTCGGCAGCCGGCTGGGCACCGGCCTGATGATGGCGGTCCCCGAGGACCGGGGCATGGTATCGCTGATGCGCAACCTGGAGGAGTTCTTCGCCCGGGAATCCTGCGGCTGGTGCACTCCGTGCCGTGATGGTCTGCCCTGGGTGGTAAAACTGCTCCGGGACCTGGAAAAGGGACAGGGGCAGGCCGGCGACATCGAATTGCTCGACAAGCTGGCGGCGGACTGTGGCCCGGGGCTGACATTCTGCGCCCTTGCCCCTGGCGCCGCCATGCCGCTGGAGACAGCGCTGCGGCACTTCCGGCAGGAGTTTGAGCAGGGCATTGGCAAGGTAAGCGGCGACACCCGGGGCGTTCCGGACCGGGTCGCAGCGGACGCGCCGGCAAACAACCGTTAGTTTCAACAGTCACTTTCAACAAACAGTGATCGTACTTTCTAGGTGAAGGCAGAAGCAAGCATGGCGACGATTCACGTGGACGGAAAAACCTACGAGGTCAACGGGGCGCACAACCTGCTCCAGGCCTGTCTGTCACTGGGCCTGGATATTCCCTATTTCTGCTGGCATCCGGCCATGGGAAGTGTCGGCGCCTGTCGCCAGTGCGCGGTGCGCCAGTACAAGGACAAGGACGACAACAAGGGCGTTCTGGTCATGTCCTGTATGACCCCGGCGGCGGACCAGACCCGAATCGATATCGATGACGAGGAAGCCCGGGCTTTCCGGGCCAGTGTGGTGGAGTGGCTGATGATCAATCACCCCCACGACTGCCCGGTGTGCGAGGAGGGCGGCCATTGCCACCTGCAGGACATGACGGTAATGACCGGCCATGACCGCCGCCGCTACCGGTTCAACAAGCGCACTCGCCGCAACCAGTACCTGGGGCCGTTCATCGCCCACGAAATGAACCGCTGCATTACCTGCTACCGGTGCGTGCGCTTTTACAACGACTACGCCGGTGGCACCGATCTGGGCGCCTTTGGTGCCCGGGACAACATCTACTTCGGACGATACGCCGAAGGCGCACTGGAAAGCCCGTTCTCCGGCAACCTCACCGAAGTCTGCCCCACTGGGGTGTTCACCGACCAGAGTCATTCCGATCACTACACCCGAAAGTGGGACCTGCAGTATGCCCCCGGCATCTGCCACCAGTGCGCGGTCGGTTGCAACATCAGCCCCGGGGAACGCTACGGCGAGATTCGCCGCATCGAAAACCGCTACCACGGTGAGGTTAACAGCCACTTCCTCTGTGACCGCGGCCGGTTTGGTTACGGATACGTCAACCGCGCCGACCGGCCACGGGTTCCGGAATGGACCGAACGGCCGGGGCAGGAGGCCGTGACGCTGGGGGTGGATCCGGCCCTGGAGCGTATCACCGGCGCCCTGCGTCAGGCCCGGCGCATCATCGGCATCGGATCGCCCCGGGCCAGTCTGGAAAGCAATCACCAGCTATTGGCCATGGTGGGGCCGGAAAACTTTTCCACCGGGATAGAGTCCCGGGAGCAGGCGTGCCTGGCCATGATGAACCGGCTGCAGGAAACGTCGGGACTGCCCACCCCGACACCCCGGGAAATAGAACGCCACGATGCCATTCTGGTGCTGGGCGAGGACCCGGTCCAGAGCGCCGCGCGCCTGGGGCTGAATCTGCGTCAGGCTGTGCTGTCACGGCGGGAAGAACTGGCTGAACAGATCGGCGTGCCGGCCTGGAATGCCGAGGCCGTCAAGACCCTGGGGCAGGACCGGTACCACCCGCTGCACATTGTCTGGCCAGCGCCCACCGAGCTGGACAGTGTCGCTGTCGCCCGCCATGCCCTGGCGCCGGATGATATCGCCCGGCTCGGTTTCGCGGTGGCTCATGCCATCGACCCGGCGGCGCCCCCGGTGGACGGCCTCGACCCGGCCAGCCAGGAGCGGGCCGGAGAAATCGCCGTCAGCCTGTTAAAAGCGGCGCGGCCGCTGGTTGTCAGCGGCGGCTCCCTCGCCAGCGAGGCCATCCTGGAAGCCGCCGGTGCGGTTGCCCGGGCCCTGTCCAGGCGGGCAGCGCAGGGTGGGCTGGTGTTGATCCGGCGGGAGGCCAACAGCACCGGGCTGTCGCTCATGGGGGGGCAGACACTGGACTGGGCGCTGGATGAGTTGAGTGAGGGCCGGGCCGATGCGGTGGTGGTGCTGGAGAACGACCTGTATCAACGCCTGCCCGCCGACCGGGTGGAGCAGGCCCTGGCCCGTGCCAACACCCGCGTGGTGCTGGACCACCAGCGGACGAGAACCGCCGAGGGGACGGACTTCATCCTGCCTGCTGCCAGTTTCGCGGAAGGGAGCGGAACCCTGGTAAATCTGGAAGGGCGGGCCCAGCGCTTCTTCCGGGTGTTCGAACCGGCCTACCTGCGCCCCGAGACCCGAATTCACGAGAGCTGGCGCTGGTTACACACCCTGGCCGCCGGGCTGCGGGGCGAAGCCCCCGGGGATATCAGCCTGGATCTGGCCACCCGGGCCTGCGCCGGGGCCCATCCAGGCCTGGCCGGGATTGTGGATGCCGCGCCCGGGCCCGATTATCGCATAGAGGGCCTGCGGCTGGCCCGTGAGCCCCAGCGTTACAGCGGCCGCACCGCCATGCGCGCCAACCTCGATGTAAATGAACCCCGCCCGCCACAGGATACCGATACACCCTTCGCTTACTCCATGGAAGGCTACAGCGGATTTGACCGGCCCCGGCAGCAGATACCTTTCGCCTGGGCGCCGGGCTGGAATTCCCCGCAGGCGTGGAACAAGTTCACCGATGAAGTGGGCGGTCACCTGCGCGGAGGGGACCCGGGCATAAGATTGATTCGGCCTCAGCCCGGCCATCGCGAATACCCCGACCCGGTCTTTGATGACGGCGCCACTGACAGCAGCGGGCTGCGGGCGCTGGTGTTGCCACGGGTGTTCGGGGGCGAGGAAACGTCTGCCCGGGCTGAACCTGTCCGGCAGCGGATGACCGCGCCGGTGGTCATCCTGGCCCGCCCGGATGCCGAGGCGCTGGGCGTGCGCGACGGCGACAGCCTGACGCTGCTTGGTGTGCGTGAGGGTGACAGCCTGATGCTGTTTGGCGGTCCGGACATTACGGTATCGGAGCAGGAAGACTGGCCCCCCGGCTGGGCTGGCCTGCCCGCGGGATTGTTGCCCGGCCTGGGGCAGGGCGCGACACTCACTTTAGGAAAACCCACGGGAGGTGAGTCATGAGCTGGTGGACTCCACAACTGGCAGCCACTCTCTGGGCCATGTTCCAGGCGCTGGTGATCCTGCTTGCCGTGGTCGTGGTGGGAGCGGCACTGACCGTGGTCGAACGTCGGCTGCTGGGCCTCTGGCAGGATCGTTATGGTCCCAACCGGGTAGGGCCATTCGGCACTCTTCAACTGATTGCCGATATGCTGAAGATCTTTTTCAAGGAAGACTGGACTCCGCCCTTTGCCAGCCGCGCCCTGTTTATGCTGGCACCCAACCTTGCCTTCGCTTCCCTGCTGCTGTCTTTCGTTATTATCCCCATAACACCGGGGTGGGGGGTGGCGGACATGCACATCGGGCTGCTGTTCTTCCTCGCGCTGGCCGGCATCAACGTCTACGCGGTGTTAATCGGTGGCTGGGCCAGTGGCAATAAGTATGCCTTGCTCGGCGCGTTGCGAGCCTCGGCCCAGACCCTGTCCTACGAAGTGTTCATGGGGCTGTCGCTCATGGGTGTGGTGGCCATGGCCGGCTCCTTCAACCTGCGCGACATCGTCGCGGCCCAGGAAGGCCTGTGGTTCGTGATTCCCCAGTTCCTGGGTTTCGTCACATTTCTGATCGCCGGCATCGCGGTGACACACCGCCACCCTTTCGACCAGCCGGAGGCGGAACAGGAACTGGCGGATGGTTACCATGTCGAGTACTCCGGTATGAAGTTCGGCATGTTTTTCATTGGCGAATACGTGGGCATGGTGCTGGTTTCCGCGCTGATCGTGACATTGTTTTTCGGCGGCTGGCAGGGCCCCTGGCTGCCACCCATTGTGTGGTTTGCCCTCAAGACCAGCTTCTTCCTGATGCTGTTTATCCTGCTCCGGGCATCGCTGCCACGGCCCAGGTATGACCGGGTGATGAGCTTTGGCTGGCGGGTGTGTCTGCCGCTGACCCTGGTCAATCTGCTGGCTACCGGGGCGGTGCTGCTACTGACCGGTTCATAGGGAGGAAAGATGCGAAAAAACAAGGTGTTGTCGGTGTTATGGCTGATACCGGCCAGTTGGTCGCTGTTGCGTACCATGTGGATGGTATTCATGCACGGCTTCCGCAAGCGGGAAACCGTGAACTATCCGGAAGAGGAGGTTTATCTGCCTCCCCGGTACCGGGGCCGCATCATACTCACCCGGGATCCGGACGGCGAAGAACGATGCGTGGCGTGCAACCTTTGCGCGGTGGCCTGCCCGGTGGATTGTATTTCCCTGCAGAAAGGTGAAAAAGACGACGGCCGCTGGTATCCGGAGTTCTTCCGCATCAACTTTTCCCGTTGCATTTTCTGCGGCATGTGTGAAGAGGCCTGCCCCACCTCCGCCATCCAGTTGACACCGGATTTCGAGATGGGCGAGTACCAGCGTCAGCAGTTGGTGTACGAGAAGGAAGATCTGCTGATCAACGGCCCCGGCAAGGACCACGACTACCACTTTTACAAGGTTGCCGGCATGGCTATCGCCGGCAAGGATAAAGGTGAGGCACAGAACGAGGAGGTCCCGGAGGATGTCCGTACGCTTTTACCCTGACCAAAAAAGGAACTACTGATGGAACTGGGATTCTACCTTAGCGGCCTGGTGGCGGTGCTGGCCACGGTCGGTCTTATCAGCGGCTCCAGTCCGGTGCATGCGGTGGTGTACCTGATTGTTTCGCTGATTGCCGTCGCCCTGGTGTTCTTCGCCCTGGGTGCGCCCTTTGCCGGTGCTCTCGAGATTATCGTCTATGCCGGCGCCATAATGGTGCTGTTCGTGTTCGTGGTGATGATGCTCAACCTGCGTCCGGAGGCCAAGCGGGATCCCCTGTGGCTACGTCCGGGCTACTGGCTCGGGCCGTCGCTGCTGGCTCTGGTGTTGCTGGTGGCGCTGGTGGCGCTGATCAGCGACGGGCAGGCAGGCATGACCATTGACGGTGAGCTGATAACCGCCCGGGACATCGGCCTCACCCTGTTCGGCCCATGGCTGATAGTGGTGGAGCTGGCCGCCATTCTGCTGCTGGCGGCGCTGGTGACGGCGTCCCACGTGGGCCGGCGCAACAAACCCCGGGGCAATCGCAACCGTGGAGGCACCCGATGACTGGTATCCCGATGGAGCATGGCCTGATCCTGGCCGTTATTCTTTTCAGCCTGGGGTTGGCCGGGTTGATGCTGAGGCGCAGTATGCTGTTCGTTCTCATGAGCCTGGAAGTCATGCTCAATGCCGCCGCGCTGGCCTTTGTGGTGGGCAGCACCGCCTGGAACCAGCCGGAGGGGCAGGCCATGTTCCTGCTGGTCATCACCCTGGCGGCAGCCGAGGCCAGCGTCGGCCTGGCGCTGATGATACAGCTTTACCAGCGTTTCCGTTCACTTGAGCTGCACGAAGTCAGCAGGATGCGTGGATGATGATGGCTGCGACTTTACTGTCATTTCTGTTACCTCTGGCCGGTGCCATTGTTCTCGGCTTTTCCGGCGGGCGGCTGGGACCGCGGGCCAGCGCGGCCATTGGCGTGGGCAGCGTAGGGCTGGCCGCGCTGGCCACCGCCTGGGCCCTGCTGACCTTCTCCGGCGACAGCCAGGGCTTCACGCTCTGGACCTGGGTTTCCGTGGGCGAGTTCCAGCCGACCATGGGCGTGGTGGTTGATCGTCTTTCGCTGGTCATGATGTCGATCATCACCGGCGTGGGTTTCCTGATTCACCTGTTCGCTGTCTGGTACATGGTGGGCGAGGCCGGTATAACCCGCTTCTATGCCTGGATGAACCTGTTTGTGTTCAGCATGCTGGTGCTGGTGCTGGCCGATAACCTGCTGTTGCTGTTTCTCGGTTGGGAAGGCGTTGGCCTTTGCAGCTACGGCCTTATCGGCTACTACTATCAGAACGAAGCTAATGGGCGGGCGGCGTTCAAGGCGTTTATCGTGACCCGCACAGGTGACGTATTCCTTGCCCTGGGGCTGTTCCTGATCTTCGTGGAACTCGGCACCCTCGATATCGGATTGGTGCTGGAGCAGGCACCACGGGTCTGGGCCGAGGGGAGTGTCACTGCCAATCTTGCGGCATTGCTGGTCCTTGGCGGTGCCCTGGGCAAGTCTGCACAGGTGCCGCTGCACACCTGGCTGCCGGATGCCATGGCAGGCCCCACTCCGGTGTCGGCCCTGATCCACGCGGCCACCATGGTGACCGCCGGCGTTTATCTGATTGCACGCCTGAACGGGCTGTTCCTGCTGGCACCGGATGTGATGTGGCTGGTGGGCATCATCGGAGCCCTGTCGCTGTTGCTGGCGGCCTTCGCGGCCCTGGCCCAGACCGACATCAAGCGGGTGCTGGCCTATTCCACCATGAGCCAGATCGGCTACATGTTCCTGGCGCTGGGGGTCGGGGCGTTTGACGCGGCCATTTTTCACCTGATGACCCACGCCTTCTTCAAGGCATTGCTGTTCCTTTCAGCCGGGGCCGTTATCATCAGTTGCCACCATGAACAGGATCTGAGCCGGCTGGGTGGGCTCTGGCGCAAACTGCCGGTCGCCTATGCCGGTTTCCTGGCGGGGGGCGCGTCGCTGGTGGCATTGCCGCTGGTAACCGCGGGCTTCTTCAGCAAGGACGAGATTCTCTGGCAGGCCATGGCCTCGGGCCACTACGGACTGTTCGCGGCGGGTCTGACCGGAGCCGTGCTAACCGGCCTGTACACGGTGCGGCTGATCCTGGGCATTTTTCATGGCCAGCCCCGCAGTGATCATGCACGCCATCCCCGGCCGGGCACCAGTCCCCTCAGGCATCACCTGCCTTTGGCAATCCTGGCCGTGCTTTCCACCTTCGTTGGTGCCTGGCTGTACCCGGGGCTTGAGGTGGTGTTCCCGCCGCCCCCCGATGATGCCACGAACGCCGGCCACACCCTGTTTCAGTTCCTGGCGACCGGAGCGGTGCTTGCTGGCCTGGCTCTGGCTGGCTGGCTGTTCCTGGCGCGGCGCCGGTGGCTTGACGCAAAGGTCGGTCGGGGTCTGGGGGCGCGGCTCTGGATCCTGTTCAACCGGGCCTGGGGCTTCGATGCCCTGTTCGACCGGACACTGGTCCGGCCCTGGCAGGCCCTGGTACGCGTGCTGCGTTTCGACTTTATTAACCTGGGGATGAACCTGCCGGCCGTGATTGCCCGCCTGTGCAATGCGGGCCTGGTGCGGTCCCAGGACGGCCAGCTGCGGACTTACGCCAAAGTGATGGTATTCGGTGCCACGGTGATACTGGTTGGCCTGGTAATGACTCAGGGAGGTGGCGCATGATTCTGTTCTGGCTGATTCTGATTCCGTTCCTCGGTGGCATGCTGTGCTGGCACTCGGAGCGTTGGGGCGAACAGGCGCCGCGCTGGATTGCCCTGGCCACCATGCTGTTCGTGCTGGCGGTCAGCGTCGTGCTTTGGGCAGGCGGTGATTTCAGCGCCTATGGCACCGGCGAGAGACCGTGGCTGCTGGAGTGGCGAGTCCCCTGGATTCCTCGTTTTGGCATCGAGATTCATCTGGCTCTGGACGGCTTGTCGCTGATCCTGATTGCGCTGACCGGCTTTCTCGGTGCCTTGGCGGTACTTTGCTCATGGAAAGAGATTGTCGAGCGGGTGGGCTTTTTTCATCTGAATCTGCTGTTTGTTCTGGGTGGCGTCGTGGGTGTGTTTCTGGCGCTGGACCTGCTCCTGTTCTTCCTGTTCTGGGAAGTGATGCTGGTACCCATGTATTTTCTGATTGCCCTCTGGGGGCACAGCGGCTCCCCGGGGCAAACCCGGATTCGTGCCGCCACCCGCTTCTTCATCTACACCCAGGCCAGCGGCCTGCTGATGCTGGTGGCGATCCTTGCGCTGGTGTTCGTGCATTACACCAACTCCGGCGAGATAACCTTCAGCTATGACGCACTGTTGAATGCCGACGTGCCCGACAATCTGTCCTTCTGGATTATGCTCGGGTTTTTTATTGCCTTTGCGGTGAAGCTGCCTGCCGTGCCTTTTCATGGCTGGCTGCCGGATGCGCACGCCCAGGCGCCCACTGCCGGCAGCGTGGACCTTGCGGGCATTCTGCTGAAAACCGCCGCCTACGGCATGCTGCGCTTTGCGATTCCGTTGTTTCCGGAACAGTCCCAGGCCTTTGCGCCGGTGGCCATGGCGCTGGGGGTCGTGGGTATTATTTACGGCGCGGTCCTGGCCTGCGGCCAGCAGGATATCAAGCGGCTGATTGCCTATGCCAGCATATCCCATATGGGGTTCGTGCTGATTGCCGTTTATTCCGGATCCGAACTGGCGATCCAGGGCGCAATCGTACTCATGGTGGCCCATGCGTTCTCCAGTGCCGCTCTGTTCATTCTCAGTGGCCAGCTCTTTGAACGCATTCATACCCGGGATATGCGTCGCATGGGCGGGCTCTGGGGCCGAATACCGGTGTTGCCCGGCGTGACCTTGTTTTTCCTGGCGGCCTCTCTGGGGATGCCCGCCACGGCCAATTTCCTTGGCGAGTTCATGGTACTGTTCGGTACCTTCCGCAGCGCTCCGGTGGTGGTGGTCATCGCCAGCGCCGGGCTGGTGCTTGGCGCGATCTATTCACTGCTGATGATGCAGCGGGTGCATTTCGGTCGCGAACAACAACCGGGCCTGCTCGCGGGTCCGGATGTGCGGGAGTACGGCATGATGTTGGCCTTGATCGGACTCACCCTGGCGGTGGGCCTGAATCCGCAACCCCTGCTTGATACCACGGCGTCAATGGTCCGGCCGGTGGCGGACCTGTTCATGGCGGGCCCGGTCCGGGCAGGAGGGATGAACTGATGCTGACCCTGATCGATCTTGTGGGGCTGCTGCCCCTGCTTATTGTCGCCTCGACAGCCGTACTGGTAATGCTGGGCGTCGCCTGGCGACGCCATCACGGTGGTACCGCGGCGGTCACTGTCAGCGGTCTGGCCCTGGCCCTGGCGAGCCTGCCGCTGGCCTCGGCCGCGCCCTCTTCGCCGCCGCTGATGATCTTTGACGGCCTTGCCCTCATGGGCAGCGCGCTGGTGTTGGTGAGCGGCCTGTTTATCGCCGCCATGAGCCATGGTTACCTGGCCGGCTACAGGGGGCCGCGGGAAGAGTTTTACCTGCTGTTGCTTTGCGCGGTAACGGGTGCCCTGGGCCTTGTGGCCAGCAACCACCTGGCCAGCCTGTTCATCAGCCTTGAATTGCTGTCGATGCCTTTGTACGGCATGGTGGCGTACAGTTTCCGGACAGAACGGTCCCTGGAGGCGGGGATCAAATACCTCATATTGTCCGCCACCGCCACCGCCTTTCTGCTGTTTGGCATGGCGTTGATCTATGCCCGCACCGGCCACCTTGAGCTGACGGCACTCGCCGCGGGGGTTGCTGGCAGTCCGGACCCCTGGATTCTGGGCGGCGCCGCACTGTTACTGGTGGGGCTGGGGTTCAAGTTGTCCATCATACCGTTTCACCAGTGGACACCGGACGTATACCAGGGAGGTCTGGCGCCGGCGACCACTGTGCTGGCCACGGTGAGCAAACTGGCGGTGTTTCTGGTATTACTGCGGCTGGTACTGGTGGCCCCGGTCTTCGGCAGTGGATGGCTCCTTGGCCTGATCAGCCTGCTGGCTCTTCTCAGCATGTTCGGTGGCAACCTGCTGGCCCTGTTCCAGCCTGACCTGAAGCGCCTGCTGGGCTACTCTTCCATCGCCCATATGGGCTACCTGCTGGTGGCCGTTATAGTAGGTGGCCCCCTGGCGTTGGAAACCACCGGGGTTTACCTGTTCACCTATATTGTGGCCACCATGGGGGCGTTTGGCGTGATTATGCATGTCTCCGGCACTGGCAGTGGCGAGGATGCCTCCGGGTTGCACCATTACAGGGGATTGTTCTGGCACAGCCCCTGGCTGGCAGCATTATTGACTCTGAGCATGTTGTCCCTGGCCGGCATTCCGCTGACCGCCGGATTCTTCGGTAAATTCTATATCATCGCCCTGGGTGTGGAAGGCAGCCGGTGGTGGCTTGTTGGAGGGATCGTTATCGGCAGCGTTATCGGGCTGTTCTACTACCTGAGGGTGATCATCACCCTGTATCTGCGCGAACCGGGTATGCAGCAGGCGGTGGCGGATGCCGGCCGGGGTCGGGTAGAGAAGCTCGCCCTTCTGATTGTTGCCGTCTCAATACTGCTGCTGGGTATTTACCCGGTGCCGTTTATTGACTGGGTGGCGGGTCTCGCCTGGGCGGCCAGGCTTCTTTGACTTAAATCAGTATAGCCCCGGCTGGTTTCAGATTGTTCCCTATTTTCAGTGTCAGTTCAGTTGTGGGTGATTAACTGTCATTTTCAAGCCGAAGAACCGGAGCGATCCTTCTTCAGCTCACTGACGAGGAGGCGAAATGAATACGAAGTTTTGCAAAGTGACTGCGATCTTCTCCAGTCTGGACTTGAAGAAAGTAGAGGATGCGCTGATCGCGGCTGGTTTTTCCGGTATGACGGTGTCTAAAACCCATGGCCGTGGCAGATATAAAAACTACTATGCCAAGGACACCATGGCCGATTCCGTTCGCGTGGAGATATTCACGGAAGCCGAGCAGGCAGACGAGATCGTTGACCTCATTGCCCGGACGGTGCACAAGGGGCTTGCCAGCGACGGAATCATAGCCGTGCTGCCGGTGGAAGACCTGCTGCACATCCGTGACTTCAAGGAGGCCCAGTGATCGGGTATCGCTGTGTTTTATGTCTTTGTGACAAGGTGAGGGGAAGGCGGGTGCGGACATGATGGGCGTCAACGAGGCTGGGACTGGTATCGGAGCCATGATGTCAGACAACAGAAATGGCGCGGTCGAGATTGCCGGCGCCGGACCGGCCGGGCTGGCGGCCGCCATCACACTGGCGCGGGCGGGGCGGTCAGTCATCGTGCATGAGGCCCGGGCCGAGGTGGGTTCCCGCTTCAAACGGGACCTGCAGGGGCTGGAGAACTGGAGCACGCAGCAGGATGCCCTGGCGGTGTTGCAGGAACTCGGAATCACCACCGACTTCAAGCGAGTTCCCTGCCGCCGGGGTACCGCCTTTGATGCCTGGGATTCCCCGTACGCCATTGAGAGCATTGAGCCGCTGTTCTACCTGGTGGAGCGTGGCTCCGGGCCAGACACATTGGACACGGCGTTGCTGAGACAGGCCAGGGAACTGGGCGTGCAGGTGCATTTCAAAAGCCGGCTGCGGCATGCCCGGGGCCCGGCCATCCTGGCGACTGGCCCAAAGGCCGCCGATGCCATTGCGGTCGGCTATCATTTCGATACATCCATGCCGGACGGTTTCTGGGCAATTTGTGATAACAACCTTGCCCCTAAAGGGTATGCCTACCTTTTGGTAATGGGAGGCAAGGGAACGGTAAAGAGTTGCATGTTTACTGGTTTCAGGGATGAAGCAAAGTATGTGGAGCGAACTGTCAGTGCGTTTCAGAGGCTGGCCGGCATGGAGATGATGAATCCTCAGCCGCACGGCGGTGTTGGAAACTTCCGTATCCCTGTAACCGCATTGTCCGGGGTGCACCCGGTAGCGGGTGAGCAGGCCGGTTTCCAGGATACGCTGTGGGGCTTCGGGATGCGCGCGGCCATCACCTCCGGCGTGCTGGCCGCACGCAGTCTGCTGCATGGTGACGACTACAACCGGCTTTGGCGAGAATCCCTGGAGCGTCCGATGGCGGCGGCGTTGGTGAACCGCGCGTTTTATGGGCTGCTGGGTAACCGCGGTTATCGCTGGTGCATGCGCCGCCAGGAAAACCATCTGGATGCGCGCGAGTTTTTGCGCCGTCTCTACCGGCCCACACTTGCCAGGCGTCTGCTGGCGCCGTTGGCGGGTTTGCATTTGCGGAGCCAGCGACGGGATATAAGCTGCAATCACGTCGACTGCGGCTGTATCTGGTGCCGGCATGGCCGGGAGTGGCATACGTAATGCCAACCGTTCGCAAGGACTTCGGAGTTGAGTGATGGATGAGTCGATCAGTCACAGTGGAACATCGTATTATTGTGATCGTACTTGTCTACGTCTGGCAATGGTGGCAATCATCAATAGTGTAGTGTCGCTGACCGCCACACTCGTGATTGGTGTGGATGTGCAGTTGTCTGTAGGGCGGTTTATATGATGCCCGGGGCTCCGGCATTCATTGCTGGGGGTGATCACCGCCCTGACGTCTGAGATCAAGCCAGCCTCTGTAGAGCCAACGCAAACCAAAGAGCGAGACTGTTGGAACGATAATCCACTGCGCTAGAGGGGCGATACCTGTGCCAAGGAAGGGAAACAGGGGCATAGAATCATTGTAGCTCCAGCGCTGGCCTGCGCCTGTGGCCCAGGCTTCAAAGACTATGGTTATAAGCAGACCGGTAGCAAAATACGCTCCTAAAGCATGGCGGCGCCACCGCCCCTGTATCCAAAAGCCATCTTTAGTTGCCGCTGCGGCGACGCCATAGGCAAATAGTGCAATATTGGCATCGCCGATTGCCGCCCGCGTGCACAGCCAGACGACCGCACCATGGGACGCCTCCATCATCCCTGTAAAGAAAGGCACCTGGATCATTTCCCAAAAAAAATGCAGCAAAAAGCTGACAGACCAGATTAAAAAAAACAGGAACCAGCCTCTACGTGATGGTCGACGTGAACAATGCATAATCTATCCAGCCAATCTAATAACTTCAGGCAGCCGAAGTTGAAATCGCAACCCTTCATCGCAGCGGCCTCCTGACCACCCGATAATTCGGAAATGGCCAGAACCGGTCCACCCAAAAACAACGGCAGCAGCAAGGAGATAACTCGTCGGTTCATTGCGGCCATCTCGATTTCATGCGCCAAATGGTCGGATTGCATGCTTGGCGCCCAGTATGCCTTTCAATAGTGAGCAATCATAGCACCTCTCCAAGATGGGCGCTGGGGGCGAAATAGCCTCTTTGATGCGTCGTCAGGTCTGACAGTCTGACGGGTGGGGATGTCAGTACGAAAATCGGGAAAATGAAATTTAGCTGAAAATTCAGGTTCGTTTCAGTTGACCACTACAAGCTTTGTGCGTCAAGATTAAGTGCCGTTTAACTGGCACATCCATATTGAGGCAATAAATCGTTGTCGATATGAAAATTAAAATAAGGAGTTTCAGGTGAGCAAAATCTTCAAATCAATAAGCGCTCCGCTGGCGATAGCTTTAGTAGCAACACCTGCGTTGGCCGCGGAGCCGGTCGGGCGTGCGTCACCAACCGTAGAAGACCTGAAGGTTGAAATAAATCAACTGACGGCTGAAGTGGAAGAGCTCAAGAAAGGCGATTCCCCCTTCACGGTGAACGGTTATTACCGCCTGCAGGCGACCTCAGAAAGCCTAGATACGACCGACGATAACAGTACTGCTTTTGTTGACCAGCGCCTGCGTGCAAAGATCACCGGCGACCTCAACGATAACGTGAGCCTGGTTTGGTACGGTGAGCTCGATTCTCCCTGGGGTGAGAAGGGAAGCTGCCAGGGTGACAATTGCGGCAAACTCAGCGCCGACGGCGTTGGCGTTGAGACCAAAAATGTCTACGCTGAACTGAAGGTGCCGAACAGCGACTGGAAGGTGCGAGCGGGCGTCCAGGGGTATGGCTTCGGCAAGTACGAGAGCCTTGTTACCAACGACGACATGAATGGCGTCTCCTTTGCGGGCAATGTTGGTATGGCCACGCTGACAGGTGGCTGGTTCAAGTGGGAAGAAAACGATAGAGATTCTGCGGACGACGTGGACTTCTACATGTTGAGTGCCGAACTTCATCCCAGCGAGGTTTTCCACTACGGCCTTACCGGAGCTCAGATCAGCAACAGCAGTCAGGCTGCTCTGAATGGTACGGCGGCTCGAACGGATGACAACTATTTCGGTGCCTACGCCGATTTTACCTTTAACAAAATGGCCTATAGCGGCTCGGTACTTTACAAAAAGTCGTCCGGGCGTGACTCTGACGCAACAGATGGCGACACGTACATGTTGAATCTGTATGCCCAGAGGCATTGGGGCAACGCAAGCCTCAAGATTCACGGCATCTACATTCCGGCTGATGACAGCAGCAATGGTGCAGATCGCTTCGCGGCAAACCAGTCAGGCTGGGAGCTGAATAGCAGCAATCTGCAAATCTTCGGAACAGACTACTACTACAACAATGGTTCCCAGGGGGCCAAGTCAGTTTCTGACGCAGCTTACCAGGGATACGGTCTGATGGGGCTGATAGTCTCGGGTGATCAGGAACTTTCCAACGACTACTACCTGAAGTACGGCACAGGATACTTCCGCGCTGCCGACGACGCGCCCGACAGCGCTGCTCAGGCCAACGGCTCAACCCTTGGTACTGAAGTCGCTGCTCAGCTTGGTAAAAAGTTTGCCGGCGTGTATGACATCAGCCTCCGCGGTTCTTACGGTTTCATGGGAGACTTCTACGGAGATGACCCGGAGGATACCTATAAGGTCGTAGCTATGGTCAATATCAGTTACTGATCAACGTGTAATTTCATGATCTGATACAACGGCCGGGCCTTAGTCCGGCCGTTTGTCATTGAGCCGAACATGCGGAAGGTCGGCAATGATTTTGACGAAATCCTCCAAATGAGGACACTAGCTGACCCACGCAAAGGGGCCAGCCTTTTCTACTGGGCATTATCGTACTAAAACCACCACCGGACGCCCGCCACGAAGCTGGAGGACTCGACGTCTTCCCCCTCGCGCTCACGAAGGTCCTCTGTGTTGCCCAGAAAGCGGGTGTAAGAAACACCCACGTAGGGCGCAAACTCCCTCGAAAAGTGGTATCTCAGACGGAGCCCCAGGCCCACATTATTGATGCCACTACCGACGCCCCACTCCTCAACATCGCTGAAGGCAACGAGCGTTTCGCCGCGGCCCTGCAAAATGAGCCTTTGGGTCAGCAGCCAGTCGTACTCGGCTTCAAGATCGTATGACACGTCACCGTCGTCGGTGACTCGGAGATTTGTGTCTACCTCAAACCAGTAGGGGGCAAGTCCCTGCAATCCAACAATGGCCGAATAGCGCTCCTTATTAGGGCTGGGGCCAAACGTTGTCTGGGCACCCAATCCTGTCTGTATATCCCAGAAGCGATCGAAGCGATAGCTGTACTGCACATCAAAATTTTCGATGTCGCCGCTGTCGCTGGATAGATCAGTCTCACCTTCCGTTTCGACCCAGAGCCGATTGCGATCTTTACCAATCCAGGCCTGGGCGTCCCACAGGGCCAATTCGTTGTCGCCGTCACGCTGGTATTCCATCCGGTCAAACAGAACCTGGCCAAACACCTGGTTGTCGTGTATCGGCAGCGTCCAGTCCGGTTCGGCCTGAACGCCAGTACCGGCGGCGCCGGCTCCCGAGGCAAGCGTTAAGGCTGAGGCACCCACAACCCACTTGATGCGATTCATCATAATGTTCATCCCCTATCCCGTTAAACGACCGACACGACACGAAACATGCCTGCGTCCATGTGGTACAGAAGGTGGCAATGGAAAGCCCAGTCACCCGGTGCATCCGCTGTGATCAGCGCGGATACACGCTCGCCGGGTTTGACGGAAATCGTGTGTTTGCGTGGACGATATTCACCTGCACCGGTTTCCAGTTCCATCCACATGCCATGCAGGTGAATGGGGTGATCCATCATCGAGTCGTTGACGAGGATCAATCGCAGGCGCTCGCCATGGTAGAACTTGACCGGGCCATCGACTTCAGAGAACTTTTTGCCGTCGAACGACCACATGTAACGTTCCATATTGCCGGTAAGGTGCAGTTCCACCTCGCGTTCGGCCGGGCGCTTGTCGGGCCAGCCCTCAATGCTCTGCAACTGGGAATAGGTCAGCACCCGATGGTTGGCTGTTTCAAAGCCTACACCAGGGTCATCCAGACGCGATTGCGGGCTGGAAGCCACCATGGCCGCCCCGGGACCGTGATTATCAGGGCCATGGGATATCGGCCGACCCGCCGTCGGGACCTCATTCATCGTTGCTTTGTCGGAGTTCATCTTGCTCATTCCCGAGTCGGCGCCATTCATCATCATTTGGCCATGGGCTTTGTCGTTGCTGCCTGACATCATTTCCATCTTGCCACCCATGTCCATGCCGCTGTCCATGTTCATATCGCCGTCCTTGCCCATGGCGCCCATGCTCATCGCGCCCATGCCCATGGCGGCCATACCGCGCTCGGTTCGCGGATACATGGGCGGTACTGGCGCCTCCATTCCCTTGCGGGTGGCTAACGTTCCGCGCACATACCCCGACCGATCCTGTGACTGGGCAAACACGGTGTGAGCCGTGTCGGTTGGCTGTACAATCACGTCGTAGGTTTCCGCCACGCCAATGCGGAATTCATCCGTTTCAACGGGTTGCACTGGTTGGCCGTCAGCGGAAATAACCGTCATCGGGAGGCCCGGGACACGGACATCAAAGTAGGTCATCGCCGAGGCATTGATGAATCTCAGGCGAATTTTCTCGCCGGGACGGAACAGCCCGGTCCAGTTACTGGCGGAAGGCGATCCGTTCATCAGGTAGGTATATTCAGAAGCGGTTACATCCAGAATATCCCGGGGGCTCATTCGCATTCTGCCCCACATGCCGGCTTTGCTCCACGCAGCATCCCAGCCCATGGTTTCAACATCCTTGAAGAAGTCGCTAACGGTGCGCTGGTTGTAGTTATAGTAGCCCTCTGCCACTTTCAGGTTGCGGAATACGTCCTCGGGAGAGTCAAAGGTCCAGTCAGATAGAACCACAACGTATTCGCGATCATAGGCCACCGATTCGGGCTCGGCAGGATCAATGATAATCGGCCCATAGTGGCCTAGCTGTTCCTGAAGGCCAGAGTGGCTGTGGTACCAGTAGGTGCCATGCTGTTCGACCGGGAAACGGTACTCAAACGTTTCGCCGGGCATGATGCCGGGAAAGCTGACGCCAGGAACGCCATCCATCTGGTACGGCAGAATCAGACCGTGCCAGTGAATGGATGTTGCCTCCGGTAGCGTATTGGTGACACGCAAGATTGCCTCGCGCCCCTGTTTGAGGCGCACCAGAGGCGCTGGCAGAGTGCCGTTGATGGTGATGGGCTGTTCCGAGACTGTGCCCCCTATCTTGAGAGGTGTTCTCGCGACGGTCAGGTCGTAGATGTCAGCGCCATTACGCACGGTGTGAAATGCGTTCGTGTTGTCCAGTTGTCCTCTAGCATAGGCCGGCAACAAGCTGTCGAAACCGGCAAGAAGTCCCATCGTGGCAGCTCCTTGGATAAGGCGCCGCCTGGACATACCTGCATAGAAATGTCTATCGCTCATAGGTTGCTCCTAAAACCATGTATATACAGCTTCTTGCGTTCGTGACTCGATTATTGATGCTACCCGGTGCAACTGAAATCAAACTGAAAAGTCGACCGGTAACCCCCCATTTTTAACGGGTTGCTGTTTTTCTGGGGAGTTGCCGTTACTGGTACAATCCATGGCAGACTGGCGAAACTTTCCCACCACGAAAAACGGCGCTTACAAATGAAAATTCTGATTGTTGAAGACAATGCGGTACTTGCCAAAAAAATATCGGACTGGCTTGCGCAGGCGCACTACACAGTCGATGTCGCCAAAACCGGCAAAGAAGCAGACTCGTTGATTGAAACAAGCTCCTACCAGGCCGTTATTCTCGATATCGGACTGCCCGATGAAAATGGACTGTCTTTAATGCAAAGATGGAGAAAAAACGGGAAAAAAGAGGCCATCCTTATTCTGACCGCACGCTCCAACTGGACTGAGAGAGTAGAAGGGTTGAACGCGGGTGCCGACGATTACCTTCCCAAACCGTTTGAGTTTGATGAACTGAAAGCCCGGCTCAATGCAATTATCCGAAGGAAGGATGGCAGAACAACAGATCAAATCAGTGTCGACGGATTTCGTCTCAACGCCAGCTACCGAACGCTGACCACGCCCGACCAGAAAGAGTTCAGACTGACAGCCACTGAATTCCGCCTTTTGCAGTGTTTCCTGCGTTCACCAGACAGGGTATTTTCACAGGATGAACTGGTTGAAACCCTCTACAACATTGAAAGATGTCCCACCAGGAATGTTGTTCAGGTCTATATAGCCAGGCTCAGAAAAATAATAGGGGGCAATAAAATCAAGACTTTGCGTGGCCAGGGCTACTTCTTCGAAAAAGATCCTACTGGCTGAACGCCCGAACGAACCAGGTCAACATATGCCAGCTCCAAAGAGTATCCGAAGAACAGCCATTCAGTATGGGGCTGTTTTCAGCCTCGTCTATTTCACCCTGATATTCTTTTCACATGCCTACGTGATAAAACAACTATCGGACGAGTCCAGGAAACAACACCTGAGTAAAGAGCTGGAAAACTTTCAGGCAATCATTGAAGCCGAGTCCCCGACAACTGACGACCTCAGGAACATGATCCATCAGTTTGAAATGCTTCTGGGGCATGCCATCATCATCGAAACGGCAGGCGGGAGCGTCCTGACGGGCAACAACTTTGACCTGAGCCAAATGCAGGGCGTTGTGGATAAGCCCGAGGGTTTTATTCACATAGCGCAGGGCGCGAACACGCTTTTTGGGCTTAGACGTACGTTCACTGCTACTGGAAAGCTGGCCTCAATCACCGTTCTTGAAACCGAGGGGGCGCTCTCTGAACGACCGCTGAAGGCCCACCTGACATTGCTCGGTGCCTCGGCCGTTCTTCTGGCGATACTGCTGGCACTGATTGGAACCACCACACATCTGACGTTAAAGCCCATCAGTAGGATAAAAGAGGACCTGAGACGGCTCCAATCCGGGAAACAAAGTCGTCTGAACCCTCACGTGCCGGAAGAGTTTCGTCCGCTGATCCGGCAGCTCAATGATTTGCTCGAGCTGTCAAACCGGCGGCTGGACCGCCACCGCCGCCTGAATTCCGATCTCTCTCACCTGGTCAAAACCTCCATTTCTGCCAATCTTGCCATTTTGTCGGATATCGATACCTTGCCTCCGTCCCGGGAGGATGTTGTGTTTATGGCCTCTAACTTGCGGGAGCTTGACAAATCCCTGAAATACCGGATGAGCAAAGCAGACATATCAGGCAGACAGATGGGACGGACGTGCATGCCGGTTGAAATCACGGCAAGTGTCATCACCGTTATGGAAAAAATCTTCCCTGACACGGTTTTTCGCCTCCACACCAACTTACCTGAAAACTTCAGCTGGCCAATGGAGCGACAGGATCTTTCAGAGCTACTTGGCAATTTACTCGAAAATGGCGGGAAGTGGTGCCAGACAACCGTCGACGTTACAATCGCCCGCACGTCATCAGGACTCTCCATAGAAGTAGCGGACGATGGCCCCGGAATTTCTCCCGAGGCGGCAGCCACTGTCATGAACAGGGGTACCAGGCTGGATGAAACGGTCGCGGGTTTCGGGCTCGGATTGTCCATCGTGTCCGAGATTGTCGAAGACAACCTCGGACAGATGAACATGGGTACCTCAAAAAACGGAGGAGCCAGCATTGTCATTCTACTGCCACTTCCGGATTAGAAAACCTCCAGAAAGGCAACCGTCGATGACGCAGCGCGGCTTCTCCCATTTTTTACCGTTGGATATCACTCACCTTGGCTCTTGAAAAGCGACCGAACAGAACCGGCAAAACAAAGAGTGTCAGGAAAGTTGCAGTCACGAGACCACCAACAATCACGCTGGCCAGTGGCTTCTGGATTTCCGCTCCCACGCCCGTCGACAACAGCATCGGTATCAAGCCGAGCGCCGAGGTTATTGCTGTCATCAAGACAGGACGTAAACGGGAGACGGCACCTTCAAACACCGCGGCATCCACGTTCAACCCATCCTGTATTCGCTGATTGATGCTTTCGACCATAACGACCCCGTTAAGCACCGCCACACCAAACAGTGTGATAAATCCAACGGAACTGGGCACTGAAAGATACTGGCCGGAGACCCAGAGCGAAAAGACACCACCAATTACGGCAAGCGGCACGTTGACCAGAATCAACAGCGCTTGACCAACCGAACTGAAAGCGAAGTAGAGCAACAGCGCAATCAGCCCCAGAGATACAGGTACCACAATGGTCAATCGTTTCTGAGCTCGCTGCTGGTTTTCGAACTGACCACCAATATCCACCGAATAGCCGGGGGGAAGGTTCACTTCTGACGCGATGGTATCCTGAATATCGGCAACCACACTGCCCATGTCACGACCCTGCACATTGGACTGAATGACCACACGGCGCTGAACGTCGTCGCGGCGCACCTGGGGCGGGCCGGACTCAATAGACACATCGGCCACATCACCGAGTCTCACCCAGGCTCCGGAAGGCGCCTGCAACCTGAGATCAGCAATGGCATCCCGGTCTTCCCGGAAACGTTTGGCCAGGCGCACATAGATATCGTACCGCTCATTTCCGTTGATGATCTGGCCCGCGGCGGCACCACCCAGTCCGTCCCGGACGACACTCATCACATCAGACACGGCGAGTCCGTACCGGGAAAGTGCCTGACGGTCTGGCTGAACCACCAACTGCGCTTCACCGGCAATCTGCTCCATGGCCACGTCCCGGGTCCCCTGAACAGTTCGGACCGCCGCTTCGATCTGTTGGCCTTTCTCGGCCAGCACCTTGAGATCCGGGCCAAAGAGTTTGATGGCCAACTGCGCGCGGACACCAGACAACAATTCGTCAACCCGAGTTGCAATAGGCTGAGAAAAGTTAAACAGTAGCCCCGGGTGCTGTTCGAGCTTCGCCTCAAACAGGGCCTGCAATTCATAGCGATTACTGGCGCTGGTCCACTCGGCTGTTGGCTTGAGGCCAATGTAGATTTCGATGTTGTTGACGGGCTCCGGATCGCCGCCTATTTCCGGTCGGCCCGCCCGGGACAGCGCGTAGGTCACCTCTGGAAACTCCATCAGCATGGCCTCCAGTTTCGGCGCCACTTCAAGCGCCGTATCGAGGCTTGATGAAGGGGCCAGGGTCACCCGGAGGTTAATCGTGCCCTCTTCCAGTTCAGGCACGAACTCCGTGCCCAGTCGTGGAACAATCAGCGCCGCCAGTACAACAAGAACCGCCGCCGCGCCAACAACCACGCGGCTATGCTTCAGTGACCAGGCAAGCCCCATGCGATAGAGCTTTTCCAGGGGTTTTAGAATGAAGCTTTCCCGCTCCCGGATACCCTTACGGAACATGTATGACGCCAGCGCGGGTACAACCACCAGAGCGACGATCACCGCCGACACGATAGCCAGCATGATGCTGATTGCCATTGGCTGGAACAGCTTGGCTTCCACACCTTCGAAGCTGAACAGAGGCATGAAAACGACCAGGATAATCGCCGTCGCGAAAAAAATCGGCCGTGCCACTTCCCGGCCGGCTTCCTGGAGACGAAGGGCAATGCCATGATCATCGTGTGACGCGTCCAATGGATCGGGGTCATCTCCAGCCAACTCATCCCGATGGGCGTCATGCTCAGCATCAGGATGGGTCAGATGCTTGAACATGTTCTCAACCATAACAACAGAGCCATCCACCAGCATGCCGATTGCCACAGCAATACCGCCCAGAGACATCAGGTTGGCCGAGAGACCGAACCAGGCCATGATCATCAGTGCAATCCCGATGGAAATCGGTATTGAAAGCAGCACCAGCGTTGTTGCCCGCAGATTCATCAGGAACAGGGCAAGCACGATCGCAATAAACACAAAAGCCAACAGAAGCGCATTGGTCACCGTCTCTACGGCCTTGGTCACCAGATCCGCCTGGTTGTAATAGGGCTCGAAACGAACCCCACTCGGAAGCGCCTGATTTATGCGATCAACGCGGGCCTCGATGCCGTCGATGGTCGCTTTTGTGTTGGCCCCCATTCGTTTGAGTACAATGCCGGAAACCACTTCACCCAGTTGTTCAACCTGACCGTCTTCACCCTTCCGGGTCATGGTCACCGCACCCTGACGAATCTCAGTGCCCAGCGTCACCTGAGCGACGTCGCTCACGGTCACCGTAATGCCATCACTGGTTTTCACGGGTACTTGTCGGATCTGCTCCAGGCCCTCCTCGCCACTGCCCAACCAGCCCATACCACGGATAACCAGTTGCTCCTGCCCGCGGCCCATGTACCAACCGCCGACATTGGAGTTGTTGTTCTCCAGAGCTTCCATGATGTCGTTCTGTGATAGGTCATAGGACAGCATTCGAGCCGGGTTCAGGTTGACCTGGTACTGGCGAACCTCTCCCCCAAACGACAGGATCTCCGTAACCCCTTCAGCAGGTATCAGCAACAGCTTGACCAGCCAGTCATGCAGGCTGCGTAGTTCCATTGCGTCGTACCCCGAATCCGGGTCCGCTATCAGCAGGTACTGGTAGACCTGGCCGAGACCGGACGTATTCGGGCCCATTTCAGGCACCCCGACGCCATCCGGAATCAGCTCCCGCGCGGCCTGTAACCGTTCGAACACCAACTGGCGCGCGAAATAGATATCCGTGCCCTCTTTAAAGACCACGGTGACACCGGACAACCCGGTTTTGGAGATGGACCGAACCTCCTCGACATCGGGCAAGGCATACATCACCGCTTCGATTGGATAGGTGATCAGTTGCTCGACTTCCTCAGCCGCAAGTCCGGGCGCCTCTGTATTAACAGCGACCTGGACGTTTGTAACGTCAGGGAAAGCATCAAGATTCAATTTTGGGATCTGAAATGCGGCCGTGGAGATAAGCACAGCGAGTGCAATAAGAACCAACAGGCGGTTCTGAACCGCCCAGTCGACTACTCGGTTGAACATAATGGCTCCCGGAATCAGTGGTTGTGCGGATCAAAGCCGCCTTTGGCAATCTCAGAGGCCACAAAAAATGCGCCCCGCAAAACGACTCGTTGGCCCGCAGCCAGGCCGGAAACCTCACGGAGCCCGCCAATTGAGCGGCCCAGTTCCACTTCCACGGGTTCATACTCGCCTTCGGCCTCTTCCACATAGACCGTCCAGTCGCCGTCCGCGCCACGCATCAATGCAGTCTCCGGCACGGCAAGCACCGGCTCGCTGGTCTTAAAACGAAAATACACATCTGCGAACATTCCTGGATGAAAACGATCTTCAGGATTGTCCAGCTCAAGCCTGACAATCCGCGTGCGGGTCACAGGATCAATGGTGTGGGCTTCCTGGGACACCGTTGCCACGCCCACACGACCCGCTGCCCTGACTTCGGCTTCCGCGCCCTTCTCTAGAACAATGTCGGAGCTTGCTGGCAGATGGGCTTCTACCCAAAGCTCACTCTCATCAGCAAGAGTCACCAGCGGCTGGCCAGCCTCAACTCTTTGTCCTTGCTCAAACTCATCGGTCAGTACTGCACCATCCACGCGAGCCCTGAGCATGTATTCACCGAGACTATCCACCCCGCTGGCCTTCAACGCACCAATGTCATCATCGTTCAGCCCGTAAGCAAGCAGAGTCGCCCTTGCTGCTTCAATGTTGGCTTTCGCTGTATTGAACCGCTGATCGCCAACCACGGAACGACCCAGCCCGCTGATTCGCTTCCATTCAGGAAAAGCTTTCCTGTAATCCGCCTGCGCCTGTGCCACCGTCTCACTGAACAGGGTTACCAGCGGCTGGCCCTTGGTTACGTGCTCACCCAGTTCCACGTGACGCCGCAGCACCACTGAGGCAACCCGGGGGGACACGTGATAGCTGGTATAGCCGTTGGTCAGCAGCTCACCGGGAGCGTAGATTTCATAGTCAACGTGCTTGCTTTCGAGGGTTGCTACTTCAATGCCGGCGAGCTCTTTCTGTTTGGCATTGATGCTTGCGGTAGTTGCTTCTTCATGGCCACCGTTCTCGTCTTCGTGGCCGTGCCCCCCTTCCTCTTCATGATCACCTTCCTCCTCATGCTCACCTTCCTCCTCATGCTCACCTTCTTCACCATGATCTTCCTTATACTCGCCCTCCTCACCGGTGACTTCCTGATGATCGTCGCCACTGGCAGCATGATCATGACCGGCTTCCTGATGAGCATCTTCCTCTGCCTGTACAAAAGAAAGTGGGGCTGTAAGCAACGTCAATGCGAATACAGAAATCAGAGTTTTTTTCATAATGAATATCCAGTTTCCAGACTAGTATTGGAAGAGGGTGATCAGTTCGCCAGACTGACTCAAGAGCTCAATCAGACCCAGTTGCGCCAGCTTTTCCAGTTCAATACCGGTTTTCAGGCTCTCCGCGCGCTGGCCCAGCGCCTGGAGATACTCGGAGGTGGAGAGGTCGCCGACCTGCCACTGCTTCTCAAGCAAATCAGCACTTCGCTGTACACGCCCCTGGGAGAGTTCTGTCCATCGACGAAGTTGGGTGTCGTATCGCTTCCAGGCAGCTCGGGCGCCCGCCAGATCATACTGCTGCTTCCGATAAAGTGCCTGAAACCGAGCTTCGGCCTCTAATGATCGTCGGTTGGCAGCTTGGATTTCGGCACGGTAGTTATTACGGACATTCAGAGGGATCGAGAACGTCAGGCCAACCAGGTTCTCACCGCCATCACGCCCTCCGCTCAGCCCGACCGTGGGAGATGCCGCCGCTCTGCGACTGACCACCTCGGCTTCGCTCCGCAACACCTGCCACCTCGCGCGGGCAGCAGCAATTGACGGATGATCCAGCAAATTGTCGTTATCGACCCTGGAAGCAAGAGCCGGCCAAATGTGCCCGGGGATCCCCCCATCCTGAGGCCGCCAATCCGGCAGAAGCTCTCTGACCCGGGCTTGCGCCTGATCAACCGCAGCCTTTGCCTGGGCGAGTTCACTGAGCTGCTGAGAAAGGCTTAAAAAAAGCAGCTCTGCATCGGTACTCCCCAGGTCGCCCGCCTGCTGGCGTTGCTCAACCTGCTCCAGCAAGGCATCCAGACGGTGTTGCTGGGATTCCGCAATTTCTTCGGCACGCGTCGCCGCGCGCCACTCGACAAGCGCAAACAGCGACTCGGACGTTTGTGCCAAAACCGCCTCGTTCAAATCAGCTTCAGCGGAAAGCCTGATCAGCTTTGCCTTGTCCTTTAGCGCACCCTGTTGATCAGACCAATCGATCGTTTGTGATAGCCCTGCCTCAAAGTTGTTTTCACTGCCCGTTCTGTCTGCTCCAACAGACAGCTCCGGGTTATACAGCGGTTGTTCGCTTGCCTCAGCATCCGCATCCCGGGCTGCCGCCTGCTCTGTCGCCGCCATAACATCCGGATGTTTGCTTATCTGGCCAGTGAGCCAATTTGTCCAATTCACAGTCTCCGCTTGACCGAACAGAGGAATGGACAATAGTACTGAACACAGCAACGCTCTGGGCGAGTGCTTGCTTGCCTTCATCGACTTTCTCCCGAAGGGGTAAATAGCCACAATTCATGGGCGCGAGGCGTCCATGACAAGGTAGGAACAGGCCAGGATAGTAAGTGAAAAGGTTGAAATGAACTTGAATTCGAAGCGTCATCCACAAAAGAAACCGCCCTCCAACTCCACCAGCATTCCCGGACTGTCCTTTTGACGGACAAAATGAGTACCAAAGACTTATGTTTCTGTAGCGCTCAGATCAATAGCCTGTCATTCGATGCCCCTTACTTTCCGTCACTTCTTCAAGGTGATCTATGTCTCGAGCAACGAATAACGCAGGCGCACCGCGCCACGGATTCAAACTCAAACTGGCTTTCCTGGTTCTGTTATGGCCCCTCACGGTCAAATCAGAGCTCGCAGTCGATGAAATTTACTCCCCCCGGGTAACTGCGGGGGATCTCGAAATCGGAGTGGTTGGGGCGTTTCTGGACAGTGAGGGGAGCGAAATTGACAACCTTCGTGCCGATCAGTGGGAGGTGGGTTACGGGCTATCTGAACGCCTGAGCGCCGAACTTAACTTCAACGCAATCAAGAGACCGGGGCGAGCGTATTCACTTGAGGAATACGAAATCGAACTGATTGGAAACTTTTTTCAAGACACTGAGAGCGCTGCGGGCTTGTTCATTGAACTGTCAAAAGAACATGGCCAAAAAGCCGGTGGAGTGACCCTTGGGTCACTTTACGAGAGACAGCTATACGCGCATTACAGCATCCTGACGAACCTTCTGGTTAGCCGCTCATTTGGCGAAGACGACGAGCAGCTTGAGCCCACTGGCTCATTACAGTTCGCCTACACGAAGTCTGACACGTTTCAGCCAGGGCTGGAGTATTACGGGGCCGAAAACAACCATTTGATGGGACCTGCCATCCTGGCTGAGTTCAGAATGGGTTCCAGTATTCTGGAACTCCAGGCGGGCGTTGCATTTGGCCTCACTACGGACTCAGACGATATGATCTATCGCTGGGAACTGGAGATAGAACTGTGATGGCGGCCCGCAACCAAAAGCCGCAGAACCGCCATCCAGTTTCCAGAGCACTAGCTTGAAGCAGGCTCCAGTGCACTCTCACCGGTTTCGCTGTCCTCGATACGAACAGCCCGAACCAGGCGGGATACAAGTACCTTGCCGTCACCCGGGTGCCCATCCTGGGTTCTGCCCGTTCTGACAATGAGTTCCACAACTTCACCAGCGACATCATCGGTCGCTACGTCTACTTCCAGCTTGACCATCTTCACTTTCTCCAGAGGCGACTCATCGCCGACCAGATGACCAAATTCGCTGAGAGGCACGACAGCAATGCTTGTCACGCCCTTGACTCTGGCCAGAGCATCAACCACATGCTCTGCCATAACCTCTCTGACATAAGCCTTTATTTCATACATAAGCCTTCTCCTGCCTATCAGACTTCAACGTCACGACGTTCGGATGCAAACCACTGATACACGCTGGGCAACACTACCAACGTCAGCAACGTTGACGTGATCAGACCGCCAACCACAACCGTTGCCAGTGGCCGTTGGACATTAGAGCCAATGCCATCGGCCAGCAGCAGGGGAATCAGCCCCAGAATAGCCACAGAGGCGGTCATCAGAACCGGCCGCAAACGGCGTTGAGCACCCAACTTGACTGCTTCAATGACTTCGTAGCCTTCGTCCCGCAACTGATTGATGTAGCTCACCATCACCACACCGTTCAGTACGGCTACGCCGAACACCGCGATGAATCCCACGGCAGCGGGCACAGAGAGGTAAAGCCCCGTCACAAACAGCGCGACAATGCCACCAGTAACCGCAAAGGGCACATTCATGAAGATCAGCGCCGCATAGCGAAGACTACTGAATGCCGAAAAGAGAAGCAGGAAAATAAGCGCCAGGGTAATGGGCACAACGATCGCCAGCCGCGCCATGGCCCTTTCCTGGTTCTCAAACTGACCGCCGAACTCCACGAAATACCCCGGCGGCATGTCCACTTGCTCCTCGATCCGCTTGCGCAAATCCTGAACAACACCGCCCATATCGCGACCACGTACGTTCATCTGCACGTACTGTCGCCGACTGGCATTGGAGCGCGAAATTTTCTTGGGGCCAGCGTACATTTCAACATCGGCCACCCGTGAAAGCGGGATGAGCTCGCCACTATTACCCCGGAGGGGAAGCTTTCTGATTTCATCGATGGACCCGCGATAGGACTCTTGCAGCCGGGCGAAGATCTCAAATCGCCGGACACCGTCGAAGACCAGCCCCGCGCCTTTACCGCCAATCCCGGTTTCGACCGTACTCATCAGGTTATCAATGCTGATGCCAAACTGCGCCAGCACTTCACGGTCGGGGCGAATAACGATCTGTTTTTTACCTGCGCTCTGCTGAGCGCGCACATCCGTTGCCCCCGGCACATCATTCGCCAGGGCCGCCACTTCCTTGCCGATCCGGCCCAACTCGTCGAGGTCGTCGCCGAAAATGCTGGCAACCAGTTGCGCCTGAACGCCTGAGAGGAGTTCGTCGGTTCTGAGCTGAATCGGTTGTGACAGATTGTTGGCAAGCCCGGGAACCCGCTCATCCAAAGACTCCGCAATCCGGCTCTGAAGGTCCTCATAGCTCACATCTTCTCGCCACTGATCCAGAGGCTTCAGATTGACGAGCGTCGCGACAACGTTCACGGGTTCAGGATCACCGCCCACCTCGGCACGACCGATCCTGGCATAGGTGCCGGTGACCTCTGGAAATTCATCGACAACGGACTGAATCCGTTTGCCATACTTGATGGCGGATTCAAGACTGGCTCCAGGAGGCAGTGTCGAGCGAATCTGGAACGTGCCTTCCCTGAGCGTGGGCACGAACTCGCTCCCGAGATAGGGAAACAGCAGGAGACTGCCGGCAAAGGCAATGACGGCCACGCCCATTACAATTTTAGGGGCTTTGACGACAGTATTCACCACCGGCTTGTATAGCCGGTTCAGGAACAGAACCAGCTTCGGCTCTTTGTGTTGTCCACCCATCTTGAATGACAGCGAGGCCAGAACCGGCACCAACGTCAACGCGAGTAACAGCGCACCGATCAACGCAAAACTGATGGTGTAGGCCATGGGCGAAAACAGCTTGCCCTCAACGCCCTGCAGCGTAAACAGCGGCAGAAAAACGATAATAATGATGCCAATGGCAAACACAATCGGACGAGCCACTTCCCGGGCAGATTCACCTACAAGCCTCAGAACACTGACCTTTTCCTCTGATCGTTCTTCCAGATGTCGGAAGATGTTCTCTATCATCACAACGGCGCCGTCCACCATCATACCGATGCCGATAGCCAGCCCCCCCAGACTCATCAGATTGGCGGACAGGCCCGAAATCCGCATCGCAATGAATGCGAAAAGCACAGACAACGGCAAGGTCGCCACCACGATCAGTGTGGAACGTATATTTCCGAGGAACAGATAGAGGAACACCAGCACCAGAACCGAGCCCTCAAGTAATGCTTTCTCGACAGTGCCTATGGCCTTGCCCACCAACTCCGCCTGGGAGTAATAAGCCTCTATTTTCAGCCCTTCGGGAAGTGACTTGTTCAGATCATCGATTTTTGCGTTGACGTCCTCGAGTACCTGACTGGTGTTGGTTCCGATCAGCTTCATCACGTAGCCGCCCACGGACTCCTCGCCCGAGGACACCTCCGCGCCGCGGCGAATTGCCGGTCCAAGGCTAACCTCTGCCACATCCCTGACATAAATAGGAGACTCTCCCTCACTCTTGGACACAATGATGTTCTGGATGTCCTCGATGCCCTCGGTACCTGAATTAACCCAACCGTAGCCGCGAACTATATACTCTTCACCTCCTCGCGTAATGAAAGAGGCGCCGACGTTCCGATTATTCTGGGTGAGGGCGCCGCGAACGTCAGACACTGTCAGGTTCCTTGCCTGAAGCTTCTGCGCATCGATATTGACCTGATACTGTTTTACCTCGCCGCCGATGGACAGCACACCGGTTACACCCGGAACGGTTCTGAGCTGGGGCTTGACAATCCAGTCCTGGATCGTGCGGATTTCCTGCAGGCTGTATTGATCCTTATCCTCAGCTTCCAGGGAATACATCAGGATGCGCCCAAGACCGCTCGCTATGGGCCCGAGTTCCGGCTGCCCCATCCCTTCGGGAATCTGGCGCTTGGCCTCGGAAAGCCGTTCGTTTACCAGCCGCCTGGCGAAGTAGATATCGGTGCCATCTTCGAAATAGATGGTCACCCGCGACAACCCGAAAATCGACGTGCTCTGCACTTTTTCCAGCTTGGGAATTCCATACATGCTGATCTCAACGGGATAGGAAATCAGCGTTTCGATATCAACCGGCGACAGACCAGGACTGGTGGTAAACACCTGAACCATGGTCGGCGTCGCGTCCGGAAACGCATCCACCGGCAGTTTTTGAAATGAAAATACGCCGGCAACGATCACGGCGATAGCAAAAACAAGCGTCATCAGACGATTGTTCAGCGCATAATTCACAATTGCGTTGATCATGCTCCCCCCGGGGTTTAGTGTCCGTGAGCGGCGCTGCGGCCACTGGCGGTAATGGCCGACATCAGATCAAAAGCGCCTACTGAAACCACTTCCGTGTTTGCGCTAATGCCGGACTTGATCTCGATCCAGTCGTTTGCCTCCTTGCCAAGCGTGACGGGAACCGCCTTGTAAGCCCCTTTCTCATCGCCCGGAACAAACACAACGGAGTCATCGCCAATGGTTTGAACCGCATCATCCGGAACCAGCGGCAGTGAGGCCTCCGATTCCGTCATGATTCTGGCCGTGGCATAGGTATTCGGGCGAAGGTCGCCTCTGGGAGACTCCAGCACAACGCGAACCGGGATGGTGCGGGTCTTTTCATCGAGCATGCTCGACACCCAGGATACCTGCCCACTGTGAAACCGGTCAGAACTTGAATCCCTGGAGGAAATCTGAACCTCGTCTCCCGTTGAAATCTGGTCAATATCGGATTCGGACACCTGAAGAATGGCCCACAACACCGAGGCATCCGCCACGATGAAAGGCGTATCCGACGGACTCAGCGTTTGCCCCAGACGAACATGCATCTGCTCGACACGCCCCTCAATGGGTGAGCGGAGCGCGTATTGCGCCAGCCCCCCACTGTCACCTGACGACTCGCTGCCGTAAACCGCCAGTTGTTCCCGCACGGAATCGTACTCCGCTTTTGTTTCAAGAAAGGCAGCCTTGGCATCCAGGAACTCTTCTTCACTGGAAATACCCTGTCCCTGCAACTCCCTTTCACGATTGTAGTCAGACTCGGCCGCTTCTTTGCGGGCCTCCAGCGAGATTAACCGGGAGCGAATCCGGGCCAGCTCCACACTGTTCAGGGTTGCCAGTAACTGCCCCTTATTGACACGATCCCCCAGATCAACCGCCAACCCTGTCAGTTTTCCCTCCAGCAGCGGACCAACCTCGGCCACGCGGTCCGGCACATACTGAATCTCGGCAGGTGCCGTAACAATTGCGCCAGCGCGCCCCTTGGCAGCCGCCACAGTCTGAATCGACAGTAACTCTGTCTGCTCCGGCGTCAGATGGATCTGGCGGGACTGGTTTTCCTCTCCGGCATGCTCGGCTTCTTCATTTTCGTGCTGGTCACCCTCGGCTTCTCCGGCAGCGTATGCCTGCTGCAAGCTCAGAGCGCCGACAACTATTAACAGTATCTTCAGATTGCGAATCATTCATTCACCCTCAATATTTAGAGAACGGTACTAAGAGAACGGTCAATTTTGAGTTTCATACCCTCAGGAACCGGCTGACATCGACAGAGCACCTCCTGTGCTTATCTCCAGCGCCCGGACGGCATCGATATAATCATTCTGCGCCTGAACGTATTCCTGCCTTACCGACAGGAGATTGTCCTGTGCCGCCAGAACATCCGAGGCACCGACCTTGCCCGCCCGAAGTGCTTTCTGCATCAACTGTAATGTTTCCTCTGAACGCTCCAGGATCGACTCGTTCATCTGGCGCAGCCGAACGGCGGTGGATTCGTACCGGGCCACAGCTGACACAACCTGACGCTCTGTAGCCAGGCGCAAGGCCTCTGCCTCAAGCTCGGAGGTTTTCAGCCGCGCAGCAGCTTGTCTCTGCTCACCGGAATAATCATGAAAAACGGTCAAAGGCATCGACACCCCTGCACCGAAAAGGTTGGAGCCTTCCTCACGATCATAAAATCCGAAGACTTTCAGATTTGGAATCGTCAGGCTTTTCGCAACTTCAAGGCCAGATTCATCCGCTGCAATTCTGGCGGCCGCCGCTTTCAGGTCCGCTCTCTGACTCTGTGCCATCTCGACAAGCTGGCTGGTCGGAGGCAGGTCTTCGAGCGTCACATCAAGCTCGCCGGTCACCCCAACGGCATCGGAGGGGGACACCCCGAGCACTTCGGTAAGGTCAATTTTTGATTGCTCGAGCTTTTGTTCCGCCGAGGCTTTTTGATTCCGGGCCCTGGCAAGCCCAATGACTGCGGTATTGAGATCAATCCGGGTTTGTTTACCCTGTTTTACGGACATTTCAACCAGGTCTTTGGTGCGTTGCATAAGTTCAACGGCACGGGTTGCGGTTTCCAACTCTTTCTGAGCCAGCAGTATCCGGAAATAGGCGGCCCGCACCCGCGCCTTGGTGGCTACCTTCAGGTATTCAAGCTCCTGTTGCCGGGACGTGAGATTACTCCGGGCACGCGACTGCCCAAGGTCGCCGCGATTACCCATCCAGATCTCCTGAGTAACCCTCACCCCATATTCCAGGGACTCGTCGGCCTGATCCGGGGCCTGACGGGCCCCCAACTCAAACTCTGGATTGCTCGGCGCCCAGCGGCTGGCATGATCAAGCTGTCCCTGCTGTATCGAGACCGCGGCCCGCCTCAAAGCCAATACCGGGCTATTCTCGAAAGCCATCACCATGGCCTGGTTCAGGGAAACAGCCTGGCTGGCTTTGGCCTGCTGATATTCTTTCAGCGACACACTCTCTTTTGCCTGGGCCGACACCATAGGAGAGACGGCCAAGGCTCCCGGAACTATCATCGCGCACAACAACAATCGTTTGTTCATTCAGTATCATCCTGGCTGTTTGACTGAGGTCAGTGAGTCAGCATTTTTGCGTGGGAATCTGGAACGACCTTACAGACAAACCTTTAATACAGTTTGAAATTCAGGCACCGGATAAGAAATGAGCTTTGGCGGCAGGGGGGGGCAGAGGTAAGGGCGAGGATGTCGAGTCACCGGGCGTCAAGGCAGGCGCACGATGGTGGGTTCTTGCATGATAAATAAAAACCGGCCCGTCATTTGGGCCGGCTTTTTATTCTGGATCTGAATTGCTTGTGATCACTTGGCCGATCAGAAACTCCTGCTCCAACCCAGCCAGAACTTCGGATCATCCGAGTTGACAGAGCCAAGCGCGTCGGTTGACTCAATGTCCGCGTACTCCACGTTAACACTGAAAGAACCGAAGTTTCCCGCATCCTTTGTAACGTTGGCGGCGACGTGTGAATAACTTGCCTCGCCGACAGAAGCCTTGCCGTCATCAGCGAAGTCGTAATAGCCAAGCGTCACACCGGCACTGTAGCTGTCCTCCAGAGGCACCCCAACAGAGGCGTAGTAATAGGCATCCCCCTGCACGAACACCCCATCACCACTGGTGTCGCTGTTGATCGTGTAGGCCAGGCCGATGGCCGCAATGCCATAACTGATCTCGCCGTACAGTTCGCCGAAGTCGATGGAGTCCGGCGCGTCAGGATACGCATAATAAATGTACCCAACGTCATAACCCAGTTCTTCCACAGAGCCGGAGAATCCGGCATAAAGATCAAGCTCATAGCTGGTGCCGTCACCAAAATCGACATTGGAACCCCAACCACCGGCGTAGAAGCCCGACGCATGCTCATAATCCAACCCTCCCTGGACAGCCGCAGCCCCGTCTGTCTGGGTGACGCCCCGGAACAGATAGTTGCTGCTGGCGCTCACATTTGAGCTGACGTCAGCGCTAACAATGGCGGGCGCAGCCTGAAGTGCTGCAAGCAAAGTGATACTGATAAATCCGGATTTGGTGAAAAACTGCTTCTTCATAATGGATACCTTCGGTTGGATTTCATTGCTCCAAATATGATTTAGCAAAAGTCTTGCCACATCTTATTTATTCTTGTTTATCATTATTATAGAGACAAATCGGCACATTCTGAGCTTGCCCCCGAAAAACGACCCAACACCTAGCGCCCCAGAACCTGTCACCGGCCCGGACCAGCGCCCTGTTTTGATGCATTCTCTGTAACCATTCTGTAATCTTTGCCAAATAGACTTTAATAGCGCTTCAACACACACAAGCAAACCGAAAAAGGTGAGACAGATCATGAGCAAGAAATATTTGGGCTTGGCTTTGGCGATTTCTGCCGCTTCTGCTGCACAGGCCGGAAACGTTACGACCAGCGGCGAAGACCTTGTGATCGATACCGACAGCGGTATCAAAGTGAAAGTGTCGGATAACTCTGCGTCTTTTCAGCTCGGCGGGCGCATTCAGTGGGATTACGACGCCACGCAGTCTGACGACAACGGTGTTGACACTACCGATTTCGATGTGCGCCGGGCACGCCTCTACGCCAAGGGCCACTTTGGCGACTGGGCGTACAAGACCCAGTTCAACGTCGCTGAAAGTGATGGCGCCGACGGCGGTACTGCTGAAGACCTGTACATTCGTTACATGGGATTTGGCTCAGCTGCAACCGTGACTATCGGTAAACAGAAAGAGCCATTCGGCCTGGAAGAATTAACGAGCTCAAAAGACATCTCAGCGCTTGAGCGATCTGCCATGACCGAGCGTTATGCCCCCGGTCGCAGCGGCGGCATCCAGCTCAGCGGCAAAGGCAGCAACTGGACCTACGGTATCGGCTACTTCGAGGCAGGCGGCAATGGCAGCGACGATTTCAATAACACGGCAGTAACCGCACGGGGCACGGTTGCACCGATTCAAACGAACAATATGGTTGTTCATCTTGGTGCGGGTTATACCACGCGTGATGCCGACACTCAGGCCGATGAGGTCGATACGTTTAATCTGGAGCTCGCCGGCGCTTCCGGGCCCTTCCATGCCCAGGCCGAATATTTCGATTCCGAGGAAGGCCAGGTGGATGTTGATGGTTATTACGTACAGCTTGGCTGGATCATCACCGGCGAAAGCCGTCCTTACAAAGCCGGAGCATTCAAGCGGGTAAAACCGGCATCGCCCAAAGGGGCCTGGGAAGTTGTTGCCCGCTTTGAGGATGGTGACGGAAAATACAGTGACGTGGGGCTGGCCACGACCGACGGTGAGCAAACAACACTGGGCGTTAACTATTACGCCAACAAGAATGTTCGACTTGGAATGAGCTACATGGATGGCGAAGAAGCCAATGGCGCTAGCGGAGATGAAGTGCGTGCGAGGTTACAATATGCATTTTGACCGCATGGAGGTCGCTTGAATGAGTTTTGCGGTTTGATATAGTTCTTGAGAGTTAATGAAATACTCAGGTTTTGGGCAGATATTAATCTGCCCATGCTTTTGTCTGCCCCCCCCCCACCCCGCCCCCCGCTAATAAAGTTCATCTGAGGTTTCTGGTGTACATTGAGGTGGACCCCATCAGTTGGACAGCCTGAAGGTGCAGTTAAGCTCTGATCCGGCTGTATTCCTGAAAAAAGGAGGCCCGTATGGACGGCTTTGCGAGACGTATAAGGTGGTGGCGCGTTGTTCAGCTCTTTTTGCCTGTGAGCCTATGGAGGTACCCCTTGAGAGTCAGGTTCAATCTGACCGATATCAAGGTTGTCGCTGACATTGGCGCCCTAAACTGAATGAGCGACTTATCGATGAAATATTGACTCCATTCAACCGTTTATACGGCCGCTGAAGGTACCACTAGGATGAAAATGATGCTAACTCCGCTCACTGCCAGGAATGGCCAAAAAAACCAGAAGTCGTTGCTTGTCTTTGCCATTGGTTCGGTTCTGGCCTCTGCCGCAACGCCTGTCCTGTCCATGACCTTTACCGAAGCCTTAACCGGGGGAAAGGTTTCGCTTGATGTTCGTTACCGTTACGAATTTGTGGATCAGGACAACCCTCTTGATCAAGCCCATGCTTCTACCGTTCGAACCCGACTGGGGTACCGGACTGGTGATTTTAAGGGGTTTGAGGTGTTTGCCGAGGCGGAAGATGTGTCCGCTGTGGGGAATGAGAACTACAATAGCACCATCAATGGCATAACCGATCACTCAGTAGTCGCTGATCCGACGGAAACCGAAGTCAACCAAATTTACGTGCGTTACAAAGGTTTTTCGGATACCAGCCTGACCTACGGCCGTCAGCGCTTTGCTCTGGACAATCACCGGTTTATCGGTACGGTTGGCTGGCGCCAGAATGAGCAAACCTTCGATGCCTTTGTCGGCACCAACGAGTCGCTTCCGGACACGAAGATCACAGCGGGCTATCTTTACAATGCTAACCGGGTGTTCTCGGATGCCAGCCCTAATGGCAATTTCCCAATGCAGTCGCCGATTTTCAACGCACAGTATCATGGCTTGGCTGCCGGAACCCTGACCACTTACGGTTATCTTTTCGACTTTACCAACGAAGACGTCAACTCAACCCAGAATTTTGGTTTGCGGTTCGCAGGTGGCACCGATGTATCGGAAGACGCCAGGGTCCTGTACACCCTGGAGTACGCAATCCAGAAAGACTATGCAGACAACCCGCAAAGCTTTGAGGCCGCTTATTGGCTGGCGGAAGTGGGGCTCGCAGTCTACGGCCTGACCTTTAAGGTGGGTATGGAGACTCTGGAGTCGGACGACGGCCGGTCATTCCAGACGCCTCTGGCGACGCTTCACGCGATGAACGGTTGGGCCGACCAGTTCCTGGTCACCCCGGACGATGGCCTGCAGGATCTATACGTATCGGCGGGTGCCTCAGCAAAGGGGGTCAAGTGGCTGGCCGTTTATCATGACTACAGCAGTGACATCAATAGCCTGAGCTATGGCTCCGAGCTGGGGCTGCTGGCTGTCTACCCGATCAACAAGCACTACACGGTGGGTGCCAAGTTCGCCAGCTATGCCGCCGATGGTCGTGGCGTGGATACGGACAAGGCCTGGTTGTGGGGAGAGGTCAAGTTCTGACCTTATCACTGTTGCGGTGAACAGACATTCGCCTGATAGAGGGCGGGTCGCCCCGACCGGGGGTAGACAATCCGAAGGATAAGGGTCGCTGACGAACGCTGCGGTTGAGGAGGTCTCAGGCAGCGTTTGGCTCTTGGAAACGTCGTAAATTTACAGAAATTGATGTGTTAGCTATGCTTTGGATGGAATCTAAACAACAAGGAGAAGCACGATGGGTAAAGCTATTAATGGTAAGTTCGAGAACATGGATCAGGCACGCAATACGCGAGACGATCTTATTGGCAGCGAAATCCCACAGGATGTGATCTTTATTGATAAGGAAGAGCAGACGATCCGGGTGATGTTGCCGCAGGAGGAGGCCGGGGAAGTTTATGAGATCTTCGATCGACACGGCGTCACGTATAAGTGAAGGCTCGTGGCCCTGTGCGTTGGGCTGTTCCTGGGATCACTCCGCAGTGGTCAACGCGCGGCTGCGGTCATGACGCTGATCCAGTCGGCTATGCGGAAAGGGCATGATCCCTATGGGTATCCAAGGGATGTTCTAACCCGACTGCCGACACAGAAGAGCAGCGCCATCGGCGGGCGCTTACAACGGAATAAAATAGTGTTGGTCTTTTGGGAACGTATCGGTAGATCGTATGCCTTAATTTGTTAATGTCACAGACTGGTGCTTGAAAGCAGGATGGCCGCAAAGAATCGCCCCACTATTGTTGTGTTGCTGTCACTGCTTTTGGTGTTCAGCGGGCCTGCGTTTGCTTTGCCTTGCCGCCGGGGAACTTCACAAGTTTTACCGATACCGGTTCCCAGCTGATTTTTGCCGCACAGGCGGCCCACTACCAGGATCCCTTCCTGGCTTCTATTACACCCCCTGCAGAACATTACTCCTGAGTCTTAACCGGTTTTTGCCCATCGCGGCAAACTCATTAACGTTAGTTCTTGCAACAAAGTCTCGTCCTTCGGTTCATTCGTAACGGGGCTTTATATGGAGTGAATCAAATGCGCAATTCAAAAACCAGGCTCACCATCACAGCGATTCTTCTGGCCGGAACCATTGGATCCTTCTCTGCATTGGCCCACGAGGACGAAGGAAAAGGCATGAGGGGGATGATGAATATGATGTCTGATATGTCCCCCGAAGACCGTAAAGCCATGACTGAGGCGTGCATGAAAATGATGCAGGGGCATGGAAACGGGCCGGAAGGACGATTATCAGGTCATCGCCTTCAACGCCAACGGCCAGCAGCGTGTGTTCCGCGAACACAAGGATTACTGAGGTCAGCTCTGTGAAAGTGATGCCTTTTCGCCTGAACTCCGCCACGGTGCGGTACTGGCAAGATGCTATGGCGGGCACGGGCCATTATCAATAACGGCAGGTCCAGGGAAGGCATCAAATTCGATTTCTGGGCAATTTGACAGACTCACCGAACTTGGAGGGCTAAATGCCTGATCTTGCAACTTGGGGAATTGCCGCCGCGTTTGCCGGTGGTCTCATATCGTTTTTTTCACCCTGCACGCTACCTCTGGTTCCCGGCTACCTGTCGGTCGTGACTGGAGGTGCCCTGACCGAGGCTTCGAATCGGTTGAAGGCCCTTTGGCTGAGCCTGTGTTTTGTGATGGGGTTCAGTCTGATCTTTATTGCCCTGGGAGCAAGCGCAAGTGCTTTAGGGCAATGGTTGATGGCCTATCGTGAAGAGGCCAACCTGGTGGCCGGCGTGCTCATCGTTCTAATGGGTCTGTTTATGCTGGGTTGGTGGAGCATGCCGGCGTTGCAGCGCGAATGGCGCATTGGACAGTCACTTGAAGGCGGACGTCCCACTGCCGCCTTTCTTCTGGGGATAGCATTTGCCATCGGCTGGACACCCTGTATAGGTCCCATACTCGGGGCTATATTGGCGCTCAGCTCCACCCATGCCAATGCCGAGGCAGGTATGTTGTATCTTGCTGCCTATTCGTTAGGGCTGGCTCTTCCCTTCCTGGGAACTGCCCTATTCATTGAGCACTTTCGCCGACGAGTGCGCTGGTTCAGTCGCTGGAGTCGACTGCTGAGAGTGTTTGCAGGCCTGGTACTCGTTGTCATGGGCGTGTTGGTGCTCACCGGTCAGATGACTCTATTCGCGTCATGGATGTTGTCGACGTTTCCAGTTCTTGGAAGGCTTGGCTGATCCTCTCTAATTCTTTAATTCGTGGGGATCGTTTCAGTGGGTGCTATCCTGACGCAGCCAGTGTAGCTGAGTGTAAAAAGCCTATCCGGCCCTGGGCGCTGAGCGAGTCTGCCGGTGTTCAGGATTACGTGTTAGATGGGATATTCCTGTAAGGAAGGCGAGGCCAGGCTCGACCTCAGTGCCATGCCCGCGGTCATGTTTACCGATCCTCAAGTCGCCACCGTTGGCCTCTCTGAAGCCGAAGCAGTTGCTCGGGGTGCAGGTTGTCGCAGCGGAAGGCGGTGAAATTATCCAAACGGCGGTGATGGCGTTACGAGCAGGTTTGACCGTTCAGGAAATCGGCGATGACTTGTTCCCCTATCTGACCATGGTTGAAGGACTCAAGCTCTGTGCGCAAACGTTCACCAAGGATGTAAAACAGTTGTCATGCTGTGCCGGATAAATCATTTGAACGCGGCTCTGGGGTTTCTTGACCGAGATCACAATCTGATTCGGTTTAAGCCGGTGATTCATTTTGGATTCAGGTAGATATGCTCTGATGATCTGGATGGCGCTTATGCTGGGTGTTCGTCTGCCTGATAAAAGCTCCGGTTGGCCAATTAAGGAAAGGGGACCAAGGAATGAAAAATACCGTCGTGGAGATCCGCGGCTTGCTATCGGCACTGAGTGCTCGGGGCGTGGAGAAACAGTTGTTGAGATTGCCCGGCGTTAAGAAAGCCGAGGTCAACTATGTGGCCGGCAGCGCGACCGTCACCTATGATGAGGCGACGGTGGACCTTGAGGCTATCAAGGCCCGGATACACGAGTGCGGCTATCACTGTTCCGGAGAACAGTTGCCCAGGCACGTTTGCGACCCGGGGGACCCGCCGACCGAAGCCGGGGCTGTGTCCATGCCCGTCCACGATGGCCATGCCTCCCACACCGGCCACGACGATACCGCGCATCCTGCTGAACACGGCGAACATACTGGCGCAAAGGACGAAATGGCCCACGAGATGGGTCACGGCGGCAGCATGGACATGCAGGCAATGGTGCGCGACATGCGCAACCGTTTCTGGGTCTGCCTGATCTTCAGCCTCCCGATTTTCATTTATTCGCCCATGGGTGGGCTGTTCGAACCGCCAGCACCGCCCTTCGGGCTGCGGCTAGACCTGTGGTTGCTATTACTGGCAAGCATCGCGGTGCTCTGGCCAAGCTGGCCGTTCTTTGTTGCCGCCTGGCGCGCGCTGAAAAACGGCGTGCTCAACATGGCTGTGCTGGTCGTTCTATCGGTGGGTACTGGCTACCTGTTCAGCGTCGGTTCCACGCTCTTTTTCCCGGGTGTGCAGTTTTTCGAGGCGGTGGCGGTGCTGCTGGTGTTCATCCTGCTCGGCCATTGGCTGGAGATGCGCGCCCGTGCCGGTGCCTCGGACGCCATCCGCTCGCTGATGGATCTCGCGCCGCCCAAGGCCACTGTGTTGCGTGATGGCCAGGAACGGGAGGTTCCCACCGCTGAGGTTCTGAAGGACGACATCGTCGTGATCCGCCCCGGCAATAAGATTCCGGTGGACGGTGAGGTCTTGGAGGGCGAGTCCCTGGTGGATGAGTCCATGCTCACTGGCGAGTCCATGCCGGTGGAAAAAAAGCCCGGCGATAAGGTGATCGGGGCCACCATTAACAAGAGCGGCAGCTTCAGGTATCGCGCCACCAAGGTAGGTTCCGACACCGCGTTAGCGCAGATCGTCAAGCTGGTGCAGGAGGCGCAGAACTCCAAGGCCCCGGCGCAGCTGCTGGCGGACAAAGCGTCACAGTGGCTGGTGGTGATTGCCATCGTAATCGGCCTGCTCACCTTCGCCGTCTGGTTCTGGTGGATCGGCCAAAGCCTGCTGCTTGCCGTGACCCTGACTATCACCGTGTTCGTGATCGCCTGTCCGGATGCCCTCGGCCTTGCCACGCCCATGGCGGTGATGGTGGGCACCGGCCTCGGCGCCAGGAACGGCATCTTGTTCAAGAATGCCTCTGCACTTGAGGATGCCACCCGGCTGGATATTGTGGTCTTCGACAAGACCGGCACCCTGACCATGGGCGAGCCGCAGGTGGTCGAGGTGGTCGTGGTGGCGGGCAGCACCGAGGAGGCGGTCCTCGCACTGGCGGGGACGGTGGAGCAGGGCTCGGACCATCCTCTGGCCAAGGCGATACAAAGTAAGGCCGAAGGCTTGCAGCTCGATCCGCTGACCGGCTTCACCAACATCGAGGGCAAGGGCGCGCGGGCGGAGATTGGCAGCAAGACCGTGCTGCTCGGCAACCGCCGGCTGATGGACGAAGAGAAGGTCGACATGGCGAGCCTGAAGGACGAGGCCGCGCGTCTGCAGAGCGCGGGTCAGACCGTGGTGCACGTCGCCCAGGACGGGAAGCTGGTCGGCCTTATCGCCATTGCCGATGCGCCGCGCCCCACCGCTACTGCAATGGTCAAAAAGATGCGTGAACGCGGGGTGGAGGTGGCGATGCTCACCGGCGACAACCAGGCCACCGCCGAGCGCATCGCCCGGGAACTCGGCATTGAGATGGTGATCGCCGATGTCCTTCCGGGGCAGAAAGCAGACAAGATCAAGGAGCTCCAGGCTCAGGGCAAGAAGGTTGGCATGGTGGGCGACGGTGTCAATGACGCCCCGGCACTGACCCAGGCGGAGGTGGGTTTCGCCATCGGTGCCGGCACCGATGTGGCCATTGAGAGCGCTGACGTGGTGCTGATGAAGAGCGACCCCTACGATGTGCTGGGAGCCATCGAGCTGTCGCGCGCTACCCTGCGCAAGATGCACCAGAACCTGTTCTGGGCGGTGGGCTATAACGTCATCGCCTTTCCCGCGGCGGCAGGCGTGTTCTATCCGTTGGTGATAAGCCCAGAAGTAGCGGCGCTCGCAATGTCTGGAAGCTCCGCTCTTGTTGCGGTAAATGCACTCCTGTTAAAGCGCACCCAACTGGACGGCTTAGGGTAGACGAACACTTCCAATTGGAAAAATTGATGTTCATCAAGCCCACGCTATTGAGCGACTCTTTTTGCATCTTTTGTTGGGGTTTTTCAGTGTGAATTCAGGCTTATGAGTTTAAGTGGTAGGTAATTGCTGTTTGCTGACATGATTAATGACAACAAGGGGGAACGGGTAAATGGACATCAAAACCTTTGGAGAACTTATTAGCTGGACACGGGATTTGCATGCTCACCTTGCAAGGTGTATGTCACATTGCGCTACGAAGAATGAAGAGGAGCGAGCACGGGCGCTGCTGGACTATCTGGCGACCCATGAATCGGAAATGGAACGTATCGTGAATGAATTCAAGTCGCAGGGCGATTTCAAAGCATTGGAGACAAGGGTCTACGACTACCTGTCTCACCATCCCATTAAGACCCACAGAACCTGCGATGAGCCCTACGCACAGCTGGATTTTGAGGGCATATGCAGAGAAGTATTCGATTTCCATGATCAGATAGAGGACCTTTATCGCACCATGGCCGACAAAGCCGAGATTCCCGAGGCGAAAGAATTACTGCAATCGTTGCTAACCATGGAAGAGAACGAAGCTATGCGATTGGCCAGGCAGATAGGGCGTATGAACGACCTCTGATCAGAGCACTGAAATTATTCTTCGACGCAGAAAAGGGTGTTGATACATGGCGGGGTCTTCCGGTCAGTTGCGGGTTTTCAAGATGGGTATCAATACTCATCAGGAACCTGTTGTCTACATGCGTGATGATTGTGATGTCTGCCTTTCAGAAGGATTCTCCGCCAGTTCCAGGGTGGGAATTTCCTCGCAGGGACGTTCCATCATCGCAACTCTCAATATTTCGTCTGATGAAACGGTTCCCAAAGGGTATGCGGGGCTTTCAGATATCGCCATAGAGCGGCTCGGGGTGGCTCAGTCTGACCTGGTTTCAGTACATCATGCGCCCTATATCGAATCCTTGAGTCTGGTTCGTCGGAAAGTATTCGGACACAGCTTGCTTCCGGCTGAGATGGCCCGCATTGTCTCCGATATCTCCGCACACAAATACAGCGATGTCGAAATAGCCTGTTTCCTGAGCGCTTGTGCGGGTGGCAGATTAGGTTTCGATGAGATTGTTGCTTTGACCCAGGCGATGGTGAATTGCGGACAACAGCTCGATTGGCCAGGCGTGGATCGTGTGTTCGACAAACACTGTGTTGGAGGCCTGCCGGGCAACCGGACCACGCCGCTGGTTGTGTCGATCGTCAGCGCAGCAGGCTTAGTAATGCCTAAAACCTCCTCCCGTGCCATCACCTCACCGGCGGGAACAGCGGACACCATGGAAGCGCTGACCAATGTGAGGCTTGGGCTGAACGAGATTCGCCGTGTGGTCAGAGAAACCGGTGCCTGTCTCGCCTGGGGTGGGGCGATGAACCTCAGCCCGGCTGATGACCTGTTGATTCGCATCGAGAGAGCGCTGGACCTTGATGGTGAGGGCCAGCTCGTGGCCTCGGTGCTGTCCAAGAAGATTGCTGCCGGTTCCACCCATGCGGTGATTGATATTCCGGTGGGGGAGACGGCCAAGGTTCGAACGCCCGGCGATGCCGACCGGCTGGCCTCTCTTTTCACAAGCGTTGGGGCGGCCTGTGGGCTGAAGGTACGCTGCATCGCGACAGACGGCAGCAAGCCGGTTGGTGCAGGGATCGGGCCGACAGAGGAGGCCCGTGATGTTTTGGCCGTGTTGCAGGGAAAGCGGGGTGCGCCGGAGGATCTACGGAGCCGCGCCATCATGCTGGCTGGCCATTTGTTCGATCTGGCTGATGGTCGTGGCGTGAAAGAGGGGATGGTCAAAGCAGAACGACTACTTCAAAACGGCTCTGCCTGGGGGCAGTTCAAGCGTATAACAGAGGCTCAGGGAGGGCAGAGGAGCTTAGGTGAAGCCCGTTTTAGGCGCCCAGTTCTGTGCTCGGAATCCGGAACAATCGTGTCTATCGACAATCGTCGGCTTGCCCGTGTCGCCAAGCTGGCAGGCGCACCTGCCAGCTCTACCGCAGGGCTGCGGCTACTGGCGACCGTCGGTGATAGAGTCACTAAGGGAGAGCCTCTCTATGAATTGCTCAGTGACAGTCCGGGGCAGCAGGATTATGCGCTGGCGTTTAACGATATGGGGCCGGCAATCTTCACTGTAAAGCGAGAGGAATGATTGTGGGCATTACTGAAAAAAGTGTGTTGTTCAGCCTTGCTCCCCATCCATTACGGGAAAAACTTTGTGATCGGCTCAATCTGGAGCCGGGAAGTTTGGAGGTGCGGAGGTTCCCTGATGGTGAGTCCTACTTACGTGTGCTCACATCAGTCAAAGGTGCGAACTGCGTAATATTGGCCGACCTAACGCATCCAGACACCAAATACCTTGCTCTCCTGTTTCTCTTTGAAACTCTCCGGGAACTCGGTGCCAGGTCGATTGGGTTGGTGGCGCCCTATCTTTGCTATATGCGCCAGGATCGACGCTTCGAAGAAGGGGAGGCGGTCACTTCCAGGGTGTTTGCCCAGTCTTTGTCTTTACATATCGACTGGCTGATCACCGTTGATCCACATTTGCACAGGTACCAGTCTCTTGACGAAATCTACAGCATACCCACGCAAGTTGTTCAGGGAGCACCGGCGCTGGCGGATTGGCTACGGGGGCAAAACGGTCTGTTGCTGGTAGGTCCGGACGCGGAAAGTGAGCAATGGGTATCAAGTATCGCGCAGGCCAGTAACCATCCTTATGTCATTGGCACCAAGCAGCGTCTGGGTGACCGGCGCGTTGAAGTCACCTTGCCGGATATCTCGGCGTATAACGGCCGGAAAGCCGTCATCATTGATGACGTTATTTCCAGCGGCCGCACCATTGGCGAGTGTGTCAGGGCACTTAAGGCACAAGGCACGGAGGCCATCCTGTGTGCGGCGGTGCATGGCATTTTTGCGGAGGCCTCGGACACCTACCTTCTGGGTACCGGCCTGCAGACGCTGGTGACCACCAACACGGTTCCACACAGCAGCAATGAGATCGATGTCAGCGAGTTGCTGGTGCCGCCGGTCAGGCATTTTCTCAATCAGGTGGAGGATGAGCGCCGATGAACATTACATTTCTGGGTGGCACGGAAACCGTGACCGGCTCCAAGTTCCTGGTTGAAACCGGCCAGACACGTGTATTGGTCGATTGCGGCCTGTTTCAGGGGTACAAGTGGCTGAGAAAGCGCAACCGGCAACCGTTGCCGCTCGATATTGCCTCGCTGGATGCCGTGCTTCTGACCCATGCCCATCTGGATCATTCAGGCTACATCCCCGTGTTGTACAAGCAGGGCTTCCGGGGGGCGGTTTATACCCATCACGCCACCCGAGAGCTATGCAGCATATTGCTGGCCGATAGCGGCCATCTTCAGGAAGAGGAGGCACATTACCTCGGCCGCCATAAGCTGAGCAGGCATGAGAATCCGGAGCCCCTGTATGATCAGGAGGATGCAGAAGCCTGCATGGAGCTGTTTCAGTCGGTGGACTTTCACCAAGTGATCCAGCTCGGTGATATACGCTTTCATCTGCGACCGGTCGGGCACATTCTCGGGGCGGCCTGTGTCATCATCGAGGCGGAAGGTAAATGCGTCGGTTTTTCCGGCGATGTGGGCCGCCTCAATGATATTTTCATGAGGCCACCTGCGCCTCTGCCAGCTCTGGACATGCTGATGCTGGAGTCAACGTATGGCAATCGTCGCCACGACGATGCGGACCCGTTGTCGCAGTTGGCAGACATCGTTAATGAAACCGTCGACAAAGGGGGCAATATATTGATTCCGGCCTTTGCTGTGGGCAGGGCGCAGGTCTTGCAGCATATGCTCACCGACCTGATGAAGGCGGGACGAATTCCAAGGTTGCCAGTTTATCTGGATAGCCCCATGGCGATTGATGTTTCTGAGATTTACTGCCGCTACGAAGATCAGCATCGGTTGAGCAGTTCAGAATGCCACGAAATGTGCAGCACCGTTCATTATAGCCGCAGCGTCCAGGACTCCAAGGCGCTGGCTGATCAGGCCTACCCGCACGTAATTATTGCAGGCAGCGGTATGGCAACGGGCGGTCGCATTCTTCATCACTTCAAACGTCTCCTCGGCCAGCACCGTACAACCGTTATCTTTGCCGGTTATCAGGCAGGGGGGACACGAGGCGCCAAAATGGTTAATGGAGCGGAAAGGATCAAGATCCACGGCGACTGGATTCCGGTCAAGGCCCGGCTGGAGGTGTTGAGTGGGCTTTCCGGACATGGAGATTTCACAGAGATCGAACAGTGGCTGGCTCAAAGTGACTTAGCCCCCGAAACGCCGATCAACTTGATCCACGGTGATCCGGAGGCGCTGGAGGCCATGAAGGATCACTTGCGTCAGAACACCCGGTTTGAGGTGGATGTGGCAGGCTACCAATCCATTTTGCGTCTTTGATGTGAGACCGGGCAAATACCCGGGGTAATCCGGATATTTACGGCGAGGATTTCTAGTAGGCCACCATTAACGTCAGTAGAGTTATCAGGGAGAGATCATGAACGGCTATTCCATTGAGGATTCACATCGAATCCAGCAGCGTGCTGCCCAATACCGGCAGCGTTACCCCCAGTTTGCCAACTGGGCAAAAGGGCGCGGGGTGATCGAACATACCGATTTGACCCAGGTGCGCGTGTTCGACCTGTGCCAGGAACTCGTTTGTGCCGGGCGTTATGACTCGCTCGACGATGCCCTGATTATTTTCGAGGCTGCAGACACCCTCACCAACGCGGCCATGTGGCTGGTAGCCCACATGACTTATGCCAGCAGAGTGGACCTGTCCGGACAGCCGCTGGCGGCGGATGACTTCAAGGAAAATCCTCAGGGACATACCGGTGGTTCGCTGAACATGGTGCCTGCCTATCTTGGCTACACGGCCGCCAACGCGTTGGCGGGGCTGACCCGTAGCTGGCTGATGGGGCAGGGGCACTGTGTGGCGGCTATCGAAAGCGTCAACATACTGCTCGGCAATCTGCATCCAGAACAGCAGGCTCGGTACACGCTCGACGAGGTGGGGCTGTCCCGGCTGGTGAGTGACTTTTACAGCTACGCCGTCACTCCGGATGGCACACCGGGGGTTCCCCTGGGCAGTCACGTCAACCCCCACACTGCCGGCGGGCTGATCGAGGGCGGATATCTGGGCTTCGCTGAACTGCAATACACCCACATGCCGCTGCCGGGGGAGCGTCTGGTCGCGTTTCTCAGTGATGGGGCATTTGAGGAGCAGCGGGGCAGCGACTGGGCAAGCCGCTGGTGGCGAGCCGAGGACTGTGGCCTGGTGACCCCGGTGATGATTGCTAACGGGCGCCGCATTGATCAACGGTCAACCATTTTTCTGCAAGGGGGGGCGGACTGGTTCCGGCAGCACCTGGAGCTCAATGGCTTTTACCCCATACTCATTGATGGCCGCGATCCTGCGGCCTTTATCTGGGGCATCTTCGAGGCCGAATCGAGGCTTCAGGCGTGCAGCGAACAGGTCAGCGCCGGCCACATGAGGTACCCTGTAAAGCTCCCCTATCTGATTGCCGAGACGGTCAAAGGCTATGGTTTCTATGGTGCTGGTTCAAACGCGGCGCATGGTACCCCGCTTCCGGCAATACCGAGATTTGATGAGGTCTCGCGCAGGCACTTTAACGAATCCATTGCCCGTTTGTTTGTGCCCGAGATCGAGATTCACGGCGCCCGCGACGTGCTGGCAACTCACCGGGCAGACGATCGGCCTGCGGAAAAGGATCATCCGCTGAGTTGTCGTGACGTCAAGCTGCAAACTGTGCCCGAACCGGTCTGGTTGCAAACGGCGGTATCAGAGTCGCCCATGGTGGCGATTGATCGGCAGTTTGTTGCCCTTGTAAAGGCCAACCCGGCGCTTCGTATTCGCCTGGGGAACCCGGATGAATTGCGTAGTAATCAGATGAACCAGTCGCTTGACCTTCTGAAGCATCGCACCCTGACGCCCGAGCCCGGCCTTGCGGAATCCCTTCACGGCTCGGTAATCACAGCCCTGAATGAGGAGGCCGTTGTCAGCGCCGCTCTGGGTAATAAGGGAGGTATGAATCTGGTGGTGTCCTACGAAGCGTTTGCCATGAAAATGATTGGCGCTCTTCGGCAGGAAATTATTTTTGCGCGACACCAGAAAAGTCTCGGTCGGCCCGCCCGATGGTTATCCGTGCCGGTCATTGCGACGTCGCACCTCTGGGAAAACGGCAAGAACGAGCAGTCTCATCAGGACCCGGCCTTCGGCGAAGTCCTGATGGGAGAAATGAGTGACACTGCCCGCGTTGTCTATCCTCCCGACTGCAATAGTGCTGTGGCGTGCCTTAACGAGTGTTTTCGAACCCAGGGGCAGTTCTGGGCCATGACGGTTCCCAAGGCAAAACTGCCTGCCGTTTTTGACGGCCGTCAGGCTGTGCAATTGCTCCGGGATGGTGCCATCGCTCTTGGTGAAGCCGGTGATGTGCAGTTGATCGCTGTCGGCGCCTATCAACTCCGGGTTTGCCTTGAGGTTGCCGAAGCGCTGGCTCAGAGAGGGCTTTCGAGTGGTGTGGTCTGCCTTCTCGAGCCCGGTCGATTCCGGAGTCCCCGGGATCCAATCGAGTCAGGACATCAGTCTGGTACTTCTTACAGGGCCGAGCTGTTTCCCCACGATACAAAACTCAGAGTGTTCGTCTGCCATATGCGCCCAGAGGCATTGCTGGGAATCTGCCGTCCTCTCGATCTCGGACCTGACCGGACGCTGGCGTTTGGCTATGAAAACCATGGTGGCACCCTGGATACATCGGGGCTGCTGCAGGCCAACAAATGTGATGCCCATTCGATAGTGCAGGCGATCCTGTCAAAAAGTGGCTCCTCAGGCGCTGATAAGGCGACATTGTAGCGATAGAGCGCGAGGATCGATTTACAACAGTCTTTACGGGGAAAAGTAAAGCGTTGGTGATCACCGTGCTGATTCTCATACTAAAACAATCCGGGCGGCAACCGATTCAGCTAGCCGCCCGACATATAGGTCAATCATGCTATGAATGAATCGTTCAATCACGCTGGGGCCTGGGGCCTGGGGCATCACACTGATCGTTATCGTTCTGGTGTCCTGATTCTTTTACCGTTACAGGCAGGGGGGACACGAGGCGCCAAAATGGTTGATGGAGCGGAAAGGATCAAGATCCACGGCGACTGGATTCCGGTCAAGGCCCGGCTGGAGGTGTTGAGTGGGCTTTCCGGGCACGGGGATTTCGCAGAGATTGAACAGTGGCTTGCTCAGAGTGACCTGGCCCCCGAAACGCCGATCAACCTGATCCACGGTGATCCGGAGGCGCTGGAGGCGCTGAGGGATCACTTGCGTCAGAACACCCGGTTTGAGGTGGATGTGGCAGGCTACCAATCCATTTTGCGTCTTTGACGATGCCCTGACGGCCATCTTCGAGGGCGACCTGAATGAGCCGCTTAAGATCCGGCAACGACCTTGGTCGCGGCGGCTGCCGAGTGCTAGAATGGGCGATCTCATTGGCTGGAGTGAGAGGCAGTGGCCCTGATCCCGGCTCCAACCTGAACAGTAATGTCATAAGGAGTGTTTGGTGAAATCCCAATCCTGGCTCTGGTCTCTGATAGCGGTGTTGGTGCTCGCCGGCGGTTCTTATGGGGTTTTTGTTCTGTTTGGGGAAGAGCCCTTGCCGCAGGGAATCGTCTATGGCAATGGCCATATCGAGGGGCGGGAAGTGCGGATCGCGGCCGAAGTGGCCGGTCGGGTCATCGAGCACCATCTCGCGGAAGGCAGCAAGGTTTCGGCTGGCGACACGGTAGCCGTGATCGACCCCGCCGATGCCAGAGACCGCCTGCGCTCGGCACAGGCCGAGCTGGCCTCGGCGCGGGAAGTCCGTGACGGCTTCGACAGCCAAATCACCACCTGGCGTCATCATCTCAAGAATGCCGAGAAACAACGGCAGCGGATCCGGGACTTGCGGTCCCGCAATCTGGCCAGCTCGAGTGATCTGGATCAGGCGGAAAATGCCGTCAGTGAGGCCCGGGGCCGACTTGAGTCTCTCCAGCGGCAGAAGGATGCCGCCGAAGAGCAGGTGGCTGCAAGGGCGGCGCAGGTGGCACTGGCTGAATCGCAACTGGACAAAGCGGAGGTTGCCGCGCCGCTCTCCGGAACCATCCTGATCCGGGCGGTGGAGACGGGAGAGGTTGTCGATACCGGCCAGCCGCTGGCCACGATGGTGAATCTGCAGCAGCTCGAACTCAAGGTCTATGTCCCCGGTGATATCCTCAACCGGATCAGCTTGGGGGATCCCGCCAGAATCCGCGTGGACGGTTTGCCCGGGGACTTTTCCGCCAAAGTCGGCAGGATTGACGATTTCGCCCAGTTCACCCCCCGCGATGTCCACATGCCCGACGAGAGAGTTCGGATGGTCTATGGCGTTACCCTGGTGCTGGATAATCCGGCCGATGCTCTGAAACCGGGTATGCCGGCAGATGCCTGGATTCGCTGGGATCCGGACGCCGAGTGGCCAGCGACCCTCTCGGTTCCGGCGCGCTGAGCCGTCATGTCTTCCCCGGAACCCATCGTCGCCAAAGGCCTTGGCCGCCAATTCGGAGACAATGTTGTCATCGAGCCACTGGATGTTTCCGTTGATCGCGGCCAACGAGTGGGCATTGTCGGTGCTGATGGCGCTGGCAAGACGACGCTGTTACAGATGTTGGCTGGCATCCTGGACCCCACTGTGGGGGAATGCCGGGTCCTGGGCTTCGATACCCGTCGTGAGGCCAAGCAGGTTGCTGCCCAGATTGGCTATATGTCCCAGGGATTTACGCTTTACGATCGACTCAGCGTCAAGGAAAACCTGAGCTTTGCCGCTCGCATCCGGGATGTGCCCGACGAACTCTATCGGGAGCGTTCAGAAAGGTTGCTATCCATGTCGGGGCTTGGCCGCTTTACTGACAGGCCCGCCGCCAAACTGTCCGGTGGCATGCGGAAAAAGTTGTCGCTATGTACCAATCTGGTCCATGAACCGGAGCTGCTGATCCTTGACGAACCGGGGCTCGGCGTCGACCCCCTGTCCCGGCGCCATCTCTGGACCATGCTCGACCGCTTCCGGTCGCAGGGCCTGACCATGGTTGTGGCTACCTCCTACATGGACGAGGCGGAGCGCTGCGACAGGATACTGCTGCTGGAACAGGGCCGCGTTCTTGCGGATGGGTCGCTGGAAGAGCTGCTGAGGCCCGCCGCCGGAAGGGTGTTCACTGTAAATGCTGGAGATACCGGACGAGGCTTGCGGGAGTTGTCCGGCATCCTGGCTCAAATTGACAGCGTCCATTCAGTGCAGTGGTTGCCGGATCACCTGCGACTGGTGATGAACGCGGACATCGCTGAAAACCAGCTCGCCGAGTTATTGCCCGAGGGAACCCACCTGGCGGCGGCCGAGCCCCGGCTCGAGGATCTGTTTGTGCTGCGGACGGACAGGAGGGCCGGCGAGCAGCAGTTTCCGGAATTGGCCCGGCAAGACAGGGGAAAAGAGGAAGGGCTGGTGGCCACCGGCCTGAGCGTCCGCTTCGGACATTTCAAGGCCGTTGACCGGGTGAGTTTCGAGGCGCCATCTGGCGAACTGCTTGCGTTGCTGGGGCCCAACGGGGCGGGCAAGACAACCCTGATCAGGGCCTTGTGCGGGCTGGTGGCCATCGATGAGGGCAACGCCCGGGTGGCCGGGGTGAGCTCCGGCGGGGGTAGCACCGCATTGCGCCGGCAAATTGGTTATATGTCACAACGGTTTTCACTCTATCTGGAACTGACCCCCTGGGAGAATCTCCGCTTCTTTGCCAATGCCTACGGCCTGGCCGGAGGCGCGGCGCGGGCTGCGATCGACTGGGCCAGGGAAGTAACGGGGCTGACAGATATTCCCGACAAGCTCACCGGTGATCTTTCAAGTGCCTTGCGCCAGCGTCTGGCGCTGGCCTGCAGCCTGCTTCACCGGCCCCGGGTCTTGTTCCTTGATGAGCCCACCTCGGGTGTCGATCCCGTCGCCCGGTACCGTTTCTGGCGGGTTATCCGTGAGCTGGCCGCCAGCGGTATGACCGTGCTGGTCACTACCCACTACCTGGAGGAAGCGGCCTATTGTGATCGTTTGGCGTTAATGCTGGACGGGCGGCTGCTTGCACACGGTAGCCGATCATCGCTGAATCATTCGCTCGGCCTCGAAGCCGACGCCACGGTGGAGATGCTCTTCACGGCGGCCATAGAACAGGCGGGAACGGCCAATTCCCGGGCGTTGGGACCATGAAGGCTCATCGGCTTGGAGCCCTCATCGTCAAGGAAAGTCGCGAGCTGATTCGCGACCCGGTTACCATTGCGTTGGCCGTGATCATGCCGCTGATCATGCTTTTTCTGTTCGGCTATGCGGTCAATCTGGATGTGGAACAGGTTGCCGTGGGCATTTACGATCTGGACAACACGCCGGCAAGCCGCGACCTGTCAGCCCGTTTCGACAGCTCGCGGTATTTTCAATTAGAGCAGAAAACGACCGATCTCCGCGATCTGGAGTCGGCACTGCAAAGCTCGACCATCAGCATGGGCGTGGTGATTCCAGCCGGCTTGGCCCGGCAACTGCTCAGAGGCGACGAGGCGCCTGTCCAGGTGATCGTGGACGGCGGCTATCCTGTTCTGGGTCGATTGGCATCGGCCTATGCCGAGGCGGTAATCGCAAATTTCCCCGCCCCGCGTCAGAGCGCCGTCCGGGTCCAGGCCAGGGTCTGGTTCAATCCCTCCCTGCGCAGCGTCAATTTCGTCATCCCCGGGTTATTTGCCGTGATCCTGATGGCGTTCCCACCCCTGCTGACCGCCCTAGCGATCGTGCGTGAGAAAGAGACCGGTACGATTGAGCAGATCTATGCATCGCCGGTCACCTCAACCGAGTTTGTTGTCGGCAAGCTGGTGCCCTACGGTCTGGTGGCTTTCCTGGAGATTCTTATGGTCATGGTGGTGGGGTTTGCCTGGTTTCAGGTCCCCATTGCCGGCAGCCCGATACTGCTGCTGACGTCCGCTTTCGTTTATGTGCTGACCACGGTGGGTATCGGCCTGTTGGTCTCATCCCTGGTCCGTACCCAGTTGGCGGCCATGTTGATAACGCTGATTGTCACCTTGATGCCGTCGTTTTTGTTTTCCGGTTTTCTGTTCCCTCTGTTCACCATGCCTCTTGCCCTGCAACTGTATAGCTGGCTTTTCCCTGCCGGTTATTTTATGGAAATCTCCCGGGGCATCGTACTGAAATCAGCCGGCCTTGAAGCCGTTCTGCCAAATCTGATGATGTTGATCGTCTATACGGTCCTGGTATTTGTCTTCGCGGCCTGGCGAATGAAGCAGAAGGTGGCCTGATGGGAATTGCCTTATTTGGTTTGTTGCGCAAGGAGCTCGTGCAGTTCTTTCGTGACCGGTTGATACTGACCCTGATACTTTGGCTTTACACCATTGAAGTCGTCATTTGTGCCGTTGCGCTCAGTTTTGATGTAAGCCACCTGCCCCTGGCGGTGGTGGACGAGGATCGCAGCGCCTTGAGTCGCTCGTTGATCCAGAAATTTGCGGTGAGCGAAACCTTCGACCTGAAATTTCAGGAAACCCGTGTGGCAACCGCCACTGACCTCCTGGAGAAAGGCGATGCCACCATGGTGTTGGTCGTTCCCGCCGGGTTCGAAGGTGCTCTTCTCGCTGGCAAGAGTGCTCAGCTCCAGTTGCTCCAGGACGGCACCAATTCCAACATTGCCGCCAATGCCGTCAATGATGCTCTGCAGATCGTCCAGCGCCAGGAGCGCGAAGCGCTCCCTGCTGCCGGGAAGAAGGGGGTCGCGGTACCCCTGATCCGTATCTGGTATAACCCCGATCTGACAACATCGGGTTTTATCGTGTTATCGATGATTGCTCTGGCCGGTATGATGGTGGGCGTTATTCACCCGGCCGCCTCTATTGTCCGGGAAAAGGAGCGAGGCACTATCGAGCAGCTGCTGGTGACGCCCATTTCCACCCTGGAACTGTTCCTGGCCAAGGTCACACCCACGCTGATCATGGGCGTACTGTCCATCTTTCCGAGTTTGGTGATTGTCAGAGTCTTTGATGTGCCCCTTCAGGGCAGTCTGCTTTTATTTCTGGTGCTGACCGCCATCTTTTTGCTCAGTGCGATTGCGCTGGGCGTACTGATTGCCGCCTACAGCCGGACCCTTCAGCAGGCGTTGCTGCTCTCCTTTTTCGGACTTTTCCCGCTGATGTTCCTGTCGGGCAGTTTGACGCCGGTAGAAGCCATGCCGCCTTTCCTGCAAAGCCTCTCCCTGCTGAGTCCACTGCGTTATTACATGGATATCATCGTCGGTATTTTCCTCAAAGGCGCCGGCCTGGCGGTTCTCTGGGATGAGGCTCTCGCCTTGCTGGTAATCGGTGTCACGCTGTTTATTTTCTCCCTTTGGGTCTTTCGACGCCGGGTACAATGAGATCGGTTGGGTGAGTGCCTGACGTTTGTCGCTACACGGCCAAGAGGATACGGCGCATAGGCATCAGGATTACCGTGATTATTCATTTTCATCAGTAACCTGAATCAATGGGATGGACTCCTCCTCACCTCACCGGCATCTACGTGCCAAAATGGTGAGTGATTTGGCGAGAGTCAGTGGGGCGATTTCATCCATGAACTCAACCATCATCCCTGTGTTGATTTTGCCGAGCGCAAACCGAACAACCAGCTGCATGTCGTCTACGATGGAACCCATTGGTCTCTTGACGAGTTAATGGAACTGATCAAAACCCACGGAGGCGGGTTGCAGGCCGGGTGGTGGACCCAGCGGAAACTGGCGTGGTGTCGGTTTACAGACGACAATGTTCGGGCCAACGCAAAAAAAGTAAAGCGTTGGTGATCACCGTGCTGATTCTCACACTAAAACAATCCGGGCGGCAACCGATTCAGCTAGTGTCCCGTCTGGGTAATCCGTTTATTTATTATCAATAACACTCAGCTTTGCTCGCGTCACTGAAGTCATAATCGATTCTGCACTCTTGTGCCAGCGGAACGGCTTTGCCAGTTTCTCATTATGAGTTTGGATAAAGCGACGAATCGCCTTCTTAAGTTCGCCGACACTGGTAAAAATGCCACGGTACAAAGCGCGGCGTTCCAGTTGACCAAACCAGCCCTCCACGGCATTCAGCCAAGAGGCGCTGGTTGGTGTGAAGTGAAGCTTGAACCGGGGATGCTTTTCCAGCCAGGCCTTCACTTCTGGTGTTTTGTGAGTCGAGCTGTTGTCCAGAATCAGATGAAGGTCCTGCTCTTTCGGTGTTTCTCGATCAATTTGTCGCAGAAAATCGAGAAACTCTTTGGCGCGGTGGCGTTGTGTAATGCGCCCAATCACTTCGCCGTTCAGGATATTCAGGGCCGCGTATAAGCTGGTCGTCCCGTGCCTGGATCTGCGTTTTTTCGTCAACCGACAGCACCAGCGCGTTATCCGGCGGATTCAGGTACAGGCCAACGACATCGAAAACCTTCTCAGCAAAGCCTGCATCGCTCCAGGCACGCTGGTTCGGTCTGAACTATATCAATGTCGTCTGGCAGGAAAAAATGGTCAGCGGCATGGCCATGGCCCTGTTCGGCAGTTTCGTTGTTGTGCTCCTGTTGATGGCCCTATTGTTCCGCTCTCTGCTCTGGGGCCTGCTGTGCATGATCCCCCTGACCGTGACCATCGGGGCCATCTACGGTCTGATCGGCATTGTCGGCAAGAATTACGATATGCCGGTCGCCGTGCTGAGCGCCCTGAGTCTGGGGCTCGCCGTGGACTACGCCATCCACTTCCTGGCCCGTACCCGCGCCACTCAGGCCGAGACCGGCTCCTGGCGTCGCTCGGTGGCACCGATGTTCGGTGAGCCTGCACGAGCAATAACCCGCAACGCCATCGTGCTTGGCGTTGGTTTCCTGCCGCTGCTGGCGGCGCCGCTCGTGCCCTACCAGACGGTGGGGGTGTTTATCGCGGCCATTCTGTTGACCGCCGGCCTGAGCACACTGCTGATCCTGCCGGCGCTGATAACCCTGCTGCAACGGTGGCTGTTTCCCGGTGCCCGCAGGGCGGTCCCGAATTCGCAAAAGCAAGAGGAAGGCGTGCAATGAGTAGATACTGGCTTGTTACCCTGTTCCAAAAGCTGGCCCTGATTGCAATGGCGTTGGGCATCACGCCCATTGCCCTGGCCCAGGATGCCGGCGCTGCGCCCGAGGTGGAGCGCATTGTCAACCGTGCCAATATGGTCTCCTACTTTCAGGGGCGTGATGGCCGCGCCAGGGTCGCTATGACCATCACGGATAGCCAGGGGCGTACCCGTAGTCGCGAACTCACCATTTTGCGGAGAGACGGTCCGGAGACAGATGCCGTTGAGGGGGGCGCCTATCTCGGCGAGCAGAAGTACTATGTCTATTTCCGACGACCGGCGGATGTGAGCCAGATGACGTTGCTGGTTTGGAAACACCAGGACCGGGACGACGACCGCTGGCTGTACCTGCCGGCGCTGGATCTGGTTAAGCGAATTGCCGCTTCCGACAAACGCACCAGCTTCGTCGGCTCGGATTTCTTCTACGAGGACATCTCCGGGCGCAGTATTGATGCCGACAGCCATGAGCTGATTGAAACCACGGATAACTACTACGTAGTGCGCAACAAACCCAAGAGGCCCGGGGAGGTTGAGTTCGCCTACTACGATGTCTATATCCACAAGCAGTCGTTCCTGCCGGTTCGCACCGAGTATATCGACGACAGTGACAAACTCTACCGGCGTTACACCGCGCTGGCGGTGGAGAACATTCAGGGTTACCCCACGGTCGTCAAGGCGAGGATGGAGAATCTGCGTAACGGTGGCACTACGGAGCTGACCTACAGCGGCATTGACTATGACCTGAGCCTGCCGGAAGACGTGTTTTCGGAGCGGTATCTGCGCCGGGCACCGAGGGAGTACTTGCAGTGACCACCGGTGCACTGAGGGCAGGAGGGCGTGGATGAACACCAGAAGCCTGCTCTGGGGCATGTTGCTGGCGGGTATCGTTCTCGGTGCAGCGCCCGGGGCGCTATGGGCGGCCGCGCCCGAGCTGCCGGAGGGGCTGGGTGCGCCAGCCAGTGATATCGCAGAACCGGCCCTGCCAGCGGGCCTCGGGGGTGAGACCGGAGCAGAACAGACCACCGACCGATCGGCTGCGGCGGCGCTGCCATTTCGTCTGCGCGGCTTCTGGGAGGCCCGCGGCGGAACCCGGCTGGGCGATGATCCTCACCAGCGCGATCTCTCCATCGCCGAAACCCGGTTGCAGCTCGAGGCGGAGAAGTATTTCAAGGGAGTAACGCTGCGCCTTACCGGCGATTTTCTCTATGACGACCTGGACGATGATCGGTCGGTGGACCTGGAATCGGGTGAGGGCGCGTTCGACCTGCGCGAGGCCAGCCTGGTGTTTTCGCCGAGCGCGGATACCGATGTCAAGCTGGGGCGCCAGATACTAACCTGGGGAACCGGCGACCTGGTGTTCATCAACGATCTGTTTCCCCAAGGACTGGGTCTCGTTTTTTATCGGCCGCGATGTGGAGTACCTCAAGGCGCCCTCGGACGCGCTGAAGGTTTCGGCTTTTTCCAGCTGGGCCAATCTTGACCTTGTCTACACCCCCCGGTTTGACGCGGATCGCTTCATCGACGGTCGCCGTCTCTCTTTCTTCAACACAGGGCAAGGGCGGCTGACCGGGCGCAATGCGGTTGTACTGGCGGGCCGCCCGGCGGACGCGTTCGAAGACGACGAGTGGGCCGCCCGGCTGTACCGTAACCTTGGCGCCTACGAGGTCGCGCTCTACGGCTACGACGGCTTCTGGAAGAGCCCGGCCGGGGCTGATCCGGCCAGCGGTCGGGCCAGGTTTCCTCCGCTGTCGGTGCTCGGCGCCAGCCTGCGCGGGCCGGTGGGGCCCGGCATCGGCAACGTCGAGCTGGGCTATTACGATTCCCGCGCCGACCGCGATGGCGACGATCCCACGGTGCGCAACAGCGAGCTGCGCCTGCTGCTCGGCTATGAGCAGGAAATTGCCCGTAACCTGACCCTGGGCCTGCAATACTACCTTGAGCGCATGGGCGAGTTTGAGGCCTACCGGCGGGCCTTGCCCCCGGGTGCCCCGGTGCGGGACGAGAATCGCCACGTCCTCACCCAGCGGCTTACCTGGCTGACACACAGCCAGAATCTGGCGTGGTCGTTGTTCCTGTTCTACTCGCCCTCGGACCGGGACGCGTACCTGCGCCCCCGGGTGGGCTATCAGGTTGATGACCATCTCTCTGTTGAAGCCGGCGGAAACCTGTTTTTCGGCGCCCAGGAGGAAACCTTCTTCGGTCAGTTTGAGGACAACAATAACCTGTATCTGGGGGTACGCTATGGGTTCTGAAAAGGTTAGGTGTTGATATTGAAGGGCTGGCTACTATAGGCCTCACTCGGTTTACCCAAAGAAAAGGAAATGTATATGTCTTACACAATGAATCGCGTAATTCAGAATGTGGATTTCGAGACAGTGGATGAGCGAACCCGCAAGGCCCTGGCCGATCAGGGTTTCGGGGTTCTGACAGAAATTGATGTTAAGGCCACCATGAAAAAGAAACTGGACAAGGACATGCTCGCCTACCGAATTCTCGGTGCCTGCAATCCAGCCATGGCTTGGGAAGCCATTGGCGTGGAACCCCGGGTAGGCGCTATGTTGCCGTGCAATGTCATACTGCGCGAGACCCCGGAGGGCGTTGAAGTCAGTGCGGTTGATCCCGTGTTATCCATGACAGCGATCGAAAATGAGCAACTCAAGCATATTGCGGGTGAGGTGAGAGATAGGCTGTCTGAGATTATCAAGGCGGTCTAACTCGACTCGCACCAAAGCACTCGCTGTGTCTTTAATCATTGCCGCACCGGGTGTCTGGGACCTTGGTTCGGCATACCAAGCAAGTTGAGCCCCGATCTAAGCCGGCCCACGTCAAAGCCACTTGCGTAGCAACAGGCCAAGCGTGTCATACACGCCTTTCATGAAGCCGCGGTGTTTCCAGGCGATGCCAGTGATTTCACTGGCATCCAGCAAATCAGTTACGAACTCGTTTCTTAACTGGCCATTCAAGGCTTCGTTTGTGGAAATCAGCGTCAGTTCATAGTTAATAAACAAACTTCTGTAGTCGAAGTTCGCTGTCCCTATGCTTCCCCAGACATCGTCAACGAGCAGCACTTTGGAATGCATTAGCCGGGGCGTGTACTCGAATATGCGAACGCCGTGTTCCAACAGTTCTCCGTAAATGGCGCGGGCCGCCCATTGTGCGGGGGTCGAGTCGGTCTTTTCGGTGGTCAGGATCCGCACATCGACTCCACGGCGGGCCGCGAGAGCAAGTTGTTTGCGTAATCCCCGGTCCGGTACGAAATAGGGCGTCGCCAGCCAGATTTTGTCGGATGCTCCAGCCAGTTGGTCTTTGATGGAGCACCGCAGCTGGATGCGGCAGGCGCGTGTGGTATTGGGAGTGATCCGGCTGTCACCGATGGTATGACTCTGTGGGCTCCAGTCAGGGTGACCGCACCAGAAGGCGTCAAACAGAGCGTCAGCCTCCGCCGCCAGAGGCCCCTCGAAGCACACATGCACGTCGCGCCAACGCTTTGGGCCGTAATAGCGCCTCGAGCCTTCGCGATGAATGTTGAAGCCGCCGAGGTACGCTGTTTTGCCGTCAATGACCAGCAGCTTGCGATGGTCGCGACGGTTGTAACGCATCGGTTGCCGCCAACTCCAGCGGTGAAAGCGCTGAAGACGGATGCCGGCGGCTCTGAGCTGGCGTCGGTGCTTTCGGGTAAGAACGCTGCTTGAGCCCAGCGCATCAACGTGAATGCGCACGTCGAGGCCGTGGCGGGACTGCTTCATCAGTTCATCAAGCAGTTCAGTCCCCACCTCGTCCGCCGCGAGGATATACGAAGCAAGAAAGATACGCTGGGTGGCAGCACGGACCGAGCGAATCATCTCCGCATAGAGTTCGTCTCCCTCACCGAACAGCCTGAACACACCCTTCACGGCCCCGCCCTCGGGTTCACAGGCGACGTCGCCGGGGTTGCCGTCCATATCTATAACCCCAAAGAGCCGATACCCAGGCTGTCGTTGGTGTCTCTGATCGACGTTTCCGCATCGGGTTCGGCCCCGGTCAGTGCGCGTATGGCATCGATGGTTTCCGGAACAACAATCGCCTGGTTGTCGACCATATAGGCATAAAACAGCTCATTGCCCTGCACTTTGAGCATGTCTTCCCAAAGGGCGACTTCATACAGGCTGTCGTGAGGTCGGCCAAGGTCGGCCATCAACTCCTTGACGCTGTTGATCGCGCTTAGCCCGTCGCTGTTCCGGAGGAAAACAATGCGGGAGGAGGTGCGGAACGCATCGAGCACTTCGTCCTTGCTCGCCTCACGTGTCAGTTGAACGGACCAGTAGTGCAGGTGGGCCAGTGTCTCCGGAACCTTGACCGCCATGGTTACCACATCCAGGTCCGGGTCGACACTTTGGGCATCCGGGCCCTGGTGACTGGGAATCTCCGGCTCTGGCACGAGGGTATTCATGATCCCGCCCTGATGGCTCTCCCAGGGATCGGTGGCCCGGCGCAGAAGGGTTCCCCGTGCCCGGTCCAGCAAGCCGTGGCGTTTGAGTGCTGACAGGGTACGAATGATCGACGTTGTGTTGCACGATACGACACGGCTGCAGTCGCGGCCGACAGCGCTCGCGTAGTTGGCCTCGGCAACGAATGAATGGCCCGTGCTTTCATGTTTCTCGCCGCCATGAACGATGTACTTGATGCCAAGCCGCCGGTAGGTTTCGATATTCTTGCTGGCCAGACGTTTCGGTGTGCAGTCCACGACGATATCCGCAGCTTCAAGTAAGTCATCCAGTGTGCCGGAAACATCAAGCCCGGCTGCGCCCATGGCAACGGCGTGCTCTTCAGTCGCGCCGTACAGGGCATACCCTCTACTCAGCGCTGCTCTCACTCGCCAGTCCTGCGCGACATCAGCTACGCCAGCCACAGCCATGTCTTTTTGTACCGCAACGGCTTGCGCTACCCGTTTGCCGATAACGCCATAACCGTTGACCGCGACGCGAATAATTCTCTGACCGACCATCTTTTGTATCTCCAGCTTCTGAAAAGGGGCGAGCGAACTTTTATGTTGCTTAGTTGACCAGATTATAGGCAAAGACTGAATTTCAGCTGAAAGTCCGGTTTGACGCGTAGCTCAGGGCAATGGCTTTACCGAAAAGTTGATGGTGATCAAAAAAATGCAAAGCACAGAAATGCTTTTCAGGTTCAGTTCATCCGGGCGTAGTGGAATGGAGTGCAGTAGAGGGCAACTACATTGCTTATGACCAGGTCGAACCTTGAGAGGCTCGAATGGTATGAAACCATCGAAAGGATGATCGGAAGATGTCTGCCAAAGAAAATAGTTCTGCTATCAAAGATAGTGCTGGGAAGGAGTCGGAGGGCCAGTATACCTGCCCGATGCATCCGGAGGTCATATCTGATGAGCCTGGGAATTGCCCGAAATGCGGGATGCACCTTGTGCCTCTGGAAAACAATAAAGTGAGTTCTCATTCAGATCACTCTCACCATTGTTCTGGAGATCATGAAAAACCGTCAGGCGACGATCGAACATATGACCGTGTACCACCCGGGTATTCGGGGGTGGTTTACACTTGTCCCATGCACCCTCAAGTCCGACAGACAAAGCCCGGGGCATGTCCTCTGTGCGGTATGGGACTGGAGCAGGAATCGGCCACCGCGGAAGATGAGGGGCCCAACCCGGAGTTGGTGGACTTTTCTCATCGGCTCTGGGTTGCCCTGGCATTTTCAGTGCCCTTGCTGATTTTGACCATGACTCCCTATATCGGTGTCATGGCGGTTCGCGACTTCTTCGGTGAGCGTTTGTCACTCTGGATTGAACTGGTGCTTGCTACTCCTGTAATCCTATGGTCCGGCTGGCCCTTCTTTGCTCGCGGTTACATCTCGTTTCGGACAATGAACCTGAATATGTTCAGCCTGATCGGCATGGGAGTTGGGGCGGCCTATATCTTCAGCATCGTAGCGGTCCTTGTGCCAGGGATCTTCCCGGAAGGCTTCCGGGATTCTGAAGGAAACGTCGGCGTTTATTTTGAGGCGGCAGCCGTTATCGTCACGCTGGTTCTGCTGGGCCAGGTGATGGAGCTGAGGGCCCGTGAGGGCACAGGTAAAGCCATACGTGCGTTGCTGGACATGGCCGCGAAATCGGCGCGCCTGATCCGGCCCGATGGAACCGAGGAAGAAGTCGCTCTGGAGGATGTGAAGGTCGGTGATCACCTGCGTGTTCGGCCCGGTGATAAGGTGCCCGTTGACGGCGTGGTTGTTGAAGGTCGCTCTTCCATTGATGAGTCGATGATTTCCGGGGAGCCAGTTCCGGTAGAGAAGGTGGAAGGAGACAAGGTCACCGGGGCCACCATCAACGGTACCGGAAGCCTGGTTATGGAGGCGACCCGGGTTGGTGCGGATACTACGCTCAGTCAGATTGTCGAAATGGTTGCCAACGCCCAGCGTAGCCGCGCGCCTATCCAGAAGTTTGCCGATATGGTGGCCGGCAAGTTCGTACCGGCGGTTATTGCCATAGCCGCCCTGTCCTTTGTGGCGTGGGCCATCTGGGGACCGGCGCCAGCTTTGTCGTATGCGCTCGTGTCTGCGGTAGCGGTGCTTATCATCGCTTGCCCTTGCGCATTGGGGTTGGCTACGCCCATGTCAATCATGACGGCGACAGGGCGAGGCGCCCAGTTGGGTGTGCTGATCAAGAACGCCGAAGCCCTGGAGCGTTTTGCCAAGGTGGATACCTTGATTGTGGATAAAACCGGTACCTTGACGGAAGGCAAGCCCAGGCTCGTGGCTGTGCTGCCGGAATCGGGTCATGACGAGACCGAGGTCCTCAGGCTTGCTGCCACACTGGAGAAGGGGTCAGAGCATCCACTTGCCGAAGCCATCGTTTCCGGCGCCGAGGCGCGTAACGTAATGCTTGGAAAGGCCGATGACTTTGAAGCCGTTACAGGCAAGGGGGTTAAGGGTGTTGTGGATGGCAACCCGGTGGCATTGGGCAATGCCAAGCTGCTGGAGGAACTGGGCTTGGACGGCGGCCATCTGATGGAGGTAGCCAATGGCCGGCGCGACGAGGGCGAAACGGTCATGTTTGTGGTGCTTGAGGGCGCTGTTGCGGGCCTGGTCAGTGTTGCTGACCCAGTCAAGGAAACGACACCCGCTGCGCTGAAGGCGCTACACGCCGCTGGTTTCCGCATAATCATGGCAACTGGCGACAATGAGCGCACGGCAAAGGCGGTGGCGGGTAAACTCGGTATCGATGAGATTCGTGCCGATGTGCTGCCAGAGGACAAGGCCAGCATCATTCGCGAACTTCAGAGCCAGGGGCGCAAGGTAGCGATGGCGGGGGACGGCGTAAATGACGCACCCGCCCTGGCCCAGGCCGATGTTGGCATTGCGATGGGAACCGGCGCGGATGTCGCCATTGAGAGTGCGGGCTTTACCCTGGTTAAGGGTAACCTCGACGGCATTGTCCGCGCCAGGCGGCTGTCCCAGGCGACGATGCGGAATATCAAGCAGAATCTGTTTTTTGCCCTGGTCTATAACGGCGCGGGTGTGCCAATAGCTGCGGGCGTACTCTACCCATTTTTTGGCATTCTGATAGGACCGATCTTTGCCGCTTTTGCAATGAGTGCGTCCTCGTTGTCAGTGGTGATGAACTCCCTGCGTTTGCGTCGAGAGAAAGTCTAGGCGCGAAACGACCATATCGATGACCTCAGCACAGGTAGCCCCATCCTGTGGCTACCTGTGCTGAGGTCGGAGTAAAAATCAGTTTGGCCAGGGAAAACTAATGAAAATTGTGTTCTTTGAGGCAGAGAAGTGGGAGTGCGATATTCTGCAGCAGGCCTGCTGCAATCATGAGGTTGTTTTCACGGACGAGGAACTCGGAACAGCCAACGTTGGGCTATACAGGGACGCCGATATCATCTCCCCTTTCGTTCATTCGGTCCTGGACCACTCGGTCCTTGACTGTTTTGAGCATCTGAAGTTCATTGCTACCCGGTCGACGGGATACGACCATATCGATTTGGAGTATTGCACCAGAAATGCGATTCCAGTCAGCAATGTGCCCGTCTACGGTGACCAGACTGTTGCGGAGCATGTTTTTGCGCTGCTCCTTGCCATTAGCCACAAGATTCCAGAGGCGATCAATCGCACTCGCAAGGGGGATTTTTCTCAGAAAGGCCTGCAGGGGTTCGACCTGCAAGGCAAAACCCTGGGAGTGATCGGTACCGGGTCTATCGGAAAGCGTGTTGTAGAAATAGCGCAGGGGTTTCGCCTGAACGTTCTTGCCTGCGATCCCAGGCCGGATGACGTATTCGCCGACCGGTATGGCGTGTCTTACGTCGATTTGGATCGTCTTCTTGAGCAGTCCGATGTGGTGACGCTGCACGTACCTGGCAGCAAATCGGCCAAGCATCTTCTGTCGGACAGGGAGTTCTCCCGGATGAAGCGCGGGGTTGTCCTGATTAATACCGCTCGCGGCTCCATTGTTGACACTCAGGCGTTGCTGTACGCGCTGGCGGATGGGAAAGTGTCGGCTGCCGGTCTTGATGTGCTGCCGGATGAGCCCTCCATCAGGGAGGAGGCGGAATTGATCCGCTCCTTTTTTGACAAGAAACATGATCTGGAAACGCTGTTCGCCAACCATGTTCTTCAGCACATGAGAAACGTCATCGTCACCCCCCACAGTGCGTTCAATACGAAAGAGGCTGTCGAAAGAATCCTCACGACCACCGGCGAAAACATTGTTGGCTTCATTGAGGGTGCACCCCGCAATCTTGTGAACAAACACTGAGCCAGGATGATTTTTTATGCCGATGCTCTATACCTATTTGATCTGGGGTGTGTTGTTGGTGCTGCTGTCGGGATTGGTTCTTGTTGTTACCTGCAATAAGAAGATGCTGAGGATGAGCCTTGGTACCGCTCCCCTGGGGTCGTGAATTCAGATAATAACTGCAGCATTTTTCGTAATTTATACGAGCATCGCTATTGGCAGACCAGGACATAATAAAAGGCTAATCATCATGTGGAACGAAAAAGGCAATAGCCATCTCCAACAACCCATCTTGCCGTCACTATTCAGCATTGGCGCCATTGGTTTGACCCTCGCTGGCGCGCTGATCTGGCAGTCTGAGTTTGCGTATGCGCTTGATTATGTTTCCTCGTACGTGGATGGTCTGCTGCGCTGGTGGTATGTGGCACTGGTTGCGTTTCTGACGGCATTTGTTATTTGGCTGGGGCGTTACAAGAACGTGCGCCTTGGTAAAGACTACGAACAACCGGAATACCGGCTTTTTCCCTGGTTGGCGATGCTGTTTGCGGCCGGCACGGGTGTGGGGCTGCTGTTCTGGAGCATCGCCGAGCCAATCATGCACTTTCAGGGTAACCCTTTTACTTCGGAGGGCTTTACTCCCTCCGCTGCGTCTACTGCAATTCAATTGTCGTTTTTCCACTGGGGTCTGAACGGATGGGCTATTTTTGCGTTGGTCGCGATTGCATTCGGATACTTCAGCTATCGCCATGATCTCCCGCTCGCGCCACGATCAGCGCTGTACCCGTTTATTGGTGAAAGAATCTTTGGCTTTTGGGGGCACGTCGTTGACGCGCTCGCTGTTTTTGCGACTGTATTTGGTCTGGCGACGACGCTGGGGCTGGGAGCCCGTCAGACTGGCACGGGGCTCAAGTGGCTTTTCTCCGTGGAGGCGTCTCTTTGGGTGGAGCTGTCGGTGGTCGCCGTGGTTACTGTAATCGCGACGATTTCGGTGGTTTCTGGGGTCAGGCGGGGCGTGAAAATATTGAGTGAGGTAAATCTTTGGCTAACGCTGATTTTACTCGCCGCCTTTATGATTATTGGCCCCTTTGATTACATGGCAGGGTTGTTGGTGCAGGAAATTGGCGGTTACCTGGATAGTCTATTGATCATGACATTCTATGTTGGCGCCAATGAACCGGGAAATTGGCAATCGACCTGGACGGTGTTTTTCTGGGGCTGGTGGCTGGCCTGGTCACCTTTTGTCGGGTTGTTTATCGCCCGGATATCCCGCGGCCGAACCCTGAGAGAGTTTGTTTTCGGGGTTCTTCTCTTACCAACGCTGGTGACTTTTGTATGGATCTCGGTGATGGGGGGCGCTGCACTCCACAGCGAGCTATTCGGGGGTGGCGGAATTGTTGAGGCGGTCAATAAAGACATCGCCTATGCACTTTTCGCGACCATTGAGCACCTGCAGACGACTGACTCAATTAAATTTTTGATGGGTCTGGTGGCAACGCTCCTTATCAGCATCTACTTTATAACGTCTGCTGACTCCGGCGCATTGGTGGTCAATATCATTTTATCAGGAGGGCAGCTTGAGCCTCCCAAGGCGTCGAGAGCAGGCTGGGCCATTGGCAACGGAGTATTGACCGCGGTATTGCTAGTGGCGGGAGGTATTGCCGTCCTCCAGGATGCGGTCATCCTCGCGGCCCTGCCATTCTCGCTGGTTATCGTTGCTATGACAGCTGGCCTGTTGAAGGCGCTGCATCATGAGCCGCTGGCGGCACCCCGGGAGGGTTGTAAGCAACACCGGGCCGCTGAGCCATGGACCGGATCGGATAAGGCATGACTGCACCCCTGCAAAGCTCACAACCAGGTTCAGCGACATGACCCCTGGCCCCGTGAGCGCAGGGCTGATGAGGTCTTCCAGATCGTAAGCCATGTTGGAAAGCGATAGCACCTTGGTTTACTCGTCTTCATCGGGGGGAGGGTGAGAGTATGCCGAATCGGACACTGCCCCCTCTGTCAAGGTTGTTGAAGCCATCTGGCTACAGTAGCATTCTCATGCCATCCCCCCAGGGGGGATAGGTCAAAAGCTGGTTTTGACCCTGGACGGGATCGTTTATGGCTCAATGGCTTTGCTGGCTGATGGCCTGCACATGGGTTCGCACGCGGTGGCTCTGGGTATTGCCGCCTTCGCCTATGCGTATGCCAGGAAAAACGCGGGCAGCGCCAGGTTCTCTTTCGGGACGGGGAAGGTCAATGCGCTGGGCGGCTTTACCGGCGCGATTCTGCTGGCTGTCTTTGCGCTCTACATGGTCATCGAGAGCGTCGGGCGTTTTATTCAGCCCGTCCCCATTTCTTTCGATGGGGCTATTTTTGTGGCCATCATTGGCCTGGTGGTCAACGGGGTGTCAGCCTGGATACTGGGGGATGCAGGCCATGATCATGGTCACAGTCACGGCCATGATCACGGTCACCACCATCATCACCATGACCACAACCGCCGTGCGGCCTACCTTCATGTACTTGCGGATGCGCTGACGTCAGTCCTTGCTATTGTTGCCCTTCTGGCGGGTAAATATGCCGGGTGGAACTGGATGGACCCGATGATGGGGATTATCGGTGCGATTCTGGTAACCCGTTGGTCCTGGCATCTGCTGAAAGAGACCTCAAAGGTCCTCCTCGACGAGCAGCATCAGGACATGGAGGAAACCGTCAGACAGGCCGTCGAAGACGACGATGCCAAAGTCAGTGATCTGCATGTGTGGGCGATAGGCCCAAACATTCATGCGGCTATTGTCTCAGTCGTCTCGCATCAGCCCGAGTCGCCTACAGTCTATAAAAAGCGCATTCAGGCACACTGCCAGTCCCTGGTCAATCATGCCAATCACGCTTTCAAGATGGCCGTTTGCCCGCTTCAGACGTTTGATAATGTTCGGGTGAGATTGATGCGTGTGATCATTTACCATTTTTAATTCCTATCCCCCACGGGGGGATGGTATCCTCCGTTCTCGTTGAAATCCAACCACAGACTCGACGCAGCAGATTGATGATTTCGGCCATTCACCCGAGAAAACTGCTTCCAACGCTCGTCATACTCCTTGCATTGGCGGGCCTGTCACTATCGGTGATTGGCGAGTCATTCTCTCATGGTGTGGCCAACTTGGCAGGCGACTGGGAATCGCAGTTTGACGGCCAAGCGAGCAGTCATGGTGCGCATGGACACACCCATGATTTTGACGAAGAGCCAGAGACATCATCAGTGCATCATGATGCTGGCAATCATACCCACGAGACCGTGGACCAGCTAAGGGTTCCGTTTGTTTCCCAAAGCCTGACCGTTCTCCGGCAGCCCGTGCCCTTTGTCGGAGGTTCTCCCCGCAGTTTGCGCTATCGGCTTGAACGTCCTCCAAAAGCTCTCCTTTCCGCTTGATTCTTGCCGCTTAGGCGGCCCGAGAAAACACATTCGATTGGAGTCTTTATGTTGTCAAACTTGACAGGCCGATGCCGTGGTGTGTCCTCAACGGGCACAGGCAATCGCCTACTCTGGATATTTCTGACTTTGGGCTTGCTGGGGCTGAGTACCGACGTACTCGCCCATGCCGTGGCTCAGGGCGACAAGGGGTACATCCAGGAAATTACCGGGATAAACCTTATTTCGTTCATCTACCTGGGGGCCAAACACATGGTCACCGGCTATGACCACCTGCTGTTCCTGCTGGGTGTCATCTTCTTCCTCTACCAGATGAAGCACATCGCGATCTACGTGAGCCTGTTTGCCCTCGGGCATTCCACCACAATGTTGCTGGGGGTGTACTTCAACGTGGGCATCAACAGCTACCTCATTGATGCGATTATCGGTCTGTCCATCGTCTACAAGGCGCTGGACAACATCGGTGCCTATCAGCGGTGGTTTGGCTTCCAGCCCAACACCAAGGCCGCCACGTTGATTTTCGGGTTCTTCCATGGTTTCGGCCTGTCTACCAAGATCATCGAATACGACATCTCGCCGGACGGCCTGATTCCGAACCTCCTCGCCTTCAACGTGGGTGTGGAAATCGGACAGCTCATCGCCCTGGCCATGATCCTCATTGCTATCAGCTTCTGGCGAAAAACCGACGGCTTTTTCCGCCATGCCTACACCGCCAACGTGGCCATGATGAGTGCAGGTTTTCTGCTCTTTGGCTATCAGCTTACCGGTTACTTTGTCGCCTGATTCTGGAGATTTTTTATGTACAACACCGATATACCCAACCGTGAAGAACTGCCCAGCACTGCCAAACTGGTTCGATCCACCATCATTGCCGCTTTTGTGGCGCTGGTTCTGCTGGCTACCGTGGTCATGCCCGCCGAGTACGCCCTGGACCCAACCGGCGCAGGTCGCCTTTTGGGCCTGACTGAAATGGGCGAGATCAAAGAGCAGCTCGCCGAAGAGGCTGCTGCTGACGAGGCTGTTCAGATGGTTGCTGTTCAATCCTCAACTGAGCGACAGGCGCCGGAAGTCAATGCACCTGTCGTGGATGAAGCCGTTGAGAAGCCAGCCCCCTCACCGGAAGCAGAGGTTGCGTCTTCTGAGCCAGAATCTGCGCCTGCACCAGAAATTGCGGAACCGCAGTGGCAGGATGAAGTGCGCGTGATTCTCACACCGGGAGAAGGCACCGAATTCAAACTTACTATGGAGGAAGGTGCTACAGCCCGGTTCTCCTGGGTGTCAGAAGGTGGCCCGATCAACTTCGATACTCATGGCGATGGAGGTGGTCAGTCAATTTCCTACGAGAAAGGCCGGGGCGTGCCTGAAGACGAGGGCGAGCTGGAGGCAGCCTTTACCGGCAATCATGGCTGGTTTTTCAGAAACCGGAACGACAACGACATCACTCTGGTACTGCGTACCGGAGGAGACTACGGGCAGTTTAAAAAGATGTTGTGACGTTCACCAACGAATAAGCGCCGAGGGGTCTCCGGGCCTATGTTTTCATAGGTCCGGACCGTGCTTAAGTAACTTAATGTTCTACAGTTCGCTAAACCAAAAATCTGGAATTCTTCATTAATGCGATCAAATATTGGCTCATTGAAAAGGTAATAATCACACCTGAAAAACCGGAGCGAATCCACCTCCGGGGGTACGAAAATTGGTTGTCTGGCCTTGGTATATCCTCGCCGCAACCAGCATACTTTTGCCGGCGTAGGTATACAGCCGAATGTCGACTTTTCGGGTGACTACTGCATCGTCAATTCTCAGGGTTCGTTCTCCAGCGGGGACAAGGTCCTGGGCGATGTAGCCACCATTCAGGATGTTCTCGAAAACGCGCCGGGTTAGTTTGTCGCCCCGGTAGACGCCTTTGCTGCCATGGCCGGCAACCGGCTTGAAGAACAGATGACGTCGCGCACTCCACAACTCAGCCGCGTCGTTCCTCGAAACCTGCCTGGTTTTCGGCACGGCTCTCTCCAGGTAGCCTGCATCGGCCTCATTGAGCCCCCAGTCTCGAAGGGAGTGGGGTGCGGATAGCAGGGCCAGGTTTCGCTTGTCAGCCAGCACAGCGTGCACATGGGGATTAGGCGTTACCACCACGGCGCCATCCAGATAGGCATGCCTTAATGCCGCATGGGGCGCGGCGTCCAATGCGAAGTCCACCAGACGGTTGTAGACCATATCAATGGGCTTACCGCGGGCTGTCAGCGTACCGCCGGCATACTGAAGCTCCTGTGGATCGAGTATCAATGTATCAATTCCTTTGGCTCGGAGAATCTGTTGGGCCAACTGGAATTCGGGGAACATAAATTGTGTCTTTGGGGCATCGTCTACTATGGCCAGGCAACTGGGCCCGAAATTGTCGTGCTGGCTTTGCCACTCCTGTTTGAACATTGAGAACACCGCGTCCTCGAATCCGTCGAGCGGCTGCTGGGGTGTTGTGGGTTGTTGAGATGGGTCGCAGCAATTGCGCTGGGCTCTCGACAAGACAAGGTTCAGGAAGGCGCCACCGGCGTTGGTGTTGATTTCGATCAGCCGGGGGCCGTCGGGACCCATGTGAAAATCATAGCCCATGAACGCCCCGATGGGCCCTGGATTGAACTGTGCGATTTCCGGTGCCCAGGAAAGTACTCGTTCTCGGTACGAGGGAAGCTCTGAGGCCGCTTCAATCGACTGAACGATCCTCTCCATCTCCGCTATGTCGGCTCGGGGTACGAAAACCGGTGTGTTTGAAAAAAGGTGATCGAACTCCGGGAGCGTTGACAGTTCGCTTCCAGCATCTGAAAGCTGGTTGTGGAGGCTCTTGTTGAGGGCTATTCGGTCAAGAGTGATGCAGTAGCATTGGCGGTTGAGTTCGTTGGCCCGGCTGTTTGCTATTCGTCTGTTCTCATAAATAGGTTCCGGCATCTGGAGTCCGTCATTCGAGGTTTGCAATGGTTGAAACGGCTTACTTAATGCTCGAAGAATCTATCTTGCATTTGTGATTTGCGTCAAATAGATCCACATCTTGTGTCTGTTTTCAGGTCTGTTTTCAGGTCTGTTTCAGTTCCGCGTGTTGAACTACTGCTAGGTAAATTGGTGCTTGCCATCTATCTTCGACTCTCACAATGGGCGGCGATCTCTCCCGTCGATGGCAGCCTTTTGATCACCAGTCGGGCCGAAGCCAAGCTCTGGGTGCTTGATCCGGGCTCTCTGGAGATTATCGATGACGTTTCTTTGGACGGGATAGGTCACCAAATATCGCTAGAGGCATACTAGCCAGTAAGCCCCACTGACAAGCTTTTCCCAAAGGGAATCTATATGGATAAGCGTTTCAAGATTACGTTGGCAATTTTTGCGGTCATCGCTTTGGTTTTGCTCTGGGGCGAACATAAGGTTCACCTTCTGGGTGCTTTGCCGTGGTTAATCCTTCTGGCATGCCCGTTTATTCATATGTTTATGCATGGAGGGCATGGGAATCACGGTGGCCATAATCACCACGATCAACCGGAAGGCAAGAGTGGAGGCCAACGCGATGACTGATGCTTCGTCCGATTACGGTCTTTGGGGACTGGTGGTTCTAAACTCGGTGATCTTTATTTTCTTCGCTTTCAGTTTTTTTAAGCCACAGACCCAACGAGACTGGCGATCCTTCGGTGCGTTCAGCGCGTTTCTCGTGGCATTATTCACAGAGATGTATGGGTTCCCGCTGACACTCTATTTCCTGTCCGGTTGGCTTCAGACCCAATACCCGGATGTGAATTGGCTTGCCCACGATAGCGGGCACTTGCTTGAAATGCTCTTTGGTTGGCAGGGTTCTCCCCATTTCGGCCCCTTCCACTTGTTGAGTACGGTGTTTATTGGTGGAGGTTTTTACTTGATTGCCGCCGGGTGGCGAACCCTGTACGCGGCGCAAAAAGAGCGAAAGCTGGCTACGAGTGGGCTCTATTCGTATGTTCGGCATCCTCAGTATGTCGGCTTTGTCTTGATTATGTTTGGCTTCCTTCTGCAGTGGCCAACACTTATAACTCTGGCGATGTTTCCGGTTTTGCTCTGGATGTATGCCCGCTTATCGATCAGTGAGGAGCGGGAGGCAGAGAAAACGTTCGGGGAAGCCTGGCGGCACTATGCCAACAAAACTCCCAGGTTTTTGCCGCGGTTGCGCGGATTGGGGCGGCAAGCTTGAACAAAAGCTCTACTCATCTGCCGGGTAGACAAAGGAGCTGTTGGTGAGCCTGTCACTTTCGATACGTTCAGTCGCCGGAATGGTTCTTGTTGCCTTTCTTTGGGCGATCTGCTTTCCTTTTATTGTGGTGGGATTGCCGGACGCGCCACCCTTGCTTTTTGCCGCTTTACGCGCATTGTTGGCAGGGTTGTGTCTGATTCTGATCGCTTTTACAAAAGATGGTCGGCCCAGTTATTCGCTTCGCCAGCTTCTAATGCTGGCCGTAATTGGCCTCAGTTACACGGGTATGGGGCTTGGAGGGATGTTTCTCGGTGCTGGCAAGCTGGGACCGGGGCTTGCAACGGTTCTGGCCAATGCGCAACCACTGTTTGCGGCGGTTCTTTCGTTTTTTATCGTTCGAGAGGTGGTGACCGGGCGTGTGTTTGTGGGCCTTTTGATTGGTTTTATTGGTGTTGTGGTGCTAGCGATGCCAGAGATGGAGTTTGGTAACGCCAGATTTTCAGGGGCCGTCTATGTTCTTGGTGGAGCCATCGGAACCGCCATTGGAAATGTGCTGCTTAAATACCAGGCCGGCAGCGATGATATCTATTGGTCAATGGGCATCCAGCTTGTCATAGGCTCAGTGTTTCTGGGAATAGCATCCGTGAGCCTGGGCGAGGGCTTCGAGATTGATTGGACCTGGTCATTTACGACGGCCATGTTCGTTCTGGCCATTCCGGCAACGGCAATGATGGTTGTGCTTTGGTATGCCTTGCTCGCCAGCGCGCCCTTGAACAGCCTCAATTCGTTTACCTTTTTAACGCCTGTTTTCGGTCTCGCTATCGGAATGCTTTTGTTCGGCGAAACTTTCACATCACTGGAGATGACCGGGATAGGAATCACAATTGTTGGCTTGGTGATCGTTGTTAAAGCGCCTGGGAAAACAGATGGCGGTTCCGCTGTCGGGGAAGAGGCAAAGGTGATCCGTAGCTCATAGTAGAAAAGGGAGTAGTCAATGAGAGTCTGGATCAGCGTTATCCTTTTGTTTGCCGCATCAGGCCGTCTTGTCGCGGGCCCTCCCTCGGCAGTTTCCTTGATTGAAGGCATGGAACAGACTCTGTGGTCCGACAGCAATCACGGGCGTTTCACTATGCGGATCGAGTCTGAGTACTGGACTCGCACACTGGAACTGGAAGCCTGGATGAATCGTCCGGAGCATACGTTGATTCGCATTCACGCGCCCAAAAAAGAGGCCGGCATCGGCTCGCTGCGCATCGGCGATGCCATGTGGAATTACTTGCCCCAAGTTGATCGCACCATCAAGATCCCACCGTCGATGATGCTCCAGCCATGGATGGGCTCCAACTTCAGCAACGACGACCTGGTCAAGGAAAGCTCGTTCGTCGAGGACTACACCCACGAATTGGTCGAAACCGACGATTCCGGTGAGGTGCCTGTGTATCGGGTTGTCTCGACGCCCCGACCTGATGCCCCGGTAGTGTGGAGCCGTCTTGAATTCAATGTTCGGGAGGACTCGATCCCGGTTTCGCTTGTCTACTACGACGAGCGCGATCAGATCGTCAAACGCATGACCTATGAGCAGATCGAAACCATGGATGGGCGGCGGATACCCACCCGCTGGACGATGGTGGACGCCGATAACCCCGAGTCCCGCACGGTGATCACGATTGACTCTATTGAATTCGACCTGCCGATCGATGAAGAGGTGTTTTCATTGCGCCGGCTGCGCAACCCACAGTGAGGGGCCGGCATGAGCATCTTCCATGTCTTAAACGAATCGCGGATCTACCGTCAGGACTCAATGTCCGTCAAGGCGCTCGAAGAGGTGTAGGTCGCCATTGAGGCCGGTGAGTTCGCAACGATGGTGGGGCGGGCAAGACCACGCTGCTGAATCGAATAGCCAAAAAAATTTGATATACAGCAATCGAGATGTTGGTTTTAGTATATATTCAGTTTCGATTCAGGTGAATGGTGTTTACTGGGTATGTCGCAAATCGACCTCGTTAAGGAGCTTCGCTACGAAGAGTTTTACCAAAGTAGTCGCAATCTCGTTGATCATGGCCACACCGGCTGTCTGGGCACATGGTTCAGACAACCAGCAGGGGGCTGGTGGAATGATGATGTCCACTGAACAGATGCAGGAAATGCAGCAGAACATGTCCCGCATGCAAGATTTAGCGCCCAAGATGCGCGGAAGCTCCGGACAAAATCGGCAAAAGTTCATGCAGGAGCATATGGAACTCATGCAAGAGCAGATGCAAATGATGCGCGGCGGCATGATGGGCGATCAAGGAATGATGAATGGTCAGGGGATGATGAATGGCCAAGGAATGATGAACGGTCAAGGGATGCAGGGAAGTTCGAACCAAGGAAATCCCGTAATCAAATCAGAAAACCGCATCCAGTTTATGGAAAAGCGGATGGATCAGATGCAACTGATGATGGAGCAAATGCTGGAACATCAGCGGGAGCTTCAAGATCGCGAAAAGTAACTTTTTGACCATTGTTGGGCATACCGATGGGGAGCTCCTCAGGTCTGGTGTCTGAGGGCCTCATCGGCACAGGCCCATGGTGCTCCGTGAAGTTGAGGGACAAAAATACGATGCTCAGGGCAAAAGTCTCATTCTCCGTTCTTTTGGTTGCATTGCTCAGCGGCTGCAGCGACGGGGCCGTGGAGGGGCGCTGGTACACTCAAGCCCAGGTCGAGCGCGGTGCAACTGTATTCGACGACAACTGTGCAAGTTGTCATGGTGGCAATGCTCAGGGCTCCTTCAATTGGAAAACGCCCCTGAAGGATGGCTCCTACCCGCCACCACCGCTCAACGGAACGGGGCATGCGTGGCATCATCCTTTCGATATGCTGATGGGTACAATTAGTCAAGGTGGTGCTCCCATAGGTGGGCAAATGCCGGCCTTCGAAGGAAAACTCTCCAAGGACGACCAGAAGGCCGTTATCAGCTACTTCCAGAGCAAATGGGATAAGCGGATCTATGATGCATGGTTTGAAAGGAGTGGGCTGTAATCTCTTAGTTTTTGGTCAAGGCTCTCGCGACCTCTCAGTGCGGGTCGCCCGGACCAGATCCTTATAGAATTCATGCGCCGATGAGCGCATTTTTTCATTGCGCCTCCTGCGCAACCCACAGTGAGGGCCTGGTATGAGCATCGTCAATGTGGAAAAAGCGTCGCGGGTTTACCGTCAGGATTCCATAGCCGTCAAGGCACTCGATGAGGTGTCAGTCACCATCGATGCCGGGGAGTTCACAACCCTGGTGGGCCCATCCGGGTCGGGCAAGACCACGCTGCTGAATCAGATTGGAGTCCTGGATGAGCCGGATAGCGGGCGCATTCAGGTGGCGGGCAAGGAAATCACCGGGCTCAGCCGCAAGAAGCGGACCCTTCTGCGGTTGTGGAAGATTGGCTTTGTCTTTCAGGAATACAACCTGATCGGTGTGCTGTCGGCGCAGGAGAATGTCGAGTACGTGTTGATGCTACGGGGAGTGCCGTTCCGGGAGCGCCGCGCCGAGGCCCAGCGTATTTTGGTGGAGGTCGGTCTGCAAGGGCTGGAGCGGCGGCTGCCCCATGAACTGTCTGGCGGCCAGCAACAGCGTGTCGCGGTGGCGCGGGCGATTGTCAGCAAGCCCGCCATTGTCCTGGCCGACGAGCCCACGGCCAATCTCGATTCCAAGACCGGCGGGGCGCTGCTGGACTTGATGCGTGGGCTCAATGCCGAGCATGGCATTACCTTTGTCTTCTCCACCCACGATCCGATGGTGATGGAACGCGCGCGGCGGGTAATCCATCTCCGGGATGGCCGCGTCGAGCGTGAGGAAATACGGCCGTGATGGCGTGGCTACGGCTGGCTTTTGGCAATCTCCGGGTTAATCGCCGGCGCACCGCCATCACACTGTTGTCGGTGGCCGTCGGTGTCGGCGGACTGGTGTTTCTCTGGGCATTCATCGATGGCATCAACGCCCAGATGATCAACAACATGACTGGCTATGTGACCGGCGACCTGAAGGTACATCAGCGCGGCTTTCACGACGACCGGGAGATGAACATTGCCCTGGCCGAGCGCTGGAATCTCGCAGAGGATGTGTCGGCCGTAACCGGTGTGGCGGCGACCACTCCCCGGGTAACGGGCCATGCCCTGGCCAGCCGTGCGGACCAGTCGCGGGCATTGCAGGTGATGGGCGTCGACAGCGCGACGGAACCCCATGTAACCCGGCTTGACCGGTCGATTGTTCGCGGCCGCTATCTGACCGGCGGCAATGAGATCCTTGTGGGCGTCGACGCAGCCAGTGCCCTGGATGTCTCTCCGGGCGACGAGCTGGTACTGGTGGTACAGGCGGCGGACGGCTCCATTGGCGCCGACCGGTTCGAGCTGGTGGGCGTGTTCGAGACTGGCATCAAGCGTATCGATGGCTTCGTGGCCCAGATGCCCCTGGCTTCGGCCCAGGCGCTGTATGCCTTTCAGGGGCGGTTTACCGAGATCGCGGCCCGCGTGCAGGATGCCGACCGGCTCGACGAGGTGGTCGGCACCGTGCGGGATCGGCTGCGCGACCAAAATGTGGAAGTTCTGGGCTGGCCGGCGCTGATGCCATCGCTGGTGCAGATGGTCGCCTTTCACGACGCCGTCGCCTACATCGTGATCTTCGTGGTGTTCGTGGTGGTGGCTGCCGGCATCGTCAATACCATCCTGATGTCGGTGCTGGAGCGCAGCCGGGAGTTTGGGGTGATGATGGCGCTGGGCACGCCAAGCAGCCGCATCGTCTGGCTGGTGCTTCTGGAAACCGCGATTCTGGCCGGCCTCGGCTATCTGTTGGGGCTGGTGCTTGGATTGTCGGTGACCTTCTATTTCGGTAGCCATGGGCTGGACTTCAGTGCCTATATCAAGGCCATGGATACCATGCCGGGGCTTAGTGGCATCGTCTATCCCACCATCGAAGCCCAGCGTCTGGTGGTGATTGGTGTTGTGGTGGTGTCGGTCGCCTTGCTGGCAGCCGCCCTCCCGGCCTGGAAGGCGAGTCGTAACAGCCCGCTGGAGGCGATGGGGGCGCGGCGACAGGTGATCAACCGCATCCGCCGCATTCACTGGCAGGTGACGTCCGACCACCGGCTGCTGATTTTCGCGCAAATGGCACTCCGTTCGGTGTTCCGCAACCCGCGCCGGTCAGTGATTACCGCCTCGGCCACCGCGTTCGGGCTGGCGGCCTATCTGTTCCTGTACGCCTTCGCCGATGGTTTCTTCGAGCAGATGATCCAGAACTCGACCCAGCAGCTCAGCGGGCACGTGCAGGTGATGGCAAAGGGTCACGACGTGGATCTGTCGCCAGATTTACGTATTGCCGACAGTCGGGCTCTTCAGCGGCAGTTGCAGGAGCGTCCTGAGGTTGAGGCGGCCGCACCCCGGGTATTGCTGCGTGCCATGGTGGCAAACCCCGGGAAGAGTCTGCCGGTGGAACTGGTGGGTATTGCGCCTGAACAGGAGCGGGCGGTTACCAAACTTGCCGGCTACATGGAGCAGGGCACCTACGTTCGGCCAGGGGGCAACGGGATCGTGATTGGCCGAAAGCTGGCCGAGGAGTTAGATGCTCGTCTTGGTGACAAACTGGTTATCACGGTACAGCAGACGGGCGGCGACCTGGCCTCCAGCGCCCAGGCGATTCGCGGTATCTATCGCACTGGCAGTGACCTGTTTGACACAGAGTATGTCTTCGCCGATATCAACACAGTCCGCCGCCTGGGTGGCCTGCTGGAAGATGAAGTCTCGCGGATTGTGTTGAGGCTGTCAGACCGAGTGGAGAGTGCGGTTCTGGCGAGAACCTTGAATCAGTCGCTGCCTTTGATCAACGGCGGACTGGAGGCCCAGGGCTGGGAAACCCTGCTTCCGGTGGTCGTGCAGATGGTGGAAATGAGCCAGGTGGATTTCTATCTCATTCTGGCGGTGGTCTTTGTGGTCGTCGCCATTGGCGTCATGAACACCATGGTGATGTCGGTGATGGAGCGAACCCCGGAACTGGGCGTCATGCTGGCATTGGGTACGAGAGGGGGACAATTGCAGCTGACGATTCTGTTTGAGGCATTCTTTCTTGCGGTATTGGGTATGGTGGCAGGAACGGCGGTTGGCGGACTGCTTGTTGTCTGGCTTGGCATTACCGGCATTGATCTGTCCTCGATCAGCGGCGCTCTGGAAGCCATCCCCGGCCTTACCGATCGTATCTATCCGGTGCTGATTTTCGATCACGTCTGGCTGCCCAGCCTTCTGTTGTTCCTGTGCTCGGTGCTGGTGGCGCTGTATCCAGCCTGGCGGGCGTCACGGCTGGATCCGGTGGAGGCGATCCGGCATGGTTAAACGCATTCAACTGATGATGGTCGCGATGGCCTGGCTGATGCTGGCTTCAAACACCGAGGCTGACTTCAGCTATTCGGGGTCGCTCAAGAACCTAAGTGCCGGGTCGCGCTCGCTGGTTGATGACGAGAGTTACTTCTCCAACCTGACTCGCCTGCGTCTCGAGCCCCACTATCGATATGAAGACTGGGTTCTGGATGCGGCTTACGACCTGGAAATGGTGACAGGCAGTTTCCTGGACAGCCCGGAGTTTGCCCTGCTCAAGGGTTCTCCCGATCCACGCTACTGGGATCTCCAGGGGGACGTGCATGAATCAAGGGATGTGCTGGCGCGCCATCAGCTTTACCGTGGCACGATACAGTGGCGCCTGCCGGTCGGTGATTTCCGGTTTGGCCGCCAACAGGTGAATTGGTCCACAGCGCTCATCTGGAACCCCATGGACATTCTCAATCCTGTCAGCCCACTCCAGTTGGAGCCCGATGAACGCATGGGCGTGGACGCAGTGTTATGGGACAGCTCCTGGGGGGCAACGGGCCGAATCAGCGCAGTGCATGCACCGCAACACAGTGACGCAGACGCCAGCACGGCGGCGAGGGCCAAGCGTTTTGTTGCCGGAGTCGATGCAGGCGTGATGGTAGGCGAGTTCGCCGGTGCGACCAGGGCGGGCATCAGCGGCAGTGGCTCAGTGGCCGGCACCGGTTGGCGTACTGAGCTCGTCTGGAGCAAGCCAGATGCGGGTGATAGTTACTGGCAGGGAGTAGCGGATCTGAACTGGGCGTTTCGCAACGGGCTCAATCTGGCCGTTGAATATTTCCATAACGGTCAGCCGGTATCGCCGGGGACGACAGGTCTGGCCAATCTTGTGTCCGCGCAGCCCCTTTATGCCGGGCGTCATTATGCCGGACTACTGGTATGGCAGGATATCAACCCGTTCTGGATGTACCGGGTGGTCGCCGTCCGTAATGCCGATGATGCCAGTTGGGTGCTTTACCCGAGATCCACGTGGATACTGCCGCTGAGCCAGGAGATCTATTTCACTGCCGGAGCCCAATGGTTCGGAGGTGACGACGACAGCGAGTACGGGAGACTGGAGCCGCTTGGGCTGATGGAGATTCAGTGGTTTTTCTAAAGAATTTGTCGAAATTGCCATGGATTTACGAATAACCGCGTTCGCGTCCATTTAATCTGAAGGGAGAAGCTCCTTCGATGGGCGAGTTTTTGATTAGTTAAGTAGTCGTTTTTCGAACAGATAATTGAAATCTTTCATATATATTGTAAAAGAAAAACTGAAAATTCAGGTTCATTTCAGGGAGACGTGATTTAATTGGTACCACATTAAGGCCTGCTTCGTGCATTTGCGTTAGCTTCCTTTATGTTATCTCAGGTTTCCTCGCCGCAGAAATATCTGCGGCTTTTTTATGCTTCCCATATTAGGCCACTAATTTGTGGCTCCTTAGTTTGCAAAAATCTAGACCTCTCACACTTAATATACTATTTCAAGCTATTGACTATATCCTGAATCAGTGACTTTGCAGGCGAATATACCCCGCAAATCGCCATCGGCGCTAACGGGAGCCATCAATTGTCGAAAAATAGGTTGCGAGTGCCTGAAACGCGCAGCCTGAAGTCGACCAGAGACCAGGATTTGGCTG
>NZ_JBDWCL010000036.1:0-208236 GCF_039977835.1 Marinobacter sp. | reverse complement strand
GCTTTCCAGCTCCAGTTGATCGTTTACCGTAAGATTAAAGGGTGCTGGTTTGCGGGCCAAAACAGAGTCTCCAAGCTCGTGAATAACAGCTCGAATTATAGCATATATACACTTAGGAAATACCCGGACGGAACACTAGGTGCCCATTCAGGCGAGGCGAGCGCCGGATGACTAACAGCAGTACGAAGGGTATGAAATGCCAAAGGTGGAGAAAAGACTGCATTAGTACTGAACGGTTCATCGGGCGTCATCCCTAACAATCGGTGCTTCCGTAGTGTTTAGCTACCTAAGGTAGATCATCACAGCCCTTCTTGTCTGCTCTAATTACAAAAATACAAATTTTTCCACAGAATAAGATGCGCGACATTGCGGCGCAGTTTTCTGTTTTTGCGACACTATTGGCAGGAACACTGAAGGCGTTTCAGCTTGAGCGGTACCGATACGAGCAATTGGCGTTGATAAGTTGTATGGCGGTCATACCGTCAGGTGTTTCTTGATGAGTTCATCAGACAACTCACCAATCCCCCCCTCAGCAACCCTCCTCCCCCGATCCAGAATCGCAAACCGATCCGCATACTTCCGAGCAAACGGCAACTTCTGCTCAACCAGCAGAACCGTCAGCCCATCCTCTTCGATAAGGCGACGAATAACCTCCCCAATCTGCGCCACAATATTCGGCTGAATCCCCTCCCCCGGCTCATCCAGAATCAGCAGCCTGGGCTCAATCACCAACGCCCGCCCAATTGCCAGCTGCTGTTGCTGCCCGCCAGACAGGTCACCGCCTCTGCGGTGTTTCATCTCCTTCAACACCGGAAACAACTCATACACCCGATCCGGTATCTTCTTGCTGCCGTCTTGGCGCACAGCCAGGCCGGTGCGGAGGTTTTCCTCCACGGTCAGCAGGGGGAAGATTTGCCGGCCCTGGGGCACGTAGCCAATGGCCAGTCTTGATCGGTCTTCGATTTTCTTTTTGGTCATTTCCACATCGCCGGCAAATTCAATGCTGCCGCTCTTGGTGGTTTCCTCGCCCATGATGCATTTCATCAGGGTGGTCTTGCCCACGCCGTTGCGGCCCATCACGCAGGTGCACTGGCCCTGGGGCACGTCCAGGTCCAGGTCCCAGAGGGTGTGGCTTTCGCCGTAGTATTGGTTGAGCTTCTGGATCTTGAGCATTACGCCTCCTCCCCCAGGTATACCTTGATCACTTCCGGGTCGTTGGAGACCTGGTCCATGGTGCCTTCGGCCAGCACGCTGCCCTGGTGCAGCACGGTCACCTGGCGGGCGATGGAGCGCACGAAGCCCATGTCGTGTTCCACCACCACAACGGACTGTTTGCCGGCCAGGCTGGTGAGCAGTTCGGCGGTGCGTTCCATTTCCTGTTCGGTCATGCCTGCGACGGGTTCGTCTACCAATAGCAGCCTTGGTTTCTGCATCAGCAGCATGCCGATTTCCAGCCACTGTTTCTGGCCGTGGGAGAGGATGCCGGCGAGTCTGTTTCCTATGGCCGCAAGGTTAATAGTTTCCAGCACTTCGTCGATGCGGTCCCGGTATTCCGGTTTCATGACGGCAGTCAGGGTGGGCAGGATGCGTTTGTCGGCGGCCATGGCCAGTTCCAGGTTTTCGAACACGGTGAGTGCTTCGAACACGGTGGGTTTCTGGAACTTGCGGCCGATGCCCAGGCTGGCGATGTCCGGCTCGTTCTTGGTGAGCAGGTTGTGGCGGCTGCCGAACCATACGGAGCCCGTGTCCGGGCGTGTTTTGCCGGTGATGATGTCCATCATGGTGGTTTTGCCCGCGCCGTTGGGGCCGATGATGCAGCGCAGTTCGCCGTCGTCCACCGTGAGGTTGAGGTTGTTGATGGCCTTGAAGCCGTCAAAGCTTACGTTCACACCCTCCATGTACAGGATCGGGCCGTGGCGCACGTCGACTGGTGAGGCCACGGGGGCGAGGAAGTCGAACACCCGGTCGCGATGGGTGAGTTGCTCCAGCATGCTCATGCGGTGGCCTCCTGGGTCTGGGGTTGCTTCTGGCGTTTCTGCAGCAGGCCGGCGATGCCCTTGGGCAGGAACACGGTCACCAGCACGAACAGGCCACCAAGCATGAACAGCCAGGCGTCTGGCATTACGCCGGTGAACACGGTTTTGGCGTAGTTCACCAGAATGGCGCCGATCACCGCGCCGTAGAGGGTTGCGCGGCCACCCAGGGCCACCCACACCACGATTTCGATGGAGAACAGCGGCGAGAATTCGCTGGGGTTGATGATGCCCACTTGCGGCACGTACAGCGCGCCGGCCACACCCGCCAGCATGGCGGATACCACGAATACGAACAGCTGCACCCGTTCCACCCGGTAACCCAGGAAGCGGGTGCGGGCTTCGGCGTCGCGGCAGGCGATGCTGACCCGGCCCAGTTTGCTGGCCACGATGGCGCGGCAGATCACGTAGCCGATGGCCAGGGCTATGCCGGTTGCGATGAACAGCCCCAGCCTTGTGGCGTCGGTGCGCAGGTTGAAGCCGAGGATGTCGCGGAAGTCGGTCAGGCCGTTGTTGCCGCCAAAGCCCATCTCGTTGCGGAAGAAGGCCAGCATCAGCGCAAAGGTCAGTGCCTGGGTGATGATGGAGAGGTACACCCCGGTCACCCGCGAGCGGAAGGCCAGGAAGCCGAACACCAGGGCGAGAATGCCCGGCGCCAGTAACACCATGATGAAGGCGAACCAGGCCATGTCGAAGCCCAGCCAGTACCAGGGCAGTTCGTCCCAGTTCAGGAACACCATGAAGTCCGGCAATACCGGGTCTCCGTAGGTGCCGCGATCACCGATCTGGCGCATCAGATACATGCCCATGGCATAGCCGCCGAGGGCAAAGAACGCGCCGTGGCCCAGGCTGAGGATACCGAGGTAACCCCACACCAGGTCCACCGCCACCGCCAGCAGCGCGTAGCACAGGTATTTGCCCAGCAGGGTGACGGTATAGGCGCTGACATGCAGGGCGCTGTCTTGCGGCATGAACAGGTGGAGGAAGGTTACCGCCACCAGGGCCGCAAACAGTACGCTCAGGAATATCTGTGTGGAACGCTCCTGAAAGGGCCGGAGCAGCCAGTTCTGTGATGACGACATAACTCAGCCCTCCGCTGCCCGGCCTTTCTGGGGGAAGAGCCCCTTCGGCCGTTTCTGGATAAACAGGATGATGAACACCAGCACGATGATCTTGGCGAGTACGGCACCGGCCCAGGGTTCAAGCAGCTGGTTGATGGTGCCCAGGGAGAGCCCGGCAATGAGTGTGCCCCAGAGGTTACCCACGCCACCGAACACCACCACCATGAAGGAGTCGATGATGTAGTTCTGGCCCAGGTTGGGGCCCACGTTGGTAAGCTGGGAAAGCGCCACCCCGGCCAGGCCGGCAACGCCGGAGCCCAGGGCGAAGGTCATGATGTCTACCCGGGTAGCACGGATGCCCATGGAGCGGGCCATGTTGCGGTTCTGGGTGACGGCGCGCACTTCCAGGCCCAGGCGGGTCTTGCGCATTATCAGCATCAGTGTGGCGAAGACCACCAGCGCGAAGCCCAGCACATACATGCGATTGAGGGTGAGGGAGAGCGCGTCGTTGATCACCAGTGAGCCGCTCATCCAGTCCGGCGTGACCACAGTGCGGTTCTGGGGCGAGATCACCGTGCGCACCAGTTGCTGCAGGATCAGGCTGATGCCGAAGGTGGCCAGCAGGGTTTCCAGCGGGCGGCCCTTGAGGTACTGGATAACGCTGCGTTCGATGATGATGCCGGCGGTGGCGGCCACCAGGAAGCCAGCGGGAATCGAGAGAATCAGTGCCAGGCCGGGCTGGCCGGGTAAGAGTTGCTGCATGCCCCAGGTGGTGTAGGCCCCCAGCATGATCAGTTCGCCATGGGCCATGTTGATCACGCCCATCACGCCGAAGGTGATGGCCAGGCCGATGGCGGCCAGCACCAGCACCGAACCGAGGCTGAGGCCAAAATACAGGGTCTCTGCAGCGCGGTTCAGTTTCAATTTCTGTTCGATGGTGCTCAGTGCCTGTTTGGCCTTGGTGGCCAGCGCAGGGTTATCGCCCCGGACGGCCTCGTTCAGGGCGGCGCGGGCACGGGGGTGCAGGCTGCCGGCCAGTACCTCGATGGCCTCAAGGTCGCCCTCGCCCACCCGGTAAATGGCGATGGCTTCTTCAATGCGGTTGCGCACCCTGGCGCTGTCTTCCTGTTCCAGCCGCGCTTCCAGCGGCTCAACCAGCGAGGCGTCCACTTTGCCCATCATGTCCTGTGCGGAAGCTTCACGCACGTTCGGGTCTTTGGCGTTCAGGTCCAGCATGGCGAGTATGCCTTCAAGCTGGCCACGAATGCGGTTGTTGATCGCGACTCTGTCCAGATCGCGGCGGGACATGTCGCCCATGTTCTCTCCGGTCAGCGGGTTGGCGATTTCCCAGTCCCGGCCCCGGTTGTTCAGAACCAGTACCACCTGCCCCGTGTCTTTTATGCGGCTCAGGCGGTTGTTGCCGTAGGCTTCAAGCCAGCCCCTGGCTCTTTCATCACCGCTGCTGACGATGGCGTTAATCGCTTCTTCCACTTTGCTGGCCGGTGCTTCTGCGAGGTTGAACAGCAGTTGCTTGCCGGGATCGTCCTGCTGTGCGGTGGCAGGAAGTGAGAGCACGGAAGCCAGGGCAATAAGCAGCAATGTGAGCGATCGGAGGATGCCCATAATCTGTCCTGTCTGTTGAAAGCGGGTTGCGGGGTGGCAACCGGGGGGCAGCATAGCTACCCCCGGGTTGCCTTTGGTGCTTTGCTGGTGGCTATGGCTTATTCGTCAGCCGCCGCCATTTCGCCGGCGGAGGCACCGCAACTACCGGTCTTGGTGTTGAAGGTTCCGCAGGACATCGGCTTGCGCCAGTCGGCAATCAGGTCCCTTGAACCGGGAAGGTAGTCAGACCAGGCATCGCCAGCCACGAGTGACGGGGTTTCCCACACAACGGAGAACTGGCCGTTGTCCTGGATCTCGCCAATCAGTACCGGCTTGGTAATGTGGTGGTTGGGCATCATGGCGGCGTAGCCACCGGTCAGGTTGGGCACGGTTACGCCGATGATGGCGTCTTTCACCGCGTCCACGTCGGTGGTGCCGGCTTTTTTGACCGCTTCGATGTACATGTTGAAGCCGATGTAGTGGGCTTCCATCGGGTCGTTGGTGACGGCTTCTTCATCGCCGGTGTGGGCCACCCACTGGTCGATGAAGTCGTAGTTGGCGTCGCTGTCCACGCTCATGAAGTAGTTCCAGGCAGCCAGGTGGCCAACCAGCGGGCCGGTGTCGATGCCGGAGAGCTCCTGCTCACCTACGGAGAAGGCAACCACCGGAATGTCGGAGGCGGAAATGCCCTGGTTGCCCAGCTCACGGTAAAACGGCACGTTGGCGTCGCCGTTGATAGTGGAAACCACGGCGGTTTTCTTGCCGGCGGAACCGAAGCGCTTGATGTCAGACACAATGTTCTGCCAGTCGGAATGCCCGAAAGGCGTGTAGTTGATCATGATGTCTTCCTTGGCCACGCCTTTGTCCATCAGGTAGGTCTCAAGGATCTTGTTGGTGGTGCGCGGGTAGACGTAATCGGTGCCCGCCAGTACCCAGCGTTCCACACCGATGTCATTCATCAGGTAGTTCACCGCAGGAATCGCCTGCTGGTTGGGGGCCGCGCCGGTGTAAAAAACGTTCTCGGAAGACTCTTCACCTTCGTACTGCACCGGGTAGAACAGTAGGCCATTGAGTTCTTCCACCACCGGCAGTACGGATTTGCGGGACACCGAGGTCCAGTTGCCGAAGATCACGTCCACCTTTTCCTGGGCCAGCAGTTCGCGGGCTTTTTCGGCAAACAGCGGCCAGTCAGAGGCCGGGTCTACCACCACCGCTTCCAGTTGGCGGCCGAGCACACCACCTTCGGCGTTCTGCTTTTCGATGAGCATTTCAACGGTGTCTTTCAGGACCGTTTCACTGATGGCCATGGTGCCGGAGAGAGAGTGAAGGATACCGACCTTGATCGGGTCTTCGGCGGCCATTGCGTTAAGAGATACAGAGAGGGCCAGCGCTGAGAGGCCAAGTGTCACGTGTTTTTTAAGGGTCATGTTGTGCGTCCTTGTTTACGGGTTGGTTCGTGCCATTCGCTTGAGTAAACGCACACCTGCCACTGCATCTGGCGTTCCAGCTTTCACTGAACCCCATCCAAAACAACACGTTATCTAGTATACAAGCTACCCATCACCACTCGGCAGAGGCACCAGAACCCGTAAATCTCCCGTTTCCGGGCCTTTTTCTGGTGCATCTGCCCATCAATAGTGCGCCCTTAAAATGTCCCTTTTATCGCCATAGGTGCGCACATCTCTGTTTTTATTGGTTATTTTGAAATCCCTTCCGAATGGCACGGGCATTGCCATTGCTCATGTATACAAGATGACAACGCACATGAGGACGAACCATGCCTGCAACACTCGGATGGACCATTGAAGACTGGCGAAAGGCCTATCAGTCGGGCGCTACGCCCGAGGAACTGATTAGCGAACTGCTCGCCAGCCTGGATACAACAGACAACGCCTGGATTGCACTATCAGGTAGCACGCAGCTGCAGGCGGCCCTGTTCGATCTGGCGGGCAGCCTTAATAAAGTGGATGGCGATATCAGGCGCCTGCCGTTGTACGGCGTTCCATTCGCCGCGAAGGACAACATTGATGCCGTGGGGTTTGAGACCACCGCGGCTTGCCCGGCCTATGCCTATTCGCCGGAAGAGGAGGCCAACGCTATTGCCCGGCTTAAGGCCGCTGGCGCCGTTCTGATCGGTAAAACCAACCTCGACCAGTTTGCCACCGGGCTGGTGGGCACACGCTCTCCTTACGGAGCGGTACCCAACAGCTTCAAGCCTGAGGTGGTGAGCGGTGGCTCCAGTTCCGGTTCCGCCTCGGTGGTGGCCCGCGGCCTGGTGCCGTTTGCGTTGGGCACCGACACCGCCGGCTCCGGCCGTGTGCCGGCGGGGCTGAACAATCTGGTGGGGCTGAAGCCGACGAAGGGGCTGTTCAGCATTCAGGGCGTGGTGCCCGCCTGCCGTTCCCTGGATTGTGTGTCGGTGTTTGCACTGACGGTGAACGACGCCGGGGTGGTAGCCGATGCCATGGCCGGGTTCGATGCCGACGATGCCTTCTCCCGCAAGGCGCCCTATGCCCTGCCCCTGGACGGCCCGGCCATTCGCCGGCCGGGCCCGATCAAGCGTCTGGCCATTCCCGAACACCCGCAATGGTTTGGTGACCAGCAGTCGGAAGCGGCCTGGAATACCGCCATCAGCCTGTGGCGGCAGCAGAATGTTGAGCTGGTGCCGCTGGATTTTGCGCCCATGCTGGAACTGGCTGCGCTGCTTTATGAAGGCCCCTGGGTGGCTGAACGCCACGCCGCTGTGGAAACCTTCATGGCAAGCCATGCCAGCGAGATGAACCCGGTGGTGAAAGGCATTATCGAGAATGCCAGCAGGTTCAGCGCAACGGATACCTTCAAGGCCCAGTACCGCAAAGAAGAACTGCTGCGCCAGATTGACGAGCTGCTGGCCGATGTGGACGCCCTGCTGGTGCCCACGGCCCCCACGGCACCGACCATCGAAGCAGTCAACGCAGACCCGGTCACCCTCAACAGCCAGCTGGGCACCTACACCAATTTCGTAAACCTGGCAGATATGAGCGCCCTGGCCATTCCCGCTGGCTTCCGGGACGACGGCCTGCCCTTCGGCGCTACGCTGATCAGCGGCGCCTGGAAAGACACCGAGCTGCAACACCTGGCCTGCCAGTGGCTGAACGCCCATCCCACGCCACTGGGCGCCACCGACAAGCCACGGCCGGAAGAAACACCCGGCGCCGAAATTTCCACGCCTACTGTGCGGGTTGCCGTGGTGGGCGCCCACCTCAGCGGCATGCCTCTGAACACGCAATTGACTGAGCGCCTCTCCGTGCTGCTGGAGCAAACCACCACCTCCGCCAATTACCGGCTCTACGCCCTGCCCAATACCACCCCGCCCAAGCCCGGACTGAAACGGGTAGCAGCGGGAGAAGGCGAACAGATCATCGTGGAAGTCTGGGAAATGCCCGCCTCGGCCTTCGGCTCCTTCGTAGACCTGATTCCGGCGCCCCTGGGCATTGGCAACGTGGAGCTCGCCGATGGCCGTTGGGTGAATGGGTTTATTTGTGAGGGGTATGGGTTTGAGGGGGCTCGGGATGTGACTGAGTTCGGGGGGTGGCGCGGTTTTATGGGGTCTGACCCTGCGGGTCTGACCCCGTAAATATTGACCAAGAAGCGCTTACCCAAAGTTTGGAGGTTGATCTGGCCTGGTCAGATTTTTGGGGTCAGACCCGCAGGGTCAGACCCCGTAGCCACCCTCATACACGGAGTTAAAACATCATGTTCAAAAAAGTCCTAATCGCCAACCGAGGCGAAATCGCAGTCCGCACCATCCGCACTCTCAAAGCCATGGGCGTTGCCAGTGTCACCGTGCACTCCCATGAAGACCGCCACAGCCTGCATGTGACAACAGCGGGCGAATCGGTAGCCCTGACAGGCAACGGCGCCAGCGAAACCTACCTCGACAAGGCCCAGATACTTGCTGCGGCAAAACACACCGGCGCCGAGGCGATCATTCCGGGGTATGGTTTCCTCTCTGAAAACGCCGACTTTGCCGAGGCCTGCGAGGCCGATCACATTGCCTTTATTGGCCCTACGCCGGAGCAGATGCGCGAATTCGGCCTGAAGCACCGCGCCCGGGAACTGGCAGAAGCCGCCGGCGTGCCGCTCGCTCCGGGCAGCGGCCTGCTGGACAGCCTGGATGAGGCGGTGAGCACCGCCAATAAACTGGGCTACCCGGTAATGCTGAAGAGCACCGCCGGCGGTGGCGGCATCGGCCTGACTCGCTGCAACAGCGAAAGCGAACTGCGGGATGCCTTTGAAACCGTTCGCCGCCAGGGCCAGAGTTTCTTCAACGACAGCGGCGTGTTCCTGGAGCGCTTCATCGCCCGCGCCCGCCATGTGGAAGTGCAGATGTTCGGGGACGGCGCAGGCAATGTGGTTGCCCTGGGCGAACGGGATTGTTCCCTGCAGCGCCGGAACCAGAAGGTGGTGGAAGAAACCCCGGCCCCGAACCTTCCGGCCGCCACCCGCCAGAAGATGCTGGATGCGGCTGTGTCGCTTGGTCAGTCGGTGAATTACCGCTCCGCCGGCACCGTGGAATACATCTACGACGCCGACCGGGACGAGTTCTACTTCCTGGAAGTAAATACCCGCTTACAGGTTGAGCACCCGGTGACCGAGTCTGTCACCGGCCTGGACCTGATCGAGTGGATGCTGAAGATCGCTGCCGGTGAAAGCCCGGACCTGGCCAGTTTCGAGCCGAACCTGAACGGTGCCTCCATGGAGGTGCGCATCTATGCGGAAGATCCGCTAAAGGACTTCCAGCCCTCCCCCGGTGAACTGACCGATGTGCACTGGCCGGAAGAAGACGTTCGGGTCGATACCTGGGTGGAAAACGGCAGCGAGGTCTCTGCCCACTACGACCCGATGATCGCCAAGCTGATCGTGCACGGTAAGGACCGCGCCGATGCCCTGGCAAAACTGAAAGCCGCCCTTGCGGAAACCCGGCTGATGGGCATTGCCACCAACCTGGATTACCTGCGCCAGGTGGTGGCCCAGCAGAGCTTTGCCGATGGCATTGTCTCCACCCGCGCGCTGGAGAGCTTCGAGCTCAAACCCTCCGTGGCGGAAGTGGTCAAACCGGGCACCTACACCACCGTGCAGGATTACCCCGGCCGCGTGGGCTACTGGAACATCGGCGTGCCACCCAGTGGCCCGATGGACGACTACGCCTTCCGCATCGCCAACCGCATTGTCGGCAACCATCACGAAGCAGCGGGGCTGGAAGCCACTTTGATTGGCCCCAGCCTGAAGTTCCACAAGGATTCGGTGGTGGCGCTAACCGGTGCGCTGACGGAAGCCACACTGGACGAAAAGGCCGTGGAGTTCTGGAAGCCCATCAAGGTAAAAGCCGGCCAGGTCCTGGCCGTCGGCAAGGCCATCAAGGGCTGCCGCACCTACCTGGCCGTGCGCGGCGGGTTCGATGTACCGGTATACCTGGGCAGCCGTTCCACCTTTGCCCTCGGCCAGTTCGGCGGCCACGGTGGCCGGCCATTGCGCCCGGGCGACATGCTGGGCATCAGCCAGATCAGCCTGCCAGCCTGCACCACCACGGCACCGACACACGACCCGGCCCCGGCGGACCCGGACCTGATCCCGGATTATCCTGATCACTGGGAAATTGGCGTGCTCTATGGCCCCCACGGCGCCCCGGATTTCTTCACGGAGAAGTCCATCGAGAAGTTCTTCGAGCAGGACTGGGAAGTGCACTACAACTCCAACCGCCTGGGCATCCGCCTGAACGGACCCAAGCCGGAGTTTACACGCGCCGACGGCGGTGAAGCTGGCCTGCACCCCTCCAACATCCACGACTGCGAATACGCCATCGGCTCCATCAACTTCACCGGCGATATGCCTGTGATTTTGACCAAAGACGGCCCCAGCCTGGGCGGCTTCGTGTGCCCGGTAACCATCGCCAAGGCGGAGCTGTGGAAAGTGGGCCAGGTAAAGCCCGGCGACACCATCCGTTTCGTCGCCATCGATAACGACACCGCCGTAAAGCTTTCCGAGCGCCAGGAACTGGCCATCAAGAGCCTGATGGCACCGCCGGTGCCGGAACTGGTAGCACCGGACCTGGCCCCGCTGAACGGCCTCTCCGCCACTATCCTCGCCCACTTGGAGGAAACCGACGGGCGCCCGGAAGTCACCTACCGGCAGGCCGGCGACCAGTACATATTGCTGGAATACGGCCCTAACGTGATGGACCTGGGCGTGCGTTTGCGCATCCACGCCCTGATGGAAGCCATCGCCGGCGTACAGCCGGCTGGTTTGCTGGAACTGTCCCCCGGGGTGCGGTCCCTGCAGCTGCGGTACGACTCCCGCATCCTGCCGCAGCAATCCCTGATGACCTACCTGCTGGACCTGGAAGGGACCCTGCCGCCCACCGACGAACTGAAAGTCCGTAGCCGGGTGATTCACCTTCCCATGGCCTTCGAAGACAGCGCCACCCTCGAGGCGGTCGACAAATACCGCCAGTCCGTGCGCAACACTGCCCCCTGGCTGCCCAACAACGTCGACTTCATGCAACGCATCAACGGCCTGCCCAGCCGCGAAGCCGTCCGAGACATCCTGTTCTCCGCCCGCTATCTGGTATTGGGCCTGGGCGACGTTTACCTGGGCGCCCCCTGCGCCGTACCCCTGGACCCAAGGCACCGGATGCTCACCTCCAAGTACAACCCGGCAAGAACCTACACCGCCGAAGGCACCGTAGGCATCGGCGGCGTCTACATGTGCATCTACGGCATGGACTCCCCCGGCGGCTACCAGCTCGTCGGCCGCACATTGCCAATCTGGAACAAATACCTGAAGAATCCTCAATTCGCTGAAGGCGCGCCCTGGCTGCTGCGGTTCTTCGACCAGGTGTGCTACTACCCGGTAACCGAAGCCGAACTGGACGAAATGCGAGACCAGTTCCGCGCTGGCCAGCTGACGGTGAAAATCGAGGAAGAAACCTTCGACCTGAAATCCCACCGGGCTTTCCTGGACGCCAACGCCGACTCCATCGCCGAATTCCGCGAACTGCAGCAGGCGGCCTATGCCAAGGAAGTAGCCCTGTGGAAAGACAGCGAAGCTGCGGAACTCGACAAACTGGCCAAGGCACCGCCCAAAGCGGATGTGTCTGACCTCGAGCGGTTCGGGGAGCTGGTGAGTGCGGAGATCGCCGGCAACATCTGGAAGTGCCTGGTCAAACCCGGTGATACGGTTGCTGAAGGCGATCCATTGGTGATCGTGGAGGCCATGAAAATGGAGTTCGAGATAAACGCAACGCTTGCCGGGCAGATCAGCGCCTTGCATGTTGAGCCCGGTAAAGCCGTTACTCCGGGGGAGCCTTTGTTGAGCATCAAGGTCTGAGTATGGGAGTTTGGCCTCACTGGCCTCTTAAATTGGAGTATCGCCGCTGGGGGAGTCGGGGCCGGATGGCGGGGTGAGGGTTTCAAAAGTGTGCGCAGCAGGGATGCTGCGCTCAAGTCCCCATGGATGGGTTCACGACGTCTTTTGCAACCCTCACCCCGCCATCCGGCCCCAGAGAACAGGCACCAAACCAAGAGGCCACCGCATACAAAGGAAAGAGCATGGCAACAAACGGCAAAAGAAAAGAGTCCATGGCAGACAGGGTTTACGAAGCCCTGAAGGACGACATCTTTGAGTTTCGGCTGATCCCCAGCGACAAATTCAGCGAAGGAGATGTTGGAACCCGCCTGAATGCCAGCCGTACGCCCGTGCGGGAAGCGCTGTACCGGCTGCAGCGGGAAGGATTTGTCGAAGTGCTTTTCCGCAGTGGCTGGCAGGTGAAACCGTTTGACTTCCAGCAGGTAGAAGAACTCTACGACCTGCGCATCACCCTCGAACGGGCCGCGATGCACAAGATCTGCCAGTTGCAGGAAGTGCCCCAGACCGTCCGAACCCTTACCGCCATCTGGAACCCAGACCACCCCTCCGAGCGCGCCGTTGGCAGTACCGTCCGGGCACTGGACGAAAGCTTCCATTGCGACCTGGTGGCGGCCGCCGGCAACCGGGAGATGACACGTATCCACCGGGAGATCACCGACCGCCTGCGCATCATCCGCCGGCTGGACTTTACCCGCGACGACCGGATAGACGCCACCTACCGTGAGCACGCCGAAATACTCGAGGCCATCCGGGCCGGCCACGCCATAGAGGCGGCGGATCGGTTAACAAACCACATTCGCATCAGCCAGAAGGCCGTGCGGGAAATTACCATGGAGAAAATCCGCGAAGCCGCCGAGGCCCACCAGTCTTCATCCAGGAGCGATCCCGAAAATACTGCAAAAACATGAACCTGTATTCATTTATAGATAGCCCGACCAGATTACAAATCCGTAAGAGATATCGCACAGGCCTCGGAGCGATTGTCCGATTTCCTGAGAACCGTTCCCACGTAGAATGATCAGCGTCAAGGATGAGAAGCCGGCAAGGACTGCTGGCTCAGGGAAGATAACTCCACGGATCAGGAGTTGCCCAGGGAATCAGGGCTTACAGGGACGACTTACAGGGAAGACGCGCAAAGGATGCTGCGCACGCCTGAAGGATCAGGCATGGGGTCAGCCACGGATTCAGGATCACATGGAATGTGTTCTGGTCCGTGCACTCCTCCCCCCCTCACCCGAACGTTACTTCTTCTTGCTCCATCAGCTCCGCCGCTTTTACGTCCTGACGAATCATCAGACACGTAAATTCACTCTCAGGAGCCTGTTAAACATGAAACGCACCCCTTTGATGGCCATGATGGTCCTTCTGTTCAGCCTGTTCGCCGGTTTCGCCCATGCTGAGCCCGCCACCATCAATATCAACACCGCAGACATTGAAACCCTGGCCAGCCTCAACGGCATCGGGCAGAGCAAGGCCGAAGCCATCGTGGCCTATCGCGACGCCAACGGTCCTTTCCAGTCCAGTGAAGACCTCACCAACGTTAAAGGCATTGGTGAGCGCACAGTTGCAAAGAACGCCGAGCGCCTGACTGTCGAATAAGCCTGCCGGGCAGCGGCCTGGTGCTGCTGCCCACCATTCCGTCCCTTCCCCTAAAGTCGTCTGGTAACACTGGGTATGCCGCCCTATTATTGTGGTCTGGAGAGACAATAATAACTTCGAGCGGTGCACTATGGTTGATCCCATCAAGGTTTACCCGGCGAAACCTTCCAAAGTCTATTTCTATGGCACCTGCCTGGTGGATATGTTCTACCCGGACGCAGGCATGGCTGGCATTCAGCTATTGGAGCGGGAAGGCGTCGAGGTGATCTACCCTGAAGACCAGACCTGTTGCGGGCAGCCTGCCTATACCTCCGGTTACCACGACGAAGCCCGCGCCGTTGCCAGAGCCCAGCTTGGGCTGTTTCCGGAAGACTGGCCGATTGTGGTGCCGTCCGGATCCTGCGGCGGCATGATGCGCAAGCACTACCCCGCGCTGTTCAAGGATACCGCCGATGATGTGAAAGCCGCGGAAATTGCCGGCCGCATCTGGGAGCTGACCGATTTTCTGGTGAACGTGTGCCATATCAAGCTGGATGACCTGGGCAAGCCCACCACCGTGGCCATGCATACGTCCTGTTCTGCCCGCCGGGAAATGGGCGTGGCAGAGGTGGGCCCGAAACTGCTGGGGCAACTGAAGAACGTCAACCTGGTAGAACAGGTACGGGCCGAGGAATGCTGCGGTTTTGGTGGCACCTTTGCGGTACGCCACCCGGAGATTTCCGGCGCCATGGTCAGTGAAAAAGTGGACACCCTGGTGGACACCGGTGCCAAAGAGTTCGTCACCACCGATTGCGGCTGCCTGATGAATATTGACGGCTACGCCGAGAAGAACCACAAGCCGGTGACCGGCCAGCACATTCTGAGTTTCCTCTGGGAACGCACCAACGGCGATGGGGGCAAACAATCATGAGTGAAACCGCAGAGCATTCATCCCATCACATCGATGTAAAAGAATTCCACCCGCGTGCCCGGGCGGCCATCCATAACCCGCAGATTCGCCAGAACTTCCGCAAGGCGATGGACGGGCTGATGAGCAAGCGCAAGTCGGCCTTCGAAGGCTGGGAACTGGAAACCCTGCGGGATCTGGGCGCCAACATCCGCATGCGGGCGCTGGCCAACCTGCCGGACCTGCTGGAGCAGCTGGAACAGAAACTGACCGAGAACGGCATTACCGTGCACTGGGCCGCCGATGGCGATGAGGCCTGCGAGATTGTGCGAGATATCTGCGTTGCACGCAAAGCCAAGAGCGTTATCAAGGGCAAGTCCATGGTGTCCGAGGAAATGGAGCTTAACCATTACCTGGAGGCGCAGGGTATTGAAGCCCTGGAGTCGGACCTGGGCGAATACATCGTTCAGCTTGCGGATGAAACGCCGTCTCACATCATCATGCCGGCGATTCACAAGAACACCGAAGAGATTTCCCAACTGCTGCACGACAAGACCGGCACTGACCTGTCCCACGATGTGGAATACCTGACCGCCAACGCCCGTCTGCAGCTGCGTGAAAAATTCATGAATGCAGATGTGGGTGTATCCGGGGTGAATTTCGCCGTGGCGGAAACCGGCACCCTCTGCCTGGTGGAGAACGAGGGCAACGGGCGCATGACTACCACGGTGCCGCCCTGCCACATCGCGGTCACCGGCATTGAAAAGGTGGTGCCCAACCTGGAAGACGTGACCGCACTGCTGGCGCTGCTGACCCGCTCCGCCACCGGCCAGCACATTACCACCTACTTCAATATGATTTCCGGCCCCCGCAAGGCCGACGAGCTGGACGGCCCGGAAGAGGTGCACGTGGTGCTGGTGGACAATGGCCGCTCCACCATCTACCAGGACGATGAACTGCTGGATACCCTGCGCTGTATCCGTTGCGGGGCCTGCATGAACCATTGCCCGGTGTATACCCGCGTGGGGGGCCATACCTATGGAACCACTTATCCCGGCCCGATCGGGAAAATCCTGATGCCGCACATGTTGGGCCTGGATGAGGGGCGACACCTGCCCACGGCGTCCAGCCTTTGCGGTGCCTGTGGCGAAGTCTGCCCGGTGAAGATTCCCATACCGGACCTGCTGGTGCGCCTGCGCCAGGAGTCGGTGGACGGTGACAAACTGCACCCGGCCAGGGTGCGCGGCCACGGCGCCAAGCGCGGCACCGTGGAAGCCATGATCTGGAAAGGCTGGAGCTGGATGCATGCCCGCCCCGGCATCTACCGGATGGGCACCAGCCTGGGCGCCCGCTTCCGTAAACTGCAGCCGGGCAAGCTCGGTGGCTGGACGCAATACCGCACGGCTCCAAAACTGGCCGCCAAAACCCTGCACGAACGGATGAAGGAGCGCAGCCAGTGAGTTCCCGTGATGCCATCCTGCAACGCCTGCGCCACCGAACCGGCGGCGAACTGACAGCTCCCGAATGTGATTTTTCAGTGCTGGACCGGCCTGAGTGGAGCACCGCCGAAAAACTGGACATGTTCGAGCGCACCATCGAATCGGTTCATGGCGAAGTGCACCGCACCACCGAGGCCGGCTGGATTGACCGGCTGGCTGAAGTCCTGCAGACCCGGGGCGCCCAGACCCTGCTGATTGCGAAGGAAAACGAGATCGGCAAAGCCCTGCAGAGCGCCACGAAAGGCCGTGAGGACCTGCCGCAGCTACTGATCTACGACGAGCCGGTGGAAATCTGGCAGGGTTCGCTGTTCAGCGAAGTGGATGCCGGTATTACCTCCACCCGTGGCGGCATTGCCGAAACCGGTTCACTGATCCTGTGGCCAACCGTGGACGAACCGCGGCTGATGAGCCTGGTGCCGCCCATCCATATTGCGGTGCTGAAAGCCAGTGAGCTTTACACCACCTTTCATCAGGCCATGCAATCCCAGAACTGGGCCGCTGGCATGCCAACCAATGCGCTGTTAATCTCCGGACCATCGAAAACCGCCGATATCGAGCAAACCCTTGCTTACGGTGTCCACGGTCCCAAGGAACTGATCGTACTGGTTATTGAATGATCCGAGGCGCGTTACTGATCGCCCTGGCCGCCCTGCTCTGGGCGACCACGGGCATTGTTGCAAAATTTCTGTTTACCGGCACCGAACTGCAGGCTGTCACCCTTGGCTTTCTGCGCCTGGTGGTGGCCCTGCCGTTTTTCTTTGCGCTGATGCGCCGGGAACAGCGAACACTGGCCCGTAACGCCACCCCCTTACCGACGTTTACCCGCAAGGCACTGCTGCCGCTCGTTGCGCTGGGACTGTTCCAGGCCGTGTACCAGGGCAGCTATCTGCTGGCCGTGGATCTGACCGGCGCCGGCATTGCCACATTGATTGCCCTGTGTCTGGCACCAGTGCTGGTTGCCATACTGGCGGCACCGCTGCTGGGGGAAAAACCCGGGCTGGTCACCATTCTGGCCCTGGCCGCGGCGATTGCCGGCACCGCCATGCTGGTGATCAGTGATATGGACAGCGCTGGCAGGTTGCGACTGGGAGGAATTCTGGTGGCGGTTCTGGCGGCCTTTGTGTACGCCGGTTTCACCCTCACCAGCCGCCATACCTCCACGGGCACGCCGGTGTTCACCACGGCGTTTATCTGTTTTTTTACGGCTGCACTGATCCTGCTGCCGGTAGTGGCCATCAGCGGCGGGTTTGAGGGATTGGATAGCCTGGGGCCGGGGCAATGGCTGATGGTCGCTTACATTGGCATTGTGCCGACCTGCCTGGGGTATGTGAGCTTCTTCAGTGGCATGAAGACCACACCAGCAACGCTGTCCAGCATTATCGTAACCCTGGAGCCTTTGTTCGTGGCGTTGCTTGCCTGGGTATTGCTGGGGGAACAACTGGGCGTGATCGGTATCGCCGGCGCGCTAATTCTGACCGCGGCAGTCATCGTTGCCTCTAAAAGCAGTGCCGGGAACCGCCCCGACACTGCCTGATCCGGTTTACGCCTCTTCTGCGTCCCGGCGCTGTTTTTCCAGCATGTTTGGCTGCAGGATTTCGATCCAGTAGCCATCCGGGTCCTTGATAAACGCAAGACCTTTCATTTTGCCGTCATCCGGCTTTTTGACAAACTCCACGCCCAGCTTTTCAAGGCGGTCGCAGGCGCTGTAGACATCCGGTACGGCAACGCCGATGTGGCCAAAGCCCTGGGGTTCATCGTTACCGTTGTGGTAGCCGAAATCATCGTCGTTCTCGGTGCCCCAGTTATGGGTCAGTTCCAGCATGGCTTCACGGCCAAAGATGTAGGTGGTGCGGTGGCCGTCGTCGTGAGGCACCATGTTGGCGTGGCGGTCGTCAAGATAGGCCATGAAGTAAAGCGTGAACTTCATTTCCGGGAAGTCGAGTTTTCTGACAAGGCGCATGCCCATTACCCGGGTGTAGAAGTCCATGGAGCGCTCGGGGTCTTTGATGCGCATCATGGTCTGGTTGAAGACGTAGCCTTCGGTTTCGGGCACTGGTGCTTCGTGCAGGCCTGGGGCTTGTTCGAAGTGCTTGGGCATGGGGGGCTCCCTTTTTATGCGTTCAGGATTCAACCATTATACCTGTGTGCGTTACCGGGAGATTTCAAGGGCTGAAGTGTAGTCATACCAGTTGGTGTTCTTCGCCTTCGTAATAAGCTTCCACCCTCGGGTTCATCACCTTCTTCCACAGTGGCGGGATCATTGCCAAAACAACCATGGCGGCATAACCGGCCGGGAGTTGGGGGGCTATCTCGTGGTGGCGGAGGACCTGGTAGCGGCGTTTGGCCCAGGCGTGGTGGTCGCTGTGGCGCTGGAGGTGGAACAGGAACACGTTGGTGAGGAAGTAGTTGGAGTTCCAGCTGTGTTCCGGGCCGGTGCGTTCGTAGCGGCCGTTTTCCAGCTTGCGGCGGTGGAGGCCGTAGTGTTCCAGATAGTTGACGATTTCCAGCAGGTTCAGGGCGATGAAGCTCTGGCCCAGGAAGAACACGGCACCAAGCCAGCCGAAGGCGACGGTGAAGGCCACCAGTGCCAGGGCGGAGATGCTGTACCACCAGATCAGTTCGTTGCGCCAGTTGAGGGCGTTGTGGCCTTTTTTCTGCAGGCGTTTGGCTTCCAGTTTCCAGGCGTTCATGAAGTTGCGCGCGTAGGCCTGAGGCAGGAAGTTATAGAGGGACTGGTTGTAGCGTGAGGATGAGGCGTCTTCCGGGGTGGAGACGTGTACGTGGTGGCCGCGCAGGTGCTCGACTTTGAAACCCGCGTAGCAAACCAGTGACAGCAGGAAGCCGCCAGCCCAGGTTTCGAGTTTGCCGTCTTTGTGGATGAGTTCGTGGGCGACGTTGATGCCCAGGCCACCCACGATGCCGATGGAGAAGATCCAGCCGATACCACCGGCCACGCTGAACATGCCGGAGGCCAGTACGAACATGCTCCATACCAGCAGTACCGCGAAGGCGGCGACCCAGCCCAGAGTAATGAGCTTGTAGAACACCTCGGTGTTCATGCGGGGGGTGTCCACTTCCTCCTCCGGGTTAAGAGCGTCTTTGCCCAGCAGCAGATCGAGGATGGGGATGATGCCGAACACCACCACGGGAACGCCCCAGGCGAACAGGTTCACCCAGCCGGTGGCCTGCCCGGCTGATAGCAGTAACGGTGGCAGAGCCAGGGGCAGCATGGCAATCAGGTAGCTGTATTTCTTGAGTGTCAGCAGCACCTTCCGGCGTGCGGATTCAGTGCCCAGGGTTAAAGGTTTGGTACTCACGGATCTCACCTCATTGGCTGTTGCATTGGATCTGACGATCGCTTCTTGTTGACTGCATTATTGTCCTACAATATTACAGTCGTCAAGCAATGGGTGATATTTTTTGATCAATGTCAGCGTTTACGGCCCCTGATGACCTTTCTCTACCTGGCCTGCTAAAAATGTTTCGCGCTTCAGGCCGTATTTCTGCATCTTTTCGTTCAGTGTTCGGCGAGGCAGGTCCAGCACCTCCATCACCATTTTGATATTACCCTTGTGGTGACTTAACTCGGCGCTGATCAGGGCCTTTTCCACCTGTTCCAGGCGGTCGCTGAGGGACCCCTCTCCCGAAAAGACCGCTGAGCGGTTGCTCTGGCCAAGTTGCAGCAGGTCGGATACCGAAATGCCATTGAAGTTGCGGGTCAGCAGGTAGCGTTCGGCGGTATGCTTGAGCTCGCGGACATTGCCCGGCCAATGGTGAAGTTCCAGTGCCAGTACGTCCTCGTAGTTCAGTGCCGGCACCTCCAACTGGTTCTTCCTGCCCGCTTCCCGCAGGAAATGGCCGAACAGGGCGGGTACATCGTCGATACGGTCACGCAGGGCTGGCAGGTAAATGTCGGCGACCATCAGGCGGTAATACAGGTCTTCCCGGAAATACCCCTCCCTGGAAGCCTCTCTCAGGTCTTGCTTGGTTGCTGAAATAATCCTGACGTTGATGGGGATGGGCGCATGGGAGCCAACCCGTACCACTTCCCTTTCCTGCAACACCCTCAGCAACTTGATCTGGAACGACATCGGCATGCTTTCGATTTCGTCGAGAAACAGGGTGCCCTCGTGGGCGGCTTCGAAATAGCCAATGCGGCGTTTCTGGGCGCCGGTGAACGCGCCCGCTTCGTGGCCGAACAATTCGCTTTCCAACAGGCTTTCGGGTATCGCCCCCACATTGATGGCTATAAACGGCTGGTCTTTGCGGATACTCAGGGCGTGAAGGCTTCGGGCGACCAGCTCCTTGCCAGTGCCGGTTTCCCCGGAAATAACCACATCGGCATTGACCCTGGCCAACGCCTGTACCTGCTGCCGGAGGGTTTGCGCAGGCACTGACTCACCAATGATCACTGAAGCCAGCCACTCTCCTTCCCGGGCGGTCGCATGCTGGGGCTGGGTAGCAAGGGTGACCTGCCGTTGCTGGCATGCGCGTTTGATGAGTTCAACCAGACGGTCCTGTTTGTAGGGTTTCTCGATAAAATCGTAGGCGCCCAGCTTCATGGCTTCCACGGCCTGGGCAATCCCGCCATGGCCGGTAATCAATATCACCGGAATGTCCGGGTCAATCGCCTGCAGCAGGCTCATGCCATCCATACCGGGCATGCGGATATCGCTGACAACCACGCCGCGGAAGTCGCTGGTGAGCATCGGCAATGCATCACGGGCATCACAGAAGGTGGTGGCTTCAATGTCCACCAGGGTCAGCAGCTGTTCCAGCGACTCCAGCACGGTGGGTTCATCATCGATCACCACGGCGTGGGTTATGTCTTTCATGAATTATCCTCCCTTGGTTCGGCACTGGCGATTGGCAGGATCAGGGAGAAACAGGTGCCTTTGCCTGGCCGACTGCTAACCGTCAATTCCGCCCCTATGTCACAGGCAAGGCTGTAGCTGATCGCCAACCCCAGCCCAAGCCCCTTTCCCATCGGTTTTGTGGTGAAAAATGGCTCGAAAGCGTGGCTCAACTGCTCATCGGTCATTCCCGGCCCGTTGTCTTCAATGCTCAGCGAGACTTTCCCGGGGGACGCCTCCGGCCCGGTCAGACGAATATCGATACAGGCATCGGCCCGGCCCGCCAGCGCGTCCACGGCATTGGTCAGCAGGTTAACAACGATTTGCTCAAGAACCATTGCATTGGCCCGCACCTGATAGTCGCGCGGCACTGAAAGGCGACATTCAACCTGTTCGTTTTCAAGCCTGGAACCCACTAACTCCAGAGCATAGTCGACGGGTGCCTTAAGTGAGACAAAGGCGCTGCCCGTGTTGCGTTTGCCGGAGAATATCCTGAGCTGGCGTGAAAGCTTCGAGAGGCGCGCCACCAGGCCCTCTATCTTGAGGAAATTCTCGTTAACCGCTTCGGTCTTGTTGCGGGCCAACAGCACCTGGCTACTGGCAACAAAATTCGACAACGCGGTAAGCGGCTGGTTTATTTCATGGGCGATGGCCGCCGACATCCGGCCCAGTGCCGCCAGTTTCTGGTTCTGTGCCAGCTCGGCCTGCGCCTCTTCCAGATCCCGCGTCCGTTCCTGAACCCGGCGTTCCAGGGCTTTATTGGCCTCCTGGAGCGCCTGTTGGGCCACCGTTAATTCCGTTACGTCCTGAACTGTGAGGATGAACTCGTTGCGCTCACCCACGCGAATGGGGTTCAGGGTATACAGCACCGGAAAGCGGTTGCCATCGGAACTGATACCCTCGGCCCGCAAGGAGCCATTGCCAGCTTCTCCCGGGCGCCAGGGCTGAATCAGCTCGGAGGGGTCGCGAAAGATATCGTCATCACCCAGCCTGAACAGGTTGCGGGCGCGTTCGTTCAGAAACAGAGGCTTGAAGCTGTCGTCCAGGTTGAGCAGGCCCACATCGGTATTCTGGATGATGGCGCGCTGGTGTGATTCACGCTCAGCGGTCAGGCGCGTCAGTGCATTCTGCGCATGGGTGCGGCGGCGGCGCTCACGGTAGAACAGGCTACCAACGGCAAGGCCCGCGTAGAGCAGCACAGACATGCTCTGCTTCCACTGCACCTGGGTTCTCACCTCGGCCAGTGGCACCCGGTGGTGCATCTGCCAGGGGTAGCCCGGTATGGCCGACCCGAACACCAACTGCGACCCGTCGGCATTCAGGTTTAATGTGGACCAGTTGTCCGACTGCCATTCTGTGACCCGCTCCAGGGGTGTGACAGGGCCATTGCCGTATTGCCGGGTTTCAGTCAGTTCGGACTTCACCTTGTCCGAGAGCGGCTGCAACGTGGAGTAATGCCATTGGGCACTGGACGCCAGGAATATGATACCTCGCTTGTCGGTGACCCATACTGCGTCACCGGAGGCCTTCCAGCTCTGTTCCAGTTTTCGCAGGTCTATCTTGACCACGATAACGCCCAGCGTTGTATCGTCGCCGGAATAGACCGGAGCCGACAGGAACAGCCCCGGAATGCCCGACGTTGCCCCGACGGCAAAATAGAAGCCGGGAACGCCACCCAACGCATCCCGAAAGTACGGGCGGTAGCCGTAGTTCATACCCACAAAGCTGTCTTCCGTGGCGTAGTTGCTGGAATAGTGGGTTGTGCCATCCGGGGCCATCAGGAAGATTTCATCTGACCCCGCTTTGCGATTGATCTGTTCCAGTAGCCCTGAAGTCGGGACACCGTCAGGCGACGGTGCCTCGCCATCCTCAAGGGCACCCAGGCTATTGACGATGCGGGGGTCGGATGCCAGCACCCGGGGCAGATACAGGTGGCGGTCGATGGTGGCCAGGAGTGAGGTTTTATAGGCGCCCAGACGTTGCAGCGAGTCCGCTCTGGCCTGGCTGATTTCATAACGCATCAGCCATGGATGCGTGAGAAAAAGCGCCAGAACCAGCGAAAACAATCCGACAAACAGCCAGAACGGCAAAGACCGAAAAGACGGATAACGTCGGCGGAACGGCTGCTTACCTGAAGGCATCATCTAGGCCGAAGAGGTTTGGGTAGCGTTATAGCCACTCGGGCCCCGGTGACGTTGCGTAAAGTTGATAGACAGCAACACCAGCATTGTCACAACACCCGCCACCTCCACGTAAAAGTCGGGATAGAAAATCGCTACAACCGCGCCGCTTAATACGATTCGCATCCACACTTTCATGTAGGTGAACAGGAAACCTTCCAGCGCCGCCGCAAAGGCCGCCAGGGCGAGCATGGCAATGAATCCGTTCCAGAGGACCAGGTGCAGCGGGCCGCCCTCTATGATCACAGGGTTGAACACCATGAATAGGGGAATGAGGTACAGGCCCTTGGCAAACTTCCAGGCCTGAACGCTGGTCTCCATGGTTTTACTGCCGGCAATCGCCGCCCCCGCGAACGCCGCCAGCGCCACGGGAGGCGTGACGTTGGAGTCCTGGGAGTACCAGAACACCAGCAGGTGGGCCACCAACAGCGGAATGCCGAACTCATTGGTCAATGCCGGCCCCACGAGCACGATCAACACGATGTAGCTTGCGGTAACCGGCAGCCCCAGGCCCAGGATCAGGCTTGCGATGACGACCAGTAACAGCGCCAGCAGGATGTTGCCATCGGAAAAGGCAATCATCATCGAAGAGAATTTCAGGCCCAGCCCGGTCAGCCCGACGACGGCAACCACGATGCCGGCAACGGCACAGGCGATACTGACGGGAACCGCGTTGCGTGCGCCCAACTCCAGGCCCTGCAGAAGCTTTATAACACCCTCCCGGAGCGCATGTTTCAAGGCCTTTGCCAGCTGGTTCTCTGCCCTGCCCTGCTTATAGGCAACGTACAGGCCATTCAGCCCGGCAATGCCTATAATGCCAACCACGGCATAGAACCCCACGCGCATGGGAGAGATACCCAGCACCAGCAGGTACACCAACATGATGATCGGCAACAGGAAGTACCAGCCGGAGGCCATGACATCCTTGACCTGGGGAAGATCGCTGGCGGGCAGACCCTTCATGCCCTGCTTCACTGCGCAGATATGGACCAGCAGGTATACCGTGGCGAAGTAAAGCAGCGCCGGAAACACGCTGACCTTGACGATTTCCAGATACGGCACCCGGGTGTATTCAGCAATCAGGAAGGCACCTGCACCCATCAGCGGGGGCATTATCTGCCCACCCGTGCTGGCGGCAGCTTCGATACCACCGGCCTGGGCGGGCCGGAAGCCCAGCTTTTTCATCAGCGGGATGGTAAACGCGCCCGTGGTGACCACGTTGGCGATGGAACTGCCGGAAATAGAGCCCATACTGGCCGATGCCAGTACCGCGGCCTTGGCGGGGCCACCCCGCTGGCGACCGGTCGCGGCAAAGGCCAGATCGATAAAGAATCGGCCCGCGCCGGTGACTTCCAGCATGGCGCCGAACAGCACGAAGATAAAAACGAACGTTGCCGCCACACCAAGCGGCAGGCCGAGAATGCCTTCCTGCCCCAGGTATAACTGCGCACCGATACGATCCAGCGAATAGCCTCGATGGCTGAGGATGCCTGGCAACCACTCCCCAAGCCACGACAGTGACCCGCGCTGGCCACTCATGGCATAGAGGATGGCCACCAGACCAATCACAGTGAGACCGGTACCTACTGCGCGGCGACTGGCCTCCAGCAGGGTAATGGTGCACACCCAGGCCATGATGATATCGGTCTGGTTCCAGAACCCCGCCCGGCCGGTAATCTCATCCAGGAACCAGACCAGATAGAACCCCGAGGCGGCGGAGGCAATCAACAGCGCAGTGTCGATCAATGCCGTAATCGGGCCACGGGGCTTGCCCGGGCGCGGCCCGAACAGCAGGAAACACAGCATCAAAATCAACGCCAGGTGGATGCCCCGCTGATAGAACAGCCCAAGCGGCTGAATGCCCGCGCTGTAGAGCTGAAAAAGCGACAGGCCGATACCCACCAGGGCAATTAGCCAGAGTAAGGGCCGGGGCCCGCTTATTCTGGTCGGCTGCCAATCGCCATTGGTTTTCAGGAAGATGGCCGTTTCTTGACTCATTGAAGCTGTTTTCCTGTATCGCCTGTGGGCTGCACTCGAATCTCGACGAGTGTGTCTGCGGCCAGACGGCTGAGACTCACCACCCGCGAACCCACCTTGATGCGGTGATTCACCGAGGGGTCACCAACGCGCAGCCAGAGGTGATTGTTGGGTAAGGGCACCTGCATATCGACAATGCGGTAGCCGTGCTTGTCATCAGACTTCAGTGTTCCACGCCCGCTGGTGTAGCCCAGGCCGGCGGCGAAGTCTGGGGTGTGACTGCTGTCCAGCATCAACTGGCCTTTCTTCATCCGGAAGCAGTCCGTAACCGGGAAGCCCTGGACTGAATGGTTCCAGACCAGACACCAGCGCCCCGCCTCGGGCAGAGTGATCTCAACCAGAGCGGTCTGGTTGGAATCCGAGACGGACAACTGCCATGGCGGGTTGCTTTGAGCGTTGACTGCCATGGGCAACAACACCCATGGCAGTGATCGCGACAGACACCCCGCCAGGGAACCCATGCGCCGAAAGATCATGGCGGTGAGTTCCCGGTTACTCGCGCAGTTTGTCCGGCACGGTTGCGCCGACTTCCTCGTAATAGCGAATGGCACCCGGATGGAGCGGGATAGGCGTGGATTCAAGGCTGAATTCCACCGTGGTGTCGTCGGCGGCCGGGTGAATCGCACGCAGATCCTCCACTTTCTCGAACAGCAGCTTGGTGATCTGATAGGCCAGTTCATCCGACATGGCGCTGTTCACCGCGAGGACATTCGGAATACCAATCGTTGAAATGGCGGTATCCACACCCTCATAAGCACCGGCACGTAACTCGTATGGCGCAAACACAGGTTCTTCGGCTCTGGCGTTGGCGACTTCCTCCTCGGAGAGGGAGATCAGCGAGATATCGCGGGTGGTCGCCAGGCTGACGATGGAGCTCGTTGGCGGGCCCACGCTCCAGAAGCCAGCATCGATGTCGCCATCACGCAGGGCATCGGCGGATTCGTTGAAATTCAGGTTGCGAACGTCAAAGTCGTCGAAGCTCACGCCATTTGCCTCCAGTAGTGATCTGGCGTTGACTTCGGTACCGCTACCGGGCGCACCGACCGACACCGTTTTACCGGCGAGGTCGGCCAATGAGGTTATTCCCGAATCTGCCAGCGTCACAATCTGAACCGCATTCGGATAGAGCGAGGCAATCGCCAGCACGTCCAGCTTGTTGCCATTGAAACGGTCACCGCCGTTATAGGCCTGGTGCACAGTATCCGCCAGCGCGATGGCCAGGTCGGAATCCTGGCGGTGGATCAGCCCCATGTTTTCTACCGAGGCGCCGGTGACTTCAGCCACGGCGCTGTGGCCCTCAATGTGGTTACTGATCAGCTCGGCAAGCCCACCGCCGAGGGGGTAATAGGTACCACCGGTACCGCCGGTGGCAATGGAGAGATTGGTATCCGCCTGGGCGGGAGAAACACCAATCAGCGCGGATGCGCCCAGTGCAAGGAATAACTTACGCATGTTGTTGACCTCGTTTTTATTTTGAATAACACCGGGAGATATCTTTCCCGAAGCCGTATTCAGAGGATAGCAGCTTATGTGCCAATCCCAAGAGGTGCGTATAAAGCGGGCTGTAGCGCCATTGGAAGAAGGGATAAGCGGAAATCCGCCGATTACCCGGATGGTGGTAAGCGGAATTCCGCCTATTGCCGACTGCTGATTCTTTCCGTAATTAGGGTTAAAATCCATGTGTCATTTCCCAGTGCAATCATGCTTTTAATCCCTCAGTAACAGGCATTAACCAATGGACTTCCAGGTCCCCAACACCCTTGCCGAGCAGATCGCCAACTATCTGGCCGAGCGCATCATGACCGGCCAGATCCGGCCCGGGGAGCGCCTGCAGGAGGCCACCACGGCCAACGAACTGAAGGTGAGCCGGGCCTCGGTGAAGGAGGCGCTGTACACCCTGGAGCGCTGGCATCTGATCGAGATCACCCCGCGCAAGGGCGCCTCCGCCACCAGGCTGGACGCGGTACATGCGGCTGAGCTTTATGATGTGTACATGCACCTGCTGATTATGCTGGCACGGCGGTTGTGTGAGCGTTGGCGGGAGAGTGACAAGGCGTCATTATTGGCGGCGGTGGAGAATGTCACCTGGCAGATGCAGACAAAGGAGGCGAATATCACCGCCGTTGTGGAAGCCAGTTTCGAGGTGATGGATGTATGCTGCTGGGTGGTGGGCAACCCCTACCTCACCGAAGCGCTGACCAACTTCAAGCCGGCGGTCAGCCGGGCGTATTATCTGAGTGCGGACCGTTATCGGCAGGACCTGGACCGCACGGGGCTGTTCTTTACCCGCCTGACCAGAGCGATTCTGGAGCGGGATGCCGATGAATCCGAGGGGCTGGTTGCTGAGTTTGGCGCCCACCAGAAAGAACTGATCCAGCAGGCGTTGGCCCCTTCGGCCTGACTGAGTCTGTGCGTTGAGTCACAGACTCTCTGGCATATCCCGCCTATCGTAACAGTCTGTAACGAACCAATTATTCCGCTGCACTGGTCAGGCTGTCCCCTGCGGCTCAATAACGTATTGAGACCGGTCTCAAACCGGCATGACAACAACGATCGGGGCCAAAATGACACGTCGAAACGCCCGTACGCGCCTGAAACAAATCACACCTGCCCTGCGCGGGTACTTCACACTCAGCCTGGCCGCCAGCCTGTCACTGCCTGTAATGGCAGATTTCCGGCCGCTGGATGACAGCACCCTGGGTGAAGTCACCGGCCAGACCGGTGTCACCATCGAGATGGAAACCAAAGTCGAGATGGACCGACTGAGCTGGACGGACGAAGGCTCACTGAACGTGGACGGCATCCGGCTGTCTGGCCACAATGATACCGTGCTGGATAACCTCAAGATCACCCTGGACATTGCCGGCCAGGATGAAGTGCTGACTCACGGGTTTTCCGAGATAGCCCGCCGTGCCAACGCCGGCTTGCTGGATACGTCCAACCCGGACGTTGCCGACGCCCTTGCGCGCTATGCCGTAGGTGGCGGTTACGGAAAGCAGTTCGACAGTGGCGACCTGGTCATTCACCTGGGTGCCACGGACTACGGCGACCCAACCAGCCTGGACGACTACCTGAGGGCGGTGGACTTTGAGCTGGCAGTGGACAGCGTTGAAGCCACCGGTTCCGCTGGCACCGCCAGCCTGTTCTCCAACGTTATGCTGCAGGGCTACATCGGCCCCACTGATCTTGTGATCCGCAACCAGGGCACCAATACCCGCACACTGGCCAATGGCAACGAAGTATCCGGGTCGGAACTGCAGCTCGATACTCACTTCGAGATCACGGACGGCAGCCTGGACTGGGACGCGGCCGACGTGATCCTGCTGTTCAATTTTGCCGCTGTGGGCATAGAGGGACTGCAGATCCATAACCGCCGTGGCGACGACACCCTGGGCCACTTCGGCATGGCCAGTGCTACCGCGAAGCTCTCCCGGGGCACCAGCGCCGTTTCCGGCAAGGAAGGGCTGTCCATCCATGATGTGGACTTCCGTGCGGACATCGATATGCCAGTGTTCAAGGTAGGCGGCACCAGCATCGGCTCGGTGCAGTTCACCGATTTCGCCATCAAGAACACCACCATGATGGTGTATGGCCACTAGCAAGACACTGGACAAGCACCCCGCCATCAACAGTAAACTGCCCGTCTCCTAACGGCGGGCACCCCATGACCACTAACCCGGATCAAGATTACCAGCAGCGCACGTCCTGGCGCAGGCTGACCGCTTTCAGCCTGCTGTTCATTGCCATGACGGCAGCCGGGTTGTATGCGGTTTACGACCAGTTTGCCGGCCGCAGCGTCTCTTTTGATGAACGGCTGATCTCGCCCCGGGCGCTCGTTTCCATTATTGCGCTACTGATTGTTTACTTTGCCGCCGACGGCCTGCGGCTGCATTACACTCTGCGGGCACTGGGGCACCGCCTACCTTTCCCGGTTATTTTCCGGCTGGTGTTCATCAATCTGTTTTTTTCCAATGTCACGCCCATGGCCACCGGGGGTGGCTTTGCGCAGATCTGGTACCTGCAACACCATGGAGTGCCCGTGGGCCGGGCCACGGCAGCAACAACGATCCGCACTGTGATTGCGGTGATTTTTATCTTTTCCCTTACGCCGGTTTTCCTGCTGTCCCTCAACGCACTGGACAACCAGCCTCTGGTTGGCGAACTGGGGCCAGCACTGGCGGTGCTGATTCTCCTCTATCTCGGCTTTTTCATAGTGCTACTGTTCCGTACCCGCTGGCTGATTGCCCCTCTTGGGCGGCTGCTGGATCTGCTTCACCACTTCCACCTAATCGGCGAGCGCCGCCATCGCCGCTGGCATTTCAAAGCCAAGCGGGAAATGTTTCGTTTCTCCCACAGTTTTGGTGATTACATCAAAGGCCCGAAACATTTTGTGGCCCTTTCAGTGATATTCACCTTCGTATTCCTGCTCAGCCTGTTCAGTTTTCCCGCGCTACTGATATCGGTACTGGATTACGAGGTAGACTACATCGTGAGCACCGGTTTGCTGGTGGTGACCACCTTTGTGATGTATTTTTCACCAACACCCGGTGCATCCGGCATCTCGGAAGGCGTGTTCGGCACATTCTTCCGCGACATACTCTCGGCCAATCACCTTGTACTGGTGACGGTCAGTTGGCGCTTTATCACCATTTACCTGGGCATGCTGGCGGGGCTGGTGATTCTCCAGCGGGAACTGGTGAGAAACCGAAAGGAAGCCAAATGACACGACGTCATCCGCTAAAAATCCTGTTCTACTTCACCCTGACCATCGCGGTGATGCTGGTAGGGTACAAAGGCTACCTGAACTATTTCGAACCGGATTTCAAAGCTCTGCATACGGAACAGGTTGCGCGCATCAGTGACAATCTGACTGATGCCGAGGGTTTCAGTTTTGCGGTTGTGGGCAATATCAATAATTCCATTGGCGTGTTTGAAGAGCGCATGATTCCAGTGCTCAACCAGGCCGGACTGGACTTTGTCGTGTCCGCCGGAAATGCTGTCAGCGGGGGCGGAGAGGACAAGTACCGGGCCATCCAGGGCACCCTGTCCCACCTGGACATACCCTACCTGCTCACCTTTGGCGAAAACGAGTACGAGAACTTCGGCAGTTACCGGTTTTACGACCATTTCGGCCCCCACTTCTTCAGTGTAATGGCAGGGGGTGCCCGGCTAATCTTCCTCGACAGTACCGGCAAAACACCCTGGCAATGGCAGATCCGCTGGCTGAACGACCTGTTGAACCAGGAGCCCAACAGATTGCGTTTTCTGTTCGTCGGCCACCCACTACTGGAACCAGACCACGAAGCGCCCTTCGAGCAGGAGGATGATTTCCTGGAGCCGCCGGAGTTCCGCCAGGCTCTGCTTGACGTCATCGCCAGGCATGACGTGGACATGGTGTTCTCCGCCAACCTCTCCCTCTATGCCGACCAGGTTCAGGGTGATACCCGCTTCATTACCACCGGCGGTGCCGGCGGGCTGGTGCTCAACGATGACACCAGCTTCTACCACTATGTACGAGTAAATGTGAGCGAAGACGGGCAAATCAGCCATTCCCTGGAGCGGCTGAAGGTGGGGCAGCATCCGGTGCTGAGCACGCTGGAATCGCTCTGGTTCTTTATTTACTCGCTGTTCTATGTAGGCTATGTGAATTTCATCCTGCTGGTGGCCCTGTTCGTACTCATCAGTATCAAGCTCTACACCGCCATCTTTGTAGAGAAAGACTACTATCCGGACTACGACCTTGACCCCGAGCCGTGGCTGTCCCGGCCACTACGGGTGGCCATGTTCACCAACAACTACCTGCCCTTCATTGGCGGCGTTCCCATCTCCATCGAGCGTTTACGCAAAGGGCTGGAGAGCCTGGGCGACGCCATTCTGATTGTATGCCCGCGGTATCGGGACCAGCCCCCGCACGAAACCAACGTGGTTCGTGTTCCCTCCCTGCTGTCCATGGGAGAGGACCGCGAATTCCGGCTGGCCAATATTTTCCTGGCGCGAATCCGGCGGCAACTCCGGGCCTTCAAGCCTGATATCATCCACCTGCACCACCCCATCTGGCTTGGGTCGCTGGGCTTGTTCATCGCCCGCCGCCTCAAAGTGCCCGCGGTGTATACCTACCACACCCGCCTGGAGCACTACGCACACTTTGTGCCGCTGCCGGGCAATCTGTTCCGCAACCTGATTTCGCACGAGCTGGTCAAACGCTTCGCCAACAAATGCGATGGCGTTGTTGTACCCACGTACTCCACCGAAGAGTACCTGCGGATGATTGGTGTCAAGAGCCCGGTGTTTGTCCAGCCGACCGGCATCGAGTACCAGCGGTTTCAGGAAGTTGATGACGAAGATGTCCGCAAGCTGCGGGACTCACTGAACATCGGCGATGAAACCGTGTTCGTCAGCGTTTCACGGCTGTCCAATGAGAAGAACATTGATTTCATGATCGATGCCATTGATGAACTGCGCCGGCGCTCGGATCGCGCTTTCCGCTTCCTGATGATTGGCGAGGGCCACCAGCATGAGCGGCTCCAGCAGCGCATCACCGAACTCGGATTGCAGGAACATTTTACACTGGTTGGCTCCATACCCCCGGCTGACATGGCCACCTGGTACCACCTGGGCGATGCCTTCCTGTTTGCCTCTAAATCCGAAACCCAGGGCATGGTGATTCTGGAAGCCATGGCGGCCGGGCTGCCGGTGGTTGCGGTGCGCTCCAGCGGCATTGACGATGTCGTGCGCCATGGCTTCAACGGCTTCAAGACGCCGGAGAAGCAGGACCAGTGGTGTGAACATGTGCAGCAACTGCTGGAAGATGAGGCACTGCGCAAGGAGCTGGCCGACCATGCCCTGGAGTTTGCCGCTGATTATTCGGTGGAGCAGTTTGCCCGGGACATGCGGGAAATCTACGCGTTCACTCTGGCAAGATCGTCATCCCGGTGATCGGTTGTAAGTGACACTTTCAATGTCAGAGATGATCGGTTTAGACTGATAAAACGTACCTGTTAGGTACTTTTTAATTCCGGAGACTGACTGTGACTGGCATCCCTGTTGGTATCAGCACCTGCCTGATGGGCAAGGAAGTCCGCCATGATGGCGGCCATAAACATTCCCGATTCTGCACCCAGGTACTGTCCCGCCATTTTGATTTCCGCTCCATCTGTCCCGAGCTGGAAGCCGGGTTGGGCGTGCCCCGCCCCGCCATACACCTGCGGGAATACGCGGACGGCCTGAAACTGATCGAATCAAAGGGCACGGCGGATCATACCGATGCCATGCAGGGCTTTATCGACCAGGTCATGCCCACTCTGGCGGACCTTCGTGGTTACATCCTGATGGCAAAATCCCCGAGCTGTGGCATGGAGCGCATCAAGGTGCACAACGCTGACGGCAATGTGGTCCGCCGCGATGGCCGGGGCCTGTTTGCCGAGGCACTGATGCGCCATTACCCGCTGATGCCAGTGGAAGAGGAAGGCCGGTTGAACGACGATACACTGAGGGAGAACTTTATTGAGAGGGTGTTCGCCTACGACGACTGGATGCAGAACGTCAGCGGTGAAAACCTCTCTGCCCGCGCCCTGATTGAATTCCACACCCGGCACAAATTCCAGCTACTCGCCCATTCCGAGAAGATTTACCGCCAGCTGGGGCCGATGCTCGGGGATCTCAAATCAGAGCCCCTGGGAGACATCGCTGAGCGTTATATTGCTGCGTTCATGGAAGCGATGACCCAGAGGGTGAGCCGTGGCTCCCATGTGAATGCCATGCAACACCTGATGGGCTATCTGCGGGATTCCATGGCGGATGAAGACAGGAAGGTGCTGATGGAGCAGATCGAAGCCTACCACCGGGGCGAGGTGCCCCTGGTGGTACCGATGACGCTGCTGCGGATGGCCCAGCGGCGGGAGCCGGTGGATTACCTGCATACCCAGAAGTACCTGACCCCTTACCCGGACGAGCTGGGACTCAGGAACCGTGTGTAACCGCTGGAGTCAGAAACCGTAGAGCAGGGCCAGCGAGATTTCTGTATCCGTGTCGTCCCTGCCCTCAGGCTCGTCTGAAACATGCTGTACGAGGTAGGCCAGCTTCATTGAGAGGTTGCCAACCACGGTCGCCTGCAGGGAGGTTTCAGACTCTGTGATGGCGTTGTTTTCATCAAGGCCAATTTCTGTGCTCAGCTTCTGACGAAACAGGGCGTTTTCAGACAACGCATAATCAAACTGGCCTGCCAGCCGGCCAATGGCTTCGTCTTCGTCCCGGTTACCGTCTTCATCCGGTTCTTCCAGTTTGTTGAACCGATAACCGACACCGGCCGACAAGTCCAGGAAGGAGCGCTCGCCACGTTGCCATACCCGGTTACCATAACCAGTGGTCAGTGATGACTGAAAGTCGTAGCCGGAGAAACGGTCGTCCTCATAGGCGCCCCGTACAAACAGGTACTGACTCCCTTCAAACTTATAATCGGTCTGCAGCTCGCCCCGGTACTTCTCGGCCGTGGTTTCGTCCTCTGTTTCGGAGAAGGTAGAGCGGAACTCACCCTTGTTGCGCCACTCGTCCTCTTCGTAGACCAGGCCGAGGCGGCTGTTAATGTTGGTTTCCTCGGTGTTACCGGAGGTGATCAGCACACCAACTTCACCTTCACCTCCCCAGCCTTCATGATCCTCACCAAACACCATCGGTGACACGGCCAGCGACACAATCGCAAGGGTTGCTCTGAACTGCATGAAATCTCCTTGTGTTAACCATCAGGACTTCGCATGACGCTCACCCATGGCACTTTTCCGGGCCTGCCGTTCACGCTCTGCCTTCTTCCGGGCCTTTCGCTCCGCAATGATGCGAGCCGCTTCGCCGCCCACATGCGCTTCGCCCCGCTGCTGTGCCAGGCGCATCTGTCGCTCACGCTCAGCGAAGCGGGCTTTCTGTTCCTCGGTCAGCGAGTCAATGCACCGGTGACAGCTCACGCCCTGTTCGTACTCCGGACGCTGTTTGTCTTCCTCGGTAATCGGCCTTCGACAGGCATGGCACTGGTCATACTCGCCCCGTTTCAGCTTGTGGTTCACGGTTACCCTGTCATCAAAGACAAAGCATTCGCCATGCCACAGGCTCTGTGATTCCGGTACTTCCTCCAGGTACCTGAGAATGCCGCCCTTGAGGTGATACACCTCATCAAAGCCCTGTTCCTTCAGGAATGCCGTGGATTTCTCGCAGCGAATGCCTCCGGTACAGAACATGGCCACCTTCTTGTGTTTCGAAGGGTCCAGATTCTCCTTTACGTACTCGGGGAACTCGCGGAACGTATCCGTGGCCGGGTTCCTGGCATTCCTGAACGTGCCGATCTCGACTTCGTACTGGTTACGGGTATCCACGACCAACACGTCCGGGTCAGCGATCAGGTCATTCCACTCTTTCGGGTCCACATAGGTGCCCACAATCCGTTTCGGATCAATACCCTCCACACCCATGGTGACGATTTCTTTCTTCAGCTTCACCTTGGTGCGCTTGAAGGGCTGGATATCCACGAAGGATTCCTTGTAATCAATGCCCTCAAATCGCTCATCGGCATCCAGCCAGTTTCTGATCGCATCCACTCCTTCGCGGCTGCCGGCAATCGTGCCGTTGATGCCTTCACGGGCCAGCAGTAAAGTGCCATGCACGTCTTTTTCAAGCATCAGGTCCAGCAGTGGCTGGCGAAGGGCTTTGTAATCATTCAGAACTGCGAACTTGTAAAGCGCGCAGACAACAACATCCTGGCTCATGAGTCTGGTTTCTCCTGCGGGCCGGACCGTAAATCCGGAGCATGATTGATGATCGCCCAAGGGCTTAAAGCCGCCATTCTAACCAATCCGGGGACCGGAAAGTATTACGGGGAGTTATTCTGCCGAGTCGGCCAGCTCGCGCTCCACAACTGCGGATAACTGTCCCCAGCCCGGACGGGTCAGACGAATATTATCAACGAGCACCGTTGGCGTACTGGTGACTCGCAATTGCATGGCGACACGGCGGCTCTGCTCGATATCTTCAATGTGAAGGTCGGTGTTCATACACCGGCGGAACCGCCGCTCATCCAGCCCCAGGTCGTTCGCGTAACGGCTGAAGGTATCCACCGGGTTACCGGAACCGCTCCACTCTGTTTGCATATCAAACAGTTCGTCATGCATTGCCCAGTAGGCATCCTGGTCACCCGCACAGCGTGCGGCCTGAGCTGCCGGCACGGCATTGTCGTGTTGCTGAAGCGGCAGATCGAAATAGACGAAGCGGACCTTGCCAGTCTCCACGTACTCCTGTTTCAACTGCTCGCTCGCGTCCGAGAAGCGCGCACAGGCAGGGCACTGATAATCCGCGAATTCCCGCACCACTACCGGGGCATCACGGTCTCCCACGGATACACCAAAACGGTCAAGCTCAGCCGGAAATGGGCTGGCATTCGGGGCGGCGACCGGCAACGCATCAGAGGAAGGGTCGGGACTTGCCGTGAGGAAGAACAGGCCAACGGCTAAGAAAGCAATAATAATGACGCCAATGCCGAGGTACAGCGGCTTGCGATCTTTCTTCCGCGCGGGAGGCGGCGCACCGGTTTCCTTTCTTCTTTTAGCTTCGCCCATGATGGAGCTCCTTGTTGTTTATTCGTTTCTGATCATTTTCAGGCGGTAGTGAGCACGCTAAGATCCCTTATACCGTACATAAGTTCCAGCATAAATTAAGGAATTCTCATGGCGTTACCCGAATCACTGAAGAACTCGCTGAACCTCCCCCTGGTGGCAGCCCCCATGTTCCTGATCTCTGGCCCGGAGATGGCACTTGCCTGCTGCAGGCAAGGCATTGTTGGCAGCTTTCCTGCCCTGAACCAGCGCAGCAGCGAAGATTTCGAGAAATGGGTGATTCAGATGAATGAGGGCCTGGATGACCTCCGCCAGACCCATCCGGACAGGAAAATCGCGCCCTATGCCGTGAACCTGATTGTTCATCGCACCAATCCCCGCTGGGAGGCAGACCTGGAACTGTGCGTGAAACATAAGGTGCCGATTGTGATTACGTCCCTCGGCGCGGCAACCCGTGTGACCGAAGCCGTACACAGTTATGGTGGCATGGTTTTCCACGACGTTACCAACCAGAAGCATGCCCGCAAGGCGGCCGAAGCGGGCGTGGACGGCATTATCGCGGTTTCCGCCGGTGCGGGCGGCCATGCCGGCACTGTCAATCCGTTCGTACTGGTGCATGAAATCCGTGAGGTGTTCGACGGCATTATCCTGCTCGCGGGGGCGCTTTCCAGAGGCGAAGATATTCTCGCCGCCCAGGCCATGGGCGCCGACCTGTGCTACATGGGCACACGTTTTATCAACACCACTGAATCACAGGCGGAAGCCGCCTACCAGCACATGGTCATGGAGGCAGTATCCGGGGACATCATCCATACGCCGGCAGTGTCAGGCATCCCCGCGAACTTCATGCGCCAGAGTCTGGAAGCGGCGGGCTACCCTATGGATAAACTGAACGAGCCCGGAAAACTCGATTATGGCGAGAAGCTGAAGCCGGTGAACGATGAGGCCAAAGCCTGGAAAACCGTCTGGTCCGCCGGCCAGGGGGTAAGCCAGATTACGGATGTGATTTCTGTCAGTGACCTGGTGCAGCGTATAAGCAACGAGTATCAGGAAGCCCGCTCGCGGATTTGCGAGCAGAACTGAGGGCAATGCCGGGTGCCCTGATGGGCACCCGGTTACCGCTGTTGGCGATCAGTCGTCGTCATCTTCCTCAAGTTCGATTTCATCAACGAACAGAATTCCACTGGTGTTTTGTCGGTATTCCACCTCAACCAGTGGATTCTCTCCACTGTCGAGTAACCTTCCCAGCTCCTCGAGACTGGTATCAAACTCGGTGTCGATGTCGAATTGCATGCTCACACCCAGCACATCGATTCCATTGAGATCCGCACTCCGCAAGCGCCCGACCAACTCAAACCCACCATCAGAAAACTCGTCATCAACGTCGACCTTGAACGCCTCGAGGTAGACAACGCCATTGGCACCAACCCGCTCGATGCCACTAACTTCCACTTCCTCCGGCCCTCCAAGTTGCTGAAACCTGATGCTGAGATCATCGTCACTTGTCAGGGTGGTCAGCGGTGTTACCTGGACCAGAACCCCGCCGATACGGAACGTTTGGTCGTTTGAATTGACACTGTTGGTTGCGATACGGCCCTCAACCCCGGATTCGCCTTCGCGCAGCTCTATGTCCTCAGCTTCTATCGAGCCGTCGCTCAGGAACTTACCTTCAATCTGAATCAGAAGGTCCGGAACGAGATCGTTTTCCGACAGACCATCATCAAACCCGGTTTCGTTGGTTACCCGAACGACAAGGCCATTGATCCCGAACGTTCTGTTATCGGAATCAAGTGCACGACTGACGGGACCTGCAAATTCAATATCGTCTTCATCCCCCCGGCGATACCGGCGAAGATCATCTTCCCGAATTTCCCAGGCGGACAACACGCTGCCGGTAATCTCCCCCTCTACTTCGATAAAGGGCTCATCGGTCAGGTCCGACGGCTCAATGCCGTCAAAATCGGTGTCATCCACATCACAGTTCACAATGATGTTACCGATTTCGAAGGTGCAAAGGTCCGGATTGAAATTACTGACCTTACCTTCGACTTCGATTTCGTTATCCGAATCAAACTCACCAACAGCTGAGTCATCACGGACGCGGAGCAGACTGGCCCGGAACTCTCCGTTTGGCAATCTCCAGGCGCTAACCCGGGCAAAATCGCCGTTCGCAAGATCCGTCACTTGCTTGCCCTTGACGACTGTCTGGTTATCAATATGAACAACCAGCCCGTAAATGCTGAGTGTGGCTGTCTTTGTTGCAAGGTCCCAGCGCTGCGTAACAACAATCTCGCCCCTCAACGTATCGTCATACTCAACGCTGTTGGCAGTGCCCGTGCCATCATCCCGCCATTCGCCGTCAATCCGCAGGATCATACCCTCGTCCAGTTCGGACTCTGTGGTGATGCCGTCATCGCTTTGAACCTGGCCGTTCAGATCCCCTGTATCAAACCGGACCCCGTTAACAAATACGCTACCAAATCCGGAAACCGGCCCCACGCTGGACCCCGTGCCACGAATGCCACCATCCGCGACATCGAGGCTGTCACTGCCTCCGCCACCGCAGGCGGCCAGGATACCGATGGCCAGTGCACTTAACGTAAACCGGGTAGCTAACTGGATGGACTTCGGCTTCATGCGTGTTTCTCCCTGGCCAGCAACGGGGCCAACAGTGTTCATCGAAAATCGTTACTCCGCCGGCGAAGAGCCCTGCCGGCTTCCGCCTGCTCTTCTGTGCAGGGAGCTGTATCGCCCTGACGGGGCACTTCCGGTACATAGGCACTGCGGCGCAACAGCAGGCAGCCGTTTTCATGCTGCTCGACGATTCCCTTGCGAAGTAATTCGTTGAATATGACCGTTGGTGCAAGATCACTGTTCACCAACCCGACCAGCGCGTTGAAACCCGTCTCATCCGAGCTTGCCATTGGCAGCAACGTCGGTTCGTTGTTGGCGTCCAGGAACGGGCGACTGCTGATCCAGTGCCGGACGACTTCCCTGGCATTGACGGATAACAAGGTGCTCACCAGTTCCGTCGGCTGCCAGCAGTGCCCGTTTCGTGAAAACCTTCCACGGTTCGTCATGTCTGTTCTCCACCCACATCGGGCTGAACCGGATCTTCAAAATAGAAAATACCTACTCCCGTTCGGACTGCATCTCCGGTCACATTGTTTTCGCCATGGCCGGCGATGTCACGGTCATGGGGGCCAAGCCACTTGTCCAGCTGTTCCAGCATGGCCTGTGACTGTTGCGCCGCATACCGGCGCCAGCGCGCCATGATTTCCGGAGGTATGTTGTTATACACCAGTGTTCTCTGGAAAAGAGGCGGAGTTTCAGCCTCGCTGCCCACCAGATTGTGGTCGATGGTCGCTATAAGATCTGATACGTCCTCACCGAAGATCTGGAGCATTTCTTCACTGTCTCCGGCGGGTACATAGGCCCGCTGGCGCAATGCCAGCTTACCGGATACTTCAGTCTCCACTACGCCTACCCGCATCAACTCCTGAAGAACCGCCCGTGGCGTCATATCACCACTGTAACGTTTAACCAGTTCGCTGAAGCTGAGCGGACCATCGAACGGCAACTCTGCCGGTTCGCCGAGACCGGTCTGAAACGCCGAATCATGAACCCACCCGGAAACAACGCGCGAGGCTCGGTTTTCATGCCGATTGCCCGGGCTGGCGTCGTGCTCACCCGAAAGGATCTCACGCTGTTTTCTGACCTCTTTTCGTGTCAGGCCTGTCATTACCGCAGCGCGGGAGTCTGTCGGTTTTTTGCGGTTATCGGAGAAGTCTTCCAGGGCGGCATCCACATAGGCACGCCTGGCCAGCTCCGCAAACTCCGCAAATGGAATGCCATTGCGGAGCAGCAGACGAGCCAGGGGGCGCAGAATTCGGTACAGCGCCCGGTGCAGGGGTTGGGTATTGGGCTTTCTCATGTTTGGGATTGTATTCCCATAGTGACGTCAAGACCAATCAGTCGTCTTCCTCGATTTCGTCGATCACATAGCCACCGCCCGCGTTGCGGAAGTAGTCGACTTCTACCTGGTTGCCCACACGGATACCCGACAGATCCGCGCCGCCAACTGACAGCGTGAGACCAAGAACCGTAACAGAGCTGTCAGTAACGGCCGTTACGCGCCCTTCCATCTCATAGCCGTCGTCATCACCGTCCTCACGTTCGATTTTGATCGCTTCCAGATAACCACCACCGGACGAACGCTGGCGACCTTCAATCTCTATAAAGTCACCAACACGAAGGCTTTCAATATCGCGGGTTCTCATGGTGATGTTGTCACCATCGTCGTCATCTTCGATAAGGGTGTTACCGGAGAGCACGACGCGTACACCGCTGACAACAAGTTCGTCATCATTTCTGGATTCAATGACGCCATCCAGTTCAGCATCACCATCACGGGGTTCGATCTCTTCGGCCACGAGCACACCGTTACGGAAACCACCCTCGACTTTGACCAGCAGCCCATCGCCAAGGTCGGTTTCCCTCAGGCCGTCGTCAAACTCGGTGCCGCCAGTGACCTGGACGGTAATACCGTTGAGGCTGAACTGCCTGCCGGCATCGTCGTAGTCTCCGGAGATGGCCCCGGCAATCTCCACATCGTCGTCGTCATCAAACAGCTCGTCTTCCTCGTCAATCTCTTCGGCAATCAGAACGCCATTACTATCAATGAACCCCTCAACTTCGACAGCCAGGTCATCAGCGAGATCGCCCGGCTCCAGATCATCGTCAAACTCGGCACTCTGGTAATCCACGTCAATGCCATTGATCCGGAATGTCTGCGCGACGCTGTCCAGGTTTCGAATCAGGCCTTCGATCTCCACTTCGTTGATGTCATCGAAATCTTCGCTGACGGGTTTTATCCCCACGAAACTGGCGCGGAAGGTACCATCGTCAAGGCGCCAGGCACTGACTCGAGCACGATATGTGCCAGAGGCCACACCATTCAGTTCAGCGGGGGTAGCGCCCTTGAAGACCGTTTGCCCGTCCACAAGGATGGTCTGCCCGGCGACAATCAGCCTGCCTTCTCCATCCAGCAGGTCCGGCCCGTTCCAGTTCGCGGACTGTAATTCGCCGCGGAGGGTGTCGTCGTAATCCAGGCGATCTGCTTCGCCCTGGCCGTCATCGCCCCACCGGCCACGTACTTTGAGAATCATGCCTTTCTCGAGCTGAGTTTCCCGCTCAATACCGTCGTCGCTGTTTACGCTGCCGTTGGTATTAAAGCGGGTGCCGTTCACATAAACACTGCCAAAGCCGGAGACCGGCCCGACACTGGTGCCAGAGGACGCGGAGTCATCACTGGGTGAGCCGGAACCGCCGCCACCGCAGGCTACCAGGGAGCCGGCGATTGCACCTGTAACGGCCAGTTTGATCGCTGTTGCTAAGGGATTAGGCTTCATTGGTTTTCTCCTTCCATTATTGGGATTATTTTCCCAATTTATAATTGGGAATTTATTCCCATATTTTTGAGTTGTCCAGCTATAAACATGAAAATTGTGTGAACTTTCCGGCCCAGGAGGCGTAACCTACTGAACACACGAATGAATACAGGTGATAAACAATGCTGGGATTTCTGAAGGGCGATCCGAAGAAAAAGCTACAGAAAGAGTATGAGGCGAAGCTGGAGAAAGCACTGCATGCCCAGCGCAATGGCGACCTGCGTACCCATGGCACGCTTATGGAGGAAGCTGAGAAAATCTATGCGGAATTGCAGAGGATGGAGAAGGAGTAAACCTCCGAGTTAGCGGGAGGGCCGGCCGGGAACTAGGAGTCGCCTAAAAACTGCCGGAGTTGCCGGTTTAACCGATCGACTTCACGCCTCATTTCCTGCACCTCGTCGAGAAGTTCCAGCGACATGGCGAGACCAGGCAGGTTCATCTTCAGATCGCGCTGCAACCGTTGGGCTTTGCGCAAACGGGCCAGGGCGTCAAGATCGAACTGCCATTGCCGTGCTTCCGGTGATTCCTCCACCGGCGCGATCACACCGTAGTTCACCAGTTTGATCACGAACTCCGCATGGCAATCCCCACGCTCGCAGATTTCCCGCAAGGTGAATGTAGCGGTGGGCTCCACCAGTTCGACGCTCAGAATCCGGTCTTCGTCAGTCATCCTTCACCCCGCTCACACATGCAACTTGCTACGTGGATTGAACCCTTTTTCAGCCTCGGCCAGCCGTTTGTAAAGCTCCTCGGCTTCTTCGCTGTGCCGCTCGGGCATCACGATCTGCAACACTACCAGCTGGTCCCCGGGATGTTTGCCCGGCAGACCTTTGCCCTTGAGCCGCAGTTTGCGGCCATTGGACGAGCCCTTGGGCACCTTCACGTTCACCTTCGAGCCAACGGTGGGAACCGTAACCGAGGCACCGAGGGCGGCCTCCCAGGGTGCGATGGGCACTGTTACCAGTATATCCTTGCCTTCCACCGTGAACAGGGGGTGCGGTGCATACTCCACTTCGATAAACAGGTCGCCATTCTCAGCACCGCCCATACCGGGCGCGCCCTGGCCTTTCAGGCGGATATGCTGCCCCTCTTTCATGCCGGCGGGAATTTTGACGTTCAGGGTCTTCTGCCGTGGCACTACCCGGCCTTGGGCGTCGGCCTCATGGACATTAAACGAAACCTGCTTCTCGCAACCGTGGAAGGCTTCCTCCAGGAACAGCGCCAGCCGGGCGTGGACATCTTCGCCCCGCATGCGCATGGAGTGGCGCTGACCACCAAAGCCACCGCCAAAGCCGGCACCGGCGCCTGAACGACGGCCGCCGCCGAAGATTTGCTCGAAGAAGTCACTGAACTGCGAGGCGTCGGCGTCGGTAAAGCCACCGCCACCAAAGCCGGATGCACTCTCCCATCCCGGAGGCGGCTGGAAGGATCCGTCCTGCCGGGCCCCGTATTTCTTCAGCTCGTCGTATTCGGCCCGTTTTTCGGGGTCTTTCAGTACTTCGTACGCCTCGCCGACGTCCTTGAATCTATCGGAGGCGTCTTCTTCCTTGCTGACATCCGGATGGTATTTCCGGGCCAGTTTCCGGTAGGCCTTTTTGATCTCCTCGGGGGAGGCAGACTCGCTCACACCGAGCACGGCGTAATAGTCTTTGAAGTCCATTCTGCTCCTCTCACCTGTTCAGATGACTGGGCAATGTTTGCCCGGTTACTAACTCTATATTTGATGAGGAAATGGAAAATACAAGGCAGGTGTGTATCAGAATTGATGCGTATCAGTTGTTGCCCTAGGCTGTAATGAATGCCTGAAACACTCCGGCCATGGTATGGCGATTATTGCAATGGCCTTCAGCCGAGGAGGACACCTTCCGTTATGCAGGATGCAAAGCTGGAGCGAAGAGCCGGCTGGAAAAAATCACCCATTGTCGGAATGCTGGCCAGCATCGCTTTTGTCGGCGTTATTCTTGCGATCCTTTATTCCCTGGGTATCCACGAACAGGTCCTGGTGATGCTTCAGTGGTTCGAGGCTCAGGGAGCCTGGGCGGCTATTCTATTCATTCTGCTCATGACCATAACCGTCGTGGCGTTGCTGCCCGGTGTTCTGTTTACCACTGGCGCAGGCTTCGTCTTCGGGGTGGTCGAAGGCACCCTCTACGTGGTTACGGGGACAGTATTGGGTTCTGCTCTGGCCTTCCTTATCGCGCGACACCTTCTCGGCAACCGGGCAAAAGAGTTCGTGATGGCCAGAGCACGCCTGCGGATGGTGAGTAATGAGCTGACGCCCCATGGCTGGAAGATCGTACTACTCACCCGGCTGATCCCCTTCTTCCCCGGCAAGCTTTCGAATTATTTCTTCGGCCTGACCCGGTTTTCATTTCGGGGCTTTGTCGGGGGCTCTGCCATTGGCCTGATTCCCTTCTCTCTCCACAACGTGTACCTGGGTTCCATCGCCGCCGACCTGACGGTTCTTGGCGTTCGTGAAACCGGCCGGTCAGGGCTTGAGTGGGCCATATACGGAGCAGGTTTCGCCGGTACCGTGGTGGCCGTGGTGTATCTGAATATCTTGGCGCGCCGCGCACTGGCCAAATACACCGACGAAGAACACAGTCTGGAGATCAAACCGTGACCTGGATGAAGTGGCTCCCCTGGCGCTATGTCGTGAAACGAGTAGCCCGCCACCACGGCTTTCTTGACCCCATTGCCCTGCTTTCAAAGCTCCACGGCTTTGCCCAGCCGTCGGAGGTTGGCGAACCCATCGAACTGCTGCGGGCCGGTGTGGTTTTCCACGCCCGGGGCCTGATCAACAGCCGGGTGATACAGCATAACCTGGACTGGGTCTGGCCCTACTGGATCGAACGGCAGTTCGATCCGAAGGACCCGTCGTTCATTCCCCGGGCGTTTTCCATTACCCACATCAACCTGAGCAACCGGAACTGGACAGCGGTGGGACACCCTGACTGCGACGAGCTGCCTGTCGTGGACCCGAGGGGCCTATTGACCCCCTTCTTTGACGGCTGGTCCCTGGACGGCTGGCTGTTGGCCGACGACGGCCGCTGCCTGCTGCCGTCACGGACAAAAGAGGTCAGACAGTGGCAGGAAACCGATGACACCGTCAGTGTCCACACGGAGTCTGCTATGGACGGGCTGGCTCTGAGCAGCCACTGCTGGGTAGAACTTGAAAATACCATCCCGGTCTGTAAATTCCGGCTGCGAGCGAAGTCCGACGTAGCCGGCTCGGTGGTACTGACCCTGAGGCCCTCCAACCCGGAAGGCATCAGCTTCATCCATCAGGTCAGCCTCTCGGAAAAACGGGACGCGTGGACCGTGGATGGCAAACGTACCGTGAGGTTTGACACCCCCGCCAAGCGCCATCATGTTTCGGACTATCACAACGGTGATGTCCATATTCATCTGACCGACCGTGAGGACCAGACCGATGGCATCTGTGACGTCGGCATGGTTACCGCAGCGGCGCTGTTTTCCGTCGAAGCAGGAGTAGCCCGCGAAATCACCGCCAGCATTCCTTTGAGTAAAACCCCTGCTCGCCTGCCTGTAAACGACGCCTGGCAATCAGAGCGGGAAGGCCACGCCCGCCTGGTGTGCCCCGAACCCCGGTACCAGTCCCTGTATGATTCGGCGGTTGCCTCCCTGATCCTGCACTCGCCGGAGGATGTCTATCCCGGCCCGTTCACCTACAAGCGATTCTGGTTCCGTGACGCCGCGTTCATCATCAACGCGTTGTTAAGCGTCGGCCTGACTCAGCGCGCGCAGCGAGCCCTGTCCCGCTTTCCCGAGCGCCAGACCAGTAACGGTTACTTCCGCTCCCAGGAGGGCGAATGGGACGCCAACGGAGAAGTGCTCTGGATACTCAAGCGCTTTTTCGACCTGACCGGGCGCCGCCCGCAGAAACACTGGCAAGGTCCCATCAGCCGTGGCGCGCGGTGGATCATGAACAAGCGACTGTGGAAGGAAACCAACGTACCCCACGCCGGGCTGCTGCCCGCTGGCTTCAGTGCCGAACACCTGGGCCCCAATGACTATTATTACTGGGACGACTTCTGGGGCATCTCGGGGCTCCACGCCGCGGCGGACATGTTGGCCGAGAACCACCCCGAAGACAGCCGCGCCTTCCGCGAGGATGCCGCCAATTTCACCCGGGCCGTTGACCGCAGCCTCGAGCGCTGCCAACAACGGCTGAAACGGCCGGGCATGCCCGCCTCCCCTTACCGTCGCCTGGACGCCGGCGCCATTGGCTCCCTGGCCGGGGGTTACCCTACCCAGCTCCTCGCGCCCGACGACCCGCGCCTGCTGGACTGCGTGGAATTCCTGCTGGAACGGTGCTTCGTCGACGGCGCCTTCTACCAGGACATGATCCACTCCGGCCTGAACGCCTACCTGACCCTGCACGTGGCCCAGGTACTTTTAAGGGCCGGAGATCCCCGTTACCTGGAGCTGATGGACACAGTCGCCGACCTGGCCTCCCCCACCGGCCAGTGGCCGGAAGCTATCCATCCGGGCACCGGTGGCGGATGCATGGGGGATGGGCACCATGTCTGGGCCTCGGCCGAGTGGGTACTGATGGTGCGCAACTGTTTTGTGCGGGAAGAAGGCGAACGTTTGGTGCTTTGTGGGGGCATACCCGAACGCTGGCTGGAGCAAGGGGCGACCATCAGCTTCGGGCCCGCACCGACTGCCTTTGGCACTGTCACCGTTAGCATAACGCCCGGCTCCGAGGGTGCTCCAGAGGTAGAGTGGACCGCCGACTGGCACACCGAGGAACCACCGATTGATGTGAAGCTGCCTGGGTATCAAGCAGTGGTGGCGAGCCCTGGAACAAACTTCGCCAAGCTGTAACAAAGGAGGTATCGGGAAGCTAAAACAAGCAGTGGTGGGGCGTCCTTTCGGGAACGTCAAAAACATGGATGTTTTTGTCGAGCGTACATGGACGTATTTACAGCGTGTCCCGGAAGGACGCCCCACCACTGCGAAACCTCCACAACCAACAGGCTACAGAGGCTAACTCCCAGCCTTACTTGACCTTAGGATCAAGCTCACCAGAAGCATACCGCTCAAACATACGCTCAAGGTTAACCGGCTTGATCTTGCTGGCATTGCCGGCGGTCCCGAAAGCCTCATAGCGGGCAACGCAGACTTCGGTCATCGCCTTCATGGTTTCCTTCAGGAACTTGCGCGGGTCGAATTCGGCCGGGTTCTGGGCCAGGAAGCGACGGACCGCCCCGGTGCTTGCCAGACGCAGGTCGGTGTCGATGTTGACCTTGCGAACGCCGTGCTTGATACCTTCCACGATTTCCTCAACGGGGACACCGTAGGTTTCCGGGATCTCGCCGCCGTATTCGTTGATGATCTTCAGCCACTCCTGGGGAACAGAGCTGGAGCCGTGCATAACCAGGTGGGTGTCCGGAATACGCTTGTGGATGGCCTTGATCTGCTCGATCGCCAGGATGTCGCCAGTGGGAGGACGTGTAAACTTGTAGGCGCCATGGCTGGTGCCGATGGCAATGGCCAGGGCGTCGACGTGGGTTTTCTTGACGAAATCCGCAGCTTCTTCGGGGTCGGTCAGCATCTGGCTGTGATCCAGGGTACCTTCCGCGCCAATGCCGTCTTCCTCACCGGCCTGGCCGGTTTCCAGGGAGCCGAGGCAACCCAGTTCGCCTTCTACAGAAACGCCACAGGCGTGAGCCATTTCCACGGTGCGGCGAGTAACGTCGACGTTGTACTCGTAGTCGGTAGGCGTCTTACCGTCTTCACCCAGGGAACCATCCATCATCACCGAGCTGAAGCCCAACTGGATGGAGCGTTGGCACACAGACGGGCTGGTGCCGTGATCCTGGTGCATGACCACCGGAATGTGCGGAAACTCTTCAATGGCCGCCAGAATGAGGTGACGCAGGAACGGCGCCCCGGCGTACTTGCGGGCGCCGGCAGAGGCCTGAACAATGACCGGAGAATCAGTCTTGTCGGCCGCTTCCATGATGGCCCTCATCTGTTCCAGATTGTTCACGTTGTACGCCGGCACGCCGTAGCCGTGCTCGGCGGCGTGATCCAGCAGTTGCCGCATCGATATCAGGGCCATTGGGTTTGTCTCCTTGGTTTATTTAATGTCTTTGGCAGACTTTTTGGTTTGGAGTCTGCTTCGGAGGGCCGGTAAGCCTCTTCCGGGACACGCTGTGAATACGTCCCTGTACGCTCGACAAAAACATCCATGTTTTTGACGGTCCCGGAAGAGGCTTACCGGCCCTCCTTGCGATTCAACTTTGTGCTATTCGCCGCGCTCTTCAAGAACTGCGACAGCCGGTAGCGTTTTACCTTCCACGAATTCAAGGAAAGCACCGCCGCCGGTGGAAATGTACGAGATTTTGTCACTCACACCGTACTTGTCAACGGCGGCAACGGTATCACCACCACCAGCCAGGGAGAAGGCATCGCTTTCTGCGATGGCTTTCGCCAGGGCCTGGGTGCCGTTGCTGAACTGGTCGAATTCGAAGACGCCGACCGGGCCGTTCCAGAGGATGGTCCTGGCATTTTTCAGCAGCTCGGCGAACTGGCCTGCGGTTTCCGGGCCAACGTCGAGGATCATGTCGTCATCGCTGACGTCCGAGATGTTCTTGGTGGTGGCGGTCGCAGTTTCCGAGAACTCGCTGGCAACCACTACGTCCACCGGCAGCGGGATTTCAACGCGGGAAGCGATTTCCCGGGCAGTGTCGATCAGGTCGTGTTCGCACAGGGATTTACCCACGGGGTGGCCTGCCGCCGCCAGGAAGGTGTTGGCGATACCGCCACCGACGATGATGGAGTCACAGACTTTTTCCAGCGCATTCAGCACGTCCAGCTTGGTGGACACCTTGGAGCCGCCAACGATGGCGACCACAGGCTTGGCCGGGTTATCCAGGGCCTTGCCCAGAGCTTCCAGTTCTGCTGCCAGAAGCGGGCCGGCGCAGGCTTCGGGAGCAAAGCGGGCAACGCCGTGGGTGGAGGCCTGGGCGCGGTGGGCGGTGCCGAAGGCATCCATCACATAGACGTCGCACAGAGCGGCGTACTTTTTCGACAGTTCTTCGTCGTCTTTCTTCTCGCCCTTGTTGAAGCGCACGTTTTCAAACAGCACCACTTCGCCCTCGGCGACTTCAACACCGTCGAGGTAATCGGTAATCAGGCGTACATCCTGGCCCAGCAACTTGCCGAGATGTTCAGCAACCGGTTTCATGGAGGAGGCTTCGTCGTAAATGCCTTCTTCCGGGCGGCCCAGGTGGGACATCAGCATGACCCGGGCGCCAGCCTCTTTTGCGGCCTTGATGGTGGGCAGCGAGGCGCGGATGCGGGCGTCGCTGGAGACTTCGCCATTCTTTACCGGCACGTTCAGGTCTTCGCGAATCAGCACCCGCTTACCTGCGAGGTCCAGATTGGTCATTCTCTTGATAGCCATAATGTTCATCCCCTGATCAAAAATAGTTTCAGTGGCCGGACAACCAGTGTTTGCTGACGTCCAGCATCCGATTTGCGAACCCCCACTCGTTATCGAACCAGCACAGCACCTTCACCATGGTGCCACCGGTTACACGCGTCTGGCCTCCGTCCACAATCCCGGAATGGGCATCGTGGTTGAAATCGGAGCTGGCCAGAAGCTCGTCGGTATAGCCCAGAATGCGCTTCAGCGGGCCGTGGGCGGCGTTTTCTAATAAATTATTTACCGCCTCCACCGAGGTTTTCTTCCGAACGTTCACTACCATATCGATGGCCGACACATTCATGGTGGGCACCCGCATGGCCACCGAGCTGAACCTGCCCTCCATATTCGGAAGCAGGCGCTCGATGCCTTTGGCCAGGCCCGTGTCGACGGGAACGATGTTGTGCAGGGCGCTACGGGTACGACGCAAATCCTGGTGATGGTAGGCGTCAATTACAGGTTGGTCGTTCATGGCAGCATGAATCGTCGTGGTGCTGCCCTGCTCCACACCCAGGGCCTCGTCCAGTATCTGGATGACGGGCACCAGGCAGTTGGTGGTGCAGGACGCCGCCGCAACAATACGGTCTGCTGCTGTTAACTGATCGTGGTTGACGCCATAGACCACCGTGCGATCCACATCGGACTCTGCCGGCTGCGAAAACAGCAGACGTTTGGCCCCCGACGCCAGATGCTGCTCCGCGGTCGCCCGGTCGCTGAAAGCCCCCGAACATTCCAGCACCAGGTCCACGCCCAGTTCACCCCAGGGCAGCTCCGAGGCATCCGCATGGCGGAGCACCCGGATTCGATCACCATTGACCACCAGGGAGTCGCCCTGCACCCTTATCTCGCCCTGAAACCGACCGTGGGTGGAGTCATAACGGGTGAGATGGGCAATGGTGTCGATATCCGCCAGCTCGTTAATCGCGACAACCTGGAGGTGGTCTCGAAAATCGTTTTCATAGAGCGCCCGCAGGACGCACTGGCCGATACGGCCGTACCCATTGATGGCGATGCGATACGGTGCAGCGGTGCTCATCAGGCTTCCAGCAACTCCCCAGCCACGGCCAAAACGTTATCCACGGTGAAGCCGAACTCCTTGAACAGCTCGCCCGCAGGCGCAGACTCACCGAAAGTGCTCATACCCACAACCCGTCCATCAAGACCAACATACTTGTACCAGTAGTCTTCAATACCGGCTTCGACGGCGATACGGTTGGTCACTTCCAGCGGCAGCACTTCCTGCTTGTAGGCAGCGCTCTGGGCATCGAAGGTATCAGTAGACGGCATGGAGACCACGCGCACCTTGCTGCCCTTCTCCCGCAGTGCAGCCGCAGCATCCTGGGCCAGGCCGACTTCGGAGCCGGTGGCAATCAGGATCAGGTCAGGCGTGCCTTCGCTGTCGGAGAGGGTGTACCCACCTTTGGCGATGTTCGCCAGTTGCTCTGCGTCACGCTGCTGGTGAGGCAGGCCCTGACGGGAGAACACCATGGCCGTCGGGCCGTCGGTGCGCTCAAGGGCGGCTTTCCAGGCAACCGCCGATTCCACGGCATCCGCCGGGCGCCACGTGCTCATGTTCGGAGTAGTGCGCAGGCTGGCCATCTGCTCGACCGGCTGGTGTGTGGGGCCATCTTCACCCAGGCCGATGGAGTCGTGGGTAAACACGTAGATGGAGCGTTGCTTCATCAATGCGGCCATACGCACGGCGTTGCGGCAGTATTCCATGAATATCAGGAAGGTGGCGCCGTAGGGGACAAAACCACCGTGCAGGGCGACACCATTCATGATCGCGGCCATACCGAATTCGCGAACGCCGTAGTAAACGTAGTTTCCGCTGGCATCGTCTTTGGTCAGCGGCTTGCTGCCGTCCCATATCGTAAGATTGGAACCGGCCAGGTCGGCAGAGCCACCCAGCAGCTCAGGCAGCAACGGGCCATAGGCGTTCAGAGTATTCTGGGAAGCCTTGCGGCTGGCGACGGTCTCGCCCTTGTCCTGACACTCCTGAATGTACGCCTGGGCTTTTTCGGAGAAGTCTGCCGGCAGGTCGCCAGCCATGCGGCGTTTGAGCTCGGCAGCCAGGTCTGGCTCAGCTTTCTCGTAGGCGGCAAAGGCCTGCTCCCACTCGGCCTGAGCGGCAGCGCCCTTCTCGCGCGCGTCCCAGGCGCTATAGATTTCAGAGGGAATTTCAAAGGCTCCGTGATTCCAGCCCAGCTTCTCGCGGGTCAGGGCAACTTCGTCCTCACCCAGTGCCGCACCGTGACAGGCTTCTGTGCCCTGCTTGTTGGGGGAGCCGAAACCGATAATGGTCTTGCAGCAGATCAGGGTGGGCTGGGAGGTATTGGCACGGGCCGCCTCAATGGCACTGCGGACCGCTTCCGCATTGTGGCCGTCAACGGAAGGAATGACCTGCCAACCATAGGATTCGAAACGCCTGGGAGTATCATCAGTGAACCAGCCGTCCACTTCGCCGTCGATGGAGATGCCGTTGTCGTCATAGAACATGATCAGCTTGCCCAGGCCCAGCGTGCCGGCCAGGGAAGACACCTCGTGGGAGATACCTTCCATCAGGCAGCCATCGCCAAGGAACGCATAGGTGTAGTGATCAACAATGTTATGGCCAGGGCGATTGAACTGTTCGCCCAGGGCCTTCTCTGCCAGTGCAAAACCAACCGCATTCGCAATCCCCTGGCCCAGCGGTCCAGTGGTGGTTTCAACACCCGGCGTATAGCCGTACTCCGGGTGGCCCGGAGTTTTGGAGTGCAGCTGACGGAAGTTCCTGATGTCGTCAATGGAGACGTCATAGCCACTCAGATGCAGCAGGGAATACTGCAACATGGAGCCGTGGCCATTGGACAGCACAAAACGGTCGCGGTTGGCCCACTTAGGGTTGGCCGGGTTGTGGCTGAGGAAATCATTCCAGAGTACCTCGGCGATGTCCGCCATACCCATGGGCGCGCCCGGGTGGCCGGATTTGGCTTTCTGAACCGCATCCATGCTCAGCGCGCGAATGGCGTTGGCGAGATCTGTGCGAGATGGCATTGACGTTTTCTCCAGTTTTGGTCGGCAAAAAGGTGAACTGATAAAAAGAAGGCGCGTATTTTCGCCGATTAGTGACCACCGGGGCAAATCGGCGTCAGTCTTTTTATCCCCCTTTTATACGACGGGTATCAGTGGCAGGAATTTTGACTGATTTTTCAAACAGATCTAATTCTATATCAATTTATTTTGATATAGATATTGAATGACTGGCCAGACACCCCTAAACTTCCTTCCATGACATCACTGACCACGCACGTAGTTGACCCGTCCTCCGTGGACGCACTGGCACCGATCTTCAAAGCGAGCGGTGACCCGCTGCGCCTGGAGATTTTGCGTGTGTTACGCCGGGACACCTTTGGCGTTCTGGAACTGAGCCAGTTATTCGATATGCGCCAGTCCGGCATGAGCCACCATCTGAAAGTGATGCACAAGGCAGGGCTGCTGGAGCCCCAGCGCGAGGGCAACGCCATTTTCTACCGGCGCCCGCTGAACCTGGAGAGCGACAAGCTCACCGACCAGACCATCCGCCAGGTGTTCGACACCGTCGACCGCATTCCCCTGCCGGAACACCTGCAGGGCAAGATTGAGGCTATCCGGAATCAGCGTGCCAACCAGTCCCAGGCCTTTTTTGCCCGCTATGCGGATAAATTCCGGGAGCAGCAGGAACTGATTGCCGCATTCGAGCTGTACGCCGAACCGGTGGCCAACCTGATCCGCAACCGCTCCACCCGGCACGACTGGAAAACCGCGCTGGAAATCGGCCCCGGCGAAGGCGCGTTCCTGCCGGTACTGTCGAAACTCTGCGAACACGTGGTGGCCCTGGATAACTCCCGCGACATGCTGGCCAAGGCCTCACGCACCTGCATCGACGAGCGCCTGAATAACATCGACCTGATCGAAGGCGTAACCGACAACCTGCTTGCCCGGGGGGACGATTTTGATCTGGTGGTGGCCAACATGGTGCTGCACCACGTACCCAGCCCGGCGGACATTTTTCTGGACGCCGCAGCCCTGATGAAAACCGGCGGTTGCCTGGTGATCAGCGACTTGTGCAGTCACGACCAGGACTGGGCCAAGGAAGCCTGCGGCGATCTCTGGCTGGGCTTTGAACCTGAAGAACTCACAAGCTGGGCGGCAGACGCCGGACTGATTGCCGGCGAGTCTTTATTTATTGGCCTCCGCAACGGATTTCAGGTGCAGGTAAGAGAATTCTGGAAGAACCCGGAGGCTGTCTGAAGGCGGAAATCAAAACTGTATCAATTTTTTTTGATATAGAATTATGCAGACTCTGAAAACTGATTTACGATACCGATATCAACACAGCCGGACGGAAACCGAGAGTCCCCACCGGCACGAATTTGCAACGCTCACAGAGGAGCAACCCTATGTCTGATTACAGCGTCTTTACCTCCGAATCGGTCTCTGAAGGCCATCCTGACAAACTGGCGGACCAGATTTCTGATGCCGTACTCGACGCCATCCTCGTGGACGATCCCCACGCACGGGTTGCCTGTGAAACCATGGTAAAAACCGGCGTCGCCATTGTGGGCGGTGAAATCACCACCAGCGCCTGGGTGGACCTGGAAGACCTGGTACGGGGTGTAATCAAAGACATCGGCTACACCTCCTCCGACGTAGGCTACGACGGCGACACCTGCGGCATTATCAACATTATCGGCAAACAGTCCGTGGACATCGCCCAGGGTGTCGACCGCAAGAAGCCGGAAGACCAGGGTGCCGGCGACCAGGGCCTCATGTTCGGCTACGCCAGCAACGAAACCGACGTGCTGATGCCAGCCCCGATCACCTTCTCGCACCGTCTGGTACAGCGCCAGGCCGAAGCCCGCAAGAGCGGCCTGCTGCCATGGCTGCGCCCCGACGCAAAAAGCCAGGTTACCTGCCGCTACGAAAACGGCAAGGTTACCGGCATCGACGCTGTGGTGCTGTCCACCCAGCACGACGAAGATGTGTCCCAGGCGGATCTGAAAGAAGCGGTGATGGAGCTGATCGTCAAGCACGCCCTTCCGGAGGAACTGCTGCACAAGGATACCCAGTTCCACATCAACCCCACCGGCAAGTTCGTGATCGGCGGCCCGGTTGGCGACTGCGGCCTGACCGGCCGCAAGATCATCGTCGACACCTACGGCGGCATGGCCCGCCACGGCGGCGGCGCCTTCTCCGGGAAGGACCCGTCCAAGGTGGACCGTTCTGCAGCCTATGCCGGCCGTTACGTGGCGAAGAACATTGTGGCCGCCGGCCTGGCGGAAAAGTGCGAGATCCAGGTGTCTTACGCCATCGGTGTTGCCGAGCCAACATCCATCTCGGTCAACACCTTCGGCACGGGCAAGATCGGCGACGACAAGATCATCCAGCTGATCCGTCAGAACTTCGACCTGCGCCCGTATGCGATCACCAACATGCTGGACCTGCTGCACCCGATGTACCGTGCAACAGCGGCCTACGGCCACTTCGGCCGCGAGCCGGTTGAGATGACGGTTGGCGGCAAGACGTTTACCGCCTTCCCCTGGGAAAAAACAGATCGTGCAGCCCTGCTGAAGGATGCCGCTGGTATTTAAGGGGCTGATTAACAGCTTTGATCGTACAAAGACTGCGATCACCACTCTTTTAATGACGGGAGAACACCATGAGCACTCCGGCAGAAAAACTGAAGCAATTCGACGACTACAAAGTTCGCGATATTTCACTGGCGGCCTGGGGCCGCAAGGAAATCAAGATCGCTGAAGGCGAGATGCCTGCGCTGATCAAGCTCCGTGAGAAATACAAGGGTGAGCAGCCGCTGAAAGGCGCCAACGTCATGGGTTGTATCCACATGACCATCCAGACCGCCGTATTGATCGAAACCCTGATCGAACTGGGCGCCAACGTGCGCTGGTCATCGTGCAACATCTTCTCCACCCAGGACCAGGCTGCAGCGGCCATCGCTGAGCGTGGCATTCCGGTGTTTGCCTGGAAAGGCGAAACCGACGAAGAGTACGACTGGTGTCTCGAGCGTACCGTCGGTGCCGACGTGGAAGGCTGGGAACCCAACATGATTCTGGATGACGGCGGCGACCTGACAGCACTGCTGCACGAGAAGTACCCGGAAGTCCTGGCCAAGTGCCACGGCGTGACCGAGGAAACCACCACCGGTGTGCACCGCCTGCAGGAAATGATGCGGGACGGCAAGCTGAAGGTGCCGGCCATCAACGTTAACGATGCAGTTACCAAGTCCAAGAACGACAACAAGTACGGCTGTCGCCACAGCCTGAACGATGCCATCAAGCGTGCCACAGACCACCTGATGGCCGGCAAGAAAGCACTGGTGATCGGTTATGGCGACGTTGGCAAGGGTTCTGCGGCGTCACTGCGCCAGGAAGGCATGATCGTGAAGATCACCGAAGCCGACCCGATCTGCGCCATGCAGGCCTGCATGGACGGTTTTGAAGTGGTGTCTCCGTATCTCGACGGCGTGAACACCGGCACCGAAGCCGGCGTGGACAAGGCACTGCTGCAGAACACCGACCTGCTGGTCACCACCACCGGCAACATGAACGTGTGTGACGCCAACATGCTCAAGGCCCTGAAGAGCGGCGCCGTGGTGTGCAACATCGGCCACTTCGACAACGAAATCGACACCGCCTACATGCGCAAGAACTGGGAGTGGGACGAGGTCAAACCACAGGTGCACGTGGTGTATCGCGACAAGGCCACCAATGACCACCTGATCCTGCTGTCCGAGGGCCGCCTGGTGAACCTGGGCAACGCCACCGGTCACCCGTCGCGGATCATGGATGGCTCGTTCGCCAACCAGGTGCTGGCGCAGATGTACCTGTTCGAGCGCAAGTTTGCCGACCTTCCGGAAGACGCCCGCGAGAAAGGCATTTACGTTCAGGTTCTGCCCAAGCAGCTGGACGAGGAAGTGGCCCGCGCCATGGTCGAAGGTTTTGGTGGCGTGATCACCAAAATGACGCCGGAGCAGGCCAGTTACATTGGTGTACCGGTCGAAGGCCCGTACAAGCCGGAAAGTTACAAGTACTGATCAGGTAGTAGCAGCATGGAAACCCAGAAACAGTTCAAGCGCCGCTTCAGCTTTGAGTTCTTCCCGCCCAAGACCGACAAGGGCTGGGAGAAGCTGCAGGGCGTTCGCAACACGCTGGCAGAGGTTGACCCGGATTTCTTCTCGGTCACCTTTGGTGCCGGTGGCTCCACCCGGGACCGCACCGTGCAGACGGTGCTGGACCTGCACAAGCGGGGCGTCTCCACCGCCCCGCACCTGTCCTGCGTAGGCGCCACCCGCGGCAGCATTGCGGAGCTGCTGGACGTTTACCGTGACAACGGTATCAACCGCATCGTCGCCCTGCGGGGCGATATGCCCTCCGGTATGGGGGCAGCGGGCGAACTACGCTACGCCAATGAGCTGGTGAGCTTCATCCGTGAACACAGCGGCGATGCCTTCAATATTGAAGTAGCGGCCTACCCTGAGTTTCATCCCCAGGCCCGCACCGCGGAAGATGACCTGAAGAACTTCGCCCGCAAGGTGGAAGCCGGCGCCAACAGCGCCATTACCCAGTATTTCTTCAACGCGGACAGCTACTTCTACTTCATTGACCGGCTGGAAAAGATGGGCGTCACCATTCCAGTGGTGCCGGGCATCATGCCCATCGTCAACTTCTCCAATCTCACCCGCTTCTCCGATATGTGCGGCGCTGAAATTCCCCGCTGGATACGCAAGCAGCTGGAAGCCTACGGCGACGATAGCGACAGCATCCGCAAGTTCGGCGAGGAAGTGGTGACCCGCATGTGCGAGAAATTACTCGCCGCCGGGGCGCCGGGGTTGCACTTCTATACCCTGAACCAGGCTGAGCCCAGTGTCAGTATCTGGAAGAACCTGGGGCTTGGTGAGCGCGAGAAGATTGCTTTCTGATGACGCTCCCTGGTGTCGGATCAGGCGAAGCCGTAATCCGACACTTCCCACCCTCCTACTTCCAACCATTTGATTTCCTGCATTTCTCCGGTTAATGGTCTAGAGTATAAAGGTTGCAGTTCCATTAACTGCCCCCGGAAAGAACCGGCTTGATCAGCCCGCATTTCCGGAGCACTCCACCGGGTGCACGGGCAACAAAAGTAAAAACAGGAGATTGTATGAGCACCAAATGGCTTAAAACGGTTGGCGCAACCCTGGCATTCACCGTTGCAGCGGGAACCGTCAGCGCAGAGACACTGCGAGTTGTTACCGACCCGAGCTTCGTGCCTTTCGAAATGATGGATCAGGAAACCGGTGAGATGATCGGGTTCGATATGGAGATCATCCGCGAAGTGGCAGATCGTGCCGGCTTTGAGATCGACCTGAACACCATGGACTTCAACGGCATCATTCCTGCCCTGCAGACGGGTAATGTAGACATCGCCATCGCCGGTATCACCATCACCGAAGAGCGTGAGGAAATCGTCGATTTCTCCGACCCGTATTATGATTCCGGCCTGCGGATTATGGTGCGCCAGGACAACGATCAGGTCGAAGAGATTTCCGACCTCGAAGGCAAGAAGATCGGCACCAAGATCGGCAGCACCAGTTACGACTACCTGATGAAAACCCTGGACAAAGACGACGGTGTAACCCCATATCCGGGCAGCTCGGACATGTATATGGCACTGATGTCCGGCGCGGTTGATGCGGTGTTCTACGATGCGCCAAACGTAGGCTACTTCGCCAAGACCCGTGGCGAGGGCAAGGTCAAAACCGTTGGTAAGCTTTACGAAGGCCAGCAGTACGGTATCGCCCTGAAAGACGGCAGCGAATGGGTAGAGGATGTCAACAAAGCTCTGGCATCCATCAAGGAAGACGGCACTTACAAAGAAATCTACGAGAAGTGGTTCGGCCCCATGCCGGAAGACAAGTAAAACTGAAAACCACAGCCGGGGCGCACCATGCCCCGGCTGGCAACTCCCCATCCAACGGAGACATCCACTGTGGAATTCCAGTTTCAGTTTGACTGGCAGGCAGCCATCAACTCGATTCCTTACCTGCTTAAAGGTATTCCCTACACCCTTCTTATTTCCTTTGGCGGCCTCGCCATCGGCTTTGTACTCGGCATCATTTTCGGCCTGCTGAGCATCAATAAAAAGTGGTTTCTGCGCTGGCCCGCCACTGCCTATATCGAGATTTTTCGCGGCACCCCCATTCTGGTGCAGGTGCTGTTCATCTTCTACGGTTTGCCAGACCTGGTGGGCGGCCCCATTGACCCGCTGACCGCCGGTATCGCAGCTATTGCCCTGAACTCCGGTGCCTATATCTCCGAAGTTGTCCGGGGCGGCGTGCAGTCTATCGACAAGGGTCAGACCGAAGCGGGCCTGTCGCTGGGCCTGTCACGGTCCCAGACCTTCTGGTCGATCATCTGGCCGCAGGCCTTCCGCCGCATGATTCCACCCTTGGGCAATCAGGCCATCGTGAGTATCAAGGATACGTCGCTGTTCTCGGTAATCGGCGTGGGTGAGCTCGTTCGTCAGGGCCAGGTGTATATCGCCAATACCTTCACCGCATTCGAGGTCTACTTCGTAGTGGCTATCATGTACCTTGCGATTACCCTCTCCCTCTCTCTCGTGCTCCGCTTCATAGAGCGGCGCGGACTGGCTTCTGTCTGAAGGATAGGTACCCATGACACAGATCGTGCAAATGCGGGGCATGAACAAGTACTTCGGTACCCTGCATGTCCTCAAGGAAATTGACCTGACCGTTGAAGCCGGGGAAGTGGTGGTGATCATCGGCGCCAGCGGCTCCGGCAAGTCCACCCTCATTCGATGCGTCAACGGCCTTGAAGAATTCGAGTCCGGCAAACTGGTGGTGGACGGCAACGAACTCGCCCCGAAGGGGGGCAACCAGAAAGCCCTGGCGGAAATCCGCAAGGAAGTGGGCATGGTGTTCCAGCAGTTCAATCTCTTCCCCCACCTCACGGTGAAGAAGAACATCATGCTGGCACCCAGGAAGGTCAAGGAAGCGCCAGAGCCCATCGCCAGTGCCACGGCAGACCGTCTGCTGAACCGTGTTGGCATTGCCAGCCAGGCGGACAAGTTTCCCAGCCACCTTTCCGGCGGCCAGCAACAACGGGTTGCCATCGCCCGTGCCCTGGCCATGGAGCCCCGGCTGATGCTGTTCGATGAACCCACCTCGGCACTGGACCCGGAAATGATCGGCGAAGTGCTGGACGTTATGCGGGAACTGGCCAGGGAAGGCATGACCATGATGGTGGTGACCCATGAAATGGGCTTCGCCCGTGAAGTGGCCGACCGCGTGATCTACATTCACGAAGGCCAGATTGTCGAGGAAGGCAAACCGGCGGATGTGTTCGACAACCCGCAAAACGAACGCACCCAGTCGTTCCTGAGCCGGGTGCTGTCACACTGACCCCACCCCGCCACACGCTTTAAAGCAACTGGCGGGTAATCCTGTACTCCTTCTCGATCTTGGTATGGGAATCATCCGCCAGAAACCGGGCAATCTTCTTGCCCAGCAGCGGCACTTCGCACAAGACATTCAGTGTCACGTAGTTGATACAGGCCCGGTCTGTGCCCTGCAACCGCATATTGCCCTTGATCTTCGCCGGGACCCCCTCGATCCGCACCCGGAATTCGCAGTGCCATTCGCCGTCATCCTTGCGGAACCAGTGTTCTTCCTGGCGTACGCGATTCCACTCCTTGTGAAAGCTAGAGAGAATACCGGGCACCTCGGTGGAGGCCATCATTTCCCGCTCAACCACCACTTTTGCGGACAGATCGTCGCGGGTCAGTTCTGGTATGCGCACATTGCGCGAACCCAGCCGCTGGTTTTTCTCCTGGATATGGGTCTCGTCAAAAAATGCCCCCAGTACCCGATCCAGGCCAGCGTTGTATGAATGTCTCAGTTCCAGTTCCATAATGGCCTCCGTAAATGAACGGTCCGATTGTGAGCGGGGACGTTTACGGACGCATTGGCCCACCGGTCATCGGTGGTTGGCATGGTGGTCAGCAGGCGCTGTTAACTGTAATATTCGCACAGGTTAACAGCCAACCATCACGAACCTGACAGAACCCCACCGTCTGACGGAGATTTATCATGCGCAATGCTGACCTCGTCGCCCGCGGCCTCAAATCCGTATGGCATCCCTGCACCCAGATGAAAGACCATGAAGGTACTTTGCCACTGGTACCGATCAAGCGTGGCGAAGGTGTCTGGCTCGAGGATTTCGAGGGCAACCGGTTCATTGACGCAGTGAGCTCCTGGTGGGTCAACCTGTTCGGCCACGCCAACCCCAGAATCAACGCCGCCATTCAGGAGCAGATCGGCCAGTTGGAGCATGTCATCCTGGCCGGCTTTACCCATGAGCCGGTGGTCAACCTCTCGGAGCGACTGATCGAAGTAACGCCGGAAGGCCTCAACAAGTGCTTCTATGCTGACAACGGCTCCTCCGCCATCGAAGCGGCGCTGAAAATGAGCTTCCACTACTGGAAGAACCACGGCAAACCGGGCAAGAAGAACTTCGTCAATCTGAGCAACAGCTATCACGGAGAAACCCTGGGAGCCCTGGCCCTGGGCGATGTTTCTCTCTACAAGGACACCTATCAGCCACTATTAATGGAAGTGCTCACTGCCCCTTCCCCGGACGCCTTTAACAAGGAACCGGGTGAAACTGACGAGGAGTACGCGCTGCGCCAGTTCGAAGCCATGGACGCGCTGCTGGCAGAAAAGCACGACGAAATCTGCGCCGTGGTGGTGGAACCCCTGATTCAGTGCGCTGGCGGCATGCGTATGCACCATCCGATCTACCACACCAAATTGCGCGAAGCCTGTGACCGCTATGGCGTCCACCTGATTGCTGACGAGATCGCTGTTGGCTTCGGACGCACCGGCACCCTGTTCGCCTGCGAGCAGTCCCGCATCACCCCGGATTTCATGTGCCTGTCGAAAGGCCTGACCGCCGGCTACCTGCCGCTGTCCGTGGTGCTGACCACGGACACGGTGTACAACGCCTTCTACGACGATTACGAGACCCTGAAAGCCTTCCTGCACAGCCACAGCTACACCGGCAACCCCATTGGCTGCGCCGTGGCCCTGGCCACCCTGGACATCTTCCGTGACGACAATGTCATTGAGAATAACAGGCGCCTGAGCGCCTGCATGGCTGACTCCGTGGCACACCTGGCGGACCATCCCAACGTCGGCGATATCCGCCAGCACGGCATGACCATGGCGGTGGAGATGGTGAAGAACAGGGCCACCAAGGAACCCTTCCCATGGCAGGAACGCCGGGGTATTCGCGTGTACCAGCACGCACTTACCCGCCAGTCGCTATTGCGGCCGCTAGGCAATGTGGTCTACTTTATGCCCCCTTACGTGATCACCGAAGAACAGATCCGCCACCTGGCCCAGGTGGCCACAGAAGGCATCGAAATCGCCGTACGGGACTGACAGACAATCATGCGCATCCCCCGCATCTACACCGACTCAGCCCTGAGTGAGGGCAACACGACCGACCTGGACGACAACGCAGCACAACACGTCGGCCGCGTACTGCGCATGCAACCCGGACAGGAGTTGTTGCTGTTTAACGGCGACGGCAACGACTACCCCGCCACCATCACCGAGTCCGGCAAAAAACGGGTGGAAGTCCGGGTTGGAACCCCGGTGGCAAACACCACCGAATCGACCCTGGACATCGTCCTCGGCCAGACTCTCTCCAAGGGCGACCGTATGGACTACGCTGTTCAGAAAGCAGTGGAAATGGGTGTCACCCGCATCGTACCGCTCACCACCGAACGCTGCGACGTCAAACTCAAGGGCGACCGGGAAGACAAACGCCTGCGCCACTGGCAGTCCGTCGCCGTCAGCGCCGCCGAACAATGCGGCCGCGCCCGAGTGCCCGAGATACTGCCGGTAATGACACTGCCCGACTGGTTTGACCACACCGAAGACTGCGACCTGCGCCTGGTCCTCCACCACCGTACCGAACAGTCCCTGGACACCCTGGCCAGACCCGCCCGCGTCGCCCTGATGATCGGCCCCGAAGGCGGCCTCAGCCCGGAAGAAATCACCGCCGCCGAAACCGCCGGCTTCCTCCCCGTCGCCCTCGGCCCCCGTGTTTTACGAACAGAAACCGCCCCGGTCGCGGCCATTGCTCTGTGTCAGTGGCTGTGGGGAGACATCGGAAGCTAGCATCACCCGACCGTGCCGCCGTCTCGGGCTGGCAGGTAAGTCATTGACAGCGGCGGCGTCTGACAACATGATCCCTTTCGAACTGAATAAGGCTCGAAACTGTTGAAGACATCTTTGTGGTTTGGGCTGGCTTACGGGGAGGGTTCTCCAAAACTGTGCGGAGCCATGGATGGCGGAGCCCAAGCGTCACATGGATGTGCCGCAGGAGCGTGTTTTGGAGAACCCTCCCCGTAAGCCAGCAGGCACCAAATCACCAATAACCAGCAAAAAAGCGAACACCAGATGACAAGCCTGCTAAGCAACCCAGAATTCTGGCAATACCTCAGTATCCCGGTCATTGCCGCCCTGATTGGCTGGACCACCAACTGGCTCGCCATCAAAATGACCTTCTACCCGCTGGAGTTCATAGGCAAACCGCCACTACTGGGCTGGCAAGGCATCATCCCCTCAAAAGCCCGAAAGATGGCCGCCATCAGCGTCGATGCCACCATCTCCAAGATCGGCACCGTCCGGGAAATCTTCCAGCAGATCGACCCCAAGGTACTCGCCGCCCACATCATCTACACCGTCGAACCCCGCACCGAAGAATACGTCGACGAACTGATGCTGAAAGAGTACCCCACCTTCTGGGAAAACCTGCCGGCTTCCGCCAGAAATATGGTCTATGACCGGGTGAGGAAGTCCACCCCGCACCTGGTGGACAATCTGGTGGAAGACGTATCCGACAACATCGAAGACCTGCTGGACATCAAGAGCATGGTCATCAAGCGCCTGGCGAAAGACAAACAACTGCTTAACCGGATATTCATCGAATGTGGCGAAGTGGAGTTCCGCTTCATCATCAACTCCGGCTTCTACTTTGGTTTCCTGTTCGGCCTGGTACAAATGACCGTCTGGTATTTCTACCAGAGCTGGTGGGTGTTGCCGTTCTTTGGGCTGCTGGTGGGTTGGGCCACCAACTGGATTGCATTGAATGTGATCTTCCGGCCGCTGCACGAGAAAAAATTCGGGCCGGTGCGGCTTCAGGGCTTATTCCTCAAGCGCCAGCAGGAAGTGGCCGAGTCCTTTTGTCACATCGTGACCCATGAAATCCTGACGGTGGGCAATATCATCAATGCCATCCTCGAGGGCCCGAAAGGCGACCGTGCCCGCAACATGGTCAAGAAGCACATCAAACCGCTGGTGGACGAAACTGCCGGCATGGGCAAGGCCCTGACCCAGGTGGCCTTCGGGCCTACCGGGTTTGCCACTCTGAAGAATCAGGTGGGACAGAAGGCCATTGAGATTTCCCGCACCTCGTTCGACAACCCGGTGTTCGAGACAGACCGGGCAAGAGCCGTGGAAAGCATTATGGTTGAACGGATGATTGCCCTGTCCTCGGAAGAATTCCAGGACCTGCTGCGTCCCTGCTTCCAGGAGGACGAGATCAAACTGATACTGGTGGGCGCCTTCCTGGGCTTCGCCGCCGGTGTCTGCCAACTGGTCTTTGTATTCGGCGGTTCCGTCTTCTGACTTTATAACGCCACACAAGCTGCCGTTATACCGGTTTACGCTGGGCTTATCCGCTATCGGCCTCTATACTCCGGAATTACGGGTGTGTATTTCCCGGCGACTATTCTTTTCCCGGAGGCATCGGATGCCAGGCTTTCTTTCCTGGATTTCAGGTTTATTTTCGTCCGACGTACCAACAACCGTATCAGCGCCCGAGTCCCGCCTGCTTAATCCGTCTGCGTCTGTGGAAAACGAGGTAGCGACCGATCCCGCTCTGACCGACCAACTGGAAGAACACCTGTTTTGCTGGCTGCTGGACTCGCCACCCACGGCACTTCGAGCAGACCCCGGGCAATGGGAGCCCATTCTTGAAAGCCTGCGTGAGCGCATCGCCCATCGGACGCTGAACGAATTACCGCGCCAACCGATGACTCTGCCAATGCTGATGCGGGCGCTATCCGATGAACAATCGGACCGGCACCGTCTGACAGAGATCATCCTCAACGATCCGGCACTGACCGACCAGTTGCTACAGATTGCGAACAGCCCCTACTTCAGGCCCGGCGACCAATCCATTGATTCCGTGGACCAGGCTGTTTTTCTGCTGGGTCTGGACGGCATTCGTAACGTCATTTCCGCCGCCATCATGCGCCCCATGATGGCGGCACGGAACAGTCGCGAAGCGCTCTTTGCCCAGCGTGTCTGGCGTTGGGGGCTTACCTGCGCCCGCAGCGCGGAGCTGATTGCCAAGGTTCAGGGCCAGGATTCCAGCGTCTACTTCATGGCGGGGTTGCTACCGGCACTCTCCTACATCACTTTAAGGAGAGAACTGCAGCGACTCTGCCTTACAGAGCCGGGGATGACAGAAGCACCACCGTCGCTGATACACGATGCCCTCTCCCGCTACCAGTGGGCCACGTCGCAGTTGCTGGCCAATGAGTGGAACCTTCCACCCAAATACCATGCACAGTTGCTGGCGGCGGAACGGCCTGCACCACGGCAGAGCCACACCCCACTGAACGACGGCATCATTGTGGGCACCCGGGAAGTGTTGCGCCACGCGCACCAGCGCAACATGCCGGAGGAAAACGTTCTGCAGCTCATCCACATGTCGGGAGAGCAGTACACCCGGGTACGCAGAGCCATTCTCGATATTCTGGAGGCCGGCGCCAGAACACGCGCCTAATGTTTGTTCCGCTCTTCTTCCTGCCTCAATAATTCGGCAAAGGTAACCGACTCGTCTTGCGGAGGCTGGGCAAGAAGCTCTCGTGGCACCAGATACGGCAGCCGATCAACCACACGATCCTCGTCATGGCGGATGGCGTCCAGAACCCGACCGATGGTGATTTTGTCCAACGACTGCCCTGGCACCAGGCAATCCCCGTTACGACCCGCCAGCGCAAGCAGGCGCGCCCGAATAAGCTTGTCGCTGATTCCCCGTGTCACCTCGCCGGGCACACGCAGGTTCTGCTCTATATCCTCCTGCTGGGGTGCTGGCCGGCCTTCACTGAAAGGTTTCGCCACCAGCCACATCAGTGCCAGGCCGGTTTTCTCCAGCAACTCCGGTGATAACCTTACCTGAGAGCGCTTTGCGACCGCCCCCGGATTCTGCAGATAGAACGCAATGCTGGAGCCCAGTAAAAGGATGATCCAGTTCAGGTACAGCCAGATCAACAGGATGATGCCAATGGCGAAACTGGAATAGATGGCGGCGTACTTCGCCGAACCTGCTACAAATGAGGCAAACAGCATGCCTGCAGCCTGCCAGGAAATACCCGCAATCAGGCCACCGATAAGGGCATAACGCAGCTTCACTCTGGTATTGGGAATAAACACATACACAAAGGTGAATGCCCCGACTACCAACAGGAACGGGGTAAAGCGGGTGGCAAAGATGATCACTGACCCCAGCGGCTCCACCGCCATCAACGCCTGGACAAACGCCGACGAAAAAATGGTGGCACTGATGCCAATGGCCGACACCATCAACAGCGGGCCGATCATGATCACGCTGAGATAGTTGCTGAAGCGCTGGGCCATGGAACGCATATCCGGCACCCGCCAGATCATGTTGAACGAGCGCTCGATTTTCTGCACCAGTGAAATCACGGTATAGACCAGCAAGGCCAGGCCCACGGAACCCAGCACCCCTACCTTCATATTATCCACGAACCCAAGAACCTGCTCCGCAATATCGATGCCCTGTGGGCCCATGGGTTCGAAGAACTGGTACAGGAAGGGCTCCATACGCTGGTGTACGCCCAGCGCCTTGAGCACCGAGAAACTCAGCGCCAGCAGCGGCACAATGCTCAACAGGGTGGTATACACCAGGCTCATGGCATGCAGGGTCAGGTTGCCGGCAATGATATCCCGCACCAGGGCATAGGCAGTACGCCCGGTTTTATACAACCAGGTCCACGGCCAGCGTTGCGGAGGATTGGGATTGGCCAGAATCCAGGTTTCAGCTTCCTGAAGCCGGTCTTTAAATTGGAAAGAAGCCACACAACGTCCTGTTTGCCAGAGTTTTGTACAGATTATCAGTCAGATACCAAATCACAACAAAGTATGGCCGATTGTGTGGCTTTTACTAGCCATTTCCGCTCAGTAACGGAATTGGCGAATATTGCTCCTCAGCACCTCGCTCAGCGACGCCAGGGTGTCTGTCATGGAGTCGGTAGTACGGGCATTGCCGGAAATTTCCTCGATCTGACATTTAAGATTTATCAGGTTTTCATCAATCTTGCTGACTGCATCGCTCTGTTCTGCCGCTGCCTGGGCCACCTGCTGATTGAGTGAACGCATTTCTCCCGCCCTGTCGTCAATCAGTCTCAGGTTCTCGCTGCATTGCTGAATGCGCGTAACGGTAGCGCGACTCTCCTGCCGCCCAGCTTCAACTTCATCCACCGCATTTCGCGCCCGGCCCTGCAACGATGACACCAAGTCATCTATCTGTTCCGTCGAGTTCGCCGTCTGACTCGCCAGGCCACGCACCTCATCGGCAACGATCGCAAAGCCCCGGCCCATCTCTCCCGCCCGTGCCGCTTCAATAGCGGCATTCAGAGCCAGCAGATTGGTTTTTTCAGAGATGCCACGAATGACATCCATCACCTGGCCGATTGACTGGCTCTGGCTCGCCAGTTCACCAATGGTGGCTGCCACTGTCTCTACCCGGCTTTCCAGCCGCGCCATGGCCGCAACAGCTTCATCAGCTGATTCACCGCCACCGTGGGTCAGGTGGCCAATCTCATCTGCAAGGCGAGCAGCCTGGTCCGCATTCCGGCGCACCTCCTCCGCCGTTGCGGTAACCTCGTTGGCAGCCGTCGCTACCAGGTTGGTTTCCTGTTCCTGTCGCCCTACCTGCTCTGCAAGGCTCTGGCTGCTCTGGCGTCCCCGTGCCGCCACGTCTCCCAGTTCAGCGGTGGACTTCGCTACATGGCCAATCAATCCACCAAACCGTGACAACATCTGGTCGAATGCGCGGGTAACCACACTGAGTTCGTCGTTCCTCTTATATCCCAGAGTACCCCGCAGATCGTTGTCAGCCTGAATTTCTTCAATGCGCTGCCCCAACGTTCGCACCGGGCGTAGCAAGGATCTCAGAAACAGTGTGCCCATCAACAGCGCTGACAGTACCAGCACCCCCGCCATAATCAGGCTTACGGTGCCGGCCCGGTCAATCTCCCCACGGATAGCGCCCCCACTCATCGCAACCTCATTACTGGCTTCTCTGACGCTGTCCCCAGCCTCCAGGACCCCTTCGGTAAGCGCCATTTCCCTCAGCTGGTAACCGGCACGGATGTTGTCAAGTCCGGCCGTCAGGCTAACCGCCTCCTGCCTGGCGGCTTCGGCCATTGACCGCCCCATGAGCATCATCGACTTCTCGAAAAACTCAAACATTTTCTGGCCCAGGGTTTGGTACTGGTCGATTGCTGCTGTCATTCCTGCAATCTCTTCTTCCAGGCTCTCATCAGCCGAGGCCATGATTCCCAGCTCGTCGATCAGTTTCTCTGAGGCAGCCTGAGCCTTATCAAGGGATTCCATATCAGCGTTAAGGGCGGCATGAAAGTACCAGTACTGCATAGCACCAAGGTGTTGCTGAGCTATCGTAACCCGCTCGGAGAGTTTCCCCAGCGCTCTTTGCTGGTCGATCAGTCCGGATTGGTCATTTATGGCAATAGTCTGGCCGGCAATGCTTTTTACCTGGTCGTCGACGCTGTCGCCGATACCGGCTATGTGCCGGTAGACGAATGCTGACGAGAAGACAGACAGGCCTATCAACAGGGTAAACAGCAGAATCACCCGGGCACGGATGGTTAATTCGAAACTTGGAAAGGCCATGGCAAGCTCACTCAATTGGTCACGTAATGCCGGCGCGTCCACCCACGCATCTCATCCAGTCTTTCAAGGCGGCCGGCTGCCTCATCGAGGGTGGATCTGATGGGGTAGTCGCCTTCCAGCATGCCGGCAAAGCGAATGGTCATCAGGTCCCAGAAACGCTTCATTTCCGGAATGTTGGGCATGATTTCGCCACGACTGGCGGAACGGAAGGTGTGGTCGATAAAAGGGTCCTCGCTGAGTGTCTTTACCACCTCCAGGTGCGCAACTGCGCCCAGCGGCTTGTCGTCATTGACCGAGTTCAGGCCGGATTCTGTCAGCAGGTAGTCCTCCATAAACCGGCGGGCCAGTTCGTGGTTGGTTGAGACAGCGCTGATTCCGGCCGCCAGAACCCCCACGAAAGGTTTTCCGGGGGCGCCAGTTACCGTGGGCACATCGGCTATGCCCACATTGATGCCGGCCTCCCGAATCTCGCTCCAGGCCCATGGGCCATTGATGATCATGGCCGTATTGCCGGACTTGAACCCCCCCATCATGGAGCCGTAATCGGCCTCTTTGGCCAGCACGCCGGAATCCAGCAGACCCTTGATACCCCTCACCGCACTGACAGCTCCGTCGGTGGCCACTCCGACATCAGAGAGGTCGTACACCTGGTTCTGCAGACCAAAACTGTAGCCACCCGAGCCGGCAAAGACCGGCCAGGAAAAATACACGTTCCTGTAGTCCCAGGAGATGGCCTCAACGCCCTGAGCACTCAACCGGCGATGCTCGGTTTTCAGCTGCTCAAGTGTCGTGGGTGGGGTTGCCACCAGGTCCTTGTTATAGAGCAGGCTTACCACTTCCATGGCAATCGGGTAGCCATACACCCGCTCTCCCACAGAAACCGCCTGCCAGGCAAACGGTGCAATGGCACTGCGAACCTGCGCTGAGGGCTTAATGGGCCGCAGGTGCCCTTCGTTGATCCAGCTGCCAAAACGGTCGTGAGGCCAGATGACAATGTCGGGCGCTTTGGAGGAATAGCCGTAATGATCGTATTCGGAGGTGAGGTCCTCCGGGGTTTCCACGGTGACAGCAATGCCGGATTCCGACTCGAAGCGCCGGCCAACCGCAGCCAGGCCTTCATATCCCTTGTCGGAGTTGATCCAGATAAGCAGTTCGCCACGCTCGAAGGCAAACGCCGGTGCAGAAAAGAGAACGAGAGAAAGCGCAAGAGCCAGGATGGGTCTGATCATAAGTATCGCCCTGTTGTTATTGTTGGAGCGTTGTTGAAACGCATGCCCTCATTTGGGGCATTTCAAAGGCAGTTTAAGCAACAGGGAACCGCAGCCGCGTCATACGGCTGCGGTTTTTCTAGGGGTGAGTCAGGGGGAGTACCTGAAAATACAATCAGACAGAGGACAGGTTACGGGCCGTGATCTCCACAATTCTCTGCCTCGCCTCCCGGCTCGCCCAGGCGGAATGGGGTGTCACGATCAGGTTGGGAATGTCGTCCGCCAGCAGCGGATTGCCGTTACGGGGCGGCTCCTCTGCCAACACATCGAAACCGGCTCCGCCAATGATCCCTGCGCGCAAGGCATCGGCCAGTGCCTGTTCATCCACCAGGCCACCACGGCTGGTGTTGATCAGCAGCGCATGCTTTTTCATCATCTTCAGCTCACGGGTACCGATCATGTTGCGGGTCTCATCCGTCAGCAGGCAATGCAGGGACAGCACATCCACCTTTGGCAATAGCTCGTCCATGGGGAGCCGGGAATAACCATCCACCTCGCCGGCGGACTGCCCCGGTCGGGCACCGAGCAGAACATTCATCCCGAAGGCCTTCGCCCGCTCAACAACCCCCTGGCCCAGGTCACCGTAACCGAAAATTCCAAGGGTCCGCCCTTCAAGTTCCATAATCGGGTGATCCATCAGGCAGAACATGGAGCTCTGGCCCCAGCGTCCGGCACGTACATCTCTGTCGTAATCCACCAGCCTGGTGGCCAGCGCCAGAATCAGTGCCATGGTGTGCTGTGCAACGGTGGAGCGGCCATAGTTGGTCACGTTCATCACCCTGATGCCCTGGGCTTTTGCCGCCTCCTGATCGATGTTATTCAGCCCCGTGGCCACCACCGCAATCGTTTTCAGCTCCGGGCAGGCCTCAAAATGCTCCCGCGACAGCACTACCTTGTTCACCAGCACCGTATCGAATCCCCGGATACGCTCCAGGATCTGTTCCGGTGATGTGCGCGGGTACTTCTCCATCTCACCCGTTACCGTCTCTATCGGTGCCAGGTCTACATCGGCCCCCAGTGTCTCTGCATCCAGAAATACGGCTTTCATTCATCAATCCTTATCCATGATGTTTTCGATCAACCACCAGTCCCCAAGATTAAGTTAGACTGAATGAAACCTCCAACCGGGAATCAAGGGGAACGCACATGGAACACGAGTTTTGGCACGAACGCTGGGCCAAGAAAGAAATCGGCTTCCACGAAGGCACCGTGAATCAGTACCTCCATGACCACTGGCCCGAACTTGCCGGCAACGGCACCGGTGCCGTCTTCGTCCCCCTGTGTGGCAAGGCCCACGACATGTGGTGGCTCCACGATCGCGGCCACCCCGTCATCGGCGTGGAGCTGAGCGGAGTAGCCTGCAAGGACTTTTTCGAGGAAGGCGGCGAGAAAGCCAGGGTCCACCCCGGCGAGCCCTTTACTACCTTCAAGCATGACGACCTGGAACTGTGGTGCGGCGACTTCTTCCAGTTGGTGCCGAAGGATCTGCAACACGTGCGTCTGGTCTACGACCGTGCCGCGTTGATCGCCTTACCACCGCATATGCGTAAGGGCTACGTTGATCACCTGACGGCGGTCATCCCGGACGGCACACGGATTCTGCTGATCACCCTGGACTACGACACCGAAATCAAGGGCCCTCCCTTTAACGTGAGTGACAAAGAAGTTCTGGAACTCTACTCCGACGATTACGAAATCGAACACATCCTCACCAATACACTGGCAAAGGATCACCCCTTCACCAAGCGGAAAGGCCTTGCCGGAGCCACGGAGAGCGTGTTTCGGCTCCGGAAACTGTGATACACAATTTAATGAACCTTAACGCTTCTATCCCTGTCCAAGTCCCGAAGCTTGAACTAAGCTCAAAGTAACCGGACCGACATGAGCGCACCAGCGTAATTCGGGCCGGTACTCCTTATACTTTCACCCATAACCATAACCACCGTCCGGAGCGACGGAGCCAACAGCAACGGGGAAATTGCGTGAACTAAAAGCTGTCTTTCAAACAGTTAGAGAGCAAGCGAGGGGCCATCTATGAGCATCGTGCAGCACTTCAAAGACCGGTATGAAGCAACTCAGGAGGAAGAATACACCCTTGAGGAATACCTGGAGATCTGCAAAAAGGACCCAACGGCGTATGCCACCGCCGCGGAGAGAATGTTGCTGGCAATCGGCGAGCCGGAACACATCGACACATCCCGTGATTCCAGGATGTCCCGTATTTTTTCCAACAAAGTTATCAAGCGTTATCCGGAGTTCTCCGAGTTCTATGGCATGGAAGAGGCCGTAGAAAATATTGTTTCCTTCTTCCGCCATGCCGCACAGGGCCTGGAAGAGAAGAAACAGATACTTTACCTGCTTGGCCCCGTTGGTGGTGGTAAGTCTTCTCTGGCTGAAAAGCTCAAGTCACTGATGCAGAAAGTGCCCTTCTACGCCATTAAAGGCTCACCGGTGAACGAGTCTCCACTGGGCCTGTTCGATCCAGCCGAAGACGCCGCCATTCTGGAAGAGGAATACGGCATACCGCCCCGCTATCTCAAATCCATCATGTCGCCCTGGGCCGTGAAGCGCCTGCATGAATATGGCGGCGACATCAGCCAGTTCCGCGTGGTGAAGATGTACCCGTCGGTTCTGGACCAGATCGGCGTATCCAAGACCGAACCCGGGGATGACAACAACCAGGACATTTCGGCCCTGGTGGGCAAGGTGAATATCCGCATGCTGGAAGACTATTCCCAGGATGATCCCGATGCCTACAGCTTCAGCGGCGGCCTGTGCAAGGCCAACCAGGGGCTGATGGAATTCGTGGAGATGTTCAAGGCTCCCATCAAGGTTCTGCACCCGTTGCTGACCGCCACCCAGGAAGGCAACTACAACACCACCGAGGGCATGGGTTCCGTGCCTTTCGACGGTATCATTCTGGCCCACTCCAACGAGTCTGAATGGCAGACATTCCGTAACAACAAGCACAACGAGGCCTTCCTTGACCGGGTCTACATCGTCAAGGTGCCCTACTGTGTACGTGTGACCGAAGAAATTGATATCTATCGCAAACTGCTGCGTGACAGCTCCCTGGCCGGCGCCCCCTGTGCCCCGGACACGCTGGACATGCTGGCGCAGTTCTCCATCCTGTCGCGCATCAAGGAGCCGGAAAACTCCAGCATTTTCTCCAAGATGCGGGTGTACGACGGCCAGAACATCAAGGATACCGACCCCAAAGCCAAATCGATGCAGGAATACCGGGACGCCGCCGGTGTTAACGAAGGCATGGACGGACTTTCTACCCGTTTCGCCTTCAAGATCCTGTCCAAGGTGTTCAACTTCGATACCACAGAAGTGGCTGCTAACCCGGTACACCTGCTCTATGTGCTGGAAAAACAGATCGAACAGGAGCAGTTCCAGGCCGAAACCCAGGACCGCTACCTGCGCTTTATCAAGGAGTTCCTGGCTCCCCATTATGTGGAATTCATCGGCAAGGAAATCCAGACCGCCTACCTGGAAAGCTACAGCGAATACGGGCAGAACCTGTTCGACCGCTACGTGACCTACGCCGATTTCTGGATACAGGACCAGGAGTACCGCGATCCGGAAACCGGGGAAATCCTCGACCGTTCGTCCATCAATGACGAGCTGGAGAAAATCGAGAAGCCCGCGGGCATCAGCAACCCGAAAGACTTCCGCAACGAGGTGGTGAACTTCGTGCTGCGGGCGAGGGCCAACAATCAGGGCCGCAACCCGTCCTGGCTCAGCTATGAAAAACTGCGCAGCGTGATCGAGAAGAAGATGTTCTCCAATACCGAGGACCTGCTGCCGGTTATCTCCTTCAATCCGAAGGCCAGCCAGGAAGATCAGAACAAACACAAGCAGTTCGTCGAGCGTATGGTCGATCGAGGCTACACGGAAAAACAGGTTCGCCTCCTTGCGGAATGGTACCTGCGGGTTCGTAAGTCTCAATAAGTCAGCCGCTATATGTGCTGAGAAAGTGCGCTGAACTGGAGTGAAACTATGGGTATGACCCACGTAGTCGACCGGCGACTGAACGGAAAAAACAAGAGCGCGGTAAACCGGGAACGGTTCCTGCGCCGCTATCGCCACCATATCAAGAAGGCGGTGGCGGATGCGGTTCACCGGCGCTCCATCACGGACATTGAACGCGGCGAGAGCGTCAGCATCCCCTCCCGGGATACTGACGAGCCCATTTTTCATCACGGCCAGGGAGGCAAACGGGAGGTAATCCATCCTGGCAACAAGGAGTTCGTGGCCGGTGATACTGTCCCCAAACCTCCGGGAGGCGGTGGTCAGGGCCAGGGGCAAGGCCAGGCCAGCCCCGACGGCGAGGGCATGGATGAGTTTGCCTTCCAGATTACCCAGGAAGAGTTCCTGGATTTTCTGTTCGATGACCTGGAGCTGCCCAATCTCGCCCGCAAAAAACTGAAAGATACCGAAGCGTTCAAGTATGTTCGATCCGGTTTCTCCACCCAGGGCGTTCCGGCCAAACTGGATGTGGTGCGCTCTTTGAGAGGAGCTCACGCACGACGGCTTGGCCTCGGCGGCGCCCGCAAGAAAAAAATCCGTGAAATGGAAGCACAATTGGCGGCGCTGAAGAGTGCTCCGGACGATCTGGACCCGGCGTTCAGCCACGAAGACCAGATCAAGGCACTGGAAGAGGAAATCGCCGAACTCAAGGCCAATGTCCGTCGCATCCCGTTTATCGACGAGATTGATCTGCGATACCGCCAGCACCTGAAGAAGCCACAGCCGGCCACCAGCGCCGTGATGTTCTGCCTGATGGATGTGTCCGGGTCGATGACCCAGATGCACAAGGACATTGCCAAGCGGTTCTTTATCCTGCTCTATCTGTTCCTGAAGAAGAATTACAAGAAGATCGACGTGGTCTTCATCCGGCACCACACCAGCGCCAAGGAAGTGGATGAGGAAGAGTTCTTCTACTCACGGGAAACCGGCGGCACCATCGTCTCAAGTGCTCTGAAACTGATGCACAAGATCATTGAGTCCCGCTACTCCCCCTCGGAGTGGAACATCTACGCAGCCCAGGCCTCGGATGGCGACAACTGGAACGATGACTCTCCCATCTGCAGCAAGTTGCTCGCCGACAGCATTCTGCCCCTGGTGCAGTACTACGCCTATGTGGAGATCACGCCTCAGGATCACCAGATGCTGTGGTACGAATACGAGAAAATCCAGGAGCGATTCCCCCAGAGCTTCGCCCTGCAGCAGATCGCCGACCCCGGTGAAATCTACCCGGTCTTCCGCCAGTTGTTCGAGAGGAAAGCCGCATGACCGACACCATGGACAAACCCAACGAGCCACGCACCCGGGAACCGATTTCCACCAGTTCCGAGTGGACCTTCCCGCTGCTGGAAAAATACGACGAGGAAATTGCCAAGTGCGCGGCAGAGTTCGGGCTGGACACCTATCCCAACCAGGTAGAAGTGATCAGCGCCGAGCAGATGATGGACGCGTACAGCTCCGTGGGCATGCCTGTGGGGTACCACCACTGGTCCTTCGGCAAACAGTTCCTGTCCACCTCCAAGGGTTACCAGCGGGGCCAGATGGGGCTGGCGTATGAGATTGTCATCAACTCCAACCCGTGCATCGCCTACCTGATGGAAGAGAACACCCTGCCAATGCAGGCACTGGTGATAGCCCATGCCTCCTATGGCCACAACTCGTTCTTCAGGGGTAATTACCTGTTCCGCACCTGGACCGATGCCAGCGCCATTATTGACTACCTTGTGTTCGCCCGGGATTACGTGGCCCAGTGCGAGGAGCGCTATGGCCTGGATGCGGTAGAGCAGATACTGGACTCCTGCCACGCACTGATGAACTACGGCGTGGACCGCTACAAGCGCCCCGCACCGATTTCGGCCGCGGAAGAGGCGCGCCGGCAGAAAGAGCGGGAGGAGTACCAGCAGCGCAGGCTCAACGATCTCTGGCGCACCATTCCCAGAATGGAAGATGACGAAGACCCAGTGAGGCGCAAGCAGCGTTACCCGGAGGAACCCCAGGAAAATATTTTGTACTTCATCGAGAAGAATGCGCCACTACTGGAAACCTGGCAGCGGGAACTTATACGCATCGTGAGAAAGCTGGCGCAGTATTTCTACCCTCAGCGCCAGACCCAGGTCATGAACGAGGGCTGGGCCACCTTCTGGCACTACACGCTGCTGCACCGCATGTACGACAAGGGCCTGGTGAACGACGGCTTCATGCTGGAATTTCTGCAAAGTCATTCCGCGGTGGTTTACCAGCCACCCTTTGACAGCCCCTGGTATTCGGGCATCAACCCCTACACCCTGGGTTTTTCGATGTTCACCGACCTGCGGCGAATCTGCGAAAACCCGACCGACGAAGATCGGGAATGGTTCCCGGATATTGCCGGCAGCGACTGGGTGGAAACTCTTCACTTCGCCATGAAAAATTTCAAGGATGAAAGCTTCATCCAGCAGTTCCTCTCACCGAAGGTGATGCGGGACATGAAGTTTTTCGCCATCCAGAACGACGATCAGGAGGATGTTTACCGTATTACCGCGATTCACGACGACCCCGGTTATCGTGTACTGAGGGAAAAACTGGCGCGGCAATACAACCTCAGCTATCGCGAGCCCAATATCCAGGTGTGGAATGTGGATGTGCGCGGGGACCGCTCCCTGACGCTGCGGCACATCCCCGTGGACCGGGTGCCGTTAGGGGACGACACCGAGGAAGTGCTCCGCCATGTACATCGGCTATGGGGCTTCGATGTGCACCTGGAGAGCGTGGATGATGGCGAGGTAGTGGATGAAGCCCACTGCCCGCCGAAAGAGCTGGATGAGGACTAAACCGGCAACTCAATGCTGGCCAGCAAGCCTCCATGGCGTGAGCGGGTCAATTGAAGGGTACCACCGTAGATTCTGACCAGGTCGTTCACGATCGAAAGCCCAAGACCTGAACCGGACCGCTCTTCGTCAAGACGGGCGCCCCGGTTCAGTGCTTCGGCGCATTGTGAATCTGACATGCCCAGGCCGTCATCTCCGACGCTAATGGTCAGCTTGTTCGGGGACTGGTCAATGACCACTTCAACATATTTTTGTGCCCAGTTAACGGCATTTTCTACCAGATTACCCACAATTTCCTGGATATCCTGTTTTTCAAACCTTACTGGCCCAACAACGCGGCAATCCTTCTCCAACACAACCCCCCTGCGAGCAGCGAGGTTGTCCAGAGCCGTAAACACAGGAGTCAGGGACTCCATCAGATCTGTCTGCCTGCCAAGACCCACCGGGCCCGCCGCAGAGGCGCGCGCAAGGTGATGCCTGACGGCGGCATTCAAACGCTGCAACTCAGCACGGAAGGCCTGTTTCTGCATCGTAGATAGCTGCTCGGACAAGGTGGCAAGAACCGTTAGCGGTGTTTTCAGCGCATGGGCCAGGTTGCCTGCAGCAGAGCGCCCACGCTCGATCAGGATCTGATCCCTCTCAAGGACCAGGTTAATCGCCCTGGCCAGGCGAGCCAGTTCCTCCGGAAAATCGGTCGCCAGGGCATTCTGCTGCCCGGCTTCAACTTCCTTCAGGCTTTTTTCAACGCGCCTAAGGGGATCAAGCCCCCAACGGATCTGTAAGCCGATAAGCAGTAATAGCAGAGAACCCAGTGTCGCCAGTGAAACAATCAGCAGCCGATGAAAACGGGACACCTCGGCACGCACTTCTGTCAAATCAGCCGCCACTGCCACATGCACCGGGTCCGCCAGGTTGGGGATCTGGATCGTGCGCGCCGCCAGGCGTAACGTCTGCCCCCGAGGTCCGAGGGCCTGGCGATAAACAGGCTGGGAACCTTCAGTGACCGGCAGGCGCTGGTCCCACAGGGACCTTGATGTAATCACGCGTTCGCTGCCGTCACTCACCTGCCAGTACCAGCCGGAAAACACCCTATCAAAACGGGGATCGCCAAGTTGCCGGTCCAGCATCAATGCATCCCTGGAGAGGTTATAAGCGACACCTGCGATCACCACGTTCAGGAGGGATTCCAGCCGGTCGTTAAAGGAGGTATTCACAGCCTCGCGAAAATTCCACGCGAGCAGTCCTCCGGCAATAGGCAGCACCAACAGTATCAATGCCACAGCAGATATCATCATCCGCCTGGCAATACTCCAGTTTTTCAGCCCTGCGAGCATCATTCCGAGACTTTCCCACCATTTACCCGGTAGCCCTGCCCCCGGACTGTCTCGATGAACTCACCGCCCAGCTTCCGGCGAAGCCGACTCACCTGAACATCGATAACATTCGAATCCGGTTCCTGATCGCCGTCATAAACATGTTCGGAAATCTCTGTGCGGCTCACCACCCTGGGTGACGCGTGAATCAGGTGTGATAATAGCCTGAACTCCTGAGCCGTCAGGCCTACCGGCATGCCAGCCCTTGTAACCTGCCCGGCGTGAGTGTCAAGGGCAATTTCGCCGACGGTTATCACCGGGTGGGCGTGACCATGGGCCCGGCGTACCAGGGCGCGGAGACGAAACAGAACCTCGGCCGTTTCGAAGGGTTTGGTAACATAATCATCCGCTCCGGCTGAAAATCCAGCAGCCTTGTCCGACCAGCGTTCCCGGGCGGTCAGTATCAGAACCGGAAGATTGATTCCGCGCGCTCGCCAACCCGCCAGCCATTGCGAGCCACTTCCATCGGGTAGCCCAAGATCGAGGATTACGACATCGTAGCGTTCAGTGCTGACCAGGTAGTCTGCGCTGCGGCCATCTTCCGCAAGTTCCACCAAAAGGCCAGCATTGCGCAGCGCGCCAGCAAGTCCTTCCGCCAGGGTGATATCATCTTCAACCAGTAATATCTTCATCAGCGCCTCATTCCCCGGATATTCCGGCCTTCCATTTCCATAATCTCGCCGGTTGCCGCATCCACTTCGAATTCAACCACCTGCCCCTGGGGCCCGAGAAGTTCGATCTCGTATATCCGCCGGCCATCCTCAGTGTCCAGCTCCACATCGATAACATCGCCGATCCAGTCTTTCGACAGAGTATCGAGAATCTCGCTCAGGGGTTTGATTCTGCCCGCCTGCACCTCTTTGTGTAGACGATGCCAGTCCTCGTCATCATCTGCGACAGCATGAGGAACGGGAGCCGCGGCTGCGAACACCAGGGCCAGAAGCACCGGCAGCAGCCGCGGGCGGAGGTAATAGTTTGCTGTTTCGTGGCTGTTCTTCATGGCGTCATTCTGTCAAAGCGCGGATGAACGAATCATGAACGGAGAACTCACGCTACGGTAAACCCATCCCCCTTAAAGTGCAGTCAGGCTGACAGGGTAACTTCCCTTCCGCCGGTTTTGTTTCAACTACTATCGAAGGCTACAAGGAGATTACCATGAAGACGATAATAGCTCTTACTCTGGCAGGCAGCATGATTTCCGCTCCTGCGGCAATGGCGAAAGGCTCTTTTCAGGATGCTGAACGTATTCTCCAGGCAGGCAGCGACTACGGCATCACGCAGTTCCGTAGTATCGAGTTTGACGAAGATGATGACGACTACGATGACATAGAACTCGAAGGTTGGGTCGACAGCGACTGGTATGTAGAGCTGGACATGAAGGATGATGGCTCCGTTGGCCGCGAGCAGCGACGCAAACACGATGGAGAAGTCTACGGGTTATCTGCGGATGATGTTCGCGACTATCTGAAGGCCGCACAGGCCGAGGGAATGGACAAACTCGAGGAGTTTAAAGTCAGCTCAAGTGGCAATATTGAGGTGGAAGGTGACGACTCGTCTGGTCGTGAGGTCGAGGTCGATTTCCGCCTGGGCGATCTCACTCCGGTCAAGGTTCAAAGGGATGACTAGATGTGACTGAAAGGCATTCTGCAAAGAAGGCACAACCATTGGGGCCGGTATTGGCCGGCCCGGTCTTGCGCCACACCACTCCGAACTCACTGACACTCTGGTTCGTTACCCGCCAGAGTGTCAGTCTCACTGTGCAGGTATTCAACGGCGGGAAAAGTTTGCTGGACCGACCGGTGACAGAGCACGAGATCACCCGCCTACGGATTGGCACTCACGCCTGGCTGAACCTGCTGGCGATTAAACCGGACTCTCCACTCCCCCGGGATACTCCCCTGGAATATGACATTGGACTGGAGGGCACTGCGGAGCCACACCAGACCTGGATACGGGATTGGGCACCTCATCTTTGCCCCGAGGGTAGGGACCGTCCCGGTTTCACTCTGAAATCAAAACTGGACCGAATTCTCCACGGCTCCTGCCGCAGGCCTCACCACTCTGCTGCCGATGGTCTGGTGAGGGTTGATGAAGAACTCCATAAGGCGGAACGCCTGGAGGATATCCCGGCCCTGCTGCTTATGACGGGCGACCAGATTTATGCTGATGATGTAGCGGGCCCGATGCTGCATGCCATTCAGTGTGTCATTCACCAGCTTGGCCTCTATCAGGAATCGCTGGAGGGCGCGTCTCTCACGCATAGCCGTGACCTGGCTTCGATGGAAAATGCTTACTACCACCGTGACTCCCTTTTACCGGAATCTGAATTCAATGAAGACCTGACCGAACGTTTCTTTGGTGGTGTCAAAAAGCCGGTGTTTACCACCGCCAACGCTGGCAATCACCTGATTTCCTTCGCCGAGGTGATGGCGATGTATCTGCTGGTATGGTCACCGGAACCCTGGGCTCTGGTTACGGAGGCTGAACCGGTCGATAACCCCGATGATCTGGCCCGTTATCGTAAAGAACAGGTTGCCATTGATGGTTTTCGCGAGAGCCTTCCCCTGGCCGCCCGGGCAATCGCTAACATGCCGGTGTACATGATTTTCGATGATCACGACATTACCGATGACTGGAACCTCTCCGCGCTCTGGGAGACCACCGCTTACGAACACCCTTTTTCCCGGCGGATCATCGGAAATGCCCTGCTGGGGTACCTGCTATGTCAGGGCTGGGGTAACCAGCCTGAAAATTTCGGGGACCTCATTTGCAAGTGCCGGGAACTGCTTGATGCCCGGAAAGACCGGTACGAACTGGATAAGGTGACCCAGGACAAGCTGATCGATCAGTTGCTGCACTTCCACCACTGGCACTACAGCCTGCCAACGTCACCCAGACTGGTCGTACTGGATACCCGCACCCACCGATGGCGAAGTGAGATTCGCCGGGGACACCCTTCAGGGCTTATGGATTGGGAGTCACTGACCGATTTTCAGCAGGCGGTCATGGGAGAAGAGGCCGTGGTTGTGGTCTCTCCGGCGCCCATGTTCGGGGTGAAACTGATCGAAATGATCCAGAAAGTCTTCACTTTCTTTGGTAAACCGCTGCTGGTGGACGCGGAAAACTGGATGGCCCACCGGGGCGCCGCGAACGTTCTACTCAATATCTTCGGACATACCAGAACACCACGCCATTTTGTGATCCTGTCCGGGGATGTGCATTATTCCTTTGCCTACGACGTGCAGCTTCGCCACAAAACCAACGGTCCGAAGATCTGGCAGATCACCAGTAGCGGCATCAAGAATGAATTTCCCGGTAGTCTGCTGGAGTGGCTGGACCGCCTCAATCGTTGGTTGTACGCGCCCTGGTCGCCCCTGAACTGGTTCACTAAAAGACGGCGGATGCGGGTTTCACCCAGATTACCCGAAGGCAGGGAGGCCGGTGAACGGCTCTGGAATCACTCTGGGGTCGGCGACCTGAGACTGGATGACGAGGGCGCCCCCACCGCCATCCGGCAACTGAATGCCGGCGGCGGGGGCACCCTGTTTCAGCAACGGAAGGACGAGTAATCAGGCCGTGACCACACAGGTTGAACAGAATCACTTCCTCCCTGCCTTCCAGCTTGCAACGCAGGGCTTCATCAATCGCACCCTTGACCGCGTGGTTGGCTTCCGGTGCCGGTACAATGCCCTCGTTGCGGGCGAACAACACGCCGTCGTGGAAACCCGGCGGGGTGAAGTCCCGCTCTGTCGTCACTTCCTGTTCAATCAGCGACAAGGGGAACAGCGGCTCAAGATCCGAGGGGCCTACTGGCTGCTGCGTTACAGGGTGGAGCACCGCGGGTAGCGGTTGCGGAAAATCGGCCTGAAGGTTGTACCAGTACTTCAGCATCTGGCTTCTTCAAGAAGAAACTTTGTTTGCATTGTTGTGAGCACCCTGAGGTTCGTATTGTTGTCAGCTCTCAGAATACCCATTCGATGCCGGCATAAAAAGTTCTGCCTGGGGCTGGCTCATAGTAGCCGCGCTCTTCCACCGGCCGGTCAGCATTGGCGTTGATGCGGATGTTGCTGAAATAGTCTTCATCCAGCAAATTGCGAATACCCCCGTACAGGTTCAGGCTCTGGCTGCCGAGGCGAACAGTGTCTCCTGCCCTGATGCCGAACAGCCAGTAATCACTGACCCTGGTCTGGTTGCTGTTTTCCGCGTACAGATCACCTACGTACTGCCATTCCAGCGCTGCAAAACGCTGACCATCACCCCGCCACTCCACCGCGGTTACCCACTGCTCACGAGGCAATCCGGGCAGGCGATTGCCATCGGCATTGTTGCCCTGCTCATCCTCGAAATCCTCTAGTGTGTAATCCGCCAGGGTAAGGGCGCTGGTAATGCGCCAGGCGTAGGAAATGTCCCAGCCCACCCCTAATTCAACACCATTTCGCTCGGTACGGCCGGCGTTCTCGTAAAACGTCCGGTTATTGATTTCGAAGGGCAGGATTTCATCATCAACCCGGATGGAAAAAAGGGCCAGATCATAGCTGAGCCCCTCGCCGAGCCCACCACGAATGCCTATTTCCCGGTTAATGGCCTGTTGCGGTTCAATGTCGGGGTTGAAGCCGCCGCTACCATCGGGGTTGGCAAACTCGGTGAAGGTTGGCGCTTCAAAAGCGGTACCGATGGTCGCGTACAACTGCTGACGCGGGGCAAGGCGGTAACTGGCGCCGGCAAATCCGCTGAACTCGTCGTAGGTGCGGCTGCCGGAGTCGTCCCCGTCGATCAGTCGGTGATCCTCTACCGATAGCCGCAGGCGGTCGAAGCGGGCGCCAAGAGACAGGCTAAAGTGCTCCGTCACCGCCAGGTCCCCCTGGGCAAACACGGCGGCGGTTGTGCCATTCTGGGTTTCTTCCTGGGTCTGGGCAGTAACGTCCCCGTTGAATGACACGGCGTAGCGGCGGCGTTCGTCCACCTGGCGATGCAGATCCGCCCCCACCATCCAGATCAACGGCAACCCGACCAGCTCGCTATCCAGCTGGTAATCCGAACTGATTCCGTAGAACTGGCGGTCGTAGGCGATCCGGCTGGGACCGGGGAACGGCAGTTGCTGGGTAAAGTCGCGGCGGGTAAAGAAGGTGCTCACCGTCCACTCTCCGGCTCCGACAACTGGGGCTTCGTACAGCAGCCCCAGCGTCTGCTGGTCTACGTCCTGACCCGCATCAAGTCGTTCGGCATTGGGCGTCGACTGGCGACGATCCTCTTCGACCTGTGCGGCAGTGAGACCAGCAGGGTCTTCGGCTTTGGGTGTGTGCAAGGCATTGAAGGTTGCCGTCAGCCGTTGCCCGTCCTCCCACTTATGGGACAGCCGGCCGTTGAAAAGTCCTTTTTCCACTTCGCTCTGATCACGGTAACCGTTGAAGTTCAGCCACGACATCGTCGCGATGCCGCTCGTCGCTCCCTGGCTTCCGTTGGCCTGGACAGTGGTTTTGTAGTAATCGTCGCTGCCCACATCCTGGCGCAGCCGAGTTCCTGCCGGCTGGTCATCACCCCTGGCGGTGGTAATATCGATCACCCCGCCGGACGCATTGCCGTACTGGACCGACGAGGGCCCGCGAATGACCTCAATGCGCTGGGCTGAGTCCAGGTCCACGGCGTCAATCTGGGACTGGCCATCTGGCAGGGTGTAGGGGATACCATCCACCTGGATGCGGATACCGCGGATGCCAAACGGCGCCCGGGCGCCGAAACCACGAGTAGACAGTCGCAGGTTCTGGGCAAAGTTGTAGCGATTCTGGAAGAACAGGCCGGGAACAGTGTCCAGGGACTCATCCAACTGCAGGCGTTGCTGCCCCTCGCGGATCTCCGGAGTATCGACGACCGACACGGCTGCGGGTGTCTCGTAAAGATCCCGGACTAATCGAGGTGACGTAACCTTGATGACGGTTTCAGAAGTGTCCGGGGCCTGCTGGGCATTTGCGCCGGGAAAGGCAAAGACCGTCGCCAGCCCTGAAAAAATCACTATCGATGTCCTGAAGAAAATCATTGTGCCTCCGCCTCTAGATCCCGATCAGGTCCACCAACCATGGCACAATCAAGGCTGTTGCGAATGCCGACAACGCCATTGCCAGGCCGGAAAACGCGCCCATCTGCGAACTTACCTGGAAGGCCCGGGCCGTGCCTATGCCGTGGGCCGCCACCCCCATGGCGATGCCTTTTATACTATCGTCGGTGATGCGCATCCATTCAAACAGTTTCGTGCCAAGCACCGCTCCGACAATACCGGTTGCAACGACCAATACAGCGGTCAAGGAAGGAATGCCGCCGATGGTTTCCGAGATGCCCATGGCCACAGGTGCCGTTGCGGATTTTGGTGCCAGTGACATCTGGATTTCTGTGGAGCCTCCCAGCAGCCAGGCCAGACCGATGGAGCTTCCTGCAGCAATCACCACACCACAGACCAGGGAAATGGTGACCGGCAGCCAGAGCTCCCGGAGCCGGGAAAACTGCTGGTACAGAGGCACCGCCAGCGCCACCGTTGCCGGCCCCAGCAGAAAATGAACAAACTGCCCACCCTCGAAATATTCGCTGTAGGAGGTGCCGGTGACCATCAACAGGGCAATCAGCATGGCCACGGACGTAACCACCGGATTGGCAAGTGGGCTGGAGTTGGATTTCAGGTACAGGCGATAGGCAAGACCGTAGGCCACCAGCGTTATAGTCAGCCCCAGCAATGGTGAGGTGGAGAGATAAACCCAGATATCCCGTATCGCTGGCTCATTCATCCGCTCGCCCTCCCCCGTTGCCGGGCCGGGCAAACCACCGCGTGGTTACCTGCATGATGCCGGCGGTGACAACCATGGTAATAATCGTGGAGAAGAACAGCGCGAGGGTGATCGGCAGCCATTCATCCGCGATACGGTCAAAATGGGCCATCATGCCGACACCGGCCGGCACAAACAGCAGCGACAAATGGCTGAGCAGCGCGGTTGAGGCGTCCTCCAATGGCTCCGGCGTGCGGCCCCGGATCATCAGGGTCACGAACAGCATGACCATACCCAGAACCGGCCCCGGTATGGGTACCGCCAGGAGGCGAACGGTGACTTCGCCTACCAGTTGATAGACCAGCAGCAGAGTCATTCCGTTGAGAAAATTCATGGCGACGGCTTCGCGATGACCGGAGCAGGAATGATTTTCCGGCCATAGGCCGCCAGCACAAAGCCAATGGGGAACATCAGAACGCCGTAAACGGCCGCCGGAATCGACATGGCACTGGACTCCAGCAATGTCAGAGTCACCAGCAGGGCAATGGTACTGTTCTTGATACCGAGCTCCACGGCAACGGCGATGGACTCACGCTGACTTAATCCGGTCGCACGCCCGGCCAAAAGCCCCACGAAGATCCCGGCCAGGTTCAGCAGCAGAGTTGCGGGGCCCGCCTGACGGAGAAGATCCCAGATCTGGTCACGCACGCCCCAGACCAGGCCCACCACAAGCAGCGCCAGTACCACGCCACCGAATACACTCACCGCGCTTTCAGCGCGGCGAGACAGCTCCGGGGCGCGAGTGCGGAAAATCATCCCCACGGCGACAGGGAACAACACGATACCAATCAGCATGCCCACGGTTCGCCCGACCGGCAGGGTGATGGACTCTTCGGTTCCTGCATACACCTGCAGGGCGTAGTTGGTGAGTATCGGAAGGGTCACGATCGTAATCAGGCTTGCAGTTACGGTCAGCACGATCGACAGGGCAATATTGCCGCGGGCCAGCAACACAAACAGGTTAGAGGTGGTGCCGCCCGGGCAGGCCGCGATAATCACAAGGCCCACGGCGATCGCAGGGGAGAGGCCAAGCATTGAAGCCAACGCAAAGGCAATCAGTGGCATCAGCAGGATCTGGGCAATCGTTCCGACAATCATGCCCTTCGGATAGACCGCCACCTGACGAAAGTCCCTGATCGACAAGGTCATTCCGATTCCGATCATGATGATAAACAGGGCGATCGGCAACCCGGCAGAAATCAGGGGACTGGACTCCACAGTGCCTCCACGGATTATTGTTCTAATGAAGTTAGCCGGCTAAAGAAAATAGCACAAACGACGCAAAAAAAGTGAAACCTTTCGCTACGTTCATCGTGTGATTATCCCTGTTGTTGCGTATACTTGCGAACAACAACTATGTGAACGGAAATGCCCGGGACGGCTTCCCGTTCGGCGAAACAAAAGTAAGAGGACGAGCGATGAAACGCCTGGGAACACTGGACGCATCCTGGCTGGCTGTGGAGTCGGAAGATACTCCGATGCACGTTGGCAACCTGCAGATTTTCTCGCTTCCGGAAGACGCCCCGGAAACCTTTCTGAGAGACATGCTTGCCCGCATGAAAGCCGATGCCGATATTGCCCCGCCATGGTGTTACAAGCTGGCGTTTTCCGGACTCCTGGGCCGGCTGGTTGCTCCCTCCTGGAAGGTGGACAAGAAGCTGGACCTGGATTACCACGTTCGCCACTCGGCCCTTCCCCGCCCCGGCAGTGAGCGCGAGCTGGGCATTCTGGTATCCCGGCTGCACTCCAACCCGCTGGATTTTGCCAGGCCCTTGTGGGAATGCCACATCATTGAAGGCCTGGAGAACAATCGCTTCGCCCTTTACACCAAGATGCACCACTCAATGATCGACGGAATCAGTGGTGTTCGGCTTATGCAGCGCGTACTGAGCAAAGACCCTGGCGAAATCAACATGCTGCCGCCCTGGTCGTTGCGTCCGGAACGTACCCGGGGCAACAAAACAGACGCCGAAGCCAGTGTAACCGGAGCATTTTCTCAGGCACTGGATGCATTGAAGCTACAGGCGGATATGGCCCCGCGCCTATGGGACGCCATGAGCAGACTGATCCAGTCGGCCAGGCATCCGGAAGATGGCCTTACCGCACCTTTTGCTGGCCCCCTGTCGCCGCTCAATCATCGAGTGACGGGCCAACGGCGTTTAGCCACCCAGCATTATCAGCTGGAGCGTATCAAACAGGTTTCCCATGCCACCAATGCGTCCCTCAACGATATCGTCCTTTACCTGTGCGGAACTGCCCTGCGGCGTTTTCTGCTGGAACAGGATGGCCTGCCAGACACGCCGCTGACGGCGGGTATTCCCGTCAACATCCGGCCCTCAGACGACCAGGGAACCGGCACCCAGATCAGCTTTATGATTGCGTCGCTGGCCACGGACGAAGCCGACCCTCTTGCGCGGTTACAGAACATCAAGCAGTCTACCCGGCGGGCCAAACAACATCTGCAGAAACTGCCCCGCAAGGCGTTGACGCAATACACCATGCTGTTGATGTCACCCTACATTCTGCAACTTATGTCGGGCATGGGCGGGCGTATGCGGCCAGTCTTTAACGTCACGATCTCCAACGTGCCGGGCCCCCAAGAGACGCTGTATTATGAAGGGGCGCGGCTGGAAGCCATGTACCCGGTATCGCTGATTGCCCACGGCGGCGCACTTAACATCACCTGCCTGAGTTATGCCGGATCGCTGAACTTCGGTTTTACCGGATGCCGGGACACACTCCCCAGCATGCAGAAGCTGGCCGTTTATACCGGTGAGGCTCTCGATGAACTGGAAAGCCTTGTATTGCCTCCGCCGGGCGGCACTGCCAGCAAAGAAAAGCCTGCCGCCCGGGTCCGCAGGGCTGCACGCAAGAAACCCACTCCCAAAGCCTGATCACCAGCCACACACCCGGCGATAGCCGGGTTACTCAGGGCGACTGTTCCAGTGAGCAGCGCCAACAAAAATCAGCTGCAGGAAGCGGGCGGTGCGCTTCCTGACCTGTTCCTCCTGATATTCGTCCTCGGGCGAAATGACAAGGATATCGGTAAGGCTGAATGCCACACTGCGCACCACCAGGTCGCAGGTCATATCCAGATCGGCGTCACTGAGATGATCAGCCACCTTTAGTCGCCGCAGGTCATTCGCCAGCTCGCTGGCAAAATAGCGCATTTCACTGCGAATGCCGTCCTGAACCGCCCGGCTCTCACCTGCCAGCCCCTGGGCCATGAACATGAAGAAGCTGCGATTATTGCGTGCATGGGAAATGAAAATGCCCACCGACTCATCTATGAGCTTGTCGGCCTGCAATACGTTGGCGCGGGCCTCCCTCATCATGCGACGCAACACCAGCCCAAGTTCATCCACCAGTTGCAGACCCAGGTCATCCATATTTCGGAAGTGCCGGTAGAACGACGTTGGGACGACACCCGCCTGCCGGGTAACCTCCCGTATACCCAGACTGGCAAAGTGCCGGCCTTTCCCTACCAGAGCCAGTGCCGCGCTCATCAGTTTCTCGCGGGTTTCCCCCGGTTTGCGTCGCTGTTTGTCTGCCATAGCCCCGGTAATGTCCGCCTGTTATTAACAAGTCAACAAGTGTACACATCCATGCATCGAAAATAACCTGAACTTGTCATTATAGGACAATGTTGTTCGCCTGATTGCTGGCTTAACTCCCCGTGTGTACAGTCGTACACATCAGTGAACACTTGTACACATCAGTACAAAGGAGAGCAAATATGATATCCGTACTGGAAAATTCACCCACTCTGCACTGGCTGGGCAGGCAGCTTTTTAACCGGGAAGATCCGGCTGCCTTTTTCGACCCCCTGCTGGAGCGCATCAATCCCATGTGGGTGCAGCAGTACACTCCGGCCAGGGTAACTGCGATCTACAACGAAACCGCAGATACAAAGACTTTCGTTCTGGCGCCCGCTAGGCGCTGGCAGGGTTTCGAAGCCGGCCAGCACGTCAATATCAGCATCGATATTGACGGCATTCGCCGCAACAGGACTTTCAGCTTGTCCAGCTCTCCGATCCGGTGGCGCAGCGACGGCACGGTCACGCTGACCATCAAGCGGCTTCCGGGCGGACTGGTGACAAACTGGATGCACGACCATCTGGAACCGGACACCGTCATCGGTCTGGGCGAAGCATTCGGTGAGTTCCGCCTTCCCACCCCACCGGAACCGGCTCTATACATTGCCGGTGGCAGTGGCATCACGCCGGTACTGAGCCAGCTGGAAACCATGGCGGCATCGGATTACCTGGCACCGGTTACCCTCCTGTATTTCGTTCGCACCCAGGCGGACGTGATTGCAGCGGAAAAGCTGCAGGCGCTCGCAGGGCGCTGGTCGGCCCTGACCCTGCAGGTGGTTGCCACCCACGAGACAGAAACCCCGCAGTTTCTCAGCGATCAGCATCTGGATGAGGTTCCCGGGCTGGCAGCACGACGCTGCTATCTCTGTGGCCCAAAACGGCTGATGGACCTGGCCAATGACCTGCTCTATCGCCGGGGCATTACCGAGGACCGCATTCACAGCACCTTCTTCTCGGTACCCGCAGCCAACCTGGATACCGACACCCTGGGCGGCGCGGTGCACTTTGAGCGCAGCAATCTGGACGTATCTTCCGAAGGCGATGCGGTAATACTGGAGATTGCCGAGGCAGCGAAGCTGTCCCCCCGCTACGGCTGCCGCATGGGTATCTGCCACCAGTGCAGTTGCCGCAAGACCAGCGGCACCGTCATCAATCGCCTGACCGGAAAGGCCTCGGGGCCAGGAGAAGAAACCATTCAGCTTTGTGTGTCTGTTCCCAGCGGGCCGGTGTCCATCGATATCTGACCGGCCCCGCCTCAACACCTGAACCCAATATTCGCAGTGCCGGCCTGACGGTACTGCAAGGAGGACATCATGAAGAAAATGAACGAAACACAGCTGAAAGAACTGGAGCAGGACCTGGACACCATTCGTGATCAGGTGATCGCAGACCTTGGCGAGCGGGATGCCCGTTATATCCGCAGGATTGTGCGGCTGCACCGCTCCCTGGAAGTAGGCGGGCGTGTACTGATGCCGTTCGGGTTTATCCCGCCGGTGTTCATCGCCGCCACCACGGCGCTGGGCATTTCCAAGATCATCGAGAACATGGAAATCGGCCACAACGTGATGCATGGCCAGTACGACTGGATGAACGACCCGTCCCTCCACTCCCAGACCTACGAGTGGGACACCGTGTGCACGGGCGACTCCTGGCGCCGCACCCACAACTATGAACACCACACCTACACCAATATCATCGGCAAGGACCGTGACTACGGGTACGCCTTGCTGAGGTTGAGCGACGACGACAAGTGGAAGCCTGCCCATAGCCTGCAGTTCATTAACTACGTGCTGCTGAGCGTGTTTTTCCAGTGGGGGGTGGGGCTGCATGAACTGGAGTCGGAGCGTATTCGTCGCCGGGAAATTTCCGTGCGGGAGAAGATTCCGTTCCTGAAGGACTTCTTCCGTAAAGGGGGGCGCCAGGCCTTCAAGGACTATGTGTTCTTCCCCCTGGTCACCTTCCCGGTGGCCCCGGTGGTGCTGGCCGGCAACATTGGCGCCAACCTGATCCGCAACCTGTGGTCCTCCACCGTTATCTTCTGTGGCCACTTTACGCAGGATGCGGAGACCTTTACCGAAGAAGAATGCGAAGGTGAGAGCAAGGGCCACTGGTACCTCCGCCAGCTGACGGGCTCAAGCAACTTTACCGGCGGCAAGTGGGTGCACGTGCTGAGCGGCCATCTGAGTTATCAGGTCGAACACCATATTTTCCCTGACCTGCCGGCCCATCGCTACCCCGAGATATCGGAACAGGTGCAGGCGGTGTGCAAGAAGCACGGCATTCCCTACAACACCGGCACCTTCGCCAGACAGTACTCAACGGTGCTGAAGCGTATTCTGGGGTATTCACTGCCGGACCGCCTGCGCAACCGGATGTTACCGGAATTCAGCAGTACCGCCGTTCAATCGTGATAGGTCGGGGATTGCTGGCCTGCATCGCTGCTGGAGCAATCCCTGTACCTGACGGCATTGCGCCCACCCTGCTTGGCCTCATACAGGGCGGCATCTGCGGCCCCGATCAGCGTATCGGGGTCAGTCCGCTTTCCCGCCGGTGCGGTTGCTGCGCCAATGCTGACGGATACCGGGACACGGCGGCTATTCCACGTAAATCCGAGATCATCGCAGATCTTTCTGCGGATTCGGCCAGCCATACGTACTGCCCCGGCCGAATCGGTGTCGGGCAGAATAACCACAAATTCCTCGCCGCCATATCGGGCCACAACGTCCGCCCCACGGTTAACCATTTCCAATATGGCACCGGCAAGAGCCTTGAGACACGCATCACCGGCCTGGTGGCCCAGAGAGTCATTAAGTGGCTTGAAAAGATCCACATCAATCATCAGCAGCGACAGCGGGCCACTGCGGCTGCAGCGTACCGACTCTTCGGACAACCTTTCGTCGAAATAGCGTCGATTGAAAACGCCGGTTAATCCGTCGGTTGAACTGAGCGCCTCCAACTGCCGATTGGCCACTTCCAGCTCCGAGGTTCTTTCAGCTACGTGTTGCTCAAGACGATGCGTCATTTCTTCCTGAATCTGCTGGTTTTCCAGCATCAGTAGTCTCATGCGGTCAGCAAGGGCCAGCGACAGCAGAATCACCTCAAAGGCGGAACCGATCTGGATGGCATAGTCAGTAATAAAGTTGGCGGGCGCCAGGCCGAAGGTTTTCAGGGTGTACAGGATCATCCCCGTCAGCAGTGCCGACCAGGCAATCATGAAATAGCGGGCAGGCTTGAAATTCCGGTACAGACAAATGCCACCAGCGGCCAGGATAAAGAGTACCGACACTGAGGCCATGAACGTGGTCACCCGAATGACCGGGCCATAATCAGGCCAGAACAGCGAGGCCACAGCCATGACCGGGAAGAACACCATGAACCCGACGAATATCCGCTCCAGCCGCGGAGCATTTACCTTGAGGGCCAGGAATGACCTGGAAAAGCCAAGGATACTGAACATCCCCATGGCGATCAGGAACGATATGGCACGGTTATTCCACCAGGTGCTTGCTGGCCAGAGATGCTCGAATGCAAGCCCGTTCAGCGTAAACTGCAGTAATCCGTAAAAGCCAATGTAAGACACGTACCAGAGATAGTTCTTGTCACGTATGGATACGAAAATCAGCAAGTTGAATGCCGCCATACAGAACAGAAGGCCGTAAGAGATACCCAGGACAAACCGCTCCCGGTGGTCGGCTTCACTGAACGCTTCGTTCTCCCACAACAGCAGCTGCATCTGGACCGCGCCGGATGTCCTGACGCGGAAGAACACGTCGGTGGACTCACCTTCCGCGAGCTCGAACGAAAAATTGATGTTGTGATGAGTCCGCCCCCGGCTGGCGAAGGGAACCGAGTCACCGGCCTGCTGATGCTCAATGCGACCATCTTCACGAAGGAAAAAGACGTCCATCCGATCAATAATCGGGTAAAGCCCCTCTATTACCCAGCGATCTTCAGGGTTGTCGCGGTTCTCAATGCGGGTGTGAAACCAGTAGGTGGAGTCAGTGAAACCAAAGTTGTAGGCTTCGTCCGGCTTTTCGGTAGAAGCAATGTCAGGCCAGTCAGCCAGAATGTCCTCAATCCCGTAGACGCCCGGAACATCCTCATAAAAAGACAGGTGGCGGGAGATATTCAGGCGCTCGGTGTCCTCGCCCAGAATCACCGGACGGAGATCTGTTATCCCGGTACTGGCTAACGCCGCCCCATGAACCAGGCACAGGAGCAGCATCACAAACATGGACAGCCGCAAAACCCGCCCTCTCGATTGACATTGTAGTGATTGAAGTTGTTATCACTACTCTATCGAAGCGGGACCGCCCAATCTGATTAAAGATGTCTCAAAACTGTAAGTTTTTGTTCCTCCCCCGCCCCTGGGGAAGAAAGCGTTATGCAATCTGCAACAACCTGAGCAACTGGGGACGATGCTGGTCCTGGATCACGTCAGCCAGAGTATACTTGTCGAGCGTTTCCAGGAAGGCTGTCAGCGCTTCGCCAAGCATCGACTTCAGTCCGCAAACCGGAGTAATCCGGCAGGCGTTCTTTGAGGAGAAGCACTCAACAATGTTGAGATCCTGCTCCGTCTCACGTACGAGAATGCCAACGTTGATGTCTGTGGGCGCCATATGCAACCGCATGCCCCCCTTCTTGCCCCTGACTGTCTCGATATAGCCCTTTTTGTTGAGCTGATGGACCACTTTCATCAGGTGATTCTTGGAGATATCGTAGCTGTCTGCAATTTCCTGGATCGTTGCAAGTTCGTCACCCTGCACCGCCAGATAAATCAGAACACGCAGGGAATAATCGGTGTAACGGGTGATATGCATTTACCAACTCCAATACTTCAGATGCATCGTTAGCACGAGGCACGCGTTAAGAGATAACAGGCGAGGCCCGAGAACATCAGACCTGTCATTACCAGCACCACAGGTGCCGCACCACCAATAAACAATAAGGACCAGCTTACACATAGCATGGCGCAAGCAAGCCACTTTCCCTTGAGGGGTATGGCGCGCCTGCTGCGCCAGTTTTCTATGGCCGGGCCAAATGTCCGGTGGTTATCCAGCCAGTCAGCAAAAGCCGGCGACCCCTTGCTTGCAGCCCACGCAGCCAGCAAAACAAACGGTGTTGTCGGTAACAACGGCAACACCACGCCGATAGCAGCCAATGCGATACTTGTATACGCAAGGATTCTGAAACCGGTTCTTCCGGGCAAGGGAATCATCAGCATCTTCTCTTCAGAACGGCGGCAATATATGTCGCCATTCTACCTTTAATCAATGGACGGGTCTCCCCAGTTGTTTCAATGACACCAGCCTCGCGACGTACGAAATCTTGATGCAGGTGGCAAAAATCAGCGTTCCGATGTGGGCTACAATCTGCCCTGCCATCGGCAATGCACTGGCAAACGGGTAGGCGAGCAGAATAGTGGCCACCAGGCCAACCGTCGACGCAAGCAGAGCGCCATTCGAGAATCCGAGCAACTTCTCCATCCCCTTCCCTCCATTAAAATATACTGAATACTTCTTTAATATATTCCTTACTGATCAGAATTTCAACAGCCAGCGCAAGCCTTTCAACCTGCGCCTTTTATTAGCACCAATGAATACCACCCTGTAGTTACCTCTCCAAAAATGGTGCAAACCAGTTACTTTTTATTTTTATAGATGTATTATTGACGCATCTTTAAACCAGAGAGGAGCTGACCATGGCCAAATACCGCCGCCTATGGTTTCTGTTGATTGCCATCGTGGGGGTTACCTTCACGTTACTGGGCTACTTCGGCGCGGAAGTTTACCGCGCCGCACCGCCCATTCCTGACCGGGTCGTGTCCGTCAACGGCGACACCCTGATGACCGAGGAAAGCATTCTCGACGGCCAGACCGCCTGGCAGTCCGTCGGGGGCATGCAGCTCGGGTCCATCTGGGGCCACGGCGCCTACCAGGCGCCAGACTGGACCGCCGACTGGCTGCACCGCGAACTGGAAACCTGGCTGGAAATTGCTGCCCAGGAAGAATACGGACAGGACTGGCACAGCCTGAGTGGCCAGCAGCAGAACGCCCTGCAGTATGACCTGAAGACCGAGTACCGCACCAATACCTACGAAGACGCTACCGGTACCCTGCACCTGTCGGAACGCAGGACCGCCGCCATTGCCGAGACCGCCGACTACTACAGCCGGTTGTTCAGCGACGCACCTGAGCTGCAATCCACCCGTTCAAACTACGCCATGAAGGAAAATACCCTGCCCAGCGCCGAGCGCCGCGAGCGGATGACGGAGTTCTTCTTCTGGACCGCATGGGCTGCCGCTACCGAACGGCCGGACAGTGACGTAACCTACACCAACAACTGGCCCCACGAGCCGCTGATCGACAACCGACCGAGTGGCGAGAACATCGTCTGGTCGCTAGTCAGTGTGGTTCTGCTGATTGCCGGTGTTGGCGGCCTGATCTGGGCATGGGCATTCCTGCGTAAAGAGGACGAGGAGCCGGAAGCTCCGCTCAAGGACCCACTGAGTGCTGTTGGACTCACCCCCTCCCAGAAGGCATTGGGCAAATACCTGGTCCTGGTGGTGGGCCTGTTTACCTTCCAGGTTATGCTCGGCGGCTTTACCGCACACTATACGGTGGAAGGGCAGAGTTTCTACGGTATCAACACCTCTGAATGGTTCCCCTACTCCCTGATGCGTACCTGGCACATCCAGGCTGCCATGTTCTGGATTGCCACCGGCTTCCTGGCCGCCGGCCTGTTCCTCGCCCCGATCATCAATGGCGGTAAGGACCCGAAATTCCAGAAGCTGGGTGTTGACGTACTGTTCTGGGCCCTGGTAGCTGTGGTTGGCGGTTCGTTCATCGGCAACTTCCTTGCCATCAACCAGATCATGCCAGCCAACCTTAGCTTCATGCTGGGCCATCAGGGTTACGAATATGTCGACCTTGGCCGTCTCTGGCAGATTGGCAAGTTCCTCGGCATCGTCTTCTGGCTGGTGCTGATGCTACGCGGCATTGTTCCCGCCCTGCGCCAGCCCGGCGACAAGAACCTGCTGGCCCTGCTGACTGCCTCGGTGGTTGCGATCGGCCTGTTCTATGGTGCCGGCTTCTTCTATGGTGAGCGTACTCACATCTCCATCATGGAGTACTGGCGCTGGTGGATTGTCCACCTGTGGGTAGAAGGCTTCTTCGAAGTGTTCGCCACCGCAGCCCTGGCATTTATCTTCTGCAGCATGGGCCTGGTATCCCGCACCGTGGCGACGTCCGCCAGCCTGGCCTCTGCTAGCCTGTTCATGCTCGGTGGTGTGCCGGGAACCTTCCACCACCTGTACTTCTCCGGCACCACCACACCGGTGATGGCGGTGGGTGCCACTTTCAGCGCACTGGAAGTTGTGCCACTGGTGGTACTCGGTTATGAAGCATGGGAGAACTGGAGGCTGAAATCCCGCGCGCCATGGATGGAGAACATCCGCTGGCCGCTGACCTTCTTCGTGGCTGTTGCCTTCTGGAACATGCTGGGTGCAGGCGTACTCGGTTTCATGATCAACCCGCCAATCGCGCTGTACTACATCCAGGGTCTGAACACCACGCCCACTCATGCCCACGCAGCCTTGTTCGGTGTGTACGGCTTCCTCGCCCTCGGCTTCGCACTGATGATTCTGCGCTACATCCGCCCACGCATCGTCTTTGACGAGCGGCTGATGAAAGTCGGTTTCTGGTGGCTGAACATTGGCCTGGTGCTGATGCTGTTCACCAGCCTGCTGCCCGTCGGCATCATCCAGTTCGTTGCCAGCGCCAGCGAAGGCCTGTGGTACGCACGCAGTGAAGCCTTCATGCAGAGCGACATCCTGCAAACCCTGCGCTGGATCAGAACCGTTGGCGACGTGGTCTTCATCGTCGGCGCCCTGGCAGTGACCTGGCAGGTGGTGAAGGGTGTGTTCTTCCCGGATCTGGAGCCGGCCACCCTCGACACTGATGAACAAGGTGCCGCCAGCGAGCTGCGCGCCTGATACAGCGGAGCCCGCGCCAGGGAAGGCCGGGCCCCGCCAAACCAACCAAGGAGTGCTGTCATGACAATCGCTGAACCTATGACCCAGGCATCCAACGAAGAACTGATCGAACATATCCTGACTCGTTACCACGACACCCACCGGGAGCAGTTGCCCGAACTGATACAGCTTTCCGAGCGGGTGGAGCGGGTCCATGGCGGGCACACCGCCTGCCCCGCCGGCCTCTCGGCCCACCTGACGCATATGGCTGATGAGCTGGAAACCCATATGTCCAAGGAAGAGCAGATTCTGTTTCCCATGATTACCCGTGGCATGGGCGCCATGGCCGGTGGCCCGGTGTCCGTGATGCGGAACGAACATGATGACCACGGCTCTGCGCTGAAGGAACTGGAGCGCCTTACCAACGGTCTGAGCCTGCCGGATGGCGCGTGCGGAAGCTGGCAGCGTCTCTATCATGGGCTGGCAAGATTCCGCGATGACCTGAAAGCCCATATCCAGACAGAGAACGACCTGTTGTTCAGCCGCATTGATGGGGGCCACTGAGAGGGGATACTCCCGCGGGGGTATCGGATTCGACAGGCTGATTTGCCATAATTGAGCTACACTCTCGAATGAGAGCTCATACAGCGAAGGACAGGAACGATTCCCATGCCCCAAGCCAAGCTGACCGACCGATTTGGCCGCACCGTCAACTATGTGCGTCTGTCTGTCACTGACCGCTGCGATTTTCGCTGTGTTTACTGCATGGCGGAGGAAATGACTTTTCTGCCCCGCCAGCAGGTACTGACTCTGGAAGAAATAGCCCGCGTGGCCAGAACCTTCGTTTCCCTGGGCACGGAAAAAATCCGCCTTACGGGTGGTGAACCCCTGGTGCGCAAGGACATTCTGGAGCTGGTCAAGGAAATCGGCAGCTATGGGCTACGGGATTTCGCCATGACCACCAATGGCAGCCAGTTGCCAACCATGGCCGAGCCCCTGCGCAAGGCCGGGCTCAAGCGGCTGAATATCAGCCTCGACTCCCTCGATGCCGACAAGTTCCACCGCATCACCCGTACCGGCCGACTAAGCCAGGTTCTGGAGGGAATTGATGCTGCCAAAGACGCCGGTTTTGAGGGCATCAAGCTCAATACGGTAGTGATGAAAGGCGGCAACGATCAGGAAGTGCCAGAACTGGTGGAGTTTGCTCGTAAGAAAAACGTGGACATTACCTTTATCGAGGAAATGCCGCTGGGTGAAATATCTGACCATGATCGCGGGCAGGTGCTGTGCACCAGCGATGAGGTTCGCGATATTATCGGCCAACGCCATAAGCTGATACCCACGCCAGAGGATTCCGGTGGCCCTGCCCGCTATTACCGCATGCCGGACAGCGATGTGCGGGTCGGCTTTATTTCACCCCATTCCCATAATTTCTGCTCAACCTGCAATCGCGTTCGGGTCACTGTAGAGGGTCGACTGTTGCTTTGTCTTGGTAATGAGCATTCGGTGGATCTGCGCCGCGTTCTGCGCGGTCACCCGGTGACTGACGACAAGCTGCGGGAGACCATCATCAACTCCATGGACCTGAAACCTGAGCGTCATCACTTTTCCACTGAGGGGGATGTTCAGATTCTTCGGTTTATGAACATGACCGGCGGTTGATGATTCTCACACGCTGATGCCACTGTGATCCTGACACTGCCCCAACTCATACTGTTCGGCGTCATATCGCAATTCCTGTTCCTGATTCTGCTTTGTATCGCGCCGTTGAAAGCTCGGCGCCTGCCTCGACAGCTCCTGGCGCTGATGCTTGCTGGCATGGCCGGCACTCTGTTTGAGGTATTTCTGCATACCACCGGCCTTGCCACCAGATACCCCGATACCGCCTTTACCGGCACCATCCTGGGAATGCTGCAGCCCGGCGCTATTTTCTTGTACGCTCAATCGGTTATGTATCGGGATTTCCGGTTAAGGTTGCGGCACCTGGTCCATTTTCTCCCGGTTCCGGGCGCCATTGTGATGTTCGCGATGGGTTACTACAGCCTTCCCGAGGAATCCCAGATAAGGATGCTGTCAGACAGTCACTACCCCGGCGTGATGAACTCGGTTGTACTTGCAATTGTCCTTCACGGCGTCGTAATCGGGTACCTGGCGGCAACACTGAAGAAAATCTCCCGCTTTGGTGTCGAGCTGCGGAATGTTTTCTCGGATCTTGGCAACAAGGAGCTGGCCTGGCTCCGGAATCTGCTGTTTGCTTACGGGACAGCCTGGTCACTCAGTCTTGTTTACTGCCTGCTCGCCCACGTGATGCGGGTCACTGGCAGCCATCAATCGCTGACCATTGCCACGACAATGGTCAGCATTGTAATCCTGCTGCCAATGTCGATACTGGCGTTCCGACAGCCCGCCGTGTTTGCTGGTATTGGTCAGACTGTTCTGGATGCCGAAGCGAACTCTGGGGCCTACGCTGCAGACTTGTCGCCGGGGTCACTAGCGAGTCGAATAGAGCAGCTCATGAAAGAACGTCAGCCGTACCTGTACTCGAACCTTACGGTAGAACGGTTGGCCCGTCAGGCAGAACTCACTCCCAGGGAACTGTCCCAATTCCTGAACCAGAAAATGGGCATCAACTTCTACGAATTCGTGAATGGTTATCGAATCGAACACGCGCGGCAACGTCTGGCAGACCCTTTAGAGACAGGGACCATCACGGATGTCATGTACGAATCGGGTTTCAATTCCAAGTCGGTATTTAACACACTTTTCCGTAAAACCAACGGCAAAACGCCATCCCAGTATCGCCGCTCTCTCCGTCAAAATTGCTAGTGGCCGTTCGGCAACACATCCGAACGTTCGCATTCCTGTATCCGAACGCCGGAGCTCCTCCTTTCGGACATAGTGGATTTGCAACCGGCAGCCTGCGGATTTTTCCCGGGCCGCCAAACAAATCCTGATAATACCGAGAGGTTAACCATGAACTCATTTGGCAAAACCAAACGAATCGCCACCCTTGCACTGATTGGTGGAAGCCTGCTCTGGAGTTCCGCGAGCTTTGCCCACTGCGACTCCATGGACGGCCCTGTTATCGAAGATGCCAGGACAGCGCTAAAGGAACAGTCCGTCCAACCGGTCCTGAAATGGATAGATCCCACCGATGAAAAAAATCTCACTGCCGCCTTTAACGACACTCTGGAAGTTCGAGTGGCCAGCCCCCAGGCCCGCAAACTGGCTGACAAATACTTCTTCGAGACGCTGGTGCGTTTGCACCGGATAACTGAAGGGGCTCCCTATACAGGACTAAAGCCGGCAGGTAGTGCTTCTGTCGCAGCCAAGGCTGCTGACAAAGCCCTTGCCGAAGGCAAGGTGGACGCACTGGCGCAAAAGCTGGGTGAGAATGTCACCAACTTTGTTACGAAGCAGTTTCGAGAAACCATTGAGGATGCTAACGCCGAATCCGTTCCGGACGGGCGCCAATTTGTCGACAACTACGTGCGTTATGTTCACGCCATTGAGGAGATCCACAGCATCATCGCAAATAAACACGACGAACACTGAAGCCCGTTCTGGTACATGAGACGTAACGATCTCAATGGTCCATGGAATGCTCGGTTGTTGAACGCTCACGCTCATCCATCTCGTGCATTCCGCTCATACCCCCGGCAGGACCACCTACATTCAGGTGGTCCATGGTGACTTCGTTATAGCTCAGAACCTCGCCACTGTAATTCATCGCAAATTTCTGAGCTGCCTCTTCCGTGGCAAATGAAGCCAGGGTTGGCCCCATGGCGCCAGTGCGCTCTGATCCCACCACAAAGAAAGCCTCCCGCGCATCGATCAATGCTGTGTCGTCAGGATGTTCCCAGTCGGTCTGAGCCATGTCGTGTACGTAGAGGGTGTGGTCGCGTTTGGCATTTTCGGGCTGCAGTACCCAGGAGAACATGTCACGGGTTGAGCAGAATTTATTCACCTTCTGTTCTCGGGCCGTTATGGCTTCACCCTTTGGCCCCGGGAAGCGCGTGATGGCCATGCCACACACGTGGCATTCATCACCGGATTCGAAATGGACCGGCTCTGGCTTTTCAGTAACCTGCTTTTCAGGGTCGGAGCAACCGGCCAGGAACACGGCAAACATCACCGCTACAGACAAGGTTTTAACAACACGCATGGAAATCTCCGGATCAGATTCGGCGGCGACGGAACAGAGCCCAGGCACCGGCAAGGGGGATAACAAACCACAGCACCAGGGCGAACCACATTCCTGCCGCCCCAATGGGCAGGTCTGCTCCAAGACTCAGCACGCCGCTTAATTGCGCGCCCTCGCCAAAGGCAACAATGTTGAGCAGGCGGTAGATGTCGGTGGGGTTGAGCATCAGCAACCAGGGCAGCAGCTCGGGGCTGAGTTTGCCTTCACTGGCCACCAGGATACCCAATAGCATCAGGTCGAAGACCAGGACAAAGAAAAACCAGATACCCAGGGCCAGCCCGGCTGCGACAGGCTTTTCGCTGACGCGCACGCTGATCATGTAGGCCAGCGCAATGAAGCCCCAGCCCAGCAGAATGGTGGAGACGATAAACCGGAACATGGCAGCAGCCAGGGCGCCAACAGCCACGTCTTCCACCAGCACGGCAATGGCAATGCCGGCAACACCGAAGCCGATCAGAGTGGCAAACGCCAGGGTCAGGCCATGGCCGAGGAACTTGCCGAACAACAGCTGACCACGGCTTAGCGGATACGTCATCAGCAGCAGTAGCGTGCCGCCTTCTTCCTCACCGACGATGGCGTCATAGGCCAGTAACAGGGCGATCAGGGGTATCAGAAATATACCCAGGCTGGCCAGGCTGGCAATGGTGGCCGGGGTGGAGGCGTAACCCACCTGCCCCGATGCCGCTGCGCCAAACCAGGCGATGCCCAGGGCCAGCACCGCAAACACCAGAGCGATGGCAATGAGCCAGCGGTTGCGCAGGCTGTCACTGAGTTCCTTACGGGCGATGGTCCATATGCTGCTCACTGGGCACCTCCACGGTGGGCCAGGCCACCGGAGCCAATAAAGTGCACGTACACATCCTCCAGAGTGGGCTGGTGAATACCCAGATCCCGAACCTCTCCTGAGCTCAGGAGATCCTGAATCAGCGCCATTTTCTCCGACGGGCGGACGTCCACCTGCAAGCGTCCGTTGTCTTTCCTGATCATCAGTCCATTACCCGCTGACGAGGCTTCAATCACTTTCTCCAGAGCGGATGAACCATTTGCAGGCTCAATGGACAGGGTTAACGCCATATTGGCCTGCCGACGCAGGGACGGCAGATCGCCCACGGCCTTGACAGCACCACCGGTAAGAATCGCAGCACGGTCGATATAGGGCTCTACGCCGGGAAGAACATGTGAACACAGTACGATGCCCGTGCCCTCGTCCCGAAGCTTACGCAACAACCGGTACAGATCGGCCGTGGCCACCGGGTCCAATCCCACCGTGGGTTCATCCAGCATCAACAGCTTCGGCTTGCCCAAAAGAGCCTGGGCCAGCCCCAGGCGCTGTCGCATTCCCTTGGAGTAGGTTTTCACCCGCGCATTCATCGCATCGCCAAGGCCCACCTGCTCCAGCAACTCCGGCACCTGTTTCAGAGTCGCCCCTTTGAGCCGGGAAAAATGATTAAGGATTTCCCGTCCGGTCAGTTGCGGGTAGAACATCACGTTCTCCGGCAGGTAACCAATATACTGACTGACATGAGGGTCACCGGCCTCGCCATCAAGCACCGACACCTTACCCTGGGTCGGCGTCATCAGGCCCAGGATCAGTTTGATGCTGGTGGTCTTGCCAGCGCCATTGTGGCCAAACAGGCCAAGTATTTCACCGGGCTCCAGGCGCAGGTCCACGCCATTCAGTACCAGTGCCTTGTCGTACCGGTAACTCACATTCTCAAGACGGAAGCAGCTCATCAGGACTCCGGTTGTAACGTTTCGGGCTGGCGCATCAGCGGGTGCGAATCGCTGACACCGGCGGCTTTGACCACCGGGAATGCATCCTGCACCCATCGCAAGGTGTCCACGGCCGGGCTGAACATCAGCACTTTGGCCTCCGGGTAGGTCCACAGCAACCGGTCCACATTGTCATTGGGCTCATAGGCCACATCGCCAATGCCATCCTGGTTGCGATCCCACCCCAGATAATCACTCCAGTAGTTGCCCCGCCCTTGCTTTGACCACTCCTGGGTGCGGGTGGCCACGTACTTCACCTGGCGCTGGTTGTTCACAAACGCATTATTGAATACCTCGTTCTCCTCCGACCCAGCCGTCAGATGAATCCCGATATTGCTGTCCCGGAACACATTGTCCTCGAAGGTGTTGTACAGCGAGTTGTAAATAAACACCGCCTTCCCCTCGGCCCCGGAAATCGAAACTCCCGCCGTCTGGCCCTGGGAAACCCCCGTCACCACATTACCCCGCAACTCGGAGTTGGTGATGAAATTCATCAGAATGCCGTAGTTCTCGTCATTCTCCGACCGGTTGTTGAACACCTTCAGATACTTGCTCTGCATCAACGCATACCCGGTACGCGTACCCCGGGTAACATTGCCTTCCAGCAGATTGTGCATCGAATACATATAGTGAATGCCATAACGCAGATCCGTCATCAGATTATCGCGGATCTCGTTGTTGTTGGCGGTCTCGATGTAAATGGCGTCCCGGGTCTGACTGATATCGTTGCCTTGAATCAGTGCTCCGGTGGTATTGAACAGATGAATCCCGTTACCCCGATCCTGGGAGCGAATAGAGGCGTCGCCGCGAATGTGGTTATTGCGAACCGTCACACCCTTCGTCGCATCCAACCAGATCCCGAACGCCGGCCCCTGCAAACGGTTATTCTCGATAACAGCGCCCCGAGCCTCAGGCGCCACAAAAATCCCCGCATCCAGCTCATTGAGATCACCGCCCCAGTTGCGGACCTCACAACCGGAAAACGTCACCTCCTCCGCCAGAATATCGACAGCGTTACCCTGCCCACCGCCGTCGATCACCGTATCGGCATGACAGGACACCATCACCCCGGGCACGCGGAGATCCAGCGACGAAAGTTTCTCGGGGGGAAGCTCAAAGACAGCACCGGGCTCCAGTGCATCAAGCTTTTGTTGCAGGTCCGCATGAGCGGTGAGCGATACCAGAGCGACTGTCAGGGCCACCCCATAACGCAATAATGGGTACATCAATTTCTCTCTGAGGATAAAAAAGTAAAGGCCGGCACCAAGGCGCGGCAAGCCAAGAGGAGACTGCTTTCCAAAACTGTGCGGAGCCATGGATGGCGGAGCTCAAGCGCCCCAAGGACGGGCTTGAGCGTGTTTTGGAAAGCAGTCTCCTCTTGGTTTGCTTCTCCCAAGCCGGAACTCCTATAAAAGGAGTTCCGGCTCAGATTCAGGCCCGAATCAGGCCTTCTCTACCAACATGCGACCACCCATCTCCATGTGCAGTGCATGACAGAACCAACTGCAGTAGTACCAGTAAACCCCTGGCTTGCCCGCCGTAAAGGTTACCGAAGACGTCTGCTGCGGACTGATTTCCATGCTCACACCGTGGTTCACCATAACGAACCCGTGAGACACATCCTCAATGGAATCCAGATTGGTCACATACACTGTAACCTCATCACCTTCCTTGACCTTGAACTCCGTCATGCCGTATTGCGGCGCCACAGAGGTCATGTAAACACGCACCTTGTTGCCGTCGCGGATCACCTCGTTGGCGGCCTCCAGAGTAACTCCGTCTTTCTCCGCCTGAGCACGGGCACTGGCAAAGAACGGATCATCACGCGTGTAGATCTTCTTCGTTTTGATCTGATCACGACGAACCAGGATACAGTCGTGGGGCTCCGCAAACGCTGGGCCATCGTGAACCAGCTTCATCTCCTCACCGGAAATATCAATCAACTGATCGTTCTCAGGATGCAGCGGGCCTACCGGCAGGAAGCGGTCCTTGGAGAACTTCGACAGAACCACCAGCCACTTGCCGTCCGCATCGCGGGATTCGGTCAGTGATGCATGGTTGTGTCCTGGCTGATAGTGCACGTCCAGCTTCTGACGAATGTAGTTGGTCTTCTCACCATTGTAATCCTTGATGGCGTCGGCGATGTTCCACTTACACACCTGGCTGTCGATGAACAGTGTGGTGTAGGCGTTGCCGCGACCGTCATAGGTGGTGTGCAGAGGCCCGAGACCCAGCTCTGGCTCGGCGACGATAACATCACGCAGCCCGATCTTGTCATCAAACATATCGTCCAGCTTGTCGATCTGGATAACGGAACAGGTCGGTGACAGCTTGCCATTGGCAATGAAGTACTTGCCGTCCGGTGATGTGTTCAGGCCGTGCGGGTTCTTCGGCACCGGGATGTAGCGAGTCAGTTTCGAGCCTTCACGTCCGTCCACGACTGGCACTTCGGAGTCACCAATGGTCTTGAAGTTACCGTTCTTGACGGCCGCTTCAATACGCTCGACGTTAAACACCACAACCCAGTCACGGTCGTTGCGCATGGTGCCGGCGAGATCCGCCGCTTTTTCAGAGTTGTAGCAGGTGGAAGCGGCATACTTACCGGTGTAATCAGCATCGGTGTTGTCCAGGTTGCCGTCGACAATCACCTGCCAGGCCACTTCCATAGTGTCCGCATCAACGGCACTGAACATGGTGTAGCTGTTTTCCAGGCTGAAATCGCTGCCATCGTTCGGGTGTGGAATCACAAACTCTGCATTACAGAACACGTACTTGGTGCGGGGCACTTTTTGCAGCCGCAGGCCGTGAATGGCCTGGACGTTTGGCACGTGAGTGATCTTGTCCGTCTTCATGATGTCCAGACGGATACGGGCAATACGGCTGTTCGCCTTGTCGTTGATAAACAGGTATTTGCCGTCGTAACGCCCGTCTTCCATGGAAATGTGGGGGTGGTGACAGTCACCGTTCAGGTACTGTCGATCACCGCCAAGGATTTCCTTGCTCTCATTGGTAATACCCCAGCCGGTGGCGGAGTCCACGTTGAAGACCGGAATGCGCATCAGCTCACGCATGGACGGCACACCGAGAACACGTACCTCACCCTGGTGGCCGCCGCTCCAGAATCCGTAGTATTCGTCCAGCTCGCCGGGGCCTACGTGAACCTTGTTTTTGGCATCCTTTACGGCCGCAGCCCAGGAATCCCGTGTCATCACTGCACCACCCAGGCCCGTTGCGCCTACAGCGCCGGCCAGTGCGGTCGCACCCAGGAATTTACGGCGGCTCAGGCCGCTCTCTTCCGGGGCGTTGTTACCAAGTTCGTCTTTCTTTCTCATAGCATCCAACTCCGTTGTTGGTAATGGCGGTATTGCATTTCTTTTTACTGCTTTTCTTATGTCACCTGGGTGACCGGTATCTGTTCCGGGTGGCCCGGTGCGTTATGGCCACGGCGTTTGCCACGGCGTTTTACAATCAATGGTGGGCACTTGTTATCGTTGAAGTAGGTCATCTGGCAGTCCAGGCAGTAATGACACTCCTGATAGTTGATGGTGCCGTCCGGATGGATGGCTTGCACCTCACATTCGTGCTCGCACAACCGGCAGGGATTTCCACACTCTTTGCGACGTTTCAGCCAGTCGAATACCCTCAACTTGGTGGGTAACGCCAGCGCAGCGCCCAGAGGGCACATGTACCGGCAAAAGACTTTGCGGGTGAACAGGTTCACAACAATCAGCAGTACCGCGTAGGTAACGAATGGCCAGCTGCGGTCAAAACGCAGGGTAATGGCTGTCTTGAACGGCTCGATTTCTGCCAGCTTTTCTGCGGTTGCGAGGGAATCCAGCGATACACCAAACAGCACCAGCAGAATGATGTATTTGATGGCCCAGAGGCGCTCGTGAATGGGAAAGGGAACAGTGTACTGGGGAACTTTCAGCTTGCGGGCAATTTCGTTTACCAGCTCCTGCAGCGCCCCGAATGGGCAGAGCCAGCCACAGTAAACAGCCCGACCCCAGAGCAGGATAATACCGGCGACCGTTGCCCAGAGAATGAATATCACCGGGTCAACGAGGAAAGTCTCCCACTGGAACCCACTGATCAGGCTATTGACGAACGTCAGCACATTGACGATGGACAACTGCCCCAGCGCAAACCAGCCAATAAAGAACAGGGTATAGGTCAGAAACGCATGGCGTATCCAGCGGGTTGCCCTGGGCTTTTTAACCAGCCAGTCCTGGAAAAAGAGGATGAACATCAGGGCGCCGATGCCAATGCCCAGGACAATAATCTGGAACTGGCGCTGATACCAGACCTGCACCCACAGGGGCTGTGTTTCCAGCCACTCTTCCTCGGACAACTCCACCTCTGGCCGGTTGTAATACTGATCCGGCAGTTGGTACTCCAGAGGGAATACCGCAAACTCACTGTCCAAAGGACCGGTCTGGCGCTTGACGGAAAGCTCCAGCGCCCAGGTAGTGCCCGGGTCAAAGTTATACTGCTGGCGAATAACAAAGATCGCCATCTCTGAAAATTCTGGCATGCCCCCCGCATAAACGTCGCTCAGGCGGTAAAAGTCCAGATCCCTGAAATTGAAGGTGTCGCCGAACTGGCGCACCTGGATGCGATCAAAAATGCCGCCACGCACATAGCCAGAGCCCTTGAAGGAGTACTCCCCGCTCGCCATCACGGCAATCGCGTGCTCACCCTCTTGCAACTCTGACATCAGCCACTGGTACTGGCTTTCACCCAACAGGTTCCTGCCAATTGTGGGTACATTCAGATAACCGGTGTAAAGGTCAATCAATGCCTCATCGCGCTCGGCAGGAGAAGCTTCATCAATGCCTTCTGCTCCGGTTCCCTTGAATGCATCGTCCACCTGCCCCTTGGTCACCAGCAGGCGGCGGAAAGAGCCATCACCGGTGAGTTCTTCCCAGCTTTTTTCGGTAAATTCGCCGGTGCGGACTTCCGCCACGGGCGGCCTGGCCTCACCTCCACCCTTGACCAGTCCCAACTCGGCACCCACACGGTGGGCTGTTTTCATGATGACTTCGTTGATTACCATCACCGTAACCGTGGCGCCAGACAGGCCGTCCACAGCAACACGGCGCTCGGACGACTTACCGCCCACCGTGACCCTCTGGTCTGCCTTGAGGCCAACGTACTGGTCAGTGAACTCGTGCATCTTGATTTCGGGAATGCCGATAAGAAGAATCGGCTCATCGTGGTGTATTACCCGCGCGCCCTTGATCTCGCCTTCGGTGTCGAGCACGACCAGGGCGTTCAGGGGCTTGCCGGAATAGGCCGGCGTCTGAACGAAATCCAGGGTCTGGTAGGCATAGCCCAGAAGCTCTTCGCCACGGCGAAGTTCCTGGATGGCGCGGTTATCTTCCCGCGGGGAGATATCATCAACCGAGGGAAAGGCTTTCTGGATCACCTGACGGGCCGCCAGTGGCTCGTATTCTTCGGGAGATTCCGCCATGACACCCGTTACCGGACTCAGGACAAGAAACAGCAATCCGAGGATTGATATGGCAGCACGCTGAATAAAACTCACGACACCCCCTGGGGACACCTGCATGAAGAGAAGACGAGCGACAGCGGCATACTATTCGCCTGACGCATTGGGATATTTGATATTTCTCACTGGTGACGGGCTGCTACATAAAAAAGCTAGTCGACATAACAAAAAGTTCAAATACCCTTTTCAAACGTGATTAACCCAGTGAAATGGCCTGACCATTTCGGTCCAGTGGCAGGTAGTTGCCAACGTGGCCCAGCCGGATCGACTCAACCATCATGGTTAGGGGCTGCTGGGCTTCATCGGAAGACGGTTGCATGCCACCGCGACCAGACATCGCGGCAACGAATACCACATCCCAGTCCTGGCCGGTCTGGCGGGACTCCTCAACAAGGGCGCCGAAGTCACTGACCTCTTCGGGCGTTTTATCAACGCATACCACCGGTGTCAGGGCGCCGCCCTCTCCGTTCGCAAAGGCGGCCTTTTCCGCGCGTGATGCATCGTCCGGGAGCTCTGCGCGGCAGAACACGAACAGGAAGCGCTGGGGATCGGGTTCCGCGTTGGAGGCTTTGAGCAAATCGGTGTAGCTTGAAATCATCAGTGTGTTCCTGCTTTGACTGTTTACTGGCTGATCTGGATCAGTCGAGCCGGGTCGGAGATAAACAACCGGCTGCGGTTAACGCGGACAAGCCCGTTCGATTTCAGGTCTGCCAGAATCCGTGAGAAGGTTTCCGGCTGCATCGCCAGGCGGGAGGCAACCAGGCATTTGGGAAGCGGCAATTCCACTTCGCCACCCTGTTCAGCGCCGCTGGGTAGCAGGTCTATCAAATACCGAATCAGCCTGTCCCGCGCGCTCTGTACCGTCATGATCTCCAGGTCGTGGAAGCGTGCCACGGCGCGCTTGGCGAAATGGCGCAGCGCCGGCTGGGTGTATTCGGGCTTTCTTTCCAGCAGATCCTGGTAAACCTTGACGGGGATCATCAGCACTTCGCTGGATTTGAGTGCCTCTGCGTAACAGGCGTACCTTGCCGGGTCTGCATAGATCATGACTTCTGCAAAGCAGTCGCCGGGAGCAATGCTGTCGAGTGTGCGGTCGATCCCGGACGCGTCCAGGCGGTACAGGCGCAGCCGGCCAGAGACCACGAAGAAGAAGTGGTGTGCAGGCATGTCCTGGCGGTAGAGCAGCTGGTGGTGGCCCAGCCGCAGTCGTCTGGACTGCTGCATCAAGTCTGCCAGATCTTCGTTCGTCAGCGATGAGAACAGCGCGTGCCGGCGCATCGGCGCCAGGCTGTCGTCCTCATCAAGTGGTTTGTTGACGGCAACCAGTACCGGTTTGCTGTAGCGTGTTTCGGCGGTTTGTAATAGTGCCATAGTCTTTGCCCCTGCATTAATAATGCATTTCATATCTGGTTTTATAGTAGTGGGGCTTTGGGGGAAAATCGCTCCCCCGATGGGGGTAGTTGGGCGGTTATTACTGAGTAATTGACTTAGCTCAAAGAGGGGGCCTTGCTGGCAGGGTGCTGGCTCTCTTGTTTACTTGGGAGCACAGACCAATGGGCCCCTTCTTCCCATGTGGCGCTTGAGCGTGTTTTGGGAAGAAGGGGCCCATCGGCCTCCCGGCACTGAAGCTAACCTCTTTACTGCATCAGCGGCGAGTCGGGGATTTCCATGTCCACACCTTCCACACCGGTTTCCGCTGCCAGTACCTGTAGATACTGACGGAATGCCCTTCTCGTCACACTTTCGCTCAGGTACTGCCGTATCTGCGGCTTAACATGCTCATAAGGCAGCTGTTCGCCATCGATACGCTGGTCGACTCTCACCAGATGCCAGCCGTAGCGGGTTTCGATCAGTTCCGGGTTGAGGCCTTCCTGCAGGGACAATACCGGGCGCTCGAATTCGTCGACGGTCTGGCCTTTGCTGATCTGGCCGAGGCTGCCGCCCTGGTGACGGGATTCGCACGCAGAGTACTGTTTGGCCAGTTCGGCGAACTGGGCGCGGCCATCGAGGAGAGAGGACAGCAGCTGTCGCCCGGCTTCTTCCTGGCGCATGCGTTCCTGGACGTCGTCCGGGGCGGCTGCCAGGAGGATATGGCTGACGGCCATCAGGGTGGGGCTGCGGAAACGGCTGGGGTTGGCGGCGTAGAAGCGTTCGCAGTCCTGCTCGCTGGGGTCAGGAACATTGAGTTCCAGCTCCAGCACGCGGGCGATGCGATCTTCTTCATCGGCGATATCGTCCAGATCGAGGCCCGCAGCTTTCTGAAGCAGAAGTTCACGGATGACGAGGCTTTTAGCGGCGTCATGCCAGGCTTCGGCGACCTCTTCGGCCGGGTGATGCTGCATTTCCCGGGCGATGTCGTCTTCACCGATCAGGGTCTCGCCCACGTACACCGGCGGGAACTGGTTTCTGGGTTTTTCGGCTTCGCCGACGGGGATGAGTTGCATGGTCTTTCTCCTTACGCGCGCTTACGAACGACCTGGTACTTCCGCCCGAAATACTCCACCGGCACGCTGAGCATGTGTACCAGGCGGGTGAACGGGAACAGGACGAAGATGGTCAGTCCCAGGAAGATGTGGGTCTTGTAAATCCAGTGCACGTCGGCGATGAAGCCGGCCACACCACCCTGCAGGGTCACGATGCCCTGAGCCCAGGCAGAGAACTTGAGCATGGTGCTACCATCCAGGTGCCCCATGGTGGGCAGGATGGTGAGCATGCCCAGCACCAGCTGTGCCACCAGAATGATAATGATCATGTTGTCGGCAAAGGTGCTGTTGGCTTTTACTCGGGGGTCGGTCAGCCGGCGCCAGGCCAGCATGCCGCCACCGATAATAGCCATCACACCGGCAATGCCACCCACCACAATTGCCATGATCTGTTTTGTTCCGGGTGTCATGAACGGTTCGTAGAGCGCATGGGGTGTCAGCAGGCCAACCAGGTGACCGAAGAAGATCACCAGAACACCCACATGGAACAGCACACTGGCCATCACCATGTTTTTCTTCCGCAGCATCTGGCTGGAATGGGCCTTCCAGGTGAACTGACCGTGGTCATAACGTGCCCAGGTGCCAATGACCAGAATAGCGATAGCAATGTAGGGATAGACCCCGAACAACAGTGTATTGAGATAGGACATCATTTCAGTTTCCTCCCGCGCCCTCAGGCGCCTCCTGCCTGACGGGGCGTTACGTCCGTCATCAACTGATCACTCAGGTGAATGGTCTGGGTCTGCTCCAGTTCGCGGCGGCGCTGACCCACAACTCCACCGGTACTGCAGGAACTGCCCTGATCGTCCACAAACTTGACCATTTCCTCTTCCCAGACCTTGTCCAGTGCTTCCGGGGTATCATCGCGTTCTTCGGAGGCGACGATTTGCGCCAGTTCCTGGCGATTCGCTTCCCGCCCCGACAGCACCAGCAGTGAATCCATCAACACGTGGTACAGGCTCTCGCGCTGATACAGTCTTTCTCCCAGAAGCCCCAGAATGTGGTGGATGTCTTCCAGCCAGTTCCGGATCTCTTCCCATGGCCGGGTTGAGAGATATTCCAGGAACAGCGGCAGATAGTCCGGCAGTTCCCTGGCATCAATTTCCAGACCATTGGCACGGTATTCCTCCATCAGGTCCACCATGGCCTGTCCCCGGTCACGGGATTCGCCGTGTACGTGCTCGAACAACAGCAGGGATGTTGCCCTGCCCTTGTCGAACGTGCCCACGTAGTTTTCCTGCATATCCAGCAGATTACCGTCGCATAGCAGGTCGATGCACCGCAGCAGCTGCTCCTTGTTCTGCCGTGGCAGCCGGTTGTCTTCCAGAGTTGCCGCCACCAGTGCGTCTTTGGAAGCCTGGAGTTCTTCGGTCGGGTACTCGAGCACCCGCGCTATCACTTTTAAGAGTTGCATCTCGGCCTCCTTATTTTTGCAGCTGCTTCGGGTCAACCTGTTTCACGGTGGACAACTTTTGCACCATGCTGGTGGTTTGCTTGCGGCCGCCGAACATATTGAATTTGCTGTCACCGTTGCAGCCGTCGCCAAAGCTGAAGCCACAGCCTCCCCGCTCACCATGAGCGTCAGGAAACGCTTCCTTTGCCAGTTCGCGATGGCTGGTGGGTATGACGAAGCGGTCCTCATAGTCCGCGATAGCCAGGTAACGGTACATCTCATCCGCCTGGGCCTTGGTCAGGCCACACTCCTCCAGAGCTCTCAGGTCTTCCTTGCCTTCCACGGTTTCGGCGCGCTTATACAGGCGCATTGCCATGATCCGCTTCAGCGCGCGAACGATCGGCTTTTCGTCACCTGCCGTCAGCAGGTTGGCGAGATATTTCACCGGAATCCGCAGGCTTTCGATCTTCGGCAATATGCCGTCGAACTCGACTTTTCCGGCTTCCGCCGCAGACTGGATCGGGCTCAGTGGCGGCACGTACCAGACCATCGGCAAAGTGCGATATTCCGGGTGCAGCGGCAGGGCCAGTTTCCAGTCCACTGCCATCTTGTACACCGGGCTGCGCTGAGCGGCTTCGATGACATTCATCGGGACGCCGTCTTTTGTCGCCTGCTCGATGACCTTCGGGTCGTTCGGGTCGAGGAAGATTTCCAGTTGCTTCTCGTACAGCTCGTGCTCACCCGGGGTGCTGGCCACTTCTTCGATCCGGTCTGCATCATAGAGCAGTACACCCAGGTAACGGATGCGGCCGACACAGGTCTCGGAGCACACAGTGGGCAGGCCCGCTTCGATCCGCGGGTAGCAGAAGATGCACTTCTCGGACTTGCCGGTTTTCCAGTTGAAATAGATCTTCTTGTACGGGCACCCCGACACGCACATCCGCCAGCCTCGGCACTTGTCCTGGTCGATCAATACGATGCCGTCTTCTTCCCTCTTGTAGATGGCGCCGCTCGGGCAGCTGGCCACACAGGTGGGATTCAGGCAGTGCTCGCACAGGCGCGGCAGGTACATCATGAAGGTGTTTTCGAACTGGCCGTAGATATCCGCCTGCACCTGATCAAAGTTCTTGTCCTTGCGACGCTTGGCGAACTCGGTACCGAGGATTTCTTCCCAGTTCGGGCCCCATTCGATTTTCTGCATGCGCTCACCGGAGATCAGCGACCGTGGCCGTGCTACCGGCTGATGTTTGCTATCACCGGCGGTATGCAGATGCTGGTAATCGAAGTCGAACGGCTCGTAGTAGTCATCGATCTGCGGCAGATCCGGGTTGGCGAAGATGTTCGCCAGAATCCGGAACCGGCCACCGATTTTCGGGCGGATCTTGCCGGAACTGTCGCGCATCCAGCCGCCCTTCCACTTGTCCTGGTTCTCCCACTCTTTCGGGTAGCCAATGCCGGGCTTGGTTTCAACGTTGTTGAACCAGGCGTACTCCATGCCTTCACGGCTGGTCCATACGTTTTTGCAGGTCACTGAACAGGTATGGCAACCGATGCACTTGTCCAGGTTCAGTACCATGCCGACTTGGGAACGGATTTTCATTTTACAGCCTCCTGAACAGTGTCATTACCTTCGCCATCGAGCCAGTCGATGTTGTGCATCTTGCGCACCACCACGAATTCATCGCGGTTCGAGCCTACGGTGCCGTAGTAGTTGAACCCGTAGGAATACTGCGCGTAGCCACCAATCATGTGAGTCGGCTTCGGGCACACCCGGGTGACCGAGTTGTGGATACCCCCCCGGGTACCGGTGATCTCGGAGCCCGGAATGTTCACAATCCGTTCTTGGGCGTGGTACATCATCACCATGCCGGGCATCACGCGCTGGCTGACCACCGCCCGGGCCGCAATGGCGCCGTTGGCGTTGAACAGTTCGATCCAGTCGTTGTCCTCGATGGCCAGCTCTCTGGCATCGTCTTCGCTTAGCCAGACGATGGGGCCACCGCGGGACAGGGTCAGCATCAGCAGGTTATCGCTGTAGGTGCTGTGGATACCCCACTTCTGGTGCGGTGTAATCCAGTTCAGCGCTTTCTCGGCGTTACCGTTGCTGCGCTGGTTCAGCATGCTGCTGACCGTCTTGGTGTTGATGGGCGGACGGTAGACCAGCAGGCTCTCACCGAAGGCGCGCATCCACTCGTGGTCCTGGTAGAACTGCTGACGACCGGTCAGGGTGCGCCAGGGGATCAGCTCGTGAACGTTGGTGTAGCCGGCGTTGTAGGACACATGCTCGTCTTCCAGGCCAGACCAGGTCGGGCTGGAGATGATCTTGCGCGGCTGTGCCACGATGTCCCGGAAGCGGATCTTCTCTTCTTCCTTGTTCTTTGCCAGATGGGTGTGATCCAGGCCGGTAAACTCGGACAATGCCGCCCATGCTTTTACTGCTACCTGGCCATTGGTCTCCGGAGCCAGGGTCAGGATCACTTCCGCGGCATCAATAGCACTTTCAATCTTCGGGCGGCCGGCGTTGGCTCCATCGATGTGCTTGTAGTTCAGGTCACCCAGGAACTTCACTTCCTTCTCGGTGTTCCAGTTGATGCCCTTGCCACCGTTACCCAGCTTGTCCATCAGCGGGCCAAGGGAGGTGAAGCGCGCGTAGGTGTTCGGGTAATCCCGCTCGACGGTAACGAAGTTGGGCGCGGTCTTGCCCGGAATCAGCTCGCACTCCCCGCGTTTCCAGTCCTTCACATCGAACGGCTGGCCCAGCTCGGCCGGCGCGTCGTGCAGCAGCGGCAGGGTAACCACGTCTTTCTCGACGCCCAGATGGCCTTCGGTGGCCTTTGAGAACGCCTTGGCAATGCCTTTGTAGATCTCCCAGTCACTGCGCGCTTCCCAGGCCGGATCGGTGGCCGCGGTCAGCGGGTGAATAAACGGGTGCATGTCCGAGGTATTGAGGTCGTTCTTCTCGTACCAGGTTGCGGTCGGCAGAACGATGTCGGAATACAGACAGGTAGTGGACATGCGGAAGTCCAGGGTTACCAGAAGGTCGAGTTTGCCCTCGGGCGCCTGGTCATGCCACTTCACCTCTTTCGGCTTGGCGCCACCCTCGTGACCAAGATCCTTACCTTGCAAGCCGCTGGTGGTGCCCAGCAGGTACTTGAGCATGTATTCATGGCCCTTGCCGGAGGAGCCCAGCAGGTTGGAGCGCCAGATGAACATATTACGCGGCTGGTTTTGAGGCGCCTCCGGATCCTCACTGGCAAACGCCAGGGAACCGTCCTTCATGGATTGGGCCACATAGTCCGAGACTTCCATTCCGGCTTTTTCCGCCTCGGCAGCAATTCCCAGCGGGTTGCGGTTGAGCTGCGGGGCAGACGGCAACCAGCCCATACGCTCGGCACGAACGTTGTAGTCAATCAGGCTGCCACCAAATCTCTCCTTGTCCGCCAGCGGCGACAGGATCTCGTCCACACCCAGTTTTTCATAGCGCCACTGGCCGGAGTGGGCATAAAAGAAGGAGGTGGAGTTCATGTGGCGCGGCGGACGCTGCCAGTCCAGACCGAAGGCCAGCGGCTGCCAGCCGGTCTGCGGGCGCAGTTTTTCCTGGCCGACGTAGTGGGCCCAGCCGCCACCGCTCTGACCGATACAGCCACACATGATCAGCATGTTGATCAGGCCACGGTAGTTCATGTCCATGTGGTACCAGTGGTTCATACCGGCACCGACGATGACCATGGAACGCCCCTTGGTTTTGTCGGCGTTGTCAGCGAACTCACGGGCAATGCGGATCACCTTCTCGGCGGGAACGCCGGTGATCTTCTCCTGCCAGGCCGGAGTGTACGGCTTCACTTCGTCGTAGGAAGTCGCGCCGTCGTCGTCACCAAGGCCACGGCTGATGCCGTAGTTGGCGACCATCAGGTCATAAACGGTAACCACGCGACCTTCTGAACCATCCGCCAACTGAACCTTGCGGGACCCCAGCTTGTGCTTGAGGATGTCCTTGATTTCGACGTGCTTGAAATGGTCATGCTCGATGCCGCCAAAATACGGGAAAGCGACATCGACGATGTCGTCGTGCTTTTCGACCATGGACAGTTGCAGCTCAACCTCGTTGCTGCTTGCAGTCTGCTTCAGGTTCCACTTGCCCTTCTCGCCCCACCGATAGCCGATAGAGCCGTTGGGCGCGGTCAGCTGGTTGGTTTTCTCATCAATGGCAATGGTTTTCCACTCGGGGTTGTTCTCTTCCCCGAGGCCATCCACCAGGTCACTGGCGCGCAGGAAGCGGCCCGGCACGTAGCTGCCATCTTCCTTCGCTTCCAACATGACCAGATACGGCATGTCGGTGTAACGACGCACGTAGTCGGTAAAGTACTCGCTGGGCTTGTCGACGTGGAATTCTTTCAGGATCACGTGGCCCATGGCCATGCCCAGTGCGGCATCAGTGCCCTGCTTGGGGTTCAGCCACTCGTCAGACAGCTTGGAGACTTCGGCGTAGTCCGGAGTAATGGCAACGGTCTTGGTGCCCTTGTAACGCACTTCGGTAAAGAAGTGGGCGTCCGGGGTACGGGTCTGGGGTACGTTGGAACCCCAGGCAATAATGTAGCCGGAGTTGTACCAGTCGGCAGATTCCGGCACGTCGGTCTGCTCACCCCAGGTTTGCGGGGAGGCCGGCGGCAGGTCGCAGTACCAGTCGTAGAAGCTCATGCACACGCCACCGATCATGGAGAGGTAGCGGCTGCCGGCGGCGTAAGACACCATGGACATGGCGGGGATCGGCGAAAAACCGAGAATCCGGTCGGGGCCGTACTTCTTGGCGGTGTAGACGTTGGAGGCGCCAATCAGCTCATTGACTTCGTCCCAACTGGAACGCACAAAGCCGCCCATGCCGCGGCGGGGCTTGTACTCGGCAGTTTTCTTGGGGTCTTCCACGATGGAAGCCCAGGCATCCACCGGATCCTTGTGCTCAACCTTCGCCGCGCGCCAGAGCTGCATCAGGTGCTTGCGCATCAGCGGATACTTCAGGCGGTTGGCGCTGTACATGTACCAGGAATAGCTGGCACCACGTGGGCAGCCGCGGGGCTCGTGGTTGGGCAGGTCCGGGCGGGTACGGGGATAGTCCGTCTGCTGCGTTTCCCAGGTGACCAGACCGTTCTTGACGTAGATCTTCCAGCTGCAGGAGCCAGTGCAGTTAACACCGTGGGTGGAGCGCACGATCTTGTCGTGCTGCCAGCGCTGGCGGTAACTGTCTTCCCAGTCGCGGCTGACATCGTGGGTTTCGCCATGGCCGTTGGAGAACGGCTCGCGCTTCTTCCTGAAGTAATTCAGTTTATCGATCAAATGACTCATGGTCTCTCTCTCCGTCTGCCGGATCGTTTCTCCGATTTGAGACCATTGTGGGTGAGAAAAACCCTGAAATCTGCGTGGTTACTACCACATAACCCACCCCTACCACCCAAGTGGTATGGGCGCTATGCACTATTGCGTAACAACGTCTGACGCTCCTCGCGACGATAGTCCCGGGCAAACAGATAGAGGCTGCCGGTGAGTAGCATGAAAAGAATCATGAACATGGCCGTACCCACGCCCACCCAATGAATCACCGCGCCAAAAAGCACCGGCAGCAGAAAGGCAACCAGGCAGGCGCTGACTAGCAACACTCCCGCCGCGAAGGCTGCTGCCTCACGGTTTTCCGCCACGACCATGCGCTGAAGGCCTCCCATGGCAGAACCCAGCGCAACCCCGAGCACAACGATGAAGACCCCTTCCAGAGCGAGAGGCAGGGCCAGTTCAATGGAGATTACCGAATCAATTCCATGAACTGACAAGGTCATCGGCGGGTAGGACAGCACGAACAGGGCCACCAGACAGATCATCAGCGAACGGACTATCACATGCCCCGCCCCGTAGCGATCCGACAGGCCGCCTCCAGCAATCTGCGCCAGGGCTCCGGGGATCACAAACCACAACGCCAGCCGGGCGCCCGATTCCATAGTCAGCAAAAAACGGGACGACATGAAGTCCGGTAGCCATAACGCCAGGGAAAAAAAGCTGCCGGCTACAACACCAAAGTACAGGTACAGTCGCCACATCCGCACATTTTCGAAGCGACCCAGTAGTTGTCTAACGCTGGTTTCATCATCGGGATCGCCACGGGAATCGGAGTCGTCTGTCAGCAATACCAGCAGCGCGGTCACTAGCAAGAGAACGACAAGGTAGGCTAGCGGGACCCCCTCCCAGGAGAAGGCCTGCAAAATCAGGGGAACAAGATAATAATTGAAGCCAGCGCCCGTCACGCCCGCACCAAATATGCCCAGTGCAAGCCCCATATGCCGGGAAGGGGCGTGACAGGTCACAAACTGGAGCCCCGCGCTATAAAATCCGCCCGCGAGGCCCAGGCCAGCCGCAACCAGCAGATAACCGCCCCAGGTTTCCACCAGCAACAACAGCGACATACAGACGGCAAGCCCGAGCAGGCAGGCAATCATTACCCTCCGTGCGCCTACCTTCTGGGCGGCAATTCCCGCTGGCACCGCCAACAGGGCACCAGCAGCCATGGGCATTGCCAGCAACAGGCCGAATTCCAGGCTACCCAGCCCGAGAGCGTTCCGAAGATACGCGCCAGCTACAGCAAATATGGTCCAGCAGCCGGCAGCAATAACAAAGCCAACGACTGCCAGCGGTAGAACCACGGCCAGCGAGGTCAGTTTATCGTTATCTTCGTCTTCTTCGACTGAATAAGGCTGCATGACAATACCCACTGAAAGCCAACTTCCAGTTTCCGGTTTTGCCCTGCACGGGGTCAAAGACTATGATGGGGGATTGCCTATTGGGGTAATCACGGGTGCTTGACTATCCTCAAGGAGGTACACTCAGGGAGTAAAACCGGCCAGGATCGCGCCGCCATATTCGTTGTACCCGATGAAGAGACCAGATGACACGCAACAGTCCCCTCGTTAAACGCATCTCCATAGTTGTTGGCGCCGTTGTACTGACCGCCATTGTCAGCATGGCAACCACTTTGGGGGTATCACACAGCATTGAGGGTAATGCGACTGCCATCAATATTGCCGGATCCTTGCGTATGGGCGCCTATGAGTTGCTTGCCCGCTCTGCGGCAGACCCGGCAGACGATCATTCCACAGCGTTCATGACCGGCCTGGAAGCCTACCGGGAACGCATGGCCCACCCGGGCTTCAACCGGGCAATCCCGGAGGCCAGTGACCACCCGCTGGCAAAACAGCACCAGAAGATGGAATCCATCTGGCGGGACGAGCTACAACCGTCACTGATTGCCAACGCCCCCAACAGTACTCGCGTGACGGAAGAACTTATAGCGGCAACTGAACGCTATGTGGCCGAGGTAGATCAGTTGGTCAGCATGCTGGAGCACCGGACCGAGGCCCGCGTTGATCTGCTGCACCTGATCCAGATTATCAGCCTGGTGTTCTCGATACTGATTATTTTTGGTCTGTTCCTGGATATCAAGAAAAGGATCCTTCGCCCCCTGCGCAAGCTAATGGACATCGCTGTTGCGGTCGGCGAGCAGGACTTCTCGCATAAGGCCAATCTGAAAGGCTCCGACGAACTGTCCCAATTGGGGGCTGCGTTTGACCAGATGACCAGTGAGCTGGCCCTGAGTTACCACGAGCTCAAAGAAGATGCGATGACAAAGACCCGCGAACTGGAGAAGAGCCACGCAGCCCTGGAACTGCTCCATTCGTCCAGCCGCTCCCTGTTCGCCAACCACGACCTTTGCAACGGCGCTATCCCCATGCTCCAGGACCTGGAGCAGTTGCTGGGCATCGGCCCCATCCGGCTTTTCCTGCACGATAAGAACTCCGCCGAACCAGTGCAAGCCGTTACCACCTCGACCAAAGAACGTCCTTACTACTGCAAGGACCACGATTGCGATGCCTGTCTGGTAACGCCGGAAGTATTTGATGAGCTGCCCTCGGAAGGCAATGACGGCCGGAGGTTGCTGTTACCCATTCGCACACCAGGGCAACTGCTGGGCACTCTGGAAGTCTGGTACCCGGCCAGCAAGGGATTGTCACAGACCGCTCGCCGCCTGCTCGAAACCCTGAGTGACCAGTTGGCCACAGCGATTTTCCTTGAGCGCCAGATTACCGAAGAGCAACAGCTCACCCTGGCAGAGGAACGCACTGTGATTGCCAGGGAGCTGCACGATTCCCTGGCCCAGTCACTGTCCTATCTGAAGATGCAGGTGGCACGGCTCCGCCGCCTCGACATTACCGGCGAGCATGAAAAGGTACACAACGCCATTCTGGAAGAGCTGAGCACCGGACTGAACAGTGCTTACCGTCAACTACGGGAGCTGCTGACCACCTTCCGGCTCAAACTGGACACCCCCGATCTGGCCACTGCCTTACGGCAAACCGCCCATGAGTTCTCGGAAAGGCTGGGCAGTGAAGTAAAGCTGGACTACCGTTTGCCACCGCAAACACTGTCCCCCAATGAGGAAATCCACACTCTGCAAATCGTGCGCGAAGGGCTGGCCAATGCGGTGAAACATGCGGAGGCTTCGGAGATTGTGGTGGAGGTGCTGTTTGAATCTCCCAGGGTTCGGGTCAGAATACTTGATGATGGTAAAGGACTACCACCCGGGGACCAGCCGTCACAACACTATGGCCTGGTCATAATTCAGGACCGGGCCCGCACTCTGGGCGGAAAGGTTAACGTTGCTAACCGTGACACCGGTGGCGTGGAAGTGGCGCTGAGCTTTGTCCCCAAGAGCAGGCACCTGATTACATCCGAAGCCGCCGGCAGCTGAGCATTGCAACACTACTTCAAATAATGAGAGGAACCATGTCTGACGCACCCGCAAGTATTCTGTTGATTGACGATCACCCTTTGCTTCGTCAGGGCATAAAACAACTGATCGAGATGGAAGACGAGATGCAGGTGGTTGGCGAGGCCAGCAATGCTGCTGACGGCATTCTTCTTGCCCAGGAGCTTGAGCCCGACCTGGTGCTGATGGACCTCAACATGCCGGAAATGAACGGTATTGAGGCACTGAAAAAACTGCGTGAGGGGAGTATCAGCTCCCGCATCGTGATGTTCACGGTATCTGACCATGAAGACGACGTGGTCTCGGCCCTGAGAGCCGGCGCTGACGGCTACCTGCTGAAAGACATGGAACCCGAAGACATGATGAGGCAGTTGCACGACGCCGCCGTGGGCAAGATGGTCATCAGCGACCGCCTGACTGCCCTGCTGGCCCAGGCGTTGCGCTCGCAGAAACCCCAGCAGACGTCACGCCCGGACTTCGACAGCCTGACCCCAAGGGAAAAAGATATCCTCCGCCTGATCGCCGAAGGCCTTTCCAACAAAATGATTGGCCGCAAGCTGGACATCAGCGACGGCACCGTGAAGGTGCACGTGAAACACCTGCTGAAAAAGCTGAACCTGCGCTCACGCGTGGAAGTCGCCGTATGGGCGGTAGAAGAAGGCCTGCACAAGGGCTGAGTTATATCAAATTACTGTGCCCTGGTTTCCGGTACTCTGGGCAGGTTTCTGACCGCCCGGAGTAAACCATGGCATTCCCCCTACCTCCCATTACCTCACTGAACAGCCCGCTTCTCGACCAGTCCCTGGCTGTCCTAAGGGAGTATCTGCCCTCGCCTTTCCCGGTACTTGAGGCCCTAGACCGCCGCATTCCGGTTCCATTCAAACAACTGGCCGCGGAAGCACCGCTCAACCGCCTGTTTGCAACCGCCATCAAGGATGGTGAGTTCGATGATTTTGAAGGACGCCGGATACGCCTGGAAGCAAACGGGGGACAGCCGGGCATTACCATTGGTTTCTGGGCCGGCCGCCTGCGCATTGTCGACGGCCCGGGTGAGGCCACAATACGGGGCTCCTTGAGCGCATTCAGAACACTGGCGGAGCGACGGCAGGACCCTGACCAACTTTTCTTCCAGCGCCGGCTGGTTATCGAAGGCGACACCGAGCTGGGCTTGGGGCTGAAAAACCTGCTTGATAGCCTGGAGTGGAGTTTCGTTTCCATTCGGCGACTCCGGCCCCGTTGTTGAGCAATCAGATCAGCCCCAACTCCAGCCTCGCTTCCTCCTCCAGGTTGTCATAACTCCAGGGAGGATCGAACACGATATCCACCCTGGCGTCTTCCATGTGGGGAACCTGTAACAGTTTGCCTTTCACGTCGCCGGCAATGATATCGCCCATTCCGCAACCCGGTGACGTCAGTGTCATTTCGACACGCACAAAATGCCTGTCCTGATCAATCTCCAGTTTATAGATGAGCCCCAGCGCGACCACGTTCACTGGAATTTCCGGGTCGTAAACCAGTCGTAACGAATCCCAGCATTGTTGCTCACTGATCCGCCCGTCCTCCGGCGCCTCGAACAAGACGGCATCCGAATGAAAGCCCAGTTGTCGCGTGACCTCCGGAGAGAGGCGGTACAGATTGCCCTCGAAGTTAACCGTGAAGCTGCCCCCAAGCGCCTGGGTTATCGACACAGACGCCCCCTCCGGAAGGGTAACCGTGTTTCCGTATGGCACCCTCAGGGCTTCACACTCTTGCGACAGAACAAAGGTTTTAGGTGGTTTTGCCGGCTGTTTCGAATTCGGGGCCTTGATGGTCAGGCACCGGAGTTTGCCCTCCCCCTGAACACCAATCTTCATGTCCTGCAGGTACGGGACACTTGCCTCTTCGAAATACAGCACCAGTCCATCAAACTCCTTACGGACATCTCCCGGCGACTCCTCACCTGGCGGACAGAAGGCCAGGCACGTCTCGGCGTGCTGGGTGCCGGCCTTGTCCACATAAACACGTGCCGCCATCCCCGGCACTTCCTGCTTCGCAAGTAAAGTGACCAGATAGTCACGGGCCTCAGGTGTCACTTCAGCATTGATGTTCACGATCTACTCACCTTTCCTGCGTTTTTTACGTTCCCGCTTGACCTGGTTGGACCTGCACTCGTTACTGACAAGATCCAGCCACTGCCGGTGCTGCTCCCAGACCTTGTCTTTAATGTGTTCAGGCTTGCTGCAACTCATCGCTACACCTCCATGCACCAATAAAATGAGAACAATTCTTGACAACCTTTAAAAGGTATTTTATATATATCTTAAAGCAAGAAAGGAGAATCAGCAATGAACTATCAACAGACACCCGCCGAGAAGTTGGACACAGACGCACTGCTGGATCTTATATTACGCGGCTACGATGCTGCTCATCTTGAACAGCTACCCAAACTGCACCGGCTTGCGCGCAAAATCGAGGCCGTACACAGGGCAAACCCCGACGTCCCGAAAGGCATTACCCTGGCGGTAAAAAAACTGGAGCACAGCCTCACTGATCACATTGAGAGAGAGAACGCCTACGTTCTGAAACGAATGGAGCATGATCAACCGCCCATGCCCGACACACCCATTGCACAGATGAACGAAGAGCATTCTGTCATTCAACGGCAGCTGAAAAAGCTACGCCAGATGACCCGGAACTACCGGGCTCCGGGTTCTGCCTGTCGGTCGTGGCAGCGTTTCTATCTCGAGCTGAATGCTCTGGATTCCAGCTTATCAAAGCAGATCTATCTGGAGCGGGACGTGTTATTCCCGAGATTTCAGTTCTGAGCAAGACGATAGCGGGAGAGGGAGCAGTGTCCCCGTATCTCATCGGGGGCTCTTTCTCTCCTGCAAATACTGCCGGTACACCCGAATGGAAGCCAACAGACTTTCCCGGTATGCGGCGCCATATCCGTTACCACCGGAATCAGCCTCTCGAATAGCCGATTCATACTGACCAACTCCCTGTTCGGCAAAGGTCTTCGCGGCCGATTCACCATCCCTGCTCGCGACAAAGGCTATTCGGGCCCACTCTCGAGATTCCTCACTATCCATATCACTCTCCCTTAATGATTGTGCTGGCGACACCGTCGTGGTTCGACCAACTTCTTTTGGAAAGCCTGACCGGGCGGAGCTCGGGCGATGATGAACTGACTTCATGGAAATGAGAATATTTCTTGACACCTATTAAAATGTATTTTATATATATCTTAAACGAAGAAAGGAGAATCAGCAATGAATTATCAACATACACTTGGCGAAGAGCTGGATACAGACGTACTGCTGGAGCTCATATTACGCGGCGGCTTCACGTAAACCGGGAAGTGCAGTTCTCAAGATTTCAGGTCTGAGAGGAGGGCAGGATCATGGCATTCAAACAACTGAAAGACCTTATTGAATGGATTACCGAATACCACGAAATGCTGGAAAAGCAGTATGAAACCCTGGCCAGTAGCCAGGACGATGAACGCATGCAAATGGCGCTAAGCTTCCTGGCCAGCCGTGAACATCATCTTGCGGAAATGATGGAGGATTTTCTTCAGGACGCCGATGATGATCTGATGGACAGCTGGCTGGTGGATTCACAGGAGTTCGACAGTCGGAAAATTCCGTCCCACATTCCGGAATGTACTGGGTGCGAGGACATACACGATGTTCACAAGAACATCATGCAGGCCAACAAAACTCTGACCGACATGTACCAATTACGGTCCATGCTGGCTCAGAACACCCGGGAGGCGGAACTCTTCCGGGAACTGGCAGACAATCAGCAGGCGGAAGCGCGTCTGCAGTCCAAGGACATCGGAAGACTGGAAATGTATTAGCGCGCCATGGAAGAGAAGCCCCTGCTTGTCTAGCCCCCGGATTTATTCGGGGGCTCTCTGTTCCCCTCAGACTGCACGCGTTAACTCAACCGACCATCTCTATCGGCGGGCAAGTAAGACAAAATGCCGCCACATCCCCAGACTGGTTATCACCCAGGCCCCGAACGCCAGCCAGAGGGTAACTGCAGGGATTACCATCAGAAAAGTCGTGTCCAGCGCATCCACAAGCCGGATTGTTCCCGTGGTGTACATGGCCAGAGGAAACACCAGGCTCCAGAGTTGCGGTTCATATCTCAGCTTATGGCGCTGAATAAGATGACGCCAGATTGTCAGTCCGATCAGCAGTGGAATCCACCAGCTTGCTATCGACCAGAAAAACAGGGTGAAGCCTTTCATAAACGGAAGGAAGTCCACCAGAAGACCACCCTCCTGCCCACGCAGGATCAGCGTGGAGCCGGCCAGAGTTGCAATGGCAACAGCTCCCATGTTGATCCAGTATGGCGGGCTCAGGGTTTCGGCGCTCAGCTTCAGAAATGTCAGCCTGTAAAAAATCAGGGTGATGATCGCAAGGTAGAGCATGCACCCGATCATGAACATACAGAGCGCAAAAAACAGCCGCAGGTCCTCTGGCCCGCTCCAGGGTACCAGTGCGGTCAGTATGGCAACCGACTGGGTACTGACCGCTGCCAGTAACCAGGCACCATTAATACCAGTATCCAGGGTGGGCTTGTCCTGGCGGGTGGTGACTGCCATGAAAAACAGATACATGATAACCAACCAGAGGATGACGCCAAACCACCAGAAGGCGGCTGCGACGGTATTCCATCCAAGCAACAGCTGGAACTGGGAGCCGAGAATGCAGGTGCCCGCGATGAGAGTAAAAAAGCCCGGCCCCCGCGCGTGACTCATCATGTCGTCAACCAGAGATGCCGGATACCACAACACCCGTATTGCCGTGAGAAACCACAGGAAACCATACGCCAGACAATTGGCCGCCAGTAACGCCAGTGCCAGAATATTGTGCCCCATCAAGCTCAACGCAATGGACGTGGCCCCCGTCGCCATCACAACGGCAAAATACCCGGGAAACAGATTCGCCGCTGCACTACGGATCAGACCAATCGGGCACATAGGCCATTCCTTAATTGTTGCTGCCATCAGAGTCCGCTCTGCAAATACGCGGAAATACAATTGTTGGTTTCGGGAGTCTGGCACCGAATCCAGATTCCGTACTCAGAGTTTGATTGCTTGAATCATCTGCTAACCTTCATACTGAATGTGTCTTCTTTCAAGAACAACTGCATCAAGTCAACGTAAGGGAGGCCAGTGCCATGAGTGGTTTTATAGTCAGACTGTATCGCTACCACCCGGAGCAGGATGATATGCCTTACAGCCAGGATATCGAAGTTGGTGAGGAATTCCGAAACCGCATGGTGCTGGACGTGCTGGAATATCTGAAAACCCGGGACCCCACTCTGGTGTTCCGACGCTCCTGCCGTGAAGGCGTCTGTGGTTCCGATGGGCTCAGCATCAACGGCCGTAATGGCCTGGGCTGTATTACCAATGTTGCGGATGCCCTGGGTAAAAAGAACGTGCTGGAGATTCGGCCACTGCCGGGCATGCCTGTGATCCGCGACCTGGTGGTTGACCAGTCACTCTTTTTCAAGCAGTACGAACGTGTTATGCCCTGGCTGGTCAACGACAGGCCAAACCCGGCAATCGAAAGGCTGCAGAGCCCGGAAGACCGCGCAAAGCTGGACGGGTTATACGAGTGTATTCTGTGTGCCTGCTGCACCTCCGCCTGCCCCTCCTGGTGGTGGAACCCGGAAAAGTACATCGGGCCATCGGGGCTGTTGCAGGCTTACCGGTTTCTGTCAGATTCCCGGGACACCGCCACACGCGAGCGTCTGGAAAAACTGGAAGACCCATTCAGTGTGTTCCGGTGCCGTGGCATAGGGAACTGTACAGCTTACTGCCCCAAAGGGCTTAACCCCATGAAAGCCATTGGTCACATCAAGGCGATGCTGGTTCGGGAGCAGATTTGATCACTTATGACCGACAATTATCCAACAGCGCCCTCCACGCGCCTCATCCATAATCGCCGTCACCGGGATGCCTTTGGCAGTCCCTATTCACCGGTCTATAACACGACCACCTACCGCTTCCCTGACACCGAAGCACAGCTGGACGTTATCGAAGCGAGAAAACCGGGCTACCTATACACCCGCTGGGGAACCAACCCGACCATTCAGGAGCTGGAACAGGGCCTGGCAGCCCTGGAACAGGCCGAGGCAGGGCTGGCTTTTGCCTCGGGCATGGCGGCGATTTCCGCAACCATCCTTGCCCACGGCCAACAGGGCGTCGTCTGTGTTGGTGACATCTATGGCGGCACTCAGGAGCTGCTGGCCAATCATTGCCAGCCACTGGGTATCCCGGTCACCTTTCTTCTTCAGGCCGATGCAGAGCAGCTCAAGGCTTCTTTAACCACGCAGGGCATGCTTGTGTTCTGCGAAACACCGGCTAACCCCACCCTTGCCATTCTTGATCTCCGGGCCATAGCCGGGATTGTTCAAGAAAAGGGAGCACTGCTTGCCGTCGATAACACCTTTGCTTCACCCATAAACCAGCGGCCGCTGGAACTGGGTGCAGACCTTGTGGTTCACAGCGCAACCAAGTATCTGGGTGGCCACAGTGATCTTACCGCAGGTGCCATGATGTCGTCGGCGCGATTGACAGAAACCGTCGCCGCGTGGCGTAAAAACCTCGGCCAGTTGCTCTCGCCCGAGACTGCTGCCCTGCTGTCCCGGAGCCTGCGCACCCTGCCCCTGAGAATCCGGCAGCACAATGAGAATGCCATGGCTGTCGCGCGGGCCCTGGACGGGTATCCTGGCGTGGCCCGGGTTCTCTACCCTGGCCTGCCCTCCTTCCCGGGGCACCAACTGGCCAGAGAGCAGATGAACGGTTTCGGCGGAATGATGACCATCGAAATTGCGGGCGGAGGGGCAGCCGCCACAGCCGTTGCCGATAACCTGCGAATCTTCCTGTTGGCAACCAGTCTTGGCGGCGTAGAAAGCCTGGTCAGCCAACCTGCCATCACCAGCCATCACGACATCGGCGCGGAAGAGAGGGAAAACCGGGGGATCAGCGACAGCATGCTCAGATTTTCCGTTGGCCTTGAAGATCCGGCCGATCTGATTGCGGACCTGCAACAGGCGCTAGACAAGGCAACTGCCAGAGACAAAACACGCCCTTGATTCAAATCATCGGGCCAGCCATCAATTGACTTATCTTCAAGAAAACAAATCGGCGCTCTGTTAGCCTGAAGGAACCTATTTTCGTTTCGAGGATTAGCAATGGCAGACGATCCCCGCACCCCGGACTGGAACCCCCGAGCGGATGAGGTCCTGGGTGACCAGATACGGGCCTACGATACCATGCGCGCTCAGTGCCCCGTTGCCTGGAGCGACTACCAGCACTGGACGTTATTCAGGCATGGCGATGTAATGCGAGTTCTGGAAGATCACCAGACATTCAGCAGTGCGGCATCCAGCCACCTTTCTGTCCCCAATAGCATGGACCCGCCCGAACACACGCCCTATCGAGAGATAATCGAGCCCTATTTTTCTCCACAGGCAATGCGCGAATTCGAGCCAACCTGTCGGAGCATTGCCCGCAATCTTGTTGATAGCCTGCCCGACAGTCAGCCGTTCGATGTCGTTGAACGGTTCAGCCGGGCCTTTGCCCTGCAGATACAGTGCGCTTTTATGGGATGGCCTGACTCCCTTCACGAACCATTGAGAGAATGGGTACTGAAAAATCACCGGGCTACCCTCGCCAGTGACCGGCAGGCCATGGCTGACGTTGCCCATGAGTTCGACGGCTATATTCACGATCTTCTGGAAACCCGGCGCCAGGCCGGCCCCAACGCCCCGAGAGACGTCACCACCTCGCTGATGGAGGAGACGGTCAATGACCGCACCATGACTGATGAAGAGCTCACCAGCCTAATGCGGAACTGGACAGTCGGTGAACTGGGCACTATCAGCTCCAGCGTATCGATTCTGCTGAGTTACCTGGCTGAGCATCCGGATCTGAGGCAAAGCCTTGCCAACGATACCACTGAGTTGACGGACGCCATCGATGAAATATTGCGAATGGATGCGCCGCTGATGTCCAACCGCCGGATCACAACCCGGGAGGTGGAGATTGGAGGGCGAGCAATTCCTGCCGGTGAAAAAGTTACCGTTATGTGGGCGTCCGCCAACCGTGACGAGAGGGTGTTCGGCGATCCGGATGCGTTCTGCCCCCATAAGAACCGTGACCAGAACCTGTTATATGGCGCCGGCATTCACGTATGCCCGGGAGCACCTTTAGCCCGGATGGAGCTCAGGGTTCTGATGGAAGAGTTTCTTTCCGCTGTCCACACTGTGGAACCGGCGACCGATGCACACCCTGAACGGGCCGTTTTTCCGACTGGTGGTTTCAGCTACCTGCCGCTGACCATCAAAAAACAATAAGTGAGACTGCCTTACCACGAAGATGGCGGCCCTGACGGCCGCCATCGTCCGGCTTATTTCCAATAGTTGTTGGCAGCAGCCACGGTCTGGAAATGGACGGCAATGACCTCAGAGGCATGAATCAGCGCCTCACCCTTCTGGGCGTACTTTTCACGCTCGCGGAACAGCGTCTCTTTATCGGGCTGGGTGCTTTTCACGCCCATCCGGGACAACTTGATAGCCAGCTCAAAACCTTCTTGTGGTGTTTCAGTAACCAGACTCGGCAGCCAGGTGTCCGACTTCTTTTGATTTTCCGCCTGTACCGTAAGGGGCATACTCAACGCCAGCGCTGCAAAAATCGCCAAAATTTGGTTTCGTGGTTTCATCATTACTATCTCCTTGGATCTCATCAGACTTTGGGCCTCTATCTCTAGTGAGGCTCTTCCAGTAATGGACCATTTTACATATATTTTCAATACATCTTTTATAGCATATACACTCCGCTCGTTAAACAGCCCTTCTCATGAGGCAGTTCAGGCTGTCTGAACAGAAACCAGCCTTCTCAACCGGCTCATTACATCCAGGTTATTGGCCTCCATGGCTTCCAGTGCGCTCAAAGCCTCTTCAGGCCGATTCTCATGGTGTGCCTGGACAGCCTGTATGGCATACATATGCACAAGTCGATGAGGCTCTTCAATCGCCTTGAAGTCCACCCGTCCTGAATAGTGTTCGTTGCCGCCACCCTGGTAGTACCACTGACCAAGCCGGCATTCGGTTTCGGAGGGCAGGGAAACGGCCGTGCGCTCCGACAACCCGGCCAGAATCTGATAAACGGTAAGCTTGATTTCCAGTTCTTCCAGATTGGCCAGTTCTATTTCCGCCAGCAAAGCAGCATTGCCAAGAGCGGTAGAAGAGTTGTCCGCCAGGTCAATCAGCGCCATCAGGCGATCTCTGGCGGTTTCGGCCTCTTTAGCGAGAGTTTCCATTTCCTCACTGCTGGCCTTGCTGGCGCCGGAAACCGCCGTGGTCTGGGTGCGAATCCGTCCGATGGCTTCATCAATCTCCCGGGTGGCATCTCCGGCACGAAAGGCCAGGTTGCGGACTTCCGTTGCCACAACGCTGAACCCCCGGCCATGTTCACCCGCCCGGGCCGCTTCGATACTCGCGTTCAGGGCTAGCAGCGAGGTCTGATCCGACACGCCATCGATGACATCCACCAGTGACGTAATGCTTCCGGTTTCCGCCTCCAGCTCTTCCATCTGGCCAGCAGAACTCACCACCCTATGGCGGGCGCCGTCCAGGCGCTGAACCAGTGTTGCCATGCCGTCCCGCACCTGGCCGGATTCATCGCGGGTTTTCAGGGCTTCGGTGCGTCGGGAGCCCAGCAGCGCCGATAACTCACTGAATGACCCCTTGAGCTCCGCCAGTGATGAGCCGAACAGGCCAAGGCCGGCCATGAGCCGATGACTAAGCTGAAGTTCCGCCCGGCTTTGCGACAGCGCTCCCGACTCTTCATCCAGTCGCGCTTCCAGCCTGCTATTCTGCTCACTGATCTCGGCAAAGGCCTTCTTTAATGCCGACAACTCCCACTCCAGCGCTTCTGCACGCTTTGTGGACGGCCAAAAACCCATAAGATACTCCAGGCCAATATATAGATTTATATTATATACATGTATAAAGGCCAAAGGGTACGGATTTGCCACTAGTGCTTCACTATCAGCCTGCCGCTAGTAGCGCTGAACGAGCTACGTCAAAGCCTGTCTTTAAGAACAAAGTCCCGAAGCGCGACGGCATTATTGTGTTCAGTATCTTTCGCCGCATACACCAGGGTTATGCGCTCCTTTTCTTCAAGTAGCTGTTTCAGTGCCTGAACATCGTCGCTGGCATCATCGGAATTCAGCTCTTTAAGGTATCGCTTCTGGAATTCTGCCCATTTATCCGGATCGTGGCCGAACCATTTCCGCAACTCGGTAGACGGGGCCAGTCCTTTGAGCCAGTGGGCTATATCAGCGTCAGCTTTAGCCACCCCGCGGGGCCAGATGCGGTCGACAAGTACCCGGGGGCCATCCGAGCGGGCAGCGGTTTCGTATGCTCGTTTCAAGCGGATGTCCATAGGTCCCTCCCTAGATGAACATGACAATTCGAGCCTACTCCAGGATGTCTCGGGGTGCAAAATCAGGCGAACGGACAACGTCAGAGCAAATCCATTTGCGCTTTTCCCGACTCCGGGTTAGATTCATCTTAAATCCTTTTGAATGTCAGAATCATCTTGCGACCAGTCAACACCCTGACCATTCCCCGGGCTGTTCTCTCTGACAGACCCGGCTTCGCTACAGCGTTACTTAACTGACGCTGGGCCTGCGTTCGCGCCTGGCTCAGCGACCTCTATAAATTCCCTTGTTCTGATACCGGAGTTAACCATGTCCGATTTACCTGCGATTACCGTTGCCGAGGAAGACTACAACCGCCTTTCTGCTCTGCTGGAAAAAACCGACGACACCACCGGCGTGGCTGAAAGTCTTGAAGATGAGCTCAGCCGCGCTGACCTGCTGCCACTGGCAAAGGTACCGGAAACGGTCGTCGTTATGAACTCGGTGGTACTTTTCGAAGATCAGGACAACGGCAAGCAACATCGGCTCCAACTGGTCTATCCACACCAGGCCGATGGCAGCCCTGACAGGATTTCCATTCTCGCCCCCGCCGGCGCAGCAATGATTGGCCTGAGTGTCGGAGACAGCATCGAATGGCCACTGAAGGGACGAAAGCCCCTGCACCTGAAGGTTGTCAGCGTTACCCGGTCAGAGTAACTGGCAACTGGCCTCTTGGCCGCTGATTCAACTGCCGACGTGGTCCATGCCCGGCTTGCCATACCAGTACCCGTTGCAGGGAGGGGCTTCGACAAGTGCCAAGGGATCGGTGTCCGGTGTTTCGCCACGTCGCACCTGATCAAAGCGCCGGACCACCTCATCCATACCCTGGTGCTCCGGGCTCAGGCGTACCGTTGCTACGCCCATGCGCGCCATGGCCGGCAGCTCATGCATGAGGTCATAGCGTGAACCGGACAGCGTGGAAATACCGTTCAGTCGAAACAGCTCCTGAGATTCCCGGGAGCGCAATTCCATGCCATCGGGATGCTCGATGCAGCGGAACTCGCAGTTATCCTTGGGCAGATTGTAATGGCGTGCCGTGAAACAGCGCGATGACCAGGCCAGGGGAAGAAATCCCCAGGCGAAGACTTCCGCCGGCAAATCCAGACCTTCTTCTCTCAGCCCCTGGATCAGCTGGCTCAGTGTTTCCTTGCCCAGTTCCACCGGCAGGTTCCATCCCTTCAGGCCCTGCTTCGCCAGTATCTTCAGTGTTGCCACATTGTAGATATTCATAGAGGGGCCGGTGACAAACGGAATGCTGTTCTTGATGGCAACCTGCAGGGCACTCTGATCGTTTGCTTCTACCACGAACTCATTCTGATCACAGATCCGGCGCAGACGGCGTAAATCGGCTTCTGACTCGATCAGTGTCTGCGTGGAAAGCACCACGTCTTTACCGCAGGCCTTGAGATCACGGGCAAGATCGAACCAGTCGTCGGGCTTCAGCTCACGCCTGCGGGAACATACGGCTTCACCCAGGTAGATGGTTTCTACGGGCCACTCGGCCGCCTTGCCATAGAAATCGAATACGCTTTGTTTGGACCAGAACCACAGAATCGGTCCCAGGGATAACTTCATCATAATCGGCAGAACCTTATTTCCACTTGCGATGGTAGGCACCCAGGGTAGTCAGACCACCTTCAGACAAGCCCGAAAGGGTGTTTCTCCAGGCCGGGTCAACCTTATAGTCGTCAGGCCGGGCGCTCAGGTTATCCAGGGCATGTCGCCAGGTGCGGGCCACATCGGCAATGTAGGCGGGGCTGCGTTGACGGCCCTCAATTTTTACAGCACTGATACCCAGTTCCTTCAGTTTCGGCAGCATGTCCAGAGTGCTCAGGCTGACTGGCTCTTCGATGGCGTGATAGACACTGCCTTCAACCTCAAAACGGCCTTTACACAAGGTAGGGTAACCGGCGGACTCACCGGGGCCATAGCGGTCAATCAGGACATCGTTCAGGCGCGACTCCAGCCCCTGCGGCGTTTCCTGCCACCGCACTGCCTTGGCCGGGGAACAGGCACCACGGGTATTCGGGGATTCGTCCGTAAGATAGGAAGAAAGATAACAGCGGCCTTCGGCCATGATGCACAAACTGCCGAATGCAAACACTTCCAGCTCTACCGGACTGTGTTTTGCCACACCCCGAACCTGGTCCAGGGAGAGCACCCGGGGTAACACGGCACGGCGGATATCAAAGTTGTTCTTGTAGAACGACAACGCCTCGTAACTGGTGGCAGAGCCCTGAACAGACAAATGCCGGGGGATATGTGGGTATCTATTGGCGGCGTAATCCAGCAGGCCCATATCGGCCAGGATGATGGCATCCACACCCAGGCCTGCTGCACGATCCACTGCCCCTTTCCACTGCTCCCAGCCATCCGGCTGGGGATAGGTGTTTATGGCACAGAAGACACGGCTGCCTTTGGAGTGCGCATACTCAATACCCTCACCGGCACGCTTGTCATTAAAATTAAGCCCCGCAAACTGGCGGGCATTGGTGCTGTCGCGGAAACCGAAGTAAACCGCATTTGCACCATTATCCACGGCGGTTTTCATGGCTGGCAAACTGCCGGCCGGGCATACGAGTTCCATAACCCCTCCGCTGAAATAAGCAGGGGACAGCCTACCGGCTATGTCCTGGAGGGGCCTTGATCATTATCACTCAGATAGCCCGATCAGATGAGATCCTCATCGGATTTCCGGGCCCTGCGAACGTCCCGGGCCACGGCCCCGCAAATAACCCCCAGCACAACAAGCGTTATTGCCGGCCAGATCAGAATGTACGCCCCGTACACCAGTTCACTTGTCATCTTGCACCCTCCGGAATCATTGCAGCATCGCTTTCAGTATCGGCGTCGTCGTAATCACCGACCCGCTTCTTGATCAGATCGAAATCGAAACGTTCGTTGCTGGTCAGCGTCATGGCGGTACAAACCACGGCACTGGCGCCATACGCTGTCAGCGAAGCCACGAGCACCATGTAATCCCGCAGGAAACCAGTGGCAAAAACCAGCATGGCAATCAGGGTGATCAGCCCCGCCAGAAGCCCTGCTGCCCGACCAAAAAAGCCGAACACCATCATCCCAATGACCACGGCACCGCCAACGGAGGCCAGTGCCTCGAATACCAGCACGGTAAAGCCGGTCATCTCCAACAGCTCGAAGCGGGCGATGCAGAACAACGCCATAGCCACCACCACTGACCAGGTGAACGCGGCATTGGTCACCCGGTCCCAGTAACAGCTGACGATCACCGGGAACACAATAGCTCCCCAGAGTGCGCCCACAAACACCAGCATTACCAGAATATCGAGAGAGAAACTCGCAAAGACCAGGCCTGCCACTGTGGCGACGATCATGGTGATACGCCCTACCAGCATCATTACTCTGGGATTCGGGTTGTTCCGGGCAATGTTCTTGCCATACACATCCGCCATCATGATGGTTGACAGGGCAGACAGGTCCGAGTCAGCGGTGGACGACAGGGAGCCGATAACCAGAATGAAGAACAGGGCCACGAAGACTGGCGACAAATAGGTGGATACCATCTGGGGGATCAGGTTGTTCATGTTGCCATCAATAGGCTTCATGCCCACGGATAGTGCCATCAGGCCAATCATGCCAAGGCCGATGACTATGGCGCCATAACCGATGGTGGCTGTTACAAATGTCGATTTTATGTGGCTCTCACGTACCGCAAACAGGCGCTGGGAGATGGTCTGATTACCGATGGCATAGGCCAGAACCGCAACGAAGAAAGGCGCGCCCTGGTTCATGATGGCGTCCACCGAGAACAGGCTCGCCTGCTCATCCGTCATCAGGCTCAGGCCATCAACCATCACTTCCGTACCACCGGCGGAAAACAGGACAGCCGGAATGATAATGATGGCGACAGCCATCAACGCCACCAGTTGTGCGAAGTCAGTAAACACCGATGCGCGGAAGCCGGACGTCAGGGTATAGGCCAGCACACCGATACCTGCAACAATCACACCGGTTTCGAACGACAAGGGTGAAAGCACGGCGACCAGGGCACCGGCAGCGGTAAAATTCACCATCAGGCTGATCACGCTTCCAAGGACATTGGACCCGGCCAGAATCAGTTGACTGGAGGCGCCATGCCGCGCATGGATCAGCTCACCCAGGGTGTGGCCATTGGGTGCCAGTTTGCGGAATCGGCGACCAAACGGGTAGATGAACAGAATCATCAGGGCGCCCCAGAGTCCATAATGAATGGGCCCGGAAACGCCATAGGTATACCCGGATGTCGCAGCAGCATAGAAAGAGGCCGCCCAGATCCAGGTGGCTGTCATACTCGCAGCGCCCATGCCAAAGCCAACATGGTGTCCTGCCACCATAAAGCCGGATGTGTCTTCCTTGTCTTTCCGGATCAGTAACGTAAGCAGATAGGTACCGCCGTAAAAGGCGGCCAGTAGTAACAATACAGTGAATGTCGAAAACTCGGTAAAGCCGGTGTCTTTCAAACCACAACCTCTTTTTCAGAACAACAAACAACCGCCATTGGTCCGAATTATGAGAAATTCGGCCATCAGGAAGCAGGCGTCGGAAAATATCGTGCTCAGGCGTCAGTGCGGCCGTTCAGGCCCGCGTGATGCAAAAGCCGCTGCATGGATTCGAGGTTGCTAAGGAAAGCTGAGGTGAGGCAAAAGCCCACAAAGATCTTTAGATGTCATGCTATTTTTCGTCCTCTTAACCAAAGCCATGGAAGGCCAGATGAGAGAGCGCAAGACAATACTCAATAACCTATCCGGAGTCCAGTTATTAGAGGACGAAATGTTAGCATGCAACGCAGATTACTGATTAGCAGACCGGTTCAGATGATTCGTGAGAACCGTTTGCTGGCACCCTCCTTGCGATAAAGGTCAAAGATCTGGCAGATCGCCCTGATCAGCAGCCGGCCGGCTGGCTGAACCTGGAGTGCGTTGCCGTCATCGGCGATCAGTTCATCCTGCATCATGGGTTTCAGTCGGCGCAGTTCATCGGTGAAATAACGATCCAGATCTTCCTGCCATACCTCCGCGAACAGTTTGCGGTCCAGCCTGAACTGGCAGATCAGCTGGCCGATGACCCAACGGCGGATGCGGTCATCCCGGGTCAGGTTCACACCTTTGGTGATGGCGAGCTGGCCAGAATCGATCGCCGCTTCCCAGGCCGGCAGGTCGTGATTGTTCTGGAAGTAGGCGTCGTCAGTCTGCCCGATGGCGGACACCCCCAGGGATACCAGGTCACATTCTGAGTGCGTGGTGTAGCCCTGGAAGTTCCGGTGCAGCCGGCCTTCACGCTGCGCCACCGCCAGGCTGTCGTCCGGCTTGGCGAAATGGTCCATGCCGATGTATTCGTAACCTGCTTCCAGCAACCGGTTGATGGTGTTGTGCAGGATGGTCAGTTTCTGCTGCGGCGTCGGCAGGGTGTCGGCCAGAATCCGGGTTTGCGGGTAGAAGCGGTCCGGCAGGTGCGCATAGCTGAACACTGAGAGTCGGTCGGGGGACATTTCAATCACCGCTTCCAGGGTTTCGGCGAAGCTTTCAGGGGTCTGGTGTGGCAGGCCGTAGATCAGGTCCAGGTTGATGGAGCGGAAGCCGAGCCGGCGGGCCTCATTCAGCACGGCCTCGGTCATTTCCCGGGGCTGGATGCGGTTAACGGCTTTCTGCACCTTTGGATTTACGTCCTGGACACCCAGGCTTATGCGGTTGAAACCCAGGTCCCAGAGCGTCGGCAAGGTGTCCTGGTCGACTTCGCGCGGGTCGATCTCCACGCTGTAGTCCCGGTCGTCACCGGTCTGCAGGTTGAACAGTTCTCCGTACCCGGCCATCAGGTGTTCCATCACATCCTTTGGCAGGAATGTGGGTGTGCCGCCGCCCCAGTGGAGTTGCGTCACGGGCCGGTTACCACCGAACAGGCGCGACTGGATTGCAGCTTCCTTCAGCACCCGCTCTACATAGGGCATGGCCTTGTCGCGCTTCTTGGTGATCACCTTGTTGCAGGCGCAGTAGTAACAGAGGTGCGCGCAGAATGGCAGGTGCGTATAAAGCGACAGGGGCCGGTCGCTGGCCTTGCTGCGTGCGGCTGCCTTTACCATCTGTTCCACCGGGTAGTTCTGGTTGAACTCAACGGCCGTTGGATAGGAGGTGTAGCGAGGGCCGCTGAGGTCGTAGCGGCGGATCAGCGCTTCGTCCCAGATGAATTCCGGGAGGGTGGTGTCGGCGGTTTTCAGTGTGGCAGTCATAATCAAAGCTCTGGGTTCGAATCGGGGGTCATCCGGGAAGTGCCGGCATTCTGGAACATTCCGTGGATCCGCATGTTGATACGGGTCAGCTGACCAATGATTTTAGTTTACCAGTCCTCTTTATGAACCACCCTTGGGCTCTTGGCGTACTCTTGCTACCCCTTATGGGGGGGTATTTTGTGTTCGGCACCCGGCAAGTGGAGGGGGTGCCCTGCCAAAATACGCTGTGAATACGTCCCTGTACGCTCGGCTCCGCCATCCATGGCTCCGCACGATTTTGGCAGGGCACCCCCTCCACTTACCTGACTTATCTGCCAGTCCGCCAACCCAAAAACGGAGTACAGCTTCCGCCATGCCAAACCTGATTCTGATTCTCGGCGACCAGTTAACGACCGATATAAGCGCCCTCGAGAACGCTAACCGGGATCACGACAGAGTCGTGATGGCCGAAGTCCATGACGAGGCCAGCTATACCAACCACCACAAGAAAAAGCTGGTGCTGCTGTTCAGTGCCATGCGCCATTTCGCTCGGCGCCTGGAAGCCGCTGGATGGCGGGTTTACTACCAGACGTATCATCCCGACAACGATGCCCAAAGTCTGGAGGCGGCCATCGCCAGCCAGCTCAAAGAGCCCGGGGCCGACAGAGTGATCACCACGGAATGTGGCGAGTGGCGGCTGCATGAACAGATCGAGCAGTGGCATGAACGGCTTGGGGTACCGGTGGAGATCCGTCCCGATACGCGCTTTATTGCCAGCAAACAGGAATTTGCAGGCTGGGCCGAGGGGCGCAAGCAGTTGCGGATGGAGTTCTTCTACCGGGAAATGCGGCGAAAAACCGGTCTGTTGATGACTTCCGATGGCAAACCGGAGGGCGGGCACTGGAATTTTGATGCGGCCAACCGGCGCAAGTGGAGCGGCAAGCCAGCGGCCCCTGCCCCTTTTCGCGTGGCGCCCGACAAAGTGACGCGTGAGGTGATTGAGCTGGTTGAGGAGCATTTCGCCGGTCATTTTGGCACTACGGAGGATTTTCACTTTGCCGTGACGCCGGAGGACGCAAAGCAGGCGTTGGATTACTTCATCGATTTTGCCCTGCCCTGTTTTGGCGATTTTCAGGACGCCATGTCGGAGGATGAAGACTGGCTGTTCCACTCGATTTTGTCACCCTACATCAACTGCGGCCTGCTGGACCCATTGGCTGTCTGCGAGGCTGCAGCGCAGACCTGGTACGCCGGGCGGGCGCCGATCAACGCGGTGGAGGGGTTCATACGGCAGATTCTGGGCTGGCGGGAGTTTGTGCGGGGGATTTACTGGATGAACATGCCGGAGTACGCCCGGGAAAACCGGCTTGGTAATACCCGCGCCCTGCCCTGGTTCTACTGGACCGGGGAAACCAAGATGCGATGCATGCACAAGGCCATTGATGCCACCCGCCGCAATGCCTATGCGCACCACATCCAGCGGCTGATGGTCACCGGCAATTTTGCACTGCTGGCCGGTGTCAAACCCGAGGAGATTTGCGACTGGTATCTGGCGGTGTATGCCGATGCGTACGACTGGGTCGAACTGCCCAACGTGCTCGGCATGGTGATGCACGCCGACGGCGGTTACCTGGGCTCGAAACCCTACGCTGCCAGCGGCAAGTACATCCAGCGGATGTCGAACCATTGCAGCAACTGCCACTACAAGGTGAACAAATCCACGGAAGAGGATGCCTGTCCGTTCAATGCCCTGTACTGGCATTTCATCAACCGGCATCGGGAGGATTTCGCCAATAACCCGCGCATGGGGATGATGTACCGCAACTGGGACAGGCAGAAGCCGGAGAGGCGGCAGGCGCTGCTCCAGCGTGCCGAGGACTTGCTGGCACGGCTGGAGCAGCTCTGAGGAGAGATTTTAGCGGATCGCTCAGGGACGAATGCGTTTCTCGCTTTCCGGGTCGAAGAACACCACCTTCCTCATGTCGAACATCAGTTCGGCCTCCTCGCCCCAGTTCACCGGATGCTCGGCATCCAGCCGGCACTGTACATCAATACCGTTGAGGCGAATGATGGCGAGCACGTCTGGCCCGGTCGGTTCGGTGACTTCCACTGTGAACCGGCCCTCAGCCACCATGGGGTTATCCCTTTTCTGTTCATCGGGCTGGCTTACGTGTTCCGGGCGGATGCCAAGCACCACCCGTTTACCAGCCCAGCTCCCCAGATACTCCGGCGCCGGCAATGCAAGCGTGCGGCCGTCGCTTCCTTCAACCGTCACTGACAGGCCCGCATCAGAGCGTTCAACGGTTACACCGATAAAGCTCATGGAAGGCGACCCCATGAAGCTGGCGACGAACAGGTTCTCCGGCGTGTCGTAGACTTCCTTTGGCGTACCCAGTTGCTGCAACTCGCCGTCTTTGAGCACCGCAATCCGGTCGGCCAGCGTCATGGCCTCGATCTGGTCGTGGGTAACGTACACGATGGTGGTTCTCAGGCGCTGGTGCAGCTTCTTGATCTCGGTACGCATTTCCACACGCAGCTTGGCGTCCAGGTTGGAAAGCGGTTCATCGAACAGGTAGATCTTCGGCCTCCGGGCCAGGGCTCGCCCCATGGCTACCCGCTGCTGTTGCCCGCCGGAAAGCCGCGAAGGCTTCTTGTCCAGCAATGCGGATATCTGCAGCAGGTCGGCCACGCGCTCCACTTCCTGACGGATTTCCTCCTTCGGCATGCCGCGAATCTTCAGGCCAAAAGCGATGTTCTCCCGCACCGACATGGTGGGATACAGCGCATAGGACTGGAACACCATGGCGATGTCACGGTCCTTCGGCTCCATACCGGATATGTCCTTGCCATCCACCACAATCGAGCCGCCGGTAATGGTTTCCAGGCCGGCAATGCTGTTCATCAGCGTGGATTTGCCACAGCCAGATGGGCCGACCAGGGTGAGAAACTCACCGGATGCGATGTCTATGTTGATGCCCTTGAGGGTCTCGTCCAGGGCGCCTGCGTATGTCTTGCGGATGTCCCGCAGTTCAAGTTGTGACATGGTTGTTTTACCCTTTAACCGAGCCGGCCGTGAGGCCGCGTATGAAGTACTTGCCCGCCACGATATACACCACCAGTGTAGGCAGCGCGGCAATCATGGCGGCCGCCATATCCACGTTGTATTCCTTTACCCCGGTGCTGGTATTCACCAGGTTATTCAGGGCGACTGTTATGGGCTGGCTGTCCCCACTGGCAAAGACCACCCCGAACAGGAAGTCGTTCCAGATCTGGGTGAACTGCCAGATCAGCGACACCATGAAAATTGGTGTGGACAGCGGTAGCAGAATGCGGAAGAAAATAGTGAAGAAACCGGCCCCGTCCAGCCGTGCGGCCTTGATCAGGGCATCGGGAATGGCCACATAGTAGTTACGGAAGAACAGCGTGGTGAACGCCACCCCGTAAATGACGTGGACAAGTACCAGGCCGGTCGTTGTGTTCGCCAGACCCAGCTTGCCCAGGGTGGCCGCCATGGGCAGCAGCACCACCTGGAACGGCACAAAACAGCCAAACAGCAGCATGCCGAACATCAGGTCTGAGCCTTTGAACTTCCATTTGGACAATACGTAACCGTTAAAAGCACCCAGCAGTGTGGAAATCAGCACCGCAGGCACGGTCATCTTGAATGAATTCCAGAAGTACCCCTTGACGCCCTCGCACTGCACGCCGGTGCAGGCTTCCGACCAGGCCTTGGTCCAACCCATAACCGTCCAGTCCGCAGGCAGCGCCAGCAGATTGCCGGTACGGATATCCATGGGTGTCTTGAAGCTGGTGATCAGCATGATGATCAACGGAATCAGGTAAACCAGGCACGCCAGCAGCAGCACTCCGTATATGGCAATACGGCTGGGGCGAAAGCCGGTACGAACTACATCAGTCATGGCGCTTCTCCCTCAATTCGGAATACAGGTACGGCACCAGCAACGCAAGAATGGCCCCCAGCATCAGCATGGCGCTGGCAGAGCCCAGGCCCATCTGGCCACGGGTAAAGGTGTGGGCATACATGAACACCGCCGGCAGGTCGGTGGAATAGCCCGGCCCGCCAGAGGTCATGGCCATCACCAGGTCAAAACTCTTGATGGCGATGTGGGCCAGCACCATCACGGAACTGAAAAACACCGGCCGCAGGGAGGGCAGGATGATTTTCCAGTAAATCACCGGCAGGCTGGCGCCATCCACTCTTGCAGCGCGAATAATAGAGGCATCCACGCCCCGCAACCCGGCCAGAAACAGAGCCATCACAAAACCGGACGCCTGCCAGACAGCAGCCATCACGATGGTGTAGATGGCAAAATCGGAGTTCACCAGCCAATCAAAGCTGAACGAGGTCCAGCCCCAGTCATGCATCAGCTTTTCCAGCCCCAGGCTTGGATTCAGAATCCACCGCCAGACTGTGCCCGTGACAATCATGGACAGGGCCATGGGGTAGAGATAGATCGTTCTTATGGCGCCCTCCTGGCGAATGCGCTGATCCAGGAAGATGGCCAGTACAACACCGATCAGCAGACAAATGCCGATGAACAGCCCACCGAAGATCGCAAGATTTTTTGAGGCGACCAACCAGCGCTCGCTCTCCATCAGCTTGGCGTACTGGTCAAGGCCGACGAAATTGTAGCTGGGCAGAAAGCTGGAATTGGTAAACGACAGCACACCCGTCCATAGCATGTAGCCGTAGATACCAATGCCAACCAGTATGAAGGTTGGCGCCACTACCAGTTTGGGCAGCCAGCGTTGCAGGCCATCCATCAGGCCGGACGATGCCCTGGCCACCCCGGCAGGGCGACGTTGAGTGTGTTCCATTAGGAATCCCCTGAAAAAACCCGAAGGCCGCCCACCGGGCGGCCAGGTGCGGTATTACATGGCGGATTGAATGGCTGCTGCCAATTGGTCCGTGGTTTTTGCCGGGTCCGGGTTGCTGGAGTTAACGAAGTTGGTGACCACGTCGAAGATCTGGCCCTGGATGTAGCTGGTCGTCGCCAGGCCATGAGAGAAGCTTGGTACCAGCCCCCCATCCTCGGCACTGGACTTGAACGTGTCCATAGAGGCCTGGGCGCAGGTATCGAAGGCTCCCATATCCATGTCGGTACGTACCGGAATGGAGCCCTTGTTCTGGTTGAACAGGGTCTGGAACTCCGGTTCGAGAATAGTTCGGGCCAGGTCCTTCTGTGCCTTGACGTTCTCTTCGTCCGAGAGACTGAACATGGCGAAGGAGTCGACGTTAAACGTGAACTGGCCTTCGGTGCCCGGCGCTGGCGCACACAGGTAGTCTTCGCCCGGTGTCAGCTCCGCGGCCGTAAATTCACCCTTGGCCCAGTCGCCCATGATCTGCATGGCCGCCTCACCGCGAATCACCATGCCAGTGGCCGTATTCCAGTCCCGGCCGGCAGCGTCGTCATCCACGTAACTCATTACCCTGGCGAACTGTGAGAATACCTCTTCCATCTTTTCGCTGTTGATCACATCCATGTCGTGGTCCACGAACGCCTTGCGGTAATCGTCAGGACCCAGTTCCGCCAGTGCCACCGCATCGAACACGGTCGCGTCCTGCCAGGGCTGGCCACCGTGAGCCAGCGGTATATAGCCCTCCGCCTTTAGCTTGGCCGCCACTTCGAAGAATTCATCGAGTGTGGTGGGAACTTCAACGCCGACATCTTCCATCACCTTCGGGTTCACCCACAGCCAGTTCACCCGGTGCACGTTCACCGGCACGGCCACGTACTCACCTTCGTACTTCATGACATCGGAAATCATCGGCGGAATGAGCTGATCCCAGTTCTCGGATTCAGCCACACTGTCCAGGCTTGTCAGAAAACCGAGTTCTGCCCACTCCCGGATATCCAGGCCCTTGATCTGGGCCGCTGCAGGTGGATTACCGGATACAGCGCGGGTTTTCAGTACGGTCATGGCGGCTTCACCACCGCCGCCGGCTACCGCAAAGTCTTTCCAGGTGTGCCCCTGCTCTTCCATCATTTCTTTCAGGGCAGCGGCGGCACGAGCTTCCCCACCGGCGGTCCACCAGTGCAGAACTTCCACTTCACCGGCGTGAACGGCTGCTGCAGGCATCAGGGCGGCAGACACCGCCAGGGCTGTCAGGTTACGCTTGAGAGTATTCATAAAGACTCCTTGTTTTTGTAATGGAGACACTTGTGGGTTATCAGAACCAGACTTCCATCTGGGTACCAAAGGTCCACTGGCTACCACCAAAGTCGTCCTGGCCCAGGGCATCGCCACCGTCATAGCGGTTAAGCTCATCATCCTAGGTGGAGTAGCTGGCAAACAGGCGGATCTCCGGGCGATTCCAGAAGTCGCCAACCTGTGGCTTGAAGGTGGGTGCAATGGTAAAACGGGCGTAGTCGCCGTCGACATCACCACGTCCCTCGTAGCCTTCCGTCTGCAGATCCATGACCTGCCAGGACGCCTCGTACTGCATCTCGAAGTTGGCCCCCAGTTCGTTGGCCAGGCGGGTGTTGAAGGTGAGCCATTGGTACTCGTCCCCTTCCACATAACGGTCCTTGCTGGTTTCCGCCATGATGGCCGGAGCAATGCGCCAGCTGTCGCTCAGCCGGGTGGTGCCGTAGGCGGCTATCCGGGTGCTGACAGCGTCTTCATGCAGGTTGCCGTCGGCGCCAAGGTTCTTGACCTCCGCACCCAGGCCCTGGCCGTGTAACAACGCCACTTTGAAGCTGCCGTCCGACAGTCCGAAGAAGCTGTCACCATGGTAGGCCAGCATGGTTTGCACACCAGTGTCGGCTGCTTCCATAACGCCGCCGACCACACGCTCGTCATTATCCGCCGCGGACATGCCGTTGATCAGCCACTGAATATTGCCGAAGTAGTTATTGGCCGTCAGGATCAGGTTGTCGGTGTCCGAGGTGCCCTCGGTGGTGTCTGGATCGGAGGGAAAGTCCAGGAAGCTGCGGCCGTAGAGCGAGAAGTTGGACTTCACCGACTCGCTGAAGGTGACATCGTAAAGACCGGCACCGGTGCCCCCCAGAAAGACGATATCGCTGTCGAGCCAGTGGATGTCAAAATCCAGGTCCCGGTCAAAGCGCTTACCGGCCCAGATCGACGCATCCTCGAAAATGCCGGTAAACCCGGCCAGGTTGCTGAATTCCACGTAAGCCTGGCGAACGTTCAGGGCGCCATCCCCGGCGGTCCAGTCATTTGAGGAAGTGGTGGAATCGGCAATCATCAGGCGGTAATGGGACCTGGTGCCATTCTCTGCCACGCTCTTGTAGTTGAGGATGGCTTCCAGGTAGGTGTCCGGCTCGTTGCCCAGCCGGCCGACTGCACCGCCAACGGAACCGGCCGGGGTCAGGTAGGGGCCGCCTGGCGCGCTTTTGCCATCACTGTTGAGAAGCAGCCCCGAGCGGGCGTAGGTGTTGAAGGAGAAGCCCTGGTCGCCCCGGGCATGGGGTTCGACCTCTGCCAGCTGTTGCTCCAGGGCCGACAGGCGTTCTTCCACACTCTCCTGGGCATGGGCCTGGGTGGCAAGCAGACCCAGGGAAGCCACACTCATGGCAATCGCCAATCGATGGCCGGGAGTGGCGTTGTTAGTGCCCACGGAATAATACGATTTACAGGTATTCATCATGACTCCTTGTTTTTGTTGTATTGGCAACATCAGAGTCTATGGCAATACCCGACAGGGGAACGTATCAAACTGAAAGACCGATGTAACACGTTTGTTACATTGAAATTTCAATGTCGTGGGAGCGAAAGGGTCACGTCCAGGCCCCCGCCTGACCAATTGGCTATCCTGAGGTCGCCCCCATGGCTTTGAGCAATGTTACGGGCGATTCCGAGCCCGAGCCCGTGTCCTTTCCGGTGCTCCTGACCAAGGCGGTAATAGGGCTCGAAAATCCGGTCCAGCTCCGACTCGGGGATGCCAGGGCCGTGGTCCCTGACGTGGATGACCAGTTGTTCGGGAGAGTCTTCAACGCAGATCGTTGCCGCCTCCCCATACTTGACCGCGTTGTCCATCAGGTTACCCAGGCAGCGCTTCAATGCCAGGGGTTTGCCTCGATACGGGGCACAGCTTCCCTCCACCCCCACGCGAGGGCTGCCACCGGTATAGGCTTCGGCCATTCGACGCAACATGCCATCGATATCAATCAGCTCAACGTTCTCGTGAATGTCCGTGTCTTTCATGCTCTGCAGGGCACCTTTCACCAGCAATTCCAGTTCCTGGAGATCGCTTTCTAGCCGTTCGCGGGTATTGTCGTCCTCAATCAGGTCAGCCCGCAGGCGCAGCCTGGTGATCGGGGTTTTAAGGTCGTGGGAGATCGCCCTGAACAGTTGGTCCCGGTCGCTGATGTAGCTCTGCAGCCGCCGATGCATGGTATTAAAGCCGCGTGTAACAGCCACAATTTCCGCACTGCCCTGTTCCCGCAACGGTGGCTGGCATTCGTCCAGTGGCAGGTCACGGGCGGCCCGGGCCAGTTTGTGCAATGGCCGTGTCTGGCGGCGTACGAGCCAGGCCAACACGGGAAAAAGCACGCCGATCATCACCAGGATAAACACTATCTGCTGCTCCGGGATGCTTTCGTCGTCCAGCGACACGTAAGGGGCGGGCAACAACGACGCCAGATAAAGCCACTCGCCCGTGGCCACTTCTACCTGAGTGACCAGCACCGGGGGCTTGATGGGCTCAAGGGTCAACGCGTGGTGCGCCCAGGACTTGGGTAGTGCATCCAGTGGTAATTGGGTATTGAGGATTCGAAGGTCATCCGGGTGAACAAACTCCACATACAGATTGGTCGATTTACCCAACCGGCTCCTGAGCACTGCCTCAACTTCCTCGGTAACCAGTTGCTTGCGCTCGCTGTCTGGAAGTGCCCGCATTTCTATGCGCTTGTTATTGAGGGAGACAAAAAAGCGGGAGCCGCCCATGTCCCTCAGCTGATCCAGCACAATATGCCGGTACTGGAGCGGCAGAGACTTGAAGAACTGCGTGGTGGCCGCCGCCGAAGAGGCAAGATTGCGGGTGGTATTGACCAGCCCCTCAACCTGCTGGGCGCGGAAGGTACCTACCCAGATCATACTCGAGGCCACCTGGGCCACCCCCATGGCCAGCAGTGTCAGCAGCAGGATGCGCCCCAGGAGCGACGAGGGCACTAGGCGCCATACCCGGCGCCCGGTATCGACCGCCCCGCCCTCATTCCGCGGCATAAGACACTGTTGCCGCCAGCAGATACCCGGCACCGCGCACCGTCTTGATCAGCCTGGGGTTTCGCCCCTGATCCCCCAGGCGCTGGCGCAGGCGGCTGACCGCAACATCCACAACCCGGTCAAGGGGCATGGATTCCCGGCCACGGGTAACCCCGGAAATGGTGTCACGGTCCAGCACTTCGTTTGGGTGAGCGAGAAAGAGCTGTAACAGCGCAAAGTCGGCGCCAGACAGGGGGATGGCTCGTCCCTGATCCGAGATGAGCTCATGGGCCAGTGTGTCCAGACGCCAGCGATCAAAACGCACGAACCGGGGATTGTCCGCTCGGGTAAAGCTTGAGCGCCGCAACAACGCCTTTACTCTGGCCTGCAGCTCACGGGCGCTGAACGGCTTTGCCAGGTAATCGTCGGCCCCTATTTCCAGGCCCACCACCCGGTCGGTTTCATCGGAGCTTGCCGTCAGCATGATGATGGGCACCTGCGAGTGCTCACGGATTTCCCGGCAAAGCGTGAAGCCATCGTCGCCGGGCATCATAATGTCGAGCACGATCAGGTCCACCTTTGACTGTGACAGCCGTTGGCGCATGCCATCACCTTCGGCGGCAGTCATCACGTCGTAACCAACACGGGACAGATGTTCCTGCAATAGCTCACGTATCGCCAGGTCGTCGTCGACAACAAGAATCGATGCTTTTACATCAGACATTTAAAAACCTTTATTGTTGTTCGCACCTGCAAGCATATGTCTAAAAGTTGTGAGGCAAAAGCCCCGAGTGAGTGCTAGGCTGAGTTCAAGATTGTTAACAAAAATGGGTGAAACGCTCTCCATGGATTTCCGGCCTGTGGTTCTGGGTGTAATCGGCACGGTTGCCTTGTCGGTCTGTTATGCCCGGCCCCCTGAACTCAATCTCTATACGTTTGCGTCATCGCCTTACCAGGTCCCGGCACTAGGAGGCCCTGGCGACTCGAAGGTAGTTGGCGAGACGGCAGATACGGTTAACTGCGCTGCGAGCCGGGCCGGCTGGTCGACCCGCATTCGGATCACGCCGCAAAATCGGGCCGTACACTCGTTGCAAAGGAACCTGATCGATGGTTACTTTGCCATAGATCCTTCCATCGAACTGGATACTACTGCGAAAAGAAGCAACCCGGTCGCCCTTGAGAAATGGTATTTCTTCACAACTGATCCGGACGTAGTGCCGGAAACTGCCCGCATCGGCGTTGTGGACGGCAGTAATGAGGAGGCCTGGCTTGAGAACAACGGTTTTGACGTTTTCATGAGCGTCTCACTACCAAGCCAGTTGCTCGCCCTGTTAAAGCGTGGCCGAATCGATGCAGCCCTTATGGACAGGCGCGCCATGATTGACCTGCACGAGCCAGACAAGTCGCGCGCCGACGAACTGAACGCCCACTTTCTCCGTTACGCACCCTTGTATATGTATCTCAGTGAAAACTTCACCGCCAACAACCCTGACTTCCTGCCCGCTTTCAACCAGTTCCTGCCCGCCTGCATGGAAGGCCAGATCACACTTACTGCCGATGAGGAGGCACGGATAAAAAACCTGTCAGAGCGACTGTTCAACGAAATCGAGGGGATGCTCAACCTGCAACAGGCGATCGACGCCGGCCCACCCATTGAAAACCTGACCGATGTGCTGACGTTCGACGCCAAATGGCAAGCGCTGGCACCCGCGACAACGCCCGAACTTGCAAAAGCCATCCTTGAATTGCCCGGCTCCCGAACCCTTCACGCCTGGAAGCTGACCCACAGAGACACTGTCACCGAGGCTCTGCTCACTAATAATCTCGGCACACTCGTCGCCATGAGCCAGCTTGCGTCTGATTACTGGCAGGGAGACGAGCCCAAGTTTACCCATGTTGTGGAAAACACCCTTGCAGGCTCAACCGGTGTGGAGGCCATGTACCTATCGGACATTCGTTACGATGCTTCCACCTCACGCTTTCAGGTAACCGTCAGCGCGCCGGTGGGGCCTGTTTCAGACGGTCTGCCCAAGGGCGTGGTCATATTGGGGCTGGACATTGAAAAGGCATTGGGTAGCCGGTAAGAAGACGGACCTCACGGCGGCCCGACCTCACAGGCCAGCACCAGAGCCCAGAACTCCGAAAAGTCGTTAACCACCACATCCGGTTTATCCGGGTGTTTGTGGGTGCCCGGAAAAATCCGGTTCAACCACGGCAGATCCCATTGCGCACCGTTAAAGAACACGGCGGTCATGCCCGCACGCTTCGCGGCGATGACATCGGTAGTGCTGTCACCGACGTACCAAACGCTTGGGTCCGGCGGGTAGTCCAGCTTTTGCACCGCGAGATAAAGCTGGTCCGGGTGGGGTTTCCTCAGGGGCGTGTCATCGCCACAGACATCCACATCAAACAGGTGAGTCCAGCCGGTGTCTTCCACGGCGGCCAGCTCATGCTCGAAAAACTCCCGGTCACGATTGGTAATCACCCCTACCTGGATACCAGTGCGCCGCAACCCCTCAAGTACCGCACGCACTTTGGGTTCGAAGGCTTTCACCGTGCCGTAATGTTCCCGGTAGTGGCGGTTGAACACCTTGTGGGCCATCTGTTTCGCGTCCTGGTCCTCACCGAAGAGCACTTCAAAGATATCCGTGCGTGATATCTTTCGATCGGCCCGCACCTTGGGGTGCAGTCTGGCAAACTCGCGAACGTAAGCCACAAGACGGGCATCCTCAGGGGTTTTACTGTCTTCGGGCGCCAACATGCGGTCGGTAAGCCCCAGCGCCTCAAATTCGGGAAACATGTCGTCCACCGCGTGGTACATGGCGTCCAGGGTATCCACCAGGGTCGCATGCCAGTCAAACAACACCACCGATGGCCGGATAAGACGGACAACCGCGGGATGCCAGTCAGGCTCAATACGGGGCTGAGGCGGTTCCGGGCGCGGATAGGGTCTGGGGCGGACTTCGGCAGGGGGCGCCCGGAACGCGTCCGGCTCCTGCCGTTCAAGCAGGGCCAGCAGGTTGATGAGATCCTCGAAGCTGTCGAGAATCGCAGCCGGAGCGTCCCGGTGACTGAACCAGCTGTCAATCCGCCCGGACTCCCAGCAGGCACCGTTATAGAAAACGCCCGAAACTCCCGCGCGGTTGGCGGTGAGCATGTCAACATAACTGTCGCCCACGTACCAGGCCCGCTCATCTACCGGCAAATTCAGCTTCTCCAGGGCGCGGGTGATGACTTCCGGATCGGGTTTGTATTCGGTCACGTCATCGGCACAGACCGTGGCATCAAAAAGATTCTGCCAGCGCCCTTCGTCGACCATCTTCAGCTCTTTATCCAGGAACTCCCGGTTGCGATTAGTGGACACCGCCAGCCGGATTCCCATCTCTTTCAGGGCAGTGAGATATTCGTAGGCACCTTGTTGGAAGGGCCTGACCTTGCCGAAATATTTTCGGTAGCAGTGATTGTAGGCCTCGTGGGCGATTAACCTGGCCTCTTTGTCGTCACCAAAGATGGCATTGAAGATATCGGTACGTGACACCCGCCGCTCTGCCAGAATACGCGGATGCAGGCGACGGAAAATCCGGATGTAACGCACCAGGCGAGCGTCATCGGCGGTGCGGCATTTGTCTTCAGGCAACAACCTGTCCACCAGGCCCAGATCTTCCAGTTGCGGAAGCATGTCTTCCATGGCGCTGAACATCGCATCGTGGGTATCCACCAACGTGCCGTGCCAGTCGAACATCAGCACTGATGGTGCGGGCAATCCATCGCTGAATCTCGTCACAGTCAGTTTCCCCGTGGTTTCCTGGTGGTCTCAACATGGGTAACCCGGCCATTGCGCATTCTGATGATCCGGCGAAACTGGGTCTTACCGGTTTCATACATCCACTCCTCCACCGGCACCAGGGTACCGGGCCGGTAATGCCCGGCAATGTCTGACCCACGGCCGATGGCTTCCCAGGTGACCCGCCGGGAAACCGGCTCGCCGCAATAGGCCACCATCTCGAATTCGCTGACCCCACTTTGCAGTCGGGCCGGCGAACAGTCACCGGCGCTGTCTCCGGAAAAACCATAGCCCAGGCTGTGCTCACTGCGCAGCTTGCCGTCACGAAATTCGAGGCGGCGGATGAATCCGTGGGGGCCAGGGTTGTAATACCAGTGCTCTACCTCGCCCACAACGCCGACGCCGGGAACGGTAGCCGTCGGGTAAGTGGCCACGTAATCCGGCGCTCCGCAGCGCTCTTCCACTTCCACCGGCCAGTCGCCGACGTCCACCAATGAGGAACCGCAACGAAAGGCAGTATTACCGGTGCCGGGCAAGACAGCCAGGCCAGGAAGTAAAATAAGCCCCAAGAGTCTGATGGATAACAGCAAGCGCATGACGTTTCTCCCGGTTGTGCACTACTGATTTTTCAATACCAGAACGATAAAGTCAGTCCGGGCTGCCATACCATGGCACTCCGGCCCGCTCACAGCGCTCCAGCTCCGCGATCACCTGGGCTCCCAGCAAGAGAATAATGGAGCCCACTTCCAGGCTGATCAACAGAACGATGATGGTTGTCAGCGACCCGTAGATCACGTTGACGAAAGAGATATTGAGAAAATAATACATCATGACCAGCCGGGTTGCCTCCCAAAGGATGGCCGCCACCAGGCCTCCAACCACCGCTCTGCGCGGGGATATACGCATAATGGGCAACACCTTGTAGATAGCACTGAACATGATGAAGACACTGACAAAACTGAGCAGGTAGAGGATCATCCCCGGTTCGTCGTAAAGCGTATTGATGAAGGCAAATAACAGGGTCATGGTAAGCAGGCCGGCACCCAGCACCAGCATGAACGCGTATGGCAGCACGGCTGAAAGCCAGAAGCTGCGCCGGGGGATGTCCGGGCGGTGGAAGATAATGGCAATCGAGTCCTCCAGCATCCGGAAGGCAAAGGAGCTGAAGAAAAGCAGGACCGGAATACCTGCAATTCCAATGATATCCCGGGATTCCATGAAGGCACGCACGGCATCCAGCCACAGGTCAGCGTGAGCAGGCGCAAAATGCTGGGCCTGGATCGCCATGACCTTCAGTAGTTGCTCCTCGTCCACCAGACGAGTGAGCAAGACCCCGAGCAGAGCCAGCAGGGGCACTGCCGACAAGAGCACGTTGTACCCAACTCCCCCTGCCAGCAGAACCCCACGGTTGCGGAGAAAATCCCGCATCACCCGGCGCGAGAACAGCCAGAGCCGCCGGATCAATACCATTGGTGAGCCATCGGTCATGTCAGTTGTTGGCCTGCTTTATCTGGTTTTCAGCACCATTGCTCACCTTTTCGAGTATCAACAGCTCGGAGGCCCGGATCCCGGTTCGACATCATTCATGAGCAGCTCCAAGGTTACGGAGACCTTCATCCGGCCTGAACCGGTCGCCATGGGCATTTGCCAAAGCTTCCAGTGATTCCCGGATGTCATCCATGCCCCGTTCATGGGCGTAATTCATGGGGCCGCCACGGAAAGGGGCAAAGCCGGTACCAAAGATCATTGCGCCGTCCACCAGGGATTCATCCTCGATCACGCCTTCACGCAGGCAGGCAAAGCAGGCATTCAGCATCGGCAGCAGCAACCGGTCGAGGGTGTCGTCCGGGGCTGGCTTTGTCTTGTCCTGCTTGTCCGCCTGGCCTTTCTTCCACTGGTACAGACCTTCACCGGACTTCTTGCCCACCTTGCCGTCTTCAACCTTCTGTTTGAGCCAGTCCGGCGCCGGCGGCAATTTGGTATCCAGGCGGTCACGCAGCATCTCGGCCACGCTCAGACAGATGTCCAGGCCCACCTGGTCGGCCAGCTCTATCGGCCCCATCGGCATGCCGAACGCTTCCGCTACCCGGTCGATGCTTTCTGCGGCAACGCCCTCATCCAGCATGACCATGGCTTCCACCAGGTATGGCGTCAGTGCCCGGTTCACCAGGAAGCCGGGCGCGGTTTCCACCGGTGCCGGGAGCCTGTCAATCTGGCCAACGAAGGCAAGGGCGCGGTCCACCACTTTTTTAGCGGCCTTATCATGGTTAACCACCTCAACCAGTGGCATCAGGGCAACCGGATTAAAGAAATGCAGGCCGACCAGGCGTTTCGGGTCCTTGAGTTTCTCACCCAGGGTTTCCAGGGGAATGCTTGAGGTATTGGTGGCCAGGATAGCGCCCTGTTTCAACCTGGGCTCCACCTCTTCATAGACTTTCTGCTTGAGGTCCACCTTCTCGGGCACCGCCTCAATCACCAGGTCAGCCTGTTCAACGCCCCGGTTCGAGAAATCAGGTGTCAGGCGATCCAGTATATCCCGGCGCTGGGAGTCGGAACGGTGCTTCTTTTCACACAGAGCGGACAGCTTCCCGACCGCATCCGCCAGCTTTTCCGCCTCCATATCAAAGAGGGTGACGTTCAGGCCCTGGAAGGCGCACCAACCGGCGATATCAGCCCCCATCTCACCGGCGCCGACAACGTGCACATACCTGACCGGTTCTGCCCCGGTACGGGTCAGGCCCTTCATTTTTTCGCGCAGGAAGAACACCTTCACCAGATTACGGGAGGTGTCCGTCATCATCAGCCTGGCAAATGAGGCGATTTCTTCCTTGCGCATGGATGGACCAGAATCACCCCCGTACTGCTCCCACAGCTCGATCAGTGCTTCGGGGGCGGGATAATTCTCAGGGGGTGCTTTTTTGGCCGCCTGTGAACGCATCTGCCGGGCTTCCAGCTGGCGCGCCGGCTTTGTTGTAAGCACCCGACCACGCATGCTTTTGCTACTTTGCTCAATGTCGCCGGCAATCGCCGCCGCGATCGCTGCTTCAACGTGACGTTCCTCGAGCACCTGGTCTACCAGCCCCAGTTTCCTGGCCTTGAAATGGGGGACTGTCTTGCCGGTCAGCATCATGGTCATGGCTTCAATGGGGTCCACCAGCCTGGTAAAACGGGCGGTGCCGCCCAGGCCCGGATGCAGACCCAACTGCACTTCGGGGAATCCCAGTTTCGCACCCGGAATGGCAAACCGATAGTCACATGCCAGGGCCAGTTCCAGGCCGCCACCCAGACAGGAACCATGGATGACGGCGATAGTGGGAAACGACAATGCCTCAAACCGGTCGACCACTTCATGGGCCCGGCTGAGCTTTTCAACCACCTCGGATTCCGACTTGAGCTCGGTGAATTCCGAGATATCCGCCCCGAGGCAAAAGCCCGTGGGCTTGGTGGAGCGCAATACCAGCCCCTTGGGCGGCTTGCTCTCAAGTTCGCTGACAATCCTGTCAAGCTCTTCGAGAACCCCGGCCGAGATTACGTTTGCGCCGGCATCTTTTTTGTCAAAAATAAGCCATGCAACTTCATTACTGTCGCGATCAAGGTGCCAGTGCTGCCAGTTTTCTGCCTGTGCAGCGCTATCCGGGTTTTCAAATGGCCCCCGGGCCATTTCACGGGTACTCAGTGCTTCCAGAATATGACCTGTCATTGCTGCCTCCTGAATCCTGTGGCTAAAGCGTACTCGCTGAGAGAGTCGCTATACCGCCTCAATCAGCATGGCTCCGGACTGGCCCCCACCAATACATTCGGTGGCAATGCCCCGCCTCAGGCCCTTGCGGTGCAGAGTGTTCATCAGATGCAGCACAATGCGGTTACCGCTGGTGCCAACCGGATGGCCTATCGCCACCGCGCCGCCATCGACATTCAGCCGTTCGGGATCAAGTCTCCCCATGGGCTTGTCCAGACCCAGGGCCACCCTGCAGAACTCCGGGTCGTTCCAGGCCCTGGTGCAGGCCAGCACCTGCGCCGCAAACGCTTCATTGATTTCCCACAGGTCAATGTCTTCAAGGTCTGCCTTGTGTCGTTGCAGCAGCGCGGTGGAGCTTAGCACCGGGCCAAGCCCCATGATTTTGGGGTCGAGGGCGGCCCACTCACTATCAACCAGGACCGCCTTGGGCTTGAGCCCGTATTTTTTCACCGCCTCCTCGGATGCCAGTATCATCCAGGAGGCTCCGTCAGTGACCTGGGAACTGTTACCGGGCGTCACCTGCCCGAAAGGCGGTTCAAAGGCGGGCTTCAGTTTGGCCAGGGACTCGGTGGAGGTATCGGCGCGGACACCATCATCCTGCGTGAACAACGCTCCTTCCGGCGAGATGGCGGGCTCTACCTCGTCGTCCAGCCAGCCCTTTTCCTGGGCCCGGGCCAGGCGTTGATGGCTTGATACGGCGTACTCATCGGACTCCTGCCGGGAAATGTTGAACTGCTGGGCCAGAACCTCAGCCGTCTGCCCCATACTCAATCCGACAATGGGGTCCGTCAGCCCCTTGGCCAGGCTGATTTCCGGCTTGAAGTCCTTCGGGCTGAACTGGCCTAGCTGGCGGGCATAATCCTGGGGAGAAGAAGCAGCATTGAGCCCCGCCAGCCACTCCACTGCTTCAGTTTGCAGAACCATGGGAGCGTGGCTGAGAGCCTCGGTGCCGCCCGCCAGGATCAGGTCACTGTCACCCTCACGAATGTATTTGTAGGCGGTATCAATGGACTGCATACCGGAACCGCAGTTGATCTGCACGGTAAATGCGGGCATGGCTTCTCCCATCCCCAGCCGCAGGGCGGCGATCCGTGCCGGGTTCATCTCTGAGGGCACCACGTTAACGCAGCCAAGTATGACCTGGTCGTATGCGTCCGCCGGGATCGGCTGGCGCAACAGCAACGGGCGACCACACTGGACCGCGAGGTCCACCGGCGAGAATGGACCAGGGCGCCCCCTGGCCTTGAGAAACGGGGTTCGCGCGCCGTCGACGAGATAGACCCTGCGAGGCTTTGGCTCCCCTTGTGCCTTTGTATTTCCAGTAGTTGCTTTTGAAGTGCTCTGTGTCATTGGGATCTCCCTGTAAGCTGATTTCGAAAGTCAGCAAAACCATCGCACTACTACATACAACCGTGGACTCGATATCGGCTGTTTCAAGTGTAGCCTCCGCTGGACCCATTGGTTAGAAACCAGCACTTCCCCTATAGTTCTTCTCCGTTAATACCCGGGCCGATTATTCGCGGTGTTCTTCACTTTTCTCCAGTTCGGCTTTGTCCATTGACGGCAGAACCAGTACCGCACAGGTCGCATTTACTGCGACATACTCCACGGTTGCCCGTCGCAACGGCCAGTGCCCGCTGCTGCCACGGGAGACCAGTATCATCAGTTCAACGCAGAGCTGTCCGGCCAGGCCCACCAGCTTTTCTCCGGCACTGCCCGCCACCACGTGCAAGGTAGCGCTCCGGTTCAGGGGCAGGTATTTACGCACGAGAAGATCCAGCATTTCCCGAACCTCCGCCTCTTTTCGCTCAGGCGCCTCCTCCGTCACGTGTGGGAAAAACCCGCCACCGCCCGGGCTGAACACACTGGCAAGGTGGAGTTCACCGTCCTCGGCCAGCAGATCCATAGCGGCCTCCAGAGCGCGCTTGCCTTCGCCGTCGTCTTCCGGATCAATGGCGATCAACAGTTTCTGATACATAGTCGTTCTCCTGTGTGGATACGGAAGCGCCCTCCACTTCCGGGAAAGCCCTCCCCTGGACCAGTTCGTTCATGCTGTATCCGCGGTAATCTGCCCGCAGCGCCCTGAACAGCGCTACAGCCATAAAAACCAGCAAAATACAGAAAGGCAGGCCCAGCGACGTAATCACGTTCTGCAGCGCATCCAGCCCGCCCGCCAGCAGCAGGGTTGCAGCAATAACCCCCTGCGCGGCGGCCCAGAAGATCCGCTGGCGCACCAGAGACGGCTGATCGTCCCGCCGGGTCAGCATATCGATCACCAGGGAGGCGGAATCGGATGACGTGGTAAAGAAAATAACGATGATGACCACGCTCAGGGCCGATGCCACGTCTGCAAGCGGGAAGGCTTCGAGAAAGGCAAAAATGGCGACAGAGGGATCCTCTGCCACCTGTTCGGCCAGTGCGATCTGGCCGTTCATCTCCACCTGAATGGCGGATAACCCGAAAATACCAAACCACACCAGCGTAAACGCCGTGGGGGCAAACAGAACACCGGCGACAAACTCGCGGATGGTTCGTCCACGGGAGATCCGGGCAATAAAAATCCCCACATACGGAGCCCAGGAGATGGTCCAGGCCCAGTAGAACAGAGTCCATTGCCGTTGCCAGTCGGTTTCCTTGAAGGTTTGAGTCCAGAAGGCCAGCCAGGGCAAGTCATGGAGGTAATTGCCCACACTCTGGACCATGCCCTCGGCGATGAATACGGTTGGCCCCACGACAAGCACGAAGCCGAGCAGAATCATGGCCAGCACGATATTGAGCTGGGACAGCCGGCGCACTCCCTTGTCCAGCCCGAGAGCCACTGAAGTGGCAGCAATACTGGTAATCGTCGCAATCAGGAGAACCTGGACAAGGCCGTTGGAAGGTGTGCCGAACAGATAGCTCAGGCCACTGTTCAACTGCAGAGTCCCCAGCCCCAGCGAGGTCGCCACACCAAACAGGGTTCCCAGCACGGCGATGACATCGACCGCCCAACCCCAGGGCCCGAACGCCCGTTCTCCCAGAATCGGATAGAACAGACTGCTGATACGCATGGGCAGATTGTGACGGTAGGCAAAGTAGCCAATGGCAAGCCCTGGCAGTGCAAAAATGGTCCAGGTATGCAGGCCGAAGTGGTAGAGCGCTACCGTCATGGCATCGCTGGCTGCACGTTCAGAACCCGGTTGCACGCCCTCAAAGGGCGGATTGGCGAAGTGGGAAACCGGTTCCGCCACACCCCAGAACATCAGGATGGTACCGATGCCGGCGGCAAACAGCATGGTAAACCAGGTCAGGTTGGAATAGTCCGGCCGGCTGTCGTCTGCTCCCAGGCGGATATTGCCGTATCGGCTGACGGCCAGGCCAAGCAGGAACACCAGCAGAGAGGTAACGGCGAGAATATAAAACCAGCCGAGGTTGCGGGCTACCCAGCCAGTGAGTAGCCCGAAACTCCTGGCCACCACCTGGTCAAAAGGAACCGCCAGAGCGACAAACAGCGCCGCCACCCCGGCGGAGGTGAAAAACACCCCCGGGATAGTCTGCAGTCCCAATCGGCGTTGCAGCCGTTCCAGCACATGAGCCTCCGCTTCTTCAGAAAAGATCCACGAAAGGCCTTAAGCTACCACACGCAACAAACGGGTGTGGGACAGAGATCAATTCCGGTTCAGTTGCCGCTGGTGTTCCAGCATCTGTTCCATCATAAGCTGCATCTGATTCATGCGATTTTCCATCATGTTCAGACGCTGCCCGTTGTCCATCCCTGCTCCACCGGAGCGGTTGCCCTGCGAGTTACCACCCTGCTTTTTACCCTGGTTGTTCATCATGCCCTGGCCATCACCCATCATTCCCTGGCCCTGGCCCATCATGCCGCCACGCATCATACCCATGTGCTCGTGCATGGCTTCCATGTGTTTTTCGCGGAGACGCTGGCGCTCAGTCTCTGATGTTGCGCTTCGCATTTCCTGCATCATGGACTGCATCTGCGACATATTCTCATGCATTTGCTGCATCTGTTCCTGGTTCATCATGCCGCCATGGGACATTTGCTGGGAATTCCCCTGGGCAAAGACTAAAGCTGGCGCTGCCACGAGTACGGAACACGCGATTAAACGACGAAATCTGTTCATGAGATCCTCCTTAATAACTGCGCCTGACAGTTTTATATTCAGTAAAGACCATGAAGCTGAATCGAGGCTGAGAGAACCTCAAAGTCAGGTAAGAAATCGAGTCAAACTTGACCTGAATCATCAAGCGCGAGTCAAAACATCATCCGTGCCCCTAGCACTGCAAACCAGTCTTCGGTACTGCCACCTGAATCCCGCGCGAGATCGGCCGTGTCTCCATACTTACGCTCATGAACGACCCCCACATAGGGGGCGAAGGAACGGTCAAGCAAGTCGTAACTCAGCCTCAGGCCCACTTCGGTGGAATTGAGCCCCTTGCCCACGCCGATTGCCCGATCTTCCGAGAACGCCACGAGACTCTCAAACGAAGCTGACATAATCCAGAAGTTGGTGACCAACAGCTCGTATTCCGCCTCAAAGTCTACCGACGCGTCGCCTTCATCACTGACATAAAGGTTGGTGTCCACCTCGAACCAGTACGGTGCCAGTCCAGTGAGCCCGAGCACGCCATAGACCCGGTCCGGCCCCTCGGGAGTGTCAATGCGGACACCCGCCTTGGCATCCCAGAAGTCGTCCACTGGAGTCTGGGCAACAAACTGGTTTTCAAGGGTTTCCCACGCGTTGTGGGCTTCTTCCCACTCGCCCTCAAACAGCCAGCGGAACTTGAGCTCATCGGTGCCGTAATAGGCGTCACCCTCAATAACCGCCAGTTCCTCGTCTGAATCACTGTAACGGTACTCAAATTTTTCGGCAGACACGCCCCAGAAGGTCTTGGCTGTCTGGGTTTTCTTGGCAGGATCTTCCTGAGCGACAGCGGGGTTTGCCAGTGCAGCCACCGCCAGGGACAGACCACACATGGATACAGCCAGACGATTCATGATTCACCCCCCTGGTTCCCGCTTTGCTTGCCTTCAGCCACAGCACTATCCGGGCCACCCTCAACCACGATCTTGCGGAACATGCCGGAGGCCGCGTGATAAGACAGATGACAGTGGAAAGCCCACTCACCCGGCGCATCCACTTCCGTTTCCATATACACCGTAGTGGCAGGCGCCACGCTGATGACGTGCTTCAGGGGATTCCACTTGCCTTCGCCCACGTCGAGAATCGACCACATACCGTGCAGGTGCATCGGGTGGGTCATCATGGTCTCGTTGACGAATTTGAAGCGGACCCGCTCGCCGTATTGCAGCACGATGGGGTCGGCATCCTCGTACTTGGTGCCGTTGATGCTCCACTCGTAACGCTCCATGTTGCCGGTAAGGCGGAGCTCAATTTCCCGGGTGGGCTCTCTGTCTTCGTACAGCGGGTTCTGGGCTTTCAGGTCCGCGTAGGAGAGGAATTTACCGCCATTGCTCGCCGTAGGCATCAGCCCGCTGCCCTTGGCATAGAAGGGGTCTTCCGGAAGGGTTTCTCCTTCACCCTGGCCCATACTGCCATGGCCCATGGCGCTGTGATCCATCTTGGCATTGCCGCCCATGTCACTGTGATCCATGCCGGCCATGTCGTCACTCTTCATGTCACTGTGGTCCATGCCAGCCATGTCGTGACTGTTCATGTCCTTGTGATTCATCCCACCCATGTCATCGTGGTCCATGTTGCCATGATCCATTCCGCCATGGTCCATATGCCCGGCCATGTCGGCCATGGTCAGCAACGGGGCCTCACGCAATTCGGGCACTTTCGCAGTCATTCCTTTTTCTGGCGCCAGGGTGCCCCGGGCAAAACCGGAACGCCCCATGGATTCAGCGAAGATGGTGTAGGCTTTTCCGTCGATGAGGCTGGCACCGCAAAGCAGGCCGAGCATCTTGGCAAACAGGAAGACTACCGGGCTGTGGTACTGGACCTGGGACTACCTGATGGAAACGGCCTGGATGTTCTCAAAAGCTGGCGGGCGGACAAACTGGCGATGCCGGTGCTTATCCTGACCGCCCGGGGCGACTGGCAGGACAAGGTGAATGGCCTCAAGGCCGGGGCGGACGATTACCTGGCCAAGCCCTTCCAGACCGAGGAACTGCTGGCACGGCTGAATGCCCTGATTCGCCGCAGTGAAGGCCGGGTAGAGGCAAAGCTGAGCGCCGGTGGCTTCGAGCTGGATGAACACCGCCAATGCCTGCATACACCGGATGGCCAGGAGCACTCGCTGACGGGCACCGAGTTTCGCCTGCTGCGTTGCCTGATGAGCCGTCCGGGGCAACTGTTCTCCAAGGAGCAATTGCTGGAGCAGCTCTACAACCTCAACGACAGCCCCAGTGACAACACCATTGAGGCCTACGTGCGCCGGCTGCGAAAAATCACCGGAGCGGAAGCCATCACCACCCGTCGCGGCCAGGGATATATTTTCAATGCATCGGATTGATCCCCGGCGCTCTATCCGCAGAAGCCTGCTCACCTTGCTGCTGCCAGCCGCCATTGCGCTGATGGTTGCGGCCTGGATTGTCCATGGATTGTTGCTCGAGCGTATGGCCCGGGATTTTGTTGAAGACCGGTTGCAGGATGAAGTTTCCTTCCTGGAGCACCAGCTGCGGCAATCCGGCCCGCAGGAAATTCGCGACATTGCCGAAGGGGACTATTTCGAGGAAGTCTTCCACCATGCATTTGCCCTGCGCGCAGGCAGCCAGATTCACAGCTCTCCCGCTCAATGGTCGACGGTTCTCGAGCCGCTTCTCATCGAGGAAGACACCGGCCTGGTCCGCAAAACCACTCCTGGATCCAATGCCTCCATTGCTGATTTTCTGGCGTACCGCAAAGCCTTTTCACTCAATGGTGAAACCGTGGTGATCGTAGTGGCCGAGGACCTTAGCCACCTGCAGCAAAGTCAGCAGGAGCTGCACCTTTGGACGGCCGTGGTTTCCGCCATCCTGCTGGCACTGCTGATACTCGCAATTTGGCTCGCAATCCGGCTGTCCCTGAGCTCCGTTAACCGCATTCAACATGGCCTGACTTCCCTGCAAACCGGCGCCACCAACCGGCTGGATGTTGACGCACCTGCGGAGTTTCAGCCGCTGACCAGCCAGCTGAACCAGCTACTGGACACCCTGGATCAGCGACTTTCCCGGTCCCGGGACGCGCTGGCCAACCTCTCTCACAGTGTGAAAACACCGGTATCCGCCATTCGGCAGGTACTTGAGGACGATACCCGTGCCCTGGATCCGGGGATGCGACAACAGCTGGCCCAACGGCTATCCGACATTGACCGTCAGCTGGAAAGTGAAATGCGCCGCAGCCGCTTCGCTGGGCCCCAGGCAGGCAAGGCGGCAAAGCCCGTCAGCCAGGCCCGTGACCTCCTGTGGATGCTGGGCCGACTTTACCCCGACAAGAACTTCGAACTGGAAACCGAACTGGGCCCTGAAACGCGCTGGCCGATCGAAGAGCATGACCTGAACGAGATTCTGGGCAACCTCGTGGATAATGCAGGCAAATGGGCGAGGAAAAGTGCCGAGTTATCTCTGAATGAGAGCTCAAATCAGTTGATCATTACCGTGGAAGACGACGGGCCTGGCGCCAGGCCCGATGCACTTCAGACATTGGGTACCCGCGGCGTACGGCTGGATGAGCAGACACCCGGACACGGGCTCGGACTGGCTATCGTCAGGGAAATCACAGAGCGTTATGGTGGTAGTCTGTCATTCAGTATCGGAACCAGGGGCGGGCTCAGGGCCAGCGTCTCAATGCCCAAAGAGCGACAGGGGTAATCGGCTATGAAAATCGGTGAAATCTCGAAAGCGACTGGCGTTCCGGTGGAAACCATTCGCTACTACGAGAAAATTGGCCTGGTGCCGGAGCCAAAGCGGGAGGCCAGCGGCTACAGACAATACCGGCAAACCCATCTTGACCGGCTGCTGTTCATCAAACGTTGCCGGAACCTGGACATGGCTCAGGATGAAATCCGCGAACTGCTCCGGCTGGCCGACCATCCGGATGCAGACTGCAGCGAGGTGGATGCGCTTCTGGCTCGTCACCTGCGCCATGTGCGGGAGCGCCTGAAGGAACTGACAAGCCTCGAAGACACACTCGAGCAGCTTCAGAGAGCCTGTTCTGAGGGTCGCACTGTCAGTGAGTGCGGCATACTCGGAGGGTTGACGTCGAAGCCTGCGATCAACAACACCACAGGGAATAACAACCACGTTCCGGGCACTCATCACCACACTCCGGGATCGCGCTGAAGCGTTTCCACAGCACACCTGTTGACTCTGTAGTAGCTACAGGGTTTTAAATGGCCTTATTCAGATACAGGAGGTCATCATGGCGTGTAGCTGCTCCGCCCCCGAAACCAAATCACCCGCTCCGGGCTTTCGCAAAGCCCTGTGGATTGCTCTCTCGGTCAACCTGGCCATGTTCCTGGTGGAGGGCTACGCGAGCCTCCAGTCCGGCTCGGTGTCGTTGCTCGCGGACGCTATCGACTTCTTCGGGGACAGTGCCAACTACCTGCTCTCGCTGTCCGTACTTTCCATGGGTATGGTCTGGCGAGGCCGCGCCGCCATGGTGAAAGGCATAACCATGACGGTATTCGGCCTGGCGGTGCTAGGCCGTGCCATCTGGGTAATGCAGAACGATATAACGCCGGAACCTCTGACCATGGGAGCTGTCGGGCTATTGGCCCTGGTTGCCAATATGAGCGTTGCCATCATGCTGTTCAGGTTCCGGGAAGGCGATTCCGATATGCGCTCGGTATGGCTGTGCAGCCGCAATGATGCCATTGGCAATATTGCGGTCATGGTCGCCGCACTGGGGGTGTTCGGCACTGGCACAGCCTGGCCCGACCTTATTGTTGCGGCGATTATGGGTAGCCTGGCGATCACCGCTGGCATCAGTGTGGTACGCCATGCCCGTAGCGATATTGCCCAGGGAAAAGTAGCGGAAGCGGTTAATGCCGGCTGATCCAGGCCGCCGTCCACGCTGGCCTGTCGGCAGTATCCACAATGCACGGCTCCTGATCGAATGCTAAGGTTGTTTCGTACCGAACACAGCAGTATCCGCCAACTCTCAGAAGGAGCTGTATATGAGTACATCCAAGAACACCTCAGCCAGCGATAAGCAACCGTTTCTGTCCGACATCAAGAAAATCCGCGAACGCGCCCGCGCAAACATGCGTGACGGCGCCATCACCGATGGCTACGCGGCTGACCGGGAAACCGTGATCAGGATTCTCAACGAGGCACTCGCTACCGAGATCGTCTGCGTGCTGCGCTACAAGCACCACTACTACGCCGCCGACGGGCTGAACGCGGAAGCCGTGGCGCAGGAGTTTCTTGAACACGCTCAGCAGGAACAGGAGCACGCTGACCAGATTGCCGAGCGTATTGCCCAGCTGGGAGGCAACCCGAACTTTTCACCAGACAGCCTGACGGCTCGCAGCCACTCGGAGTATGTTGAAGGCGACACCCTCAAGGAGATGATCGAAGAGGATCTTGTGGCGGAGCGTATCGCCATCGACAGCTATCGCGAGATTATCCAATACTTGGGCGATGATGACCCGACAACACGCCGGTTAATGGAAGAGATCCTCGCCGTTGAAGAGGAGCACGCCGACGATATGGCCGGCCTGCTGCAGGATTACGACTGAGCGCCGGCGTCACAGAGCTGGGCTTTTCAGCAACGATTCCCTGACGTTCTGTCAGGGAATAACCAGCGCCACCATCACCGGAATAAAGGCGAGCGCGAACAGGGTGCTCAGCAAGGCAGTACCTGCGGCCTGTTTCGGGGCTGTATCCAGCAGGGTGGCAATTACCACTGTATTGGCCGCAATAGGGGTTATGGAAATCAGGAAAATCGCCTGGTAAACGGCAAGGTTATAGAGGCCGACTATGCTGGCATCCAGCCACCAGAATGCCAGGGCCACCAGTGGCCAGGACACGAACTTGCCAAAGAAGGCCAGGCCGGTGAAGCGAAGATTTCCCGCCAACCCGCGAAAACTGAGTATACCCATTCCAATGATCATCATGCCCAGAATGCTGTATGCCCCACGAAGGTTGTCGAACAGGGGTATGAATACATCCGGAATGGAGAAGCCCGCGAGGTTCAGCATTACCGCCAGCACAAACGCGTATACCGACGGCAGACGTGCGACTCGCACCAGAGCATCTTTCAGGCTGTAACGCCCCCTGGCAGCCAGGTAAAAACCCACGGAATTTTCGAACAGTGTTGTGCCCAACATGCACACAATATAGAGCGCCAGACCCTCGTGACCGAATAACAACAGGGCCACCGGTATGCCGAAGTAGCCGGTATTCCCCGTTCCCACCGACAATGGAATGATACTGGCACTCTCGTCGGTGATGAACCGTCTGGCGATCCCCAGATGCGCAAAAGCGATCGCGCAACAGATGGCGAAGGTCAGAAACGGCAACAGGATCACTTCCGCGGACAAAGGGGCAGCCATGACACCGGAAAACACCACCGATGGCGTCATGATGTAAAGCATAAGGCCGGCAATATGTTTGCCACTTACATCAAGGTAGCGCCTGGCAACCCAGCCCAGAGTTACCGTTACATACAGTGGGATCAACTTCAGAAAAAGAGCAAAGGCAGCGACCATCGGCACTCCGGTCAGGCGGGGAATTTATGGGCAGAGAGTAGCTGGAGTTTATCACTTAATTCCATGCATGCCGCTGAAGACGGGCGGTTAAAGTCATCAGGCTAAATCGACTCAGTGAAAAAGGCTTAATGATTTAAGTCATTTCAAAAGATGTTTTTCTGATACCATAATTGTCCTGACACTCATAACAGGGTCAACGCCATGAACAGCATCTTCAGGCCAACGGTATCCTCGGCACCTTGCATGCTGGGAGAGAACAACCCGGACATTATCCAGCAAGAGGCCGCGCCAGAGTCGACCGCCCTTCTTAATGGCCTGAGCCGGATTTTCGGTATTCGCCTGGCAGGGCATGAAAACGAACCGGACGCACGGTTCCTGGCAGATCTCGCCCGCCTGTTCCACCAGCGCAGGGTGGATGCCGAAACCACCCTGGAGAAACACGATAAACCCTGGGCGAACGTTTACCTGATTCAGTACGGCATCATGCGCCTGTTCCGGGAAGCACCCAGCGGCAAGGTTTCCGTGCACCATTTCTTCTCGGAGGGCGACATGGTCTGGCCGGTCTTTGGCCGCAGCCGCACCGTGCGAAACACCCTCTGCATGACCAGCGTAACCCCGGCCACGGCCTGGGTGGCTGATTTTTCTGCCTTCCGTTCCGCGATCCAATCTCACGGGGAAGGGCTATGGCCGCGTTTCGCGCTGGTGCTGACCGAGGAAATGGCGGAACTGACCAGTATGAGAGAGTTCCGGAAACACACCATGTCCGCCCGCGAACGATACCAGTTGCTGCTGGAAGAATATCCGGAGCTGGTCAAACGGGTGCCCGACAATCAGCTGGCTTCCTGGCTGGGCGTGGTGCCGGCCACCTTCTCCCGGCTCAAAACCGGCGCCTCGAAATAACACACGAAAAAGGGCAGCAAACTCTCGCCTGCTGCCCTGAAGATCGCTCAACGCTTGGTCACTCATGTGGCTATCAACCGAACAGCTTCACCGCCAGTTCTGCCACGTGCTTGCCCTGATAGCGGGCAATGTTCAGCTCCTTTTCACTGGGCTGGCGTGAGCCGTCGCCTCCGGCAATGGTAGAGGCCCCGTAAGGTGTGCCACCGTTCATCTCCGACACATCGAAGAAATCAGGAATACCGTACCCGAGCGGCACGATAACCATGCCGTGGTGAGCCAGTGTGGTCCAGAATGAACTGATGGTGTGTTCCTGGCCGCCACCCGTTCCGGTCGAGGTGAACACACTGGCAAGTTTGCCGTGGAGTTTACCATCGGCCCAAAGGCCGCCGGTCTGGTCCAGGAAAGTGCGCATCTGGCCAGACATGTTGCCGAACCTTGTCGGCGTTCCGAAGATAACGGCGTCGTACTCCGGTAATTCCTTGGGGTTCGCTATATCTGCCATCTGGTCGGTTTTTCCGCCAGCGCCCTGGAAAGCCTCGTCGGACATGGTTTCAGGAACACGCTTGACCGTCACCTCGGCGCCGGCGACACCCTTTGCGCCCTCGGCGACTGTACTGGCCATGGTCTCGATGTGACCGTACATGGAGTAATAAAGAACAAGTACCTTTGCCATCGTATAGAGCCTCCTGCTGGTTGCGTTTGATTGATGTGCTAAGCCTACTCCCAGGGCAGAGATCGAAAAACCGGAAGATTTCATTCGGCTTGTTCAGAATTTCTGATCATTCTCACGAAGAGGTCACACTTCCAGGATTGCGTACAGGTGTACGCTGAAGTACCGTAGCGACATGAGCAAACTGGAAAAATCCTCGATGAAAGTGACCGATACCACCATGGAATCCCCCCACTACCGCATTGAAGAATGGCTGAACAGTGCCACCCACGGGCTGGGAGCGGTGCTCAGCGTCATCGGCACTGTTGTCCTGATTGTTGCGGCCAGTCAGTTGGGGGATGCGTGGAAGGTTGTCAGCTTCAGCATTTTCGGCGCGTCACTGATCCTGCTCTACCTGGCGTCCGCGCTTTACCATGGCGCCCGCCACCCGCGCCTACGGGCGCTCTTCAAAACCCTGGATCATTGCGCGATATTCCTGCTGATTGCAGGCACCTACACACCCTTCCTGTTAGTCAACATGCGTGGCACTACCGGTTGGACGCTGTTCGCCATCATCTGGTCCCTGGCCGTCTCCGGGGTAGTACTCAAGCTCATCTTCAGGAACCGCTTCAAGCTCGCCCGGGTGGGCATCTACATTGCCATGGGGTGGCTGATTACCTTTGCATCATCCGACCTGGTCGCCAATCTGAGCGAGACCGCACTCCACCTCACCATCGCCGGCGGCGTGGTTTATACCGCCGGCGTGATTTTTTACCTGGCTGACCGCTTTCCCTACATGCATGCAGTGTGGCACCTGTTTGTCATCGGCGGCAGTGCGCTTCACTTCAGTGCCATCTATTACGGCGTGCTTCCCTACACTGTCTGATTCCGGCAGCAATCTGCGCGAGGCAGAACCACCGCACTGGCTGCTGTTATAGTGTCCACACATAAACCAATTGACTGACCTCCAATGCCCTGGCAAAAAACCGTTCATGCATTCATTTATTTTTTCCCGGCGGCCGCACTCTACGCAGCGGCAATCGTACCTCTTACCTTACTGGTCTCCTTTGGTAAGACCGGGTGGTTTCCGGGAGCGGCGGGCACGGGGCACGGGCATGAGCTGATTTTCGGGTTTGTGCTTGCCCTGATGGCCGGATATACCCTTGGTCCCCAACCCAGGCGGAAATTGCTCGGCCTTCTGGCGCTCTGGCTTCTGGCCCGCCTGTTGTGGTTAATGGCCCCGGATTTCTTGCTCAGCCAGCTAGCCAGCCCCGCATTTGCACTGATACTGGCCTGGCTGGTTGTTCCCCGGTTCAATGCTGCCAAAAAGTGGCGAAACCGCATCACCGGCCCTTTGATACTGATGATCTGCCTGATCCCGCTGGCCTGGCTTATCCTTACCCAGCTTGCTCCACACCTGCCCCTGCAGGTACCGATTCAGCAAACTGAGCTGATGCACTTCGGTATTCTGGCACTGTTACTGCTGATGACGTTCATGGGAGGACGGCTGATAGCACCGGCCGCCGCCGGCACACTGGAAAAAAAGGGAATTCCCCTGGAAGCAAGGGTACAACCGCGTATTGAGGCCGCACTCATCGTGCTGCTTCTGATATCGGCTGTGCTCTATCTGCATCCTGGCACCCGGCCCGGTGCCGCGATCATGCTGATGTTTGCGGCCATCCTGTTAGCCATTCGCTGCTTGCGATGGCAATTGTGGCGCTGCCCGGAACGCCCGGATCTGCTTTGCCTCGGTTTCGGTTACCTGTGGCTAGCGATCGGGGCAGCTGCCGTTTCCTGGCACCTCTTACAAGGACGCCCACCTGCCGCTTCCCTGCATCTGATAACGATTGGTGCACTGGGCACACTGTCATCGGGGATCATGTTGCGGCTGCTTTTCCAGCGCTATCAGCGAACCCCACCTCCGGCGTGGGCATGCCTTCTGTTGGTTACCCTGTTTGCCATAGCTGCAGTGCTGAGGTTTGCCTCGGGCGCCGCCCCTTTCGGTCACCCTGTACAACTGTGGCTCTCAGGGCTTGGCTGGTCAGCTGCCTATATACTGGTCGCTGTGATGTTCTGGCGCCACCCGCTCACAAATCGCAGCCCGAACCGCTGAGATATGATGGGCTACCTCTCCTGAGCTTAGTGGCACGCTTGTCTATCACCTCCGAGGTATTATCCGCAACGTACTGTTTAATAGATATTTTTTTGGCATTTTTTAGAAATCCCACTGACTGGAAAAGCCTTACACCAACGTTTACTGCTCAGCATTGATGTTTATCAATTATATCCCCGGGCCTAATATCTAAAGTCACCTCCATCATTCAGAATCAGCCACTTGGAGTGGATGTATGACGGCACAGGCTGCTACGGGCATGACCCCCGCCAAAAGGGCGCTTGCTCTATCGACAACTGCGTTCATGCTGTGCTTTGCAGCCTGGACCATATTCTCCATCATCGGCCTTCAGCTCAAGCAGGAATTTGGCCTGACAGAGACCCAGCTGGGCCTATTGATGGCAACGCCGATACTCACCGGCTCCATCAGCCGTCTACTCCTGGGCATCTGGACAGACCGATTTGGCGGACGAAGAATTTTCGGCATTCTGATGCTGATCACCGCCGCCTGCATCTACCTCCTCACGCTGGCGGACAGCTACTACATGCTGCTTCTGGCCGCTCTTGGTGTTGGCCTGGCGGGCGGCTCGTTCATCGTGGGGGTTACCTACACATCTGCCTGGTTCAGCACTGACAAGCAGGGACGGGCCCTGGGGATTTTTGGTGCCGGCAACGTCGGGGCGGCCATCACCAGTTTCGGTGCCCCTCTATTATTGGTTGCCCTGGGCTGGCAGGGCACTGCAATGGTTTACGCCGCCGTGATTGCCGTTGCAGGTGCTCTGTTCCTGCTTCTTGCAAAGGACGACCCGCAGGCCGAGGAAAGAGCCCGGAACCCGGTAACACTTTCTGCTCAGCTGATGCCGCTGACAGACCTGCGGGTCTGGCGGTTCTCCCTTTATTACTTCACGGTATTCGGCGCCTTTGTGGCCCTGGCCCTGTGGCTTCCGCATTACCTGGTGGAGGTGTACGGGCTCAATCTGCAGACCGCCGGTATCGTAGCAACGGCTTATATTCTACCCGCTGCGCTCTTCCGGTTTGTGGGTGGCATTCTTGCTGACAGATACGGTGCGCGGCGGGTCATGTACTGGTCATTCACCGCCTCTGCCATATGCGCGTTCCTGTTGAGCTATCCGCCCACCGAGTATGTTGTCCGGGGTATCGACGGCGATATCCGCTTCAGCATGACCATGAACCTCGCCGGCTTCATGGTCATCGCCTCCGCGCTCGGTTTTTTCATGTCGATCGGCCAGGCCGCGGTATTCAAGCATATTCCCAGCTATTACCCGAAGAACGTAGGCGCCGTGGGTGGTGTCGTCGCTATGATCGGTGGCCTTGGCGGCTTCCTGCTGCCACTGACCTTCGGCATGCTCAACGATGTGATCGGTATTTACCAGAGCTCCTTCATGCTGCTGTTTGTGCTGGTCGCCACTGCCCTGGCGTGGATGCATTACGCCATCCGGACAGCCGAGCGCTACGAATGGAGCCACAACGAAGAGAAAACGGACCTTCCGGAGTTCTCGACCCCGGACGCCTTCGTACTCGAAGACTGGCGGCCGGAGGATCCCGAGTTTTGGGAAACCAAGGGCAAGGCTATCGCCAAGCGTAACCTGTGGATTTCCATCCCCAACCTGTTCCTGGCCTTTGCTGTGTGGACGATCTGGAGCATTCTGGTGGTGAAAATGCCCCAGCTAGGCTTCAGTTACAGCTCCAACCAGTTATTCTGGCTGGCAGCCCTGCCGGCGCTGTCGGGCGCAACGCTGCGGATCTTCTACAGCTTCATGGTGCCGGTTTTTGGCGGTCGTCGCTGGACCACCATTGCAACAGCCTCGCTACTGATTCCCTGCCTGTGGATCGGCTTTGCCGTGCAGAATACCGATACGCCCTACCTCGTCATGCTGATTCTTGCGCTGCTGTGTGGCTTCGGAGGCGGGAACTTTGCCTCGAGCATGGCCAACATCAGCTTTTTCTACCCGCAGGCCCAGAAGGGCGGCGCCATGGGCATGAATGCCGGACTGGGCAACCTTGGCGTTTCCGCCATGCAGCTGCTTGCGCCACTGGTGATCGCCACCAGCATCTTCGGCCCCATCGGAGGTGACCCTCTGATCATACAGACCGGAGACAATGCCGGTGAGGCCCTGTGGCTTCAAAATGCGGCCTTTCTATGGGTTCCACTGATCATCCTGGGCAGCCTGGCGGCGTGGTATGGCATGAACGACATTGCCGATGCCAAAGCCAGCTTCAAAGACCAGGCAGTCATCTTCAAGCGTAAAGACAACTGGCTGATGTGCTGGCTGTACCTAGGCATGTTCGGCAGCTTTATCGGATTCGCAGCAGGGTTTCCTTTACTCTCGGGCATGCAGTTCCCGGATGTGGACCCCGTAAAATACGCGTTTATAGGGCCTCTTTTTGGTGCCCTGGCCCGCCCGTTGGGTGGCATTCTGGCGGACAAACTCGGGGGCGCGCGGGTTACGCTCTGGACCTTTGTGGTGATGATTGCCGGTGTGTTCGGCGTTCTGGCGTTCCTGCCCGGTAACGGTTTACCAGGGAGCTTCTGGGGCTTCTTCGGCAGTTTTCTGGTGCTCTTCGTGGCCACCGGAATTGGCAATGGCTCCACGTTCAGGATGGTACCGGTGATCTTCCGCAACCTGCTGGAACGCGAACTCCCGGGCCAGGCAGATGGAGCCCGCAAAGCCGCCAATCGCGAATCGGCCGCCGTGCTGGGCTTCATCTCGGCGTTCGCCGCTTACGGGGGCTTTTTCATTCCCAAGGCCTACGGCAGCTCTATTGATCTGACTGGCGGGGTCGCTGCAGCGCTGATCGGATTCATCGTTTTCTACGTCAGTTGCCTGGTTATCACCTGGTGGTACTACGCGCGAAAGAATGCGCCTACACCCTGCTGAGCAGAGGCACGGCGGACAAACCACTCACAGCGCCCCACGGGGCGCTTTTTTCATTCCCCCACCCAGCCCCCACCTACCCCCAACTACCCGGGAGAGGTACTTCCAATACCCTCAGCCATGCCCGTAATTCTTGATATTTGTCACGCGGCCGCGCGGCCCCATAGGGATACATTTGACGCAGGATAATGACAGTTTACTGCGGAAGGAAAGTCATCATGGCGAACGGAGTAACGAACCACGAGCAGTACCGGGCACTTGGCATAAGCACATTTGCGTTCACCCTGTGCTTTGCCGTCTGGACCATCTTTTCCATCATCGGCATCGAGATCCGCCAGGATTTCGGGCTATCGGATACCCAGTTGGGGCTGCTGATGGCCACACCCATCCTGACCGGGTCCATCAGCCGCCTGTTCCTGGGCATATGGACGGACCGTTACGGTGGCCGCTGGGTGTTCGGGGTGCTGATGCTGACAACGGCAGCGTGTGTTTATCTGCTCACCTTTGCCAACAGCTATCTGATGTTGCTGGTGGGCGCCCTTGGGGTTGGTCTGGCCGGCGGTTCATTTATCGTTGGCGTGACCTACACTGCCGCCTGGTTCGAGCGGGAACGCCAGGGCACCGCGCTGGGCATTTTCGGGGCCGGTAACGTTGGCGCGGCGGTAACCAATTTCGGCGCTCCCTTCCTGTTGGTTGCCCTGGGATGGCAGGGCACTGCGCAGGTCTATGCCACGGTACTGGCCATCATGGGCGTGCTGTTCATCCTCATGGCCAAAGAAGACCCCCTGGCGAAAGAGCGCGCCAGCAGGCAATCCCAGTCGTTCCTGCAACAGATGGCGCCACTGAAGGAGGTGCGGGTATGGCGCTTCGCACTCTATTATTTCTTTGTGTTCGGCGCGTTTGTTGCTCTGGCTTTGTGGCTACCGCACTACCTCATTGGGGTTTACGGGCTGAACATCAAATCTGCCGGCATGATTGCAGCGCTCTATACCATCCCCGCTTCCCTGTTCCGCGTTCTCGGTGGGTGGATGTCGGATCGCTATGGCGCCCGCCGGATCATGTACTGGACCTTCATCGCATCTGTGGTCTGCACTTTCCTGCTGAGCTATCCACCGACCGAATATGTGGTATATGGCATTAATGGCAATATCAGTTTCTATTTGGAAGTGGGCCTGGTTCCTTTCGTGGTGCTCACTTTCATTCTCGGGTTTTTCATGTCACTGGGAAAGGCAGCCGTCTTCAAGCACATTCCGGTTTACTACCCGTCTCATGTAGGCGCTGTCGGCGGCGTTGTCGGTATGATTGGCGGTCTTGGAGGTTTCCTGCTGCCGCTGACGTTCGGAGCGTTGAATGACCTCACCGGTATCTGGCAGAGCAGCTTCATGCTGATGTTCGTGATAGTCGCCTCCGCCCTTGCCTGGATGCACTACGCCATCCGCTCTGCGGAAAAAGTGGAATGGGCGGCCCAGGAATCCAAGACCGACCTGCCGGAACTCGCATCACCACAGCTGTTCTATCCGCTGAACCGTCCGTCGAGGGACGACACCCGGCTGCCCAGTGGTCATCCGCCAATGAGGTGACCCTTCCAGAAGCTTGTAGCTTTGACCTGCGCTACCATGCCTCCGACCTCCGGGGGCTTTTTTTCGCACACTGTATCCAACCCGCCCCACTCGCTTTAGAATTCAGGCTCCACGAACTGCCTGGAGCTGTTGTTTTCCATGTCACCCCAACCCAGTCCTGCCACCGGCTTTGAACAACTGCGCCGGATAGAGACCAGCCGCCTATTCCAGAGCGTAGTCATTGGCATCATTATTCTCTCGGCGCTCACCATTGGCGCAAAGACCTATGACCTGCCGCCATTGGTGGAAGGCTCGCTGATCGTGATGGACAATGCCATCACCATCTTCTTCCTGATAGAAATTCTGTTCCGGTTTGCCGCATGCCCCAACAAGAAACGCTTTCTGATGGACGGCTGGAACCTGTTCGACACCCTCGTTGTGGTAGGCAGCCTGATCCCGCTGGACAATTCCGATGCCGTGCTGCTGGGCCGGTTATTGCGGGTATTCCGGGTGCTGCGGCTGATTTCCGTCGTGCCGGAACTGCGGTTTCTGATCAACTCCCTGCTCAAAGCCATTCCCCGCATGGGCTACATCGCTGTGCTGATGTTTATCATTTTCTACATCTACGCCGCCATGGGCTCCATGTTCTTCGCGAATGTGGATGAAGAGCTCTGGGGAGATGTCGCCATCGCCATGCTCACACTGTTCCGGGTAGCCACCTTCGAGGACTGGACGGACGTCATGTACGCCACCATGGAGCAATATCCGCTGAGTTGGATCTACTACCTGACGTTCATTTTCCTGACGGCATTCGTGTTCCTGAACATGATGATCGGCGCGATACTGGAGGTGATGAGCGAGGAGCAGAATGCCAAAGAGGCGCAACAGGCCCACGACGAACGGGATGAAATTGCCCGGCAGTTGCAGGCTGTTCAGGAACAGTTGAAGGAACTGACGAAACGGATGCCAGAAAAGCCTGGGGGCCAATGACCCCCGGCCTTCAACGGATCAGAAGGGTTTGGCCAGTGCTAGATGGAAAATCGCCATAATCTGCACCAGAGCCAGTACAGAAGCAATCAGCCGAACCTGCAGGCTGCGGGTTTCCTTCATTGCAAACACGCCGGCGACGATGTAGCCCACCAACAGGACTATTTTCGCCGTCAGCCAACCGTGCACGAACGGCATCCAGGGCGTCACAAACAGCAGGCTGATGGCAGCCACCAGCAGAACCGTATCGTTGGCATGGGGTATCCAGCGCAGCGGCGTCTTGCGCCAGTTGGGCTTGCCCACTGCATCCAGCAGCAGACGCAAGGCAAACAGCACCACCGTCAGGTAGGCTGCTGTCATGTGGATACTTTTCAGAATCAGGTAACCGCTCATAAACTAATCCATTGGGAATCAAACCGATAGCGGCATTGTACGCAAAACTACCGCCTGATGGGTATGTTATTCTTATAAACATTTATCTAATATACACGTTATATTCAGCCAGCCAGTGGAGTCATTGTCATGCAGGCCATTCCCACAACCGAAGCCGCAGGGGGTGCAAGCATCCGCCAGCTGTTCGGCTACCCTTTCCGCATTTTCTTCCTTTCCATGACCTTACTGGCCATGGTCGCTGTCCCGGTATGGGTTCTGCAGGTCAGCGGCGCCATTCAGCTGCCGCTGGCCATACCGGGTTTGTTCTGGCATCAGCATGAAATGCTGTTCGGCTTCCTGTCCGCGGCTATTGCCGGCTTCCTGCTGACCGCCGTATGCGTGTGGACCCAAACCGAACGGACCCACGGTTTACGCCTGGTTCTGCTGTGGGGTGTCTGGCTTGCAGGGCGGTTATTACTGGCCTTCGGCGCAGGCCTGCCCGACTGGCTGGTTCATGGCGTCAATCTCGCCTTTCTGCCTCTGGTGATGCTGGATGCAGGCTGGCGCGTCGTGCATGCCAAACAGAAGCGGCAACTGATGATACTGGTAGTACTGGGTCTGCTCTGGCTAATGCAGATCGGCTTTGTGACCCGGCTCGACCCGGCATTCAGCTATGGTGCCCTGATCATGGCCATGGCGCTGATCAGCATTATCGGCGGCCGTATCACCCCTGCGTTTTCCGCCGGCTGGCTGCGCCAACGGGGCCTGGATGCCAACCAGGTCAAAATGGTACCGGCGCTGGACATGGCCGTGCTGTTCAACATGGTACTGCTGTTGGCCTCACTGGTTTCCGGCTGGCAAACCATGACTGCCATTCTGGCGGTGTCCGCCGCCGTCTTGATGCTGGTTCGACTCGCCGGCTGGAAAGGCTGGCTGTTCCGCACCGAGCCGCTGCTCTGGGTACTGCATCTGTCCATCCTCTGGGTGCCGGTTGCGCTACTTCTGCTCGCCGGCTCCATCCTCGCAGGCTGGCCCGCCAGCGCCTGGACGCATGCCGCCGGTACCGGGGCGGTTGGCTGCCTGATTCTGGGCGTTATCGCCCGGGTATCACTGGGCCATACCGGGCGCCCCCTGGTTCTGCCCGGGGGCCTGGTCACAGCGTTTATCATGATTCATCTGGCGGCGCTGGTGCGGGTAATAACTGCGTTCGATGTCATACCCTGGCATGCCGGGGTGGGAGTAAGTTCGCTGTTATGGGTGCTCGCCTTCGGCATTTTCCTGGTTCGCTACACCCGGATACTGGCATCACCCCGGCCGGACGGCAGGGAAGGCTGAGCCTTCAGGGACTTTAGGAAAACAGCAAAAGGAAGAGCTGGTCAGGCGGCCAGCTCTTCCTCGGCAATTACACTGAACGCTGCCCTCGCCTCGCGGAAACGATCTGCAGGGAAGTGAATGTGGATACCCTCAAGGGAGGCCATCAGCATTTCCAGGTGAGCATCCCAGCCAGCACAGGAAACCGCCACCCGGTGGTCATCCGGCAACAGCAGTGTCAGTTCTACCCTCGTTCCCTCTGCTTCCGGTATCAGGGTCCAGCGCACCGGGCGTTGCGGTTCGTTACCGGCACTCCAGGAATATTCCAAAAGCCGTTCCGGCTTGATAGCGCGAACATAGCTGTCGATCGCAGAACCACTCTGGCCAAAGTCGATTTTTACCGACCCGCCCGGCCACTGTTCAATCGTTCCCGGCGCCAGCCAGTTGGCCAGATTGGCCGGGTTGGTCAGCATTGCCCATACTCGTGCGGCGCTGTGGTCGGTGCTGCGCCTCAGCTTTGCACTTACGCGGTCGTCCCTGCGGCTCAGCTCGCCCCAGGCTTTACTATTCGCGGACATGGCAGCTCCTCGTATCTGTCAGGGTCAGCCTGAAAAATAACCAAAAGCTCCTCCCCACACCTTGATGACCATCAACGGTAAACAGCCACTTCATTGAAAACTGCAACCAATGGTCAATAGCCAACTGATGAATAACAGCTAAAGTATAAGAAACCATTTTGCAACAGGAACAATGGCACTATGACCCCCGACCACTTTGACAAGGCGGATCTGGAAGCCTGCGGGCAAGGTACGCTTTTCCCAGGCAAGATGCGGCTCCCCATCAACGAAATGCTGATGATGGACCGCGTGACCCATTTCAGCGAAACCGACGGGCTTTACGGCAAAGGCAGCATTGTTGCCGAGCTGGATATCAACCCGGACCTGTGGTTCTTCAAGGTTCATTTTGTCGATGACCCGGTCATGCCTGGCTGCCTGGGCCTGGATGCCATGTGGCAACTGGTAGGCTTTTTCCTCGCGGCCACCGGTGGGGAAGGCAAGGGTCGGGCGCTGGGAAGCGGCGAAGTGAAGTTTTCAGGCCAGGTGCTGCCAACGAACAAACTGGTTCGCTATCACCTCGATATCAAACGGGTAATCCGCCGCAAGCTCACCATGGCGATCGCCGATGCCCGCATGGAAGTGGATGGCCGCGAGATATACACTGCCAAGGATCTGAAGGTTGGCATGTTCAATTCTACGGATGACTTTTAGGAGCCATTAAATGCGTCGTGTAGTTATTACCGGCATGGGGATTGTCTCCAGCCTCGGAACCAATCAAGACGAAGTGACCCGGTCACTGCGGGATTCGATACCCGGCATTGGCTTCAGCCAGGAAGCCAAGGACAACGGTCTGCGCAGTCATGTCTGCGGCCAGATCGATCTGAACCTGCCGGACCTGATAGACCGCAAGCTGATGCGCTTCATGTGTCCGGCCTCCGGCTATACCTACCTGGCGATGAAGGAAGCCATCGAGCAGGCAGGGCTGACAGACGAGCAGATCCGCGCCAACTCAACGGGCGTTATTACCGGCGCAGGTGGCGCCTCCACCGTGGAGCTGATGGACGCGATTGATACCCACCGCGCCAAGGGCATCCGCCGCGTCGGCCCCTACCGCGTGCCACGTACCATGGGTAGCGCCATCAACGCTTCCCTGGCCACCGCGTTCGGTATTACCGGCGTCAACTACGGCATTACCTCTGCCTGCGCCACCAGTGCCCACTCCATCGGCCACGCCGGTGACCTGATAGCCCTCGGTCGCCAGGACGTGATGTTCGCGGGTGGTGGTGAAGACATCCACTGGACCCTGAGCCTGATGTTTGACGCCATGGGTGCGCTGTCTACCAAGTACAACGACACCCCTGGACAAGCCTCCCGCACCTACGACAGAGACCGGGACGGTTTTGTCATCTCCGGCGGTGGCGGCGTGCTGGTACTGGAAGCCCTGGAGCACGCAGAGGCCCGCGGTGCCAATATCCTGGCTGAACTGGTTGGTTTTGGTGCCACCTCTGACGGCGCGGACATGGTCGCGCCCAGCGGCGAAGGCGCGATTCGCTGCATGCAGCAGGCCATGAAAAACGTCGATGGCGAGATCAGCTACGTGAACACCCATGGGACCAGCACACCCGCCGGGGATGTCACCGAGCTGAAAGCACTGAAGGAAACCTTTGGCGACAAGATACCGCCCCTGAGCTCAACCAAGCCACTGTGCGGCCACGCCTTGGGCGCTGCGGGGGTGCATGAAGCCATCTACAGCCTGATCATGCAGCGGGGGAACTTTATTGCGCCGTCTGCCAATATCGAAAATCTGGACGAGGGCGCCGAAGGTTATCCCATCGTGCGGGAACGGCAGGACAACGTGGACCTACCGCTGGTGATGAGCAACAGCTTCGGCTTTGGCGGCACCAACGGTACGCTGATCTTCAAGAAAGTCTGATATGTAAAACAAGGCTCCGGGGCGTGCGCGTTCGCAGCCCCGGCGTCTGACTACGCGTTACGCCGCCATCGAGCGGTAAGCCCCCGGCGACTTGCCCATCCAGCGCTTGAACGCGCGACTGAACGCACTGAGTTCCGAAAACCCCAGTTGTTCGGCAATTTCCACCAACGACTTGCTACGGTCATCAAGATAGGCCAGCGCACGCTCGCGCCGGATCTCTTCCAGCAAGGCCGCAAAAGTCAGGCCCTCTCGCTTGAGCCTTTTGTGAAGCGTATGCCGGCTCATGTGTAATTGGGAGGCAATGGATTCCACCCCTACCCGACCACGTTCCAGATGTCCGGCAATCAACGAAGTCACTCGCGCACTGAAGGGTGCTTTCGCCGCGAAAGACTCCATCGGTTCTGATTGCATGTCTCTTACTCCTGCTATCTCAATACAGGCAATAAACCCCTGCGGACGTCAGCGTACACATGTTAGCCGAAAATAACCATATCCAGCCTTGAGTCGCATCAAGGGAAAAAACCGATCGATGAGGCACTATGGGCCGCTCTCATACCCAGAACAACCGAAGGTCTTATCCGGAGCCCCGATGCATACCCCAGAACTGCTGGCCCCCGCCGGCACTGCCGAACATCTCGAAACCGCCTTTGCCTATGGCGCCGATGCCGTCTATGCCGGCCAGCCGCGATACTCGCTAAGGGTAAGGAACAACAGCTTCAAAAACGTTACAGCTCTGGGCGCCGGCATCAACCGCGCCCACGAATTGGGCAAGCAGTTCTATCTCGTTTCCAATATCGCCCCTCATAACGACAAGGTGCGAAGTTACCTGCGGGACCTGGAACCGGTACTCGAGTACCGGCCCGACGCCCTGATCATGTCTGACCCCGGCCTGATCATGCTGGTACGGGCAAAATGGCCCGACCAGCCCATACATCTGTCGGTACAGGCCAACGCCGTGAACTGGGCGACCGTGGAATTCTGGCGCCGGCAGGGCATAAGCCGCGTTATCCTTTCCCGGGAACTGGCCCTGGACGAAATCCGCGACATCTGTGAAAAAGTCCCTGCAATGGAACTGGAAGTCTTCGTACACGGCGCCCTGTGTATGGCCTATTCCGGCCGCTGCCTGCTCTCCGGCTACATGAATCACCGCGACGCCAACCAGGGCGCCTGCACCAACGCCTGCCGCTGGAACTACAAGGAAGTCAGCCACAGCCACGACCAGACCGGCGACCTCATCGCTTCGTCAAACGGCGACATCCAGATGGCAGAACCGAAGGAAATCCTGCTGGAAGAACCCAACCGCCCCGGTAGCTACATCCCCGCCTACGAGGATGAGCACGGCACCTACATCATGAATTCAAAGGACCTTCGCGCCGTGCAGCATGTGGCCAAACTGGCGGAAATGGGCATCCACTCCCTGAAAATCGAAGGCCGCACCAAAAGCACCTACTACGTCGCCCGCACCGTCCAGGCCTACCGCCGCGCCATCGACGACGCAGTGAGCGGAAAACCCTTCGACATGAACCTGATGAACCAACTGGAAGCCCTCTCGAACCGCGGCTACACCGAAGGCTTCCTGCGCCGCCACGTGCCCCAGGAATACCAGAACTACGAACAGGGCTCCTCCCTGAACGGCAGCCAGCAGGTGGTCGGTACTATCACGGACGTGGATGACCGATGGCTGACCATCGACGTGAAGAACAAGTTTGCGCCCGGCGATTCGCTGGAACTGATCACACCGGCAGGTAACCTTAGGTTCTCGGCTGAAACAATGGAGAACCGGAATGGTGAATCCATGGGTTATGCCCCCGGCAGCGGCCATATCGTTCGTATCCCGAAACCAGAACGACTGCCGCAATCGTTAGATTACAGTTACCTGACAAAAATTCTGACTTCCTCTCCGTAGTAACTGTCGGGCTCATGGAGACCAGCACTTAGTCGAAGGCGTCGGGCGGGGCTTCCTCCCAAAACCGTGCATTGCCATGGATGGCAATGCCGAGCCCCCATGGATGGGTTCACGGCGTGTTTTGGGAGGAAGCCCCGCCTGACGCCGCCACCGCAACATCCAGTCTTACCCCAAGCCAGGCCAAAGCTATCACCACGATTGCCAGCCCCTTAGTGCCCCAAGGGCCGAATAAGGTATAATCCTGACACGCGCAATTTAATACCTGACTAATTTACTCTGGTATTGTATACTCGCTCACCAGAAGAAACGGATTTTGCCCTTGGTTATCAACAGGGCAACATCAAATCCGTCATCCAAAAACCGATTGCAGGGCGTACCCACTGGCTGGGCGACCACTGCAACGCCTGAAATATTTACATCCGCAAGGCAGCCACCCAAGCAAGGCTGCCGGCGACACCAGGGGCTGAAAGGCCCGAGATGAGAGAATACGGAGCGACGATCATGGCGACCACCGACAAAGAGGTGAACGAGCTGATCAAACGGGAATACGAGCACGGTTTCGTAACAGAGATCGAATCCGACACGTTCGAACCCGGCCTGAATGAAGACGTCATTGCCCGCCTTTCCGGCATCAAGAAAGAGCCGGAATGGATGCTGGAATGGCGCCTGAAAGCCTACCGTCGCTGGCTGGAAATGGACGAGCCAGACTGGGCTCACGTCGGGTACCCGAAGATCGACTACAACTCGATTTCCTACTACTCCGCGCCCAAACGCCCGGAAGACATGCCCCAGAGCCTGGACGAAGTGGACCCGGAGCTGCTCAGAACCTACGAGAAGCTGGGCATCCCCCTGCACGAGCGTGAAAAGCTGGCAGGCGTGGCCGTTGACGCCGTATTCGATTCGGTCTCCGTGGCCACCACCTTCAAGGAACCGCTGGCCAAAGCCGGCGTGATTTTCTGCTCCATCTCCGAGGCCATCCAGGATTACCCGGAACTGGTTAAAAAGTATCTCGGTTCTGTGGTCCCTGCTGGCGACAACTTCTTCGCCGGCCTGAATTCTGCGGTCTTCTCCGACGGCACCTTTGTGTATGTGCCCAAAGGTGTCCGCTGCCCCATGGAGCTGTCCACCTACTTCCGCATCAACGCGGCCAACACCGGGCAGTTCGAGCGCACGCTGATTATTGCCGAAGACAGCAGCTACGTAAGCTACCTGGAAGGCTGCACGGCCCCCATGCGGGACGAGAACCAGCTCCACGCCGCCGTGGTTGAACTGGTGGCTCTGGACGATGCGCAGATCAAATACTCCACCGTCCAGAACTGGTATCCGGGCGACGAGAACGGCAAGGGCGGCATTTTCAACTTCGTCACCAAGCGTGGCGCCGCCATTGGCAAGAACTCGAAGATCTCCTGGACGCAAGTCGAAACCGGTTCCGCGGTGACCTGGAAATATCCAAGCTGTGTGCTGCGCGGCGACAACAGCGTGGGCGAGTTCTATTCGGTTGCACTGACCAACAACTTCCAGCAGGCCGATACCGGCACCAAGATGATCCACCTGGGCAAGAATACCTCCAGCACCATCATCTCCAAGGGTATTTCCGCCGGCAAAAGCTCCAACGCCTATCGCGGCCTGGTGAAGTTCGGCCCGGGTGCGGAAGGTGCGCGTAACTACACCCAGTGCGATTCGCTGCTGATCGGCGACCGCTGCGGTGCCCACACGTTCCCGTACATCGAGAGCAAGAACAAGTCGGCCATCGTCGAGCACGAGGCGACTACCTCCAAGGTCAGCGACGAGCAGATGTTCCTCTGCCGCCAGCGTGGTATCGACCCTGAGCAGGCTGTTTCCATGATTGTGAACGGCTTCTGTAAAGAGGTCTTCAAGGAGCTGCCTATGGAGTTTGCCGTTGAGGCTGGCAAGTTGCTTGAGGTTAGTCTTGAGGGGTCTGTGGGTTAATGACCTCATTGCCCCGCTGAGTTTGGTGAAGGTCAGCGAAACAACATTAATTTGTTCCGGACGGCAAACACAAAAGTATGCGGAAGCCCTCGGGCAGGCCCTTCCGGGATCGTAAAAATCAGGGATGATTTTTCCGAGCGTACATGGACGTATTCACAGCGTATCCCGGAAGGGCCTGCCCGAGGGCTGACTCACCCAAAGTCTGAAGTTGGTATTGAGGGTGAGTACAAGAATTCAGACATCAGGAAGAGAGAAGCCACAAATGCTGAGCATCAAGAACCTGCACGCATCCGTTGAGGGTGAAGAGATCCTCAAGGGCATCAACCTGGAAATCAAGGCCGGGGAAGTCCACGCCATCATGGGCCCCAACGGCTCGGGCAAGAGCACGCTTTCCCAGGTGCTTGCAGGCAATGAAACGTTTGAGGTGACCGAAGGCGAAATCACCCTCAACGGCGAGAACCTGCTGGACCTGGAAACCGAAGAGCGGGCCCGCGAAGGCATCTTCCTGGCATTCCAGTATCCGGTTGAGATCCCGGGTGTCAGCAACCTTCAGTTCCTGCGTACCGCCGTCAACGCCATGCGAGCACACCGTGGCAAGCCGGAGATGAACGCGGCTGAGTTCATGAAGCTGGCCAGAGAAGTCTCCAAGCAGGTCGACCTTGACCCCGCGTTCCTCAAGCGTGGCGTCAACGAAGGCTTCTCCGGTGGCGAGAAGAAGCGTAACGAGATTCTTCAGGCTCTTCTGCTCCAGCCCAGACTGGCGATCCTGGACGAGACCGACTCAGGGCTCGATATCGATGCCCTGCAGGTGGTTTCCAAGGGCGTGAACGCCCTGCGCGCGGAAGATCGAGCTATCCTGATGGTGACCCACTACCAGAGGCTGCTGAATCACATCGTGCCGGACTACGTACACGTTCTGGCCGGTGGCAAGATCGTCAAATCCGGTGGCCGTGAACTGGCGCTGGAGCTTGAAGAGCGCGGTTATGGCTGGCTCGGCGTGAAAGACGAAGAAACCACTCCCAGTGCAGCCAGCTAAGGAGGCCGTTGAATGAAACCAGCACCAACGCTTTCCAGCGCCTTCCTTGAGCCGGCAGGGCAATCACTGCCTGCGCCGCTGATTGAGCTGCGCAAACAGCGGGGTACGGCACTGGTGGACATGCCACTGCCCACCCGCAAGACCGAAAACTGGAAATACTCCAGCCGGCACCTGAAGCTGACGGATGATCTGGCGACTACCCTGCCGGCTACCGGCAAGGACGGTCTCAGCCTGTCGCTCCCGGGTTACCGGGTGGTGTTCCACAACGGCGTGATGATTCCCGAGGCGTCGGATTTTCCGGACCTCAACGGTATCCGCATCCAGCGCTTCACCGATCTTGATGACGACGAAGCGGCAGCCCTTGCCGAGCGGCTGGACAATACTCTGGATTCCCGTGCCGTGCAGATGGCCAGGCTTAATTCAGCTCGCTTTGAAGATGGATTGTATATTCAACTGGACAAGGAAGCGGTTCTCGACCAGCCCCTGTTCATCGTCCACGAAGTAACCGGCACTGCTTCAGGCTCTGCCTACCCGCGCATCTATGTAGACGCGGCGCGCCACAGTCAGATTACGCTGGTGGAGGAATTCCTCTCGAGTGGCGATGAGCCGGTCATGGTCAACGCAGTCACCGAGTATATGCTGGGTGATGGCGCCAATGTCACCAGCGTACGGCTGGTCATGGAAGGTGACAATGTACAGCACATCGGCGCCACCGGTGTTCGCCAGGCCGCCAACTCCCGCTTCGAAAGCCATTGCGTGGGCTTCGGCGGCCCACTGCGCCGGCACGACCTGATGGTTCGCCTCGAAGGCGAAGGTGGCGAGTGTAAGCTCAACGGCGTGGTCGTCACCCAGGGCAAGCAGCATTACGACAACCATACCTCCATTGAGCACGTGGCTGCCCACTGCAACAGCGAGGAAACCTATCGCAATATCGCGGCAGATGAGTCCCATGCCGTGTTCAATGGCCGTATCCATATTCATGAGGATGCGCAGAAGTCGAACGCCAACATGAACAACAAGAACCTGTTGCTCTCCACTGGCGCCGAGATAGACACCAAGCCCGAGCTGGAAATCTATGCGGATGACGTCAAGTGTGCTCATGGCGCGACCATTGGCCAGTTGGACAAGACCTCCCTGTTCTATCTGGTTTCCCGCGGGATCGGGCGCCGTGAAGCCAATACCCTTTTGACTATGGCCTTCATTAACGAACTTGTTGAACAGATTCCGGTGCAGGCAGTCAAAGACGCTGCACAGCTTCGGCTGAATGAGTTTTTCGACCAGACATTTGAGGAGGCCTGACCGGTTATGACAGACCTTTCCGTGGCAAACAAGGCTGGCAGAGCGACGTTTGACGTCGAAGCTGTCCGCCGGGACTTTCCGATCCTTGATCAGCAGATCAACGGCAAGGCCCTCGTGTATCTGGACAACGGTGCTTCGGCTCAGAAGCCGATCGCCGTTCTGGACGCCATGGATCGGTATTACCGGGAGATGCACTCCAACGTCCACCGTGGCGCCCACACTCTGGGTGACCGTGCCACCAGCGCGTTTGAAGGGGCTCGCGAAAAAGTCCGGGGGTTCCTGAACGCCGGCAGCACCCGTGAGATTATCTGGACGCGAGGCACCACAGAGGCTATCAACCTGGTGGCCAACGGCCTTGCTGCCCGCCTGAAGCCAGGCGACGAAATCCTGGTCAGTCATATGGAACACCATGCCAATATCGTGCCCTGGCAAATGATCGCAGAGCGCACGGGGGCAAAAGTGGTACCTATGCAGGTCACGCCCCAGGGCGAGCTGGATCTTGATACGTTCAACAGCCTGCTCGGCGAGCATACACGGGTACTGGCCCTCACCCATGTATCCAATGTTCTGGGCACCATCAATCCGGTGGCCCCGCTGATTGAACAGGCCAAGGCGCGCGGCGTGATCACCGTGATCGACGGTGCCCAGGCAGTGCCTCACTTCAAGCCCGACGTTCAGGCTCTGGGTTGTGATTTTTACATGTTCTCCGGCCACAAAATGTTCGGCCCCACCGGCATCGGGGTACTTTACGGCAAGGCCCAGCTACTTGAGGAAATGCCCCCCTATCAGGGCGGCGGCGAAATGATCGAGCGGGTATCGTTCGAGCGTACCACCTGGAACACCCTTCCCTACAAGTTCGAGGCAGGCACCCCGCCTATCGCCGAGGCAGTCGGTCTGGGCGCCGCGATTGATTATCTTGATGGCCTTGACCGGGCGAGCATAGAGTTGGCGGAAAATGCACTGCTTGCCCGTGCCAATGAGCTGGCGAAAACCGTTCCCGGTATGGAAATCATTGGTACTGCGGAGAACAAAGTTCCGGTCATGTCCTTTAAAATCGCCGGCCTGCACCCCAGTGATATAGGCACATTGCTGGACCAGCAGGGTATCGAGATCCGCACCGGCCACCATTGCGCCATGCCGCTGATGGACTTTTACGGGGTTCCCGGTACAGCCCGGGCATCCTTTGCGTTTTATAATACACTGGAAGAAGTGGAACAGTTATTTACTGCCCTGCAGAAAATCCAGCGCCTGTTTGCCTGATGGAGGTGGAAACATGACAGCCAAAGTCTACACACCAACCGTAGCAGTCACCATGACGCCCACTGCGGTTAAACACGTACGCAAGCAACTGGACAAGAAGCCGGAGGCGAAGGGTATCCGCCTGGCCATCAAGAAAAGCGGCTGTTCCGGGTTCAAATATGAAACCCAGTGGGTGGAAGAAATCAGCACGGACGACAAGGTTTTCCACATCGACGGGGTAGACCTGTTTGTGAAGGAAGAGCACCTGCCGCTGGTGAACGGCATTGAAATCGACTTTGTGACGGAGGGAGTGAACTCCCTGTTCCAGTTCCGGAATCCGAATGCGACCGCTGAGTGCGGATGTGGTGAAAGTTTTACCGTCGCCTGAATACGAGCAGAAAACGAGGCCCCAAACGGCATGCAAGAACGGGAAGTGGTCCTGACCAAACGCGAAGTGGAGGCACGCCTTGTGCCCACCGGAACGGAAATCATGATTCCGTCGGATACCTTTGTGACTATCACACAGTCACTGGGCGGCAGCTTTACCGTTGCTGTAAACGGCAACCTCGCTCGCATTGAGGGCCACAACGCCGATGCCCTGGGCAAGAAGCCACTGGAAAGCAGCTTCGATACTCCTGAAGACGGCACCGTGAACGAAAACCAGGTGTGGGAAGCCATGCAGAACTGCTACGACCCGGAAATTCCGGTGAACGTGGTGGACCTGGGGCTCATCTACGATTGCAAAATCGAAAACGGTACCGAAGACGGCAACCATGTATACGTGCTGATGACCCTGACCGCCGCCGGTTGCGGGATGGGCCCGGTGATTACGGAAGACGTCAAGAGCAAGCTTGAGCACGTGCCCAATGTCGACAAGGTGACCGTTGAACTCACCTTCGACCCTCCGTGGAACAACGACATGCTCACCGACGAAGCCAAGCTTGAGCTGGGGATGCTGTAATGACTGCCTCTGAACAGGAATTTATCAACAACCCGTTGGGTAAAGACACCACCCTGGAAGACGTCCTGGATGGTTTCGAATTTCTCGACGACTGGGAAGAGCGCTACGCGTTTATTATTGACCTGGGCAAGCAGCTGCCGCCGTTTCCGGATGACGAACGCACGGAAGAAAACTACGTGCACGGTTGCCAAAGCCAGGTCTGGCTGATTCATCACTACGATGAAACGAGCGGCAAGCTGTACCTGTTGATTGATTCCGACGCCATTATTGTTCGGGGCCTCGCTGCGATTATTCTCGTAGCTCTGAACGGCAAGACACCAAGAGATCTTCTGGCGACTGACATCGACGAGCTGTTTGAACAGCTCGATCTGTTCCGCCATATTTCCCCCACCCGGGGCAACGGACTCCGGGCCATGGTGGGCAAGATCCGCGATATCGCGGCGGAAACCGCCGCGGCCTGACCTTGCTCGCCAGAGCTTCTACCAGACGATCGCCACATCGTCCCGCTGAATATTGATCTGCCCCCCTGAGACCGGAATATGGCCATTGCTGAAGTCCGGGTGGACGTTGTTCAACGTCATGGTTGTACGGCTGTCCTGCAACTCGGGGGTTGCACCCGGCGAGTCGAAGAAACTGCCGCTGCGGTACAGCTTCAATTCATCCCCCGGCCGCAGCCCGGCGGTGGCACCGGAAGCCAGAGTCACCTTGTCGCCCTCCACTCGGGTAACCCGGGTGATAAACGGCTGGCATGCCAGTGCATCGTTTACCGCCGACGTCATATCCTTCATCAAACCACCGACGGCCTGGCCATACCGGGTTTCCTGAAAGCCGGCCGAACCGAAACCGTCTGAGGAACCCGGCCCGGCATCCCACTGCGCTTCGGTCTGGAAACGCTCCTGGTAGATCGGAGAACCACTGAACCCATCGTAGATCATCAGATCTGCCACAAACCGCCTGTTCTGATTGGCAGCGCCAATTCCCCTCTGCAGGCGATCGATAACGGAACTTCCCCAGGCGTCGGGGTCCGATACGCCCACATCCCGGATCACGCCTGCAACCACAAACTGAACCCCCAGTTCCCGCGCCACCTGGATGACGTTGGTAAGCCGGTTATTGAACTTCTGCTGGGTCGGCGCATTCAGCAGATCACTGAACAGGCGCTGGGTGGTGGCACCGAATACCTGGAGGTTGCCCGTGCTCCGAAGCTCGGCCTGCAATAATTGCGGCAAGATCTCGCCGGCATCATCAATACGGCCAATCCGCGCCTGGTCGGGGTACACCATGGGGAAGCCGGTCACCGCAACGCGTTTTCTCAGGCTACCGGCCTCACCCGCGCTGCAGCTTCCGCTTTCGGACATATCGGCCCGCACGGTTAGCCGCAGCAGATTGCCACTGCGATATTCATCAACCACCTTTACTGACGTCGCCCTGGACGACGACGCCACCTGCAGGCGGGATTCGGTCACCACACCATTTTCCATGGTATCGCGGCTGCTGATTCTCGTCTCATACTGCAGGGAAACATCCCGCAAAGCAGCCTTTCTGGCCTCCTGCCTGGCGCTTTCGAGGTCGTCATTGTAGATGGTCGCATGGCCGATGCCCTCAAGTACGACGGCCTGAGCATTGGCCGCAAGCATCAGCGCTGCAATAACCAGAATTAGCGGCTTCATGGATAGATAATCTCTCAGTCGAGGTAGTAGAGGGAATCCACGCCCCGGCTCTGCACATCGCCGATGCTGTCGTTATCCCGGGGCATGGGAATCGGGCACAGATCCTGAACCTCCCTGTCGGAAACACGGGAGACACAGGCACGGAACCTGGGTTCCAGCTTCAATTCCATCACTGTTTCCACAACCCCGTCACTGTGTTCATTCACAGCCACCATCTTGGCACCACGGATGTAACTGTCCACGTAAGTGCGGAACATGTCGTTCTGCAGCACAAAGTCATTCACCGTTGAACTGCCGTAAATCACCGTACCGTATACCCGTTCCGCCAGATTGCGGTAGGCATCAAGCTGAGACGCCCGGCGGGCCAGCAGCCGTTTACGGGTATTCAGGCGGTCTTTCGAGACGTTCTCATAGGTACCAAAGCCGCTGACCCGCACTGTTATAGGCTCCAGCTCAGCCTGTTGCTGTGAGTTCCGCTGCTGACCAATCGATGCACAGCCCATTATTGTCACCACCAGCGCAGGTATCAGTATCCACCGCAGGGTCATGTTGATTCTCCGAAAAAACATCAGTTCAACAGACCCATGAAAAATTCACGCCAACCTTTGTAACTGGCTGAAATTCATCGCCCCACATCCTTTAACCCTGTTGCCAGTCCACCGAAGCGGCAAAAAACCACCGCCATTTACACTAGCAAAACAAACCGTTACCGCATCACAGGTGAGTCAGCAAAGGAACTGGATTAGTCTGAACATCGCGTAATATTTAAACCGATACTACAAATGCATTATCAGGATCCATCATGACCGACAACCGTCTGACCAAGCTCTCCCTGGCCATCGGCCTTTCCATTGCCACCACGTCTGCAATGGCCAGCCCGCAAACCTTTATGTCGTCACGCTCCTTTGCCATGGGCGGCACCGGTGTGGCCGTGGCCCACCCGGCGGCGGCAGGCGCTTCCAATCCGGCAATGATGGCGGCCGAGCACCACGAGTGGTCCGACGACTTCGGCCTGATCCTACCCTCCGTCAACGCCCGAGTTGCCGACGAGGAAGAAACGATTGATCAGATAGATGATATTCAGGACACGATTGACCGGTTCGAGGAACTGGACAAGACCTCCAGCCAGCAAGAAGCCCGGGAAGCCGCCGGCGAGCTCAGGCAGCAATTGAACAACTTTGACCGCGACACTATCCGCGTAGATGCCGGCCTGGGTATCGCGTTGGCCATACCAACCAATTCCATCTCCGTTGGCTTCTTCACCAACGGCAACCTGCGTGCCACTGTGCGCGGCGAATTCGACGAGAATGACGATCAGTTCCTGGCCGACCTGGAGAACGCAAACACCGCCGAACTGCTGCAGGCCGACCTCGACCGTGACCTGCAATCCCGCGGCAGCATCCTGGCCTCAGCCGTGACAGAGGTAGGACTCTCGCTCGCCACCTCGGTCGACCTGCAGAACGAGTCACGTTTGCAAATCGGGGTTTCGCCGAAATATGTCCAGTTGCGCACCTATCAGTACACCCAGACCGTGGCCGGCTTCGAAGATGATGACTTCGACAATGACGAAAATGAAACCGAAAAAAGTGGTTTCAACCTGGACGTTGGTGCCGCTTATGCCTTCGGCTCACACAACCAGTGGAACGCTGGCGTAGTGGTCAAGAACCTGATCCCCATGGAACTGGATTCGGCAGCGAACCGCCCCACGGAAGAAGAGAGGACCCTTGAGCTCAACCCCATGGTCACTGCCGGTATCGCTCACAAAGGCGACTTCCACGTGGTCACCGCGGAAATGGATCTGACCAAGAAGGAAGCTTTCGGCTACGAGGATGACACCCAGTGGCTTGCGCTCGGCGCCGAATTCGACGCCTTCCGTTACGCCCAGCTCCGCGTCGGCGTGCGCCAGAACCTGGCCAGCAACGACGACAACAACGGCATTGAGGAAGACACCCAGTTCACCGCCGGCATTGGCCTGTCCCCATTCGGTGCCCGACTGGACATCGGCGCACTGGTCAGCGACGCAGACCTTGGCGCCGCCATTGAGCTTGGTGCTGCGTTCTGATCTACCCGGAGTGACTCTCCTCCCAAAGCCCGGCTCCGTGCCGGGCTTTTTTGTGGTCTGCCGGTTTGCCAGTGCGGGGCCTTACCCTGATAATCCCCTGAACAATATCCCACACGGAGCATTACCCGATTCATGAAGACCTACCTGGTTGGCGGCGCCGTACGTGATGAACTTCTTGGTCTGCCGGTAAAGGACCGGGACTGGGTGGTCACCGGAGCCACACCGGACGAAATGCTGGAGCAGGGCTTCAAGCAGGTAGGCGCCGATTTTCCGGTGTTCCTTCACCCCGATACACGGGAAGAATATGCGCTGGCGCGAACGGAGCGAAAACAGGGGCGGGGCTATCACGGGTTCACCGTCTACAGCGCACCGGACGTCACCCTGGAAGAGGATCTCAAGCGGCGGGACCTGACCATCAATGCCATGGCAAAATCCACCGACGGCGAACTGGTGGACCCATTCGGAGGCCGCGAAGACATCCACACCCGTAGCCTGCGCCACGTGTCCGAAGCCTTTGCCGAAGACCCTCTGCGCATTCTCCGCACAGCGCGTTTTGCAGCCCGGTTGCAACCCCTGGGATTTACCGTGGCAAAGCCCACCATGCGGTTGATGCAGGAAATGATCAAAGCGGGTGAGGTCGAACATCTGGTGCCCGAACGGGTCTGGCAGGAAATCCTGCGCGCCCTGCACGAAAATGAACCCGGTACGTTTTTCGATGTGCTCCGGGATTGCGGTGCGCTGGCGACTATTATCCCGGAACTGGACCGGGGCCACACCTATTCAGCAGCACTGGAAGCAGTGCGTTGTGTCCATTGCAACTCAGGCTCAACCAATGCCCGCTTCGCTGCCCTGCTGTCGCCACTGGCTCCGAACGAAGCCCGCAAACGGGCCGCGCAACTAAAAGCCCCGAACGACTGTCAGGACCTGGCTCGCCTCACCACCAGCCTGCTGCCACAGATTCTGGCCATGCCCGGGCATCAGGCGGAAGCGCTGCTCGAGGTACTCGACGAAGCCGATGTATGGCGCCGCGCCAGCCGTTTTAAAGAATTGCTGCAGGCACTGAACTGCGCCCTTCCCGACGCCGAACGGGAAAAACTGGGGTGGCTGGAGGAAGCAAACCAGGCAGCCACAGCTGTTCAGGCAAAAGAGCTGATGGCACGGGGGTATAGCGGAAAAGAACTGGGCCAGGCAATCCGGAACGAACGGTTGCGGCGTATTTCTGAACTCTGAGCTGAATCCCAATCGACACAGTGAGAGAAACCATGGACGCACCCACCCCTGTTGCACTGATCACCGGAGCGGCCCATCGCCTGGGCGCGCACACGGCCAGGCATCTCCATCACCGTGGCTGGAACCTGGTAATTCATTATCGCACCCGCGAGGCGCAGGCGTATTCTCTCTGCAAAGAGCTGAACAACGTCAGGGCCGGGTCCGCGGTTGCCATCCAGGCTGACCTGTCTAATCCCGGGGAAGCCGAAACGCTGGGTACCGAAGCGGTTTCCATCTGGGGACGCCTGGATGGACTGGTCAACAATGCGTCTGTTTTTTACCCCAACCCCACAACACAGGCCACCTCCGACGACTGGGAGGCAATCATGAACACCAACCTGCGCGCCCCCTTCCTCCTGGGCCAGACCTGCCTGCCTGCGCTGAAACAATCCCATGGTGCCATCGTGAACATGATCGATATCTACAGCCAGCGCCCGCTGGCCGACCACCCGCTTTACTGCGCCAGTAAATCCGGCCTCGCTTCGCTGACTCTGTCCTGGGCAAAAGACCTGGCACCGGAAGTCCGGGTTAACGGCATCTCCCCGGGCGCTATCCTCTGGCCCGAGGGCGAGGCAGCCATTGACGAGACCTATCAGCAGAGCATCCTGGCCAGGACGCCACTGGCTCGCACCGGAGCGCCGGAGGACATTGCCGGCGCCATTGCCTTTTTCCTTTGTGATGCGCCGTTTGTAACCGGCCAGATACTGGCGGTGGATGGTGGTCGCAGCCTTAATATGTGAGCCGATTAGACCGGTGCGCTTTGGCCTACCCCGGCTTTCCGATACAATGCGGAAAGCCTTTTAATCCTGCCCGCAAACCGGAGAGACCTCATGCGTGATGTTGTTATCGTAGCCGCCAAACGTACCGCCGTCGGAAGCTTTGGCGGCGGGCTTTCCAGCCTCCGTGCCGATCAGCTCGGCAGCGCCGTTATCAAGGCCCTGCTGGAAGAGTCCGGCGTTTCCGCCGACCAGGTCAACGAAGTGGTCCTGGGCCAGGTGCTGACGGCTGGCTGCGGCCAGAACCCGGCGCGCCAGGCATCCATCAATGCCGGCATTCCCACCTCGGTGCCTGCCATGACCATCAACAAGGTGTGCGGCTCAGGCCTCAAGGCTGTGCATATGGCGGTTCAGGCCATCCGTTGTGGCGATGCCGAGCTGATGATTGCAGGCGGTCAGGAAAGTATGAGCCAGGCTCCCCACGTGCTTCCCGACAGCCGCAACGGTCAGCGCATGGGCAACTGGACCATGGTGGATACCATGATCAAGGACGGCTTGTGGGACGCCTTCAATGACTACCATATGGGCGCCACCGCAGAGAACATCGTGGAAAAATACGGCATTACCCGCGAAGAGCAGGACGAGTTTGCCGCTGCTTCTCAACAGAAAGCTGCAGCAGCAAGGGACGCCGGTTATTTCGACAGCCAGATTGTTCCCGTCACCATTCCCCAGCGCAAGGGCGACCCGCTGATCGTCGACAAAGACGAGTCCCCCCGTGCCGGCGTTACCGCCGAAAGCCTGGGCAAGCTACGCCCGGCGTTCAGCAAGGATGGCACCGTCACCGCAGGAAACGCGTCTTCTCTTAACGACGGTGCCGCCGCGGTTATAGTCTGCAGTGCCGACAAGGCCAGAGAGCTGGGCCTTACGCCACTGGCTACCATCAGGGCCCATGCCAATGCGGGTGTTGATCCCACCATTATGGGCACTGGCCCTATCCCGGCCAGCCAACGCTGCCTGAAACTGGCTGGTTGGTCGGTCGATGACCTGGACCTTGTGGAAGCCAATGAAGCTTTTGCAGCCCAGGCCATTTCCGTTAACCGGGACCTCGGCTGGGACACGGCAAAGGTCAATGTGAATGGCGGCGCTATTGCACTGGGCCATCCGATCGGAGCCTCCGGCTGCCGGATTCTGGTCAGCCTGCTCCACGAAATGGCTCGACGGGATGCGAAAAAGGGTCTGGCCACCCTGTGTATCGGCGGCGGCATGGGTGTAGCCCTCGCTGTAGAGCGCTGATCGCCGGATGCTGAATGTGGTGTTGTTTGAGCCCGAGATACCGCCGAATACCGGCAATATCATCAGGCTCTGTGCCAACACCGGCTGCCGCCTGCACCTGGTTGAGCCCCTGGGCTTTACCCTTGAAGACAAGCAGATGCGACGGGCGGGGCTGGACTATAGCGAGTACGCAACAGTCACGGTTCACCCGGACTACAAGAGCTTTCTGGACAGCGAACAGCCGGCGCGGCTGTTCGGACTGACCACCAAAGGCTCCCGTGGATATCATGAAGTGACATACCAGAAGGGTGATTATCTGATGTTTGGCCCGGAAACCCGGGGCCTGCCAGCAGGCATTCGCCAGGCACTTCCGGACGCACACTGCCTGAGAGTGCCGATGCGCCCGGAAAGCCGCAGCCTCAATCTGTCCAATACGGTTGCGCTGGTGGTCTATGAAGCATGGAGACAGCTTGATTTTGAAGGAGCTCAATAACCACCCCCAGGCCGCAATGCTGACCCTTGCAGCCGTTCTGTTGCTGTTCGCATCCAGCGCCTGGCCCCATAACAGAAATGCCGAAAAATCGAGAGAAAATACCCGGGTTATAACCACCCCCTCAATCACATCCGAGGTCTCGGTGGTACTGGGCAAAAAAATTGTCCGGCAGCTTTACGCCCGCTGCGGGCTTACCATCAGCTATCTGGACGTGCCCGCAGCCCGGGCCGTTATGATGGCGGAAAAAAGCCAGTCAGACGGTGAACTTGCACGCATCCCCATGGCCGTAAAGGAAGGTGCCCCCCTGCTCCCGTTGCATGTTCCGATCGAAACAGCGCGGCTGGTTCCCCTGTTCCTCAACACCGAATCAGCGAAAACACACACCAGCCTGACCGGTACGCGCGTCGGCTTTCTCAACGGTTACCGTATGATTGCTGCGGTATTGCCCGAGGATGCTACTCAGGTCGCCACAGCCGATACCTTTCAGCTGATCAGCCTGCTTAAACGCCAACGAATTGATGTAGCGTTGACGCTGGAATGGGACGCACTGGCCGCCAGGCACCACAATCCGGAGATGGTGATTGGCCAACCGGTGCTGGAGTCCCCCATCTATCACTGGGTACACGAATCCCGGCAAGAAGATATCCCCTGCCTGTCTGAGGCTCTCAGCGACATGAAGGCAAGCGGGGAACTTCAGCGCATAATCCGGGAAGGCATCGAATCGAGCTCGCCATAACGAGCTCTCCATAAAAAGAAACCCCCACTGGCGTATGCGCCGGTGGGGGTTTCTTTGCTCCGGAGTAAGGCAGGCTCAGTGAGTCTGCTCTTCCTTGGACTCGCCAGCGGCCTCTTCCTGCTTGCGCTTGAGCGCCTGGGCGTATATGGCATCGAAGTTCACCGGTGCCAGCATCAGCGCCGGGAAGCTGCCTTTACCAACTACTCCATCAATGGCTTCCCGTGCATAAGGGAACAGGATATTCGGGCAGTACGCGCCCAGCATCTGACCGAGCTGCGGGCCTTCAATACCCTTCACCAGGAACACGCCGGCCTGCTGGATCTCCACGATGTAGGCAACCTTTTCGTCGACCTTCGCCGTCACCGTCAAAGACAGAACCACTTCATACTGGTTATCGCTGACCTTGTTATGGGCCGTGTTGAGGTCCAGATTGACCTGCGGCTTCCACTGGTCCTGAAAAACCGTGGGTGAGTTCGGGGACTCGAACGACAGATCCTTCACGTAAATACGCTGAAGCGCAAACTGAGGTTGTGTCTGGTTTTCGTTGCCTGCTGCGGCCTGCTCATTTTCAGCCATTTTCAGTCCTTTCTTCGATTAAGGGGGCAACCAGGGCCCATTATTATGTTGGATGCTGCCGGAACAGTTTAATGCCTGGCTCCGCCTGCTGATGTGAAACAGTGCGACAGTTTACCGTTCAGTTCAAGGCCCTGGTAGCTGGTTACTTCTTCACCAGCGGCAGATTGCTGCCTTTCCAGTCGGCGATTCCACCATTCAGACGAACCACATTGGTGTAGCCTTCAGCATTGAGCTGCTTGACGGCCATGGCGGAATGCTGGCCCATCTTGTCAGCCACGATAATCTGCTTATCCTTGAACTTCTTCAGCTCCGACGCACGGCTTTTGATACTATTGAGGGGAATATTGATTGCACCGGTAATCCGGCCCTCGTTAAAATCCTTGCGGTCACGGATGTCGACAACAACAGCTTCATCGCGGTTGATCAGGTTTACCGCGCCCTGCGCCGAGATTTTCGCACCGCCACGGCGGGATTCCAGCACCAGAATGGCAAGCAGGAAAGCGACAAACAGAGACACCAGAATGTAATGGTTAACCGCGAATTCGAACACCCTTTCCATGAAAACACCTTGCTGAATAGTTTGTGGCGGGATTATACACACCCTGCTCCACTGACAGAAGATAAGCGAGGTGGCCGGGGGGTGCGAAAATGTTTAGAATCAATGTTCGTTTTAGTAAATTTACCAAACCACCATCGGATTAAGTGATGACTGCCACGCGTAAGCCTACTGCACTGATTATTCTTGACGGCTGGGGTCACCGTGACCCGGCGGACGATAATGCCATCAGCAACGCCAATACGCCATTCTGGGATAAACTCTGGAAAAATCAGCCAAAAACACTGATCAACACGTCCGGAATGTTTGTTGGCCTGCCCCAGGGCCAGATGGGTAACTCCGAAGTAGGCCACATGAATCTCGGTGCTGGACGGGTGGTTTATCAAAGCCTGACACGCATCGACAAGGACGTGGAAGAAGGTACTTTTACGCAAAACCCCACTCTGTGCAGCGCCATGGACAAGGCCATCAGTAGTGGCCGCGCCGTTCACCTGATGGGCCTTCTCTCCCCCGGTGGTGTGCACAGCCACGAAGGCCACATTCTGGCTGCTGCGGAAATGGCTGCGGAGCGAGGCGCAAAAGAAGTCTACATCCACGCCTTCCTCGATGGACGCGACATGCCACCCCGCAGTGCCATGGCGTCACTGGAGAAAGCCGCTACCAAACTGAAGAACCTGGGGGTTGGCCGGGTAGCCTCCATTGTCGGCCGCTACTATGCGATGGACCGTGACAACCGCTGGGACCGGGTTGAAGAGGCCTACAATGTCATGACGCTGGGAGAGGCCGAGTTCACGACAGCCGATCCGGTAACGGCGCTGGAACAGGCCTATGAACGGGGAGAGAATGACGAGTTCGTCAAGGCGACTCGCATCAAGGCCAGTGGCGACACCGAAGGCACCATCAACGATGGCGATACCGTGATATTCATGAACTTCCGGGCTGACCGCGCCCGGGAGATGACACGGTGCTTTGTGGAGACGGACTTTGACGGCTTTGACCGCCGAAAGCATCCGGAACTGGCCGACTTTGTGATGCTCACCGAGTATGCTGCGGACATCAAAACGTCCTGCGCCTATCCGCCGGAGCAACTGACCAACGGGCTGGGCGAATACGTTTCCAGGCAGGGCAAAACCCAACTGCGGATTGCCGAAACCGAGAAGTACGCCCACGTTACTTTCTTCTTCAACGGCGGCATGGAAACACCGTTCGAAGGTGAAGACAGGATTCTGGTGCCGTCCCCGAAAGTAGCCACCTACGACCTGCAGCCCGAGATGAGCGCGCCGGAGGTGACGGACAAGTTGGTGGAAGCGATCAAGAGCGGCAGATATGACCTGGTGGTGTGCAACTACGCCAACGGCGACATGGTCGGCCACACCGGCAAGCTGGACGCCGCCATCAAGGCAGCCGAGTGCATTGACCAGTGTGTTTCCCGCATCACCGAAGCTCTTGAACAAGTGGGTGGTGAAGCGTTGATTACGGCCGACCACGGCAATTGCGAACAAATGACCGACCCCAGTTCCGGCCAGGTTCATACCGCCCATACCATCGGACCGGTACCTCTGGTCTATGTGGGCCCCCGCAAGGTCTCCCTCAAGGATGACGGCAGCCTGAGCGATGTGGCCCCTACCCTGCTAAGCCTGATGGGCCTTGAACAGCCGGCGGAAATGTCAGGCCACAGCCTGGTGAAGATCGATTGATTGCCCGTCTGTGGCTGGCGCTGGCACTGCTTGCAGCTGCCACGCCGGCACTGGCGGAGCAACAGGTCACGCCTGGCCAGATAAAAGCACTCCGGGAAGAGATCGCCGAGATCGACGAATGGCTTGCTGATGCCGAAGAGGATCGCTCGTCGCTTGAGCGACAGCTCTCCGGACTGGAGCAGGAAATCGGCCGCCTTACCCGCGAACGCAGGGAACTGCGCCAACAGGCCCAGGACCAGCAACAGCGTCTCAATCAGCTTGCCGAAGAAGAGGCTGAACTGACGCGAACCCTGGACAGTCAGCGCGACAGCCTGAAAAAACAGATCCGCGCCGCCTGGATGGAGGGCGATGCGCCCGCCGTGAAAGTCCTGCTCAACGAGATAGACCCGGACAAGATCGCCCGCACCATGACCTACTACGAATACCTCAGCCGCGATACTATCGAACGGCTGGAGGCATTCGCAGCCAACCTCCGCCAACTTAGGAGCACCCAGAAACAGGTCAAGGCAGGCCGACTGCGCCTGGCTGAACTGGAGCAGGACGTGGCGGACCGGCAACAAAAGCTGAACAACAGCAAAAGCGAACGGGAACAAACCCTGACTGCTCTCAAGGCCGACATCAGTGACCGCAGGAGTGAGCGCCAGGAACTGGAAGCAGACCGGAGTCGGCTGGAAAAACTGCTGAAAGAGGTGGAAGAGGCCATCGCCAGCATTCCCACCCCCAATGAATCAGATCCCTTCCGGTCACTGCGGAATAAACTGCCCTGGCCGGCAGACGGCAAGGTTGCCAGCAAGTTCGGGGACAGCTATGCCGGCGGCAAGCTGCGTTACAACGGTCTGCTGATCAATACCGATGAAGCGAGCGATGTCAAAGCGGTTCACTATGGCCGAGTCGTCTTTGCCAACTGGCTCAGGGGTTTTGGCCTGATCACCATCCTGGATCACGGTGACGGCTACATGACCCTCTACGGGCATAGCAGCAGCCTGTACACCAGCCCGGGAGACTGGGTGGAAGCTGGCGAGGCCATTGCCCAGGCTGGCCGCACCGGCGGCACTGATGAGCCGGCGGTATACTTCGAGATCCGCCACAACGGCAAACCGGATAACCCGCATCGCTGGCTTGGCAATCGCTGAAACGGGTCGTGGTATCCTAAAGGCTGACAAATCAGTCTGGTAACGCCATACTGTCCTGCAATACACGGGAACCAATCAGTCATCGGAACAACACAGGATATGTGAATGAGACGGGTAAGACGTTTTAACCACGCCCCAACCATGAGCGCACTCGCTCTTGCCTCTTGCCTGACCGCCCTGCCCGGCCTGATTCATGCCCAGCAACCCGATGAAGAGACCCGGCGCCTGCTGGAGGGTATCCAGCATGGCGAGCAGGTTGAAATAGAACTTCCGGACCCGGAAGAACAACTGCCCCTTGAAGACCTGCGCAAGTTCGCCGAAGTATTCGGTCGCATCAAGGATGCCTACGTGGAAGAAGTGGATGATCGCAGGCTTCTGGAAAGTGCCATCAAGGGCATGCTCTCGGATCTGGACCCTCACTCCACCTACCTTGCCCCGAAAGACTACGAACAACTGGAAGAAAGCACCTCCGGAGAGTTCGGAGGCCTGGGTATCGAAGTGGGCATGGAAGACGGTTTCGTCAAGGTGATTTCTCCCATCGACGACACCCCGGCCCAGAAAGCCGGCGTCCAGGCCGGTGACCTGATCATCAAACTTGGCGACCAGCCGGTCAAGGGCATGTCCCTGGAGGAAGCCGTCAAGCTGATGCGTGGCAAACCCGGCACTGTGCTTACACTCACGATCATGCGTGAAGGGGAATCCGCGCCCATTGAGATCGATGTAAAGCGCGACATCATCAAGGTTACCAGCATCAAGTCCCGCATCATCGAGAACGGGTATGGTTATGTTCGGATTACCCAGTTCCAGGCAGATACGGGCTCCCAGTTCACCACGGCGCTTGAAGACCTTGAAAAGGAACATGGCAGCGACCTGGATGGCCTGATTATCGACCTGCGCAACAATCCGGGTGGCATCCTGCAAGCCGCTGTTGAAGCGGCAGACGCCCTGCTCGATGAAGGACTGATTGTTTACACCGAAGGCCGGATCCAGAGCTCGCGCCTGCGCTTCAATGCCAAGCCGGGCGATATAATGCCGAATACGGCCATTGTGGTCCTCATCAATGGCGGCTCGGCATCAGCTTCTGAAATTCTTGCAGGCGCACTGCAGGATCAGGAACGTGCAGTGGTCATGGGCACCCAGTCGTTTGGCAAGGGTAGCGTGCAAACCGTTATCCCCCTGGATGAAACCCATGCCATCAAGATGACCACCGCCCGCTATTACACCCCGGACGGTCGCTCAATCCAAGCCAAGGGCATCAAACCGGACATTGAAGTGAAGCCGGCCCAACTGACCGAACTGGACAGCCAGCCCTTCTTCACAGAGGCAGACCTGAGCGGACATCTTGAGGGCCAGGATGAAGAAGAACAGGACGCCAGGGAAGAAGAAAGCGAAGAGACCGCTCCCGCAAATCAGGACTACCAGTTGCGCTCGGCACTGAACCTGCTCAAGGGCCTGAGCATCCTTAACAAGCGCAACATACCAGAACAGGGAAGCGCGGATTGAAAGTAGCAACTATGCTGCTTGCCGCGATTCTCGCGGTGGCAGCACCGGCCAGTTCAGCGCAGGAGCGGAATAACCCGCAGCCGGTTCCACCCACCATCGCCATTATCATCGATGACATGGGGCACAACCTCACAGAGGGCCGCAGGCTGATAGGACTGGAGCAGCCTATCACCCTCGCCTTCCTGCCCTACCGTCGACATACCACGGAACTGGCGGAGCATGCGCACCGCCGGCAGAAAGAGATCATGCTTCACGCTCCCATGGCCAACACCCGCAATATTGGCCTTGGCGCCGGCGGCCTGAATTCCGGCATGGACAAAAACAGTATGGCAACGACCCTGCGCCGCGCCCTACAGTCCATTCCTCATGTCCGTGGGGTGAACAATCACATGGGCAGCCTGCTTACCCAGCAGCTCGACGCCATGGACTGGGTAATGTCGGAACTGGACCACTACCCCGTCTATTTCGTCGACAGCCGCACCATTGCCTCTTCCATCGCTGGTGAAGTGGCCGCGGCCTATCGTATCCCCACCCTCACCCGCGATGTCTTCCTCGACCATGAACAGACCGAGGAGTACGTGGACAAGCAGTTCCGGCTGCTGATTAGAAGGGCAAAAGAGAACGGTAGTGCGGTTGGCATCGGCCATCCCCACAAGGTAACGGTGGATTATCTGGAGAAGCGTTTACCGGAGCTGGATGAAGAGGGCATCGCCATCGCCACCGTTAGCGCGGTGTGGGCCATGAGGAATGGTAACCGCCCAATGTTTGCGGAAGGCGAGAAGCGGGCAATTCGGCCGGCGCTGGCAAAACAGAGCAGGTCGGATTAGGCAAGGCCCAAAGCTTATTCCCGAACCTCAATCCCCTGCGCCTTCATGAACGCCTTGGCTTCCGGAATGGTATGCTGCCCGAAGTGAAAGATAGACGCCGCCAGAACCGCATCGGCACGACCCTCTGTCACACCATCCGCCAGGTGCTGAAGCTCGCCCACACCACCTGAAGCGATCACCGGCACTGACACCGCGTCACTGATGGCTCGCGTCAGCCCCAGATCAAACCCGACCTTGGTACCGTCCCGGTCCATACTGGTTAACAACAGCTCACCCGCACCCATAGCAGTCATCTTGCGAGCCCATTCCACCGCATCCAGCCCTGTGGGCTTGCGACCCCCGTGGGTATAAATCTCCCAGCGCGGCACTTCACCCTCACCACTGACCCGCTTGGCATCGATCGCCACCACAATGCACTGGCTGCCAAAGCGGTCGGCGGCTTCGCGAACGAATTCGGGATTGAAGACCGCAGCGGTGTTGATCGAAACCTTGTCCGCCCCGGCATTCAGTAGCTTGCGGATATCTTCCACGGTGCGCACGCCCCCGCCAACCGTGAGCGGGATAAACACTTCAGCGGCCATGCGCTCAACCGTTTCGTAGGTGGTGTCGCGGCTTTCATGGCTGGCGGTAATGTCCAGGAAAGTGATTTCGTCGGCGCCCTGCTCGTTATATTTGCGGGCCACTTCCACCGGGTCACCGGCATCGCGGATATCAACAAAGTTTACGCCTTTCACAACGCGGCCTTTGTCTACGTCCAGGCAGGGAATAATGCGTTTCGCCAGAGCCATAATTTGTCTTACCCCTTGAGGCTGTCACAGAAGGCCTGGGCTTCCGCTACGTCCAGCGTGCCTTCATAGATGGCACGGCCAGTGATCGCACCGAGGATGCCCTTGTCGGCCACGGTAGCCAGACGCTTGAGATCGTCCATGTTGGTGACGCCGCCAGAGGCGATTACGGGAATACCGCCTTCTTCCGCCAGCGCTGCCGTGGCTTCCACGTTAACGCCCTGCATCATGCCGTCGCGGCTGATATCGGTGTAAACAATCGCGTCCACACCATCATTGGCGAAACGTCTGGCCAGGTCAGTCGCCATGACTTCGGATACTTCCGCCCAGCCATCGGTCGCAACGCGACCGTCTTTGGCATCCAGGCCAACGATAATATGGCCGGGGAATTTCTTGCACATCTCGGTGACGAATTCCGGTTCCTTGACAGCCTTGGTGCCGATAATCACCCACTGTACGCCAGCCTTCAGGTAGGCCTCAATGGTTTCGGCCGAGCGGATGCCACCGCCAATCTGAATGGGCAGGTCCGGGTATTTGCGGGCGATGGCCTGGACGATTTCACCGTTGACCGGTTCACCTGCAAAGGCACCATTCAGGTCCACCAGATGCAGACGACGGGCGCCGGCGTCTACCCAGCGGGTTGCCATGTCGACGGGGTCGTCACCAAAAACGGTGGAGTCGTCCATGCGGCCCTGGCGCAGCCTTACGCACTTGCCGTCTTTCAAGTCTATGGCCGGGATAATCAGCATTTTCCAGTCCAGTTGGTAAAGTTTTTCAGTAACTGCAGTCCCGCCCGTGCACTTTTTTCAGGGTGGAACTGCACCGCAAAGATATTATCTCTTGCCACCGCTGCCGCCAGGTCGACACCGTAGTGGGTGCGGCCGGCAATGTCCGGATTGCCTTCCGCTTCGGCGTAATAGCTGTGCACGAAATAGAAACGGTCGCCATCGGGAATGTCATGCCAGAGCGGATGGTCCATGGTCTGGTGGACTTCGTTCCAGCCCATGTGGGGCACTTTCAGGCGCTCGCCGTTTTCGGTGAGGTTGTCGCCGAAGAAACGCACTTCCGACTGGAACAGGTCGATACAGTCCACCCAGCCGTTTTCCTCGCTGCGGGACATCAGTGCCTGCATGCCAACACAGATGCCGAGCAAGGGCCGGTCCGCGGACACTTCCCGTACCAGGTCATCAATGCCCAGGCGGCGGATTTCCGCCATGCAGTCGCGGATGGCACCCACGCCCGGCAGGATCACCCGGTCTGCACCGCGGATCTGGCCGGCGTTGTCGGTGACCAGTACTCGGGTGTCCGGCGCTACGTGCTCAACCGCTTTGCTGACGGAATGAAGGTTCCCCATGCCGTAGTCGATAATGGCAACGGTTTTCATGTGAAGAGAGACTTCCTGAATCGTGGTTCTTTTTGAGCCCGGGAGTCGCTTACAGCGACCCCTTGGTGGACGGTGTGATACCCGCCATGCGCTCATCCATTTCTATCGCCATGCGCAGGGCGCGACCGAAAGCCTTGAACACGGTTTCAATCTGGTGATGGGTGTTCTTGCCCTTCAGGTTGTCGATGTGCAGGGTAACCATGGAATGGTTTACAAAGCCCTGGAAGAACTCTGCAAACAGGTCCACGTCAAAACCACCAACAGCGCCGCGGGTGTAGGGTACATCCATCATCAGGCCCGGGCGGCCGGAGAGGTCGATCACCACGCGGGACAAGGCTTCGTCCAGCGGCACGTAAGCGTGACCATAACGACGGATGCCTTTCTTGTCGCCAACAGCCTGCTTGAACGCCTGGCCGAGGGTGATGCCAATATCTTCCACGGTGTGGTGGTCGTCGATGTGCAGATCACCCCTGGAGACGATGTTCAGATCCACCAGCCCGTGGCGCGCGATCTGGTCCATCATGTGTTCAAGGAAGGGCACACCGGTGTCGAAACTGGACTTGCCGGTGCCGTCGAGATCGATCTCGACCGTGATCTGTGTTTCCAGGGTATTTCGTTCTACCCGAGCCTTGCGTTCGGCCATGGAGACTCCAAAGTCATCAATCGGCAAATGCCGGAAAAGTGTCTGCGGACATTATACCTTTTATCCCTTCCCGCGTCCCGTAACAGCCTTTATGGAGGTGATAGCCGCAGGCCTCAGAACGCTTTTTTCAGATTGTTCATGTAGGTATCAACCAGGCTGTTGAACTCATGCTTGATTACCGGGCTGATCGCCAGTTTCAGCAGGCTCGGCAGTGGCACGGTCAGCTCGGCGCTGGTCTGGAACTTCACTGAGGTGGTGTTATCGTCTTTCGCCTTTAAGGTCCAGGAGCCTTTGACTACGCCATTACCCTCGCCTTTCACCGGCTCCCAGGTGATTTTGCCGTTATCCTTGTCGGCGTAATACTTACAGGCGTAAATGGACTGGATGGCATGCTTGTCCACTCCAACCTTTTCCATTTCCCAGCGGTAGGTGTTGTCGCCCAGATCCACCAGGTTATGCACCTTGGGAAAATGGCTGGCTGATTTCGGAACGTCTGCCAGCAGATCAAAGACCTCATCATACCCGGCCGGCAGATCCAGCTCACGGTTAAGCTCAATAGAGACAGTAATAGCCACTGCTTGCTCCTTTTTATCGTTGTAAGACGCGCAATACGTTGTCGTATGAAAAATCGTATAGAAACAAGGTGCCTATTTTGGCTGATCACTAACGCATTGTCATACATCCAGGCTTTTATTTTGTTACCCCTGGGTTATGCTTGAGCTAACAATTCTCTCATTCCCCGGACAAGAATTAACGGAAGGACGCCAGAATCATGAAAGCTGTTCGTTATGTGGCTCTCGCCATAGTGGGCTTGATCATCCTTGCCATTGCCGCTGTGGCTGTTGCCGTCGCCGTCATTGACCCCAACACCTACAAGCCGCAGATTGAAAAGGCCGTTGAAAGCAGCACCAACCTCGAATTGATTCTGGCTGGCGATATAGGCTGGTCGTTCATCCCACTGGGACTGGAACTCAATGACGTGGAGGCCACCCTGGAAGACGAGCGCCTTGTTCGCCTTGACCAACTGGTGGCCCAGCTCAGCTTCTGGTCGCTGGTGACCATGTCACCCCGGGTAGACACCTTCCTGCTGAACGGCCTGGACGCCAACCTGTCGGTGGACGAAGACGGCAACGGCAACTGGACACGGATCATGCCGGAAGGCGAGGCCAAACCGGAGCAGGAAGAGACCGCACCGGAGGAGACAGCCGACCAGAGCACCGGCGAGGCCGAGCCCCTGAACTTCAATGTGGAAAGCGTGGAAATCAGCAATGCCCGCGTTCATTACGAGGACAAGGGCACAGGCCAGGCTTTCACCCTGGAAGATTTCACCTTGAATGCCAGCGAAATCACCCTGGGTTCCAGCTTCCCGCTGAGCGTGGCCTTCCGGTTTGCCACCAATCAGCCTCAGCTTGAAGTAGATGGCGATATCAGTGCCCGCCTCGCAGCCAATGAAGCGCTGAATGAGTTTGGAGTGTCGGATCTCAAAGCCACTTTTGACATGAGCGGCGAACCTTTGGGAGGCGAATCCGTCCGTGCCGAACTGGCTGGCTCACTGGAAGCCAACCTGGAAAACGAAACCGCCACCCTCAGTGGCTTCACCGCCAGTCTGGCCGACTTTACGCTGAACACCGATCTGTCCGTGAACGGTTTTGGCGACCAGCCCAAGCTTGAGGGCAGCCTGAGCATCGACGAATTCTCATTGAAGGCTCTGCTGGCCGCCCTGGGCCAGCCCGCGATTGAAACAGAAGATCCTGAGGTGATGAAGGCCATTGCCTTCTCCACCAACATCGGCGGCCCTGCAGGTACCGTTGAGCTCAGCGATCTTGCCATTACCCTGGACGACACCACGTTCAAAGGGAGTGCAAGCTATGGCTTCACCAACAGCGCCATTGGCCTGAAACTGAATGGAGACGCCATCAATGCTGACCGCTACCTGCCCCCTGCCAGCGATGAGGAAAAAGCCGCCAACCAGGAGCAGGAACAGCCACAGGACAGCTCTTCCGGAAGCAGCCCCGCGGAAGAAGGCGAACTGTTACCCCTGGAAACCCTGCACTCACTGGCTCTGGACATCAACCTGGGATTGGGCGAACTGATTGTCAGCAACCTCACCATCAATGAGATCAACTCCGCGATCACCGCCCGGGACGGACTGTTGAAAGTGGAGGATTTCAGTGGCCAACTCTATTACGGATCGTTTGATTCGACTGTAACCCTGGACGCCCGTACGGATAATCCGCAGTGGACCGTCACCAAAGACATCAAGGACGTACAGACATTGCCGCTGCTCGCTGACCTTGCCGATGTGGACATGCTATCCGGTGGCGCCAACATGGCCGTCAATGTCAAAACCACCGGCAACCGTATTTCAGACCTGCGCAGCAATGCCAAAGGTGAGATCAACTTCAACCTGGCTGAAGGCGAATTCACCCGGATGAACCTTACCCGCATGGCGTGCCAGGGCATTGCCCTTGCCAACCAGGAACAGCTGGGCAGCTCGGGCTGGGGCACCAGCACCCCGTTCAATGACATGAAGGGCACGCTCAGGATTGACGGCAATACGCTGAACAATACCAACCTAGTGGCTGCGCTGGCGGGCATGAGACTGGAGGGTGACGGTACCGTGGACCTGGCTGCCTCCGAGCTCGATTATGAAATTGGCCTGCGCATCGTCGGTGAGATACACCGGGATGAAGCCTGCCGGGTGACCGAATACGTTGAAGACGTGGTCATTCCTGTCGAGTGCCGTGGCGACTATACCGAAGACCCGGCCGGCCTTTGCTCCTTCGACGGCTCACGCTTCCGCGACACACTGAAAACCATCGCTGCCAACGCAGCAAAAGCGAAAGCGCGGGAAAAGGTGGACGAGGCAAAAGCCAAAGCCGAAGAGAAGGTGTCCGAGAAACTGCAGGAAAAACTGGGCGAAGAAGGCGAACAGGTGAAAGACGCCCTGAAAGGACTCTTTAAATAATGAGGGACGGCTTTGCCTGCAAACTTCTGACCTGGTACGACACCAACGGCAGGCACGACCTGCCCTGGCACCATGACCGGAACCCATACCGCGTGTGGGTTTCGGAAATCATGCTGCAGCAGACCCAGGTAACCACCGTTATCCCCTACTTCGAAGCCTTTATGCAGCGGTTTCCGGATGTGGAAGCGCTTGCTTCTGCCCCCGTGGACGATGTGCTCAGCCATTGGTCCGGCCTTGGCTATTATGCCCGCGCCCGCAACCTGCAAAAGGCTGCCCGGAAAGTGGTGGAAGAGCACGGGGGTCAGTTCCCAGAGAATCTCGAACAACTGCAGGCACTGCCAGGCATTGGCCGCTCTACCGCTGCCGCCATCCTGGCCCAGGCCCACCAGCAGCGTGCCGCGATACTGGATGGCAACGTAAAGCGGGTTCTGGCCCGCTACCACGCCATTGCCGGCTGGCCCGGCAAGACCAACGTACTGAACCGGCTCTGGGAGCGTGCCGAAGAGCACACGCCCAACGAGCGCATCCGCGACTACACCCAGGCCATCATGGACCTGGGCGCAATGGTCTGCACCCGCAGCCGCCCCACGTGCGAAAGCTGTCCGCTACAGGCCGGATGCGACGCCTACGCCAAAGGCGAGATCAGCCTCTACCCCGGTTCCAAGCCCAAGAAGATCAAACCCGAGAAAACCACCTGGATGGTAATACTGGAAGACCACCAGGGACGCATCCTGCTGGAACGCAGGCCTCCCAGTGGCATCTGGGGAGGACTGTGGAGCCTGCCAGAGCTTGACCCGGCCTACAGCCCGGAAGAACTGCCGGAGGCCTGCGAACAGGCCTTCGGCTTTAATTGCGGTGAACCGGAGCTCACCAGCGGCTTTCGCCATACCTTCAGCCACTACCATCTTCACATTCAGCCAGCGCGGCTGACCGTTCACAGCTCTGGGCAGGTCAACGACACCGACAATCAACAATGGATTCACCGTGACCAGGCCCTAACCCTGGGCCTGCCTGCGCCCATCCGCACTCTGCTGACGTCTCCGGAACAAACCGTCCTGCTCTGATCTGTTATCATCCCTGCAGATTCAGCAACACGACCTCCAAACAGGAGCAGACATGAGCCGCACCGTATTCTGTCGCAAATACCAGGAAGAACTCGAAGGCCTGGACTTCCCGCCAATGCCCGGCAAGAAAGGCGAAGACATCTACGAGAACGTCAGCAAGAAAGCCTGGGAAGAATGGCAAGCCCAGCAGACCATGCTGATCAACGAAAAGCACCTGAGCCTGATGGACCCCAATACCCGCAAGTACCTGCAGGCGCAGATGGAACGCTTCTTCAACAACGAGCCGTTCGACAAGGCCGAAGGTTATGTTCCGCCGGAGGACTAGTCCCGCAACCTGCGGAAGCGCCTATTAAAATTTTCCCGGAACAACCTTGACTCAGGCAACCTAAACCGGTTTAATAGCGCCCCGTTGCACAGCAGTAGCGCAACACGCCCGGATAGCTCAGTTGGTAGAGCAGGGGATTGAAAATCCCCGTGTCGGTGGTTCGATTCCGCCTCCGGGCACCACTAATATCAAGCCGAATCAAGAACTTACCATGAGCAAGAGTTGATTCGGCTTTTTAGTTTCTGGCGACGCCAATACGCTCTAAGACGTTGGTTTACGCTGGATTACATTGGCGCCCTTCCCCTCCATTCCCCCTTCTAAATACCTTCAAACTACTGGAGGTATAAGTGAATACTGCAACAAAGAAACGTACAAGATTCCTAATTCAGTGCGCAACTGAAGGCATAGAAGTAGTAACAGAATTTTCGTAGGGTGACCGGAGAAGCTTCAGGAATTCGCCGACAAAATGGGGCAAGTGAGATCTATGGCAAAAAGAACCAAATGCACATCAACGCTTCAATCTCCCGTGCCTCTTTAGGAAAGGCCGTTGAAATGAGATCGTCACAAAACCTAAGACATAAGAGATTGTTGGAAATTGAGTATGGTTTTTATCGATGCTCAATTGAAATTAGACTCCTTGAACCACCACACATATTGTACTGCGGGAAAGCTGAGCTAATTTCGAGCATCTTGCGCAAGATTGTGACGACGGAAGCTGCCGGAGGCTGTTGCCACTATGACACCTTCCTCCCCAATCAACTCCGCATTCGAAAAAAAGATTCGCCGCCCCCCTCCTACCCGCCGTGCCCTAGCTATTAGGGAACCTTTGGTAGCTTTGGCCATGAAGTGGACTGTAAGGGATATTGTCGCTGCACGTACTTCCTCTGACTCGGAGTTCGAGTAAGAGCCACTATACCCACAAGCCACATCTAATAGCTGCATATTCCGGCCCATCGTGACCGCCCATTCCGTTTGAACGTGACCGCCCGTTCCGGGTGATCGTGACCGCTCATTCCGTTTTATCGTGACCGATTTTGGACGTTTTTCCGGAATCGCTGGTCACGATGCCGGAATCCC
>NZ_JBDWCL010000035.1:0-4516 GCF_039977835.1 Marinobacter sp. | reverse complement strand
ACCGATCCCTCCATGGTAGGTTTTAAGCTTGATCTCTTGGGTTACTGGCTCTCCCACCTCGTTCTTACCAAATAGCAGTGGAAGCTTAGCGATGTCACCCTCATGAACGAGCTGAGAAAACGGTTGGCCAATCAGCTCCTCTGTCGGTAATCCCAAGAGACTCTCGGAGTGATGATTCAAATAGTTGATGCACTTACGCTCATCCAGTGAAAAAACCAGATCCGGAAGATGATCAAGTGTGTGTTTAAAAAACTCGCCCGTTAGGGGGTTAGACCAACCCGTAGCCGCCTGAGAACGGGCCTGCCGTCGTTCCAAAACCGTGCCGCCGACAGCCCGAATTAATTCATCTACATCGTAGGGTTTTCTTAGATAATCACAGGCACCCAGCTTGAATGCTTGCCTGACGATGCGATAGTCGGAATGCCCGCTGATAATGATGACCGGAGCGTCAACGCCGGTTTCTTTCAACCAGGCCATGATCTCTAAACCGCTCTTTCCAGGCATGCGGATATCCAACAAAACCAGATCGTAGGCATTCTCTCGTAATCGCTGGCAGACGGCGTCGCCATCCTGGGCCCCGTCGACCTCGAACCCCTTGTCACGCAATATCGAGCATAAACTGTTAAGCAACCGCGGCTCATCGTCACCAATGAGCAGCCGCCCCAAACACTCCGAAGTTTCGCCGGTGACGTGGGGAGTCATATCAACGCCATCACTGACGGAGTTTTCGCTGTAGTTTTGCAAGATGGACACCAGTACATCGGAGCAAGGGATTTGCTCCGAAGATCAAACCGATAATAATAAACTGTACATTTTGACCTCACTAAAAAGCCTGAAGTCTTCATCTCCCGCTTTTGGCCGCAGAGATGAAATGCGTTCATAAATTGCGTGTTAAGAAAGCCCCGATACAGCAACCACGCCTCTGATCTACAGCGGAAAGTCAGTTCGAAGAGACGCACTAAGCGCTTTGGTTCGTTCGCTCGGTAAACCAATGGCTTATTGATCGTCTGCCACTAATCTCCAGTTGGTTACGTCCGCCGTTGAAATCCCTTCATTTTTGAAAACGCGCTTTACAGCCGCGTGCACGGGCCCATGTCACCATAGGACATTGTTGGACGTGTATGGCTACCTCCTCCGTGGAAACTCTGTTTAACGTACTTGCGTGCTTCCGATAGCGCTTTCACATGCTAGACATGATGTTTTGACCTGCCCGTCCTCAACGATCGTGGGTTATTGTTGAGGACGGAAAGAAACCAACAGCAGAGCCACTTTGAGGAGGGCAGGTCATGAACGAGTTTAAACCAGATGCGTCCCGAATCGATACCGTTTCAGCGAGCTTGGAACTACCCGGGCAGGAATGTTACGCCGCGTATGTGGGCCTGGACGTCCACAAGGAAACGATTGCGGTGGCCCTGGCCGAACCCGGTCGGCAGGAGCCCCGCTCCGAAGGTGAGATTGCCAACCGCCCGAAATCGATTGAGAAGCTCGTGCGGCGCCTGAGTGAGCGGTTTGGTGGGGGTGTCTTACAGTTTGTGTATGAGGCGGGACCCTGTGGCTATGGCCTGTATCACCAGCTCGCCGGTACTGGACATATCTGTGAGGTGGTGGCGCCGTCGCGCATTCCCAAGGCGGCGGCGGAGCGGATCAAGACTGACCGGCGGGATGCATTGAAGCTCGCCCGTCTTGCGCGCAGCGGCGACCTGACGCCGGTCTGGGTGCCCGGCCCGGAGCAGGAAGCGATGCGGGATCTGACCCGTGCTCGTGGCGATATGAAGTCGCAGGAGCGCAAGGCCCGCCAGCAGCTGAGCGCTTTCGTGCTGCGTCACGGTCACGCTTGGCCCGCTGGCAAGAAACGCTGGACGCAGGCCCATTACACGTGGCTGGAGTCGCTGAAATTTGCGCACGACTGGCAGCAGGTGGTACTGCAGGAGTATGTCGATGCGGTGAAGGCGGCGACGCAGCGAGTGGCCGATCTGCGGGCACAGATGGAACGGGCGTTGGCGCAGTGGTCCCTGGCACCGGTGGTGGAGGCTCTGGTCGCGCTACGGGGGGTCGACACGCTGGCCGCCATGGTGTTGCTGGCCGAATTGGGGGATATTTCCCGCTTCGACTCGCCCCGCCAGCTAATGGCATTTTTAGGGCTGGTGCCGAGCGAGCACAGCAGTGGCGGGAGGCGTCGCCAGGGCGGCATCACGCTCACGGGCAATGGTCATGCCCGGCGGATGCTGGTTGAGTCAGCCTGGAGTTACCGCTTCCCGGCGCGCCAGACGAAACACCTCAAGCGTAAAGCGGCCCCCGCCTCAGAGGCTGCGAAGGGGATCGCCTGGCAGGCCCAGAAACGGCTTTGCGGTCGCTACCGGGATCTCATCCAGGCCGGCAAGAACAGCAAGCTGGTGTGTGTGGCGATTGCGAGGGAACTGGCAGGTTTTATCTGGGCAATCGTCCGGGAAGAAATGCCGAGGGTTCGCGGGGCCGCGAACGCCGGATGAACCCTCAAAACCCAAAAGCAGGCATAGGATGAGGTAAAGAGGCACGTTGAGTCAGGGCAGGGCCAGGCCGGTGTGGAGAACCCTTGGGAACCACTAAACCGGCAGTGGCCGGGAAACTGCTCAGAGGCGGTTCCGGTCGCTGAACCCTGCTGCTAGAGAAAGGCCAGCTCCGCGACGTAGTGAAGTCAGGTCGGTAACCAATCCACGTATATCAGTATGATCCACCGTCGCAAACTGCCTGGCCGTGCTCTGATCCAACGTGCTTAACCGGAGGTGTAACAACGAACATTGCGCAACCATTTGACAGGTCAAAACATATCAGTGTCCCGTCCGGTTAATCCGTTTATTTATTATCAATAATGCTCAGTTTTGCTCGTACCACTGAAGTCATAATCGATTCTGCACTTTTGTGCCACCGGAACGGCTTCGCCAGTTTCTCGTTATGGGTCTTTATATACCGGCGAATCGCCGTCTTGAGTTCGCCCACACTGGTAAAGATCCCACGGTACAAAGCGCGGCGTTCCAGCTGACCAAACCAGCCTTCCACGGCATTCAGCCAGGAGGCGCTGGTTGGTGTGAAGTGGAGCTTGAACCGGGGATGTTTCTCCAGCCAGGCTTTCACCTCTGGTGTTTTATGAGTCGAGCTGTTGTCCAGAATCAGATGAAGATCCTGCTCTTTCGGTGTTTCTCGATCAATTTGTCGCAGAAAGTCGAGAAATTCTTTGGCGCGGTGGCGTTGTGTGATGCGCCCAATCACCTCGCCGTTTAGGATATTCAGGGCCGCGTATAAGCTGGTCGTACCGTGCCTCTTGTAATCGTGGGTGCGGCGCTCGATCTGGCCCGGTTTCAGTTGGAGCTTAGGCTGCGTACGGTCCAGTGCCTGGATCTGCGTTTTCTCATCAACAGACAGTACCAGGGCGTTATCTGGCGGATTCAAGTACAGGCCAACGACATCGAAAACCTTTTCAGCAAAGTCCGGATCATTGCTTATTTTGAAGGTTTTCAGCCGGTGCGGTTTCAGGTCGGCGGCTTTCCAGATCTGGTGCACTTGCCAGCGACTGACGCCGGCATATTCGGCCATTAGCCGCACGCTCCAGTGGTTGGATTCCTTGGGCAGCTTTTTTACCGTGTCATCGAGAATTGCTTTAACCTTCTTCTGGTCCAGCTTTCTGGGTTGCCCAGGTCTTGGAGCGTCCTGAAGGCCGCTCAGGCCCTGTTCGATGTAACGATTACGCCACTTGAATACCGTAGCCGTACTGGTTTCCAGTCGCTCAGCAACGTCTTTGGGTGATTCACCGGCATCCAGGGCCAAAACGATTCGTGCTCGCTGAACGAGATTCTGGCTCAGCGTGCTTGTTCGCAACCAGCTTTCCAGCTCCAGTTGATCGTTTACCGTAAGACTAAAGGGTGCTGGTTTCCGGGCCAAAACAGAGTCTCCAAACTCGTGAATAACAGCTCGAATTATACCACATATTCGCTTAGGAATTACCCGGACGGAACACTAGCCGCAGCCATGTTGTGGTCATAGCCCGTCTCATTCTTTACCAGTGCCCAGGCGCAGGCCGGACAAACGTGCCAGTGGTGGCGCCATCAAGATCGGGACTCGCCGGCATGGGTGTGCCAGCGGTCAGATCAGCCGCCCTATCAGGGCGGATCAGTTATCGCTGCTGTCCGGCAGGTAGGCGCCGTCCTCGTCATGAACTTCCTGGCCGGTCACCGGCGGGTTGAAGGCGCAGATCAGGCGCATGTCCTCGGTACCACCGTACAGGATGTGCTTGTCGTGGTTGTCCAGGGCGTAGAGGGTACCGTCGGTAATCTCGTGAACTTCACCCGTGGCGAGGTCCTTGATGCGCCCGTTACCGGCAACGCAGTAAACGGCTTCCAGGTGGTGCTTGTACCAGAAAGTGTGCTCGGAGCCTGCCTTGATGATGGTTTCGTGGAAGGAAAATCCCATTCCGTCCTTCTTGAGCAGCAGACGGCGGCTGGTCCACTGCTTGTCGCTGACTTCACGCTCGGTACCAATGATG
>NZ_JBDWCL010000034.1:0-105659 GCF_039977835.1 Marinobacter sp. | reverse complement strand
CATTAAAGACTACCTGGCAAGATACAACGACGATCCCAAACCTTTTATCTGGCGCAAAACAGCGGATCAAATCATTGCATCAATCGCTCGTCTTTCCGATAAGCTGAATAATAAGACGAACTTTTGTTAAGGCACACTAGTGAAAGTCCCGCGAGCTAACCGGTAACGCCTCAATCAAATGGCTCAAATCCGACAGCCTACCTGCCATCACATGCACAATATCCCCCTCTCGCTCCAATACCCCCTTCACGTGTAACAGCCGCGAAGTTATCAACGGCTTGCGCTGCCGACGCGCCGTTTCCAGCCACACCACAACATTCACATTGCCGGTTTCGTCTTCCAGGGTAACGAAGGTAACACCGGAGGCGGAACCGGGACGCTGGCGGCCGGTGACCAGGCCTGCGACCTGCACGGGGAGGCCGGCTTTGGTGGTTCTGAGCTGTTCGGCGCTGAGGCAGAATTTCAGGTGGCCCTGTTCACGGAGCAACGCCAGAGGGTGGCGCTGCAGGGTAAGCCCCTGGCTGGCGTAGTCGGCGAGTACATTCTGGCCCTCTGTGGGCTCGGGCAGGTGTACGCAGGTGTTGTCCGGCAGGTATTCAGCACTGCTTTCGGCGGCGAAGAGTTCGGCGGGTTGCTCGTGACCGAGGAGTTGCCAGTAGGCCTGATGACGGTTAGCGGTGAAGTCCGGCATGGCGTTGGCGCCGGCGAGGAGTTCCATGTCCCGCTGATTCAGCCCTGCCAGACGGCGGAGTTCGTCGGTGGTTCGGTAGCCCGATTGTGGGCGATGCTGACAAAGACGTTCAGCACCACTGGTAGACAGGCCCTGTATCAGCCTCAGACCCAGGCGCAGGTCGCTGCCGGAGCCTTCAAGTGTGTGGTCCCACTGGCTGTGGTTCACATCCGGTGGTAACACGGTGACGGTGTGGCGGCGGGCGTCCTGGACCAGTTGGGAGGGTGAGTAGAATCCCATGGGCTGGCTGTTGAGCAGGGCGCAGTAGAAAGCGGCGGGGTAGTGGCGTTTTATCCATGAAGACACATACACCAGCAACGCAAAACTGGCGGCGTGGGATTCCGGAAAACCATAGCCGCCGAAACCGCAGATCTGAAGGTACAGCCTCTCGGCGAAATCGGCGTCGTGTCCTCTTTCCAGCATGCCGTTGATGAGCTTGTCTCGAAAGGGCGTCAGATCGCCGTGCGACTTCCAGGCGGCCATGGCGCGGCGGAGCTGATCAGCCTCTCCGGCGGAGAAACCAGCGGCCACCATGGCCAGTTTGATCACCTGTTCCTGAAAGATGGGTACACCCAGAGTGCGTTCAAGGACTTTGCGGACCGCATCGTTGGGGTAGTTGACCGGCTCCAGCCCATGTTTGCGGCGCAGGTAGGGGTGTACCATATCGCCCTGGATGGGGCCGGGGCGAACGATGGCAACTTCAATCACCAAATCGTAATACGTGCTTGGTTTCAGGCGTGGCAGCATATTGATCTGGGCGCGGGATTCCACCTGGAAGACACCGATGCTGTCGCCCTTCTGCAGCATGGCGTAGGTGGCCGGGTCTTCCGGGGGGATATCCTGCATGGTAAAGGGGACGCCCTTTTCCTCACTGATCAGATCCAGGGCCTTGCGGATCGCTGTCAGCATACCGAGGGCAAGTACATCCACTTTCATCAGGCCCAGGCTTTCCAGATCGTCTTTGTCCCACTGGATGACGGTCCGGTCCGCCATGGCGGCGTTTTCTACTGGTACCAGTTCGGCCAGCGGGCCTGCACTGATGACAAAACCGCCCACATGCTGGGACAGGTGGCGCGGAAACCCGAGCAGGGTATTCACCAGAGTAAAGAACTGCTCGGCCACTTTCGGGTTGCGGGTGAGGTGTTTGTCGAGAATCTGCTGGCGCCAGTCGCTGGCCTTGTCCCGCCAGTCGATGCCTTCCAGCAGCTGCTCTACCATGGCCGGGTCAAAACCCAGAGCCTTGCCCACATCACGAATGGCACTGCGTGGCCGGTAGCGGATCACAGTGGCTGCCAGAGCGGCCCGTTCACGGCTGTAGCGCCGGTAAATGTACTGGATGACTTCTTCCCGCCGTTCATGCTCAAAGTCCACATCGATGTCTGGTGGCTCGTCACGGTCTTTGGAAATGAAGCGCTCGAACAGCAGTTCCACCCGTGCCGGGTTCACTTCGGTAATGCCCAGGCAGTAACACACGGCGGAGTTGGCTGCCGAGCCCCGTCCCTGGCAGAGAATGCCTTTGCTGCGGGCAAAGGCAACGATGTCCTGAATGGTGAGGAAGTAGTGCTCGTACGCCATCTCCGAGATCAGCGCCAGCTCCTTGCGGATCAGCCCCTGGACACTTAATGGTGTGCCTTCGGGGTATCGCCGGCGTTCGCCTTCGCGGGTCAGCCGTTTCAGGTAGACCGCCGGTGACTCTCCTTCCGGTACCAGGTCTGGCGGGTATTCGTAACGCAGGCTGCCGGGCTCGAAGGTGCATTGCCGGGCAATCACCAGGGTCTCCCGCAGCCAGGTGGCGGGAAACAGACGCTGCAGGACCGGCAATGGCCGCAGGTAGCGTTCGCCGTTCTGGAACAGGCAGTGACCGGCGTTCTCCAGAGTGGTGTGGTTGCGCAGGGCGGTGAGCACATCTTGCAGGGGCTGGCGATCCCGGTTATGCATGTGCACTTCGCCGGTGGCCACCACCGGGCAGCATATGTGGTCAGCCAGCCAGCGCACACGGGCCAGTTGCAGCTCTTCCCCGGCCTCAAGGGTGCGGGCCGTGGCTATCCACAGGGCCGGGTCAAACAGGCGCTGCAGCCATTCACCGCAGGCCAGAGCCTGATCTGCATCCGCCTCGACAGGTGAGGGGGGCAGCCACAGGCACAGGCAGTCATCCAGGGTGTGGGTTTCAATGTCCCGAAAAAATAGTCGGTACTGGCCTTTTTCTGCTCGCCGCCGCCCGGTGGTGATTAACTGGCAGAGCTGGCCGTACCCTTTGCGGGTGCGGGCCAGGAGGATAAAGCGGGGAGCGGCAGCACCAGGCGGGGCATCTTCAAGCTCAAACCAACTGCCAGTAATCAGCTTTACCGGACTGTCTTTCAGTGCTGCCCAGGCCCGGGGAATACCGGCTACCGAACAGGCGTCGGTAATGGCGAGCGCGGAATAGCCCAATTCCAAAGCACGCTCTGCCAGTTCCTGAGGGTGAGAAGCCCCGGTCAGAAAGGTAAAATTGCTGAAGCAGAACAGCTCTGCGTAGGTAAGCTCGCTCATTAACCGAACCACCCGTGGACGAACCAGCCATCCCGTACATCCCTGAAGACCCAGGCGAGTTGGCCGCTCTCCAGTTGGGCAATGTAATAATCCCTGTGCACCCTCTGGCCATCCCACCAGCCACCGCTGATGCGTTCTGGCCCCGAGAACCATCGGCATGGAGCCGCGGTCAGTGGTTGCGGGCCCTTAAGCAGCCATAACGGACGACGGGGCAGTTGGGTGTAATCCGGCAGCCGGGTGTCAGGCCTGCGCAGCACTTCAGAGGCAGACCACGCCCGCTCAGGCCGGTGGTCCGCCTGTGGCGATAACTGCTGCAGGGCAGCCTCACCAAGCCGTGCCTGCAAACGGCTGATCAGGGTGTGCCAGGCTTCATTCAGATCCTGGGTTTCACCCAGAAGGTCCCGGCCAGCGCCGGCTTCCCGCCCCAGGAATCGCCTGACTGTCAGCACCAGCGATATCACCGGCGCTCTCAGCGGCTGCTGCTCCAACCGCAGGCGAATCAGGTTCAGGAACGTTTCAGAGCGGTGCTCCGGGCCGGACGTACGAACCCGCAGGCGGGTAGGTTCCTCGTGCCGATGCTGCAGAACCAGCAACAGACTGTCGGTATCCTGCTGTCGCCAGCACAGGTCTTCCTCCAGTTCAGAGAGAATGCGTTGCAGGGGAAACAGCAGACCCTGGGACTGTTCAACTTCCTGTGCAAAGTCTATCTGCTGGCGAAAGTAGTGAGGGGGATGCCAGGGCGTTTTGGGGTCTGCCCGGTTCCCCTGGATTTTCTGGACATAAGCCAGGGTTTCCGGTGAAAGACGACGAGCCAGCTCATTGGAAGGCAGAGCAAGCACTTCTCCAAGGGTGTTCAGGCCGATACGTTGCAGTCGGGTACGGGTTTTGTCCTCAAACTCTGCCGCCAACAGGGACATCTGCCCCAGCGCACGCAGAATATGGCCCTTGTCTGCCGTACATTCCCCCTTGCCCGTACGGGCAATCAGCCGGGCTGACAGTGGTGTATGGCCGATGGCAATCCAGGCATTAAGCTGGCGTTCGTGCAGCCCCTGTTCCACAGTCTGCCAGACGGCCTGCATCCCCCCATAAAGCCGCTGCAGGCTGCCCACTTCCGCCAGCAGGCCATCAGGGGGCACCAGCACGATATGGGCCGCATAGCGGTACAGCCAGCGGGCCTGGTCTTCCAGTATCCGTGCTTGCTGCTGGTGGTCTGCTCTTACCATGCCCAGCCCCGGCACCAGGCTGATCGCGGTTTTCAGGCGCATGCCAGCCCGCACACCCTGAGCCCGCGCTTCCGGACAGGCCTGGATGACCTTCTGGCCTGAGCCTTCCACAATGGCCAGTGCCCCCTGGTTTTCACGGGAGCGGCGAATATGGTCCAGCAGCAGGTGAGGGAAGTGCAGGTATAACCAGAGCATGATGGCCTTACCCGGCCCGGCCAGACCAGGGGCCTTGAACTATCCGGGGTGCCTCCTGGAAAGCCAGATCGGCCCGATGGTTCATGGCCAGCGAGCAGCGTTGCCCCGGCCAGCTACCGCGGCGTTTCAACACGTTCACCCTGAGATCCTGCTGGTCGCCGGGAGTCAGTTCCAGGCGTAGTGCCGCCGGGGAATTCTGTTCGGCGTAGCGGCGTTCACGGAATAGCACACACACATTGCTGCCCGCCTCGGCGGCCAGTTGCAGGCGACGTATCTCCCGGGCGGCCAGTTTCCCGGGCCAGACCATGACCAGGCCGGTTACCGGAGAGCGCAGGCAGTTTTCCAGTGTCCACAGGAGGTCGCCCTCGTCTTCGGTGTTGATGAGTATCACCTGGTCCAGATTGACGCCCTCCCGGGCAAAAGCGGGCGCGTATGGGGTGTGGGGCGGGTTTATCCAGAATACAGTTTTGCCAGTGTGAGACAGCCGTTGCATTAAAGGCAGTAACAGATGCAACTCCCCGATGCCTGGTGCATCCAGCAAGCACTCGCTCAATGCGCCCCTGGGCCAGCCGATGCCACCGAGCTGGTTGTCCAGCGCCTGGTAACCGGTTGGTTCTGCCGACTGATTGGTACGTATATGCTGGTGCCCCTGCCAGACACGGGCATCCTGCATCAGCGTGTTCAGAATCTCACTCATGGAAAGCTCTCAATATACTGTTTAAATATACAGTATTCTGAAAGGCGGTTGATTTCAAGGAGCGGGTTGATAATCTGCCTGAACCAACCCACGCTTGTAGTACAACCATCAACCAGGGAGGTTGAAAATGAGTGCACTGACAAAACAGAGTTGCGAAGCCTGCAGCGCAGACGCACCAAAAGTGACTGCTGACGAAAAACAGGCCCTGGGAAAAGGCGTGCCAGGCTGGCAGGTTGTGAAACTGGATGGAGAAGAGCAGCTACGGCGAGTGTTCAAACTCAAGAACTTCGCACAGGCCCAGGCATTTACCAACAAGGTGGGCGACCTGGCCGAAGCCGAGAACCACCATCCCGCCATCCTGTTGGAATACGGCAAAGTGACGGTACGCTGGTGGACCCACAAGATTGGTGGCCTGCACAAAAACGATTACATCATGGCGGCACGAACCGATGCAGCCTACGAAGAGATGCAGTGATTCAACCCATCTTCAGGGAAATGCTTTCACTGTCGTCATCGGTGTTGAACCAATGAGGCATTAGCGGCGTAGCAAATAGATATCGACGGGATAAGCGTTTTGTTGGTCAGTGCCCACCGCCGGACGGCAGGGCTTAATTCAACTTGAGAAAGGATATCCGGGATGACTATTTTTGAGGAGCTTCGGGCAGACCATGACAGGCAACGAGAGTTAGTCGATCAGCTACTCGCAACCAGTGGCGCCACTGATGAGCGTGATCGCTTGTTTTTGAACCTGAAAAAGCAGCTTGAGGACCATGCGCTGGCAGAGGAGAGGTATTTCTACGTGCCCTTGATGCAGTTTGATGCTACCCAAGAAAAGGCCCGGCACAGCGTTGCCGAGCATCACGAGCTTGATGAGTTGATGGAAGCCGTATCCGATACCGGGCAGGATTCGTCAGCCTGGCTTGCTCACGCAAAAAATCTCGCCCATAAGTTACTGCATCATCTCGAAGAAGAGGAGCAGGAAGTATTTCCCAGCGCCGGCAAGGTGCTCGGAGAAAACGAGAAAACCTCGCTAGGATCGGATTACCGGCGCGAGATCGAGAAACGAACGTCTCCCTGAACATGAAACAAACGCCGCAAACAAAGCATGCGAACGTTGAAACAGAAGGAGGATGTATATGAGTGTGCCGCTAAATGGAAAGAAAATCGCGTTTCTTGCGACAGATGGTGTTGAACAAATCGAATTGACTCGTCCTTGGAAAGATCTCCAGGGCGCAGGTGCGGAGCTGCATCTTATTTCGCTGAAAGAAGGTGAAATTCAGGGTTATCACCACTTGGATAAAGCGCACACCTTTCCGGTTGACAAAACGGCAGCAAACACCAATGCGGATGACTACGATGCGCTGATTCTGCCTGGGGGTGTCGCCAATCCGGACGCGCTGAGAACGGACGAAGCTGCGGTTTCGTTAATCAAGCAATTCTGCAACAAGCATAAACTGGTGGCCGCCATCTGCCATGCGCCCTGGACGCTGATCGAAGCGGATAAGGTTCGCGGCCGCACCCTGACGTCGTTCCCCAGTCTGAAAACCGATATTCAAAACGCCGGGGGAACTTGGGTTGATGAGCCAGTACACAATGACGATGGCTTGATTACCAGCCGGGTTCCGGATGATCTGGACGACTTTTGCGCTGCCATCATCGAGGCGCTGTCGCCGGCCGCCGGATAACCGTGAGGGGGAGCTGTCTGACTGACTGGAGGCCATCTGCCTACCTTGTTGATGTACAGGATTACGAGTTTATGCAGCGCCGACTTGAGCTGCTTGAGGGGCTCTCGAGGGGAGAGCGTGCTGTACTGGAGGGAAGAGCGGCCAGCCAAAGTGAGGCCAGGGAGAGTACATTAATTTTCACGCGGGAATTCAAGAACTACCAGTCACCAAGACCACAGAAGAGTGTTCAGGAGGAACATCATGCTGGCCGAGAGAGTGGAGCCGACTGCGCAGCCCATAAACGTGCTGGTTATTCTGGGGCATCCCCGCGTTGACAGTTTTTGCGGTGCCCTGGCAGAGGCTTTCTGCAAAGGCGCACGTGCAGCTGGAGTGGAGCTGCGCAGGCTGGACCTGTCAGAAATGGATTTTGACACAGACTTGCATCAGGTGTCCCCCAACGACCAGCCGCTCGAAGACGACCTGAGTAAGGCGCGGGAACTCTTTCTTTGGGCCGATCACCTGGTCATCGTTTATCCCACCTGGTGGGGCACCGCTCCCGCTTTGCTCAAGGGGTTTCTGGACCGGATGATGGCACCCGGTTTTGCCTTCACGACCTGCGAAGGCGGCATAGGTTATCAAGGGTTGCTGCAAAGCCGCTCCGCTCAGCTGATCACCACCATGGATACCCCTCCGCTTGCCCATCGACTGCTTTACCGGGAACCGGGTAAAAATGCCCTGGCACGGGCAACCCTGGGCTTTTGCGGTATACGGCCGGTGCGTTCGCTGGTGTTTGGCTCCGTCAAGAATGCCAGCGCGGATCAACGTGAAGGCTGGCTCGCTCGCGCCGAAAGGCAGGGCAGGCGGCTAAAGCAGGGTCGGGTCACCCGGATGGAACGGCTGCAGCAAAAAGCTGGCGCCTGGTTGCGAAGCCTGCGACTTCAGTTCTATCCAATGTCGTGGATGGCCTATGCCATTGGTGCTCTCGCGGTCGCTCCCGGCAGTTCGGTTCTCGGCACCTCTGTGTTTTGGGTTGGCTACCTCTGCCTCTTCCTGCTGGAAGTGGCAACGGTGTTGGTCAACGAGGTGGTTGATCTGCGTACGGATCAGAATAATCGTTATTTCAACGCCTTTACCGGCGGGTCGAGGGTGCTGGTTGATGGCTCGCTGAGCAGGAAGGAAGTCAAGGCCGGGATTGGCGTGGTGCTACTGGGCCTGTTGGCCAGCACGGTCTGGCTCCTGTCGCTATCTGTAGCAGCTCCGGCTGCCAGTATCGTGTTGCTTGGCGTTCTGACTGTGCTGGCCATTGGCTACACGGCACCGCCCTTGAACCTCAGCTATCGGGGCCTTGGGGAGGTTGATGTGGCGGTTACCCACAGTATCGGTGTGATGCTGTGCGGGTACGTATTTCTTGACGGAGCCTGGTACGACCCTGCGCCATGGCTGCTAGGTATGCCGATGTTGCTGGGAATTTTGCCCTCCATCACGCTGGCGGGCATACCGGATCTCGAGGCGGATGCGTTGGCAGAAAAACGCACCCTGGCGGTTCGCTTCGGATTCAGGAACGCGCTGCTTATTGCACTTTTTTTCGTTCTGCTTTCTGCCGCAGCTGCATGGGCATGGGACGTCTGGGGGCTGGTTGCTGGGGCCTATAACGGTATTGCCTGGCTGGTTGTCCCTCACGCCGCGTTTCTCGCGTGGCTCTTGTATTGCCATGTCCGGAGTGATGAGGCGCCGGGCCGTATTGATGGGCTGATGGTGGCTGCGCTTAGCTACGTGTTGTGGTTTGGGCTGGTGCCATTGCTGAACCTGGCACTATTGAAACCGACCTGATCGATGAGCCAGAGTGCCGGACAATAGTGCCCCAAACTTATTTGTCATTGCCCGATTTCTGGTATACAGGTGAATCAGGTAGGCCATATTTCAATGGCAGATACGCCATACTGGTATTCAAACATTCCCATCATGCAAGCGGAGCCTTTCATGCAGCCAAAAGACATCGTGGCGCAGTTTATTGCAGATATCCATGCCCAGCGTTTTGAAGAGGCAAAGGCCTTGCTGGTTGATGAGGGGTTTGAATATGTGGGGCCGAATATGCGTTTCCTTCGGCCGGACGACATGCTGTCTTACCAGTTTGGTATGGCCGCCATCCAGAAAGACCTGATCCTCCGTCAGCTCAGTGCCGAAGGGGAGCACGTATTCGCGGTGCTGGACTATCGGACCAATTTCGAACCGATCGGGGACGTGCGGCTCGCAGTCTGGTTTCGTGTCCGGAACGACAAGATACAGACGGTTGAAGCCTTCTATAACGCGGCAGTGGTTGAAAACATGCTGGGAGGCAACCTACCTTCAGCAAGCTGAACCCTCCAATAACGGCACACTCACTGCGCTCTGTTGCCGGCTCCTGACGCCGGAGCTATGCTCACCTGAAGAGGGAACTGTGGAAGAGGCTCTACTATGGTGGGCGGAGTAAGGGAAAGGCGATTAAGAACTGGACTTCTGGTTGTCTTGGTGTTGGCCGCACTGGTCGTAGCAGCGGCGTTTGTGGTCTGGTGGCTGGTTGATACTGACCGGATCAAAAAGCGGCTTGAAGGGGGGCTCACCGAAACCCTTGGCCTGGATGTGGAAATCGGTCGCCCGCTGCAGTTCGGAATTGTTCAGGGGCCGAGCGTCACCCTCGCAAATATCGAAGTGAGCCGGGAAGGGCAGGTAGTGGCCACCGCTGAAAGCGTCAGAGTAGGGTTTTCTGCTTCCCGCCTGCTGGTTGGTGACGCACACCCGCGAAACCTTCACATAAAACAGCCGGAACTGGTGGTCGAGCGCACCCCGGCCGGTGCATTTAACATCTACAAGCCTCAACCGGGGAAGCTCGACGAATTTACATTGCAAAGGTTGCGGGTCTCTGACGCCCGGCTTGGCTATCGTGATCAGGCCACGGAGATGAAGTGGCAGGGGGAGAAGTGCTATCTGGACCTCCGCAATATCCGCCATAAGGGTGGCGCGTTGGCGCAGGTGCTTGAATCGCTTGCTGCCGGGGGAGAGTTGCAATGCGGTGTGGTTAGTCAGGACCGCTTCAGGATTTCCGATCTGTCGATGACAGTGAGGGGCGAAAACGGTGTTTTCGAGCTGGACCCGGTGTCTGCAAAAGCCTTCGAGGGAGAGCTCTCTGGGCGGGCCGAAGTTGATGTTTCGTTAAAAACGCCTGCTATCCAGCTTGAAAACAGACTGACAGGGTTCGATTTCGGTGCGTTCATGCGCATATTGAATCCTGATCAGGGCGCTGCCGGCAAAATCGACCTTGAGCTGACTCTGAATGCGAAAGGCAGCAGCTGGCAGGAACTCCGGCAGAACGCCAGGGGGCGGTTGGATCTTAGCTCCGGAGAACTCAGCTTTGATGGGTTTGATCTGGATGAGGAGCTGGAGGACTACACCGACACCCAGCGCTTTAATCTGATTGATGCTGGCGCGGTTTTCCTTGCGGGGCCGGTAGGCCTTGTTGTTACCCGCGGTTATGAGTTTACGGGCTTACTCGGCGGCAGTGGCGGCAGCACAACCATTGCCCAGATGGTGTCGGAATGGAGCATTGAAAATGGCGTGGCGCGGGCGAGTGATGTGGCTTTCCGCACGCCTGAAAACCGCCTGGCCCTGAGCGGAGCCCTGAACTTCGGCAATTACAGCTTCCAGAATCTGCGTGTGGCCGTCGTCGACTCTGAAGGCTGTGCGGTGGTAGAACAACAGATCACTGGCCCGTTCCATGAGCCCGAAATTGAGCGCCCCAACGTTCTCGTGACTGTGACGGGGCCGATGCTTGACCTGGTCGAACGCGGGGTACAGGCAATTACGAACGAGGAATGCGAAACGTTCTACGCTGGCGCCGTTGAGCATCCTTGATCCTGAAAATAAGGGGCGCATAGGTCGCCCGTTGAGTTAGTGACCGAGACGAAGGGCATTAAAAACTGGATAATGGCCGCCATCCAAGGCTACGGCCCGTCAAAATTTCCCAATCCGGATACTTCGTCATGGAAATCAACGTCAATTTTCTCGACAACCTCAGACTTGAAGCCAAGTTTGACGATTTCACCGTGGTTACGGACCAGCCTATCCGCTACAAGGGCGACGGTTCGGCACCCAGTCCCTTCGATTATTTTCTGGCGTCATCGGCACTGTGTGCGGCCTATTTTGTGCGGGTTTATTGCCTGGCCCGGGATATTCCTACTGAGAATATCCGTCTGTCCCAGAATAACATCGTGGACCCGGAAAACCGTTACAACCAGATTTTCAAGATTCAGGTGGAGCTGCCCGAGGACATTTCCGACAAAGACCGGCAGGGCATTCTGCGCTCCATCGACCGCTGTACGGTAAAGAAGGTGGTGCAAACCGGCCCGACGTTCGAGATTGAAACGGTCGAGAACCTGGGAGCCGATGCCCAGGCTTTGCTGATGACCAGGCCGGAGGGCGGCACCAGCACCTTTATTGAAGGCAAGGATCTCCCGCTGGAACAGACGATCGCCAACATGACCCGGATCCTCGAGAACCTGGGCATGAAAATCGAGATTGCCTCCTGGCGTAACATCGTGCCCCACGTATGGTCGCTGCATATTCGCGATGCCGCATCCCCCATGTGTTTTACCAATGGCAAGGGCGCCACGAAGGAAAGCGCACTCTGTTCGGCACTGGGTGAGTTCATTGAGCGACTGAACTGCAACTTCTTCTACAACGATCAGTTTTTCGGGGAAGAAATCGCCAACAGTGAATTTGTTCACTACCCGAACGAACGGTGGTTCAAGCCGGGCGCCGATGATGAGCTGCCCGAGGGCATTCTCGACGACCACTGTCTGGCCGTCTACAACCCGGATGGCGAGCTGTATGGCTCCAACCTCATCGACACCAACTCCGGCAAGACGGAGCGGGGGATTGTCTCTCTGCCCTTCGTGCGCCAGTCCGACGGCCAGGTGGTCTATTTCCCCTCGAACCTGATTGAGAACCTGTATCTCAGCAACGGTATGAGCGCAGGCAATACGTTGCAAGAAGCGCAGGTCCAGTGCCTGTCGGAGATTTTCGAGCGCGCGGTGAAGAAGCAGATTATCGAAGAGGAGATTGCGCTGCCGGATGTTCCCAGGGAGGTGCTGGAAAAGTATCCGGACATTCTGGAGGGCGTGGAGGCATTGGAGGCGCAGGGCTTCCCGACCCTCGTCAAGGATGCGTCCCTGGGAGGCCAGTTCCCGGTGATGTGTGTCACCTTGATGAATCCGCGAACCGGGGGCGTGTTCGCGTCCTTCGGCGCCCACCCGAGCCTGGAAGTGGCTTTGGAGCGCAGCCTCACGGAACTGCTTCAGGGTCGAAGCTTTGAAGGCCTGAACGATGTGCCACCGCCAACCTTTAACAGCCTGGCGGTTACGGAACCCAACAATTACGTGGAGCACTTTATTGATTCCACGGGTGTGGTGTCCTGGCGTTTCTTCAGCGCCAGATCGGATTACCAGTTTCACGAGTGGGACTTCTCAGGCACCAACGCGGAGGAAGCAGCCTGCCTGTTCAACATCCTCAAGGATATGGGCAAGGAGGTATATGTGGCGGTTTATGAAGAACTGGGAGCGCCGGTCTGTCGTATTCTGGTGCCAGGGTATTCCGAGGTTTATCCCGCGGACGACCTGATCTGGGATAACACCAACAAGGCTCTGGACTACCGGGAAGATATCCTGAACCTCCACTCCCTGAGTGATGATCAGCTTGCGGATCTGGTTGAACGCCTGGAAGAGAGCCAGATGGACGATTACGCGGACATCATCACGCTGATTGGCATCGAGTTCGATGAAAACACGGTGTGGGGACAGCTCACCATTCTGGAGCTGAAGCTGCTGATCTACCTGGCCCTTCAACAGTACGAAGAAGCCCTCGAAAAGGTGGAGGCCTTCATGCAGTTCAATGACAACACAGTGGAACGCAACCTGTTCTACCGGGCGGTGAATGCTGTACTGGAGATCACCATCGATGACGAGCTGGAGCTCGATGACTACCTGGTTAATCTGCGGCGTATGTTTGGTGAGGAAACCATGGAAGCCGTGGTAGGGTCGGTTGATGGCAGTGTTCGCTTCCATGGCCTGACGCCCACCAACCTGCAACTGGAAGGACTGGATAAACACCTGCGACTGATCGACAGCTACAAGAAGCTTCACGCGGCCCGTGCAGCCGCTTAGAGCGAATTCTTCGGAGTAAGTCCTTATGAAGAAAACCTTTTTGGTGTCGATGTCCCTGGCGGTACTCAGCCTTAACGCCTGGGCCCAGGACATCGATTACGACAAGCGCAATCTGCATATCTTCTGTGCAAGCCATCTGGCTCTGCTCAGCGGCTCCCTCACCGAAAAGGATGATGGTTACAAGGCGCTGGTGTTCATGTCCGATACTCATGGTGACGAGGCCCGGAAACTGGGAGCGACCGACGAGCATTTCGCCGAAGTGAGCCGTTATCTGAAAACTGTCCGTAATAACAGCAAGGGAAAGTGGGACAGGCTGACCTCCCGCAGCAGAGACGTCTGTTTGCCCGGTTCCTGAACGTATGGAAATTGAAAGTACAGAAGTTCGAAGCTCCCTAAAAATGAGGATGATTGAATGACTGACGATACCTACACGCCACCGAAAGTCTGGAAGTGGGATGCAGAGAGCGGTGGAGCTTTCTCGAAAATCAACCGGCCAATTGCGGGGCCTACCCATGAGAAAGAACTGCCGATCGGAAAGCACCCGTTCCAGGTGTACTCGCTGGCAACCCCGAATGGTGTGAAAGCCACCATCATGTTTGAGGAATTGCTGGAGAAGGGCGTAAAGGGCGCAGAATACGATGCCTGGCTTATTCGCATTACCGAGGGGGAGCAGTTTGGCAGCGGATTTGTGAAGGCAAACCCCAACTCCAAGATCCCGGCGATGATGGACCACAGTCATGATCCTGCGGTTCGGGTGTTTGAATCCGGCTCCATCCTGCTTTACCTGGCCGAGAAGTTTGGTGAATTCCTGCCCAAAGACTTCGTGGCGCGCACCGAAACCATGAACTGGTTATTCTGGCAGATGGGTAGTGCGCCTTTCCTGGGGGGCGGTTTTGGCCACTTTTACGCCTACGCGCCAGAAAAATACGCATACCCGATCAACCGGTACACCATGGAAGTGAAGCGCCAGCTTGATGTGCTGGACCGTCAGCTGGCCGATAACCGATACGTCGCAGGGGATGAATACACCATCGCCGATATGGCTATCTGGCCGTGGTACGGCGCGCTGGTCAAGAACAAGGTCTACGAAGCGGCGGAATTTCTTGAGGCACATACCTACACGAACGTGGTGCGTTGGGCCGATGAAGTCGGGGAGCGCCCGGCTGTCAAACGCGGGCTGATGGTCAACCGCACCTGGGGCGACGAGAGCAAGCAGTTGCATGAGCGGCACGATGCCAGTGACTTCGAGCTGCGCACCCAGGACAAACTGGAGTCTTCCGGGAAAAAATGATGGCGGCGTCCGGCAGTAGGAGGAAGTTGATTCCGGCTTTCGTAATCGCGCTCCTGCTGGGTTCAGTGCTGGGCAGCCTTGTGCAGACCCAGCTCAACCTGCAGGCGCTGGCAGGTCTGGGGGCTGAAATCAGCACCGGAACCTGGCTGGAAACGATGTTTCAGGATCTGGTGAACTTTGCACCGCTGTACGCGATTTTGTTCGGGCTGAGCTTTCTCGTTTCGCAGGTAGCTGCGTCAATCGTGGCGAGGCTGGCAGGTAATGCAGGCCGTTTGTGGCTGCACCCGCTGGCTGCAGCAACCGGGCTGTGGGCAACCTTACGGATTGTGGATGCCCTGGCGCCCATGCCCACCCTGATCGCAGCTACCCGCGAGGCCGGTGGGTTGATGCTGATGCTTGTAACGGCTGCCATATCAGGCTGGTTGTTTACCGTTCTTGTCTCCGGGCTTTCCCGCAGAAAGGGTAGATTTTCATCGGCGCCTGCTGTGGCGCTGCTGATTGGTGCAGGGCTGGCACTGCCGGATTCCGGTGCTTTAGCCGATGAGGCATCGGGCTACCGGGTCGAGACGATTTCCAGCGGACTTGAACACCCCTGGTCGCTGGCATTTCTGCCGGACGGGCGAATGCTCGTTACGGAACGGCCCGGCCGATTGCGAATGCTGACCGCCGAAGGCGAATTGGCGCCGGAGGCACTGACTGGCGTACCGGACGTATTTGGGTCTGCTCAGGCTGGTCTGTTCGAAGTGTTGCCTGCCACGGATTTCGAGCAGAGTCGCCAGGTATATCTGAGCTATGCCTGCGGTACGATGCAGGCGAATCACACTTGCCTGGCCAGGGGCGAGCTTGGCGAGCAGGGCCTGAACAATGTTCGCGAAATTTTCCGGGTTCAGCCGGCCAAGGAAGGTAATGCCCACTATGGCGGCCGCCTGGCCTGGCTGCCGGACAATACGCTGGTGCTTACCCTCGGCGATGGCTTCGACTACCGGGAAGACGCGCAGCGGCGTGAAAACCACATCGGCAGCATTGTCCGACTGAACCCGGATGGCAGTGTGCCGGAAGACAACCCCTTCGTCGGCAGTGACGCCTATCAGGGCGAAATCTACAGCTTCGGTCACCGCAATGTGCAGGGTCTGGTCTACGATCATGAGCAGGATCGTCTCATTGCCCATGAGCATGGGCCCCGTGGTGGCGACGAAATCAATATCATCCGTCCGGGCGCTAATTATGGCTGGCCGATTACCACGCATGGGCTGGACTATACCGGCGCCCGGGTAACGCCCTTCCAGGAGCGCGAGGGCATTGAGGAACCCCTGCTGCACTGGACACCGTCCATTGCACCCTCCGGTATGACTCTGTACACCGGCGACCGCTTTCCCCGCTGGCAGGGCGACTTGCTGATCGGTGCGCTGGTCACCCGTCAGGTGCATCGCGTCAGGCTGGAAGACGGCAGTGCAAGGGAGGTTGAAACGCTGTTTGGCGAACTGGAGGAGCGTATAAGGGCTGTAGAAACCGGTCCGGATGGCGCTGTTTACCTGCTGACAGATAGCAGCGACGGGCGTGTACTTAAGGTAACGCCTGAGTAGGGAAGGTGTTTGGGGCGGTCTTGTCAGCAGAGTCAGTGTCGGGAAGCTATAGTTAGAGGTGTGAATATCTGAAATCTGGCTCGTATGGAGGTCATCCAGTGACGAAACAGACGAAGAGTCAACAGCGTAACGTAGCCACCAAGCTGATTGAATCGCACCTGGTGTCCGGAAAGCTGAAGCCCGGCGAGGAAATCGGGCTGAGGATCGACCAGACGCTTACCCAGGATGCCACCGGAACGCTGGTGATGCTTGAGCTTGAGGCCATGGGGCTTGATCAGGTGAAGACCGAGCTTTCCGCCCAGTACGTCGACCACAACCTGTTGCAGACGGACCACCGCAACCCGGACGACCATGTGTTTCTGCGCAGTGCCTGCGAAAGGTTCGGTATCTGGTTCAGCCCCGCCGGGTCCGGCGTAAGCCATCCGGTTCATATGGAGCGTTTCGGTAAACCGGGCAAAACCCTCCTGGGTTCAGACAGCCATACCTGCGCGGCAGGATCCCTCGGAATGCTGGCAATGGGGGCGGGTGGCCTGTCTGTCGCCATGGCCATGTGCGGAGAGCCGTTTTACCTGAACATGCCCAGGGTGATGGGGGTAAAACTCACAGGAAGGCTGCCGGACTGGGTAAGTGCCAAGGATGTGATTCTTGAGATGCTTCGCCGTCATGGTGTCAAGGGCGGTGCCGGGAAAATCATCGAATACTACGGACCGGGCCTCAAAGGGCTCTCGGCCATGGATCGACATGTTATAGCCAATATGGGCCAGGAGATGGGCCATACCGCCACCGTGTTTCCGGCCGATGACCTGGTGCGTGATTTCCTCCGCCAGCAACAGCGTGAAACCGATTTCCAGAGGCTGGAGGCCGATGCCGGGGCCACCTATGACCTGCACGATGAGATCGACCTGGGTCAGCTGGAACCGTTGATTGCGCTGCCGAGCAGTCCCGATAAAGTGTTCCCGGTGCGGGAAGTGGCAGGAGAACCCATCTATCAGGCCTACATAGGCTCGTCCGCAAATCCCGGCCTGCGGGATTTCGCGATTCCGGCGATGATGGTTAAAGGTCGTCAGGTTCATGAGCGGGTGTCATTCGATATAAATCCCACCTCTCGCCAGGTACTGGAGAACCTCGTTGAGCTGGGCCATCTGACGAATTTGCTCAGTGCCGGCGCGCGCTTGCATCAGACCGGTTGCAACGGCTGCATCGGCATGGGGCAGGCACCGGCAACGGACCAGATCAGTTTGCGTACGGTGCCACGGAATTTCGCGGGTCGCTCCGGTACCAGCGAAGACAGGGTGTGCCTCTGTAGCCCTGAAACAGCAGCTGCTTCGGCACTGACAGGCGTGATCACCGATCCCCGCGACCTGGAGATGAGTTATCCTGTTTTCGACGAGCGCAGCACCTTTTACGTGGAAGATCGAAACATCCGTCCTCCGGCTAAGCACCCGGAGCTGAGTGTGGTTGAGAAAGGCCCCAACATCAGCACCCTGCCTAGCTTTGACAGCCTTCCGGACGCATTGGAGGCCCCGGTTCTGCTCAAGGTGGGCGACGATGTCTCCACGGACGATATCCTGCCCGCGGGCTCCAGGATATTGCCTTTCCGCAGTAATATCCCGGCAATCAGTGAGTTCACCTATACCCGGCTGGACCCGAGCTTTCCGGAACGGGCAAAACAGCACCAGGCCAGTGGCTCGGTGATTGTTGGGGGCGATAACTATGGCCAAGGCTCAAGCCGGGAGCATGCGGCCCTTGCCCCTCGTTATCTGGGTGTGCGGGTAGTTATTGCCAAAAGCTATTCACGCATCCACTGGCAGAACCTGTGCAGCTTCGGCGTCCTGCCTCTGAAGTTCGTCGCCCCTGAGACTTTTGATAATATTGAGCAGGGTGACGAACTGGCATTCGAAGGTCTGTTGGAAGCGCTGGAAGCCGGGGACAGCATCATTGCCAGGAACAACCGTACCGGCGAGCACCATGAGTTGACTCATGATCTCAGTGATCGGCAGGTTCGCATGATTAAAGAAGGTGGCCTTCTGAACATGATGCGCCAGGCCCTCGCCGCGTGAAGCGTTGGCGTGATACACACGAAGGAACCTCATGTCTGATCTGAAAGACCCAAGAGTTCTGTTTGCCGCTGAACGCACCCTGCTGGCCTGGAACCGCACCAGTCTGTCGTTCATTGCATTCGGCTTTCTGATTGAGCGCGCGGGCCTGCTTCTGCATGTGCTGGCACCGGAAAGTGTGGGCGTGATGAATGCCATGCTGGGGTTCTGGATTGGCATCCTGTTTATACTGCTGGGGGCATTTGCGGCGGTGTGGTCATCGCGCCAGTTCCGTGCGCTGTTACGCACTCTGAGCCCGGCGGAATTTCCCACCGGCTACGGATTCCGCTGGGGGCTTGCCGTCAACATGGTGGTGGCCTTTCTGGGCCTTGTGCTGGTTGGCGCGCTGTTTATCGGCCGCGGGTAGTGCGCACGTCACCCACGGCCTGGTCTGTGGAAGTGTAATTACCGTGGCCTGCGGTCACCCTCCATGATCTTGGCCACAAACACGGATTTGCCGTATTCCTCGAAGGACCACTTCATGGTCTCAGACAAGACCCGCATAACTTCATCATACTCACCGAACATCTCTGTGCTCATGCGCCCCGGGTGGACTTCCAGGCCACTTTTCTCCAGTCGTTCAACAACCGCGCGGATGGGCGGCTTGTAGTCGTCGGTGAGCGGATAGCAACTCAATTGCACTGATAGATACATAAAACCTCTCCGGTTCAGTAACCCATGGCTGACGATGTGCTGCGGCGCGGGTCTGCACCGCCGTACAGGGTTCCGTCACTGTCGATCAGTATGCTCTGGATAGCGCCCATTGCGCTACCCGTCACCACCTTGTGGCCCTTGCTCTCAAGCAGCCGTACAGTGTCGGGGCTGATTCCCTGTTCAATGCGTATCTCATCCGGCAGCCACTGGTGGTGGATTCTCGGCGCACTGACCGCCGACTGTATGTTCATATTATGATCAATCACATTGAGTATCACCTGCAAGGTGGTGGTGATGATCCGCGAGCCGCCGGGGCTTCCTGTAATCAGGTAATTACGGCCATCACGCCTGACGATGGTTGGTGACATCGAGCTCAGCATGCGTTTGCCCGGTTCCACCTTGTTGGCTTCACCACCGATCAGCCCATAAGCGTTGGGCTCGCCCGGTTTGGCACTGAAATCATCCATTTCATTGTTCAGCAGAAACCCGGCGCCGGCCACGGTGATGCCGGAACCATAACTGAAGTTGATGGTGTAAGTATTGGAAACCGCATTCCCCCAGCGGTCGACAATGGAAAAGTGGGTGGTTTCCGGGCTTTCATAGGCGCCTGGGTTGCCGGCGCTGATCTCGGACGAAGGGCGGGCTTTATCGGCGTCGATGGTTTTGCGCAAGGCCTCGCCATAGGCTTTGCTGGCCAATCCCTCCAGGGGAACCTCCACGAAGTCGGTATCGCCCAGAAACTCGGCACGGTCGGCATAGGCGAGTTTCATGGCTTCAGCCATATGGTGGATGCTGGCGGCGGAATTGTGGCCGAAATCAGAGAGTGGGTAGCCTTCAAGGATATTGAGAATCTGTACGATGTGAGTGCCGCCGGAGGAGGGTGGCGACATGGAATAGATGTCGTGTCCCCGGTAACTGCCATGAACCGGCTGGCGGACCTGGGGCTGGTAGTTCTTGAGGTCGTCCAGGGTGATCAGGCCGTCGTGGCGTTCCATTTCCTCCACGATCAGTTGCGCGGTCCTGCCCTCGTAGAAACCTTTAAGGCCCTGGTCCGCAATGCGCTGGAGGGTATCAGCCAGTTCCGGTTGCCGGAAGCGTTCGCCGGGTTGCCACGCGGAACCGTCTTCTTTATAGAAGGTTTCCAGGGTTGCAGGCCAGCGCTGTAGCCGGTCCCGGGCCTCTTCCAGGCCTTCGGTAAAGCGGCCTGGTACGATAAAGCCTTCCCGCGCCAGCTTTATCGCCGGCGCCAGTGCCTCTTTCAGGAACAGGGTGCCGTGCCGCTCCAGCGCCAGGGCAAGACCAGCCACGGTACCGGGTACCCCGGCGGCCTTATGGGTGAACCGGCTGCGGTTCTGTACCACGTTGCCTTCCTCATCCTGGAACATCGTTTCCGTGGCTGCGGCCGGCGCTTTCTCCCGGTAATCGATGGCTTCCACGGCTTCACCGCTGCCGGGCGCATAAAGCATGAAACCACCCCCGCCAATATTGCCCGAGCGGGGCTGGGTGACTGCCAGGGCAAACCCGGCTGTGACCGCTGCATCCATGGCGTTGCCACCGTTTTCCAGAACCTTCCGCGCCACTTCGGTTGCCAGTGTATGGCTGGTGGCGACCATCCCGTTCATCGCCTTGACCGGGTGGTGGCGTTCGCCCTCGAGAATAGCGTCGGCCATAGCCGGTTGCAGTGGCAGGAGTAATGCGATGGTAATGATCAGTTTTGTGGCCAGTGAGTGGCCCGGCACGGCTTTTTTGTTACGTACCTGTAGGGGGTGTCTATCCATGTCAGTGCGCCTCGTTTCTGATGCTCAGATAGGCTATCATAGCCGGTCATTTTTAAGGGTGTGAACCTGCACGCCCACTTTCCCGGATCAGATTAAGGAAAGGCTTCCATGGAGCATACCTATCGTCTTGTGATTTCCTGCCCGGACCGGGTGGGTATCGTTGCCAAGGTCAGTAATTTCCTGTCGACCTACAATGGCTGGATTACCGAGGCGAGCCACCACTCGGATACCCAGACAGGCTGGTTTTTCATGCGGCATGAAATCAAGGCCGATTCGATTCCCTTCGGGCTTGAGCAGTTCCGCATCGCTTTTGAGCCCATTGCCCGCGAGTTCGACATGAACTGGCATATTGCTGATTCGGCCCGGCCCAAGAAAGTCATCCTCATGTGCAGCAAGGAATCCCACTGCGTGGCAGACCTGCTCCATCGCTGGCACAGCAAGGAAATCAATGCCGAGATTGTGGCTGTTATCTCCAACCATGAAGACCTCAGGCGCATGGTCGAGTGGCATGAAATACCTTATCACTACATCCCCGTCGACAAGAACAATCGCGACGAAGCGTTTGGTGAGGTTGACGGCCTGATCGAAGGGTACGAGGCCGATGTAGTGGTGCTGGCCCGATACATGCAGATACTCCCCGCGAGCCTGTGCGAGAAGTACTCAGGCAAGGTCATCAACATTCACCACAGCTTTCTGCCTTCCTTTGCGGGTGCGCGGCCATACCATCAGGCGTACAGCCGGGGTGTGAAGCTGATAGGTGCCACCTGCCACTACGTGACGCAGGATCTGGATGAAGGCCCCATTATCGAGCAGGATGTGATCCGCATCAGCCACAGTGACTCGATCGAGGATATGGTGCGCCTGGGCAAGGATGTGGAGAAAAACGCCCTGTCCCGGGGGCTGAGGGCACACATTGAAGACCGTGTGATCACCTACGAAAACAAGACCGTGGTTTTTGACTGACGGACACTGCCATATACCCCGCTAAAGGGTTGAATGTGGTAGTATTGGCCGCTTGTTAAAGAATAACTATGGGGCGCTCTGAAGGGCCCTGAAACGACTTCCAGCAAATGCAAAGGAACCTTTCTCGATGGGTGAGTTAGCCAAAGAGATCCTGCCGGTAAATATTGAAGACGAGCTGAAACAGTCCTATCTCGATTACGCCATGAGCGTTATCGTTGGTCGTGCACTTCCGGACGTGCGGGATGGCCTCAAGCCGGTGCATCGCCGAGTATTGTTCGCCATGTCCGAGCTCAATAACGACTGGAACAAGGCTTACAAGAAGTCCGCCCGTGTGGTGGGTGACGTTATCGGTAAATACCATCCCCATGGTGATTCCGCTGTTTACGACACCATTGTCCGTATGGCCCAGCCTTTCTCCCTGCGGTATCCGCTGGTAGATGGCCAGGGCAACTTCGGTTCCATCGACGGCGATAACGCAGCCGCCATGCGTTACACCGAGATCCGCATGGAGAAAATTGCCCACTCCCTGCTGGCGGATCTGGAAAAGGAAACGGTGGACTTCGTCCCCAACTACGACGGCACCGAGCAGATCCCCGAAGTACTGCCCACGCGGGTTCCGAACCTTCTGGTCAACGGCTCCTCCGGTATTGCCGTGGGCATGGCGACCAATATTCCGCCCCATAACCTCACGGAGATTGTGAACGGCTGCCTGGCGCTGATCGACAACCCGGACATGACCGTTGATGATCTCATGGAGCATATTCCGGGGCCGGACTTCCCCACCGAGGGTATTATCAACGGCCGCGCCGGCATTGTTGAGGCATACCGCACCGGCCGTGGGCGCATCTACATTCGTGCCCGCCATGAAATCGAGCACGACAAAAAAACCAACCGCGATGCCATTATTATTACCGAGCTGCCGTACCAGCTGAACAAAGCACGGCTGATCGAGAAAATTGCGGAACTGGTTAAAGAGAAGCGCCTGGAAGGCATTACCGAACTGCGGGATGAATCCAACAAGGAAGGCATCCGGGTGGTGATTGAATTGCGTCGCGGGGAAAACCCGGACGTCATCGTCAACAACCTTTTTACTCATACCCAGCTGCAGACGGTCTTCGGCATCAACATGGTCGCCCTGATCAACGGTGAGCCGAAGATCCTGAACCTGAAGCAGATGCTGGACGCCTTTGTCCGCCATCGCCGGGAAGTAGTAACCCGCCGGACTATCTTTGAGCTGCGCAAGGCCCGGGAACGCGGCCATATTCTGGAAGGTCTTACGGTAGCGCTGGCAAATATCGATGAAATTATTGCCCTGATCAAGGCATCCCCGGGTGCTGCCGAGGCAAAAGAAAAGCTGATGGCCCAGGGCTGGGCGCCGGGCGACGTTATGGCGATGCTGGAACGGGCGGGCGAAGATGCCTGCCGGCCGGACGACCTGCCGGAGATCTTTGGCCTGCGTAACGGGCTTTATCACCTGTCGCCGGAACAGGCCCAGGCCATCCTGGATCTGCGCCTGCACCGCCTGACCGGCCTCGAAACCGAGAAGCTGCAGAACGAGTACAAAGACATTCTCGAGAAGATTGCCGATCTGCTGGAGATTCTGGCAGACCCGGACCGTTTGATGCAGGTTATCCGTGAAGAGCTTGAGGCCATCGTTAGCGAGTTCGGTGACAAGCGCCTGACCGAGATCACCAGTTCCAAGCGGGACCTGACCATCGCCGATCTGATTGACGAGGAAGACCTCGTAGTGACCATCTCTCACGGTGGTTACGCCAAGACCCAGGCGGTGGAAGACTATCAGGCCCAGCGCCGTGGTGGCCGTGGCAAGGCGGCGACCTCCATGAAAGACGAGGATTTTGTCGAGAAGCTGCTGGTCGCCAACTCCCACGACACCATTCTGTGTTTCTCCAACAGGGGCAAGGTGTACTGGTTGCGGGTGTTCGAGATTCCACGTGCCAGCCGCGCCTCTCGTGGCCGCCCGATGGTGAATATCCTGCCGCTGGACGAAGGAGAGCGTATTACCACCTTCCTGCCGGTACGTGATTATCCGGAAGACCAGTATGTGCTGATGGCCACCTCGGCCGGTGTGGTCAAGAAAACACCGCTGCCGAACTTCTCACGCCCCCGCAGCAGTGGTCTGATCGCCCTGTCGCTGGATGAGGGTGATACCCTGATTGGCGCGGCGATCACCAAGGGCGATGCGGAAGTCATGCTGTTCTCCTCGGCTGGTAAAGCGGTTCGCTTCAACGAAGAAGCGGTACGCCCCATGAGCCGGACGGCCCGTGGTGTGCGTGGTATCAGGATGCCGGAAGGGCACCACGTGGTGTCGCTGATCATTCCCCAGGAAGGCGCAGTGCTGCTGACAGCCAGCGAAAACGGCTATGGTAAGCGCACCACGTTTGACGAGTTCCCCACCTACAGTCGTGGCAGTCAGGGCGTTATCGCCATGCAGTGTTCCGAGCGTAACGGCAATCTGGTCACGGCGCTGCAGCTGTTCGAAGGCGACGAAATGATGCTGATCTCGGACAAGGGCACGCTGGTACGTACCCGTACCGACGAAGTATCGGTTCTGAGCCGCAACACCCAGGGGGTTCGCCTGATCAAACTGAGCCAGGAAGACGAGCGTCTTGTGGGCGTTGAGCGTATTGCTGAAACTGATGCCGAAGAGGTTGATGGTGAGGAAGCGCCTGCGTCTGAGTCTGATGGCGAAGAAGGTGCACAAGGCACAGGTGATGCAGGAGAGAGTGCCGGCGAGGAATAAGCCGGCACCTTAATTGGCAATACTTGAGAGATCACAGGATCATGAGCAGGGCGTATAATTTTTGTGCAGGTCCGGCAACCTTGCCGGAGCCCGTGCTGCAACAGGCACGGGAAGAAATGCTGGACTGGCGCGGCACCGGCATGTCGGTGATGGAGATGAGTCACCGCAGTGACGAGTTCGTGGAAATCGCCGAGACTGCCGAGAAAGACCTTCGGGAATTGGCCGGAGTTTCAGATGATTATGCCGTACTCTTCATGCAGGGTGGAGCTTCCAGCCAGTTCGCGACCATTCCGCTGAACCTGCTCGGCGACAAGACATCGGCAGATTATATCAACACCGGTATCTGGTCGAAGAAAGCCATTGCCGAGGCCAGCCGTTATGGCCAGATAAACGTGGCCGCCAGCAGCGAAGCGGACGGGTTCACCAGTGTTCCCGATCAGCACACATGGAAGACCCGGGCGGATGCTGCCTACCTGCACTACACGCCCAACGAAACCATTGGTGGCCTGGAGTTTGATTTCGTGCCCGAGAGCGGTGCCGTGCCACTGGTGGCGGACATGTCATCCACCATGCTCTCGCGCCCGGTGGATGTATCAAAGTTCGGCCTGATCTACGCAGGTGCCCAGAAAAATATCGGTCCCTCCGGTCTGGTGACGGTCATCATTCGAAAGGACTTACTGGGCAGGGCCCAGAAGATCACGCCCACGATGATGAACTACCAGGTAATCGCGGATAATGACTCCATGTACAACACGCCCGCCACCTATTCCTGGTACCTGGCGGGACTCGTATTCAAGTGGCTGAAAGAGCAGGGCGGCGTTACGGCAATGGGCGAGATAAATCGTCGCAAGGCCAGCAAGCTGTATGGATTTATCGACGAAAACGATTTCTACGCCAATCCGATTTCGCCGCGTTTCCGCTCCTGGATGAACGTTCCTTTTACCCTGGCGGACGACGCGCTTAACGATGCCTTTCTCCAAGGGGCCAACGAGCGTGGTCTGCTGAACCTGAAGGGGCACCGCTCTGTGGGCGGTATGCGGGCCAGTATCTACAACGCCATGCCCGAAGCCGGTGTGGACACGCTGATCGACTACATGACCGCATTTGCGAAGGAGCGGGGCTGATCATGAGCAGTGATGAGCAGGCCCGCCTCGGGCAGTTGAGGGACGAGATTGACCGGCTGGACCGGGAGATCATGGACCTGATCAGTAAGCGGGCCGAGTGCGCCCAGGAAGTGGCCCGGGTAAAGACCGAAGCCCATCCGGGGAAAGACGTGTTTTTCTACCGTCCGGAGCGGGAAGCCCAGGTGCTGCGGCGCATCAAGGAAAGCAACCCAGGCCCCCTGTCCGGCGAAGAGATGGCGCGGTTGTTCCGGGAAATCATGTCCGCCTGCCTCGCCCTGGAAAAGCCCATGCACATCGCTTTCCTGGGGCCGATGGGAACCTTCACCCAGGCTGCGGCGCTCAAGCACTTTGGCCACTCCGTAATCAGTGTTCCGCTGCCGGCGATCGACGCGGTTTTCCGCGAGGTGGAATCCGGTGCCGCCCACTATGGGGTGGTTCCGGTGGAAAACTCCACCGAAGGTATGATCAATCATACTCTGGATATGTTCATGTCTTCGCCGCTGAAGATCTGTGGCGAAGTCCAGTTGCGCATTCATCATCACCTGATGGTGTCGCCAGAATACAAGGACGAGGAAATTGTCCGCATCTATTCGCATCAACAGTCGTTTGCCCAGTGCAGGCAGTGGCTGGACGCCCACCGCTATGGCATTGAGCGGGTAACCGTCAGTAGCAATGCCGAAGCGGCAAGGCGTGCAGCAGAAGAGCCGGGCACGGCTGCCATCGCCGGTGATATGGCGGCGGAACTCTACGGCCTGGAAGTGCTGGCGACCAGTATTGAAGACCGACCGGACAACACCACCCGTTTTCTGATCATCGGGCGTGAGGAGGTGCCGGCCAGCGGCAATGACAAGTCGTCTATCCTGGTGTCGATGCGCAACAAGCCCGGGGCGCTTTACCAGCTGCTGGAGCCTTTCCACAAACATGGCCTGAGCCTGACCCGGATCGAAACACGGCCCTCTCCCAGTGGCACCTGGGCTTACGTGTTCTATATCGATTTTGAAGGCCATGTAGAGGACGAGCAGGTGAGCAAGGTGCTTTCCGAGATCGATGAAGAAGCCGTGGAACTGAAACGCCTTGGTTCCTACCCCATTGGGGTTTTGTAGAGCAACACGAATTGCTGAGGAAGGGTTCAATGTCGACTGATTACCAAAGCCTGGCGGTCAAAGGCGTACAGGCGTTATCCCCCTACCAGCCCGGCAAGCCCATTGATGAGCTGGCCCGGGAGCTGGGCCTCAACCCTGACAGCATCATCAAGCTGGCCAGCAACGAGAATCCGTTGGGGCCCAGCCCCAAAGCACTGGCCGCGGTCAAGGAAGTGCTGGATGAACTCTGCCGTTATCCCGATGGCAATGGTTTTGACCTCAAGCAGGCGCTTTCTGCGCGCTATGGTGTCCAGCCGTCGCAGATTACTCTGGGCAATGGTTCCAATGATGTTCTGGAAGTGATCGCCCGGTGTTTTGCGGACCAGAATTCGGAAGTGGTGTTCTCCCAGTACGCGTTTGCCGTTTACCCGCTGGTAACCCAGGCGATTGGCGCCACAGGTGTGTCGGTTCCCGCCAGGGACTATGGCCACGATCTGAACGCCATGGCGGAGGCTGTAACAAGCCGCACAAAGCTGGTGTTCGTTGCCAACCCGAATAATCCCACCGGCACCGTACATGGTGCTGGGGCAATTGAGGCGTTTCTGGACCGGATTCCGGAGCACGTGCTGGTGGTTCTCGATGAAGCCTACTGCGAATACCTGCAGGGCGAGGGTTATGTGGACGGCCTGTCACTGCTCGGGCGCTATCCTAACCTGATTGTTACCCGTACCTTCTCCAAGGCCTGGGGGTTGGCATCACTGCGTGCCGGCTACAGCGTCAGTTCTCCTGAAATCGCCAATGTTCTCAATCGGGTACGCCAGCCTTTTAATGTAGATACTTTGGCGTTGGCTGCCGCTACTGCGGTCCTGGGTGACGAGCAATACCTTCAGCGTGCCCGGCAAGTGAACACCGAGGGCATGAAACAGCTTGAGACGGCCTTTAACGAAATGGGGCTGAATTATATTCCCTCCGCCGGCAATTTTATTGCGGTGGATGTGGGAGAACGGGCTGCGGATATCAATCAGTTATTGCTCGAGCAGGGCGTTATTGTCCGGCCGATTGCCGGCTATGGTATGCCCGCGCATTTACGGGTTTCCATCGGCCTGCCCGAGGAGAATGATCGCTTTATCGAGTCCCTGGCCCGTGCTCTGGATACGCTGTCGGCCGCTCAGTGCGGGGAGGAAGCGTAAGGTGTCTGCCGTCCAGCCCCTGTTCCAGCGCGTTGCGGTTATCGGCCTTGGCCTGATTGGCGGGTCCCTGGCCAGAGCCGTCCGCGTTAACGGCCTCGCCGTGACCGTTGTTGGGGCCGACAAGCGGGCCGACGAACTGGCCCTGGGCAGGGAGCTGGGCATTATTGATGAGGCGGCCGGCACCATCGCCGAGGCCGTGATCGGTAGCGACCTGGTTGTTCTTGCCGTACCCGTCAAGGCAACGCGTACCGTACTGGAGGAAATTCGCCCACACCTTGGCACCAATACCGTGCTTACGGACGTTGGCAGCACCAAGACCAGTTTCGTGAATGACGTGCGTGAGGTGTTTGGCGAACTGCCGGCCAAGGTGGTTCCTGGCCACCCCATCGCGGGTTCGGAAAAGAGTGGTATCCGGGCGGCCGATCCCGGGCTGTTTGCCAATCACAAGGTGATCCTGACTCCGGCGGACAATGTCAGCACGTCGGATCTGGAGAAGCTGAAGGCGCTATGGGAGGGTTGCGGTGCCACAGTGCTGACTATGTCCGTGGCCTATCACGACGAAGTACTCGCTGCCACAAGCCACCTCCCACATCTGATTGCCTTCTCGCTGGTGGATACACTGGCGGGTGAGGACGAGAATCTCGATATATTCCGTTACGCGGCAGGGGGCTTTCGTGACTTTACCCGGATCGCGGCCAGCGATCCGGTGATGTGGCACGATATTTTTCTCTCCAACCGGGATGCGGTGCTACGGGTCATTGATCACTTCACCCACGATCTGGACCTGCTTCGCACCGCCATTGCCGATCAGGACAGTGCAACCCTGTTACGGGTTTTCAGTCGCGCCAAAGCGGCGCGGGAACATTTTTCCAAAATGCTTTCAGGAAAGGCTTACGTGACCAACAACAGTCAGAAACAGGTAACATTCCGTCTTCAGCCCGGCGGTCGGATTTCCGGAGAAATTCGTGTGCCGGGCGACAAATCCGTTTCCCATCGGTCCATCATGCTGGGAGCACTTGCCGACGGCATCACCGAGGTGAAAGGCTTCCTGGAGGGGGAGGACAGTCTGGCCACGCTTCAGGCTTTCCGTGATATGGGTGTCACCATTGAAGGGCCGGATGAAGGCTTTGTTCGCATCCATGGTGTAGGAATCAACGGCCTGCAGGCACCGCGGGGGCCGCTCTACCTGGGTAACTCCGGTACTGCCATGAGACTGTTCTCAGGCTTGCTGGCAGCCCAGCCATTTGATTCGGAGCTGACGGGCGACGAGAGTCTCTCCAGACGACCAATGGGGCGCGTCGCGGACCCGCTGCGGGCGATGGGAGCCGTAATCGATACTGCCGAGGGCGGCCGGCCGCCGCTGAAAATTCGCGGTGGCCATGCGCTGACGGGTATTCATTACGAGATGCCGGTGGCCAGTGCCCAGGTGAAGTCCTGCCTGTTGCTTGCCGGGCTTTATGCCGAAGGTGTGACCTCGGTGACTGAGCCGGCGCCCACCCGGGATCACACTGAGCGCATGCTGGAAGGTTTCGGCTATCACGTTCATCGTGACATGGCCACTGCCAGCGTTACCGGGGGAGGGCGCCTGACGGCAACCGCGATTGACGTACCGGCGGACATTTCTTCTGCGGCGTTTTTCCTGGTGGCGGCCAGTATTGCGCCGGATTCCGACCTCATCATCCGCCACGTGGGCATGAACCCTACCCGCGTAGGGGTCATCAATATTCTGCGCATGATGGGCGCCAATATCGAAGTGCTGGAGGAGCGGGTGATCGGCGGTGAACCGGTCGCCGATCTCCGTGTCCGTTCTGCCGCTCTCAAGGGTATCGACATTCCTGAGGATCAGGTGCCCCTGGCCATCGACGAATTTCCGGTACTGTTTATCGCTGCTGTATGCGCGGAAGGGAGAACCGTCCTGCGTGGAGCGGAGGAGCTCCGTGTCAAGGAAAGCGACCGGATTCAGGTGATGGCTGATGGCCTGACGGCGTTGGGCGTGGAAACCACCGTCACACCGGACGGCATTGTTATTGACGGTGGCCAGGCCATCGGTGCTGGCGCGGTCAACAGTCACGGCGACCACCGGATTGCGATGGCGTTTGCCGTGGCCTCACTGCGAGCCAGTGGCAATATTGAAGTGACCGACTGCGCCAATGTGGCAACGTCGTTCCCGGGGTTTGTCGAGTTGGCCAGCCGCACCGGCATCAATATCTCGGCCGAGGGAACTGAATAATGGTTGAGAGCAAGGCGCCCATTATTACCGTGGATGGCCCTGGTGGCTCCGGCAAGGGCACCATTACGCAGATGCTGGCGCGAAAACTGGGCTGGCACCTGCTTGATAGCGGCGCGCTCTACCGGCTTACGGCACTTGCTGCCGAAAGGCAGGGCGTTTCGTTGGATGACGAGCCGGCATTGGTCAGGCTTGCCGCTAATCTGGACGTGGCATTCGAGCCGACACCCCCGGGTGAGCCGGCAAAAGTATTGATGGCCGGCAGCGATGTGACCGCAGATATACGTACAGAAACCTGCGGGGATAATGCCTCGAAGGTTGCCGTGATGCAGCCCGTTCGCGATGCGCTGCTGCAGCGTCAGCGTGATTTTCGCAAGCCCCCGGGACTGGTGGCGGACGGTCGCGATATGGGTACAGTGGTGTTTCCGGACGCACCGGTAAAGATCTTTCTGACGGCCAGCGCGGAAGAGCGTGCGCAAAGACGTTACAGCCAGTTGAAGGACGCCGGGGTCGATGTTAATATTGACGCCCTTTTAGAGGAGATACGGGTGCGCGATGAACGGGATATAAACCGTGCCGCCGCCCCGCTCAAGCCTGCGGATGATGCGCAAGTCATTGATTCTACGGGGTTGAGTATAGAAGAGGTGCTAGTCAGGGTTATGGCCGCTGCAGGTCAGGCCTGACTACACCTTTTTGTCGTTGAAATTCCGGATTCAGCGTTATCGGCCAGCCACTGGCTGAATCCGGATTGAAACTAACAGACCGTGTTGCTGGTAGCACGGAGTAAACTTGCGTTGATCACATAGGACACATAATGAGCGAGAGCTTTGCGGATCTTTTTGAAGAAAGCCTAAAAGAAATTGACATGCAACCAGGTTCCATTGTTCAGGGAACCGTAGTTGATGTTGATAACGACTGGGTCACCGTTAACGCCGGGCTGAAGTCCGAAGGCGTTATCCCCGCCTCCCAGTTCCTCAATGAAAAAGGCGAGTTGGAAGTTGCTATTGGCGACGTTGTTGACGTAGCTCTCGACGCTGTAGAAGACGGCTTCGGCGAAACCCGTCTGTCCCGTGAGAAAGCCAAGCGCGCTGAAGCCTGGAAGGTGCTCGAGAAGTCCTTCGAAGCTGAGGAAGTGGTTAAGGGTATTATCAATGGCAAGGTCAAGGGTGGTTTCACCGTCGATCTGGCTGGTATCCGTGCCTTCCTGCCGGGCTCTCTGGTAGATGTTCGTCCGGTTCGCGATACCGCGCACCTGGAGAACAAGGAACTCGAATTCAAGGTTATCAAGCTCGACCAGAAGCGTAACAACGTGGTTGTTTCCCGCCGCGCCGTTCTGGAAGCTGAAAACAGTGCCGAGCGTGAAGCTCTGCTCGAAACCCTGACCGAAGGGATGGAAATCAAAGGTATCGTCAAGAACCTGACCGACTACGGCGCGTTCGTGGATCTGGGCGGTGTTGACGGCCTGCTGCACATTACCGATATGGCCTGGAAACGCATCAAGCATCCGAGCGAAATCGTCAATGTCGGCGATGAAATCAGTGTCAAGGTGCTGAAGTTTGACCGCGAGCGTAACCGCGTATCACTGGGTCTGAAGCAGCTGGGTGAAGATCCCTGGGTTGATATCAAGGGTCGTTATCCGGAAGGTACCAAGGTTACTGCACGTGTAACCAACCTGACCGACTACGGCTGTTTCGCCGAGCTGGAAGAAGGTGTGGAAGGTCTGGTTCACGTATCCGAGATGGACTGGACGAACAAGAACATCCATCCGTCAAAGGTCGTTCAGGTAGGCGACGAAGTGGGTGTGATGATTCTGGATATCGACGAAGAGCGTCGTCGTATCTCCCTGGGTATCAAGCAGTGTGTTGCCAACCCCTGGGAAGATTTCTCCAGCAGATTCAACAAGGGCGATCGTATCTCCGGCAAGATCAAGTCAATCACTGACTTTGGTATCTTTATCGGCCTGGACGGTGGCATCGATGGTCTGGTTCACCTGTCAGACATCAGCTGGAACGAAACTGGCGAAGAAGCTGTTCGTGAATACAAGAAGGGTGACGAGGTTGAAACCGTTATCTTGTCTGTTGATCCCGAGCGTGAGCGCATCTCCCTGGGCATCAAGCAGCTGGAAAGCGATCCGTTCGCCGAGTTTGTACAGCTTAACGACAAGGGCTCCATTGTTAAGGGCACGGTATCTGCTGTAGACGCCAAAGCAGCGACCATCACCCTCAACGACGAAGTTGAAGCTGTTCTGAAAGCCTCCGAAATCAGCCGTGACCGTGTTGAAGATGCACGCAATGCGCTGAACGAAGGCGATGAAGTTGAAGCGAAGATTATCAGCATCGACCGTAAGAACCGCGTCATCAACCTGTCTGTGAAGTCGAAGGATGTTGAAGACGACAAGCAGGCACTGGAAGGTGTGCGTGCGAAGACGGCTGAATCCTCCTCTGGTGCGACCACTATCGGTGATCTCATCAAGGAGCAGATGCAGCAGCAAAACGCCAACAAGGAATAAGATTTCCGGTTGGTATAAAAAAACGGGCTCTAAGAGCCCGTTTTTTTTGTGTTTTTTTCTGGTTTGGCTAAACTAGAGCCAAGGAGCTGGAAACCGGCTATCCGATAATAATGTGAAGAGGGATGAGCCCAATGACGAAATCTGAACTGGTAGAGCTGATTGCGTCCAAACAGACGCAGCTTTCAGTGAAGGATGTGGAACTGGCTGTGAAAACGATTATAGAGCACATGTCCCAGTCACTGGCGGATGGCCAGCGAATTGAAATCCGTGGTTTCGGCAGCTTTTCGCTGCACCATCGGGCGGCAAGAACCGGGCGAAATCCCAAAACCGGTGAGGCTGTTCAGTTACCGGCCAAATTTGTTCCGCACTTCAAGCCTGGTAAGGAATTGCGGGAACAGGTCAATGACAGTCTTAAAAAGGGTTTCTGATTACCCTTCTACGGAAAGACTTTAACCAGGTCCTGATCTAGACAATCAGGTCCGCGTGGAGCGTTGCGACTATGGCCGGATTACAGAAGGTTCTTCTCATTCTGCTGGTGTTGTTTCTGGTTCTGGTGGCACTTGTTTTTTCCCTTAATAATCAGATGGCAGTGTCCCTCAACTTTCTTCTGTTCGAGACCCAACCCCATGGTGTTGCGGTCTGGATTATTATGTCTTTTGTGATCGGCGCTTTGATCGGAGTTCTGATTACCATGCTTGCAACCGTTCGCACATCGGTTTCCCGCCGTAACCTTGAGAAACGACTTGCTCGAACCGAGCAGGCATTGGAGAAATCCAGGGCCCAGAACGACCGGACGCTTTGATGGATATAGTGCTTCAGTGGCTGCTGTTGACGATTGCGGTAGCTGCAGGTTGGTTTGTCGGGCGCTTGGGCAATACCAGGGATCGCTCGAAAGCCCCCATCTCGGATGAAGAATCGGTCAAGGATCGTTTGCAGTTTCTGTTCACCAACTATTCCGACCAGGCCGTCGAGAATTTTGTCCAATCCCTGGCCGTCAATAAGGAAACGGTTGGTCTGCACCTGTCCATAGGTGCTCATTTCCGGCATAAGGGTGAGACTGACCGCGCTATCCTGATTCACCAGAACCTTCTGGCCCGCCCCGAGCTGCCGTCACGTTACTCCCAGCAGGTAACCTACGAACTCGCCATTGACTATCTGAATGCAGGCTTGCTGGACCGGGCAGAAGCTCTGCTCCATCAACTGATGGGAGACAGGGAATATGGCCGCAAGGCCTCGCTGCAACTGATCGAGCTTTACCAGCAGGAAAAGGAGTGGGGCAAGGCCGGCCAGGTAGCCCGAACGTTGACAACCGGCGAGCATGATGCCGGAATGCACAAGACGCTGGCCTACATTACCTGCGAGCTTGCGGAAGAGGCCCTCAAGCACGACGACCGCTGGATGGCCCAGAAGCTGGCAAAGGAAGCGCTGGAATACGACAGCTCCTGTGTCCGGGCCACCTTCATTATGATGAAGCTCCTGGTTCGCCAGGGTAGTTACCGGGACGCGGCCAATCACAGCCTGAAAGTGTTTGACCAGAACCCTGAGTTCAGCTCTGAAGCGGTTGACCGCTTAATGAAGCTTGAGCGGGAGCATGGTGACGTAGGGCGCCTGGTCAAGAAACTCGGAAAGTACTACGACGCCTGGCCCAGTACCAGCCTGTTGCTGGCCCTGGTGGAATCCGTTGAGCGCACCTCCGGCCGAATGGCCGCCGTTGAACTGCTGCGTCGTGAGCTGGAGGTCCGCCCCAGCGTGCGGGGCCTGCTGCGCCTGGTAGAACTGGCCGGCTACGAAAAGGGCATGACTACGGACGAAGGCCGTCTCGTCAGCCGCATCGGCCACCTGATACTGGCAAACCGGCCGGTATACCGGTGTGTGAACTGCGGCTTCTCTGGCCAGCAACTGCACTGGTTGTGTCCGAGTTGCAAGCAATGGGAAACCGTTCGCCCGATCCAGGGTGTGGAAGCCGAATAACCCGAATTTACGACATTCTGCAGGAAACCGACTGTGCAAACCCCCGACGACCCTCGAATCATTGTTGCCCTGGATTTTCCTTCCGACCAGCCTGCCTTTGCCCTGGCAGACCAACTGGACCCGGCCAAATGCCGGTTGAAAGTAGGAAAGGAGCTCTTTACCCGATGCGGCCCGGACCTGGTTCGCAAGCTCCGGGGGAGGGGTTTCGAGGTCTTTCTGGATCTCAAATTTCACGACATTCCCAACACCACGTCGGCAGCGGTAGCGGCCGCTGCAGATCTGGGCATCTGGATGGTCAATGTGCACGCCTCCGGCGGCGAGAAAATGATGACCGCCTGCCGCGACCGTCTGGAGAGTTTCGGCAAGGATCGCCCCCTGCTGATCGCCGTCACGGTGCTGACCAGCATGGGGGCAGAGGATCTCGCCGGCATCGGCATCACCGGCTCCCCGGAAGCCCATGTTTCCCGCCTGGCAACGCTGACCCGCAACTGCGGGCTGGACGGCGTCGTCTGTTCGGCGCAGGAGGCGTCGGCACTGAAAGCGGAGCAGGGCACCGATTTCAAACTGGTCACTCCGGGTATCCGTCCTTTGTCAGCGGCCAAAGGTGACCAACAACGCATCATGACCCCCACAGATGCCCTCAAAGCCGGCTCCGACTACCTGGTCATCGGCCGCCCGATAACCCAGGCTGCTGAGCCTCTGGCGGCGCTGGAGGCTATTCATTCTGAGGTGATAGGCCTTTGATTTTGGTTCTCGGTTCCTGGCATGTCCCTAGCCTGATGGTGTGGAGTCTCGGTGCGGTGGGGGCTCCCTCCCAAAAACCGCTTCTAGTACATCCATGTACGCTTGAGCTCCGCCCTCCATGGCTCCGCACATTTTTGTGAGGGAGCCCCCACCGCACCGGTTTTAACAGCTCAGATATCGCTGTAAAAGCAGGGCTTGGCTTTTTCAATAACTGTGAAGATCAATCAGGCGAGGTAGGACTTCCTTCCCGAAAATGTGCGGAGCCATGGATGGCGGAGCCCAAGCGCACACGGACGTGCTTGTAGCGTTTTTCGGGAAGGAAGTCCTACCTCGCCGTGGCACCATCTCAAGCAGGCTAGGGCCCGAATCCAAACTCAAAGAACCAAAACGAAAAAAGCCGCTAATCCAGAGGACTAGCGGCTTTTCGGAATAGTGGCTCCCCGAGCTGGGCTCGAACCAGCGACAAACGGATTAACAGTCCGTTGCTCTACCAACTGAGCTATCGGGGAACGTCGTCATGTGACGAGGCGCGTATATTAAGGTTACCCCAACGCCTCGTCAACCCCTTGCCAGAAATTTTAGCCCAGGGCCTTCCTCAGGCGTTCGATGGCCTGCTTCAGGGTATCCAGGCTGGTGGCGAAGCTCAGGCGCATATGACCCGGCGCACCAAAGGCGGAGCCGGGAACCAGGGCGACGCCCGCTTCCTTCAGCAGTTTCTCGGCAAACTCCACATCATTGCTGACCTCGGAATCCGCATCAATGGCACCCTGGAAGCTCGGGAACACATAGAATGTGCCGTCGCCATGCAGGCACTCAACGCCGGGCAGGGCGTTCAGGGCTTCCACCAGGTAGTCGTGGCGTTCCTTGAACGCAGTGACCATTTCCTGCACACAATCCTGCGGGCCGTCCAGAGCTGCTGTTGCGGCCGCCTGTGAGATGGAGGCCGGGTTGGACGTGCTCTGGGACTGGATCTTCTTCATGGCGCCGATGATTTTTGCCGGGCCTGCGGCATAGCCGATACGCCAGCCCGTCATGGAATAGGCCTTGGATACACCGTTCAGCACGAAGGTGCGGTCATACAGCTCCGGTGTGGCGTTGAGGATGTTACAGAACGGCTGACCGGTCCACAGGATCGGCTCATACATGTCGTCGGTGGCAATCATGATTTGCGGGTGCTTTTTCAGCACTTCACCAATCGCTTTCAGTTCGTCCAGGCTGTAAGCCATGCCACTGGGGTTGGATGGACTGTTGATCACGAACAGGCGGGTACGCTCGGTAATGGCGTTTTCCAGCTGTTCAGGGGTGATCTTGAACCGGGTGTCGGCGCCGGTTTCGATGATCACCGGCTTGCCTTCCGCCACAAGTACCATGTCCGGATAGGAAACCCAGTAGGGAGCGGGGATAATGGCTTCGTCGCCCTTGTTCAGGGTAGCCAGGGCAAGGTTGAAAAAGCTCTGTTTGCCGCCACTGCTTACCAGGATCTGGTTGGCTTCATATTCCAACCCGTTGTCCCGTTTGAACTTGGCAATGATCGCCTTCTTGAGGGCGGGCGTACCATCCACGGCGGTGTACTTGGTCTGGCCGTTGTTGATCGCTTCGATTGCCGCCTGCTTGATATGGTCGGGCGTATCAAAGTCTGGCTCGCCGGCACCCAGGCCAATAATGTCCTGGCCGGCAGCGCGCAGTTCTGCGGCTTTATTGGTCACTGCGAGAGTGGGGGATGGCTTGATTGCCTGTACTCGGCTGGAAAGTTGAAGGTCCAACTTGCGCTCCTTAAAGCTGCGTCTGATTAGGGCTCAGGCGGCTGACAGGTAGTGGATTTCACGAGGTTCAGGCCGCCCTGGATGGCACAGATGGTATCATGAAGCCCGCGTGACGATAAGTTTCTCTAAACCGATTGAACGGAGGATGTCTCCCGATTATGGCCACTTCAGAAACCGGCGCGCTGATGAAAGACGGCGCGTTCAAGGTGGATTCCCCGTTTAAGCCTGCCGGAGATCAGCCCAAAGCGATCGAAGGTCTGGTGGACGGTATCCATTCCGGCCTCGCTCACCAGACATTGCTGGGTGTAACCGGTTCGGGCAAGACGTTCACCATTGCCAATGTTATCCAGCAGGTGCAGCGGCCAACGATTATCATGGCCCACAACAAAACGCTTGCGGCCCAGTTGTACGGGGAGTTCCGGGAATTCTTTCCGGACAACGCGGTCGAGTATTTTGTGTCCTATTACGACTACTACCAGCCGGAAGCCTACGTCCCTTCGTCCGACACCTTTATTGAAAAAGACGCGTCCATCAACGAGCACATCGAGCAGATGCGCCTCTCTGCCACCAAGGCACTGCTTGAGCGGCCAGACGCGATCATTGTGGCGACGGTGTCGTCTATCTATGGTCTGGGTGACCCCCAGTCCTACCTGAAAATGATGCTTCACCTGGACCGGGGAGACCAGATCGACCAGCGCTACATTCTCCGGCGGCTGGCTGAGCTGCAGTACACCCGCAACGATATCGAGTTTCACCGGGCCAATTACCGGGTGCGTGGGGATGTGATTGACGTTTTTCCTGCGGAATCCGAGAAAGAAGCCATCCGCATTGAACTGTTTGACGACGAAGTGGAAAACCTCAGTTACTTCGATCCCCTGACGGGCGAAGTACTGCGTCGGGTACCCCGGGTAACCATTTACCCCAAGTCCCACTATGTCACTCCAAGACAGACGGTGCTGGACGCCGTGGAACACATCAAGGCGGAGCTGGACGGCCGCCTGCAGCAATTGCGTGACAATAACCGTCTGGTGGAAGCCCAGCGGCTGGAAGAGCGCACACGTTACGACATCGAAATGATGCTGGAACTGGGGTATTGCAATGGTATCGAGAACTACTCGCGCTATCTTTCCGGGCGCCGGCCGGGCGAAGCGCCGCCCACCTTGTTCGATTACCTGCCGCCGAACGCCTTGCTGGTGGTGGACGAATCCCACGTGACTATTCCCCAGATCGGCGCCATGTACAAAGGCGACCGCTCCCGCAAGGAAACACTGGTGGAGTATGGCTTCAGGCTGCCTTCTGCACTGGATAATCGCCCCATGCGTTTTGACGAGTGGGAGCGGATTGCACCGCAGATGCTGTTTGTTTCTGCTACCCCCGGCAACTACGAAGCCGAACATGCAGGGCAGGTGGTGGAACAGGTGGTCCGGCCTACCGGCCTGCTGGACCCGGAAATTGAAGTCCGCCCGGCGTCTACCCAGGTGGACGACCTGCTCTCGGAAATCCGCCTGCGCACCAATGTCAACGAGCGGGTGCTGGTGACCACCCTGACCAAGCGCATGGCCGAGGATCTCACCGACTTCCTGATGGAACACGACATCCGCGTGCGCTACCTGCATTCGGACATCGACACGGTGGAGCGGGTGGAGATTATCCGTGATCTGCGCCGGGGCGAGTTTGATGTGCTGGTGGGCATCAACCTGTTGCGGGAAGGCCTGGATATGCCGGAGGTGTCACTGGTCTCGATTCTGGATGCCGACAAGGAAGGTTTCCTGCGCTCGGAGCGCTCTCTGATCCAGACTATCGGCCGCGCTGCACGGAACCTGCATGGCAAGGCAATTCTCTATGGTGACCGAATCACCGGCTCCATGCAGCGGGCGATTGATGAAACCGAACGTCGCCGGGCCAAACAGGCAGCGCATAACGAAGAGCACGGCATTACGCCTCAGGGCCTTAACAAGAAGATCGCGGATATTATGGAAGGTGCCAGCGGCGGCGGTCGCGGCCGTCGCAAGGCAGAGCGTCCCGGTGAGAAGGCTGCCGAGGAAGCGGAGAAGTACCGTGCCAAGGCGGGGAACCGTTCGCCCGAGGAGGTCCTAAAGGAGATCACCCGCCTGGAAGACGATATGTACAAGGCCGCTGCGGACCTGGATTTCGAGACGGCCGCGCGTTTGCGGGATGATATTTCCGAGCTTAAAGAGGCTGCCTTGCGAACTGGCTAAACAGGTTTTGCAAGGGGCGCCCGGCTGGGCTCGTTCGGAAGGTGGCGCTACCGCTTGGGGCCAACAATAACTGCAGCCTGTAACGGCTGGTTCTTGCCGTATCGGGACATGCGGTCAAACACCCGGCGATCAACCGGCAGGTACTGTTTGTCGGCAACGGTTTCGCCGATGTCCGTGTCAATCTCCGGGTCATGCAGGTACACGAACTGGTCGTCGATGGCACACACGGTCACCCAATGGGGGACGCGGCTGCGGTTGAGTTGCCATGTGCTGATCAGGATGATCGGAACACGGCCGTCGTGAAGGGCGGCCTGCATGCCGTCCAGCGTGAGCGGGTCATGGTGGAGTTCGATGCCGGTCTGGCCGATGTCGTGGAGGAACCCCTCGTGCACCAGTTCCAGAACCCGTTTCTTGTCCTCATTTCGCACGGTGTCCTTGAATAACGCCCCTTCCTTGCTGATATAGGCGCTGGCATGGAACCCACGATGCCAGGCGGCCAAGGCCAGGCCGTGGGGGCCGCAGCCGCCGTGGCCGGCGAGCATGAAGATGGTAGTTGCTTCACGCCAGAGCTTGAGTTCTTCCAGTGTGGTCATCGACTGCTGTTCGTCGATCGTTGCCATGGCCATGATCAGGGCCGCCGGGCCGCAGGAGAATTCCGTGGTCTGTGGGTAATAGGGTACTTGCGGAAATTCCCGGGAGGGTTCATAGAACAGGATACGGCGCTCAAAACGCAGGGCAGTGCCGTGATCTTCGTAGTAATCCCGCAAGGTACCGAACTGGCGGTAACCCAGACGCTGGTACAACCGAATCGCCGGGGCATTGTCTTCCCGCACTTCCAGTCGCATGACAATGCGGCCCGCGTCCACCGCAGCCGCTTCGGCTTCGCGGACCAGGCGCTCACCAATGTTGTGCCCGCGTTCAGACGGTGACACCGCAATGGAATAGATGCGCGCCAGCCTGGTGGACAGGCTCATCAGCACCAGACAATAGCCCACCAGTTCTTCTCCGGCTTCGGCGACAATCAAACGGTCCCTGGGCATATCCAGAAAACGGCGAAAGCTGCGACGTGATATCCGGTCCTCGGTGAAGCAGCGGTTTTCCAGCTTTACCAGTGCGTCCAGGTCATCGCCGGTGGCGTGACGAAATTCAAGTGATGTCATAGTGTCAGGACTCTGGATAACGCAAAGTGGTGGCTTAGCCGGATTCAGCTCTGGCGGCTATTATGAGTGAGAGCCGACTTTGCCGGTAGCGTGCAATTATGCGTAAAAGCACGCATTTCCTGCTAATTGTAGGCCAGGAGTTTCCGGCGTATTGTTGCGACATTGTACAGGCCCGGCTGAGGGCGTTTGGAGGAATGCCACTGATGTCACGTTTATTGATTGTTGTCGACCGGGCGAAAGATTGGGCACCGTATTACCCCAGCGAAGACGTGCTGACCTTTGACCAGTACCTGCAGTTTTCCGCACCTGCTTCCAGTCGTGTCCGGGTAATCAATCTTTGCCAGAGTGCCCGTTATCTCAGCCGTGGCTATTATTGTTCCCTGCTGGCCGAAGCCCGGGGACACCATGTCGTGCCGTCGGTGATGACCCTCAACGATCTGAGCCGTAAAGGGCTGTTCTCACTGCAACTGGACGAACTGGATGCCAGCGTTATCAACTGGCTCGACGCCTCCGGGTCCGAAATCGATCCGGTGGCGGACAACAAGAACGCCACCCATGAAGTGCGCATTCGCACCTACTTTGGCCAGGCCGAACACGCGGACCTGAAACCGGTTGCGCGGGCGTTATTTGATCGCTTTCCGTGCCCGGTTCTGGATGTGGTCTTTCGGCGTGGAAAAACCTGGCAGATTGCTTCCATGAAGCCTGGCTGTCCAGCAGACCTGAAGGGCAAAGAGCAGGATGCGTTTGCGGCGGCGTTCGACCGTTTCAGCAGCATGGTCTGGCGTAAGCCGCGCACTCGCCGTCGTTACCGGTTCGATCTGGCGATGTTGGTGAATGCGGAGGAAGAAATGCCGCCCAGCGACAGGGAAGCACTGGAAAAATTCGAGAAAGCCGGCAGGAAGCTGGGTATAAACGTTGAGCAGATCGGACGCCGTGACTATATGCGGCTACCGGAATACGACGGCCTTTTTATTCGCGAGACGACGGCCATAGACCATCATACCTACCGTTTTGCCCGCAAAGCCGAGGCCGAGGGAATGGTGGTGATTGATGATCCGGTGTCCATTCTGCGCTGTACCAACAAGGTGTATCTGGCGGACCTGTTGAAGAACAACAAGATCCCCACGCCCAAGACCCTGATCCTGTCCAAAGACCAGAAAGACAGCGCCGAACAGGTGATGCGTGAACTGGGCTTTCCCGTGGTTATCAAGATTCCGGACGGTGCCTTCTCCAGGGGCGTCACCAAACCAGAGGATGAAAAGTCCCTGCGGGCTGGCCTGAAAGAGCTTTTCAAACAGTCCGCCCTGGTTCTCGCCCAGGAATACCTTTATACCGACTATGACTGGCGCATCGGCGTACTCGGCGGCCGTGCCATCTATGCCTGCAAGTACTTCATGGTGGAGGGGCACTGGCAGATCTACCAGCACGGTGGTACGGAGGTGGACAGCGGCGGTTTCGAGACCATGCCCACCTATGAGGTGCCGAGAAATGTCATTCAGGCGGCTTTGAACGCCACCAGGCTGATTGGTAATGGCCTATATGGAGTGGATATCAAACAGTCCGGTAACCGTGTGGCGGTGATCGAGGTTAACGACAACCCCAGCATCGACGGGGGAGTGGAAGACCGTTTCCTTGGTGGCGAACTGTACACACTGATCATGCAGGAATTCCTGTCCCGCATGGAGGAAAAACGCCGCCGCTAGACCACCGAGTGATTATCCGTGTGGGCGTGCCAGATTCGCAGGCTGCCGAACCAGGGGTAATTTCCCATTTCGCGGCTGATGTGATGGGCATCCGGAAGTGCTTCTGTTTCGGGAATCTCCATGAATAATTCCATGTGAACCTTGTTGCGCAGGTAATGCAGCCTTAGGCGGCTGTTCGGGGGCAGCTTTTTGATATGCACACCTAACCTGTCCCGTATCTCCTCACGGCTGGGGAGTTGCTCTGAGGTCTGGGGATGATCTTCGTCGTTTTCAGCATCAATATGGAAGTTGATGTCGAGGATGTTATCCAACTGTTCGCGCATCGCTGCGACCACCTGCATGCCGATCTGATGGCCTTCGGAAACACTGATCTCGGGCCGTACCACCAGGTGAACATCCAGCATTATGTCGTGACCCATGCGGCGGCTGCGGAGCTCGTGAACGTTTCGCACGCCGTCGACATTCATGGCAACCTGCTTCAGCAAAGCGGTATCCTCCGGGGACAGCCCGGTGTCTACCAGCTCTTTGACGCTGTCCCAGGTAAACTTCCAGCCGATATGAATAATAATCACGGAAATGACCACAGCAGCCAGGATGTCCAGCCATACGTAGCCAAGCATGGCGCCAACGGTGGAAAACAGGACAATCACTGAGGAAAAGGCGTCGGTACGGCTGTGCCACGCATTGGCAATGATCAGGTCCGAGCGAATGCTGATGCCTATGTGACGGGTATAGCGGTAGATCCATTCCTTGCTGCCAACGGATATGGCAGCGGCTACCAGAACAGGCCATTGTGGAAGGTTTGCGTCGCCGTCCGCCATCAGCCTAAGGGTGTTGTCCCAGGCAAGGGCTGCCCCCACGGCAATCAGAAAACTGCCCAGCACCATCGTGCCCATGGTTTCAATGCGCTGGTGACCGTAGGGGTGATCAGCATCCGGCCCCCGGCGGGACACACGCATGACCCCCAGAACCACCAGATCCGATGCCACATCACTGAAGGAGTGAATGCCATCCACTATCAGGGCCTGGGAATGGAACAGTGCTCCGCCGACCACTTTTAACACGCCCAGAATGGCATCCAGAAGCATTCCGATTACTGTCACTCTTGAGGCGGCTCTGCGCTCCTCAGGCAGGTTTTCCATGCGCTCTGATAGTAGGCTCTGGTGATCGTTCATTTTTTTGCTCCAGCGGCCGAGAAAACCAGTATAACGATATTTCCGGAAAGCTTTGCATAGGCTCGTCCGTCGCTGCTTCTGGATGATTTATACACATCTTCGAAAAATGACTTCAACGTAATATCTCGTGTCTTCGATGCTTTCTGTTGGGTAAAAACAACTACAAGTCATTGATATTAATAACAAAATAAACTGATCAAAAAATGATCAATCTGTAGGCTGGCGCGGATATCAAGGGTTCGACGGCGTTGCCCCGCGATTTTCAACAGGGTTATCCACAGATTCCGTGGAAAAGGTCACAACACCTTAACGCTACAGACATTTTGCTGTCATATGAGTGGTGTAGGGCGATGCTGTGGAAAAGTTCCGGTATACTCCGCGTCATTCTCGATCAGGGAGATTCTGTATGTACGGCATTATGCGCGAATTGTTGTTCCGACTGCCACCGGAAGCCGCCCATAATCTGACCTTGTCCGGCCTTGATATGGCCGGAAAACTTGGAATTCTGAAGGCGCTGGTCAGCGAGCCCGAGCCCCTGCCTGTTCGGGTCATGGGGCTGGATTTTCCCAATCCTGTGGGCCTGGCAGCCGGCCTGGACAAGAATGCCGACCATCTGGATGCCCTGGGTGCGTTGGGTTTCGGGTTTATTGAAGTCGGCACGGTCACGCCACTTGCCCAGCCCGGTAACCCCAGGCCGCGGATGTTCCGGCTTCCTGAGCACCAGGCCATTATCAACAGAATGGGGTTCAATAATGAGGGCCTCGATCACCTCCTAGGCCGTGTGGACAGGCGCAGGTACGCCGGTGTACTTGGCATTAACGTGGGTAAGAACAAGGTAACGCCCAACGAGGAATCTGAGTCGGACTACCGCAAAGGCATCGCCGCTGTCTATTCACGTGCAGACTACATCACCGTGAACGTTTCATCCCCTAATACACCGGGGCTAAGGGATCTCCAGTTTGGCGATTCTTTGAAGGGGCTGATGCATGCCATCAAGGACGAGCAGGCCAGATGTGAGAAAGAGTTCGGCCGCTATGTGCCGCTGGCAGTAAAAATTGCCCCGGATATGGACGATGAGGGTATCCGGTTTGTGGCTGCTGCTCTGAAAGAGTCCGCGCTGGACGGCGTCATTGCAACGAATACAACCATCAGTCGTGAGGCCGTTGCGGGGCACCGGTATGCCAAAGAGGCGGGCGGTCTGAGTGGCGCCCCAGTAAGGGAGCCCTCAACCCGGGTAATTCAGGCACTTTATGCTGAGCTGGGTGACTCGTTGCCCATTATCGGGGTGGGGGGCATTACTGATGGCGCCAGTGCAGCCGAAAAGATCCGGGCAGGAGCAAAGCTGGTGCAGGTCTATACAGGGTTTATCTATCGTGGGCCGGCACTGATACGGGAGTCTGTCGAGGCGATTCGTCAACTGGGCCGGAAATAAAGTGGGCCCGCTTAGCGGGCCCGTGCGGGGAATGAACCCCGTGGCGCTTCATCGCATGGTACGGGTCGGGAGGACCCGTTTGGGTTGCTCTGAGTACTGCGTCAAATTGTGTGTTAGTGAAAGATCAGATTAAAGATTCGGGGGCCTGGAGAAACAGCCTCATGCTGTTACGTTCGCCAGTTTGTGGATGCCGGATACGCCGGTCATGCCCTCCCATTGATCTGTGCGGCCTTCTCGCCACCCGTTGAGCCATTCCTGGCGAACTTCCGGTTGTTCCAACGGGCAACTGTCTTTTGCTTTACCGGACACGCCGGCCAGATAACCCCGTTTGAATGCACGAGCGTACATATCTCTTTTCTGTCTTTTCATGCCGTTCCTCACTAATGGATTAACAGAACAAGCGTGTACACATCTGCAGTGGCCGGGACTAGCGGCAACCCTTCCGGGGTAACCCACTATTGTCAGATATGGCCAGAGCAGTCAGGATCCTGTTAACAGAGAGCCCTTTTTTTGGCTCCCCGGAACGACGCGTCACCTACAAGGTAGGACTAAACCAACGCCCTTGTACACTATTTATTTAATCTATATGAAGCTTTTTTTATAGTTGTGTGACATAACAAACCCGGGAAAACCGGGGGAATGCGCTATTTCCACGACCTTGGCCCAGCCACACCAGAAACGACTCAGGAGTCGAACGTGTCAGACCTTAACTTTTTCGTAACCTGCCCCAAGGGCCTGGAGTATCTGCTGGAGGACGAACTGCGTACCTTCGGCATGGACCCGGTTCGTAATGCGCCGGCAGGTGTCTGGGCTAACGGCACACTGGAGAGCGGCTACCGGGCCTGCCTGTGGTCGAGACTGGCAAACCGGGTCATCCTTCATCTTTCTGATGTGAACGCCACCTCAGGCGATCAGATGCTGGCTGGTGTGACGGATCTGCTGTGGCAAGAGCACATCCCCGTGAACAGCAGTTTTCGTGTCAACTTTGTGGGCCAGAATGAAGCGATTCGCAATACCCAGTTCGGCGCGCAGCGAGTAAAAGACGGCATTGTGGACCGTTTGCGCAGCGCCAGCGGTCAGCGACCGTCCGTGGATGCCAGGAACCCTGATGTGACCGTGTCCGCACGCCTGAATCGCGGCACATTGTCGGTGGGCATTGAGCTCAGTGGTGACAGCCTGCACAAGCGGGGGTACCGCACGGAGAAGGGCGCTGCGCCATTGAAGGAAAACCTTGCGGCGGCCCTGCTGATACGATGTGGCTGGCCCGACATAGTGAAAGCGGGCGGTGATTTTATTGACCCCATGTGCGGTTCCGGCACCCTGGTGATCGAAGCTGCCATGATGGCTCTGGACCTGGCGCCGGGCCGTAAGCGCGAGCGCTTCGGCTTTGAGCGCTGGCTGGGCCATGAACCGGAGTTGTGGCTGGCGTTGCGCCAGGAGGCCGAGAGGCGTGCCTATGAAGGCAAACAGGGGATCGAGGGCCGTGTGCCATTGTTCCTGGGGTTTGACCAGGACAGGGGCGTGATCCAGACGGCACGGAATAACCTGCAGCGCGCCGGGCTTGAAAGCATCGTGACCGTTGAACAGCGGGCAATCAGTGAGTTCACCCGGGGTGAGAGTTGGGCCGGAACTGGTCTGGTGCTGGTAAACCCGCCTTACGGCGAGCGCCTGAGCGAACGCAAGGAACTGGGTAACCTGTACCGCAGCCTCGGTGAGGCTGTAAAAGCCGCCTTGCCGGGCTGGCGCCTCGGGGTATTTACCGGCGCGCCTGAATACGGAAAGTCCGTCGGCCTGCGTAGCTACAAACAGTATCGTTTGTACAACGGCAAGCTGCCGGCACAACTGCTGCTGTTCAATGTGGATGAGGTCAGTGCCATGACACCGCGGGAACCTGACGTTCCTGGTGAAGTCACGCCCCGGGTCGCCAATCAGGAACGCGCAGACATGTTGCGCAACCGGCTGAAAAAGAATCTCAAGACAGTGGGCCAGTGGGCCCGCAAGCAGGGCATCGGATGTTACCGCCTGTACGACGCGGATATGCCGGAATTTGCCCTGGCCATTGATAGCTATGAGGGCCGCGTTCACGTTCAGGAGTATGCCGCGCCTAAATCCGTGGATGAACGTTCAGCCCGGGAGCGGCTGGCTGAAGCGCTGGCTGTTATTCCTGATGCCCTGGGTGTGGCCCGGGAGGATATGGTGTGTAAACAGCGCCAACGGCAGGCGGGTACCAGCCAGTATGAGAAGCAGGCGGCCAGCGGCGAGTTTTTCAATGTGACTGAGCATGGCTGTGTGCTGAAGGTGAACCTCAAGGATTATCTGGATACCGGGTTGTTCCTCGACCACCGCCCGGTGCGGCACTGGATCCAGCAGCACGCGGCGGGCAAACGGTTTCTGAACCTGTTCTGCTATACCGGTGCGGCAAGCGTTCACGCAGCGGTTGGTGGCGCTACCCGGTCACTGAGCCTGGATATGTCGAAAACCTATGTGAACTGGGCGGAAGAGAATCTGGCGCTTAATGGAGTGGAGTCTTCCCACCATCGGGTGGAGCAGGCGGATTGTCTGGCGTGGCTGGCCGCCAAACCCTCCGCGGATCAGCGGTTTGACCTGATCTTCATGGACCCACCCACGTTCTCGAACTCCGCCCGCATGGCCGGGATACTGGATATCCAGAAGGATCATGGCCGGTTGATTCGCCAGGCGATGCAGCGGTTAACGTCTGAAGGGCTGTTGATATTCTCGACCAACTTCAGGCGCTTCAAGCTGGATGAAAGCCTTGAAGAAGAGTTCGCCATTGAAGAGGTGACCCGCGACACGCTCGACCGGGATTTCCAGCGCAATGCGCGGATTCACCGCTGCTGGCACATCAGAACTCATATTTGAAGCCGGTTGAAAACTGGAAGGTATTGGCGCCGGTCTCGGTGTCCTCAAACAACCGGCCGCCTTCCAGCATAATGAATCCGTTATCAATCACCTCGAAATCCAGGCCTAGCAGCCAGCTGACGCTGAATGAACTGTCAGGGTATTCATCAGCAAGTGAGGCGTAAGGGGAGCGGTCTTCGGGATCAGCCTCCCGGGCCTTGCCTAAGGGGGTAAGGCTGGCTTCCCCCTGCACGTGGGAAAAACCGAACTGGGCGTAGGCATTGGCGTAGTCGGTCACCGGGTAGTGGCCACCGATATACCAGCTGGCGAAATATTCGATGTCCAGCTCCAGCTCGTTGTCAATTTTCCCGGTAGTGGTGCCCGCACCCGCACGGACTTCCACGTGGAAATGGTCAGAAATATGTGTGCCGAGCACCATGGAACCGGTGGAAGACCAGGTTGTTTCCAGGGTGTTCTGACCCACCGAGCGGTGATTCAGGCCCGTTGCCAGTAGCCCGACGTAGGTCATGCCTTCGCGGGATTGCTTGTTCTGAGCGGTAGCGGTTGAGGTTGTCAGCAGGGCTGCCGTTATCAGGGCAGCCGTGGATAGGTGTCGCAACAGCGTAGTCATTGTTATCGGGCTTCCTGGCATTGTCGAATTCCGACAGATTCTGCCTTCTGTAACTGTTTGTTACGTCGACACAAGTCACAGTTCGCCCTGCCCGAAGCGTTGCAGAAAGCGGATTATTCGATCAGGCCTTCTTCGCGGGCGATCAACAGCAGCGCATAAACACCGTTTTCCGGCAGTTGGGGTTCAAGACCCTCGTCCGAAAGCAACTGGCGGCGCCGGTCGTCCAGGGCTTCCCGCGGCATGGTGGTGACGAGCTCCTCGATACCTGCGATCTCGAAGGGGGCATCCATGCTGACGGCGGTGAAAATGAGATCCACCAGAACCTCGTCCGGATCCATGCCGTCCACGTACACAGTCTGGTCGGGCAGGTCCTGGTGCAGCTCCTGCGCCAGCTCGATCAGCGGCACACCCTGTTCTTCCAGGTAGAGTAGGTCAATGTCGCCGAGGTCGGCGTCTTCCGGTATCCATTCGTCGGCGGGGGCAATAACGACGGTTTTCATCTGCCCGTCTTCCAGCGACCAGGCCATGGCCACGGGGAACAGTACGTCGTCGGTCTGGCAGTACTCAATATCGAGAAAACGCGGTGCGGGCAAGGTACACTCTCCGGGTAGCCGGGCTGCACTCTGGCAGCCGTTTAGTACGGATATGACGTCGGGCGCCATCATGCCATACTGGCGCCGCAATTATCAGTTTATCAGGGACACCATGGAACACGCTGAATTTAACAACGATCTGATCAAATTTCTGAACGCATCACCCACGCCCTGGCACGCCGTTGCCACCATGAAACAGCGGCTGGATGAAGCTGGCTTCGAGGCGCTGGACGAGAAGGAAGACTGGACTCTGAAGGCCGGGCAGGGCTACTACGTCATCCGCAATGGTTCGTCCCTCGTGGCATTCCGCACCGGTCACCGGGATGTGGCCGAAGCAGGTATTCGCATGGTGGGTGCGCACACCGACAGCCCCTGCCTGAAAGTGAAGCCAAACCCGGAGCTTCGCCGCAAGGGCTTTTTCCAGCTGGGCGTGGAAGTCTATGGTGGCGTGCTGCTGAACCCCTGGTTTGATCGCGACCTCTCCCTGGCGGGCCGGGTTACCTACGTGGATGACCCCGGTCGGGTGAAGGACACCCTGGTGGATTTCCGCAAACCCGTAGCCTTTATCCCCAGCCTCGCTATTCACCTGGATCGGGAGGCCAACAGCAACCGTACGGTTAACCCGCAAACAGATCTGCCTCCCGTTCTGATGCAGGTGCCAGAGGATGACACCACCCGTTTTTCCGATCTTCTGACCGACCAGCTCGTGCGGGAGCAGCCGGACATCAGTGTCCGCAAGATCCTGGGTTATGAGCTGGGTTTCTACGATGCCCAGCCGGCGTCGATCGTGGGGCTACGTGGAGACTTCATTGCCTCGGCAAGACTGGACAACCTGCTGAGCTGCTATATCGGGCTGCAGGCGCTGGTTGAGTCGTCCGGGGATGAGCCCGCCCTGCTGGTGTGCAACGACCACGAGGAAGTTGGCAGCATGTCCGCAGAGGGTGCCCAGGGGCCGTTCCTGTCCGCGGTTCTGGACCGCTGGTGTGGCGCCGGCCGGTCGCGTGCGATTGCCCGTTCAATGATGATCTCTGCCGACAATGCTCACGGTATTCATCCCAACTATATGGACCGGCATGACGAAAATCACGGGCCGATCCTGAACCAGGGGCCGGTGATCAAGGTCAACCATAACCAGCGTTATGCGACTAACAGCCGCTCGGCGGCACTGTATCGGCACATCAGCGATGAGCTGGACATGCCATACCAGACCTTTGTGGTGCGCAGTGATATGGGGTGTGGCAGTACGATCGGCCCTTTGACAGCGGGCAACCTGGGGGTCACAACGCTGGATATCGGCGTGCCGCAGTTTGGCATGCACTCGATTCGTGAAATGGCCGGAACCAGGGACGGTTTAACGCTGTTCAGGGTGTTGCGGGAATTCATGCAGCGGAGGGAGGTGCTGTAAGTGGCTCCCCGAGCTGGGCTCGAACCAGCGACAAACGGATTAACAGTCCGTTGCTCTACCAACTGAGCTATCGGGGAACAAAGTCGGAATGGCGCGCATAATAGGCACTTTCCCCGGTTGCGTCAACCCCATGAATTGAAAGGTTAAATTTTGTACTACCACTTTCTTGATTACCGACCGCCGCCCTGGTTGCGCAACGGTCATATTCAATCGGTCTGGCCGACGCTGTTCCGCAAGGTAGCCTTTGTTGCACCGGTGCGGGAGGTTTTGCCCACCGATGACAACGACGAGCTGCATCTGGACTGGTACCGACAGGGCAGTGACCGGTTGGCGGTGTTATCCCACGGTCTGGAAGGGCATAGCCGACGGCCTTACATGCAGGGTCTGGCGCGCGCACTGTTCAATGATGGCTGGGACGTACTGGCCTGGAACTTCCGCTCCTGTGGCGGGGTGATGAACCATCAGCCCCGCTTCTATCACAGTGGGGCGACGGGCGATCTTGACAGGGTAGTGAAGCACGGGCTCGGCAACGGTTATAAAACCGCGTTTCTTTCCGGTTTCAGTATGGGAGGTAATCTGACCCTGCTTTACCTTGGCCAGCAGTCAGAGCAGCTGGATAGCCGCATCTGTGGCGGCATTACCTATTCCGTACCCTGTGATCTGGCCGGCAGTGCCGATATGCTGGCGCTGCCCAGTCGGCGCATCTATATGCGTCGCTTTTTGCGGGATCTGCGGGTAAAAATGGACGAGAAATCGAGACGCTTTCCAGACCTTATTGATATTGAGGGTTTTGAAAAGATTCGCAGCTTCCATGAGTTTGATGATCGTTACACGGCGCCGTTGCACGGTTTCCGGGATGCACAGGATTACTGGGAAAACTGTTCGGCGCTCTGGAAGCTGAAGGATATCCGCGTGCCGTCGGTTATCGTCAATGCCGGTGATGATCCGTTTCTGTCCAGGCGGTGTTTTCCTGAGTCCCATGCGCAACTGGGGGCGCATGTTCGCCTGGAATCGCCTCGTTGGGGCGGGCATGTCGGTTTTGTTGAACATGCCCGTGACGGTTATTACTGGTCTGAACGCCGGGCTGTCGCCCATGCCAGGTCACTGCTGGCCTAAAACGGAGGAATTACTGTCGCAGCATGGGTTCCAGCACGGGCCAGACATTGTCCAGTAGTTGGCTCTGTGCCTCGGCCGTCGGGTGAATGTCATCGTCCTGCATCATGCCTTCCTGGTCATAGATGCCATCCAGGAAGAAAGGCACCAGTTCGGTGTCCTGTTGGTCCGCCAGTTCGGGATAAATCTCTGCGAAGGCGCTGGTATAGCGCTGGCCATAGTTGGGAGGAATCTGCATGCCCACGAGCAAAGCCCTGGCGCCGGATTCGTTCACCTGTTCAATCATGCCGGAGAGGTTGCGGCGGATCACCTGAGGCGGGAAGCCCCGCAGGCCGTCGTTGCCCCCGAGTTCGATAATGACAATATCCGGGTCATTCTTTTCCAGCAGTTCCGGCAGGCGCCGCAAGCCACCGTCGGTGGTCTCTCCGCTTATGCTGGCGTTTACCACCTGCCACTGGTCAAGGCCTTCTTTGTCAAGACGTTCCTTCAGCAGGGCGACCCAGGCTTCCTCGGTCTGCACACCATAGGCTGCACTGAGGCTGTCACCAAAAATCATCAGCGTGTTCTGGCTCGCCTGTGCTTGCACGCCGACACAAATTAAAGCGATGAAAACTATTGATCTCAGCCGTAAAAATACCGTATGCATAGAGTAGTTGTTTCCAATAAACCCGTTGTGGAGAACCCGTGAGCGACCTAAGCGAGCACAAATCGGATAGTCAGCGCGCCATCCTGAAAGTCAGTAACCTGACCCATAAGGTTAGCCTGGAGACTGATACGTTGACGATCTTGCAGGGGGTCAGTCTGGAAATCAACCGCGGTGAGTCTGTGGCGATTGTGGGGCGCTCCGGTTCCGGAAAAACCACCTTGCTGGGCCTGCTGGCGGGCCTGGACACGCCTTCGGAAGGTACTGTTGAGCTTGATGGGGCGGTGATCAGCCAGCTCAGCGAGGATGAGCGAGCAAAACTCCGGTCCCGCCGGGTCGGTTTTGTTTTCCAGTCGTTTCAGCTGTTGCCGGCCCTGACGGCACTGGAGAACGTCATGCTGCCGCTCGAACTCGGTGGTTTCGACAGCCCGGACGCGAAAGCACGGGAATTGCTGGAGCGGGTCGGGCTGGGGGAGCGTCTGTTTCATACCCCCAGGCAGCTCTCGGGCGGCGAGCAACAGCGCGTTGCCATTGCCCGTGCGTTTGCGTCAGAACCCGCCATCCTGTTTGCCGATGAACCCACGGGTAACCTGGACAACCGCACTGGCGCGGACGTGTCAGACCTGTTGATGACGCTGAACCGGGAGCAGGGTACGACGCTGGTCATGGTCACCCACGATGAGCGGCTTGCCGCCCGTTGCGCCCGCCAGTTCAATATTGAAGCAGGTATCCTGACGGAGCCGTCCGCTTCAGAGCAGCCGGAAGCGGTGAACTGATGGCGGCATCGAAGAAGCTGACGTCAGTCCAACGCGACTGGCGCGAAAGAGACGTTCGCGTTGTCCTCTCGGCGCTCATCATCGCGGTGGCCACAGTGGCAACCATTGCCCTGTTTGCCAGCCAGCTGCAGCGCACACTGGTATCTTCCGCCAGTTCTTTCCTGGCGGCGGATCGCCAGCTGGAAGCGGAAAACGGCCGGCCCATTCCCGAAACCTGGATGCAGGAAGCTGAGCAACGGGGGCTGGAAACGGGCCGCATGATCGAGTTTTCCACCATGGTTTACGGTGCCGATAACTTCCAGTTGGTATCGATCAAGGCCGTGAACGACGCGTATCCGCTGCGCGGCCAAGTAGAGTATCAGCAGGGCCTGGATGCACCCAGGCAGACCGTCAGTCACGGCCCGGGGCCGGGAGAAGTCTGGCTTAACCCGCGTCTTTTGCGGTTACTGGAACTGGACGTTGGCGATAGCCTGGAGGTGGGTAACCATCAGTTGAGCATCTCCGGCTTGCTGGTACGTGAGCCTGACGGTGGCTTCCGAATGTCTTCGTTGGCGCCGCGGGTAATGATGCACGTGGATGATGTGGAAGCCACCGAGGTGATCCAGGAAGGCAGCCGGGTGGAGTATGTGTATCTGTTTGCCGGCGATGAGTCTGCCCTGAACGATTACTACCGCTGGCTGCAACCACAGCTGGAGCCGAGCCATGAGTGGGAAGGGGTGCGCGACGGCGAAACCTTCTCCGAATCTCTGGAACGGGCAGAGCGCTTCCTCCTGCTGGGTGGCAGCCTGGCGGTCATGCTGGCAGCAGTCGCGGTTGCGGTGGCCAGTCGCCAGTATGCGATGTCCCAGCGGGACACCGTGGCCCTGCTGAAAACCCTGGGTGTGAGCAGCAAAGGGATTGGTCGGCTGTATATCCGTCGCCTTGCCCTGTGGGGGATCGCAGGCGCCATCGGGGGGCTGCTGGTGGCCCTGCCTCTGTATTGGCTCCTGTCCAGCGTGCTGGGGGATGTGCTGGAGCGTCAGATCGATTATCAACTTGACCCCAATGCACTGGTACCGGCGCTTCTGACCGCCCTTGTGTCTCTGTTTGCATTTGCTTACCCGCCCATCCGAAGGCTACGCAATGTGCCGGCCATGAGGGTGTTGCGAAGCCAGCCCGGTGAATCCGGCCGCGAGGCGATTCCGGACCTGATCATTGCGGTGGTGGCGATATTTGGTTTGGTATGGATGTATGCCCGGGAGGTTTCTCTGGTGTTGTCGCTGCTGGGCGGCCTTGTGCTGCTGCTGGGCACGCTGGGGTTATTGGGATGGCTGTTGGTAAGCACCCTGCGCAGGATCAGTGGCGGAGGCAACGCGTGGCGACTGGCACTGGTCGGGCTGTATCGTCATCGCCGCGCCAGTCTCTCGCAGATTGCCGTTTTTGCCATGACACTGATGCTGGCGGCAACACTGATTCTGGTCAGAACCTCATTGTTGAGTGACTGGCAGGCCCAGTTACCGGAAGATACGCCCAATCACTTTCTTATCAACATCGCCCCCCAGGCAGTTGATGAGGTAGACGAGTTCTGGGCAGGGCGCGGGCATCCGCTGGAGCAGCTGTATCCCATGGTCCGTGGCCGCCTTACCGAGCTGAACGGACAGCCGGTCAAGGAAGCGGTTACCAAGGAAGAGCGGGTAGGCGCGCTGAATCGCGAACTCAATCTGACCTGGATGGACGAATTGCCCGAAGACAACGAAATAGTCGCGGGCGAGTGGTTTGCCAGCGGCCAGACCGATGGTGTGTCCATTGAGGCGGAGTTGGCCGGTAAGCTCGGGGTCAAGGTGGGTGATGAGCTCGGTTTCACCATCGGTTCCGACAAGGTGACAGAAACAGTCACCAGTATCCGTACGGTTCAGTGGGACAGCATGAAACCCAATTTCTATATGGCGTTTCCACCCGGGGGTGGGCTCGAGGATATGCCGGCTACCTGGATTACAGCGTTCTTCCTTCCGTCGGACATGAAAAGTGAACTTAATGAATTTTCGCGACAATTTCCTACGGTTTCTGTGCTTGAAATTGATCATGTCATTGAGCGCATCCAGGAAATCGTGCGTCAGGTAACGCAGGCCATCGAAGCCATACTGGCTCTGATTCTGGCCGCGGCACTGGTAGTGATGGCGGCCGTGGTCAGTGCCACCATGCAGGACAGGCAACGGGAAGGTGCGTTGCTACGAACCCTGGGTGGCAGGCAGTCCCTGTTGGTGAGAAGCACTATGCTGGAGTTTGCCTTGCTGGGGTTCTTCGCCGGTATCCTGGGGGTAGCGGCCGCGGAAGGCGCCGTATGGGCATTGCAGTTCAGAATGTTCGAGGGAGAATTCCGCTGGCACTGGCAGGCCATTCTGCCGATTCCGCTACTCAGTGCGCTGGTGCTGGCGATGTTTGGCCGCTGGCAGTTGAAACCGGTGTTGAGTGTGTCGCCAATGCTACTGCTGCGACGTCTGGAGTAGCGCAGCGGGACTGCGCAAGGAAGTCCCGCTTGAGGGCGGGAGTTAACGGTAGTTGGAGAGTATCTCCTCCAGCTCGCCGTTCTGCTTCATGGCTTCAAGCTCGCGGTTAAAGGCTTCAGCAAAACTCACCCAGTCTTTTCTGAGCATCAGTCGAAATCCGTATTGGCTCAGTTTCGCCGAGGTGGTGCGAAATACATCCTGCATGCCTTCGTTGCGCAGAATCCATTTCCCGACCAGCCGGTCCGCAACGGCAGCATCCATGTCTTCGCCGTGGAGTACATAGTGGAACATATCCTTGTCACGGGAAACATCAAAACGTCTGATCTTGCCCGCCTGGAAGTGGTGTTCCAGCGCCGGGTAATGGTAACCGAGATGAGTTACCACCGTGTACGAAAACAGGTCCTCGGGTACTTCAAACTCCAAGTCTGAGTCTTTGGGCACAAACAGCACTTCCTCGATGTCCACTATGGGGTCGGTAAAGGCAAACTCATCGGGATTGTCCGTCCACTCTCTGGCGCGAGTAGTGGCGTCGATATAGCCTTCCTTGAGCATCTGATCCACGCGTTTGCGGGGGATCTGTTCAGGGATCACCACATAGTCCAGACGATCGGCAATCGCAGTGAGTACGTCCCACATGATGCCTGACTGCTTTCCGTTCTCGTTGATGAGATAGGGTGGGTAACCATTGGGAGAGACATTGAAGCGGACAACCCGATCAGCCTTCTGGTTGGCTGCGTGCTCCGTTGCGAGTGCGTTGGTTCCCGACAGGAATGAGAGCGACAGTAAAACCAGGGCTAGCGGCAGGCGCCGGCAGAATAATGCGTTGCGCATAGATGTTAGGCTCTGAATTTATCCAAAAACAAACCCGGCTACATCCCTGCCAGCGAATCAGAATTGTCACTGTTTCCTGTGTCGATTTCAAGGATTTGATTGGAATGTTTTTGGGGCACGGAGCTGTTTTTGATCTGCGTCATAGTGGCCCGGACATCCCACCTGCCGGGGTGTCCGGGCCGGTCCGCCCATCAGGCCCAGGCTTTTTTCAGAACCGCCCGGGCGTCTTCCAGCGTCACTTCTTTCGGGTTAAACATCATGGAACCGTCATCCATGGCCATTTCTGCAATGGTGTCCAGTTGGTGCTCTTCCACGCTGCCGGCTTCTTTGAGGGTGCGTGGCAGCTTGCAACGCTTGAACAGTTCATCCCTGAGTTTGCGAAGCGCGGAAATACTGGCCTCGGCGCGGCGACTGGCCGGTGTAGCGGCATAAACCTCGGGGCCTTCAAGATAAAGCAGCAGTTCGCCCAGTGGGCCACGGATCGTTTCCAGGTTGTATTCCAGTACGTAAGGCAGGTAAAGGCTCATGCATAACCCGTGGGGCAGGTGACAGATCGCCCCGGTGGCGTGGCCGAGTGCATGAACCAGGCCAACCATGGAGTTGGAGAACGCAATACCGGCCATGGTGGATGCTTGTGCCAGCTCCAACCGGCCATCACTGTCCTTGGGATTGTCCATTACCTTCAACAGTGACGCGCTGATTTTCTTGATAGCGGCGGTTGCATAGGCATCGCTGAGCGGGTTCTTCGCCATGCAGGTGAACGCTTCCGTGGCATGGGTCATGGCATCCATCGCTGTGGCCGCAGTGATGTGCGGCGGCAATGTCAGAGTCATCCTCGGGTCGATAACGGCAGCGTTGGGTAGCAGGAATGACGAGGTGAACGGCAGTTTTACTGACTTGGCCGTGTCGGTGATCACGGCAACGGAGGTGACTTCAGAGCCGGTACCGGCAGTGGTTGGTACCACCAGGAATGGCTTCAGAGGATGCTTGATGATGCCTGCGCCGCTGTACTCGGCAATGTTGTCTCCACCCTCGGAAACCAGAATATTCACTGCCTTGGCGGTATCAATGGCAGAGCCACCGCCCACGGCGATGAGAGAGTCACACTTTTCACGGCGATAGATACCGGCAATGTCTTTTACTACCCCTGTAGAGGAGTCCGGTGGAACGTCATCGTAGATACTGATGATTTCCAGGCCGCTTTCTTCACAGGCAGCAATCACCGGCTCAAGCAGGCCAGCGGCGCGAACGCCCTTGTCGGTCACGATCATCGGGCGTTTGGCGCCCAGGCCGGTCAGTTCATAGGGAATGTGTTCCAGCGCCGCTTTACCGGCAATCACCTTAACCGGGCAGAAAAACTCATAGTATTGGTTGGTCATTATGCTCTCACCGTCTCGACAAAATTGGAGGCTACCTTGAGGTAAATACGAGCCGCACTGAGGAGTTTCTCGGGCAGGTGCAGGTTCGATGGGTATTCCTTTACGGCACGCTCTGCTACCAGTTTGGGCAGAATGAAGGTTTCAAGCCGGTTCAGGATCCGGGTCATGCGGATGGCATAGCTGATATCGCCATCGACCAGCATGCGGTCGTTGGCAAAGGCCACGGATGTTTTCTCCTGAAAGGACAGCACCAGGAAGGCATGGGCAATGTGTTTGAACTGGATGGAGAGGTCTACTGGCCGGGGTGCGGTGGCTCCATGGTACTGGAACCGGCCATTGCCGAGGTGCTCCACAATAAGCCGGGAGCCGTCAGGCATCACCATCATTTCAAACAGGAAGCCATCGGGCAGGGCCCGGGCTTCCTTCTGTACGGCAGCGTCAATTTCGCTGACAGCCTGAAGCGCGCGCCCCATGACCTGGAACATCAGCTCCACATAAAGCCGGCGGGCCTGGAAGACCATCGGCTGGATACGTCTCGCGAGCATGGCAATCGTCCGGTTGTTGTTTCGATATATTGATTTTTAGAGTTATTGCTCTAAAAGTCAATGCGGACGATGACGTTAGTTTTGCGTCAGCTGGGCCAGTTTCTGTTTGGCCTCCTGCGCAATCTCACCTTCAGCCTCTGCCGCGGTGCTGTAATACTGGATAGCGTCCTGCCGGCGATTCTGCTGTACCGCAATATCGCCCAGGCGCAGAAAGGCGATGGAGGTTGGTACTGATTCGTTAGCCTTGTTCAGCCGTTCCTTCGCCTTGTCGAGTTTATTCAGCTCGAGTGAATTGAGGCCGCTGTGGAGCTGGTAGGTGAACATTTCCGGGTACAGGGAGGTGGCTTTGTCAAAGTCAGCTTCGGCTTTCTCCAGGTTCTCCTTTGCCCGGTAAATGCGGCCGCGCAGAGAATAGAACGCGGCTTCTTCTGGTTCGATTTTGATGGCTTCGTTCACCTTGGTGATCGCCTGATCAAACTTGTCGTCGCTTGCCAGTTTCATAGCCTCGTCATGGGCCTCATAAGCGGGTTGCAGGCTGCGGAGATATTCGGTTTTCTTCTGGTATTCTTCACGACCGCGATAGCCGCCCGCGCCAATCTTGTCGACCAGCTCCTGGTTTTCCCGGACGCGCTTCTGCGATGGTGGGTGGGTGGCAAACATGCCTTCGATGAAGCTGGTTTCCCGGCCTTCAGAGAGCTCTACAAAAAGTTCCTGAAGTTCCACGGCTGCCTGAGGGTCATAGCCCGCCTCTTTCATGTAGCGTATGCCGTAGTGGTCTGACTCGAGCTCATCGCCCTGGCTGTACTGGGCGAGGGCAAGCTGGGCGCCCATGGCGGCACCGCCCATGATCAGTCCGGCCCATTCGTTATCCGAAAGTGCGAAACCCAGTCCTGCCACCCCGGCGCTGATCAGCATGCCTTGCTGCATCCTCTGCACACTGTGACGGGCGGCAGCATGCACAATCTCATGGCCAAGAACCGAAGCCAGTTGGGCCTCGTCTTCAAATTCTGTCAACAGGCCACGGTTAATCGCGATTTTGCCGCCGGGCAATGCCCATGCGTTTGGCACGCTGCTGTTCAGCACCACAAATTCGTAGGGAAGGTCAGGCCGGTCACTGACTTCAGCCAGTTTCTGACCCACTTCGGCAACGTACTGGTTCAGGTCCGGGTCCAGGTAAAAGCGGCCGCCCTGGGTCTGCTGGGTTGGCTTGTATTGCTCGCTTCCGATGGATAACTCCTGGCTTTCCGGAATCAGCGAAAGCTGCTTCTCTCCGGTAACCGGATTGACGGTGCAACCGGAAAGAAGGGCCAGCACAATAATAACAGTGAAGTATCGAAATCCAGCGTGGATGGTCACGGGTAGAGCTCCTTGGTCAATTCCCTGGGCGACACGCCGGCGTGGCAGTATCGCCTTTGATACGGTTGGTTATTTATACCATATCCCCGTTGTATGCTGCGTTACTACCGTGAAGAGCCTGCCGTCTGGAGGCTGCACTCTGGTTGCGTTATCATTACCGCTCGCTACTCGTCCTTACTCACCCATACCCGGAACCCTCTCATGGGCAATTATCTGGAGCTGATCGCACTTGTGTGGTTTTTGGTTTGCTGGCTTGGTTATACCGAGTACTCCAAACGCAAGGCCAATGATCGCCCGTGCCTGTCCAATACGCTGGACCTGTACCGGGAGGACTGGATGCGGGTCATGCTGAAACGGGATAACCGTATCTCGGATGCCTCCGTGGTGGGCAATCTGGAACGCAATGGCGCCTTCTTTGCCTCCAGCTGCCTGCTGATCCTGGCCGGTATTATCACTGCCCTGGGCTATACCCAGGAAGTGATGGAAGTGTTCAGTACCATGCCGTTCGGAACCCTGCCCAGCCGGGAAATCTGGGAGATGCGGATGCTGGTACTGATGGTGATTTTCATCTACGCCTTCTTCAAATTCACCTGGTCGATGCGGATGTACAACTTTGTGGCGGTGCTTATCGGCAGCGCCCCACTGACAACCGATACCAAAGCCAGCCCGGCTTCACGGGAGGCATTTGCCAAGAGTGCGGGCAACGTCTGCAACATGGCCGGGGACGCGTTCAACCTGGGCCTGCGCTCCTATTACTACGCATTGGCTGTGGTGTCGTGGTTTATCCACCCCGTGGTTTTCATGGGGGCCTCCACCCTTACCGTGATCGTCCTGTACCGCCGGGAGTTTCGCTCCGACGCACTGCTGGCACTGCGTTCCGGAAAGACATTCGAGGACCCGGCACCCCGGCAGGAAACCGACAAAGAAACCACCAACTGATCTGACGAGCCATACTTTATGAACGATTCCATGAGAATGGACCGGGTTCGCCGTTTTATCGAAACCCTTAACCAGGGCAGAGAGCTGGGCCTGACCGTGATATCGGCAAAACAAGGCCAGTTGACTCTTTGTCTGCCCTACAGCGACCGGATTATCGGCAACCCGGACACCGGCGTGATCCATGGCGGCGCCATCACTACCCTTATGGACACCGCGTCCGGGTCGGTGATCATGTGTGCCCTGGAAGATTTTGAGCTTTGCCCGACCCTGGACCTGCGAGTGGACTACATGCGCCCGGCAGAACCCCACAAGCCTGTCTTCGCCCGCGCGGAAACCTACAGGATTACCCGCAATATCATTTTTACCCGCTGCGAGGCCTTTCAGGACCCGGGCGAGACCATCGCCAACTGCGTAGGTACTTTCATGCGAATCGGCAAGGAAGCGATGCCCAAGTCTTTCCGTGATCTTATCGAGGGAGGAGAGGAATCATGAATCCGGACATCCTTCGTTTCACACAGGAAACCGGTGATTTTTCCCGGATGCTGGAGAGCATTCCCTACGCCATGTTCATTGGCCTTGAATGCGATCGCTTTGGTGACGATCTGATTTTTCGCCTGCCCAGGAAGGAACAAAACCTCGGCAACCCGGTTCTGCCTGCTATTCATGGCGGGGTTATCGGTGGTTTTATGGAACTCTCTGCGGTCATCTACCTGATGATGTCCCAGGAAACCCTGCGCATGCCCCGAATTGTGGACTTTTCGCTGGATTACCTGCGCGCGGGCCTGAATCGTGAAACGTTCGCCGAGTGTCAGCTTACCCGCCAGGGCAATCGCGTGGCCAACGTGATGATCACTGCCTGGCAAAAATCCCGCTCCCAGCCCATCGCCACAGCCAGGGCGCACTTTCTGCTCGAAGACTGAATTCATCTTGTCGGGGTTGAAATGCCCCGGATGAACCCCATTTCCGAATTCAGCATATTAAGCATTGGTGCAGGCGAGCAGTTGGGGATGGGTTTACGAAACACGCCTCGAGACGTCCCTGTGCGGCTCGGGCTCCGCCATCCATGGCTCCGCACGGTTTCGTAAACCCATCCCCAACTGCTCGCCCAAACTCCGTGCAAGGATCGATATTACTCAATAGTCGGGTGGCGTGGGTACGAACCCCTGTCCAAAACCGTGCGGAGCCATGGATGGCGGAGCCGAGCGTACATGGACGTATTCACAGCGTGTTTTGGACAGGGGTTCGTACCCGCGCCGCTCCACCGAAGCAAACACAGCAGGAGACAAAACGGCCATGACGGTTGAATCGCAAAAAGAGACCCTGGGTTTTCAGACCGAGGTTAAGCAACTGCTTAATCTGATGATCCATTCCCTGTACTCAAACAAGGAAATCTTCCTTCGTGAGCTGATCTCCAATGCGTCAGACGCGGAAGACAAACTCCGCTTTGCCGCCCTGAAAGACGACAGCCTGTTCGAGAACGATCCGGAGCTGAAGATTCGCCTGGATTATGACGCAGAGCAAAACACCGTCACTCTTTCCGACAACGGCATCGGCATGACCCGTGATGACGTGGTCCAGAACCTCGGCACCATTGCCCGGTCCGGCACGGCCGAGTTTCTGAAACAGCTCTCTGGTGACGAGAAGAAAGACAGCAAACTGATTGGCCAGTTTGGTGTTGGTTTTTATTCATCCTTCATCGTTGCCGATGCAGTGGAAGTGTTCACCCGCCGCGCCGGAGCGCCGGTTGAGGAAGGGGTGCACTGGGAATCCAAGGGCGACGGCGAGTTCACCATCGAGAACGTGGACCTTAATGAGCGTGGTACGAAAATCGTTCTGCATCTGAAAGACGATGCCAAGGAATTTGCCGATGGCTTCCGCCTGCGCAACCTGGTGAAGAAGTACTCCGACCATATTTCGTTCCCGGTGGTGATGAAGTCCGAATCCGAGGAAGAGGGCGAGAAGGACAAGGAAGAAACCGTCAACGACGCCACAGCCCTGTGGACCCTGTCCCGCAGCGAGATCAAGGACGAAGAGTACAAGGAATTCTACAAGCACATTTCTCACGACTTTGAAGACCCGCTGACCTGGTCCCACAACAAGGTGGAAGGCAAGCTGGACTACACCAGCCTGCTGTACATTCCGGGCCGCGCGCCGTTTGATCTGTACAATCGGGAAGCCCCCCGTGGTCTGAAACTGTATGTGCAGCGCGTTTTCATCATGGACGACGCCGAGCAGTTCCTGCCGTTGTACCTGCGTTTCACCAAGGGTGTTATCGATTCCAACGATCTGTCGCTGAACGTTTCCCGCGAGATTTTGCAGAACGACAGCACCGTGGAAAGCATCCGTACCGCCGTTACCAAGCGGGTTCTGGACATGCTCTCCAAGCTGGCCAAAAAAGAGCCGGAGCAATACCAGCAGTTCTGGAACGAGTTCGGTACCGTATTGAAGGAAGGCCCGGCGGAAGATTTCAGCAACCGCGAGAAAATCGGCGGGCTGCTGCGGTTTGCCTCTACCCACACCGGCGAAGATACCCAGAATGTATCGCTGGATGAGTACATCGGCCGCATGAAAGAAGGTCAGAGCAAGATCTATTACATTACAGCCGACAATTTCATGGCGGCCAAGAGCAGCCCGCATCTGGAAGTGTTCCGCAAGAAGGGGGTTGAGGTGCTGATCCTCTCTGACCGGATTGACGAATGGATGATGGGCTACCTCAACGAATACGATGGTAAGCAGTTCCAGGACGTGGCCCGGGGCGATCTGGACCTTGGTGAAGTGGAGACCGAGGAAGACAAGAAGCACAAGGAAGAGGCTGCCGAGGAGCACAAGCAGCTGCTGGAGCGAATCAAGGCGGCGCTGACCGATCGGGTCCAGGATGTGCGTGTTACCAATCGCCTGACCGACTCCCCGGCCTGCCTGGTGGTTGGCGATTTCGACATGGGCGCCCAGATGAAGAAAATCATGGAAGCAGCCGGCCAGAAAGTACCCGACAGCAAGCCGATTTTTGAAATCAACGTGGAGCACCCGCTGGTGCAGCGCCTGGAAAGCGAGCAGGGCGAGGACCGCTTCAAGGAGCTGTCCGCGGTACTGCTGGACCAGGCGACGCTGGCCAGTGGTGAGCAACTGCAGGACCCGGGTGCTTACGTGAGCCGCCTGAACCGTCTGCTGCTGGAACTGGCTAACTAGGGTTCTATGCAGCAGATCATTGTGGACATCCAGATCAGCCCTGATGAGTGGATAAAGCTCTATCAGGGCATTGCCACCGATGTCCGCACCACGGCCCGGGACGGGCGCTCCGTCCGCTTCCCGGCCCGTATCCTCTCCCGTTTCTATCTCAAAGACGGTATCCGGGGTAGCTTCCGGATTCTTTTCGACGACGCCGGAAAGTTCACCTCCATTGAAAGGCTCTGAGTCTTCTACCACTCCATCCCATTGATAAAAGCTTTTGCAATTGTATTTTTAATTAATTGTATTAAGTGTCGAGCGCCACGTTAACGTTGGGTTGTTCTGATCCAAGCAACTTCGCTTGCGATCAGCTGCCCGTCTAAGGCTTTGATGGCTTTCGGGAAGCCCGATAGGCATTCGCTATCCGGGACATAATAAATACTCAGAGTAGAGTGCTTTTTTTGTCCTATAGTTAGTGGTGCTAATAAAAAGCAGTTTTGTTTTGCCAAACCGAATCAGGAGAGAGAAATGACCCAGAACAACAGTTCAGGCGGAAAGTGCCCGGTCATGCACGGTGCCAACACGGCCAGTAGCCAGAATGTGACCGGCTGGTGGCCTGAATCCATCAACCTCGACATCCTCCATCAGCACGATGGCAAAACCAACCCGATGGACGAGGGATTCGAGTACCGCGAGGAAGTCCGAAAGCTCGACTTTGATGCCATTAAACAGGACCTGCACGCCCTCATGACCGACAGCCAGGACTGGTGGCCGGCTGACTGGGGTCACTACGGCGGGTTCATGATCCGTATGGCCTGGCACTCTGCCGGTACCTACCGGATGGCTGATGGCCGCGGTGGCGGCGGTACCGGTAACCAACGCTTTGCCCCGATCGCTTCCTGGCCAGACAACGCCAGCCTTGACAAGGCTCGCCGGCTGCTGTGGCCAATCAAGAAAAAGTACGGCAACAAGATCAGCTGGGCGGACCTGATGATACTGGCCGGCAACATTGCCTATGAATCCATGGGACTGAAGACCTTCGGTTTCTCATTCGGCCGGGAGGATATCTGGCACCCTGAAAAAGATATTTATTGGGGCGCCGAGAAAGAGTGGCTTGCACCCTCAGATGAGCGCTATGAGGATGTGGGCAAGCCGGACACCATGGAAAACCCACTGGCTGCTGTGCAGATGGGTCTTATCTATGTGAACCCGGAAGGTGTCAATGGTCAGCCTGACCCCATGAAGACCGCCGCGCAGGTGCGTGAAACCTTCGCCAGGATGGCGATGGATGACGAAGAAACCGCAGCACTGACCGTGGGTGGTCACACTGTTGGTAAGTGTCACGGTAACGGCGATGCCGGTGCCCTGGGCGCCGAACCGGAAGGGTCTGATGTCGTCGGCCAGGGTCTCGGCTGGGATAACCCCAATATGCAGGGCAGGGCGTCCAATGCCATCACCTCGGGCATCGAGGGTGCCTGGACCACCGAGCCAACGAAGTTCGATATGGGCTACTTCGACATGCTGCTGGACCACGAGTGGGAGCTGAAGAAGAGCCCCGCTGGTGCCAATCAGTGGGAGCCGGTGGACATCAAGGAAGAAGACAAGCCGGTGGACGCCAGCGATCCATCCATTCGCCACAACCCGATCATGACTGATGCCGACATGGGCATGAAGGTGGATCCCACGTACCGCAAGATCCTTGAGGAATTCCGTAAGGATCCGGAGCGGTTCCAGGATGCGTTTGCCCGTGCCTGGTTCAAGCTGACCCACAGGGATATGGGGCCGAAATCACGGTACATCGGTCCGGAAGTGCCGGATGAAGACCTGATCTGGCAGGATCCGATTCCTGCTGGCCCCACCGACTATATCGAAGAGGTGGTAAAAGAGAAGATTGCCGATGCAGGCCTGTCCATCAGCGATATGGTCAGCACTGCCTGGGACAGCGCCCGCACCTTCCGTGGGTCCGATCTGCGTGGTGGTGCCAACGGCGCCCGCATCCGCCTTGCTCCCCAGAAAGACTGGGTGGGTAATGAACCTGAGCGCCTGGCCAGAATTCTGAAAGTCTATGAGAAGATCTCTGCTGATACAGGTGCCAGCATCGCGGATGTGATCGTACTGGGCGGAAGTGTCGGTATCGAAAAAGCCGCGAAAGCCGCCGGCTACGAGGTACATGTACCCTTCCTGAAAGGGCGTGGTGACGCCACTGACGAGATGACCGATGCTGAGTCCTTCGATGTGCTGGAACCGGTGGCCGATGGCTTCCGTAACTGGCAGAAGCAGAACTACGTGGTCAAGCCTGAAGAGCTTCTGCTGGATCGCGCCCAGCTGATGGGGCTGACCGCAGCCCAGATGACCGTGTTGATCGGTGGTATGCGGGTACTGGGCACCAACCACGATGGCGCCAAACATGGCGTGTTCACTGATCGGGAAGGCCAGCTGACGAACGATTTCTTCGTCAATCTGACCGACATGGGCTACAGCTGGAAGTCGGTGGGCGAGAATCTCTACGAGGTTCGCGATCGCAAGACTGATCAGAAGAAGTGGACCGCTACCCGGGTTGACCTGGTGTTCGGCTCCCACTCCATCCTGCGCTCCTATGCGGAGGTTTATGCCCAGGACGACAACCACGAGAAGTTTGTCCGGGACTTCGTCTCAGCCTGGGCCAAGGTCATGAACAGCGACCGCTTCGACGTACCGGCGTAAACTGTCAGTAACGCTGTAAAACCCCCGGCCGGGCATCCTGATTTCAGGATGCCCGGCTACCAACTTCCCCCCAAATTCCTTACAATCCGCCCCGCCTGATTTTTGATCAGATTCAATCTGTACAGACTTTTCCTGCTGGAGCACTCATGCGAATCATCCTCGCCCCGATGGAAGGGCTGGTCGACGCACCCATTCGCGAAACCCTGACCAAAGTGGGTGGGATTGACCGTTGCGTGACCGAGTTCATTCGGGTAACCCACGGCATGCTGCCGCCGAGAGTGTTCTACAAGTACGCCCCGGAGCTTTACAACCAGTCACTGACGGAAGTCGGCACCCCAGTTGCGGTTCAACTGCTCGGCTCAGACCCCCACCAACTCGCTCGCCATGGGGAGAAAGCTGCCGAGCTGGGCGCCACACAGGTGGATATCAATTTCGGCTGCCCCGCAAAAACGGTGAACAAGCATAAGGGCGGCTGCGTGCTGATGCGCGAGCCAGAATTGATGCATGAGATAGTGGCCGCGGTGCGCCAGGCGGTGCCGCTAAACGTGCCGGTTACGGCAAAAATGCGCCTCGGGTATGACGACCGCTCCATGGGTGTGGCCTGTGCCCAGGCGCTGGAAGTAGCCGGCGCAGAAGAAATCGTTATCCATGCCCGTAGCAAGGTGGGTGGGTACAAGCCGCCCGCCTACTGGGAGGAAATTGCCCGGGCCCGGGAAGCCGTGAAAACCCCCGTCATTGCCAATGGTGAAATCTGGACCGTGGCCGATTACTGGCGATGCCGTGAAGTCTCCGGGTGCGACGATGTGATGATCGGCCGGGGCCTGATCGCGCGGCCGGACCTGGCCCGACAGATAAAGGCCAGCCAGCAGGGTATAGCAATACCGGATATGACCTGGCCGGAGGCCGTCGCCCTGGTTCGTGAATATGCCACCGTTCTGCAGGGCTGGCTGGAGGACCGCTACGTGACCGGGCGCATCAAGCAATGGCTCAATTTCCTTCGCCAGGGATTTGCCGAAGCCGAAGCCCGGTGGCCGGAAGCCCGCAAGATCCGTCAGGTGGCGCCCATGCTGGCCTGCCTTGAACAGCCAGCACCGGTTACCGATTCGCGCGCCGCCTGAGGTTATCCCCGAACGCAAGTCACTCCCGCCGGCTACACTGGTACCTATGGCTTTGCCGTTCGTATCAGTACTGGTACCAACAAAAAACAGGTGGGGAGGACGAATACCATGTCGCAAAATTTTTTCCGCAACCGTTATTTCTGCAAAACCGTGGCCGCCATCGGGGCGTCTGCGTGCTTATTGGCTGGAGGAGCGACGTTGGCCCAGGCTGACGAGCACGTTGTTAAGGTCACGCCTCTTGGCAGCCACGATGGCGAGTTCTGCAGCCGTGACCGGGCGCTGGTATTTGAGGACCCGAACGGCACCCGGATTCTCTACGATGCCGGAAGAACCGTTGCCGGGCCGGACGATCCCCGGCTGGGCAAGATTGATGTCGTGCTGGTTTCCCATATGCACGGCGATCATGTGGGTGACCAGCGCATCGGTGAGACCAACCAGGGCAGCTGTGCGTCGCCGGATACCGGAGTGTCGACTTTACCGCAGTCCAATACCGTGGATATTGCGTTGAAGCATCAGGCGAAAATCGTGACCGGCAGTGAAATGCCCGCCTTTTTTGCTGCCAAACTGAAAAACGGCGGTGGTGACCCCGCAAACTCCCTGCTGGTGCGTTTCGGTGGTGAGCGGGAAGTTGGCGGTGTGGCGATTACCACCGTGCCTGCCGTTCACAGCAACGGCGTTGCTCCCTCCTTCCTGACCGGTCCGCTGGCGGAATATCTTCAAGCAGCGGGCGTGGGCGCCAGTGTAGGGCCGCCTACCGGCTACGTGCTGACGTTTTCCAACGGGCTCGTGGTGTATCTGTCAGGTGATACCGGTATCACGGCCGAACAAAAGCTGGTGGTCAGCGAACACTATGGGGCAACACTGGTGGTTATGAATATTGGCGACACCTTCACTACCGGGCCTGAAGAGGCCGCTTACGTAATCAACGACCTGGTTCGGCCCAAAGCTGTCATTGCCTCACATGCCAATGAGGCGGCCACAGAAAAGGGCGCAGTGCGCGAAAACACACGCACCGCGCAGTTTGTCAGCCTGTCCTCGGTGCCAGTGCATGTTCCACTGAGCGGGAAAACCATGAGTTTCGATGGCAGCGCCAGCTGCACGACGGGTTGTTGAACCGGGGGCTGGCCGTGTTGGTCAGCTCTGCTCCAGATCCTCTGAGTAACGTCCGAGGTTGGCCAGGCTGTTGAGCCGGGCCCGTTTCACCAGCGCGGCCTGAGCAGCGTCACGGTTCGACGAAATGCCGGCCCAGGCTTTCTGTGCGGGCTCCTGCAATGCACGGCCGTAGGAAAAGCTGAGATTCCAGGGCTGGGCGGCGCCACTGTTCATGGCATTCAGATTCAGTGTCGCTTCTTCCGGTGTCTGACCGCCAGACAGGAAGTTGATGCCGGGTACCGCGGCCGGTACTACCCGCCGGAAAACTCTCAGGGTGTGCTCCGCCACTTCCCCGGGGCTGGCCTTGTTGCCGGTGGCGTTGCCAGGGGTAACCATGCTGGGTTTGAGGATCATGGTTTCCAGTTCAACACGATGGCGTCGCAGGGCACGGAATACCTCGCTGATAACGGCTTCATTCACATCTGCACTGCGCTGGATGGTATGACTCCCATCGATCAGCACTTCCGGTTCCACAATGGGGACAATTCCGCAGGACTGGCAGATGGCCGCGTAGCGTGCCAACACTTCGGCATTCGCTTCAATGGCGGCCTGACCCGGATTGGTGTCGGTGATGTGATACACGTTACGCCACTTGGCAAATCGCGCGCCGGACTCCTTGTAGTGCTCAAGGCGCTGGGCCAGGCCGTCAAGGCCTTCGGTAATCTCGTCTCCGGGTGCGTTTACCATCGGCCCCTTGCCCTTATCTACCTTGATGCCGGGCACCACCCCCTGTCTTGCTGCCACTGAGGGCAGGGCGGTGCCGTCATCCGCATGCTGGCCGAGGGTTTCCTCGAACAGGATAACGCCACTGATAAACTCCCCCAGTCCCGGCGCGTCGAGAATCAGGTCGCGGTACTGTCGCCGATTATCTTCCGTGGACTCAACACCCACCGCCTTGAATCGCTTGGCGATGGTAGGGTTGCTTTCATCCGCCGCCAGTATCCCTTTGCCCGGCTGTACCAGAGCCTGAATCGTTGCGTTGAGTTCGTCCTGAATGGTCATGGTGGTCTCCTTTAAGTGCACGATGAGTCAATAATGACTGTCAGCTGATATTTAATTGTAGACGCAGACCGTCTGATTGAAATTTGACCTAGGCTATAACAGTAACAGATGAAGTCATTTAATCTGGAGTCCATAACAACTCTTAATCCAGAGTTCATAACCACTTCAGTCCAGGGAAGCCAGAAGCGTGAAAACAGTGGTGAGCGTCAGCCAGAGATCCTCGGAGTTCGACTACGATCTTGAAACAGAATTTCTTGGGCAGCCTTTCCGCATTATTCGTGTCGGAACGGACGGCGACCTTTCGCGAGGCGAAGCGGTACTGGATTCGGTGAAAACAGAGGCGGACGCGATTGGCCTGAGCGTTATTCATGACCAATATCACGCCAGCCGCACAGTACTGGAGCATCCGGATATTACGCGCCTGAAGGCCAGTGTGCCGGATAAGCCGATTACCACCGGCGCGAAACTGCGGGGCATCCTTCAGGAGTGGGCGGTCAGGCATACCCAGTCCGAGCTTGGTCACTTCTTCGACAATGCCCGGGTGCTGTTCATGAGTGGCCAGGCGGGGTATCGCGTTGCCAGGGCCTTGTCGGAATACACGGACAACCTGTTGTTTGCGGACCCTTACACGGATTTCGGCGTGCCCAGGCTACTTACCTCCCTGGGCCAGCTGGAAGCCTATACCGCCGTGAGTGCCCCGATGATGTTCCGACCGGCAACGGCAAGGGCAGTGGAAGCCATCCGGCATTTGCCCCTGGTCCGCCTCGGCGAAAAGCTGGTCGCCGGTTCGCTTCGGGAAGCGGTGAAAAATGCCCATGTCATCGTGGCAGCAGTGGACGAACTTGGAGATTTCAGCCGGGAGCAGCTGGATGGCAAAACGGTTATAACGTCCAGGGTAACGGATCAGACCCTGGACTGGATGCGCTCCCGACGGGTGGCCATGGTGGTCGACTACAGCCCCTGGCTGCATGGCCGGCCTGTGGGCGTCAACGTCATGGAAGCGATGATCAGCGCAGCGCTGGCACGAACCCCGGACCAAATGGGGCCCGATGACTTCCTTGAGGTTATTGAAACCCTGGGCATCCAACCCCGGATACTTTACCCGGACGGTTACCGTCGGGTTAACCGCTTCGCCTTTGTGATTCACCCGCTGTCACAACAATACCTGACCAAAACCCCGCCGTTGGACTGGATTGCCAATGTTTCGCCACCGGTGGTCATGAATATCGTGGAAAAGGCAGTCGCCTACACCCCGCCGTTCATATACTGCAAAGTGACGGGGGTACAATCGCCCACCGGCGATGAAGCCGAAGGCTGGCTCATTACCGTAGGCGGCACACCACGGGAAATCATGGCACATGGCCCTGAGTTTACCTACAGCCGGCTGCTGGCGGCGGCGAAGCTGGCAAAAAAACTGGGTGCCCAGGTCATGGGGCTTGGTGCCTTTACCAAGGTGGTGGGCGACGCTGGCATTACCGTTGCCAAACGAGCGCCATTGCCTATTACAACCGGTAACAGCTACTCTGCATCTGGTGCCCTCTGGGCGGCCCATGAGGCGATGAAGAGGATCGGGCTGGTGGGCATTGGTGCCAGTGGCAAGATGGCCGGCAAAGCCATGGTCGTTGGTGCAACAGGTGCCATTGGCTCCGTCTGCGCACGCCTGTTGGCAAAGGCTGTGGATGAAATCTATCTGGTCGCTCCCGAACCGGCAAAGCTCCTTTCCCTGAAGGAGACCATCGAGCGGGAGACGAAGGGCGCTGTAGTTCATGTGGCGGGCACGGCCGATCGCGACCTCGAACACATGGACATGGTCGTAACCGCCACCTCGGGGGCCGGAAAACGGGTACTGGACATCATGCGGGTCAAACCCGGCTGTGTGATCACCGATGTCGCCCGGCCGCTGGATATTCCCCCCGAGGATGTCGCCAAACGGCCCGACGTCATGGTAATCGAGTCCGGAGAAATCGAGCTGCCCGGGCAGGTCGCCATGAAGGACATCGGTTTGCCCAAGGGTATCGCCTATGCCTGCCTGGCGGAAACGATTGTGCTGACGCTGGAAGGTCGGTTCGAGAACTTCACCCTGGGCCGGAACATCGAGTGGGAGAAAGTGCGGGAAATCTACAGACTTGGACTGAAGCACGGCATGAGGCTTGCGGCAATTTCCGGGGTCAATGGCGTATTCAGTGAAGAGGATTTCGAACGGGTGAGGGTATTGGCAAACAGGCAATAATGGCCAGGAGGCTTATTTGATAACCTACATATTGCTGGTGGTGGCACTGGCGCTGCTTGCGGTCACAGTACTCGGTAAGGTGCGGCTTCACGACTGGTGGATACGTGCCTGTGAGTTCCCAAGGGTACAGATCGTTACCCTGACCGTGATCACATTGGTTGCGGCCCTGGTGTTTGGCCAGGGCGGGAAGCAGATCTGGATTTTTGCAGCGTGTGCCGCGGTACTGGTGCTGCAATTATACCGGATTTTACCGTGGACACGGTTCTGGCCCCTGCAGGTTCAGACGGCTGAGCCCGGGCAGGAGGACCGGTGCGTGACGTTGATGGTTGCCAATGTGCTCACCCCCAATCGCAATAGCGAAGGGTTGATCCGCCAGGTACGGGAGCGGCAGCCGGACGTGCTTCTGACTCTGGAATCCGACCAGTGGTGGGGTGACCGGCTGGATGAGGCCTTTGGTGACTGGCCTACGATTATTCGTATTCCAATGGACAATCTTTACGGCATGCACCTGTATTCCCGCCTGCCTCTTGAGGATGCAGAGGTGAAGTATCTGATTCAGGACGATATTCCCTCCATACATGGCTGGCTCAAGTTACCCAGTGGCGACCGCATCCGCCTCCATGCCCTGCATCCGCGCCCTCCCGCTCCGAGTGAGAGCGAGGAATCCCTTTGGCGTGATGCAGAATTGCTTCTGGTGGGTAAAGAGATCGAAAAAGGCGGGTATCCGGCTATTGTTGCCGGAGATCTGAATGATGTCGCCTGGTCCAGAACCACGCGGTTGTTCTGTCGCATCAGCGGCATGCTCGATCCGCGTCGTGGACGGGGCACATTCAGTACCTTTCATGCTGAGCGCTGGTACCTCCGCTGGCCGCTCGATCATGTATTTATCACCGAGCACTTCACCCTGAAGCGCCTCCGCCGTCTCAGCGCTTTTGGGTCTGATCACTTTCCCATACTGGTGACCTTGTGCTATCGCCCCTCGCGCAGGGACGAGCACGAAGTACCCGAGGCTGACAGGGAAGAGGAACAGGAAGCCCGGGAAAACATTCGCGAAGGAAAGGCGCGGGAGCAGGGCGACAGCTGAGCCGCTCAACGCCACTAGAGCCCCTGGGCACCCCGACGCAGCCAGTCATGTACAAACGACAGTTTGTGACGGGCAAAATCCGAGAGCACGAACGGATATAGGTCTTCCAGCCCCATGGACCGGTTCACGTGGTTTACCCCCACGGCAATTGAGGCCGCGATATGAATCAGTCTTTGGGCGTCTGGTTCGGAATACGGGTCCCAGTTCGGGCCCGGAACCTGCGGGGACGTCAGGCCGCCGGCCACAAAGCTGTCCGTGAGGTCCGTCAGGTGTAGCAAGTGGGCAGCCGTCTCGGCCCAGTCTTCGTGGGGATGGGCAGAGGCATAACTGGTCAGGTAAAACTGTTTCCAGTCCGGTGGTGGGCCATTTTCGTAGTGGTGCTGGAGTGCCCCCGGGTAGCTGATGCGCTCATCGCCAAACATGGCGCGAAACGCGTCCAGGAAGTCTTCACGCAGGCTCAGACGCCACCAGAGCATGTGGGCTATCTCGTGGCGCATATGGCCAATCATGGTCCGGTAGGGCTCTTCCAGAGCTTCCCGGCGGGTTGTACGCAACACCGGATCAGCTTCTGCCACACTGATCGTGACCACGCCCTGGGCATGGCCCATGGGGACAGGCGTAGGCCCCTCGGCAAGCATATGGAAAACCGGCCGCGCACCCGGATCCTCCGGGCGGAACCAGTGCCAGCGCCCCAGATTATCGAGCACCCAGCGCTTGGCGGCCTCGGTTTGTGCCCAGTTGGGCATGGCATGGGCAATGGACGGGTCTGGCGCCAGGGCCGTCATGGCACAGGAGCGGCAGAAGGCACCTTGCTCCGGCGCAATCCAGTTGCAGCCAATGACATCCCGGTTGGCACAGAACGGCGGCATGGGCAGGAAGGCCCTTGCCTGTGGATCGTAAGCGACGGGTGTTCCGTCCGCAGTGGCGAGATTATCGAACCAGAGGGAGCCGGAACCGACAGGGTTGGCGAAAACGCGCATAAATAGAGTCTTCCAGCTGAATGAACTTCGAGTATAGGAACCCGCAGCGCCCAGTGTCCAATTCTCAGCGGACGGATCTTCGCGAGCGCCAGAAGCGGGCAATGGCCGGCTTTACGCTTACGCCGTGAACTACAATCGACAGAGCGACTACCACAAACGTCAGGTGAATCAGTTCCAGTGCGATTTCCTCGGGCAAGCCGTGCTGTGCGGCATACATCAGGTAGTAGAGCGAGCCGATACCGCGAACTCCGAACCAGCCTGCAAGGTTGCGCATGCGCATGGGCGCACTGGTACCGAGTAAGCCAAGGTGAACGCTGATGGGGCGCGCCACAAAGAACACGAACGCCGCAAATCCCACGGCGCGCCAGCTCCACGAGTCCCAGAAAAGCGAACCACCAATCAGCAATACCAGAACGATCTCGGCCAGCCTTTCGAGGTGTTCGTTGAATTCGAGGGAGCTCTGGTGAACATGGGCGATGGCCTGGGGTTCTGTCCCCGGCTCTGCTTCTCCACAGGTCGGGTCCGAATACCGTTGCATCAGCCCGGCCAGTTTCAACTCGGTGTGCCGTAATGCCACCGCAGCACTGAAGACCGCCAGAAAACCCCAGGCGTGGACCAGCAGGCTGATGCCGTAGGCGAATGCGATGAGCCCCAGGCCCAGGAAGCTCTCAAGAAATTCGGAGCTGGTAAAGCTGGTGCGCAGCTTCTGCACCAGCCAGCCAACGGCATAGCCTGCCAGAACGCCGATGCCGATACCTGCGCCGGTCGCCCAGGCCACATCAACCACCAGCCAGCGAAAACCATTATCGCCCAGATCGTGCAACCCCAGCAGGCCCAGTCCCAGCATAATAAAGGGAAAGGCGCTGCCGTCGTTTATGCCGGCTTCGCAGGTCAGGGCAAACCTGAGCCGGTCAGGGTCATCGGCATGGCGAACCTGCACCTCCGTGGCCAGCACAGGATCTGTCGGGGCCACCACGGCGCCGAGGAGAACCGCGGCACCCAGTGGCAGCGCCAGCCAGTAATACCCGAACAGGGCCACCAGCCCGACGGTCAGCGTCATCGAAATAACGGCAAGCTGCAGGGGATTGCGCCAGCGCTTCGGGGTGACCGGTGCCGGCATCTTCACCCCGGCGCAGTAAAGCGAAATCAGCACGGCAATTTCCGTCAGCAACTCCAGCAATGCTGACTCTTCCAGCGGGTTGAAATGAAACAGGCCAAAGCCCATCGGTCCGACGATGAAACCGATAAAAAGGTACACAATGGCAGAGGTTGCCGGTACGGTCTTGATGTACGAAGCCGTAAAGCCCACCACCAGCAGTAGTGAGCCGAGTAATATAAACCAGGTAGCAGTGGTCATCGAAAGCTCATCGCAGAATGTTGTTACGCCATTCGCCTTGCAGGGCTATTCGAGGTACACGGTGCGCTCTTCAGTACTGCATTGCCACCCCGTGAGGATTAAATCGCAGTAAAGGCGCACCCGTAATTGGCAGCCCATCCAGATCGACCAGCAGATGGCGCCAGGTTGTGATCTGTGAATTCCAGGAGTCCGCGTTTACCATGCTAGAGTAAGAGCCGACTGGTGAGCGAAAGCGTAAAAGAGATAAAAATGACTGACAGACCCGACCTGCTGCAAAACAGGCTGCTTGCATCGCTGTCTGAAGACGCCCAGCAACGTATCTTCCCGAAGCTGAAGCCAGTGGAACTGTTTCTTGGCGATGTTATCTACGAATCGAATCAGCACATAGAATACGTCTATTTTCCAGTCGACTGCATTATCTCATTGCTTTACGTGATGGTGAATGGATCTTCCGCCGAGATATCGGTGGTGGGTAAGGACGGTATGGCCGGCGTTGCGGTTGTCATGGGCGGGGAAAGCACCCCGAACCGGTTGATCGTGCAAAGCCATGGCCATGCCTATCGAATGTCAGCTGCCGAACTGAAGAACGAATTCAACAACCATTCCGAAATACGCATTCTCACATTGCGTTTTACCCAGGCGCTTATCACCCAGATGTCCCAGACAGCGGTATGCAACCGCCATCATTCCATCGATCAGCAGCTGTGCCGCTGGTTGCTGTTGTCTCTGGACCGCCTCGAAAACAACAGACTTGATATGACTCAGGAACTGATTGCCAACATGCTTGGCGTGCGGCGTGAGGGTGTGACTGAAGCAGCAGGAAAGCTCCAAAAACTGGGTGTCATCACATACCAGCGAGGCCACATCACGGTGATCGACCGTGCGAAAATGGAGGCACTGAGCTGTGAATGCTACGGCGTGGTCAAACGTGAAACTGATCGCCTCGAAGCCAAGCGCCTCTGATCCTCGGTGGGGCGATCCTTATGCCGCGAATGGTCTTCCCACGATACTGCAATACCTGGAGTTGGAGGATGATGCCCGGAAAACAAGCGATACTCTGGCGGTCAGTGAAAAGCAGATTGAAACAAACGAGGGCCGCTTCCATGACGCGATAGATTAGACCGTTGCCCAATGATAGTTGTTTCTCAACGTGGTACTCGCGCCGGTGACCCTAAACTGGTCACCGGCATCAACCACCACTTTAATGAATCAGAGCTCTAACCCGGCTCAGAAGTTATAACCCAGACCTACGGTGTAGGCCCAGATGCCGTCATCCTGGAACGCATCCGTGGCATCATCGGTGTCGCTGAACAGGAACTGATACTCGGCGCGCGCCAGGAAATAGGTCTTGGTCTGCACGTAGTACTTTAATCCCGTTTCCAGGCCGGCAAAGGCACTGTCCTTGACTCCGTCGCCGTAGATGCCGCCGAGGCTACCACCGACAAAAGGTCGCGCGCGGTCGTTGAGAAATTGATAGTCGAGGTATCCACGGGTTGAGCCGTTCCAGAAATCATCCGTGACACCTTCACCTTCGATATCGGCGAAATTCACACTCTGGCGGATACCGGCCACCACATCATTTCGCAGATACCAGCCCAAATCACCGGTCACGCCAAAGCTGCCGCTATTGAAATCCCGGTCGTTACTGCCGGTTCCGGAGAGGGAGAATTCACGGTCACCCTCGCGCGGGCCAAATTCAGCGGATTGTGCGGATACTGCCAGGGGCAAGGCGCCTAGAAGACAGAAAGTGATCGCCGCAGTCTTGATTCTGATCATGGGAAGCTCCTTGCTCACATTGTTCAGATTGTATTTCCGTGATGCGCCCATTCATATGCGGCGCGGACGTGGCGTAGCAAAAGGTGGTACGTTTTCCCAATGCATGCTCACAACCATAGGATCGGGGTTGGAGCCCCCGGTTGTCTGTACGCAAGCACACACATGCTCTGGAGTGCACAGCATAGAATCTACGCCGCACCCTCACTACGATCATTTCACGGGGTGCATTTAGCTGAGACGGATATAAAAAACGGCCTGCGCCAGGAGCGAGGCCGGTGCTAGAGGGCTTTGCGGGTCCAGAGCCATACGGCCAAGATGCGCCGTTAACAGCACCAGTTCAACGTAAGCCGAGAAAGGAGAGAACCACCAGAATGATAACCACGACACCGACAATATAGATGATCTTGTTCATGGAGAGATTCTCATCCTCTGATTCCTGAATTCTGGTTGCGCCTCATCCTTGTGGCACATGATGTAACATCCTGTTGCGGCTGTTCCATTGCCTCATCTTCAGTTAGGTTAACTTTTTGGTTTTGTCAGGTCTGTTCGCTGTCGCACTGAGTATGCGAAAACCGGGAGGGAACTTTGGCCCACGTAATAAGGGAAGCTGGGTTGATCATTCGCTATATCGTAGGCCGCTACAAAATAATTTCTGCCGGCATTAGTCTGCCAGTCGGCGCACCAGTATGGATTCATTAGCGGGGGCGACCGGTTAATTCTCAGCTGTGACTATCTGAAATCTGTGCCAACATCTGCTCAACCGCCTGGGCTGCATGTATCTCTGTTGTATCGTATAGCGGAACCGAGGTATCGGCCTGCCGGATCAGCAAGCCGATTTCGGTACAGCCAAGAATAACGGCCTGCGCGCCGCGTTCCGCCAGTGAGGCGACAATATCGAGGTACGCCTCGCGGGACGCCGGTTTGATTTCACCCCGGCACAGCTCCTCGTAGATTATGTGATGAACCGTATCTCGCTGGGCGTCATCCGGGGTAAGCACTTCGATGCCGGCAGCTTCCAGGCGGTCGCGGTAAAACGCCTGTTCCATGGTAAAGCGCGTGCCCAGAAGCCCCACGCGGGTAATACCGTCCTGCATGAGAACCCTTGATGTAGCATCGGCGATGTGGAGCAGTGGCAAATCAATGGCCCGTTCAATTTCCGGTACCACCTTGTGCATGGTGTTGGTGCCAATCACCAGAAAATCCGCGCCCGCATTTTGAAGCGATTGTGCGGCCCGGGAGAGTATCCGGGCAGTTTCCGCCCAGTCACCCTTGTGTTGAAGCGCCTCAATCTCGGCAAAATCGACGCTGAAAAGCACCAGTTTTGCGGAATGCAGGCCACCAAGACGGGCCTTCACGCCTTCGTTGATCAACCGGTAATAGGTTTGGGTGGATTCCCAGCTCATGCCGCCGAGAAGGCCGATGGTTTTCATAACGACAGTCCTTGTTCGTAGTTAACGGACGGGGGCAAAACCCCAATAGTGTCAAAATAATGTAAATCCCAGCAAGAAGCAGAGATACGGTAAAACTTCGCAGCGTACTAATGATATGTTGAGGCCTGACTTGACTCCATATCCATTACTGTACCTGGCTGTTCATGATAGAGGTCATTAACAAATCGTGCTCGCGGCTTTTTCCCATTGTCGCCATTCTGCTTCTCACTGCCTGCGCAACCCACCGGGATACTGCCCGGGAGCCGGTGGTTCTTCCGGCTGAGTTCACCTCGTCCGGGGCATCCGTTCTCTCCGACACCTGGTGGCAGTCTTTTGATGATGACCGACTGAATAAACTGGTCACTCAGGCCCTGGAGGATAATCTCAGCCTCCGGGCCAGCTATCAGAGATTACTCCAGGCCCGCGCCCTTGCGGACAGGCAGCGTGCCGGCCTTTTCCCCACCCTGGACGCCACTGCAGGGGCCGAGCGGCAGGAATCCGAAAATGCTGAGACTACCCGGTTCAGTGCCGGCCTGAGCGCCAGCTACGAGGTGGACCTGTGGGGGCGTGTGCAGTCCCTGACCGAGGCAGAGTCACTGCGTGCATCCGCCACTCTCGCGGATTACCAGGCCGCGGCGGTTTCTCTGAGCGGAGAAATTGCGAGCACCTGGTTCCAGCTTGTCGAGCAGAGGGCACAGCTCGAACTGGCTCAAACCCAGTTACAGACCAACAGAAACGTGTTGACCGTGATCGAATCCCGGTTTGCGATGGGCCAGAACAACAGTGCGGATGTGCTTCGCCAGCGGCAGTTGGTCAGTGCTTCCCGGGAACGTTTGAGTAACATTGAGGGCGAAGCCGGTGTGCTTCAGCATCAACTTGCCGTTCTGCTTGGGCACTCGCCGGGAGAGTACAGCGTGCCTGGGGGCGATACCCTGCCGGCGTTACCTCCTCTGCCTGAAACCGGTGTGCCGGCAGACCTTATTCAGCGGCGGCCGGACCTGCAGCAGGCCTGGCGAGTGGTTCGGGCGGCTGATCAGGACCTGGCTGCCGCCATCAGTAACCGGTTCCCGCGATTCTCCATTGAGGCTTCCGTCAACTCGCAGGCGAGCGATGCCGGAGATATGTTCGACAACTGGCTGGCAACCCTGGCCGGCAACTTGTTGGTCCCCCTGGTGGACGGCGGTGAACGCCGGGCTGAGGTACGCCGCTCCGAGGCCGTGCTGGAAGAGCTTGTCCAGGAATATGGGCAGGCCGTTCTTGTCGCCATCCGGGGGGTGGAAGATGCACTGGTTCGGGAACAGCAGCAGCGCCGGCGGCTGCGCAGTCTGGATGCCCAGAGTCAACTCGCTGATACCACCTACCGGCAGCTGCGTACCCAGTATCTGAACGGCGCCGTCAGTTATATTGAGGTGTTAACTGCGTTGAAGGATAAACAGGACCTGCAGCGAACGATCCTGACGACACGCCAACAGCTGCTCACTACCCGAGTGGCACTCTACCGTGCACTGGCCGGAAGCATCGAATCCGCAACAACAGCGGAGAACAATGAGGCATGAGCCAACCCATCGACGAGAATGTTGTCCGTCCTGAGCGGGGCAAAGCCGGACCGTTGAAAACGGTGTTTGTGTCGCTGATGATTGTACTGGCCGGGGTTGCACTGATCTGGCTGATCTTCAAGACCGAACCCACGGCGACCCGCAAAGAGACTGCCCGCGAAACCGCCATGCTGGTGGACGTTCAGGCTGTTAGCCGGGGACGCTATACGCCTACCGTTGAAGTGATGGGGCAGGTTGTCCCGGCACGGGAGATTACGCTTGGCTCCCGGGTAGGTGGTGAAGTCATTAACCAGGCCGACGCCTTCACACCGGGCCAGCGAGTTGCAAAGGGTACGGAACTGATTCGCATCGACCCTGCCGATTATGAAGCCACGCTGTTACAGCGGCGCAGTGAACTGCAGCAGGCAAGGGCAGACCTTGAGCTTGAACAGGGCCAACAGGCGGTCGCCCGTCAGGAATTCGAGTTACTGGGCGACGATATCGAGGCCGTTAACGACGCCCTGATTCTGCGCAAGCCCCAACTGAAACAGGCCAAAGCCCGGGTGGCCGCCGCCGAGGCTGCCGTGCAGCAGGCAAGGCTTGATCTCGCACGCACCCGGATTCGCGCGCCATTTCCTGCCCAGGTGCTTAGCCGGGAAGTGACACTGGGGTCCCAGGTCAGTGCCGGCCAGTCCCTCGGCCGGCTGGTGGGAACGGGTCAATACTGGGTGGAGGCGACGGTGCCATTGTCCAAACTCCGGTGGTTGACCTTTGACACCAGCCCGGATACCCCTGGGGCCCCCGTTAGCCTGCATCACGACACTGTCTGGCCATCCGGGCAGACACGGGAAGGCCAACTAACGCAGCTGATTGGTGACCTCGACAGCGACGCTCGCATGGCCCGGATTCTGATTACCGTCAACGACCCCCTGGCACTGAATCAGTCCGAGGGCGAGCCGGCACTGATCCTCGGAGCCTTTGTGCGTGCAGAAATAGAAGGCCGGTCTCTCGATGATGTCGTGCGGCTGGAGCGAGCTCATGTGCGTCGCAACAATACGGTATGGGTCATGGAGGACCGCAAGTTGGCTATTCGTGAGGTTGAAATTGCCTTCCGCGACGACGATTACGCCTTCGTAAAGACAGGTCTGGAGGACGGTGACAAGGTAATTACCAACAATCTCTCGTCAGTTGTGAGTGGCGCCCGGTTAAGGCTGGAGAGTGACCGCGATGAGTGATTCGATCAAAGGCAAAGGATGGGTCGGTCCCATTGCGTGGATGGCCCGAAATTCCATCGCCGCCAACCTGATGATGATCCTGCTGCTGGCCGGCGGGTTCTGGATGGCCACGGAGGTGCAGAAGGAGGTTTTCCCGGAATTCCAGCTTGACCTGGTTCAGATTACGGTCAGTTACCCAGGCGCCTCACCCGAAGAAGTGGAGCAAGGCATACTTTTACCCGTTGAAGAAGCTGTCCAGGGTATCCAGAGTATCGAGGAAATGACCTCCACTGCACGTGAGGGCAGCGGCAACATCCAGCTCGAAATGGTCCCCGGCACCAACCGTATGCAGGCCCTGCAGGACATAGAGCAGGCGGTGGACCGCATTCGCACCTTCCCGGAGCAGGCCGAAGAGCCGGAAATCCGACTGGTGACGCCCACCCGCGATGTCATGGAACTGACCCTCTACGGCGATGTGGATATATGGACGTTAAGGCAACTCGGTGAGCAGGTACGCAACCGTTTGCTTTCGGAAAACGCGATAACCCAGGCAGTCATTGGTGATGTACCGGCCTACATGACCAGTGTGGAAATTCCCCAGGAGACCCTGCGTAAATACAACCTGACCTTGGCGGATGTCGCCGGCCGTATTGAGCAGTCCAGCGAGGACATACCGGCTGGCTCCATGGCCACCGAAAACGGCGATATATTGCTGAGGCTCAAGGAGCGCAAGCAGTGGGCCGAAGCCTTCGAGAGTATTGTGGTTCTCAATGCGTCGTCCGGTGGCGCCGTCACCCTCGGCGATATTGCCACTGTCCGCGACGGCTTTGAGGAGGACGGTTTTCACTCCCGCTTCAATAGCCTGCCTTCGGTGGAAATAGAGATATTCCGTACCGGAGACCAGTCGCCTCTGGATATCGCCGCTGCTGTCGAACAGGTCATGGCGGAGCTGGAAGTGACCCTGCCGGATGCCGTCAAGCTGCGAATCGACAGCAACAGGGCCGAACACTTTGAAGACCGGATGGACATGTTGCTTGAGAATGGCGTCATGGCCATGGTGATCGTGCTGGTAATCCTCAGTCTTTTCCTGGAGTACCGGCTGGCATTCTGGATCATGATGGGGATGACCATCTCCTTTGTGGGCAGTGTGCTGTTCCTGCCGGTGATGGACGTCAGTATCAACATGATCTCCATGTTCGGCTTCCTGATGGTGCTGGGGATAGTGGTGGATGACGCCATAGTGGTGGGCGAGAACATCTACGAGTACCGGGAGCAGGGCATGGGCTTCATGGAAGCGGCCATCCAGGGTGCCAAAGACATTGCCGGCCCGGTCACTTTCAGCATTCTGACCAACATAGTTGCCTTCATGCCCCTGCTTTTCATCCCCGGCGTCACTGGTAAATTCTGGTGGCCCCTGGGTGTGGTGATCATTCTGGTACTGGCTATTTCGCTGATCGAAGCCCTGTTCATCCTGCCTGCACACCTGGCCCACAGCGGCAAAGGCAGTGTGACCATCTGGGGCCACTGGATGCACAGCGTCCAAAGGGTGTTCTCGCAGGGATTCCAGTCGCTGGTGGATCGTGGTTACCGGCCACTGCTGGATCTCGCCCTGCGTTTTCGCTACATCACGCTGTCTGCAGCGTTCACGATAATGGTGGTCTCCGGTGCCTACGCAATCAGTGACCACATGGGTATGATCATGATGCCGGAGGCACCGGCGGACGAAATCGAGGCAGGTCTCAGGCTGCCGGTTGGAACAACGGCCCGCAGGGCTGGTGAAATGGCCATGGCCATCACCCAGGATACCCAGCGTCTGTTTGAGGAAAACAATCTCTCCCGCAATGTCGAGGGCATCAAAACCAATGTCCGGGGCCAGCGGTCCATCGATGTCGAGCTTGTGCTTCTTCCGGCGGACGATCGGGACATGACAGTCAACGAAATCATCGAGCTGTGGCGTAACGAGCTTGGGGATTTCAAAGGTGTCGACCAGATTACATTCCAGGCAGAGCAGGGCCCTGGTAGCTGGCGGGACGATATCAGTGTGGACCTCAGCCACACCGACATCGATATCCTTTCCCTTGCCAGCCAGCGCCTCGTTGAAGAACTGAAGCAGGTGAGTCAGACCCGCAGTGTGAATGACAACTACAGCACCGGGAAACCCCAGTTCGACATCAGCCTCACCGATGAGGGCCGGGCGCTCGGCCTGACGGGTGCCTTTGTGGGCAGACAACTGCGGGATGCTTTTTACGGCAGTATTGCCTTGCGACAGTTGCGGGGCATCAATGAGAACGAGATACGGGTGCGGCTGCCGGAAGACCAGCGGCAGGACCTGCACTACCTGAACAACTTCGTGATCCGTACGGCAGAGGGGCAGGAAGTACCCCTGATGGATGTGGCCAAAGTGACCATCAGCGAATCCCTCCGCTCCATTGACCGCCGTGATGGCCGGCGGGTCATTACCGTTGGTACAGACGTACTACCCAAATCCGCTACCCGTCAGGTACTGAACCTGATGCAGACCGAAATACTGCCACAACTGCGCGCTGACTTTCCGGGCCTGACCTGGACTTTTCAGGGTAGCCAGGCGGACCTGCGAGAGTCTACCACTGCGCTTTGGGGTGGCTTCGGCCTGGCCCTGGGCGCCATCTTCGCGTTACTGGCAGTGGCCTTTGGCAGTTACCTGCAACCGCTTGTGGTCATGCTGGCCATACCATTCGGTGCTGTGGGTGCCATCATTGGTCACATGATTCTGGGGATGGAGCTGTCACTGGTCAGCATCATGGGCATTGTTGCCCTGTCCGGTGTGGTGGTGAACGACTCGCTGATCATGGTGTCTTATGCCAATCGGCAACGTGAGCGGCTCGGCCCGGCACAGGCCATTTACGAGGCAGGCCTGCGCCGCTTCCGGCCTATTGTTCTGACCACAGTAACCACCTTCGGTGGCCTGACACCAATCATTACTGAAACTTCGTTGCAGGCAACCTATCTGGTTCCTATGGCAGTGTCGCTCGGTTTCGGCATCGTGTTTGCCACCGCGTTAATCCTGTTTCTTGTGCCTTGCCTTTACCTGGTGCTGGAAGACCTGAAGTCATTAACCACACGCGGGAACGTGTTACCGGCCACCGGCAACGTCCAGCAGTGACCCTGTTACATAGGAAGCCTTGTCCGAAAGTAACCATACAATGGTCTCGGCGACTTCCTCCGGGTGGCCGCCACGTTTCAGGGGGATGGACGGTGTCAGGCGCTCAACGCGGCCGGGCTCGCCGCCGTCAGCGTGGATATCGGTGTGAATAAAGCCGGGGCGGACGCCGTTGACACGTATATTCCGTTCCGCCGCTTCCGCAGATAATCCTTTGGTAAGGGCGTCCATAGCGGCCTTCGATGCCGCATAATCGGTATATTCGAATGGCGAGCCGGTACGAGCGGCGAGAGACGAGACGTTCACGATGGCGCTCCCGTCCGGCATTCGCCTCATGGCCTCGCGGCAGCAGAGAAAGCAACTGGTAACGTTGGTGTGCATCACACGGTTAAAGCGTTCAACGTCCATATCCACCAGCCGGCACTGGGTAAACAGCACGCCTACGTTATTCACCAGGTCGGTAACCGGCCCGAAGGCGTGTTCCGTCGCATCAAACAGGGCCACTACGTCCTGCTCCCGGCCGACATCGGCCTGAAAGGCGAGAGCTTGACCGCCGCTTGCAACAATTTCCGCCACCACAGCTTCAGCCTGTTCTGACCGGGAGAGGTAATTAACGCAAACCGCATACCCCTTCGTCGCCAGCAACTTTGCCGTGGCAGCCCCGATACCACGGCTGGCGCCGGTGACGATGGCAACGCGATTCATTGGACGTCTCCTCAAAGGATTAGTCAGGTGATGGCGCTATCGGTTACCCAAGGCAGCCGTCCATCAACTAGAGTTACTATAGCAGCTCGGTTACTGTGGAGATTCATCCCCGGCACATTGCCATCGTAAACAGGGAATTGTTATGGCGACCAATAGAATTAACCCCGATCACCGCGATGCAATCGTCATCCTGGCACGGGCAGGTTATGGAGCGCGGGGGATTGTCTATCTTCTGGTTGGCGGGTTGGCTGCTCTGGCTGTGTTGGGGCAGGGCGGACAGACCACCGGCAGCCGTGGTGCCCTGGAGCGCATCATGTTAGCGCCCTTGGGCGACCTACTGCTCGGAATCATGGTGGTTGGCCTGCTGGGGTTTGGTCTGTGGCGCGCCATCCAGGCAGTCAAGGATGCTGACCACCACGGCACTGCGGCCAAAGGCATCGTGATTCGCTCCGGCCTCTTTGTCAGTGCCATAACCCATACCATGCTCGCAGTTTTCGCTGCCAGCCTGATTTTCACGCTGGGCGGTTCGTCCGGCGGGTCGGAAGGCGGGTCCAAAGATATGGCCACCTGGCTGATAAGCCAGTCGTTCGGTCGATGGCTGCTGGCAGGGGTGGGGATAGCGCTTGCGGGAGTGGGTGTCGCCCACGTGATCAAGGCCGTGAAAACGAAATTTGACCGTCACTTCGATATGCCAAAGCCTGTCCAGTACTGGGCCTATCCGGTGTGCCGCTTTGGCCTGATAATCCGGGGGTTGGTATTCGTGCTTGTCGGAAGCTTTTTCATCATGGCGGCCTACCAGCTGGACCCCGATGAAGCCGGCGGGATTGCCGAAGTGTTCAGCACGCTGCGGAACCAGGCATTCGGTCAGTTTCTGTTGGCTCTGGTCGCCTTGGGTTTGTTTGCTTTTGGCATCTACAGCATGCTGGAGGCGGTATACCGCCGCATCAATCCATAGGACGGAGCGCCCGGCATCATGAGCTTCAAATCCAGGCGAGCACAACGATGGTTTCAGCGCATTAACGGCTCCCGCCACATGATGTGGCTGCTGGCGGTGGTGTCCTTCCTGGAAACCATTATCGTGCCGATACCGATCGAAGTGGTGCTCATTCCTCTTATGGCGATCAACCGGGATCGCATCTGGCGCCTGGCCGCCGCCACCACACTTGGCTGCCTGGCAGCGGCATTGGTGGGCTATGGGGTGGGCATGGCACTGTACCAGTCCGTAGGCACCTGGTTCATCGAGAGTATGGGAATGCAAAGCGGTTACCAGTCGTTCCAGTCATTCTTCGACCAGTACGGATTTGTGGCCATACTCGCCATAGGGATCGTGCCCATTCCCTTCCAGATCGCCATGATCACGGCCGGCGTTTCCGGCTACCCGATCTACCTGTTTGTGCTGGCAGCTCTGATAGCCCGCGGTATCCGGTATTACGGCCTGGCATGGTTGATCCTGCGCTTCGGCCGTCGGGCTGAATATCTCTGGCGTCGCCATGCGGTAACAGCCAGCCTTGCCGCTGCAGGGGGGCTGGTTGCCATCTCACTGGGGATGCAGGCGCTGGCGAACCGAATAATGTAGGAAAGCGATTTTTTTGCCCGGTTATGGTTGAATGGGAGCAAGGAGCAACAATCATGACTGAGGATGTGCTTTCCGGGTTACTTCGCCGCATTCGCCTGCGTGGCGCGCTTTTTTTCAATGTCGAGTGTGTCGGGTCCTGGGTGACCGAAGCACCAGCTTCCGTGTTGATTTCCAGTGCGGTGATGCCGGCCTCGGAACACATGATGGAATATCATATTGTACTGGGCGGAACCTGTTGGGCCGGCATAACCGGGGAGCCACAGTTCCAGATGAGTGCGGGCGATGTCATCCTCTTTCCCCACGGTGACGCCCACGTGATGTCCAGTGTTCCCGGCTTACGTGCAGAGCCTGATCTCCCATTCCTGATGGCCAACCTGAAGAAGCGGGAAGGCTTACCGTTCATGGTTCGTCAACAGGATGACCGGCACATTCAACCGGCGATACCTTGCCCCGAAACCGCATCAGACCCGCCCAGTGCGACCTTGCTGTGCGGTTTCCTGGGGTGTGACCGTGGCCCTTTCAATCCACTGCTCTCCGCACTGCCAAGAGTCATTCATGCCCGTGCCAGCGAGCTGTCAGTCGACAGCTGGGCAGGCCAGCTTGCCCGGCTCGCAGAAACCGAGTCCCGCAGTGCCAGGCCTGGCGGCGAAGCCGTTCTGGAGCGGATGAGTGAAATGATGTTCGTTGATCTCATCCGGCTCTATCTCAGCACCATGCCAGAAAGCCAGACCGGCTGGCTCGCCGCGCTGCGTGATCGGCATGTAGGCCGGGTGCTCAGCGTGATGCATGGTCAGCCTGCAGAGGCATGGACACTGGAAAAACTCTCCAGTCACGCCGGCCTGTCACGATCCGCGCTACAAGACCGGTTCGTCGAACTGGTGGGGCAGCCTCCCATGCAGTATCTGAGGTGCTGGCGCATGCAGGTTGCCTCCAACCTGCTGGTGGAAAGCAACGCCAAGATGATCACCATCGCCCGCGAGGTGGGGTACGAGTCGGAAGAAGCCTTCAGCCGTACCTTCAAACGTGCCGTCGGACAGCCCCCGGCAATGTGGCGTCGAGAACGGTCCCTTCAACAGGTTCGGTAATTCAGTCATAAACGCCGGACGGATGATCATTCAGCCGGAATACAAACTCTCTCACTATAGAGATGTCCGTTGTGACAGTGTCATACCTTTATTATTGGTGGGAGAAAGTTCATGGAAGCGACTCAAACATTTGATGAAAACAGGCTCAACGCCTTTGTAGGGCAGGTTCTGGGGGATCTTGGTGGCGCTTACAGCGCGGCATTGGTCAAGATTGGCGATCAGCTGGGCCTGTATCGGGAGTTGCAGCAGGGAGGACCTGCAACATCTACCGAACTGGCTGAGCGAACCGGCTTTTCAGAGCGGTATCTGCGCGAATGGCTGGCTCACCACGCGGCCTCGAATTACCTGGAGTATGACCAGGCGACCAAACGCTTCCGGCTACCCCCGGAACAAGCCATGGTGTTTGCGGATGAAGACAGCCCCGTGTACATGATTGGCGGCTTCGAGAATGTCTTCACGACCCTGGAAAACGAGCCCAAGGTACGGGAGGGTTTTCGGACGGGGCAGGGCGTCGCCTGGGGCGACCAGGCCCACTGCATGTTCTGCGCTGTTGCCAAATTCTTCCGCCCGGGCTACATGCACAACCTGGTTCAGAGCTGGCTGCCGGCGCTGGATGGTGTGGTCGAAAAACTGGAGCGCGGCGCGAAGGTAGCGGATCTTGGCTGCGGCCACGGCCATTCCACGCTGTTGATGGCGGCTGCGTTTCCCAACTCGATCTTTGTCGGGTATGACTTCCATGGCGGTTCCATCGATGCAGCAAATGCGCATCGTGATGAGCACGGCCTGGACCCGGGCCGGGTACGCTTTGAACAGGCTACGGCAAGCGATTTCGGAGACGGTGATTTTGATCTGGTAACCTGCTTTGACGCCCTGCACGACATGGGAGACCCTGTCGGGGCGGCCGCGCACGTCCTTGACCAGCTCAAACCGGATGGCACCTGGATGGTGGTTGAACCAATGGCCGCCGATGAGCTCAGCGACAATTTCAATCCGGTAGGACGGTTGTTCTACGCCGCCTCAACCAGTATCTGCGTGCCGACGGCACTGGCGCAGAATACCGGCTTCGCGCTTGGAGCCCAGGCTGGAGAGCGCAAGCTCACCGAAGTTATCAGAGATGGTGGTTTCAGTACCGTACGCAGGGCGGCGGAAACGCCGTTCAATATCGTGCTGGAAGCGCGTCGCTGACGTTAGTGATAATGGTTCCGGGGGCAGTCGCCTCCGGAACCATTGCCTCTTCCAAAGCAAAGCGTTGCGGAATCTTTTGCAGAACGTGAAGCCCCATACTCCTTCAGAAAGTTGCCTCCGCCGGTGCTCATAAATATACTCATTGTGTTTTTTTGCTGTATTTACCCTGACATCGTTTTTCGAAACCATGTTGTGCCGGCTACGCAGGCCCAGGATGCAGACGAGTATGGACTACGTTCGCATCGGTCAGCCTATCACGGAGGAGGCCCCTCGCTATGAAGCTGGCCCAGTTTATCCAGACGGAAATGGAGCAACTTCTCAAAGATTGGGAAGAGGCTGCGGTGGAAATTGCACCGGAATTGAGGGGCGAGGACAGCCGCGCCCTCGAAGATCACGCCCGTGAAATGCTGGAGTTCGTAACTAAAGATCTCCAGACTCCGCAGACCGATCGAGAGTCGGCGCGTATCGCGGAAAACACCGCCAGTTCCCCGGTTTCGATAGCTGCTAGAAAGCATGGTTCAGAGCGCCATAATCAAGGGCTCTCCATGCTTCAGATGATACAGGAGTTGCGGGCTCTGCGGGTGCGCGTTATGCAGGACTGGCGTGACGCGGAGCAGGGCCTCACTGCCAACGACATTGGCGAATTGTTGCGTTTCATCGAGGCTATCGATCAGTTGATCTCCGACTCGGTGGCAAGCTACTCCGTCCGTAAAGAACAGGAAACACGCCTGTTTGATGCCATGCTGAAAGTTTCCCCCGATCCCTCTGCCATATTCGATCCCAATGCAAGAGTTCTTTTTCTCAACGTTCCGATGGCTGATGTGGCCGGCATGCCAATCCATGATGCTATTGGCAAAACTCCGCTTGAACTGGGCTTGGGCTTTGCACCAGACCTGCACGATGCTATTGCCGAAACTGTTGTTACTGGCCAGTTCCAGCGCAGGGAGTTCCACTGCACAATACCGTCCGGGGCAGACAGATACTTTGACTGCCAGCTTGTTCCAGTGTTTAACGATCAGTACGAAGTAGAAGCCGTCGCCAAGACCTCACGGGACATCACGGAACGCAAACAGGCCGAACACCAGGTCTGGACCAGCGCAAATTATGATTCGCTTACCGGTGTGCCTAACCGGCGGTTGTTCCTTGACCGGCTTGAGCAGAACCTGCTCGAAGCCGAACGAAGGGGCACCTCTTTTTCGCTGCTTTTCATCGACCTGGATCGGTTCAAACAAGCTAACGACCAGCTTGGCCACAGGGGCGGTGACCAGCTTCTTGCGAAGGTGGCTGAACGAATAAACAGCAACGTCCGTGCAATGGACACCGTGGCGCGGCTGGGCGGAGACGAATTCACCCTGGTCCTGAAAGAGACGGACAGGGACGGTGCGATACATACAGCCAAGAGTCTTCTTGCCAGTCTCGAAGGAGTATTTGACGTTGATTCCCATCGGGTACACATATCCGGCAGTATTGGCCTGACAGTTTTCCCCGATGACGGCAGAGATATCGACCAGCTCATGCATAATGCCGATCAGGCCATGTACGCTGCAAAAGAGCAGGGAGGGCACCAGGTGCAGGTCTACGAATCCTGGATGGCGCATAGCGAGTCAGAGCATATGCGGTTAAACAGGGAGCTGGACGCTGCGCTCAGCGAAAATCAGCTGCAGGTTTACTACCAGCCTATAATTGATATCCGTACCGGGGCGATAGCCGGAGCAGAAGCTTTGCTCCGATGGAATCATCCTTACAAGGGCCTGTTGCCTCCTTCTGCCTTTCTCAGCGTTAGTGAACAAAGTGGCATGACGGACAGCATCAACAGCTACGTACTGGCGCAGGCGGTTAACTGTTCACTCCGGTGGCGCCATCTGAATGGCGAGCCCTTTCCGGTCAATATCAACGAATCACCAGCCTCCTTTTTCACCCGAAGTCTTGTGGACCAGTGGCAAGAACGGTTGACGCAAGCTGACCTCAATGAGAGCCGGATCATCATGGAACTGACCCCGGCCTCCCTCTCCAATATTCGTGCCTCCGGTTTCGACCTGGTCAAAAGCTTCAGTCTGGCCGGGTTGAGACTGGATTTGGCAATCGACGATTTTGGAATGGAACCGTTCTCACTGAGGGCTCTTCAAGAATTCAGGATGGACAGTGTCAAAGTAGGCCGAGAGTTAATCAATAATGCCGGCAAGGGTGGGGATGCTGACCGTATCCTGAAGGCCATAATCGCTATGGCTCACGCAATAGACATCCGGGTTGTTGGTGTGGGTGTGGAAAAAGACGAGCAATTGGAGTTCCTGTCCCGCGCCGGCTGTGACTATGCCCAGGGCTTTCTGTTTTCCAGGCCGCTGTGCCAGGAAGATTTCGAAGCATTGCTCAGCCAGGAACGTCAGAAAACGCCTTCCTGAATACGGTCTGAGCCACGCCCCTACCTTGTCATTCCAGCGACTACCGGCTAACGGTGTTTTCGCGCATACAACCTTAGAATCCCCCTGACAGTAACATCCAGCTGGCTTCCGGTGGTGTAATCGCCGGGCACCACATAGCTTGCTCTCTCTTCGGAAATCAGCTTCTCGATCTTTTCCTGGGTATGGCGCTCACCCCATTTGTCCCCGTCGAATACCGCGATGCTGCACCCTCCCTGGGTCTTTACCATCTTCATGGCCGGAATGTCAGTGTCTCCGTCGCCAAAGTAGATGACCCGGTCAAACGGAAAAGGGCGCTCATGGGGCTCGGTGTATTCGTTTATTTTGACGTTATCCCAGCTGTTCTCAATACCCTTGTTGATACGAAACAGATACTGGGTTTTGGTGGTGTAATCAATGGCAACGGCGGGCCACTTGGCGAAGCCGGTTTTGTCGTCGTAGTGGTAGCGGCAACCGAATATCTTCTTGAAATGCTTCGCCACCTTCGTGCCGTGAATCATCTCCTCCAGGCCGCTTGAAACCACATAATGGTTCAGTGCGATTCCATGGTCACTGGCAAAGCGGTTGATTGCGTCAAACCAGTTTTCTACACCGGGGAACAGCGGTATGGACTCCCCATGCATCCGCAGCCTTTCAGGGGTCAGCTCAGCCTGTTTGTTGACATCGCGGGCCCTCAGGGCCAATTCTCCCAGGTAGGTGAGAATCTCGTCGCCATCCCGTTCAAGGTTCTTTCGGCGGACCTCTGGCCAGAAGTCCTCCTTGTCACTTAATCCCAGCGTCGGCATCAGCCCGTGTTCGGCGCAATTGCCTTTTGCGAGCGTACCATCGAAGTCATAGACCAAAGCGCATTGCATTGTTTGTCCGCCTTCGTTGCAGCAATTTCTGCCTGAATTGTTATCGAGTCGGGTACCGTCAAGATAGCGGCATAGGAGGGAGTCTGTAAAAATAAATCTGCCTAACGGGCAGCTGCGCTTCACAGAGCTTGACCAGACCCAGGGGGAGCTATAAGATTCATGTGAAATGTATTTTAAATCTCCGCCATAGAGGAACTCCCATGTCATTGTCATTTCTGAACATCGTTAAAAAAGAGGAAACAGAAACCGGGTCGGCAGCAGCGCAAAGTGCCGAGGCAAACGAACAGGTCGAGGCCAGCCAGGAGGAAGCCCTGAACAAAGGCGAGCATGGTAAGGATTTCTGCTGCGGCTCCTGCTCCTAACCACGCCGGGCGTCTGCCAGACACCTTACAAAAGGGCCCCGGCCAATCGGGCGGGGGGCCACGGCGCCTTTTCAGATCTTTCTAACGCTTCCCATAGCGACGGCCGAAGTATTTCGCAATCGGTGCGGCGGTCATACCATGCACAACCAGGGAGGCCGCCATCAGCAGACTGGCGCCCACCCAGACCGTCTCATTGCCGGTTTCTCGGTATACCAGCATGGAATAGAAAACTGCTGCCACCCCAATTGGCCCGAACCAGCCAGCCAGGAAAGCTACCGGCAGGTCCCGCCATGGTCGCACGGCAGGGCGCAGGAGCAGTATCACCGGCAGGCGTCGCAACACCAGTATCGCTAGCGCCAGCCCGAGCCCGGCCCAGCCCAAACTCAGCCAGTCAGACCAGGGGATCATCAGCCCCACCAGCATGAAAACTGGCAGAGTGAGGAACATATTTACCGCCTCCTGAATTTCGCTCTCCTCGCTACGGTCTTTGCCTCCTACCTGTTGATCAAAGGCGATGCCGGTAACAAATACCGCCAGAATGCTATCCGTTCCCAGGAGTTTGGCGCCACCCAGGGCCAGCAATGTCAGCGCCAGGGTGGTCACCAGGAAGGAGGGTTGGTCGATCAGATCGCGGGCCTCCGCCGCGCGCAGAGCCTTACCGGCCAGGTAGCCGAGCATGGAGCCGATCGCAACGCCCCCCAATACTTGCCAGCCGAGAACGTGGACAAGCCATTCCTGTAGCGCGGTGTCCGAACTTTTGATCAGCAGAATCGGCAACATGACAAGGGGCAGAGCCAGTCCGTCATTAAGCGCTGCCTCTGCGGACAGGGTATGGCGGAAACGGCCAGGCAGGTTTTCGTTTGCCACCCCACCTGTGACAATCGAACTGGAGACGACGGGGTCGGTAGGACACACTGAAGCTCCCAGCATAAGCGCAGTCATTAGCGCCACGTCGAGAAACCCCAGTGCCAATCCGCTGCTTATTATCCACATCAGGGGCATTCCGAGCACCAGAATAGCCGTCAGAGCGCGAACACGGTCGAATACGAATCTTGGCGGCAGACGCAGGGCGATGCCCATCAGGCTGACCCCCAGGCTTACCCGGGCAACTTCCTCCAGAATTTTCATCTCATGCCCCCAACTGGCAGGGTGCAGCCAGCCCAATACCGGGCCTGCCAGTACCCCCAGCAGAAAGGCGAGCAACGGCAGCGACAGGATACTTCGGTTCAAGGGGCGGGAAACCAGCCCGGTAATCAGGACCGTCCCACCGATCAGCGCCAGGGCGATGTTCAGTTCGCTCACGCTTTACGCCTCCTTGCGGTTTGGAGTTCGGAAAAGACCAATAGTGCTCTGTTAGTTTGACCCCCAATTTCCGGACTTCAAGGGCTGCCATTGATGTGGATGTATTGAATCGCGCTCGGCTCGTCAGGCGGACGGTGCAATGGCAGCGTTATCGAGCCGCCAGCCCGGGCCTGGTCTCCCCAGCCTTTCCCGCGACTGAAGTAAGCCCCGGTAAAGCCCTGCAGCACCAGGCCCAGTGTCTCGTCAGCGGCCAAGGGGTACACCACACCCGCCATGGCAGTGTGCTGAACTGCGGGAACGCGTACGGGGGTGAATTGCTCATGAATCACCTCAATGACGGGTGACCCGGGCCGGCGCACGCCAAGGCCCGCGAACAAGACGCCTTCTTCCCCGCCGGGTTGAGCAGAGGTTACAAGCTGAAGGTGAGGAACCCCGGCCAGAAAATCCCCTTCCCGGGCCCGGTAAAGGGGAATAAATGCCGGCCTCAGCACTCCTCCGGTCACTGGCTGCTCTGCCGCTGGGGGCACGCTGGTTGCGGGGGTGAACCAGCCTTTCAACCAGTCCCATGGTTGCAGCAGTAGCTCCAGCCTTCCGCTAGACCCAAGTTTTACCGGGGTTTCAGGCACTCTGAAATTCCGACCGCCGTGTTCCAGAATCAAGTCAGCCGAAGGCATTGGTTCGCCGAAGCCAAAGGTCAGGCAGTGCCGGGGGCGCGAGGCCGTTATGCCTTTGAGTTTCTCGTCCCAGAACGCCAGCACCATCGCAATGGCCGTGGTCTCGTAGGGGCCGCATCGGACGTCCGCCTGGGTGTTGAAGAGTGGCATTCCTGAAAATGTCTGTAAGGGCCAGGGCATAATGTGGCCGTCCTGGATCGCCACAAGATACGCATCCTGTCCGGCCTCGCGGGCACAGTTCCAGTTGGCCAGACCGTGGTTCAGGGGAAACAGCACATCACGCAGGCCCTGGATGAACAGCGCATCTGCCTGAATGCCCTGGCCGGTGGTGCAATACTCAGCGGGGCTACGCCGGTTCAGGTCCAGGGTGGTTGCGCTATCGATATGACCGGAGAGGGCGGCCTGGTAACTGGTTTCGTTGATCAGATCAAAATCAAAGCCGCTACCGAGGGTGCCCAGCCAGTCCAGGGCGAAGGGCCAGAAGCTCTGGACGACATTATTTGGCGCCAGGGCCTCCTGCAGACTATACCAGGTGGCGATGGGCACAATGGCGTCAAGGCGTGGGTCCTGCATGCTGGCGAGAATCTGAACAGCACCACCGTAGCTTTCACCGATGGCGCCCAGGTAGGGGTCGCCATCAGGCGCACGGCGAACCCGGGGGAGGTGCTCATCGGCCCAGTCAAGGACGGTGATGAAGTCCCGTACCTCGTAGTCCGGGTCCATCAACTGCACCTTGCCTTCACTGTCTCCAAAGCCCCTTTGGTCGTAGGAAATCACCCAGTAACCCGAGTCCCACGCCGCCATTGCAGCTTGCCCGGAGAGCACCAGTTGGCCATAGATGGAGAAGCGGCGGGGCGCGCGGAAGGCACCGAAACCATGGGTATGGATAATGACGGGTGCTGCGACACCGGGCTCCAGGGCGGGCTGAAACACGGTGGCCCTGAGAACGGTCCCGTCATGGGCCACAATGTCCGTATGATACGAGGTTTGCGACAGGACCGTGGCGGAGCCGGTATCCTTGTAACGTTCGAGAGGGTCAATGCTTGCGCAGCCGGACACCAGCGCAAAAACAAGCAGTAACCAGATTCTGAGAGATGTCATAACACCACACTGTTTGTAATCCACACACTCTGACTCAAAGGGACATCAGAATGAAAGCAGCCGGCCTTCTTTTTGTTTTGTTCGCTATTTACGGATGCTCCGCAAAACCTTATGCCGTTGAGCCGGATGTTGACGCTGCCAGTCCCCGTGCCAGCAACGTGTTCGTGGTGAGCCACGGCTGGCATGTGGGAATTGCGATAGCCGCAGAAGAACTGAACGCGGTAATCCCGGAGCTTGAGGGGCGCTTTGCCGGGGCTGAGTATTACGAAATAGGTTGGGGTGATGAGGGATTCTATCAGGCACATGAGATTACAACAGCGGTGACTCTTCGGGCTATCGTCTGGTCGCGTGGAGCCGTTGTGCACGTAGTCGCGCTGCCGGCTTCCCCGGCTGAATACTTCCCCGTGAGCAGGGTGGTCCGCACGTGCCTCAGTGCTGAAGAAGCCGAATCCCTGGCGCAATACCTGTCCAGCAGCTTTACCCGTGACGGCGCCGGAAACCTGTTGGAACTCAAGCGCGGCCTCTACGGCAACAGTCAGTTCTATGAGGGCGAAGGCCGGTACCATTTGCTCAATACCAGCAACAAATGGGCCGCGAAAGCGTTAAAGAGTGCGGGAATGGATATATCGCCGACGTTCAAACTGACCGCCGATAGCGTCATGGCTTTTGTCGCGGATAATCGAAAAGCCTGCACCCGTTAAAGTGCCCCAGGCGTTCTTCAACGAAACTAACCTATAAGGGGCCCGGCCAGGCGCTCTTTCTGGGCCCGGACCGTCTCTGTCAGAAAGTCCATCAAGGCATGAATCCGCACCACGCCCCGCAAGTCCGGGTGCATCAGAAACCACAGGCCGTATTGCAGCTCGGGAATGGGGTCTGTGAGTTGGACAATGTCGGGATCTTCGTCCGCCAGATAACAGGGCATCACGGCCAGTCCCATGCCGGAGCGGACGGCACTGAGGATGCTGACCAGCGTATCCACCCGGTAGACACAGGCCTCTTTCAGAGTGTAGCTGCTCATCCACTGGTCTACGGCGGAGTCCTGCAGGCGCGGCCCGGCACCAATCCAGGGCTGACTGCCCAAGGTTTCGATGGGTGAACCCGGAGTCAGGCCGAGGCTTCTGTGGGCGTAGACCGCCTGGCCAATGGTTGTCAGCGGGCGGCCGATCAGGTTTTCTGGCGGGCGGTTGGACGGGCGAATGGCTACGTCCGCCTCTCTGCGTGTGAGATTGAACAACTGATTGGAAACCGCAACATCCAGCACGATGCCCGGGTACTTGTCCCGGAATTGCGTGAACAGCGGCGCCAGCAGTCCCATCAGCAGCGAGTCCGTGGTGGTGGTCCAGATTTCTCCACTGGGCTGCAGGTCACGGCCGGCGACTTTACGTTCGGCAGCCAGGGCAGCCTCATCCATAACTCTGCTGGTGTCGGCAAGTTCTTCTCCCGCGAGAGTTGGCCGGTACCCGGTTCGGCTTCGCTCAAAGAGAATCACCCCCAGGCGTTGTTCAATATCACCCAGCCGCCGGAAAACCGTGGCATGGCTTACCCCCAGTGCCCGGGAGGCGCCGGAGAGCGAGCCGGCAGTCGCGATTGCGAGCACGGTTTCAAAGTCACTCCACGCCAGATGACTGCGGACCTTCTGAGGGGCAACAGAGGAGTGGTCGGGTTGTTTTCCTGTCCGTTTTTGCAAAGTCTGTACTCGATTTTTAGGAATAGTTTGCAGTTTAGAACAATATTAGCATGTACCTGAACCTACAGATAACCAGCGTGCTCCACTACCAGATGCGGGGCAAGGGAGGTCAGAGACATGTTGATTTCAGAAGAAATAAAGTACTTTCATGGTGGCAATCCGTTAGCTCTTCGCGATAATGATGACGTATCCGCCCCGAAAACCGAAGACTCGTTCGAGGGAAGCATACCGACCAGATACCGGTCCGGAATGGGCGGGGTTAACCTTGAACAGGTAAAGCGGGACCAGCGCCAGGCGCGACGAGACGTGGTCCGGGCTATCATTTACCGTGTGAGCACCTTCATCACTCGATGACGACAGGGCAAACCGACGAAAAATGAATATGAGTACCAGGGAGGGTAACCTGAAACAGAACAGAGCAAAGCCGGCCAACCTAACTGCTTCCAAAGAGGGTTTGATGTCCGTTAAGAGCCGCTTGCACCGCTACATGCGATCTTTTCGCCGTGGCATCCACATTCTGGCGGCGCCTGTGAAGGGCGACAATGGTCGCGGCGGACTGTTTATACAGGCCTATCGGGGTTATGGCTCACGCAACCGGGTTTTCCTGATCGGAAGGGTATTCCGGCAGCCGCACTTCGGCGCCTCCTGGCGAGAGGATCGACTGCGGCGGGACCTCATTGACCTGACCCGCAGGCTGCTTCGTAAGCCTATCGTCGGAGCCCGCATCCGGATACGGTATAAGGATACCAACTCGTTTGTTCATACCGACCGGGAGGGTTACTTTCGGGTCGATATGGAACTGGGCACCATGCCATCGGATGTTTCCTGGCATGAGATGGAACTGTCGTTGGACAAACCGGTCGATGAGCGCGCAACGACTACGGGCGAGTTCTTCACCCCTCTGCCCAGCGCCCGTTATGGCGTCATCAGCGATATAGACGATACCGTGGTCTACACCGGGGTGGCCAATACGTTCATGATGATGTGTCGCCTGTTTGCCCAGGGAGCTGAAAGCCGGGTGGTCTTCCCGGGCGTGCCGGCCCTGTATCAGGCGTTCCATGCCGGCCGCGTTGATGACGAGGAAAACCCGCTGTTCTATGTTTCCCGGGCACCCTGGAGCATTTATCAGGTGCTGGTGGAGGTCTTTCGCCGCAACCGGTTGCCCCGTAAGCCGATCCTGATCCTGCGGGAGTGGGGAATGAAGCGGGGCAGCCTGTTGCCGCGGATGGCCAGGGCCCACAAGCAGGACGCGATCCGACACATCCTTGAGATATACCCGGACATGCGGTTCGTTCTGGTAGGTGATTCCGGGCAGCGTGATCCGGAGATCTACAGCCACATTCTGCGGGAGTATCCCGGCCGTGTGTTGGGTATCTACATCCGCGACGTCAGCAACACAACCGAACGCTCGGAAGCCATCGACAGGCTCGCCCGGGAGGCCCGTGAAGCCGGCTGTGACCTCATACTGGCGGCAGACAACGTTGCCATGGCGGAGCACGCGGCCAGGGAGGGACTTATCGCTGAGCGCGCTGTGAATGCGGTGCGTGAAGAACAGAGCGAGGCGGAACGCAAGGAGAACTGATCATCGCTATTTCACCACGATCTCATTGGTGACACTGTTCAGTTCGCTGTTCTTCCGCACCAGATCCTCGGCCCGCTGTCGTTGAGCGGTTGTTTCCACAAAGCCTTCCAGCAGGATCTCATCCTCGTGTATTGTGACATCGATGGCAGAACCGGCCAGGTCATCCGCCTCAAGCAGAACAGCCTTCAGCCGCACTGCCTCTGCGGCATCCTGTTCTGCCATACCGGAGCCGTCGATGGTGGCGCAGCCACTAACAAGCATTAACCAGAGCACCAGGTGACGAAAGTCAGCCTTCATTGTCGTCAGCCTCGCCTTTGTTTTCGGGTTTGTTTTCGATGGCGTCGGATGACCGGCTCGCCAGGCCATCGCAGTACGGAAGCTCATCGCCCGTGCCGAGGTCCAGTAGCGGTAAAAGCGCAGCTACCGGGGTGGCCACTGCCGCCAGAGCGGCACCGCTGGCTATCTGCCTGCCCAGTTCCCCGGTTTTCAGTCCGGGCTCGGGACTATTGAATGTGCCCCCGAGGTGCAGCGGCGTGCTTGCTGCCAAAGCACTGACATCCTTTGGGTGAGCAAAAATGGTAATGTCCAGGCGTTCGTTATCGAAGTTTACGGTCCCGGTGCCGGTAAAGCTGGTATCCGTGGTATCGACAGCCAGGGTGTCGATACTGGCGACACCGGCCCGGGTCTTCAGATCCACATAGGCGCAATCGATCGGGATGGTATCCTCTCCACCGAGCCAGGTCAGGAAGGACTCGGCGGCATCCAGCCCCGCCAGTTCGACCATCAGGGCATCCAGCTTGCCTCCGGTCATCAGCATCACCGCGCCACCGTCGGCAGATCCGAACAGATCAGCAAGGGAGGCGCCGGTCAGCCAGAATTTACCCTGGCCCCCGATTGTGCCCGCGCTATCCCTGGCCATTTCCCAGCTTGCAAGCGCCTTGCTGAGATTGACCGCCTGAACCTCCAGTTGCAGCGTACCTTCCGGAGGCTTCTGTCTGGAGTCGATGTTCAGATTGAAGTCCACCTTACCATCACCCACCCCGAAACCCACTGGTTCGAATCGGGCGCGGCCGTCCGCAAGCTCGAGATCGATGACGACTTCGCTCAGGGGGATGTCAGCCGCCCGCACGGATTTGCCCCGATAACTGACTTCGGCGGCTATGTCTTGCCAGGCAGGTGTAACCAGAGGTTGATCTGGCAGCACGAACCGGTCGTCATCACCCCCGTTTGAAACGGCGTTGGCATCCTTTTCAGCAGCTTCCGATTCCACACCCGCCAGTACGCCAAGATCCGCCAGGTCGAGGGAATCAGAGTGTAGTTTTCCGGCCAGGTACGGCGGGCGTGAACTGATATCCAGCGCCAGTTCTCCGCCAAGGTCACTGTCACCGACGTCCCCCTCGATATTGTTGAATGCCCAGCGGTCATCCTTGAAGGATAGCTCGCCGGACAAGGAGTAGGGGGGCAGGGCGGGCAGAGGCAGACCCAATAGACGGCTCAGGCGGCTAGGGTTGGGGCCTTTCACCCTCAGATCTAGATCCAGGCCCTTTAATGCCAACGGTCGCAGAATGCTGCCCTGGACCTGGATAAGGCTATCAACCACATCGCTTGTAAGTTCAAGGGCATAGGGGCGGTCTGGATCCCGGGCCGCTAACAGGGGATCGCCACGGAATCTTAGCGAGAAGGGCAAGCCGTCATACTTACCGTCGCCATCGATATGGAAGCGTTGCCGGTCAGCGTCGAGGCCCCGGGTCTGAAGACTCAACGCCATCGCTGTGTCGTGTTCCGTATCTGTAAACGTCAGCTGCGAGGACTTGAACACGAGGCGTCCGATAAAGGGCAGTATCAGATCTTTTTTCTGATCTACGGCGAGGGTTTCGGTAATACCCACGTGAAGCTGGCCGGAAAGCTTGCCCAGGCGATCCTCGAGTGGCGTGAAAGTGTCCCCGAACAGGCTCAGGGAGATCTCGCTGAATTCAGTATCAATGGTGCCCGAAGCAGGTTGACTGGCGGCATCCATTACCACAGAGCTGCCCCAACTGCCCCCGGCAACATGGAAGTCCAGCGGTTCAATGCGGAGCTTGCCGGCATCCAGGCTCGCGGACAGGTCAAGATTTGTGATTTCCGGTGTCTCCGGCAGCACCAACACGCCGGCCTTCAGGTTCAACTGGCCATCGAATGCACGCAAGGCGGCCAGCGGTGAACCGCCATCGTCCGGCTCAGTCCCGGCGGTCTGTGACGTGTCGCGCGGTGATTTTTCTTCCATAAACTGGGCAAGTTCAATACGGTCTGCCTCAAGGTCGACATTTACGACGGGTCGATCCGCAGTGCGGACGTGGAACTCGCCGCTCAGATTGCTGACCCCGACGTGCCCATCGAGGGATGTGACAGACCAGCGCTCCCCATCACGGGTCAGGCGTCCCGACAATCGATACCCGGGCAGGGCGGGCAGTGGTGCGCCGATCCATGCGGCAAGATCCTGACCACCATCGCCCTGAAGCGCGAGGTTGCCCGCGAAGCTTGTGGGCGTCAGCAGCGCCCCCAGCTGGGTATCCGCCCAGGCGAGCAATTCACCGCTTTGAGCCTGTGCCTGTAACCGATAGTTCTCCACGCTTTCTGCCAGTTCCGCCAGGGGCGCGCCCTCGACGGTCATCTCCAGTGGCTTGCCCTGGAAACTACCGGTTACAGAGAGTACGGGTGTTCGCGTTTCGCCGGCTTGCTCGAGGTTGAGGACCAGGTCGCGGTAGGACGCCCTGGCAACGTCAATGTCGAGGTGCTCAAAAAGCGTTCCCAGGTGCAGGGAGGGAGTTCGTTGCATTTGGTTGAGGCCGAGTTCAATTTCGGCGTCCAGGGTACTCAGGGGTTTCTTGTCCGCGCCATGGTCAGCCATCGCAACCTGTTGAACGTCGAGTGCGGCTTTCGCGGCAATGGAGTCGGCGGTACTTACCAGATGAGCCCTGGCCTCACCACGACCTCCCCCCACGTCAAAACTGAGCGTCTCCAGCGTCAGTTTGTGCCGGCCCGGGCGCAGCCTGGCCTCAACATTGTTAAAGGTCTTTGGCTCCACGATAAGCTGATCGACGGCAAAATGGAGATCCCCCCGCAGGTCCGGCAGCACCGGTATGGACACCGTCGGGGGCTTGTCGGATGCCTGGGATTCAGGCAGTGCCGCCAGAATCTCAGTCACGCTGATGGAGGGTGAGTGCAGTTTCCCGGTTACCGACAAGGGGCTTGAGCCAGCGTCCACACTCATGTTGCCGTCGATACGAACATCGCCCGCCCGGGCCTGAATATCAGATAACCCCCACTGGCTATCGGCAAACCCCGGATCTGCAGCGGCCGAGAATTCGACCGGTATCACCAGGCGTTCGCTCCCCGACCAGAGCATGGCTTCGCCGTCCAGGGATATCCTGTCTCGGGCCAGCGTCAATGAGGCAAGCGATAGTACCTGCGGCTGTTCCGTTTCAGATGTGAAGTAACGGACTCTGGCGTCGTGAATATTAAGGTTTTGGACGGCGAGGGGTGGGCCAGAGCTTTCCCCGCCCCCCGAGCCCTCATCCTGCTCCCTGGTGGCAGGCAGAGCCCAGTTGCCCGGTTTTCCCTCGCGGCTTTCGAGGTTGAGGGTGGGTTCCCTTATGGTCACGGATTTCAGTGCCGGTTTGCCCTTGAAGAGTGTGGTGATGGAGGGTTCAAGCTCAACCCCACCAGCGGACAGCATTTCCGGCGTCTGTGCCCAGTCGGCGTTGGCCAGCTTTATAGCGCCCACCTCAAGGCGCGGGCGGGGCAAGAGGCTCAACGATATATCACCGGTGATCTCCAGTTTGCGCCCCGTTATGGCTTCGACACGATCGGTGATCGGGGCCTTGAGAAAATTCCATGACATCAGCTCAACGGTGACAGCTGCGAGGATTAGCAGTGCGAAGAGAGCAGCCAGCGTCCGCAGAACTCTGGATCGAGGTTTTGAGGGCGCGCGGTTAGTCGTATCCATGACTGACTCGGGCTCGAAGGATGGGCGAAAATCCGGATCGGATTGCGATTATCCTTCGTTCAATATAGTCGAAATTTGTTGGGGCTGTACGTTGTCAGAAAACCACTCAAGGCCCTTATGCGTTCAGCATCCCCGGAGGGCGGCTGCCGTTGTGTAACAGTGCGCTGAACTTCTCCATCGGCAGGGGCGTGGAAAAGTAATGGCCCTGAGCGAAGTCGCAACCGGCCTCTTTCAGCCACTTCTTCTGTTCCGCGGTTTCCACACCCTTTGCAATTACCTGAATGCCCAGCTTGTGGGCCATCGCGATAATGGACTCGGCGATGGTCTGGCCTCCCAACTCGGGGTTGTCGTTCTGCACGAAGGACGGGTCTAACTTCAGATAACTCACATTAAATCGCTTCAGATACGCCAACGACGAGTGTCCGGAACCAAAATCGTCCAGGGCCAGTTGGACACCGGCTTTCTGGAGCTCAGAGAAACGATCTCCAAGATTTTTCATGCTCTGCAGGAATACACTTTCCGGCATCTCGAGTATCACGGTGGCCCCGGTCCGGGCAAGGGCGTCCAGGTCGGCCTCAAGAAATTCGTCCCGGGTGCTGCGTGTGAATTGCATGGGAGACGTATTGATGCCGATCTGAAACGGTAAACCCGTCAACGATGTCCAGCGATCAGTACTCGCGGCTACTGCCTCGAACACCCAGTGCTCCAGAGCGCTCATCAGGCCCGTTTCTTCAGCCAGCCCGAGAAATTTCCCCGGTGTCAGCAGGCCGCGTTCAGGATGTTGCCATCGCAGTAGTGCCTCTGCCTTCACAATGCGGTCGCTGGACAGCTCTACGATAGGCTGATAATACAGCTCCAGCTGCAGCTTTTCCGGGGCCTGGCGAAGTTCGGCGACCAGCTGGTGGCGGGCCTCGCGGGCGTACCCCATGATCTGGTTATAAAAGCAGACCTGGTTGCGCCCGGACTGTTTGGCCAGATACATGGCCTGGTCGGCATTGCCCAATAATTGCTGGCTGGAATGGCCGTCCTCCGGGTACAGGGTAACGCCAATGCTGCCTTGCGCTTTCACCTCATCATCACCAGCATGAAACGGTCGGTCCAGTTCCGCCAGAATATTCCTGGCAATGTCCTTGATATAGGCCAGTTTGCCGGTATCCAGCAACAGAACCGTGAACTCATCACCCCCCATTCTTGCCACTGTATCCGACTGCCGTACGCAGGCACTGATGCGCCTGGCCGCGTGCTTCAGCACTTCGTCGCCGGCATCATGGCCCAATCGGTCGTTGATAACCTTGAAGTTATCCAAATCGATAAACAGCAGGGCAAAAGGGTCGCCAGTGCGTTCGGAATGGGCCACTTGCTGATCCAGCCGGTCTCTGAAAAGGCGACGGTTGGGCACATTTGTCAGCAAATCGTAATTGGCATGGCGCCAGATTTTGGCTTCCGATTGCTTGCGCAGGGTAATGTCATGACCAATGCCGGATACCGCTTCCACCTGCCCCCTGTCATCAATCACCGGTGCATAGACGTACTCGAAGATGCGAGTGCTGCCCTGAGCTGACGGAATCTCCACTTCGCAGCGGCTCGGCTCTTTTTGATGAGCCACCTTTTCCAACTGATTATTGTCATTGTAGTGGGCAGGGAGTGGCATTTCGGCGAAGCGTCTGCCACGCAACTGGTCGGCGGGCAGATCACATAATTCTGCCATGGCCCTGTTGGCATAGAGGAAGGTGCCGTCCAGGTTCAGGATATAGCAGGGGTCCGGGAGTGAGGACAGCATGGTCTCAAACAGCCGGCCCTGCTTCTGTTTTTCGAGAGCGTAGCGGTGAACAGATTGTGCCAGCGCTTTGTCAATTTTGCTATTGAAGCGGTTGAGATCCTCGATGTCCCTCGGCTCAATGGTGTCAAGGGAGTTCAGCCAGAGCTGGGCTACCGTCAGCCGCAGCGCACCGAATTCACTGGCTACGTGGACGATATCAGCGCCCAGATTGTATCGCTCCACGCCGTGAATCCGGGCCGACTCAATACAGTCAGGGTGCTCAGGGTGAAAGTGGGAGGCTCGCTCATGGCCGGTCGCCGGTCGTTCCAGCTCTATCACGATACCCAGCAGGATCTGTTCGACGTGGTCTCTGAGCTCTTCTGGCGACAGGTCGGGGTTGGGCAGGATGGCTTTCGCATCGTAGTCCCAGACCTGAAGGATCTCTTTCATGTGGGTTCGAATGAATTCGGTGAGCTTCATAGCCGTTTATCCTGTGTGGCCAAAACCTTCCTGCTGCTATTACTTAAGTAGGTTATTGCGCACTTGTACACCCGCTGAGCCCGAATTAACAGGAAAACCCGGCTAGTGCGGTCGGGCGAAGACCTGCGTCCAGAATGGGGAATACTGCGAGCCCGGCGCAGCCCCGCCTGGAGGCCGAACAAACGGGCGGCTCGTTTGCCCTGCTTGCTAACGAGGGGGGAGGGTTAACCGGTTTTGACCGCTATGTAGATACGCCAGGGCGTACAACTCGAGCTCTGTCCGTGTGTAGTAAAAGCCTTTATAGATAAGGAGCTGCTCACGACCGGCCAGAGCAATCACCTCGCTATGGTTTATTCCGTGGTGTGCTGAGATGACGCCTTTGTGCGCCAACTCCGAGTGGAGCGCATCCACAGACCTGCCCGCCGAGTAATCGCGGAAAAGTGGATCTGCGAGTTCCTCGAGTTGTTTACTGAGCGGTGTTACGGGCGCGGCTATAGTGCCGTTCTCAGGGGGGAGCTCGTTCAGTAGAAACCGCGTGCAACCGCTGAGGCCGAGCCATGTCGCTGCAGCGCCGAGACCGGCGAGTAAGGTGCGCCTATTCATGAGCATTACCTTCTGAAGCGCTGGCGAGATGCGCGCCCAGGCGCAACGCCATGGCCACAATGGTGTAGATACCATCTGTCCTGACGATCTGCAATGAGCTCACGCAGCCCATTGCGGGTCGTACCGGGTTTGGTGTTTAAGCACACCATAAGCGATCTGAACCAGCTTTCTCATCGCGGCCCCAAGTGCGCTCATCTTTGACTT
>NZ_JBDWCL010000033.1:0-3834 GCF_039977835.1 Marinobacter sp. | reverse complement strand
GTGCCGCATGGATTCGATCTCGTACAGAGCGTCTTCCATGGCCGGATCGCTCAGGTTATAGAACAGCTGCATGCAGTGAACTCGCAGCATGGCAGACAGCGGATAGGGAGGCCGGCCGTTCTGGCCCTTGGGGTAATAACGAGCTACCTTCTTCTCCAACTGCTTCCACGGAATCAGCTTGTCCATCCGTTCCAGAAAGATCTCACGACGCGTTTTGCGCTTCTTGGTCTGGTACTCGGCTTCGGAGAAAGTGATCTGATCCATGGCGGCGACGAATCCTATGCAGTTGGCGATGACTGTATTATCGCTGATTTTGAGACTTATTCAGAGTCTCCAGAGGAATAACTGGTCGACCCATTGCAGTAGCTCGAACACCCAAGCATTTAATGGTCGTGCGCAGCATGACCTTTAAATGTCTGTTGGACTAAGCCGCCGGCACCAAAGCTGTCGGTCGACGCATAAGGGTAAAGTAATCAGGAGGCAAGGCTCGGAACGGTGAGGCTGGCTGCCGACGGACCTCAGCACCAGTGAACATTAGCCGCGTTACATCCATTATTGGCCGATTCCTTCTTGTGATTTAGCCCAGACTACCCCGCCGATGCCGCTTTTCCAGTCTCGGGCCGCACACGGACCCAGCTCACAAAGAACTGTAAGCGATCACCCGCCAGATCAGGAGCTGCGTACAGGCTAGCCGGTTGGCACGGCCGCTATTCTGAAGCGCGGGATCTGACGAACCATGTGAACCAGTCCCTCATCGCAGCGCGGGCAAGGCCAACAACGAGGGGGTTCCTGGTTCACTCGGTTTGATTCTGGTTGGGGTGGCTGTAACAGGCACTGTCGGATGACGGCCAGCTTTTGTCGTCGCGTTCGGTTGCTCAGGTAACCAAAGTGGCGGATGCGCATGAACCCTTTTGGTAGAATATGCATCAGGAACCGCCTCACGAACTCCTGTCCTTCCAGCCATTGGGTCTTTAGCCGCCCATGATCCCGGTAATCCTTGTATCGGAACGAGATCCGGTCACCTTCCATCGACAACAACCGCCCGTTACTGATGGCGATCCGGTGAGTGTAGCGAGCGAGATAGTCGACAATCGTATCGGCCTGGTTCAGGCAGTGTCGGGTATAGACAACCCACTCCTGTTGCATCAGGCCGTCGAGCACGCCATCAACCTCACCGCTGTTGGTCACCCGATACAGTTCACCGGCGTTCGCCGACACTCTCAGCAACGACACCATTCGCCCCCGAAAACGCCTTGATAATGCCCGTACCGGGAACAGGTAATGGCTTTTTGCCTTGTGCCATTGACCACTGTCTGTCAGTACACCTCCAGGGATCAGGCAATGCACGTGAACATGGCGACTAAGGTTCTGCCCCCAGGTATGCAGCACCGCTGTCATGCCCAGCTCGCCCCGCAGATGCCGCGTATTGCGACCGAACTGATTAAGCGTATTCCAGACGGCCCGGAAGAGGCAGCGGTAGAGCACTTCCGGATGCAGCTGAACCCATCCATTGAGGGTGTGGGGCAGCGTAAACACCACATGGAAGTAAGGTACCGGCAACAACAACGCCCGTTGACGATCACTCCATCGCTGGCTGGCGCGACCCTGGCACTGCGGACAGTGCCGATCCCGGCAGCCGTAATAACAGACGGAGCGGGCCTTGCAGTGATCACACTGCATCTCCACGCCGCCCATGCGGGCCGTCCGGCACCCGGTTAACCGGGCACAAACCTTGAGGCGATGGCCGTCCAGTGGCTCCTCCGGAAGGAATCGATCCAGAATCGTCTGGACGGTGGGTGAACTGGCCATCATCCACCTCCCAGACCTGCAATCAGGTCGACAGGTCCACGGTTGTGAGGTGTCACTCCGGGCAGCCAGTGCAAATACCGCTGCGTGCTGCGCAGATCGCTATGTCCCAGCAGTCGTTGTAACTCATGGAGGGGAACGCCCTGTTCTAACCTGGATTTCTCATAGGTCCCCCAGCAAGTCTCGCAGACTGTGCGGGTTACCGCCATTACCGCTCATTTTCGGCCGTGATTGATTAATAATCGATCAATTCCTGTTGTCCGGACACACGGCCCCCTTTCCCCCATTGAGTCGGGCCGGGGGAGCCCGGGCTTCTATCCCGGAACCAGTCGACGCACCAGGTCAGAGAGTTCGTCTTTGTAAGGATAGGCATCACTCATCAGCACTCTTATGCGTCGGGTGTTGCGAATGATGACCGCGCCAACCTTGATCAGCTTCAGCCGCAGGTTACTGGCGCTCATTCTCTCGAAGGGCGTCTTTTTCAGGTGGGCCCGTAATCGCTCGAACAACATGTAGGCAAAGCCCGACAGGAGCAACCGCCACTGATTGGTCCACCACTGCGTGCTGGAGGTGCGATCGGCAAACAGGCACAACTGCTGATCCTTGATCCGGTTTTCCATGTCGCCCCGGGCACAGTATTGCTCGTAGTAGAGTTTAACGCCGTCGTCGTAACGGGAACTGATGATGAACCTGGGGTTGGCACCCAGTTCGCCTTCTTCCAGCCGGGCGACCACCCAGCGGGGGTGTTTCCAAGTGCGGGCCTGGTATTGGAACCGGTAGGTGGCGGAGACTTTTTCACCCAGTTCGTTGTGAGCCTTGCGAACAAGCATTGAGGGTGCGTCTACCTCCTTGAGCAGTCGGCTGTTCTTACTGATACCGACCAGGTAATCCACCTTATTCCGGTCGCACCAGCTCAACAATCGAGGACGATAAAAGCCGCTGTCACCCCGGAACACGATGCGGGTATCCGGCCAGTACTGCCGAATGAACTTCACCAGCAGGGCCAGAATGGCCCAGCTGTGGCGGCTGTCGCTTCGGTTGCTTGTGCGCAGATAGCTCACCAGAAGATGGCGACCGCAGAACACGTACAGTGGGAAGTAACAATGGTGATCGTAGTAGGCGTTAAAGAACTTGCCGGGCTGGTCGCCATGCACCGGAACGTCGGTGCCATCAAAATCCAGCACAATTTCCTTGGGTGGAGTCGTGCTGTTCAATGAAGTGATGCCACAGCAGTTCGTGGGCTTTGACCACCGCCTGCCGGTCCACGCGCTGTTCCATCCGGCACAAGGTCGATTTGCCCGCCAGAATGGCATCTTCACCGGTCGCGGTCTGAAGTGCCTGATCAGCGCGTAGCGCCTCGTGATCGTTCAGGTCTTCGTACCCGGCGGCCACGCCAAAGACCCGCTGCCGGATCATGGTCTGAAGATTGTGGCGAACCAGTACCGGATTACGGGCATCGTCCAGAACCGTAGCCAGGCGCTGAGTGAGCTGGTGTTGTTTGTCGACTTCGCGAAGCAGGAGCAATCCGGCATCGGAGGTGATGTGGCCACCGGAGAAGTCGGCTTCAATTTGGCGGCGAGAGAGTGGCGAGAAGGTCAGTTTTTCAGGTACCATTTTGGATAGCGGCTGTTGGTTCAGTGGTGATGGTGTAAGGTCCTGAAACCATAGCACTTTCAGCCGCTCCTTTCCTCCTTACGCTACCTTCTCATGAGAAATCCGGGCTGATATGTTTTGACCTGTCAAGACTTGCACGGACTTCACATGTTGCACCTGTCGATTGCAGGCACCTTGGGCCAGGACAGGATCCGGCAGACTGCGACGGTGGATCATGCTGATATACGTGGATTGGTTACCACCTGACTTCACTGCGTCGCGGAGCTTGCCTTTCTCTAGCAGCCTGTCGGACTTAACCACGCAGTGTCGAAGTGAGATAATCAATACAACAGGGGCCATAACCGGACTTCAATGATGGGACATTTTGTACTTGCTGATCGGGACACTGACTTCCTGCTTCCCCCTTCCATTCAG
>NZ_JBDWCL010000032.1:0-4681 GCF_039977835.1 Marinobacter sp. | reverse complement strand
CAAAACCGTAAACAGTGCAATCCTACTGCTGGTGATCGGCAACGCCATGGCATTGATCAGTGACGTCTTCATCAAACTGATGGAACCCGGCGCGCCGATCTTCCAGTTTGCCTTCCTGCGCTGCGTCATCACCCTGCTGCTGTTACTCCCCCTGGCCGGGCAGCTCAACCGCAAGCACCTGTTCTCCGGCTTCAAGGTGCACGCCCTGCGGGCCCATATACACCTGGCAGGCATCCTGTGCATGGTCGTTGCCCTGGGTAACCTGCCCCTGGCCACCGCCAACGCGGTGTTCTACGCCGCCCCTATCCTGGTCATGGTGCTGTCCGTCTTCCTGTTCCGGGAAAAGCTTACACCACTGAGTGTCTTCGCCGTATTCAGCGGGTTCGGTGGCATTATCGTTATCCTGCGGCCGGTGGAGTTCAACTGGGCGGCCATCGCCGCCCTGGCCTCCGCCTTTGCCCTGGCCATCAACGCCGTCATGGTCCGCAAGCTCCCGAAAGAGCAGACCACCGTGCACAAGCTGCTACTGAACTACGTGCTGATTATCCCGGCCGCCGGTGTACTGGCGTTGTGGGAAGGCGCCGCATGGGACAGCTCCATACTGATCAGTGCCCTGGGTTCAGCCCTGTTCATCCTGGGCTACAACATCACCGTATTGCTGGCCTACAAACAGGTGGATGCCAACCAGGTCACCAGCGCTGAATATACCGGCCTGATCTGGGCGGTATTGATTGGCTGGATAGGTTTCAACGAAATGCCCGACCTCTGGTTTGCGGGGGGCAGTGCGATGATCGTGGTACCGCTAATACTGGTGGGGCTACGCTCGCGTGATCGGAGTCACCGAGTGCTTCAGGCTTACCCAACCTCAGGTTGAGACCCTCGGCCAATGACGATTCGGAGGAACTCATTGGCTAGGAGTGTCAGTGTCCCTAGCAGCAACGTGTTCTAAGTGTCTATCGAGAGCTTCGATATACTCACTCCGTGCCAACAAAGCTTGCCGTACCAAGGATCCTGCCGAGGTCTCCTGAATCCGCTTCCTTGGCCAACTGTATCGGCGAGCCCGTTCGTAAGTCCGTTCAACAAACGACGACTCCGCAACGGCACTTTCGTAATCCTAAAACGGAAGGCGGATTGCATTGTCGGAAAAGCCCGATGAAGCTCATCTTACAGTCCTAATTTGTAAAGAAGCAGCTTTTTTATATTTGAAACAAGGTCCACCCAAAGACGGCTGTCTGAATCTATGGAATTATCCTGCATTCACTCCAAACATGGTCTGTGCCACTTTATTCGTGGTTAAGGCGAGGCAGTGGATGTATGAGATCGTCTCATTTCCGGCACGAAAAGCCCGATCAATCAGGTACCAGATACCACACGGTCAATGGCTTCTTTTGCCTCCTCAGGCGAAAGAAAACGTCGCTTCTTCCCAGCCGGGGAGACACTCACTGGCTGAGTTTCACTGCTTCGATTAATCAGCCCCATTGTCAGCTGCATACCAAACTTTCGAAGAATCTTATTGATCGTTCGAACAGTGCCCGACTCTGGGTCCCTCTCAATCGCAGAGATAGTCGTGGCAGAGAACCCCGTAAGCCTTCCGAATTGCTTCTGGTTCAACCCTGTGAACTTCAGGCGAAACCGACGAAGGGCCTGGCCCAGGTGAATTTTTCCGGCTTCGAGCTCTGCAAAGGTCTGTTCTCGAATCAGTGACCGTTCGTTTGGCGTTAGCGGTGTTCGTTTCAATTTAGGCATGCTTAATACTCTCCCCACTATGACTCAGCCCGGATACAACAAGCGTTCCAGCTGATCATGAACCAATTCCGGCTCATGCATCCTGATCGAAATATGATTCAGCATTGCGTCCGGAGCGCCATACCGCTTCAAGCCAGCCTTCATGTCCACCAACTTCATCAGCTCATCGTCCATGATGCTTGCAGCTGCTTTGGGATTAACAGCAAGGTCCCCCAGAATCAACGAATAATCTGGATTCCGTCGTTGGTCCAATAGGTGATGTGGCCACCATGTAGACATCGCGATCGATTCAGGGTCCAACACCATAGGGGCTATGTCATAGGCCGGCGCCAACTCAATATCATGATCTCGCTTAATCAGTGAGGTGTTGCGACCGTGGTTGTCGCGATTACCCGTTGCGGTGTTCAAAACATCCCGAACCAGGTAATCCGCGAGCAGAGCATCTTTGTCCTCAGGCTTGGCCACACAGTTCTGGAGTTTCCGGATCACATCGACGTGATCCAGGCGAGCGCCATCTCCGATCACGCCCATCATCGAATAAACAGACTCCATTCCATGACGCAAGATGCCTTCTTGCCTAACTTCTCGGTCAAAACGCGGTAACCAAAGAGCTACATCTCCGTAGATGTCATCGAAAGCAGCCCCGGTGATGGAATTAAAGCCCTGCTCCTCAAGGAACTGGTACACAGCGGCCTCACCCTCAAGTACCCAAATATCGTCGCTCGTCCTCTTTCCCCTCGGAAATTTAACCAGCCAATGCCGGGCAATCTCTTCGTCAGGAATGGTTCCCTCAAGCGCATACTGTCCATAATGGTTTTCGACCAACAACAGCTTGGGCGCGTCACCCCCAGCCCCCGTTGCGCCGCCAATTGCAACATGTAGGCTGTGAGCATACTGGATCAGGCTGTCGGCCCGGGTACACACTTCTTCACGATCGAATAAGACGACCTCTGACCTTGCAACTTCAAACTCGAACGCTTCCGCCGCCTCTTTGATTCGTAAGTTACCGACTGGACCGACACAACCCTCAGCCAAGAGCTGGTAATCGATTCGATGCTCGGGATCGCGGTCATATCCAAGGCTTTTAACCCAGTGCCGGCGGCCTGCTCCCTGAGGAATGATGTCTCTAAGGATCGGGACAATCTCACCATTCATGTAGTCGCCGGCCAAAATGCAGGGCAGATTCACTCCCACAGCTGTCCGGTCGATTAAGTCCTGATGGTCACAATCTCCAATATGCTCCAGGGCTTTCAGAGCGTATTCCATGTCATAAGAGAATGTCGGCTTACCTCTGAGACCTTGGTCAGGGTCTCTGAATTCGATAACGCCGGCATCATGCCACTGGTTGTCCCAGTGAATTTGGAGGGTAAGGCTCATACGCAGCTACTATAAATTGCAAGAATACTTGCAGTATTTTCGGCCATCGATGGAAATATTGCAAGTATACTTATAATTATAGAGTGTCCGGACAAAAACCTGACAAGTATACTTGCAATATAGTTATGGTGGTAAAGGGAGAGAGTGGCCACCAGGGTAGGACCCAGGGGAAGCGTTCAAGCTGTTCGAACGGGTGCACCATGCCTTTTGCATTGGCTCAACGAGGACGCCTAAAGCGATTCAACGAACACCGTCGTGCATGTGGAACACTGCGCCTCCCAAGGAGCGCTTATTCCGAATTGCCTGGGGAAGAATGCGCATGACCGATCAAAGTTCGGAATGAGTGAACCGCCTCAGCCATCCCTCCGATTGCCTCCTAGCGATGTCATCCCGTCAAGCAATAGCCTCTCAGTTCTAATCTGGTCAGGAGACGAAACAGAAACTGTCCCATGCAAACGCCAGGGGGGCCTGACAATATTGTCGACAGTCAACCCGAGTCGTCCCACTTTCATAGGCCATTGCCTTAAAACTTTCTGAGAATATAGATATTCGTTTTATGTATAGGTGAATCATATTCAATATACTAACCACAAATACATTATATTTTCGTTAACCAACTATCTGATTATCTTGCGTATTCAGCCTGACCTTCACCTTGACCAAATATGGAAGTAAATCCGACCTTAGAATATCATGAAAGCCTTATAAATTCTATAACTCACTGTTTTTAAGCATTTTAATATGACACATAAATAGTCATTAATGCGATCTTTGAGTATCGTCAATTTTGATGCTAAGAGTTGGTTACCTGTTTGCTTTAACAGGTCCCGATGTCACTACAAAGATAAAAAGGCAGATTAATAATGACTTATCAAGGAAAGCGGAATTGCTCATGGCTTTTGGCGGGGGCGGTTGCTCTAGCTTTAACGGGATGCAACAACAGCAACTCTTCGTCGAGCCCTTCAGTCGATGACACACAAGCATCGAGCGTCACAATCAAACGAGATAATTATGGAGTTCCGCACGTATACGCGGACAGTACCTACGGCCTCTATTACGGCTACGGCTATGCGCTCGCGCAAGACCGACTGTTTCAAATGGAAATGATCAAGCGGTCAGTGCTGGGTACAGTTTCAGAAGTTCTCGGGCCTGACTATCTGTCCTTAGATCGATCCTCAAGAACAGGATTTGATCCAGATTCCATTAAGAGTCAACTCCAGGCCCTTCCTAAAGAGGATCTGGATATCTTCAAAGGTTACGCCGAAGGTTTTAACAAGCGTATTCAGGAGGTCGAAGCCAACCCTTCAGAACTGCTGCCCAAACAGTTTTCCGATTTCAAGTTTGCCCCCGAAGAATGGACAGCTTTCGACGTAGCTATGTTATACGTTGGGACGATGGCGGGCCGTTATTCTAACAGCTCTAGCAGCCTGTCGGACTTAACCACGCAGTGTCGAAGTGAGATAATCAATACAACAGGGGCCATAACCGGACTTCAATGATGGGACATTTTGTACTTGCTGATCGGGACACTGACTTCCTGCTTCCCCCTTCCATTCAG
>NZ_JBDWCL010000031.1:0-4486 GCF_039977835.1 Marinobacter sp. | reverse complement strand
ATTGCTGGAGAGTGAAAGTACGCATGAGCCAAATGCACTGACTGGGTGAATGGATGTCAGGTGCCATTATATCGCTTAAGGCTCTGTTATTGCAGGCTTTAAGCGCAGTTTTAGCCGATTGAAGTCACTGATTCAGGTAATGGATAAGATAACAATGCCACCCTCCTCGCCACCTAAACTCAATTTTAGGTAGTCACCAGGCTTACTCGCGAGTAGCGCAAGCCCAAGAGATGAATCTATCGGTAAATCTTTCGGATTGGCGCCTTCTGACTCAATGGATTCAACCAATCTGAATTTATGCGTCTGAAGATCTGCGCAATCCATAATTGTGACGCAGCTTCCAATCATTGCTATCTGATCATCTCCCAGAGTAATTGCTTTGATCAAGCGACGATATTTTTTTCTCAGGACTTTTAAGGCATCTATGGATGCAAGAAAGCCAACATCTACCTTCATGAAAAACCTCAGGCCATAAATATGATGAATGTCCATGAAATATTATATTATTGATAAATAAAAAGCCGGGATTTCTCTTCAAAATGCTGTTATCATAGGGGAAAGGTTTTCCTTCCCACCCCCCCCCCCCTCTTTCTAGTTAGCTGTTTTTTTGTTTCTTGTCTTTTCTTTTCTCTTTCAGAGTTTTCTTTGCCTGTTTTTTAGGTTTCTCTTTACTCATTTCTATACTCTTAGTAAAAGTGAGCGCTGCCGCTAGGCGCTTTGCAGAATGATTTCGGCCTTTTATTCATGCAATTTGATCACCTTTAATGTTGTTGGCGTTTGGAAAGTCACCATGATGTCACTCTTCTCATCTTTTATTATGTGAGTGAAAAGGCGACCATTCTGGCGCTTGAAAATTACGCCGGCGCAAATCAGGCGGTAGATTGCTTGCGTTGTTATATTCAGGTCGCAATCCAAGAGCTCTGGCAGTTCGTGCGCATCGGGCAAAGATTCATTAACACTCCAATAATTGGAATCGATGAGAAAGTGCAACTTGTCAGTGGCTTGCTGCTTATTTATTGACCTGAAACAAAATCTTGGGAACAAAAGATTTTTTATTTTCATGTTTATTTGGCCGACCAAATTTTTTAAAGGATGTTTTCTCCTGAAAACCTGAAAAAATGGGAGGCTCGGTTGCGGAGCCTCCCTAATATTTTATTATTATTTTTGTTCCGTAAATTGCGTTGCAAAAAAATTGGCTTGGCGCCTCATCTGTATCAGTTTTCTATGCGTCCAGCCGATGTGACTGATAAAGTAAGACCAACCTAAAGATTCGTAAAATCGTATTTCTGGTTAGAGTTCTGATAATTTTTCACCGCAAAAATATGGCTTGCTTCAAGCAGAGCTTGAAACAATACCTTTCGCGGTCATTTCTACAATAATTTGAATGGTTGCGAGCACGGGGGTTAACCGCGCTCGCTTATTAATGGAAGGTGGTCAAGAGATGGTCTTGTGAAAACATGGCTACTCTCAATTTGTATTTAACCTCAACCATAGCAACAATTAAAATAAAGGCAAGAGTGAGCCTCAGATATTGCGATGAGCCTCGTCGCTGGCCCATCTGTTGTCGAGGCCGTGATTCAAACCAGTGGAAAATCTGTGTGGAGATGTTATGAGTGAAAATCTGAACGCTATTATCAATGCACGGCTTCAGGGGCGTGAGGGGTTGTTCCGGCTGACCATCACCGATGGAAAATTCAGCAGCATCACGGCCCAGGATGCGCCTGAAAGCGTTGTGGGGAACCAGCTGGACGCCGACGGAAATCTGGTCACTCCTCCTTTCGTGGAGCCGCACATTCACCTGGATGCGGCAATGACCGCTGGCGAGCCACGCTGGAATCAGAGTGGTACCTTGTTTGAGGGTATTGAGTGCTGGTCTGAACGCAAAGCCAGCCTGACCCATGACGACGTGATCGGTCGGGCCGAACAGACCTTGAGGCTGTTTGCCGATAACGGCATTCAACACGTCCGTACTCACGTGGACGTGACGGACCCCAAGCTGACAGGTCTGAAGGCCATGCTGGAAGTTCGTGAGCGCATGGCTGACACGGTCGACCTGCAGATTGTCGCTTTTCCCCAGGAAGGTCTCTGGTCATTTCCACAGGGCAAGGAGCTGATGGAAGAGGCGGTGCGTCTGGGGGCCGATGTGGTTGGTGGCATTCCCCACTTCGAATTCACTCGAGACTACGGCGTTGAATCGGTTCAGTGGCTGGTGGCATTGGCTCATAAACATGACCTTCTGGTAGACGTGCATTGCGACGAGATTGATGATCCCGAATCCCGGTTTCTGGAAGTGCTCGCTGCCGAGGCGCTCAAGCTGGACTATGGCTCCCGGGTTACTGCCAGCCATACCTGTGCCATGGGCTCGTACAACGATCATTACTGCAGCCGGCTGTTCCGCTTGTTGAAGAAATCCGGTCTGCGCTTTCTGTCGATGCCCACTGAAAGCCTGCACCTGCAGGGGCGATTCGATGGTTATCCGAAGCGCCGAGGTCTGACCCGAGTTCCGGAGCTGCTGGATGCGGGGCTGAAGGTAGCGTTCGGACAGGATTCCATTCGCGATCCCTGGTATCCACTGGGCAATGGCAACATGCTCCGTACCCTGGACGTAGGTTTGCACGCCTGCCACATGCTGGGCATGGGTTGGATTGATCGGTCGCTGGAGCTTATTACCGACAACGGTGCTGCAGCATTGGCTCTGGAAGAATACGGCATCGAGGAGGGTCTTCCTGCTCGCTGTGTTGTCCTGCAGGGTAAGTCATCCTATGACGTGCTGCTTGGGCAGTTGCCGGTTCTGGCGTCTATTCGTGATGGTCGGGTTCTGGTGAACCGGCAGAGTTGATACCCGTTGCGGTAGAAGCTACAGGTTCCCCGGTTTGCTGACCGGGGAATTTGTTCAACTACTCTGGTGTTTAGCGAAGCGACTTCAGGGCCGTTGCCCATTGCACCATTACGTCCAGTTTCTCCCACGGCATCTGCACCATCACTCCGTCCACCATCGGCATCATTTTCAGCGTGGTGACCAGTTGCCTGGCAACCTGGGCTGAACGGAGCCCTCCGGAAATACCGCCGTAGCTGACAAACCAGCAAGGCTTGTAGTGCCACTCGTTATAGCCTGACTGCGGCCGCGCTATCCCGCTCGACGTTAGCTTCCTATCTCCTTATAATGGCGAGCTCGCAGGAGAGTGGGCCGTTGGCCCCGCCGAAGGCGCAAACTCCCATAAACGCTCAGGCACAGGTACTGCGAGCATCATCTAACGCCGTCTGGAGAGTGACTGCTACCGCAGTCCACCGAAGGGGCAAGCAGAGCCAGGCTCTGTAAACTCTCAGGTATCAGGGACAGGGGGAGAGGCCACGGAAACTCAGGAGTCCTGTGTGCTGACCTCTATCTATATGATTGCCATTACCGCCGAAGCCATGTCGGGAGCCCTCACGGCCGGGCGAAGGAACATGGATCTTTTCGGTGTCACTGTCATTGCGTTTTTTACCGCCCTTGGTGGCGGAACTGTCCGGGACATTCTTCTGGGTAACTTCCCCGTCACCTGGACCCAGCACCCTCGCTATATATACATGACCATTACAGGTGGCCTGGTCACCATCGTGATTGCGCGCTTCATGCGGCATCTGCATCAGTTGTTTCTGGTTCTGGATGCCATAGGTCTGGTGGCGTTTACGGTAATTGGCTGCAATGTCGCGCTCAAGCTGGGCTATGACACCGTGGTGGTGGTCATGGCCGGCATCACCACCGGGATTTTTGGCGGCATCATCCGGGATATCTTATGTAACCGCACCCCGCAGGTACTGCGCCACGAACTCTACGCCAGCGTTTCACTTGTGGTGGCTTTCCTGTACCTGACCTTGCTTCGCCAAGGGGTGGGCGAGAATGTCACTCTGTTGGCCGCGTTCAGTCTCGGACTGCTTCTGCGTATGGCGGCCATTCGCTGGCGGCTGTCGTTGCCAGTGTTCAGCTATTCGCAGACCCGCTGGGAATGATGAGTCTTTCGGATTCATGTTCATTCAGAGTTGGAGCAATCGGGCATTTGGCAGAAGTGAGTTCAACTCTCGCGAGCTGGCCACTGCGTAGTGATCCGGCAAGAGCAAGTTGGTTCTTCCCAGTACCTTGTCGCACTATCTGAAGGTTCGCTTTGCGACGTCAATGGCCCGCCCGTCAGGATTCGAACCTGAGACCTCTGCCTCCGGAGGGCACCCTCGCACCCCGGTGATAAGCGGTCTTAGTTGGCGAAACCGTGTCTGTTCAAATACTTGCGCCAAAAATTTAAATCCTAAAAAATGCCGATATTTCAACATTATGCCCGATTAACAACGACTTTGGGCACAAAGCTGTTAAGTGTTAATGGCCAATTAAAATGACCCACTACTGGCCATTAATTTTGACCCACCTCCGAGTGGCCGTCAGGCCACAGAACCAGCTACTGTCCCCGGCTTTTATCGATGGCCGGGGGCATGTCAGTGAAGGAGTGGGTTGTGA
>NZ_JBDWCL010000030.1:0-1540 GCF_039977835.1 Marinobacter sp. | reverse complement strand
CATCCCGAACTCAGCAGTGAAACAGACCAGCGCCGATGGTAGTGTGGCTTCTGCCCATGTGAGAGTAGGTCATCGTCAGGCTCCTAAATAACAAACCCCCAGCGGCTTCGCCGTTGGGGGTTTTTTATTTGGGATACGATTATCTTCTGTGCACTACAATGGCCCATGTGACAAGGCGTGCAACGCACGCCGCAGGACGTCGGAACGCCGTGACGACGGGCCCGAAGGGCCGAGCGCGCTAGCGCGAGCAAAGTAGGTCATCCCAGTGCGAAGCACTGGCCGAAGCATGTTCCCCACCTTCAAAATCTATGACACAGCTCACAGTGACATTGTGTAAACAAAGCTAAGATCTGAACAAGAACTGGCCAAAAAACAAAAAAACGCCAGCAAAAACGATACAAGTGTTCAGAGACACTCATCCAAAACAACAATAAACCGCGTTTGCAGAAGGCGGTTAATGATGAGATGTGTCTATGAAACGTGTTGTTTGGTTTTCCTTGGTAGCACTGTTGTTTGCCTCGCCAGTAGCAGCAGACTTGCAGCCCATCTCAGACAGCGATATGTCAGGCATAACTGGCCAGGCATTCATATCCGTTGATCGCCAGTACCATCCGGACCAATCCGATTCCACTTCCTATACCCGCGTCAACCTGGGCATGGATATTGATATCCAGACCAATGTGGATATCCTCGAACTCGGTCGCTATGACAGGGATGGTGAGAAGGCCGGTACCTCCGATGTGTACATCGAGGATTTCGCCCTCGGGTACATCAACAACCAGGCCTATTTCGACCGCAACCCGAAAGCGCCGCGCCAGTTTAAACCGGATGGCTCTGCCTACGGTGAAGGTGAAATAGTTCCGTTCAATATTGATAACCCTTTTCTGGAATTTGCCTTCGACGAAACCGCCCAGGAGATTGTCGGTTTTCGCCTGGGCTTCGGCGAATCCACGGGGGTTCTGTCCGGCAAGATCGAAACCCTTACCGGCAATGTTAACGTTGATATCGTCGACCGTGGAGAGGGGTTGAGCGAGGCCAGCTCCAGTGGGAATTTCTTTGACCAGGTGATCGTGCTGCTCACGCCATTGTTAGAAGGGGGCAGTCCCGTCCAGACCAAGGCGCAGCTGGTCTATGGTGAGGAGGGTGCCCCCAATATCGGTGAGCTGGACCCCATCCGCGCCGAGCATATCGGTATACCAAACGGGGAACGTTTCGTCCTTGAGGATGCCGGAGGTTTTACCCGCTGGTCGGTGAAGAACCTGATCGGCTGGGGCTCCAGTTCCCGCATCGAGGTGCCTGATTGTTCTTTCCTAAGCTGTGGTAGCGGCGATATTTATGTCTATGCCCAGGACTGCCTGGTGCTGGGCATAGACTCGTGTTTTGATCTCGACATTTACAACTGCATATTCCGGCCCATCGTGACCGCCCATTCCGTTTGAACGTGACCGCCCGTTCCGGGTGATCGTGACCGCTCATTCCGTTTTATCGTGACCGATTTTGGACGTTTTTCCGGAATCGCTGGTCACGATGCCGGAATCCC
>NZ_JBDWCL010000029.1:0-91271 GCF_039977835.1 Marinobacter sp. | reverse complement strand
CATCCCGAACTCAGCAGTGAAACAGACCAGCGCCGATGGTAGTGTGGCTTCTGCCCATGTGAGAGTAGGTCATCGTCAGGCTCCTAAATAACAAACCCCCAGCGGCTTCGCCGTTGGGGGTTTTTTATTTGGGATACGATTCAAGGCAACCAGATCTCAAACACCCCACCCCCCAAGCTGCCCCCATTATGCAATCGAATAGACCCGGTCCGATCGCCTTCGCTGTGCAGCTGCGCAACAGATGATGCGAAAAACAGGCCCAGGCTGGTACTCCCGCTCTTGAAGTCCAGAGACTTGAAGCTCGGTGTGCCGGTGTGCTGCATACTCTCCGGATAACCCTCGCCATCATCCTCTACACCAATAACGAGAAAACCCTGCCGCTCCGACGCAGTCAGCTTGATCTTGCTTCTGGTGTAGCGAATGGCATTGTTAATCGTGTTGTTCAGCACGCCGGTCAGCAGGTCTTCATCGAAGAACCCGTTAATATCATCAGCCGCTATCTCAAGCTTGATACCCAGTCCGTCGAGAAGAGGCGTGTGCCGTGCCATATGCTGGGAAAGAAAGTCAGGGACAAAGTGTTCTTCAATGTGAGCTGACAGGTTGTTCTCGCCGAGCCGGTAGATACCAAGCAGTTGCACAAGATCATTGTGCATCCGCTCAGCTTCGTACTGCAGGGTATTGAAGCGTGAGGACTCTCCGATCGACTGTGCCTGCTCCTGGCGTAATTCATCCAGAGAGTTCAGAAGCATACCCAGGGAGTTCTTCATGTCGTGAACAGCTGATGCCAGCACCATGGAGAAATCGATACCTTGAGCTCGCCGGGACTCGACAGGGGTGTCGTGGTTGTTGGTGCTCATGACATCATTCCTTTCAGTTTTTTGCGTAAGGACATCAGGCGACGGTACTGTCGGTGTTGCTCCGGCAGCCCCGAGAGTCTGGCGAGGTATTTTTCGCAACGTTTCAGCAAATCGCGATCGTCAGGGGATTGCTGGTACTTCTTCATCAGTACCTGGACCAGGTTAAGGTTGAGCGAGGCATGGGACGGGACTATTTCAAGGGCCTGGCTGAAGGTTGCGACGGCTTCATCAAGGTTTCCAGCCTCAAACGCCTTGATGCCATCCCGATTCAAAGATCTGGCTTGCAGTTTTTGCCGGAATCCCACGGGCTCATCAAGCAGGTTCTCGATCTTCTGCAGTAATGCCGGATTGTCATGGAAGCGATTGGCCAGGGTTGTCAGCAGGTTTTTTGCTTCGTCATCTCGCCCCAGTCTGAATAATGTCTTGGCGTAGTCCAGGCCCGCTTCCGGATCCATGAGGTCCGGGTCGCCCAGTTCGTCCGCAACACTTTCGATAGCCTTCTGGGCCTCGTTCAGCCTGCCCTGACCGGCATGAACCCGTGACTGCACAATGCGGCTCCGGACTTTGATGTCTTCCTGATCCGCAAAGCGTTTCTCCATGCGGCGCAGGATTGTGAGAGCTTCGTCGGCATTGGCGGAGCCTTCGTCGGACGTGTCACCCTCGCTCAGGTCCGACAGTGACTGCCCCAGGGCCAGGTAATGCTCGGAGCTGTCGTGAATGGAGTAGGTGCCCAGAGTGACTGTTTGCCGCCATGCGTCTGATGCCGTCGACATGTCCTGGTTGGATGCCGCCAGTTCGGCCAGGTGTTTGTGTCGCAACAGGGCGTTAGGCGAATGTTCGGCGGCCTTCTCCAGAATTTGTTGTGCCTGTGTGGGGCGCCCCTGTTTTTCCAGTGCCTCGGCCAGCAGGTCATAGGCCTCCATGTAATCAGGGTGCTTGGAGACCAGCTCCTTCAGGGTGGTAACAGCATCATCGTAGTTCTGATTGGCCACCAGAATTTTTCCTCGCCCCAGCCTGGCCCATGAAAGATCCCGTTGTACCAGCACATCGTCGTAGATTTTCAGAGCGTGGCTGAGGTCGCCTACCCGATAGTAAAGATCGGCGAGGGTTTTCATCAGCCAGGTTTTATAACGCGGTTTTGCAGGTAGAGTCTTCAGGCACAGGGAAATGGCTTCCGGAAAGTTTTCACGATCGATTTCCCGGTTGATGGGAAGCAGGGCATTGCGTTGCGTAAGCAGGCTGCTCAGCCGTTTTTCCAGCATGGCCCGGTTGATGGGCTTGGTCAGGTAGGCGTCGGGCTGGTATTCCCTTGCGCCCATGACCATTTCTTTGGATGTTTCTGCGGTCACCATCAGGAACAGCGAAGAGCGCTTCAGAAGCTTCTTGTGTCGCAATTCCTCGAGAATGTGCTGGCCGTTTTTGCCGTCGCCCAGATTATAGTCACAAAGGACCACGTCCACATGATTGTAGGAGCAATACTGGATGGCGGTGGAGGCATTGGGCAGCAGCTCGATTTTGTCGGCACCGCAACTTCGCAGCATCTGCCTTATGGAAAGGCGAAAGTTCTCAAAATCATCGACGACCAGAAAACTGAGTTTTGCAAAGGTGTTCCCGATGGCATTGTCTGCTGAGTCGGTCATTGGCGTTTCTGCTTGAGTAACTTGTTAACCACCGCCCGGAGGGCCGCCGGTTTTACGGGTTTGTAAAGTATCTGATAGCCCCTGCCAATAGCATCTTCCCTGACCTCTGGAGCCATATAGCCGGTAATGAGTATGCCAGGTATATCATTGGTTGCCTCCTCTCTCAATGAGTCCATTGCGTCGAGACCATTACGGTTATCATCAAGCTGATAGTCCGCCAGTATGATGTCCGGTTCGGTGCCGTTTAGCTTGTGGCGGGCATCTTCGAGGCTTTCGGCGGTAGTGACGTCACACTGCCAGTTGTCCAGAAGGGCGCTCATGCCATGAAGTATGGCCGGGTCGTTGTCGATGCAAAGCACGTGCAGCCCTCCCAGGCTGGAGACGCGCCGGGATGCCGGGGCGGGCCTGGCCGCATTCTGCTCAACGGGTTCGGGAGGAGCGACCGGTACGGTTATGCTGAACACGCTTCCCAGACCCTGGACGGAGCGGACATTTACCGGGTGGTTGAGCATCCCGCAGATGCGGTCGACGATGGCCAGCCCCAGCCCCAGCCCCTTCTTGTCCCGACCCTGCTGAAAGCGGCGGAATTCTTCAAAGATGTGAGCGAGCTGGTCATCCGGGATGCCGGGGCCGGTGTCCCAGACTTCAATGCGGATGTAGCCCTTAAGGCGGCGGCATCCGAGCAGTATCTTTCCGCTGGGTGTATACCGGATGGCATTGGAGAGGAAATTCTGGATCACCCTTCTGAGCAGTTTGGAATCCGAGCGTATCCATGCGCTGCTGGGTACTACGTGCAGATCCAGCCCCTGATCCTTGGAAATGGCGGAGAAATCCGTGGCGAGGTGACGCATGATTTCATTGACAGGGAATACACTGATATCAGGCTCGAGCGCGCCCGCATCCAGTTTGGATATGTCCAGCAGGGTGCTGATGATTTCTTCGGCAGCCCCGAGGGAACTGTCGATATGTTCCACCAGTTCACTCATTTCCGGGTCCCGGGCCTTGCCTGCAAGGGCAGAGGTGAACAGGCGCGCGGCGTTCAACGGCTGGAGCAGATCGTGACTGGCGGAAGCGAGGAAGCGGGTTTTACTCTGGTTGGCCTGTTCGGCAACCGACTTGGCTTTGAGCATTTGCTCATTGATGACCTGCAATTCCTGGGTGCGCTCCTTGACCCGCTGTTCGAGATAGATGTTGGTTTCCTTGAGTGCCTGTTCGGTGCGCCGCATGGCGGTAATGTCCTGGAACGTGGTGACATAGCCGCCGCCAGGAATCGGGCTGCCATCAATTCGCAGCACGGTGCCGTCAGGGCGCTGGCGTTCGTAGGACATGGGAAGACCTTCACGCATGCGATTGCAGCGGTCGGTAATAATATCGTCAATGCGTCGTGCCGGCAGATTCGCGTTGGTCAGGTTATAGCGCATCAGATCTTCCACCGGCCTGCCGACCCGCACAAAACCGGCCGGGTAGTTGAATTGCTCAAGGTAGCGCTGGTTCCATACCACCAGCTGTTGCTGATGATTCACCACCGAAACACCCAGGCTGATGTTCTCAATGGCGGATTGCAGAAGCTCCCGGCTGAACGTCATCGCCTGGGAGGCTTCATCGACAATGCTGACGACATCCTCAATCTGCATGTCCCGGCCGGTCAGGGTCGACTCAAGGACAACCCTGGCCGTGGATGCACCGATCACCGAGGCCAGCTGGCGCTCGATAAACTTCATCAGATGCGAGGACGCGGGGCGATGAAGATGCAGGCGGATGGCGTTGCGCCGCTCGTAATTACGGAATATGGCCTCTGCCCGTTCCTCTCCCATAAAGCGGTCAGCAATGGCCTGGAGGTCAGAAGTGAGGATTTCGCCCTGCCAGCTTTGTTGCTGGGGTGTTTCCGCTTTTGGCTGGGGGTCGTGGAAGAACGACGCAATCTGGATCTTCTCCCGCACCCGTTGACGGGTGAGCATGGACAACACGATATAGGTGACGGTGTTTATGCCAAGGCTCCAGATGATGCCATGGCTGATCTGGTCCAACTCGGAGCCGAACAGAGCTGTAGGCCTTGTCCAGTTGATGCCCCAGACGCCCTGTTCGATCAGCGTATCGCTCAGCCAGCCGGTTGAAGCCAGTGCCGGCAGCAACAGGGTATAACACCACATAAGAAAACCGAGCCCCAGGCCCCATACAGCACCTGTATGGTTGCCCCGTCGCCAAAGGATGCCTCCGACCAGGGCAGGGCCGAACTGCGCCGCGGCAGCGAACGACAGTAGCCCGAATGCAGTCAGGCTGTAATCTTCCCCGGCCATGCGATAAAAGCCATAGGCGGTAAACAGTACAACGAAAATGGCCACCCGGCGGATGCTTAGCAGCAGGTAGCTCAAGTCTGTACGCTTGTTCATACCGGGCCGGAAAAATTTCAACAGGGCAGGCATGATGATTTCGTTACTGACCATGGTGGCGATGGCAACGGAGCAGACAATGACCATCGCTGCCGCAGCCGAGCCGCCACCGAGGAATGCCAGTATGGCAAGCCATTGTTCGCCAGCTGCAATCGGCAGGTTGAGGATCAGTATGTCGGGGTCCGACGAGCTGATTTCCGGCGACAGGAGTCCGGCCGCTGCAATCGGCAGTACAAACGCACTGGCGATGATCAGGTAGATGGGCATGGCCCATCGGGCAGTCTCGAAATCCCGGTGGTCTGTGTTCTCAACGACCATAACGTGGAACTGCCGTGGCAGGCAGATAATGGCAAGCATGGCCACCAGTGTCTGGGTTATAAAGGCCGGTGCCTCGATGCCATCCGTGGTCAGGGTGCCTACCAGCCCGGCCTCACGAACATTGCTCCAGAGATCGCCGAAGCCTCCATAAAGGCCGTAGCCGACAAACAGCCCGACGGCGACGAAGGCAACGATCTTGATCAGGGATTCGAAGGCAATCGCCTGGATCATGCCCCGGTGGTGTTCCGTGGATTCCAGATGTCGCGTACCGAAAAGGACGGTAAACACCGCCAGTACCAGAGTGATGTACCAGGCAGAGTCGTTCCAGGCGGCTGTGCTCAGCTCGGTGTGGGCAGCGCCTGAATCCGAGAGCACATTGAAGCCCATTGAAATGGCTTTTAGCTGCAGCGCGATGTAGGGGACGCTGCCAATAAGGGCGAAGATGGCGACCATAGCCGCCAACGACTGGGATTTGCCGTACCGCGAAGCGATGAAGTCGGCGATGGAGGTGCTGTTGTTGCGCTTGCTGATGAAGATAATTCGGCGCAGCAGTGGGGCACCAAACACGAACACCAGTAACGGGCCGAGATAGATGGGCAGAAAGCCCAGCCCTTCCTGGGTAGCTCGCCCTACAGCGCCATAGAAGGTCCAGGAGGTGAAATAGACGGCCAGTGACAGGGCGTAGACATGGGTTCTGGCCCAACGCCGGCGGTAGAGCCCGGGGTGGCGGTCACCAGCCCAGGCAATGGCAAACAGTAGCGAGATGTAAGTGATCGATATGAGGACTAACAGCCAGCCACTGAGCATAAACAGGCTTTCCCAAAATACGATGAACGAACGTCAGGGTCTACTGGTCGCAGGCAAGCGCCAGCAGTTGGTCGTCTTCAGATAATATCCGGAGTGCACTGGTATCCAGGCTCTTTTCGCTATTGAGGGGGACCAGTTCCCGCGTGTCACAGTTTAGCAGATACATTTTCTGGGATACCGCGTCTGTATACGACTGTTCAAAACGATAAAGACTGAAACGGACGATGTTCTGCTCCGGGTCGTCTCTCACCACACTTTTGGTATCGAGCACGGTAAAGGCTGCTACCTGTGGTACAACATAGGCCCAGGGCCTCCAGGGTGCGCCATACTCTTCTGTGCTGACGACCACGGCCTCCTCAGGCAGCTGTGTCTGCTTGAGATCAAACCAGGTGTACTCCATGTAGATGAGATAGCCCAGCATGCCAGCGCCAGCGAACGCCGGAATGATCCATTTTGGCGCTTTCTTGCGAGTAATGGCCCGTATACTCAAGGCGATGCCAGCGGCCCCGAGACCACAGAACACGGTTGCCACAAAAGTCCAGAACATAAGATTGTTTCCTTGAAAAAAAACGGGCTTCCCCAAGGAGGAAGCCCGTTCAGGTTCAGCCAGTCAGATTGTCATCTGTCGTTGGCTGATGTGTTGCTTAGTGGTCAGTCGCTTTGCCGGAACCGCGTGGGTAACGGACGCTTTCGACCAGTTCCTGAATCTCAACGGGCGGCTCTTCGGTCGCATGAGAGACCGCAAAGGCTACCGCAAAGTTGATGATTGCACCAACTGCGCCGAATGACAGCGGGGAAATACCCAGCAGCCAGTTGTCCGGAGTGTTGGCCAGGTTGTTGGTTCCCGGAATGAAGAACCAGCCCAGGAAGATGAAGATGTAGACCAGGGTAGCACCCAGGCCGGCCAACATGCCCGAGATGGCGCCAACGTTGTTGATGCGCTTGAAGAAAATACCCATCATCAGCGCAGGGAACAGCGAGGCTGCCGCGATACCGAAGGCCAGGGCTACCACCTGTGCCGCGAACCCTGGAGGGTTGGCGCCAAGGTAGGTCGCCAGCACTATGGCAACGGCCATGGAGATACGTGCGGCCAGCAGTTCCCCCTTCTCCGAGATGTCAGGTTTGAAGCCACCTTTGATCAGGTCGTGACTCACCGCCGACGATATCGCCAGCAACAGACCAGCTGCCGTCGACAGCGCCGCCGCAAGACCACCAGCCGCAATCAGGCCGACAACCCAGCCTGGCAGGTTGGCAATCTCAGGGTTGGCCAATACCAGAATATCGTTGTTGTAGGTGAATTCGTTGCCTTCCCAGCCGCGGGCTTCAGCCTCTTCTGCGAACTCTGCATTATCAGCGTTATAGAACTGGATGCGGCCGTCGTTGTTCTTGTCTTCGAACTGGATCAGACCGGTCACTTCCCACTCCTGGATCCACTGTGGCCGTTCATCATATTGAATGGCCTGACCTTCGACACCGTCCGGATAGATAGTGGTCATCAGGTTCAGTCGAGCCATGGATGCAACGGCAGGCGCAGTCAGGTACAGCAGGGCGATGAAGACCAGTGCCCAGCCTGCGGACCAGCGCGCATCGGCAACCTTGGGTACGGTGAAGAAACGGATGATAACGTGTGGCAGACCAGCAGTACCGATCATCAGTGACAGGGTAAACAGAACCATGTTCAGTTTGTTGTCCACGTCTGCAGTGTAGTCCCGGAAGCCGAGTTCAGTGATTACCTGGTCCAGTTTCTCCAGCAGGGGAAGTCCCGAATCAACGTGAGTCGAGAACAGGCCGAGCGGAGGCAGCGGGTTACCAGTCAGTTGCAGTGAAATGAACACCGCAGGAATGGTGTAGGCAATGATCAGCACGCAGTACTGCGCCACCTGGGTATAGGTGATGCCTTTCATGCCACCGAGTACCGCATAGATGAAGATTACGATCGCTGCGATGATCAGGCCCATGGTGGCGTCCACTTCCAGGAAGCGGGAGAAGGCTACACCAGCACCAGCCATCTGGCCGATAACGTAGGTCACTGACGCTACAATCAGGCAGGCTACTGCCACAAATCGCGCATTTCTGCTGTAGAAACGGTCGCCGATAAACTCGGGAACCGTAAACTTGCCGAACTTACGCAGGTAGGGAGCAAGCAGCATCGCCAACAGTACGTAACCACCGGTCCAGCCCATCAGGAAGGTTGAGTTGGCATAACCGCCGGCGGCAATCAGGCCCGCCATGGAGATAAAGGATGCCGCGGACATCCAGTCAGCGCCGATCGCCGCACCGTTGGTGATCGGATGAACGCCGCCACCCGCGACGTAGAAATCACTAGTGCTACCGGCCTTCGCCCAGATGGCGATGCCGATATAGAGGGCGAATGAACCGCCTACGAATAACAGGTTGATTATAAACTGATCCATTCGAACTTACTCCTCATGCACGTCGAATTTTTCATCGAGCCGGTTCATTCGCCATGCGTAATGAAAGATCAGCGCGATGAAAGTAAGAATCGAACCCTGTTGGGCGAACCAGAACCCGAGGTCGGTTCCGCCAATAGGAATTCCGGCGAGCATGGGACGAAGCAGTATGGCGAAGCCGTAAGATACCAGGGCCCAGACGATCAGGCTCCCAAATATCAGGCGGAGGTTCGCCTTCCAATAATTCACAGCATCGTAGTCATGACCTGACATAGGATCACTCCTGTTTTGTTGTTGTGGAGGTTGGGTGGGTTTTCGATGATGGGTTTGTTGTAGAGAAATTATTATTCATATAGTTCTTCTCCGACTTGTTGTCCTCCTCGACTTTACCCGTCAAGCGATATATAGATATTGGCAAAAGGTCTAATTCTCAGTTATTTGCCTGCCAAAACGTCCGCAAATGCGACACAGTTCCAGGGTTTTTAACCTGGCCGATGCATGTTTTGAATGCGCCGGAAGTACTTTAGTTTGTCGGTGAGGTCCTGCAATGTGACAACGTCGTTTTTGTGAGCCCTGTTGATGACTGCAAGGGTCAGTTCGGCAGTGGCCAGGGCATCGGCGGCGGCATGGTGTCGCGCACTGACTTCAAGACCGAAAAAATCGGCCCAGTTGTCGAGGCCCCGACCCCCGGTTTTTGAATGGGGAAAGAAGGCCGGTAGCATCTCGGCCACGTCAATCCAGGTGTGGGGCTGGGTGTACCCCAGGGTGTTTTTGAGCGCTTTCTCGAGAAACTTCTGGTCAAAGGCGGAATGGTAGGCAAGGATGGGGTCGCCGTTCATCCATTCCAGCAGGTGCAGCAGGGCGTCTTCGGTCTCATGGCCGCGGGTCAGGGCCTCCGGACCAATGCCATGGATTAGTACGGTCTCACTGATGTCCAGTTCTGGCCGTCGGAGGATCAGGTCGAACTGGTCACCCATGGCTATAGCATTTTTCTGGATAGCCACGGCGCCGATGGCGATAACCTCATCTTTGGCCGCATTGAGTCCGGTGGTTTCAAGATCCAGGACAATCAGTCTGCAGTCGGACAGGCGCTGGTTTCCGGCCGTTTTCGGCGTAGGCAGGTGCTCACGGTCGGGCCCGCCGGTGCTGCCGGCCCTGAGCCGTTCAATCCAGTCTTTGATCTGCTCCAGCATAACGGTGGGCCCGCGGGTCAGAGTTGATAGGTCACTTCCAGCTTCTGCTGCAAGCGCTGGGCCTGGCGGAAAGATTCACGAAGAATTCGCCGGTCCAGCGGGTTGAGGTCGTCGGGATTGATGTAGTTGGTGAGGGGGTCATCCCGTTCCAGCATCTCCTGGTGGGCACGCATGCGAATGGCCTGAATCAGGCTGTAGGCCTCGTGCCAGGCATTGGCATCCTTGGGGTCGAAGACGCCTTTCTCCGCCAGTTTGCGCATTCGTTCCAGGGTATTGGCCTCGCCGACGCCGTTGGCGAGAGCAAATACCCTTACGGCCTCTACGAATGGCGCCAGGCCCTGACGTTTGAGGTCAAGGTTGTGTTTCTTGCCATCCGGGGCGTAGCGGAAGTTGCGGAACATGGTCAACGGTGGTTTGCGGGTAATGGCGTTGCCCGCAAGCATTTTCTGGAACAGGGCATTCTTGCGGATACGGGTAAGGACCTTGTCCAGGAGGGCGTCCAGCGGCTCTGTGGGGCCGAATACGGCTCTCATGTCGAGGAATATGGATGAATACACCAGATTTTGAGGGGTGGAGGCGTCGATAAACCGGACAAACCAGTCATCCCATTCACGTCCACTCAGGCACAGCTTCGGGTTGCTGGCCATAATATTGCCCTTGCACAGCGTAAAGCCGCACTCAGCCAGTTCCTTGTTGACGGTGTTGGCAAAGGGCAGCAGTTTTTCCCGCACCTGGTCTTCAGTCATTCCATCCGGCGTTTCAAACAGGATGCCGTTGTCCTGATCCGTCAGTAAGGTCTGTTCCTGGCGGCCTTCACTGCCGAAGGTCAGCCAGGTGAAGGGAATGCCCGGGTCGTTCTTCTTAATATTCAGTTCCAGCACGCGGCGCACGGTGGCGTCGTTCAGGGTGGTAATGATCTTTACGACCTGGCCGGAGTCCGCGCCATGGGCCAGCATGGCATCTACCAACCTGGAAACGTCGGTTCTTAGACTGACGAGGGTCCGCAGATGGCTGGCTGTGCCGATGGTTCGGGCAAGGTTGACAAGGTCTACTCTCTGCAGGGAGAAAAGGTCTCTTTCCGAGACCATGCCGATCAGGCGATTGTCCTCGTCCACCACACAGATATGCGCAAAGTGGTGTTCTGCCATGAGCATTGCCGCCTCAAATGCATCGGCCTCGGCGGTCAGGCAGCACGGGTTTTTTGTCATCACCTGTCCGATGGGAGTGTCCAGCGGGCCTTTTTCTTCTGCCACCATGGTGCGCAGGTCCCTCAGGGTAAAGATACCTTTGGGGTGTCGCTCGTCATCGGTTATTACGATGCTGCCCACATTGTTCTCGTGCATTCGCGCGACCGCCTTGCGGACAGGCAGGTCCGGTGAGCACACAATTGGGTTGCGAATGGCGTATCGTTCCAGCGGCGTATCCAGAGAGCTGCCGCCGCCGATTGACGCCATCGCGCCGCTCTGGATTCGCTGGTTAACCTGGTCGAGAAGGCTGCTTACGCCCCGCAGGCAGAAATCCCGGAAAGGATCGCTCTGTGAGAACAGCATGACAAAGGTATCGTGTTCAATGCTGAGGCAGAAGGTGTCACCGGAGGCCCGATGAAGGGTGCGGGTAGGGCGCTCACCGATCAGAGCGGCGAGGGGAAAACACTCGCCCTGACTGATTTCAAAAGTCGTTTCCGTCTCGCCATCCCTGTCACGGGAGCGCTCGCCGCGAATACGCCCCTGTTTGACGATGTAGAATCGTTTCACCGGACCGTCTTCGGGCGAAAGCACGATATCGTCGTCCGCGTAGAATCGCAGGGACGCGTGTTCGGCAAAATGGGCCAGGTGCGTGTCATCCATGTTTGAAAATGGCGAATGCTCGCGCAGAAACGTCATAATGGCGCGGGTATTCTGAGGGCGTTCGCTGTCCTGGGGTGCGGCGGTCATAAACGCGCTCCGTTGTCGTTGTTATGAGCCTGAAGTGTAGACCAACTGGTCGCGTGCAGGCGCTAAGATTTTCGTCGGAGAGTCAATAATTAACACCCGTGCCGGTGGTGCTCGCCGGTGCTCCTTTATGATGGGGGAGGCGGGTGGTAAAGTCCTACCAACCCGACTGAAAATGACATCGACATGACGACCAAAGATGAGCGCCTGAGCTTTCTGGAGGAGATGAAGGACGTCCGTCGCATCCGGAAGCCCAACAAGGCTGACGTGAAATCTCCAAAGGAACTGACTCCCGGCCACCTCGAGCGGCAGCGGTCAGCCATGGACCAGCCACTGAAAGACCGTAACCCGCTGACGGCTGACATGGTGGAACCGCTGACAGCGCATGATGTCCTGTGCTGGCAGCGTCCCGGTGTGCAGCACGGGGTGTTTCGCAAACTCCGGCTGGGGCAGTATCCGATTGAAGCACGCCTGGACCTGCACCGAATGACGGTCGAGGAGGCCCGCAGGGAAGTGTACGGCTTTATCGGCGACTGTGTCCGCTATGGGCTGCGGTCTGTGATCATCCTGCACGGCAAGGGTGAGCGTAACCCGGATGGCATCGCCCAGCTCAAGAGCTACATCGCCAAATGGCTGCCGGAGCTGGAGGATGTGCTGGCATTTCATTCCGCCCAGAAGCGCCATGGCGGTACCGGTGCCGTATACGTCATGGTTCGCAAGGGCGACCGTGACAAGCAACGCAACCGTGAAATTCACGGTGCCTGAGGTTAATCCGCCAAAACCGATAGAATCGGTCCGGAGGTAAGAGTGAAGCAACTGATGTTGGTACTTTTCGTGGCAGCGGCCCTGGCCGGGTGCAAGGACCGTGTTATCTGGAATGATAACGGCAAGGTCGAAGAGGCGACGACAGACCGGGAGGTCTGGGACTCAGAGGGTAAAATGCCAACCGGCGAAAGAAAGATCTGGACCGACAAGGACGGTGAGGACGTCGTCAAATAAGGCCGTTCCGGCTGAAGAAACAATAAAAACTCAGCCGGGGCCATGGCTCCGGTGAACACGGGAGAGTATCCATGGCCGTGCGCCTGACTGTGAATGGCAGAGAGCGAACTGTTGAGGTTGAAAATGACACCCCACTGTTGTGGGTGGTCCGCGATGAACTCGGGCTCAAGGGCACCAAATTCGGCTGCGGGATGGGCCTGTGTGGCGCTTGTACTGTGCATTTGAATGGCCAGCCGGTGCGTTCCTGTTCCACTCCGGTGGAAATGGCTGAAGGCGCCGAGGTGGTCACTATAGAGGGGCTGGCGACCGACGGAGATTTACATCCCCTGCAACGGGCCTGGGTGGAGCACGGCGTTCCCCAGTGCGGTTACTGCCAGTCTGGTCAGATTATGAGCGCTGCGCATTTGCTGCAGAACAGCCGGTCTCCTTCCCGTGAAGACATCGTCGCGGCGGTAAGCGGTAACCTGTGCCGTTGTGGTACCTATTCCCGCATTGTTGCCGCTGTCGAATCCGTGGTTGAAAACCGCGCCGACCAGTCCGGCCATGGAGAAGCGTGATATGACCCTGAACCGACGCGATTTCCTCAAGGTGACTGCGGGCGCTTCCGGCGGGCTGGTGTTTTCCCTGTCTCTGCCGGGCTGTGCCGGGGTGCAGACCGGTTATGATGAAAAAAGTGGCGACTGGAAGCCCGATGCCTGGCTGGAACTGACCACCGACGACAAGGTTTATTTCACTCTGGCCCGGGTAGAAATGGGACAGGGCACCTACACCGGCCTCACCACGCTGATTGCGGAGGAGCTTGAAGTGGCTCCCGCTGGTATACAGCCCAGATTTGCTCCGGTAGCGTCTGAGTACCGCAATCCTCTCTACAAGCTGCAACTGACGGGCGGAAGTACCAGCATGGCGACCAGCTGGCAGCCCTTAAGGGTAGCCGGGGCCTCTGCCCGCATCATGCTGATCAGGGCTGCTGCCAGCGTATGGGAAGTCAACCCGGAAGAGTGCCGGGCGGCAGACGGCCGGGTAGTGCATCCGGATGGAAGCCGGAGCCTGCCATATGGCAAGCTGGTCGAGCTGGCGGCGAAGCAAATGGTCCCTGATGACCCCGCTCTGAAACCCAGGGAGGAATGGCAATACATCGGCAAGAAACGGGGCCGCCTGGATGCCGAAGCCAAATCCACTGGCGCGCCGATTTACGGCATTGATGTGGAACTGGAGGGGATGGTTTATGCGGTGGTTTCCAGACCACCCCGTTATGGCGGCCGTGTTCGCTCCTTTGATGATTCTGCTGCCCGCACGATGCCCGGCGTACTGGACATCTTCGAAATCGAGCGGGGCATTGCCGTCGTTGCCGATAAATACTGGCGCGCTCGCAAGGCACAGGATGCACTGAGCATTGAATGGGATAACAGCGATGCTCTGGCGTTGTCTGATGAACAGGTGTTTACCTCCTATCACAAGGCGGCCGATGAGGACCGGGGTGAAAGCGAGCGCAGCGAGGGTGACTACAACGACGCGGTTGAAAGTGCCGAATGGGTGGTTGAGGCGAGTTACGAACAGCCCTATCTGGCACACGCCACGCTGGAGCCGATGAATGCCACGGCCTGGTACCGCGACAGTGCCATTGATGTATGGGCTCCAACCCAGGCCCCGGACCTGGGGCGTATTGCCGCTGCGAGGGTAACCGACCTGTCGCCGGACGATGTGACCATCCACACCACGTTCCTGGGGGGCGGTTTCGGGCGGCGGCTCACCAATGATTATATAGAGGAAGCCTCGGCTGTGGCGTTCCGGGTGGGCAAGCCGGTCAAGCTGATCTGGTCGCGGGAGGAAGACACACGCCACGATCTGTATCGCCCGGCCATGCTGCATCGTATGCAGGCCAGTGTCAGCGGTGGTCAGCTTACCGGCTGGCACCACCAGATTGTCGGCCCCCAGATACTGGACTGGTACGTACGCAACGCGGCGCCTGCACAGTATCCTTGGGCGCCAAAATTTCTCTACAACACCCTGGGGCGGGTGGGGTTGATGGCTGAGGGAATAGCCACGCCAAAAGATCATTCCGCTATCGAAGGTGCCATCGAGTATCCCTACCGGGTACCAAACCTGGATATTCGCCACACCCACACGGACCCGGGAGTGCCGGTCTCCTGGTGGCGGTCGGTGGGCTTTTCCCATAATGGCTTCGCGGTCGAAACTTTTATGGATGAGCTTGCCTATGAGTTGGGGCAGGACCCCTATCAGTTCCGACGGTCGCTGATTGACCACGAACCCAGGCATCTGGAAGTACTGGACCGTGCTGTCAGATTGTCACAATGGCACGACGGAGCCCAGGAAGGCCGGGCACGTGGGATCGCTCTGTTCCGTAGTTTCGGCACTTACGTGGCCCAGGTGGTCGAAGCCAGTGTCGAGGCCGGGGAAATCCGGGTGCACAAGGTGGTCTGCGCAGTAGACTGTGGGCAGGTGGTCAACCCGGATATTGTGCGGGACCAGATTGAGGGCGGTGTGATTTTCGGCCTCACGGCGGCACTTTACGGCAACATTACCTTCAGGGACGGGCAGGTCCAGCAGAGCAATTTCCACGATTATCCGTTGATGCGACACGACCAGCGACCTGATGTTGTGGTCGACATCGTTGATAGCGAGGAGTCACCCACTGGCGTCGGCGAACCGGGCGTTCCGCCGGTGATCCCGGCACTGGGCAACGCGCTGTTTGCCCTGACCGGCCGGCGCCAGCGCAGGCTTCCACTGAAAGCACAGGTGTAAGCGACTCCATGGCCACTGGCGCCCATGAATCTGTGTTCAATGACGTTCACGACTGGCTAAATGCCGGAAAGCGGGTGTGGCTGTGCACGATTACCGAAACCTGGGGCTCTTCCCCGAGGCCGGCTGGTTCCTGGCTGGCGGTCAGCAGCGACGGTGACTGGTCCGGTTCGGTCTCGGGCGGTTGTCTGGAAGAGGATCTGCTCAATCGCTGCATCGCCGGCGGGCCGGAGCAGCTCCAGTTCATCGACTATGGCATTTCCGATCAGGACCGGGACGATTTCCGTCTGCCCTGTGGCGGCCACATACGCCTGTTGGTGGAACCGTTGTTTCCCGAGCGGGATTTGCCTCATGTGGACGTGGTACTGGAGGCACTGCAAGCGCGAAACCCGGTGGCCCGGATTGTTTCCCTGGCCACCGGTATCGCGCAGTGTGAACCTGCGGGCAACCGGCAAGGTGGACTTACGGTGGACGATCAGGTTCTAAGGCATGACCTGGTACCCGAGTTCCGGCTGTTGCTGGTGGGCGCGGGTGAGGTGGCTCGCTACGTGGGCGAGTTTGCCCGGGCGGCAGATTTCTCCGTCACCCTCTGCGAACCTCGTTCACGGTTTTCAGAAGGCTGGGTGCACACAGGACTGCCACTGATCCAGGCACTGCCGGATGATCTGGTCAGTCGCTCCTTCGATGATCCATGGGCCGGGGTTCTGGCTCTGGCCCATGATCCCCGTGTGGATGATATGGCCCTGATGGCGGCGCTGAAGTCCGGGGCTTCTTACGTTGGTGCCATGGGCTCTGCCCGCACATCGGCTCAGCGTCGTAATAGATTGGCCTCGTTGGGGGTAACGGATGAGCAACTGGGCAGGCTGAGAGCGCCGATCGGAATTGATATCCCCAGCAAGACACCGGCTGAAATCGCCATTTCTGTGGTTGCGGACCTGATTGTGGTCCGTCAGCATTTGCGGGTGGCCCGGCCATCCTTATAATGGAAACCATCAAGCGCTGAACGGCGTGTCTGTTCCGAGGTGCCTTTTGTTCGACGTAACCCGCTACGCCATTGCCGCGCAATCCATCATCGATGCCGGCCATTTTCTCTACAGTCAGGGCTGGTCTCCGGCCACCAGCAGCAATTACTCCGCGCGAATTGATGATGAACATATCGCGGTCACTGTCTCCGGTCGCCACAAAGGCCAGCTGGTGGCCGGCGATGTGATGGTGGTGGACCTGGCGGGAAAGGCGGTTCAGAGCAATGCCCGTTCATCGGCTGAAACACAGCTGCATACGGTTCTGTACCAGCTATTTCCCGAGGTGGGCGCGGTGTTGCATACTCACTCGGTAAAGGCAACCGTGCTGAGCCGCCTGCTGCCGGCCGGAGAGCCGCTGATACTGGAGGGCTACGAGCTGCAGAAGGCTTTCTCGGGCATTGATACCCACGAGTCAGAGCTGACGGTGCCGGTGTTCGACAACACTCAGGACATTCCTGCACTGGCGCAGCAAAGCGGGGAATGGTTCCGGCAGCACCCGGAACAGCCCGGTTACCTGATTCGCGGGCATGGCCTTTATACCTGGGGCAGGACCATGGCAGACTGCTTGCGCCATGTTGAAGCCTTTGAATTTCTGTTTGAATGCGAGCTTGAAACCATGAGGGTCCGCCGATGACAACGTTAAGTATTTTTGACCAGAGTGCACCCGAAGCCCCACGCGTGGTCACCGAAGACGCCGGCAGGATTGCCAGCCTGCTGGCAGAGCACGGTGTACGGTTCGAGCAATGGAACACCCGGGACCTGCCTGCGGAAGCGTCATCGGACGATATCCTGGAAGCCTACGCAGATGAGATTCAGGCGCTCAAGGACGAGTGTGGCTTTCAGACAGCGGATGTAATCAGCCTGAATCCGGCCAATCCCCAGAAAGAGGTGTTTCGCAAGAAATTTCTGGACGAACATGTACACAGTGAAGACGAGGTGCGCTTCTTCGTTCGTGGCCGGGGGCTTTTTTACCTGCATTTCGGGGATCAGGTATATGCCGTTCTGTGTCAGAAAAATGACCTGATCAGCGTACCGGATGGCACACGCCACTGGTTTGATATGGGCCCGGAACCGGCGTTCACATGTATCCGCCTGTTCACTAACCCGGAAGGCTGGGTTGCGGACTTTACCGGTGAAGACATTGCCAGCCGGTTGCCCCGCTACGAACGCCTGGCAGGAGCGGCCGGATGATTCGCGTTATCCTTACGGACATTGAGGGCACCACCAGTTCGATTTCTTTCGTTCATGATGTGCTGTTTCCCTATTCGGCAAAGTACATGGCCGACTTTGTGCGGGAAGGTGAGGCCGACAGTACTGATATCCGGGAGCAACTGGATCCTGTTGCACAGATCTCCGGGGTCGCCAGAGACGACATCGAAGGGCTTGTCGGGGTACTGGATACGTGGATTCGCGAAGACCGCAAGGAAACGCCGCTGAAGGCTCTGCAGGGAATGCTCTGGGAGCAGGGCTACCAGCAGGGTGCCTTTCGTGGCCACGTATATGAGGATGCAGCTGAATACCTTCAGCGCTGGCATGATCGTGGTTTCCGCCTGTTCGTATACTCCTCCGGTTCCGTGAAGGCACAGAAGCTGATATTCGGGTTCAGCGAGGCAGGGGACCTGACACCGTTCTTTTCCGGCTACTTCGATACCCGTATTGGTGGCAAGAAGGAGCCAGAGTCGTACGGCAATATTCTGAACGAGCTTGGTGTCGAACCGCTCACTGTGTTGTTCCTGTCGGATGTGGAGGCAGAACTGCAAGCCGCTGAAAGTGCTGGTATGCAAACCATCTGGCTGATTCGTGAAGGTGATATCCCGGACACGGAACGACCGGTGGCCAGGGATTTTGCCGACGTTGACCGGTTTCTGCTGAAACGCTGACCCGCCCTGTGTGCCTTCTTCTCCAAATTCTGTGAGCAGGAGGCTATGTGCCTGATATACGAACCCTGATTGCCTCGCTGATTTGCTTCTCCCTTGCTGGCTGTGCGCCGGACACTGGTGTTCACGGCTGGCTGGACGATTATGTCGCGGAGGTGGCCGGAGCGCTGGAGCTGAGTCCCGAATTGTCCGGGATCGAACCAGTAGCGCAAATACCCCGTCGGCGTGAACGTGTCCTTGACCTGCCAGAGCTCGATATGGGCATGCTGGATTTCCTTTCTCTCTATGGCTGTGAGCTGCAATACGTGGTTGGTGAGCGCAATTCCATCATGGGCCGTGTGATGCAGCCACTGAACCAGTTGCGGTATGAAACCCGTTTTATCCGCGCCGCCCGGGACTGTCTTCCCGAGGCCGAGCGCGAGGGGGTTAAGGAAGAACTGGAAAAGGCGATCGAGAGCAAGTCGGAAACGCTGTCTGTTGCGGTATGGAACGCGACCTGGGGCGTGGAGGAGATTGAAAAGCTGTTTACCCTCTCGCAGGGATACTATCCCCGGGACGGCGGTGAGGCTGTTGTCGCTGAGCTGGCAGCAGACGTCGGCCAGCTGAATCAGACCGTGGCAGGGCTGTTGGCCGGCAACTCCGACGAGCCACTGGATTACGTTGGCCACGTGCATCAGCGCTGGCAGGCTGAGCACAGCGCGGGTCAGCTACTGAACAGTGCCCGACTGCTGACCACGCGGCTTGATGACGCTACAGCACTGCTGGTTGAGCGCATTGAAACCGATCCTCCGTGCCCGGAAGAGAGCGCCGGCGGGCTGTCGGACGTGCTCAAAAAAACTTACAGAAGCAGCTATACCGGCAGCGTTGAGACCTATCTGGGCAGTATCGAGCAGGCGCGCAAAGCATTGATTGAGCCACTGGAGAAGCTGGCGGCCCAGCAGTTCGATACCATGCCGGATGTCTTCCGGGATTGGTATCGGCGTCACCTGGCCGGCGATACTGCTGAAAGCCTCTGGCAGCAACTGGAGCGCGCCGCTGAAGCCCACGACCGGCGTTGGAAGCAACTTCTTGGCCAGTGCGGCGTTTCCGCGGAGTCATGAATCGCCATGCGGTTCAACGCTGGCTTTCGGGGGTCACCCGCAGAATTTCCTCGACCGTCGTGGAACCGGCTGACACTTTCTGCGCGCCACTGAGCCGTAAGGATTTCATGCCGTTCTTGTAGGCATCCACCCTCAGCTGCTCCAGTTCGCACTGTTCGGTGATTTGGCGGATCAGGTTGCCGGAGAGTTGCATGATTTCATACACCCCCGCGCGGCCATAGTAGCCAGTGTTGCGGCATTCCAGGCAGCCCACCGGGTGATAGACCTGCTTTGGAGTGGTTGCCTTCCACGGCCTTGTCAGGCTCTGCCAGGCCTGCTCGTCCACCGGCCCCGGCTCCTTGCAGTGGGGGCACAGGGTTCTGGCCAGCCGCTGAGCCATTACGCCCAGTACGGTGGCGCGAATCAGGTAGGGAGGAATGCCCAGCTCCATCAGGCGGGTAATGGCGCTGGGTGCATCGTTGGTGTGCAATGTCGACAGCACCAGGTGCCCGGTCAGTGCGGCCTGCACCGCCATCTCGGCGGTCTCCAGGTCGCGGATTTCGCCAATCATGATGATGTCCGGGTCCTGGCGTAGCAGAGCTCTCACGCCGGAGGCAAAGGTCAGCTCAATATTGGTCTGCACCTGCATCTGGTTGAAGGCAGGCTCTACCATCTCGATCGGGTCCTCGATCGTACAGATGTTCACCTCGGGAGTGGCCAGTTGTTTGAGCGTGGAGTAGAGGGTGGTGGTTTTACCAGAGCCGGTAGGCCCGGTGACCAGGACAATGCCGTGGGGGCGGTCGGTAATGCCCTGCCAGCGTTCCCGGTCTTCCTTTGAAAAACCCAGCTGTTCGTAGGACTTCAGCAGCACTTCCGGGTCAAAGATCCGCATCACCATTTTTTCGCCGAAGGCGGTGGGCATGGTGGCGAGGCGAAGCTCCACTTCGCTGTTGTCCGGCTTGCGGGTTTTGATGCGACCATCCTGAGGGCGGCGTTTTTCCGCCACGTTCAGCCGGCCAAGGATCTTCAGCCGGCTGGTGACAGCAACACCGACCTGATCCGGAAACTCGTAAACATTGTGCAGTACGCCATCGATACGGAAGCGCACCTGGGTGACGTTTCGCCGCGGCTCGATGTGGATGTCAGACGCACGCTGGTCGAAGGCGTATTGCAGCAGCCAGTCGACGATCTTGACTACGTGCTGGTCGTTGGCGTCGGGGTTTTCGCTGGCGCCCAGATCCAGCAGTTGCTCGAAGTTCTGGGCACCGGCGGGGTTGGCAGATTTGTTGCCGCCGGCCTTGCTGACAGAGCTGGCCAGCTGATAGAACTCGACCGTGTATCGGCGAATATCGTCGGGGTTGGCAACTACCCGGCGAATGTCCTTGCCGACGGCCTGGCGCAGGTTGCTTTCCCAGTCACTCTTGAAGGGCTCGCTGCTTGCTATCAGGACTTCATCCTGGCCGATCTCTACGGCGAGAATGCCATGGCGCTGGGCAAAGGCATAAGACATCACCCGGGCAATGGCCGGCGTATCTATCTTCAGTGGGTCAATATGGTAATAGGGCTGTTCTGCCCAGCCGGCCAGCCACTGCGTGAGCTTTTCCAGATCCAGGGTGCGCCCGGTTTTCTGGCTCTCCAGGCCTGACTTGGCCACCAGTTCCAGCGGGTGGCGCTGGCTGGCCGGCCCGCTACCGCCGGTGAAGGCACTGATATTGGCCGAGAGAACCCGCTCCGCGTCTTCCTGGGAAATCTCGCCACTGGTCACCAGGGCGGTACAGATATCCCTCAGGGTCAGCGTGTTTCTGTGGGGCGCGGGTGGATGGGTGCTGTCGGCCATGGAGTGCTTCCTGTCAGGTTTCTGAAACCGGCTGTGGACGATTCACCTTAAGATGGACCATGGCTACTGTAAACAGCAGGAATGTCAGCACTGTCAGTATGATGGGGGCGATGGCACCCTCGCTGAGCCACGCCGAGACCACGTAACGGGTGAAGTAGAAAATAACCACAAAGCTAAGCCAGATATAACCGCGGTTATGGCCACGGAACACCGGTACGGCAAAGGCCAGAAGCGGGAGGAGCTTGATACTGAGCATCAGGGTCACCGAGACACCCTCAGTCTGAACCGGGTAGAATGTGGTAACTACCAGAGCTACCAGGGTTGCAAGATAAAGCGCAATGGTTGTTCGGGCTGTGATGCGTGCTTTCGGATTGTGAAGCATTCAGGATTCCGTTGTTGGAAGTGGGCGGTCAGTCAACCAGTTTTACGGCGATCCGCGCGAGGCGTTCACCGAATGTCTGGCAGATGGTTTTCTCGTGCTCCGTTACCGCCTGCTGCTCTCCGGTGCCGGCCCAGTGGGACGGACCATAGGGGGTGCCACCGGAGTCGGTTTCGTTCAGCGCATTCTCCGAGTACGGCACCCCGCATAACACCATGCCATGGTGCAATAGTGGCACCATCATTGTCAGCAGCGTGGCTTCCTGCCCGCCGTGAAGGCTGCCGGTGGAAGTAAACGCACCTGCTGGTTTTCCGGCCAGAGCTCCGTTCAGCCAGAGATCCCCGGTGCTGTCGAGAAAATACTTCAGCGGCGCGGCCATGTTGCCAAAACGGGTAGGACTGCCAATGGCCAGACCCGCGCAATTCGCAAGGTCGTCCTTGTTGGCGTAGGGAGCCCCGTCGTCCGGTACCGCCGGCAGCGACGCTTCCGTATCCGGCGATATGGCCGGTACTGTGCGAATTCTGGCTTGGATGCCCGTTACCCGGGACACACCCCGGGCAATCTGTATAGCCATTTCAGCGGTCTGGCCAGTGCGGCTGTAGTACAACACCAGAATGTAAGGGGCCTCAGCCATCACCTGTCTCCGTTCAAAGAATATTAAGGACGTTCTCGGGCGGTCGGCCCAGGGCCACCTTATTGCCCTTGATGACGATGGGGCGCTCAATCAGTTTCGGGGTTGCCACCATGGCTTTGATCAGGGTTTGCCGGTCAAGCTCCGGGGCGTCCAGACCCTGTTCCCTGTATTCCTTTTCCCCGGTCCGCATCAGTTCCCGCGGGCCGATATCGAGAGCCTGGAGAATCTGTTCCAGTATCTGCTCTGTCGGCGGTGTTTCCAGGTAGCGTATAATTTCTGGTTCAACACCCTGTTCTCGAAGGAGTTCAAGGGTTTGCCGGGATTTTGAGCAGCGGGGGTTGTGGAAAATACGGGTCGGTTCTGTCATGGTTCTCCCTCTTTCCAGATCAGGTAAACTGCAAGTATGTACGAGCGCCGTAGTCTAACAGGAGGCCACCCTGTGCAATACCCTACCGAGCCCCTTGCCGTGGTTCGTTATTCGAGCGGAGTACGCCTGATCGGTATTATACTTGCCCTGTTGATGTTGGCGGGGTGTCAGAAAACGGAGTTTGAGAAGCCGGACGGCACGGTGCTGCAGTGGGAAAGCCTGCGTGGCCACTGGGTTCTGGTCAACTACTGGGCAGAGTGGTGCAAACCCTGCCTGGAGGAAATCCCGGAACTGAATGACCTCGACAGGTCCAGTGCCATTGTGGTTCTGGGTGTGAACTTCGATGACATCCAGGGCCACGAACTGATCGACCTGGGGGATAGAATGGGCATCAGGTACGGCATGCTTAACGAGGACCCCGGCCCCGAGTTTGGCTGGAAAACCCCGGTGGCCTTGCCGGCAACCTTCGTTATCAACCCTGACGGAGATCTCCTGGAAGCCCGTTTCGGTCCTCAGACCGAAGAAGACATTAAAGAACTGATCGGGCTCTGAACTCGCCCCGATCCGGAACCAACAAGCAGGAATACCCCGGCGCTATGTCACAGACCTTTGTCCACCTCCGCGTGCACTCCGAATATTCCATGGTAGATGGGCTGGTGCGGGTGAAGCCGTTGATCAGCCGGGTTGCAGAGCTGGGGATGCCAGCGGTTGGCCTGACCGAGCAGTCCAACATGTGTTCCCTGGTGCGCTTCTACAAGGCTGCCATGGGAGCCGGCGTTAAACCCGTCATCGGTGCTGATCTCTGGATAGAAAACCCCGAAGAGCCCGACAACCCTTTCAGGATAACCCTGCTTGCGCGGGATAAAGACGGTTATCTGAATCTCACCGAAATTGTGTCCCTGGGCTACACCGAGGGTCAGCGTTTCGGTAAGCCTATTATTCAGCGCAAGTGGCTCGAAAGTCGTACATCAGGACTCATTGCCCTTTCAGGGGCCCGGATGGGCGACGTTGGCAAGGCGCTGATGGCGGGCAAGCCGGATCTTGCTCGTCAACGTGCTGAATACTGGATGACGCTTTATCCGGAATCGTTTTACCTGGAACTGCAGCGCACGGGACGGCCCGGTGACGAAGACTGTCTGCATCTGAACGTTGAGCTGGCGGAGGCTCTTTCGTGCCCGGTGGTGGCTACCAACGACGTTCACTTTCTCCACGCGGAAGACTTCGAGGCCCACGAAGCGCGGGTCTGCATCGGTGAAAGTCGGACACTGGACGACCCCCGTCGAGACCGGCGTTTCAGCGACCAGCAGTACCTTCGCAGTGCGGAAGAAATGATTGAACTGTTCTCGGACATTCCCGAAGCAGTGGAAAATACCGTAGAGATCGCCCGCCGCTGTTCGGTTCAGGTCCGGATGGGCGAGTACTTCCTGCCGAACTATCCCATCCCCGATGGCATGACCATTGATGAATACTTCCGCAAGGTATCGGAAGAGGGACTGGAAGAGCGGCTGGCGAAAACCCTGAGTAAGGATGATCCGGAGTACGACACGAAGCGGGAGGCCTATTACACACGGCTTAACTTCGAGCTGGACATCATTACCCAGATGGGTTTCCCGGGCTACTTCCTGATCGTAATGGACTTCATCAAATGGGCCAAGAATAACGGCGTGCCGGTGGGCCCTGGCCGGGGTTCCGGTGCCGGCTCGCTGGTGGCCTACGCCCAGCTGATTACCGACCTTGACCCCCTTGAGTATGACCTGCTGTTCGAGCGCTTCCTGAATCCGGAACGGGTCTCCATGCCCGACTTCGACGTCGACTTCTGCATGGAAGGCCGTGACCGGGTGATCGCCTATGTGGCGGAGAAATATGGCCGTGAGGCGGTTTCGCAGATTATCACCTTCGGAACCATGGCGGCCAAGGCGGTGGTTCGCGATGTGGCCCGGGTTCAGGGGAAGTCCTACGGGCTGGCGGACAAGCTCTCCAAGATGATCCCCTTCGAGCCGGGCATGACCCTGGAGAAGGCGCTGGAACAGGAACCACAGCTGGTCGAGTTTCTGGAAAATGACGAGGAAGCCCAGGAAATCTGGGAGATGGCCTTAAAGCTGGAGGGTGTCTGCCGCAACGCGGGCAAGCACGCCGGGGGTGTAGTTATCGCGCCCACCAGGATCACCGACTTCTCGCCGCTTTACTGTGACGACGAAGGCGGCAGCCTGGTGACCCAGTTTGACAAGGGGGATGTGGAGGACGCCGGCCTGGTGAAGTTCGACTTCCTGGGGCTGCGGACCCTTACCATCATTGACTGGGCCCTGAAGATGATCAATCCCCGCCGGGAGAAACAGGGCAAACCGGCGCTGGACATCAACGAAATCCCGCTGGACGATGTGCCGTCCTTCGACATGCTCAAAAAAGCCGAAACCACGGCCGTATTCCAGCTGGAATCCCGGGGCATGAAAGACCTCATCCGCCGCCTGCAGCCGGATTCCCTGGAAGACATGATCGCCCTGGTGGCGCTGTTCCGGCCCGGGCCGTTGCAGTCCGGCATGGTGGATGACTTTATCGACCGTAAACATGGTCGCCAGCCCATGTCATTTCCGCATCCGGATTATCAATACGACGGCCTGAAGCCGGTTCTGGAGCCCACCTACGGGGTTATCCTCTACCAGGAACAGGTTATGCAGATCGCCCAGGTTATGGCGGGCTATTCCCTTGGTAACGCCGACATGCTGCGTCGGGCTATGGGCAAGAAAAAGCCCGAGGAGATGGCCAAGCAGAAACAGTTTTTCCTGGACGGGTGCGAAAAAAACGGCATCGACAAGACGCTGGCGGAAAACATTTTTGACCTCGTGGAGAAGTTCGCCGGTTATGGCTTCAACAAATCTCACTCCGCTGCCTATGCCCTGGTTTCCTACCAGACGCTCTGGTTGAAGGCCCATTATCCTGCTGAGTTCATGGCGGCGGTACTCACCGCGGACATGCAGAACACCGACAAGGTAGTCACGCTGGTTGAAGAGTGCCGGAGTATGGGGCTGGAATTACTGGTGCCCGATGTCAGCCGCTCTGAATACACCTTCACAGTGAACGAGGATGGCGCCATTGTTTACGGCCTTGGGGCCATCAAGGGGTTGGGTGAAGGCCCGATTGGCAGTATCCAGGCGGGGCGGGCAAATGGCGAGCCTTACGAGGACATTTTCGATTTCTGTCGCCGCGTGGATCTGAAGAAAGTGAACAAGCGCGCGATGGAGGCGCTGATTCGTTCCGGGGCCATGGATAAACTTGGAGCTGGTCGGGCGCAGTTGATGGCGAGCATAGACAAGGCAATCCAGCAGGCCGGACAGCAGTCCCGCAACGAATCTGTGGGCATGACCGATATGTTCGGTGAGATGCTGATGGGCGGTGAAGATGGCGATCCCTATTCCGATGTGGCGAATGTCCGGGAATGGCCCGAGAAGGAGAGGCTGAAAGGTGAGAAGGACACCCTCGGGATCTATCTGACCGGCCACCCGTTCGACGAATATGAGAAAGAAGTGCGCCGGTTCGTGCGCTCCTCCATTGCCGACCTCAAACCCGCGCGGCAACCCCAGCGTGTTGCGGGCCTGGTGGTGGCTCAACGCTCGATGAAAACCCGGACCGGCTCCACCATGGCCTTTATCACTCTGGATGACCGCAGTGCCCGCATTGAGGCAACCCTGTTCTCGGAAGCATTTTTTGAAAACCGGGAGTTGTTGCAGTCGGACCAGGTGATTGTGGTTGAGGGGCAGGTCAGCCACGATGACTACTCCGGCCAGATGAAAATGCGGGTGAACTCGGTAATGGACGTGGGCACGGCGCGGCAACAGTTCAGTCGCGGGCTCAAGCTGGCCATACACGCCGACCAGTTGCAGAACGGTCTGCTTGACAAGCTGGACTCCACCTTGCGGCCCTTTCGATGTGAAGGCAGCCCGGTGTGGATCGAATACAGCAGTGATAATGCCAGCACCCGTATCGAACTGGGTGAATCCTGGCGCGTTCAGCCGGATGACGACCTTTTGCTGGAGCTGAAATATCTGGTGGGCGACCAGTCCGTAGAACTGGTCTATGATTGATAGTGTCCGGCAAGGTTTATCCCGGGTGTGGCGGACAAACTGAAACATTACGTTTTTGTCAGAAAGCGGACTCATACCAAGGTACGCTTTAGCCATGGCCCGGGCGCTGCTATCTTTGTCCAAAATTCTGGTTTGGCGACTTACATTCGCGCCTTGCAAGCAAATGATGGAACATCATGAACCCTAACTATCTGGATTTCGAACAGCCTATTGCCGACCTTGAAGCCAAAATTGAAGAGCTTCGCATGGTGGGTAACGACACAGACATCAATATTACCGACGAGATCAGCCGGCTACGCAAAAAAAGTGTCAGCCTGACCGAAAGCATCTTTTCGGACCTAAAGCCCTGGGACGTTTCAAGACTGGCTCGTCATCCGCGCAGGCCCTATACCCTCGACTACGTTGACATGATCTTTGACGATTTCGATGAGTTGCATGGTGATCGTCGTTACGCCGACGACCAGGCCATCGTTGGTGGTACGGCTCGCCTGGAGGGGCAGCCGGTGATGGTGATTGGCCATCAGAAAGGCCGTGAAGTGCGCGACAAGGTAAAGCGCAATTTTGGTATGCCCCGCCCGGAGGGCTACCGCAAGGCCCTGCGTCTGATGGAAATGGCCGAACGATTCCGCATGCCGATCCTGACGTTTATCGATACGCCGGGCGCCTATCCCGGTATCGGTGCCGAGGAGCGCGGCCAGAGCGAAGCCATTGCTTTCAATCTGGCAGTGATGTCCCGCCTGAAAACGCCGATTATCTCCACCGTCGTGGGTGAGGGTGGCTCCGGCGGCGCTCTCGCTATCGGCGTTTGCGATCAGCTCAACATGTTGCAGTATTCCACCTATGCGGTTATCTCGCCCGAAGGCTGTGCCTCGATTCTCTGGAAGAGTGCGGAGTACGCATCTCAGGCGGCCGAGGCAATGGGCGTTACCGCGGAGCGCCTGAAAGATCTGGGCCTTGCTGATAACGTCGTTACCGAACCGCTTGGCGGCGCTCATCGCAATCCTGAAAAAATGGCGGAGTCCCTGCGCGCAACTCTGAGCAAGGGAGTCGCCGAACTGGGTCGTTTGCCAGTGGATGAACTGGTTTCCCGTCGTTATGAGCGGCTGACCCGATATGACACGGGCCGGTAACCCCGGCTCTGGATCTGACTGGCCGGAGGCCCTCTGTGCCCCGGTCAGGAACCTGCCTCCCCATTCACACCTATGGATCGCACTGAGCGGTGGAATGGATTCTGTTCTGCTTCTCCATGTGGCTGCCCGGTTGTATGCCCATACCGGCCAGCTATCGGCGGTTCACGTCAATCATCAACTTCAGGCCAATGCCAGTCACACTGAGCAATTCTGCCAGCAGCTTTGCAGTGAGTTGGATGTGCCTCTTCACGTGCAGCGGGTACAGGTCAAAGCCCCGCAGGACCCCGGCAACGGTTCCAGTGGAGGGATTGAGGAAGCGGCGAGAAATGCCCGTTATCAGGTCCTTGAGAATGTTCTGAGTACTGGCGACCTGCTGTTGATGGCACACCACGGTGATGATCAGGCCGAGACGGTACTGTTCAGGTTGCTGCGGGGCACTGGCATAGCGGGGCTCGGGGGTATGCCCCGGTCAAGGCCACTGGGAAACGGGACGCTGCACAGACCGCTGCTCGACCTGTCGCGCATTGAGCTCGAGGCCTGGGCAACGGAGAAGGGCATCGACTGGGTAGAAGACCCCAGCAACACCGATGAGCGGTTCGACCGTAATTTCCTGCGCCAGTCCATCATGCCGCTTCTCAAGGGCCGCTGGCCGTCGCTGGTCAATCGTATTGCGCACAGCGCGCGTTCCTGTCGCGAGGCTGATGAGCTGGCCGTAAAGTTGGCAGAAGTTCGGTTCCAGCAATGCGCTACCAGCCAGGAAACGCTCGATGTGAACGCCCTGGGACAACTTACTGTGGCGGAACAGAAAAATCTGCTTCGCTGGTGGATCATCCATAACCGATATGCCCCGCCGTCAATCGCCGACTGGCCCCGTGTAATCGCCGACCTGATCAACGCCCCTGCGGATGGCGACCCTGAGCTTCGTGGTAATGGCTTTACGATACGCCGTTATAAGGGGAATCTTTATCTGGTTGGCAAGCGCCCCGCGTTGCCGCAAGTCAGGCTGTCCCTGGTTCCGGGTCAGGAGCGGGTATGGGGAGAGTGGCGCCTGCGGCTTGAGGCAGCTGCTGATCCGGAAATGCCCGTGCCGGATATAAGGATATCTACGAGGGCAGGGGGCGAACGCCTTCGGCCCACTCCTGATGGCCCCTCGAAATCCCTCAAGAACTGGCTGCAGGAACAGAACATTCCACCCTGGGAAAGAGCGCGGCTACCGTTGTTTCTGGAGGTGAACGAAGGCAGTGAAGAAGTGGTCGGGGCTGGCGATGTGTGGCTTTCCGACAAATACTGTGGGGAGGCCCCGGCCAGTGGCTGGCGCATTGTTGTGGAGCGGGAATGTAATTGAGAAGGTGATGCCTTTCTGGTAGTCTGGCGTCCCATCTTGAGATGACAATCTCCCTCCTTCACCGAACCAGACAAATCACGGAATCTGCATGACGCGTTATATTTTCGTCACCGGCGGTGTCGTGTCCTCCTTGGGGAAAGGTATCGCATCGGCCTCTCTGGCTGCGATCCTTGAGGCACGCGGCCTGAAGGTCACTATTCTCAAGCTGGACCCGTACATTAACGTGGACCCCGGCACCATGAGCCCGTTCCAGCACGGTGAGGTTTTTGTCACCGAAGATGGCGCGGAAACCGATCTGGACCTGGGGCACTACGAGCGGTTCATCCGCACGCCAATGTCACGCCGGAACAACTTCACCACCGGCCGCGTTTACGAAGAAGTGATTCGTAAGGAGCGCCGTGGTGACTACCTCGGTGGCACGGTTCAGGTGATTCCCCACATTACCGACGAGATCAAGCGTCGAGTGGTTGAGGGGGCGTCCGGTGCCGATGTGGCCATGATCGAGATCGGCGGCACGGTGGGCGATATCGAATCCCTGCCCTTCCTCGAAGCCTGTCGCCAGTTGAAGGTGGAAGTGGGTCCCCAGCGCGCGCTTTTCATGCACCTTACCCTGGTTCCGTACATTGCTACTGCCGGTGAGATCAAGACCAAGCCCACCCAGCACTCGGTGAAGGAAATGCGCTCCATCGGCCTGCAGCCGGATATCCTGCTGTGCCGTTCCGAGCACGAAGTGGATGCCAGCTCGCGCCGCAAGATTGCGCTGTTCACCAACGTCGAAGAGCGGGCGGTCATCCCGCTGCAGGACGCGAAATCCATCTACGCCATTCCGCGCATGCTCCACGAGTTCGGTCTGGACCAGCTGGTTATCGAGCGTTTCGGTATTGACGCCAGCCCGGCCAATCTTGGCGAATGGGACGCGGTGGTCGAATCGCTGATGAATCCCGACCACGAAGTCACTATCGCCATGGTTGGCAAGTACATGGAGTTGCTGGACGCTTACAAGTCGCTGATTGAATCCCTGCTCCACGCCGGGATCAAGACCCGCACCAAGGTCCGGATGAACTACATCGACTCCGAAGATATTGAGCGCGACGGCACCGGTGCACTCGAGAGTGCCGATGCCATACTGGTTCCCGGTGGTTTTGGCGAGCGTGGCGTCGAAGGCAAGATCCGCACCGTGCAGTACGCCCGGGAAAACAAGGTACCCTACCTCGGCATCTGCCTGGGTATGCAGGTGGCGGTTATCGAATATGCCCGCAACGTGGCCGGCCTGAAAGATGCCCACAGCACCGAGTTTCGTGAACACACGCCGGAGCCGGTGGTGGGCCTGATTACCGAATGGCTGGATGCCAGCGGAGAGAAAGAAGAGCGTACCGAAGCGTCTGACCTGGGCGGCACCATGCGCCTGGGCGCCCAGGATTGCGTGGTGACAGAGGGCTCCACCATCGCCAACTGCTACGGCCGCAAAACCATCCGCGAGCGCCACCGTCACCGTTTCGAAGTGAATAACCATTTCCTGCCGCAACTGGAAGGCGCCGGCCTGAGAATTTCCGGTCGCTCCACGGATGGCAAACTGGTTGAAGTGGTGGAAGTGCCCGATCATCCGTGGTTTGTAGCCTGCCAGTTCCATCCGGAATTCACCTCCACGCCCAGGGACGGCCATCCGCTGTTCAAGGGCTTTGTAGAGGCAGCCCTGGCCCGCAAAAAGGAATCCTGATCATGGCGCAGAGTACCGTCAACGTCTCCGGAATCCAGGTCGCCAACCACAGGCCGTTCGTGCTGTTCGGCGGCATGAACGTGCTGGAATCCCCGGAAATGGCCATGGATGTGGCCGAGGCGTATGTCGAGGCCACCAGTAAGCTCGGTATCCCTTATGTTTTCAAGGCATCGTTCGACAAGGCGAACCGTTCTTCGGTGAACTCATTCCGTGGTCCTGGCCTTGAGAAAGGCCTGCAGATTCTGGCAGATATCAAGAGCAAATTCGGCGTCCCCATAATTTCCGATGTCCATGAGCCTGGCCAGGCCGCGCCCGCAGCGGAAGTCTGCGACATTATCCAGTTGCCTGCTTTCCTGAGCCGCCAGACAGATCTGGTAGTGGCCATGGCCCAGACTGGCGCCGTTATCAATATCAAAAAGGCACAGTTCCTGGCGCCCCAGGAAATGAAGCACATCATCAAGAAGTGCGAAGAGGCCGGTAACGACAAGGTGATCCTGTGTGAGCGGGGCAGCAGCTTCGGCTACAACAACCTGGTTGTGGATATGCTGGGCTTTGGCATCATGAAGTCGATGAATGTGCCGGTCATGTTCGATGTGACCCACTCGCTGCAGATGCCGGGTGGACGAGCTGACTCAGCCGGGGGCCGCCGTGCACAGGTAACTGATCTTGCCCTGGCAGGTATGTCCCAGGGTTTGGCCGGCCTGTTCCTGGAGGCCCATCCTGACCCGGATGAAGCCAAGTGCGATGGCCCCTGTGCCCTTCGTCTGAGTCAGCTTGAGCCGTTTCTGACGCGGGTAAAGGCCGTCGACGATCTTGTAAAAAGCTTTAAACCTATCGACACCGCCTGATTGGCGGTTTTTGTTTTGCTTGGGGGGAGCGAGCAGGCAGGGTAGGACTTTACGAAACACGCTCAAGCAAGTCCATGTGACGCTTGAGCTCCGCCATCCATGGCTCCGCACAGTTTCGTAAAGTCCTACCCCGCCTGCTCTTGATCTAACTATAAGCCATAACCTTCTAGACATTATTGAAAATACGGAGATTTGGACGAATGACCAAGATTGCCAATATCAAAGGCCGGGAAGTGCTGGATTCCCGCGGGAACCCAACCGTGGAAGCAGACGTTATCCTTGAAGACGGAACACTGGGTACTGCGTGCGCCCCCTCTGGAGCGTCCACCGGTTCCCGTGAAGCTCTGGAGCTTCGGGACAAGGATGACAGTCGTTACCTGGGCAAAGGTGTTCTAAAAGCAGTTGACGCGGTTAATTCCAAAATCCGTGAGGCGCTGATTGGTAAAGATGCGGCAGACCAGCGCGCCCTCGACAACATCATGCTTGAGCTGGATGGCACCGAGAACAAAGCAAATCTGGGCGCCAACGCGATTCTGGCTGTTTCCCTGGCCGCCGCCAAAGCCGCCGCTGCATCTCTGGGCAAGCCGCTGTACGCGCACATTGCGGACCTGAACGGCACCTCCGGCAAGTACAGCATGCCGGTACCAATGATGAACATTCTTAACGGCGGCGAGCATGCCGACAATAACGTTGATATCCAGGAATTCATGATTCAACCGGTGGCGGCCAAGTCGTTTGCTGAGGCTTTGCGCATTGGAGCGGAGATTTTTCACGCGCTGAAAAAGGTTCTGAACAGCAAAGGCCTGAATACGGCGGTGGGCGACGAAGGTGGTTTCGCTCCGGACCTGCCTTCCAACGAAGGTGCCCTGGCGGTGATTCAGGAAGCGGTGGAGAAAGCCGGTTACAAGCTCGGTACCGATGTGACCCTGGCGCTGGATTGTGCCTCTTCCGAGTTCTACAAGGATGGCCAATATCAGCTTTCTGGTGAGGGCAAGTCCTTCGACTCTGCCGGTTTCGCCGACTATCTGGCCGGGCTGTGTGAGCGCTATCCGATCGTGTCCATCGAAGATGGAATGGACGAGAGCGACTGGGACGGCTGGAAAGTGCTGACCGGGAAGCTGGGCGACAAGGTGCAACTGGTCGGTGACGATCTGTTTGTGACTAACACCCGAATCCTCAAACAGGGTATCGACAAGAACATTGCCAACTCTATCCTGATCAAGTTTAATCAGATTGGCAGCCTGAGCGAAACCCTGGACGCCATCAAGATGGCCCAGGACGCAGGCTACACAGCGGTTATCTCGCACCGTTCCGGGGAAACCGAGGACACTACTATTGCGGACCTGGCCGTTGCTACCTGCGCAGGCCAGATCAAGACCGGTTCCCTGTGCCGTTCGGACCGGGTTGCCAAATACAACCAGTTGCTTCGTATCGAGGAAGCACTGGATGGCAGCGCTCCCTATCGCGGCCTGAGTGAGATCAAGGGGCAGGGCTGATCGCCCGGTTGCCAAAGTTGCCTGTCGGCCAGGATGCCGATGGGTAACAGACCGGAAAAAGGCCATTGTGGTTTTCAAGCTGAGAAGCACGATGGCCTTTTTGTACAGTTGGTTAGCAGAACTTGTTGCTAAACTACACTAAGGTCTATACTTACTGTCCGATTGTTGCATCGTAAACGGAATTCGCAATGAAGTTGCTCTGGTCCACCATGATTATTCTTATTCTCCTGCTACAGGTCCGCCTGTGGGTCGGGGAGGGTAGTTTTGCCCAGGTATGGGGGCTGGAGAAAGCTATTGCCGAGCAGCGTGAAGAAAATGCCGAGCTTGCTGTCCGTAATGAGCGCCTGTATGCCGAGGTTCGCAATCTTCGTGGAGAGAAGGGTGCGGTAGAAGAGCGGGCGCGAATGAATCTGGGACTGATCCGTAACGATGAAACCTTCTTCCTGGTGGTTGAACAATAGGGAACCACCAGCCAGACTTTTCAAAGCCGACCACGTTCATGAGTAAACCCCGCTATTGGCTGATCGTTCCCGCTGCAGGCTCTGGCCAGCGAATGAAGGCTGACTGTCCCAAGCAGTATCTTCGGCTGGACGAGCGTTTTATTATCGATATTACACTTTCCCGTTTGCTGGATAACGCCGCCTTTGCCGGCTGCGTGGTTGCCACGGGGCCCAATGACCGGTGGTGGCCGGAAACCGAGGCCAGCAAGGATCGCCGTATCAGAACCTGTATTGGGGGGGCAGAGCGGTCAGAGTCCGTACTGGCCGCTCTGGAGGCACTGTCTGGCCGCGCCAACGATGACGACTGGGTTCTGGTTCACGATGCAGCCCGCCCCTGCCTTCATTCCGACGACCTTGCGCGCTTGTTAGCGGATCTGCACGATCACCCGGTGGGTGGCTTGTTGGCGACGCCGGTGGCCGATACCCTTAAACGTACCGGGCCAGGAAGTTGCGATGTTGAAGCAACGGTAGATCGCAGAGATCTCTGGCGCGCCCTGACTCCCCAGATGTTTCGTTTCCTCGCGCTGAAGCAGGCACTGGAAAGCGCCATTGACTCCGGCTATCCGGTTACCGACGAAGCCTCGGCGATTGAGTTTGCAGGCCAGGTGCCCTGTATCGTCGAGGGGCGACCGGATAACATAAAGGTCACCGTACCCGCCGATCTGGCCCTCGCCAGTTTCATCTTGAAAAGGAAGTGACACTATGCGAATCGGGCAAGGCTTTGATGTTCATGCATTTTGCGAGGGTGACCATGTGACCCTCGGCGGTGTCTGCATTCCATTCAGCCAGGGCCTCAGGGCGCACTCGGACGGCGACGTTCTATTGCATTCGCTGGCAGACGCGTTGCTCGGGGCTGCCGCACTGGGGGACATCGGCCATATGTTTCCTGATACCAATGATGAGTGGGCGGGTGCCGATAGCCGGGATCTGCTGCGCAGGGTACTGGAGCGCATTTCAGACGAAGGCCTCGTGGTTGGTAATGTGGATGCGACCATTATTGCCCAGGCGCCGAAAATGGCCCCTCACATCGAAGCCATGCGTCTCAATATTGCAGAAGATCTTGCCATTCCCGCAAGCCGGGTCAGCATCAAGGCAACCACCACCGAGAAACTGGGTTTTACCGGTCGTGGGGAAGGCATTGCCTGCCAGGCCATTTGTCTGCTTGAAGCGACTTCCTCATGACTGACGCCACGGAAACCGCTCCGGTGAATTCTGACTGGCGCCTCGACTGGCCAACCTCTGGCGAGGGGCGAGTGGCCAACGCCTTGCTCAAGTGCGCCCCAGAAGATTTTTTTGTGGATGAAGAATTGCCGCCTCTGGATGACCTGATGGCCGGTGGCGAGCACCTCTGCATTCGCCTGGAAAAAAGAGGCGATAATACCGATTACGTTGCACGCCAACTCGCTACTCTCTCCGGCTGTCGCCATTTTGATGTCGGGTTTTGCGGGCTTAAGGACCGTCATGCTGTCACCTGCCAATGGTTCAGTATTTACCGGCCCGGTCAGGAGGAAGAAGACCAGGCGTTCATAGACGAAGTGGCGAAGAACTGGCGCGTCGTCGAATATCATCGCCGGGCCCGAAAGCTGCGCCGTGGCGACCACCGGGGTAATTATTTCGAGCTGGTGCTGAAAGAGGTGACAGGAGATCCGGATGCCGTTGACCAGGCACTGACCCGGCTGCGGGAGCAGGGTTGTCCGAACTACTTCGGGCCACAGCGGTTCGGCCACAACGGGGCGAACCTGGACCGGGCTCTGGGCATGGACTCGTCAACGCTGAATCGTCGTGGCTCGCGCAACGCCAAAAAACGGGGGAGAGGGCGGTCAACCTCTGGCAGTGGCGACAGTAAAAACGTATTGTACTTTTCGGCGGCGCGCTCCTGGTTGTTCAACGAAGTGTTGGCTTACAGGGTGCAGAACGGTACCTGGCTGGTGCCACTGGAAGGTGAGCCCGGAGCTGGTGAGAATCAGGATATAATGGTTACCGGTCCCCTGTGGGGCGATGGTGGCACTGATGCAGTATCGGTTCAGGGCGAAATAGAGCGTACCGTGGTTGCGAGACACCCGGGGCTTGAGGCGGTGTTTGCTACAACCCGCATGAAGCCGGAACGCCGGCCACTGAGATTGGTTCCGGAAGAGCTGGAGTGGCAATGGCAGGGTGGTGACCAGTTACTGCTGAAATTCCGGCTCTCGCCCGGGCAATATGCGACGACCATGCTGAGCGACGTGTTCGAGATAACGGATGCCACCAGGGAGACGGGACAGGTCTGAACCTCCCCCATCTGAATAAAAAGGGGCACAAGACCCCGACAACAAAATACCCGCACCACTTTCCGGAGAGGCGAGGCGGAGGCAGGTATTCAAGGCTAGCGGAGAAAATTGTGCGAATTCTGTTGTCCAATGATGATGGCGTTCATTCACCCGGACTGCAGGCCCTTTTCGACGGGCTTGTCGGTTTGGGAGATCTTGAAGTCGTAGCGCCGGACCGTGACCACAGCGGTGCCAGCAACGCGTTGACTCTGAACCGCCCGTTGACGGTTGAAGATCACCCGAATGGTTTCCGTTCGGTCGATGGCACACCCACGGACTGTGTTCATCTTGGGGTGAACGGTCTCTTTGACGAGCCGTTTGACCGGGTGGTGTCGGGCATCAATACCCACGCCAATCTCGGGGATGACATCATCTACTCCGGTACAGTTGCCGCTGCCACGGAAGGACGGAACCTGGGATTGCCGGCCATTGCAGTGTCCCTGGTGAACGAGGGTCGCTTTCATTACGAAACCGCGGCCCGGGTTGTCCGGATTCTGCTGGAAAGCAAGGACCCTCTTGCTCTCGGGCCACGTTGTATCCTCAATGTGAATGTTCCCGATGTACCCTGGGAAGAGATTGCGGGTTTTCGTGTTACTCGCCTGGGTCATCGCGACCGGGCCGAGGGTGCGGTTCCGATGACCTGCCCGCGGGGCAAGGCCCGTTACTGGATCGGTGCTGCCGGCGAAGGCAGTGATGCAGGCCCGGGTACCGATTTCAATGCTGTCCGTGAGAACTATGTGTCCATTACTCCCGTCCATGTCGACATGACCCGGCACGAAGTGCTTTCCCCCCTGCGAGAGTGGATAGGGCTGCTGTCGGAACGGGAGGGGTACTGATGGTCGCAGAAATTGATGGTATCGGTATGACGTCACGCCGAACCCGCATGCGTCTGATACAGAGGCTCAGAGAAGCCGGCATAGCCGATGAGCAGGTGTTGCAGGCTATGTCTGATACCCCACGCCATATCTTCCTTGATGAAGCTCTGGCCCATCGAGCCTATGAAGACACATCGTTGCCCATCGGATATAGCCAGACCCTCTCCCAGCCATACATCGTGGCGCGAATGACCGAAGCATTGCTGCGGCACAAGCCGCGCAAGGTTCTGGAACTGGGTACAGGGTCCGGCTATCAGACGGCGATCCTGGCCCGACTGGTGGACCAGGTATTCAGCGTTGAGCGAATAAGGCCGCTGCAGGACAGAGCGCGGGACAGACTACGCCAGCTTGGCCTCAGGAACGTCATGCTCAAGCATGCTGATGGTGGTATGGGCTGGCCAGATCAGGGGCCCTTTGACGGTATTATCGTGACTGCCGCTCCGCGTGAGATCCCCCCGGAGCTCAAGGAGCAGCTTGCGGACGGTGGTGTGATCGTCGCGCCAATAGGCGAAGGGACCCAGATGCTGGTTGAGATGGTCCGGCATGGTGACCGGTTTGAAACCACCGATATTGAGCCTGTTCGTTTTGTACCGTTGCTGGGTGGGGTTGTCCGGTGACATCGAAGCCCCAGGCAGACGATTCCGTTGAAGCCATGCGCTCCCATCATCCGTTCGCGGTGTTTCTCCGGGGGATGGCCATGGGGGCTGCGGATATTGTCCCGGGTGTATCCGGGGGGACCATCGCCTTCATTACCGGCATCTATTTCCGCCTGCTGGAAGCCATAGGGGCGGCCCCTCAGGCTGTTTTCAGACATCTGCCCCGGGGCCAGCTAGAGGCGTTATGGCGGGCCTGTGATGGCACATTCCTGCTGAGCCTGCTGACGGGCATCATTGTCAGTATCGCGACCCTGGCTTCTGCTATCAGCTTTATCCTTGCGGAATACCCCATTCTTATCTGGAGCTTTTTCTTTGGCCTGATCGTGGCTTCGGTCTGGCATGTTGGCCGTCAGGTTCGCCAATACGTGCCATCACTACTCCTGCCATTTCTTGCCGGAGTGTTATTCGCCTGGTGGGTGACTACGCTACCGGCCAGTCAAATTGCACCGTCTGCCATGGTCTTTTTTGGGGCAGGTGCCCTGGCCATTTGTGCCATGATACTACCCGGTATTTCGGGTAGCTTTATCCTGGTCCTTCTGGGTATGTATGTACCGGTACTGGACGCCATACGCGCACTGGATCTCGGAACCCTGGTCATCTTTGCCGGCGGATGCCTTGTGGGACTGTTGTCGGTTGCCAGGCTTATCACCTGGGCGTTCAGACATTTTCACGACCCGGTTCTGGCCCTGCTTACGGGGTTTATGGTCGGGGCATTGAACAAGGTCTGGCCCTGGAAAGAAACGTTGACCTGGCGAACCAATAGCGCAGGTGAGCAGGTGCCGCTCAACGAGGCGAGTATCAGCCCACTGGGCTATGCTGAGATGACGGGACAGGACCCTCAGCTGCTGCTGGCGGTTCTCTGTGCTGTAGTGGGTCTTTTGTTGGTGTTGCTGGTGGAGTGGGCAGGCGCGAAAAGAGCTGCCTGAGGGTCGCATGCAGCGGCTTGGCTCAGGTCAGATTTGGGATGTGTGTCACAGGGTGATCGAGACGAAGTGTTACTTTTTGCTCACTAAAGGTGTTTCGAGCGGTAACAAATACAACAAGTGGGTAACTTGGTTTCCTGTACAAAATGTGCAATAAATTAGCGGGTTACTTGGAACACTTTATAAAGTATCGTATTTTTTATACGAATTTTTAATAACGGGCCTATTTTTATTCTTTTCAGATCAGTGCGTGGGTTTATTATCGCTGCAAAGGCAGGTCTCCCGCGGCTCCCCTCCGGTGCCCCTGTTTCTCCCTGTTCGAAAAAGCGAAAGCACCATCGTTGGTTTCCTCTGGTGCTGGTCAGCCTGGTGCTAGCCTCCTTTCTGCTCAGTGGCTGTAATACCCAGGCTTTGTACCGGGACGATATTTATAACCCCCCCGTGTACTGGGGGCGACATGTGGTCAAGCCTGGCGAGACGCTCTACAGTATTGCCTGGCGGTATGGCCGGGATTACCGGGAACTCGGTAATGCCAACGGCCTGGCGCCGCCTTTTAACATCAAGGCGGGGCAGGTGCTCAGGCTGGATGTTCGCGGAAATGTCACCTCTTCCGGAGGCAATCGGAGCAGTGGCAAACCCGCGGCATCAAGCTCGACGAGTCGGTCTGCTCCGAGTGTTTCTCGCCAACGCTCACGAGAGCCAGAACCCAAACCGGCGGTTTCGAAGGCCCCGGACAGGTCGTCGCCATTAACGGGCCAGACCCAGACGGTGGCCAGTGTCAACTGGCGTTGGCCTCACGTTGGCACCGTAATTGCAGGTTATTCAACGTCCGGGAAAGTCAATAAAGGTATTGATATTGCTGGAAAAGAAGGGGATTCTGTAAGGGCGGCGGCAAGTGGTAATGTCGTCTATGCCGGCAGCGGATTACTTGGCTACGGCAACCTCATTATAGTGAACCACAACGAGCACTATTTGAGTGCCTATGCACATAACCGGAAGATTCTGGTGCAGGAAGGGGAGGATGTAAAAGCCGGACAGGTCATCGCTGAACTGGGAGCCAGCGGCACGGATAGACCCAGGTTGCACTTTGAAATACGGAAGAATGGCAACCCTGTCGACCCCGCGCACTACCTCCCGTCCCGGTGAGATGGACTTGCGACACAAACCTGTAACCGGCACCAGAGACAATCAACACTAAAAACAAGATTCGGCGTTCTATCATCGCCGTGAGCTAGCAATAAATGTCCTGAACAAGAAATCGAATAACAGCAGGCGCTCGCAATAACAAGAAAACGTGGGCGAACATCCAGGATCATTGAAAGGCGGGGCAAGAGTTATGTCAGCAGAGCATGAAGAACTCATTATCGATCGTGTGTCCGATGTCGAGGATGCAGATGAGCAACTGTTAGCGGAAGACAAGGTAGAAGAAAAAGAGACCGCGGAAGTCGAAGCGGTTGAATCAGAAGACGATATACCGGCCCAGGGTCGTTATTTCACCAGCCAGAAACAGCTGGATGCCACTCAGCTTTACCTCAACGAAATCGGTTTTTCTCCCCTTCTCACGCCGGAAGAAGAAGTCTATTTTTCACGGTTGGCCCGTAAAGGTGAAGAATCCGGCCGTAAGCGGATGATAGAAAGCAACCTGCGGCTGGTGGTCAAGATCGCCCGCCGTTACGTAAACCGCGGCCTGACACTGCTGGACCTAATTGAGGAAGGTAATCTGGGGCTGATCCGGGCTGTTGAGAAGTTTGATCCGGAACGCGGCTTTCGCTTCTCAACCTATGCCACCTGGTGGATTCGCCAGACTATCGAGCGGGCGATCATGAACCAGACCCGCACCATCCGGCTTCCGATCCATGTTGTCAAAGAGCTCAATCTTTACCTGCGTGCGGCCAGGGAACTGACACAGAAGCTGGACCACGAACCGTCTGCCGAAGAAATTGCAAAGATGGTGGATAAGCCGGTATCCGATGTAAAACGGATGCTGGGGCTGAATGAGCGCGTAGCTTCCATGGATACCCCCATTGGTAGCGGCGGTGAGAAATCCCTGCTGGACACCGTTGCGGATGAAGGCGCATCAGACCCGGCTGATCTGCTGCAGGACAACAACATGTGTTCCTGCGTGGAAAAATGGATTGACCAACTCAGCGACAAACAGCAGGAGGTTCTCTCCCGCCGCTTCGGTTTGAGAGGGTATCCCATAAGCACGCTTGAAGAAGTGGGTCAGGAGATCGGCCTGACCCGTGAACGGGTACGTCAGATTCAGGTTGAAGCGCTTCGCCGGCTTCGGGAAATCCTGGAGAAAGAAGGCCTGTCGGGAACCATGCTCTTCAAATAACAGGTTTCTTGTGACCCAACAACCGGCCCGCCATGTGCGGGCCGGTTTTTTTTGCGTTGCCAAATGAGAACCAGCCGGCGTAAGCGTCCGTTTGCTCCCTGTTAAACTTGCGTAACCGGAGGGGGATAAGGGTGTCGAACTCCGGCAAATAGAGACAAGACATTCAATAATAACGATCAATAAGGAAAGGACGATGAAAAAGGCCTTATCAACAGGATTTGCCTCACTGTTACTGACGGTAGCCCTGTCAGCCCCGGCTACTGCCATGACAGTGGAGGGTGTGGACCTGCCGGACACCTACTCGGCCATGGACACCGAGCTCAAGCTTAACGGTGCGGGCACCCGCTCCAAATGGTTTATGGACCTCTATGTCGGAGGTCTTTACGTACCAGAGACAATTGATGACGGTCAGGCCATCATCAATGCGGACGAGCCCCAGGCAATCACCCTGCATATCATTTCCGGGATGATCACCAGCGACAAGATGAAGTCCGCCACCATGGAAGGGTTTGAAAACTCGACCGACGGTGATTTGGCTGCAATCCAGGACGACGTCGACACATTCCTCGATGTGTTCTCCGAAGAAATTAAAGATGGCGATGTATTCGATCTGGTTTACCTGCCGGGTGAGGGTGTACGTGTGCTCAAGAACGGAGAAGAGCGCGCCACCATCGGTGATCTGGAGTTCAAGAAGGCGTTGTTTGGTATCTGGCTGTCGGATGAGCCGGCCCAGGAAGACCTGAAAGAGAAGATGCTGGGCCAGCGGTAAGCGCCCGGAAACGTGCCGGTTTCCCTGCAGGGGGAAACCGGTATTACTCCATGTAGTCTCTTTTCTGTTTGAACTCGCAAAGGTCCTCGATAATGCATGCGCCACATTTGGGCTTGCGCGCGGTACAGGTATAACGACCGTGGAGGATCAGCCAGTGATGGGCATCAAGCAGGAACTCTCTAGGCACTACCCGCATCAGGCGCTTTTCCACTTCCAGGACGTTCTTGCCCGGGGCGATACCGGTGCGGTTCGAAACCCGGAAAATGTGTGTGTCCACTGCCATGGCTGGCTGCCCGAACGCAGTATTCAGCACCACATTGGCGGTTTTGCGCCCCACCCCCGGTAACGACTCCAGGTCCTCCCGGTTATCAGGCACCTCACCCCCGTGTTTTTCGATCAGGGCGCGGCAGGTTTTGATGACGTTCTCGGCCTTGCTGTTAAAAAGCCCGATGGTTTTTATGTATTCCTTCAGCCCGTCTACCCCCAATGCGAGGATCTTCTCCGGCGTATTGGCGACAGGGTACAGCTTCGCCGTTGCCTTGTTCACGCCCACATCCGTGGCCTGGGCTGACAGGATCACCGCGATAAGCAGTTCAAACGGGCTGTCGTAATTCAGCTCGGTGGTAGGCGTGGGGTTGGCGTCCCGGAGGCGGGCGAAAATTTCGGTACGTTTTTCCTTGTTCATGGGCAATCCGCAGTCTGGAAGAGGGTCACGGGCTGATCGGGCTGATCAAGAGTGATCACGAAACATGGCCGGTTACCCGCACCCGTTTACTGCCCGCCACGATAGGCTCAGCGGCTTTACGGCGGGCCTTGACGTGATTGTCGATGCCATTTTTAAGCGCAATAAGCAGCCCCAGACCAACGAAGGCTCCCGGTGGCAGCACCATGAACAATACGTCCGGATACTGTTCCAGCGGATGGAAACCCCAGTCAGCCGCCATAGGCCCGAACAGCAGGTCCATGTCTGTAAACAGGGTGCCTTGGCCAATGAACTCCCGCATGGCACCCAGGGCGAACAATACCACCAGGAACCCGATACCCATCATGGTACCGTCAAGCAAAGCCGGCAGGGGCGGGTTTTTGGAAGCGAAGGCATCGGCCCGGCCCAGAATGGCGCAGTTGGTCACTATAAGCGGGATAAAGATGCCGAGAATCTGGTAGAGCTCGTAGGTATAGGCCTGCATCAGCAGTTCCGCACAGGTCACGAAAGAGGCGATGATCATTACGAAGGCCGGCAGGCGCACCGAATCAGCGACGAAATTACGGATCAGGGAAACCGCCAGGTTCGAGCCCATCAGTACCATGAGGGTGGCCAGCCCCAGGCCGATGGCATTTACCACTGTGCTGGTTACTGCCAGCAGGGGGCAGAGCCCCAGCACCTGGACCAGGGCGGGATTGTTGGTCCACAAGCCGTCACGGATAATCTCTGGGCTGGACTTGGTCGCCATGTTAAGAGTGCTCCCGTTCAGGTGTCTGGCCGGCGATCTTTTCCGGAGTCAATGGTTTGTTCCGCGGTGAGGCCGGCTCGTTCAGGATGTCGCGAATCTCGCTGCGGTGCTGGCGGAAATAGATCAGGGACTTCTGCACGGCTTTCACCACAGCCCGTGGAGTAATGGTGGCACCGGTGAACTGGTCGAACACGCCCCCGTTCTTCTTTACATTCCAGCGCCTGGGCTCGGGGTCGCGGAGTGAGCGACCGGTGAAGGCATGGATCCAGTCCGACTTCTTGGTTTCTATCCGGTCACCGAGACCAGGCGTTTCCCGGTGGCTGGTTACTCGCACACCCAATATTCTGCCCTGAAGGTCGATGCCCACCAACAGTTGGATGGCGCCTGAATAGCCGTCCGGTGCCACCACCGGCATGATCAGGCCAGTGGGTCGTCCGTTATCACGGGCGACCCAGGCGGTCACCGGTTCACCGGCGTTGAATCTGTCATCCGCGGGCAACTCAACCGTGTCCGTCAGCAGGTTATTGTCGTGTTGATCCTCCGGTATGATTTCGAACAGGGCTTTCGCCTCTGCTTTGGCCGCCTGTTCTTCAATGCGCTCGGCCGTCATCACCTGGGTTACGGCAATTGTCCCACCGGTAACAATGGCAAACAGGCCCAGGCCGATGGCATTACGACGAATTGACTGTGCGAGTGCCGCCATGAATTACCCCTGACTCTTGCCGGGAACGCCACGCCGGGGCTTGTGATGCCCGTAAGTGCGTGGTGGCGTGTAATGATCGATAAACGGGACTGCAAAGTTCATAAGCAGAACGCTGAACGCGACCGCATCTGGATAGGCACCCCAGGTGCGGATCAGGTAGGTCAGAGCGCCGATGCAGGCGCCGTAAATCAGTTTGCCGTGATGACTGGAGGCAGAAGATACCGGGTCTGTGGCAATGAAAAAAGCACCCAGCATGGTGCCGCCGGCCAGCAGGTGTAGGGACAGCGGAGTATACTGGTCAGGATTGCTGCCAAAGGCCAGGCTCATGAGGGCAAGGCCTGCCAGCATACTGACCGGAATGTGCCAGGTAATAATTTTCAGGCCGACAAGAACCAGGCCGCCGGCCAGAAACGCAGCGTTTATCCACTCCCAGCCCCGGGCAATTCCCTCGCCGAACGTCGGGTGCGCCAGTACTTCGGTTGCCGTGTGGCTGACAATCTTGTGTTTGTATTCATCCAGCGGCGTGGCCATGGTAAAGGCATCCACTGCCGTTTGCTGGCCGGATGCAATCATTCCCAGCGTTTCCCCGAATCCGGGAGCGGTTTCCCACAGCAGGCCCGGTTGGGCCCAGTTGGTGGTCATGGCCACCGGGAAAGAAATAAGCACCAGCGCATAACCGACCATGGCCGGGTTGAACGGGTTGGAGCCCAGGCCACCGTATAGCTGCTTGGCCAGGACAATGGCTGCGATGACTGCCACGGCGGATACCCACCAGGGGGCGAACTGTGGCAGGGAAAGACCCAGTAACAGGCCGGTGACTGCCGCGGTGTTGTCCTTGAGAAAGAACATAACCGGGCGTTTGCGAAGCTTCAGGATGGCGGCCTCGGCAGCCAGCGCCACGGCGACGCACCACACCACGTTGATCAGATTGCCCCAGCCAAAGAACAGGGTCTGTGCGAGCAGGCCGGGCAGGGCCGCCAGGATGACCCAAAGCATCACCTGAGAGGTTGAGCGGGCATTGCGGGCATGGGGTGAGGACTGTTGAGCAAGTGCCATTAGCGTTGGGGCCTGTTCATCATGAGTCAGTCGTTTGAGCTTCGGTGGCGTTCACGGTTCGTTGAGCTTCAGCGAGAGCTTCTTCTGCCCGTAGTACGCGGTCGTGGTTCTTGGTGACGGCCCGCTCCAGCTTTTCGACGTTGTCCGCATTTTCGGCTTTTGCATCATCCAGCATGCTTTGCATGGTGTTGAGCTTGGCAACGGCCTGGTTGAGCTGCTTCTCCAGGGCGTCTATATCCGGTGGCGATTCGCTTTCCGGTGCGGCCGGAGTTTTACCGGGCGCTGTCTCAGACTGCCCGGATTTAGCCTTCTTGCGTGCCAGCGCTTCCTGAACCTGGGCAGCTTTGGCAGCACGGTCATTGGCAGGCTGGGCTGCGCCGTCAGACTTTTCAGCTTCTTCGGCTTCGGCCTGTTTCCTGGCCTGCGCCTCGGCAGCCGCCTTCGCCCGGTCCTTGCGGCGCTGTTCTTTTTCCTGTTGTTCACGTTCCAGTCTGGCCTGGCGGGCCTCGAAGCGTTCACGGGCCCGGTCTGCCTTCAACTGCTCGGCCTGTTGTACCCGGATCTCGCCCTTGGCGGCGCGATAGTACTGCACCAGGGGGATGGAGCTGGGGCATACATAGGAACAGATGCCACACTCGATACAGTCAAACAGGTTCAGGTGCTCGGCCTTGTCGTACTCACCTGCTTTGGAGTACCAGAACAGTTGCTGAGGCAGCAATTCCATGGGGCACGCTTCGGCACAGGCACCACAGCGGATACAGGGTTGTTCCGGTGCCGGGTCGGGTAATTCTTCTTCGGTGGCCGCGATCACACAGTTGGTGGTTTTGACCACCGGCACAGCGGGTGTTTCCAGGGTGTAACCCATCATGGGGCCGCCCAGAACTAACCGGTGGAGTGTCTCATTGTCCAGGCCGGCCCGGGACAGCACGTAATCGATCGGGGTGCCGACCAGCACTTCAAAATTACCGGGACTGGTGACAGCCCGGCCGGTCACCGTGGTGATGCGGGAGATCAGCGGCTCACCCCGGAAAATCGCGGCAGACACGGCGATGGCGGTGCCTACGTTCTGGCACATGACGCCTATATCCGCCGGGATGCCGCCGCTGGGAACCTCCATGCCCGTGAGGATCTGGATCAGCTGTTTTTCGCCACCGGACGGATATTTGGTGGGTATCACCGCAATTTCCGTCTGGGTGCCTTCTGCCGCCTTCCTCAGAGCCTCGATGGCCTCTGGTTTGTTGTCTTCCACTGCAATAACGCAACGTTCCGGGCGCAGTATCCAGGCCATGATGCGCAATCCGGCCAGAATCTCGTCCGCTTTTTCCCTCATCGCCATATCGTCGGCGGTGATGTAGGGCTCGCATTCAGCTCCGTTCAGGATCAGCGTGTTTACCTTGCGATCTCTGGGGGGGCGAAGCTTTATATTGGTGGGAAAGCCCGCACCACCCATGCCTGAAATTCCCGCCTCGCGGATCAAGTCCAGTACCGTTTCCCGGTCCTGTTCGCGGTAGCTGGCAATCGGGCTGAGGGATATCCATTCATCCTGGCCGTCCGGCCGCAGCGTGATGCAGCAGTCAGTCATTCCTGAAGGGTGAGGAACCGGCTGCAGGCTGATGGATTCGATGGTGCCCGAAGTGGGGGCATGGACCGGCACACCCATACCGCCGGTAACGTCGGCGACTTTCTGGCCTTTCAGTACCCGCTCCCCGATGGCGACGCAGGGTTCGGCCGGTTCACCGATATGTTGCTGCAGCGGCAGCACCAGCATCGGGGGAACGCCTGCCTTCGTGATGGGATGCGTAGTAGAGAGGTTCTTGTTGCCGGCAGGATGGATGCCGCCGGAGAAGTCCCAAAGCTGTGTCATCAGGCGCTGGCTCCCTGACGGTCCGTGGCAATCACGCCGGATTTCGGGGGTGTCCAGGTCCAGGCGCGTGTGTCGGGTTCCACCGTTACCATATCGATGCAGTCCACGGGACAGGGCTCAACGCAAAGGTCGCAACCGGTGCACTCACTTTCAATGACCGTATGCATATGTTTTGCAGCACCGAGAATGGCATCCACGGGGCATGCCTGGATGCATTTGGTGCAGCCGATGCATTCATCCTCGCGGATAACCGCAACGCGTTTGGCCTGCTCCACACCGTGCTCCGCATCCAGCGGTTGCGGCTCGACATCCAGCAGGTCAGCCAGGGCCTTGATCGTGGTTTCTCCACCGGGAGGGCACTTGTTGATGGCATCGCCATTGGCAATGGATTCGGCATAGGGTCTGCAGCCGGGAAAGCCGCACTGCCCGCACTGGGTCTGGGGCAGCAGGGAGTCAATCTGGTCGACTAGCGGATTGCCCTCGACCCGGAAGCGCTCAGCGGCATAACCCAGCAGGCCGCCAAAGATGACGGCGAGCGCGAGCAGGACCACTACCGCAATCAGTATGCTCATCCACATAACTCAAACGCTCCGTCAGACGCTGACCAGGCCAGTAAAGCCCAGAAAAGCCAGTGACATCAACCCGGCGGTAACCATGCCTATGGCTGCGCCCCGGAAGGCGACCGGCACATCCGCTACGGCGATGCGTTCCCGCATGGCGGCGAACAGCACCAGCACCATGGAGAAGCCTGCAGCGGCACCGAAACCGTACAGGACAGATTCAACGAAGTTGTTGTTTTTGTTGATGTTGAGCAGGGCGACGCCCAGGACCGCACAGTTGGTGGTGATCAGTGGCAGGAAGATGCCCAGTACCCGGTAGAGCAGAGGACTGGTCTTGCGAACCACCATTTCCGTAAACTGTACCACCACGGCGATGACCAGGATAAAGGTAATGGTTCGCAAAAATGCCAGGTCCAGCGGCTCCAGAAGATAGGTATAGGCCAGGTAGCTGCAGACCGACGCAAGGGTCAGCACGAACGTGGTGGCCAGCGACATCCCCATGGCCGTTTCCAGCTTTCCGGACACGCCCATGAAAGGGCACAGCCCGAGGAACTGAACCAGCACAAAGTTGTTCACCAGTATGGTACTGACCAGGATCAACAGATACTCAGTCATCAGCCCGCACCGTTACATAATTCGCATGCCGGGAGTGGCGCCCGCATCCGGGGAGAGAATGAAAATATCCTTACCCCCGGGGCCGGCTGCCAGTACCATGCCTTCGGACATGCCGAACTTCATTTTCCGGGGCTTGAGGTTGGCAACCATCACGGTCAGACGCCCCTCCAGATCCTCCGGCTTGTACGCAGACTTGATACCAGCAAACACGTTGCGTTCGCCATGCCCTACGTCAAGAGTGAGGCGAAGAAGCTTGTCTGCACCTTCAACGTGTTCTGCTTTGACAATTTTTACCACCCGAAGGTCCACTTTCGCGAAATCCCCGAATTCTATCTCATCGGCGATGGGCTCAAGATTGGCGTCCGGCGATTTCTGGCCTGTCGCAGCCGGCATTTCCTCCCTGGAGGCGTCCAGCATTTTTTCGATCTGGGCCATATCCACGCGACTCATCAGCGGCTTGAATTTGTTGATGCCGTGGTTTTCCAGCCGCTGGTCACGTTTGTTCCAGTCCAGTGGGGCCTTCAGGAATGCCTCCGAAGCCTTGGCGGTTTCCGGGAGTACCGGAGCCAGGTAGGTCATCAGTAACTGGAACATATTGATGGCGTTGGTGCAGATGGCCTGAAGGTTACCGTCCTGGCCTTCCTGCTTGGCAATCACCCAGGGCTGTTCGTCGTTCACATACTGGTTGGCAACATCGGCCAGCTCCATGATGCGGCGCATGGCGCGGCCAAATTCCCGGGCCTCGTAGTAGTTGGCAATCTCTCCACCGGCGTCGATAAACTCCTTGAGCTTGTCGTGTTCGGTGACGGTGCCAAGCTGGCCATCGAAACGCTTGGTGATAAACCCGGCGCTGCGGCTCGCGATGTTTACAACCTTGCCCACCAGATCCGAGTTCACCCTGGAGGCAAAGTCTTCCAGGTTCAGGTCCATGTCATCGACGCTGCCGGTCAGCTTGGCGGCGAAATAGTAGCGCAGGTATTCCGGGTCCAGATGGTCCAGATAGGTGCGTGCCATGATGAAGGTGCCCCGGGATTTCGACATCTTCTTGCCATTGACCGTCACAAAACCATGGGCCCAGACCGCAGTCGGGGTGCGGAAGCCGGCACTGTGAAGCATTGACGGCCAGAACAGGGCGTGGAAGTTGATGATGTCCTTGCCGATGAAGTGATAGACCTCGGCGGTGGAGTCCGCTTTCCAGAAATGCTCGAAATCGATGTCTTCACGGTTGCACAGGTTCTTGAAGCTGGCGAGGTAGCCAATGGGGGCGTCCAGCCAGACATAGAAGTACTTTCCCGGAGCATCCGGAATCTCGAAACCGAAGTAGGGCGCATCGCGACTGATATCCCACTCCTGCAGGCCGGCATCGAGCCATTCGGCCAATTTGTTGGCGACCTGGGGTTGCAGGGTGCCACTTCGGGTCCAGTTGGCAAGAAAGTCCGCGAATTCCGGCAGGCGGAAGAAATAGTGTTCCGATTCCTTCTCAATGGGGGTAGCGCCGGAAACCGCCGAGCGGGGATTGATCAGCTCCGCCGGGGTGTAGGTGGCACCGCAGGCCTCACAGTTGTCGCCGTACTGGTCCTCGGTCTTGCACTTGGGGCAGGTGCCCTTGATGAACCGGTCCGCCAGGAACATGTTCTTTTCAGGATCGTACGCCTGGGTAATCTTGCGGGTGGCGATATGGCCGTTTTCCTGAAGCTGACGATAGATGTATTCCGAGAACTGGCGATTCTCCTCGGAATGGGTAGTGTAATAGTTGTCAAAGAGGATGTGGAAGCCACTGAAATCCTCCTGATGCTCGTGCCGTATACGGTCGATGAGGTTTTCGGACGTGATGCCCTCGCGCTCGGCCCGCAGCATGATCGCTGTGCCGTGGGCGTCATCCGCGCAGACGTAGTAGCAGTTCTGGCCGCGCATCTTCTGATAGCGCACCCAGATATCGGTCTGAATGTACTCCAGCAGATGGCCCAGATGGATGGGGCCATTGGCATACGGCAGGGCGCTGGTTACCAGAATATCGCGCTGTTGCTTTGAACTCGCTTGCGTCATGTTTTGGTCCGAACCTTCATTCGTCAGGAGTTGGGCGTTCGCGTTTACCGGCCTTGTTCAGGGTCAAAACTCCTTATGGCCAGAAACGGGCACAGATGATACCTTCCAAGCAAAGTTTTTTCACCCGAAACACCTGCTTTCAGCGCTTTATCCGGAGACTCCAATGGCACAGATTTCACAGCATGCACTGGAAACCGCCGTAAAACAGTACCGCGACCCGTACCTCGGCAAGGACCTTTACGAGCTGGGCGCCGTGAAATCGCTGACCACGGACGACAGCGGTAAGGTGACTGCCATGGTGGAGCTGCCATACCCGTCAAAAGGTATCGCTGGAGCTCTGAAGGAACTGCTCACCAACGCCCTGGATGACGTTGAAGGCGTTGAGGGTGTGGACGTTCATGTCGGCCAGCGAATCCACTCCCACAAAGGCCAGAAAGACATCCAGTCCGTACCCGGTGTGAAAAACATCATCGCCGTCGCCTCCGGCAAGGGCGGCGTCGGCAAATCCACCACTGCCGTCAACCTGGCCCTGGCGCTGCAGGCCGAAGGCGCCCGGGTAGGCATTCTGGATGCTGATATCTATGGCCCCAGCATCGGCATGATGCTGGGTGTGCCGGAAGGCAAGCGCCCGGAAACCCGGGAAAACAAATACTTCGTGCCCATGGAGGCCCACGGCCTGCAGGCCAACTCCATGGCCTTCGTGGTCACCGACAAAACCCCCATGGTATGGCGCGGCCCCATGGTCAGCGGCGCCGTCATGCAACTGCTGCAGCAGACCCTCTGGAACGAACTGGATTATCTTATTCTGGACATGCCACCGGGCACCGGCGACATCCAGCTCACCATCGCCCAGAAAGTCCCGGTCACCGGCGCCGTTATCGTCACCACACCCCAGGACATCGCCTTGCTGGACGGTAAAAAAGGCATTGAAATGTTCCGCAAAGTGGAAATCCCGGTACTGGGCGTGGTGGAAAACATGAGCGTCCACATCTGCAGCAACTGCGGCCACGAAGAGCCCCTGTTCGGCCACGGCGGCGGCGAACGCATCGCCGAAGAGTACGACACCACATTACTCGGCCAGTTGCCTCTACACATGACCATCCGCGAACAGACCGACGGCGGCACGCCCTCAGTCGTGGCGGAAGCCGACTCGGAAGTGGCAAGACGCTACAAGGACATCGCTCGACGGGTGGGCGCTGAACTTTCTACCCGCGAAAGAAACCTGACGGGCTCTATTTCCAGTGTTTCCGTAACGGAACACTGATCTACGCAAAAAGTCAGATCGCAAGAACAGGCAGGGCCTCCCGAAACTGTGACAAACATGGATGTTTTTCTCAAGCCTACAGGGACGTATTTACGGCGTGTTTCGGAACGCCCTGCCTGTTCTTGCAGCCCTCAGACTCGAAGGTAGAATCCAGAAGCCCAAAGCTTCGACAGACAAAAACCGAACAGGTAAACTACCGCCTCTCTTTTTTATGGATACGAGACGTCACCCCATGAGCATCAAATCCGACCACTGGATTCGCCGGATGTCCCGGGATCAAGGCATGATCGAACCTTTTGAGTATGATCAGGTCCGCGAAACCGAAAAAGGCCGCGTAATCTCCTACGGCACGTCCAGCTACGGCTACGATGTCCGTTGCAGCAACGAATTCAAGATCTTCACCAACGTTCACTCCGCCACCGTGGACCCGAAGAACTTCGATGAAAACAGCTTTGTGAACTACACGGGCGACGTTTGCATCATCCCGCCCAACTCCTTTGCACTGGCCCGCACCGTGGAGTATTTCCGTATCCCCCGTAGTGTGCTGACCATCTGCCTGGGTAAATCCACCTACGCGCGCTGCGGCATCATCGTTAATGTCACCCCTCTGGAACCGGAATGGGAAGGCCAGGTGACCCTGGAGTTCTCCAACACCACCAACCTACCGGCCAAGATTTACGCCAATGAAGGCGTTGCCCAGATGCTGTTCTTCGAGTCCGACGAAATCTGCGAAACCAGCTATAAAGACCGGGGAGGGAAGTACTTCGGCCAGACAGGTGTGACCCTGCCGCGAACATGAGCGGCGTTAGCCCCAGGAGACATCCACAGTGAATGCCAATCAGTTTCTGAAAGCGGTATCACAACTGCAGGGCTGGCGGGAATTCACCTTCCTGATGGCCCTCGCGGAGCGCTCCTTTCCCAATTACGCCCTGTTTGCGGATGCGGTTGAGCTGAAAACCGGTGCAAAAATGCGGCAGTTGCTCGATCTGGGCTGGGAAATGCTGCAAAAGGACGCGTCCGAAGCGGCCATTCCCCAGCTGTTGGCCAAACTGGAAGCCCTGTCACCGGATGTGGACGCCTACGACGCCTATGGTGTCTATCCGGCGTTTGATTTCTGCCAGCTGCTCGAGCAAGCGCTGCTGAACCGGTTGAACCCCGGCAAGCATCGGGCAACGGACGCCTCCCAGATGGCCACGGCCACGGTAATGAACTTTATCGAGCTGTCGGAAGGGGAGGATCTGGACGAAGACGAACTGGTCCGGCTACTGGAGCAGCACCCGCTGATGAAAGAAGACAAAGTCTTCCAGCGTGAGCTGATTCTTGCTCTGAAGCGCCAGCGCACCCCCACCAGCCAGTTTGTGGAGCGCATCCGCGAGGATGCCGCCAACGAGGGCGTGAGCAACCTCGGCATATCCCTTAACGACTGACCGGCGGTGGCGCCGGCTCTGTCCTACACTGGGATTACAACCCGCTTTGAATCGGTACAGACAAACATCATGAAACTCTCTTCGTTCGGTCGAAAATTTACCGCGGATGCAGGCATCACCTCGCTGATGGATGACCTGGGCAATGCATTGGCATCCGGCGATGACATGATCATGATGGGCGGAGGTAATCCCGGCCATATTCCGGAGATCCAGGAGCGGGTTCAGCAGGTCCTGGCAGACATGGCCCGCAGCGAGAGTGAAACACGGCGGTTGGTGGGGATCTACGATCCGCCCCAGGGCGAGAAGCAGTTTATCGCGTCGTTGGCAGAATTGCTGAACCGGGAGTATGGCTGGGGCCTGAAGCCGGAAAATGTCGCCCTGACCAACGGCAGTCAGGCTGCGTTCTTCATGTTGTTCAATATGTTCGGCGGTGACTATGGCGAGGGTGTGCGCAAACACATCCTGCTGCCCCTGGCACCGGAGTACATCGGTTACGCCGACGCGGGCATCGAGCCGGGGCTGTTTCACGCTGTGCAACCGGATATCTCCTTTACCGATGCCCACGAGTTCAAATATCGGGTGGATTTCGACGCGGTTGAAGTCACCGGGGAAACCGGCGCCATCTGCGTCTCCCGTCCCACCAACCCCACCGGTAACGTGGTCACCGACGACGAACTGGCCCGGCTTGAAGCCATGGCACGCCAGCACAACATACCGCTGATTGTGGATGGAGCCTATGGCACACCCTTCCCGAACCTGCTGTTCGTCGATGCCACGCCGCACTGGAACGACCAGGTTATTCTATGCCTCAGCCTGTCGAAGTTCGGCCTGCCTGCGGTACGGACCGGCATCGTTATCGCGGCGGAACCGGTGATCAAGGCATTGTCCAGCATTAACGCTATCATGAACCTGGCCACGGGCAGCTTCGGTGCCATGCTTGCGGAGCCTCTGGTGCACTCAGGGGAGATCCTGACACTCAGTCGCGACGTGGTCTGTCCCTTCTACAAGGCGAAGATGGAGAGGGCAGTTGCCGTGTTCCGTGACGCCATGGGTGAAGACAGTTGCCGCTGGTATGTGCACAAGCCCGAGGGGGCCATGTTCCTGTGGCTATGGTTCCCGGATTTGCCGATTACCAGTCTTGAGCTTTACCAGCGGTTGAAGGAGCGGGGTGTGCTGGTGGTCTCCGGGCATTACTTCTTCCCGGGGCTACCGGAGGACGACTGGCGGCATCGCCATGAGTGCCTGCGGGTTACCTACTCACAGGAGGATGAGCGAGTCGCAGAAGGGTTGCGCATTATTGCCGACGAGGTGAAAGCGGTCTGGGCCGCCGTCAGTGCCCGGCGCTGAACGGCTTAGTGATTGACCGTAGCCTCGTTGAGAACGAGCTCATACTCACTGCCGTCCGGCTCCACCTGCAGGAACCGGATCAGCAAATGGTCACGCTCCGGAGCGAACCACATCAATGACTGCCGCTTGCTGTCGCTGTCGCGGACTTTCTCGGCCTTGAGGGTTCGGATTTCCTCGCCATTGGCTCTCAGGACTTCTTCGTCAACGACCGCGAATCGGTCTGTGTCGTAGTCGCCCTTGTCGACCACCCGGTATTCCATCTCACGTTTGCCGGCCTTGATGTCCTGGCTCAGTTGCAGCTGATAGCCCATGGGGTCGAGAGTGCCTTCCTCCAGCTCAAGCGAAAACCGGTCGCCTTCATGGTGACCGCTAACAACCATGTTGTTCCAGTCAAAGTCAATCGCTTCCTTCCTGTCCCTGATCAGGAAGCCTGAAAGTTTGTAACGGTAACGCAGGGGGACCACCTGATTGTTTTCCCACCGGAAAATCAGGGTTTCGTCGATATCGGCAATAAAAGAGTCCACATCCGTGCGGAATCGCCAGGTGCCGTCCTCCCGTTGTTCCAGAATGCGACGGGCACTGCCGCTGAGGGCAACGCCCTTGTCCATGGAGGCGTTGTAGCTGAGTTCCATGGGATGGAGGGGCGCCTGGTCCGGGCCTTCCTGTGAAGGCTGTGCGCCGGCGGCGCCGGAAAGCAGCAACCAGGCCAGTAGCGAGGTCAGGAGTGCAAAGCTGTGTTTCAGGGGCATAGGACGTCTCCGGTTGCGCAATGGCAAGGGTACCTGCCTCTGGACAGTCTAACGTGACTGATTGCTCCCGGAGATGACGATAAAGTCACTCAGCTGTCTCTGTTGGGCTGTCGTCCGGAAGCACCAGTGGGGTGTTCAGGGGCTGTCCGTCGAATATCACGTAGTCGGAGCCAAGCTGGATACGTCCTTCGCAGAACCAGCGGACAACGATGGGATACAGCACGTGCTCCTTCTGCTGAACCTTCTCGGCAAGGGTCTCCGGCGTATCGTCGGGCGAGACGCTGACTTCGGCCTGGGCGATTATGGGGCCGCCATCCAGTTCTTCGGTGACAAAGTGAATGGACACCCCATGACTTTTCTCTCCCGCATCCAGCGCACGCTGATGCGTATTCAGTCCGGTATACTTTGGCAACAGCGACGGATGAACGTTCAGCAGGGTGCCGCGCAGAGCCTGTACGAAATCCGTGGTGAGAATGCGCATGAAGCCTGCCAGTACGATCAGATCCGGATTATGGCGGCGAATCTCTGCCATTAAAGCCCCGTCGAACTCCTCACGGGATCCGTAGCGGGTGTGGTCCACGGTGAACGTATTGATGTTTGCCTGTGCTGCACGTTCAAGGGCGAAAGCCTGGGGCCGGTTGCAGCCGACGGCGACTATCCGGCCCGGAAAATCACGGTCGCGGCTGGCGTCAATGAGCGCCTGGAGATTGGTTCCGCTGCCTGAGGCCAGAACCAGAATACGAGGTGCGGTTACGGAGTCTGCCTTCATACCGACAGGAGCCCCGGGGCATAGCGAACAGAAGCAGAGGAAGCGGTGTCGTCTGCCGCCTCAATAACACCAATCTGCCAGACTTTTTCCCCAAGTGCGTTGAGGGTATCCAGCGCCAGTTCACGCTGATTGGCGGGAACGCAGACCACCATCCCCACGCCACAATTGAAGGTGCGGTACATTTCTTCCGTGGCGACGCCACCGGCGTCTTTCAGCCATTGGAAAACGGGGGGCAGCTTCCAGCTGTCAGTGTCGATTGCGGCAATCATTCCATCAGGGAGAACCCGGGGAATGTTTTCTGGCAGGCCGCCGCCGGTGATGTGAGAGAGTGCACGAACATCCACCTCGCGGGCCAATTGCAGCAGGTTCTTGACATAAATGCGGGTCGGTGCCATCAGGGCATCTGCGAGGGGGATGTCCCCCACGGTCTGGTCCAGGTTGGCGTTGCTGATGTCCAGAATCTTGCGGATCAGCGAATAACCATTGGAGTGGGGGCCTGACGAGCCCAGAGCCAGCAACGAGTCGCCGGCCTGCACTCGGCTACCGTCGATGATCTCACTGCGTTCAGCCACACCCACGCAGAAACCGGCCAGATCGTAGTCGTCACCTTCATACATTCCCGGCATTTCTGCAGTCTCTCCACCCACCAGGGAGCAGCCTGCCTGTTCGCACCCTGTGCCGATGCCTTCAACTACCTGAGCTGCCACGTCCACATTCAGTTTGCCGGTCGCATAGTAGTCAAGGAAGAACAGGGGTTCCGCGCCACCTACAACCAGATCGTTGACGCACATGGCGACCAGGTCGATACCGATGGTGTCGTGTTTCTGCAGTTGCATGGCGAGCCTGAGCTTGGTGCCTACTCCGTCAGTGCCGGACACCAGAACCGGTTCATTGTAACCCTGGGGAATGGCCACCATGGCGCCAAAGCCACCGAGGCCACCGAGAACTTCCGGGCGGCGTGTGCGCGCTGCCGTGTTCTTGATGCGGTTGACGAGTTCGTTTCCTGCGTCAATATCAACGCCAGCGTCACGATAGGTGAGGGAGGGCTTCTGTTCGCTCATGGTGTGATTAACCGTTTGGACAGTGGGTCAGGCGGCGGATTTTAACAGGTGCGGAGTGGCGCTCCAAATGCAATTGCCAAGTTTGCCGTGGTGTCTGCTTTAACAGGCTGGATTGACTTTCTGCAATCCCCCTTAGCTACTCACACCCCGGGGCTTGGTGTATCCTATGCGCCATTCGTACGAATTGCAGGGTGTTTCATGCCAGACTCAGGAAAAATCTCGATGCAGGCAGCGCAGATAATCCGTTGGTCAGTAGGGTTATTCGGTCTTCTGGCGCTTTTGGCGGCACCGGCGGCGGCCGTGACGGTCACCGGGCTCTACTCTGTTGAAGTGCCGGTGGCGGGCTCGCAACCGGCAGACCTGGCACAGGGATATGCAGATGGACTAAGCCGGGTTTTCGTGCGGGTGTCCGGCAGCCGCGAGGTGCTTGACAATGAAGGTGTCAGGGCGTTGCTGGACGACGCCGAGTCCCTGCTGCAGTCCTATCAGTTTCTGCGTTCTGACAGGAATCAGCACCGCCTGCGAATGTCCTTTGGTGCTGTCGGCGTCAACCGTGCCCTCGCTTCCGTCGATGCACCGGTCTGGGGCGCAAACCGGCCCCTTACTCTGGCGTGGATTGCCGTGGAAGACGGTGGCCGTCGCGCCCTTGTCCATGCGGATGGGCAGGACAGCAGCGGAAATGATGAATGGCGGCGGATAATCCAGGACGCGGCGGTCGATCGGGGGCTGCCTGTGAGCCTGCCTCCGGCTGACTACAGCCAGGACCGTGAGCTGTTGTCCGATATATGGGGACAGTTTACCTCCAGTGTCAGGCGCGCTTCGGCGGAGCTTGAGCACGATCTTGTGTCTCTTGTACGTGTCCGCCGCTCTGGTTCCCAGTGGCGTGCCGGATGGGTTTTTGATGGCATGGGGCTCGACAGCGCTGAACAGTCAGTGACAGCTGATACCAGAGAAGAGCTGGCGTCCAGGCTTATCGGGCGCTGGGCCGAAATGTTTGCGGACCGATATGCCGTTGCCGGCAGCGATCTGGACGAAGCACCTCGGGTGGACATTGTTGTACATGGTGTTACCAGCCTGACGGACTATGCCCGTGTGAGCGATGCACTCGAGAGTCTGTCTCCGGTAACGGAAGCGGGTGCTACCCAGGCCCGGCAGGACCAGTTGAAGCTACGGGTTGTATTTTCCGGGGAAATGGAACAACTGAAACAGTACATTGCCCTCGATGCTCGCCTGGTGCCCCTGTCAGATGCGGAAGTGTCGCGGATGCCTGCTGGTGACGACAATGATGGCAGTGAACGGAGTGCCGAACAGCCTGTCCTGCCGGCACCGGACGGCGGTATTGCCCTGGCAGAAGATAACGCAGAAACAGCCAGTACGTCTGCCAACCCTTTATTTGTCTATCAACCGTTACTGGTTGACAAAGAGGAGTCAGAGCAGGCTTTCGAGTCGCTTTACCAGGTACTGCACTATCGCTGGCAGCCCGCCTCGATCATTGATCCGGAAAACGGAGGGTAATCACCGGGTGCTGCAAGGAGAGGGAGGCGTGTCATGATGACGCATCGGTGGAGCTGGATTCCCAACGCCCTGACGTTTTTGCGGATATTAATGATCGTCCCTTTTGCCGCGGCTCTTCTGGCGAAGGAATACCGGTTTGCGCTGTTAATCTTCTTTGTGGCGGCTGCCACCGATGCCGTCGACGGTTTTCTCGCCCGCCATTTCGACTGGAGGACCCGTCTGGGTGCCATTGCCGACCCTCTGGCCGACAAGGCATTACTGATCTCTGCTTACCTTATGCTTACCCTGACGGGTGTCTTGCCATACTGGCTGCTGTGGCTGGTAGTAGGCAGAGACATTCTGATCGTCTGCGGTGGGCTGGCTTTCCATTACTGCATTGGCAGGTTTGATCTCCAGCCCAGCATTCCCGGTAAAATCAATACCCTGGTCCAGATTCTGGTTGCCCTCGCGATTATTATTCTGCTGGCGGACTTCCCCATGCAGCCCTGGGTAACTGATGCTGGTATCCTGCTGGTTGCGGTATCGGCGCTGTTCAGTGGGGCCCATTATGTCGCCGTCTGGAGTCTGAAGGCCTGGAGGGTCAAGAGACAGTGAGTGCTTCGCAACTGGTGCTGGGCGTCAAGCTGCGTGATGACGCCCGGTTCGACAACTTTCACGGCGACAGGAATGCCGCCGCCGCGACACGCCTTAGAAAGGCCTGCGAGCAGCCCGTTCCGGTGCCGGTCATTGCGGTCTGTGGCGATGCCGACACCGGCAAGAGCCACCTGCTTCAGGCTGTGTGTCACCTGGCTGAACAGCGGGAGCAGGGGGCCGTGTGTGTCAGCGTTGAGGAGTTGTTGCCGTTCGGACCCGAGGCTTTGGCAGGGCTGGAGAACCAGTCGGTTATCTGCCTGGATGACCTGGACCTCATTGCCGGCCTGGAAAGCTGGGAAGAGGCGGTCTTTCATCTGTACAATCGTGTCAATGATCGGGGCGGCCTGTTGGTTGTCAGTCTTTCTGAAGTGCCGGGAGAGCTCCCGTTCCTGTTGCCCGACCTTCTATCGCGATTGCGCCACGGATTGACGATTCAGCTGGGCATAAACCGTGACGATGACCGCCTGCGGATCCTTATGGCCAGGGCCGAGCAACGAGGGCTGGTTCTTGGCGATGATGTGGCAGCATTCATTCTCAGGCGTGCGCCGCGTAAGCTTGCCGACCTGCTGGCGATGCTGGATCGACTGGATGAAAACTCATTGCGGGCCCAGCGGCGGTTGACGATACCGTTCGTGAAGTCGGTGATGGGGTGGTAGAACGAACAATTACAGGGAAAAGGTCAGAGGAATAACATGAGACGAGTAGTGTTCAATCAGAAAGGTGGTGTGGGCAAATCAAGTATCACCTGCAACCTGGCCGCTATCAGTGCCGCCAGGGGGAAGCGCACGCTGGTCGTCGATCTCGACCCCCAGGGAAACTCAACCCATTATCTGCTTGGCAAACCGGCAGGAGAGATCAGGGACACGGTCGCGGACTACCTGGAGCAGACGGTGGCCTTCACCGTATTTAACCGCCGCGCCGACGAGTTTGTCCACGCCTCACCTTTTGACAACCTCTTTGTGATGCCCTCCAGTCCGGAACTGGATTTCCTGGAGCGCAAGCTCGAGGCCAAGCACAAGATCTACAAATTGAGGGAAGCGCTCAAGAAGCTGGGGGAGTCCTTCGATGAGATCTACATCGATACGGCGCCGGCGCTGAACTTTTACACGCGTTCGGCATTGATCGCTGCCGAACGCTGCCTGATTCCGTTCGATTGTGACGATTTCTCACGCCAGGCTCTGTACAGTATTCTACACGAAATTCAGGAATTGCAGGAAGACCATAATGACAATCTGGTGGTGGAGGGCATTGTTGCCAATCAGTTTCAGCCCCGCGCCAGCCTGCCCAAGAAGCTGGTTCGTGAACTGATGGACGAAGGGCTTCCGGTGCTACCTGTGAGGCTGTCCAGCTCGGTGAAGATGAAAGAATCCCATCAGTGTCGCCAGCCATTGATCCACATGGCACCGAAACATCCGTTGACACGGCAGTATGAAGACCTGTACCGGGTGCTTCATGGCGAAGCTGTCGAACTGGAACCACTGGCCGACTGAGAGTGAAGCATGGCAAGACAGTCTGACCATACCGCCCAAGTGGCGGACAGCCTGCTGCAGATAGAGATCGAGTTACGGCGAATCGGGGCCTGGGAAACCGACCCTCCGCCTGAAGAGGCATTGCAAAGTACGAAGCCATTTGCAGTGGACACCCTGGAGTTCACCCAGTGGCTTCAGTTTGTGTTCATTTACCGCATGAAGGTAATGATTGAAAACGGGCATGCACTACCGGATGTGTCGGGAATGGCTCCGATGGCCGAGGAGCACTTCCGGAGCAGGAGCGAGCCCGGTCAACGTCTGATCCGTGAGCTCGCGGAGATGGACCGTCTGCTTTCCGGGCAGTCCTGAGCACTCAGCTGGCGGCGTCCAGACGCATGGACAGGTCGACAGCCCGCACATCCTTGGTCAGTGCCCCGATAGAAATGTAGTCCACTCCGGTTTCCGCCACTGGCACCAGTGAGTCATTGGTGATACCCCCTGAAGCTTCCAGTTTCGCTGTACCGGCGGTGCGGGCAACCGCCTTGCGCATGTCATCCAGTGAAAACTCGTCCAGCATGATGATGTCTGCGCCAGCCGCAAGTGCCTGCTCCAGTTCGTCGGAGTTTTCGGTTTCTACTTCCACGGGCCGGCCCGGGGCAATGCGGCGTGCTTCCGTAACCGCGTTGGCAATTGAGCCACAGGCCGCTATATGGTTTTCTTTGATAAGGAACGCGTCCCACAGGCCGATGCGGTGGTTATGGCAGCCACCACAGGTTACTGCGTATTTCTGGGCCAGGCGCAGGCCAGGAAGGGTTTTGCGGGTATCGAGCAGTTGTACCCCGGTATGGGCAACACGCCGCGCATATCCGGAGCAGGCGGTGGCAACACCGGACATCATCTGGAGCCAGTTGAGCCCGGCGCGCTCGGCTGTCAGCAGGCTGCGGGCGGGGCCTTCCATGGTAAACAGCAACTGATCGGGGCTCACTTCGTCTCCGTCACTGACCGCCCACGTCAGGGTGACTTGCGGGTCTACCTGCCTGAATACTTCTTCAACCCAGGCTCGCCCTGCGATGATTGCTGTTTCACGGGTGATAACCTGCCCGCGACTGATGCGATGGTCCGGGATCAGCATGGCGGTGATGTCGCCATCTCCGATATCTTCCCGGAGGCTTTGGGCGACGGTTTCGATACGCGACTGGCGAAGCAGTTCGGTTGGGATCATGGTCGGATTTCCGGTGGTTCCTTTCGGGTCTGTAAAATGCCTTTGGCCAGGGGCAATGATTCTAAAGCCCGGCCGGGTATTCGCCAAACAGTAGTGTGCCAGAATGCTAAACTGTGACGGCGATCACTTAAACACAAAAGGTGACAATTTCTGACACAAGGTGACGCGGGTAAGGCCTAAGATGTGCAATAACACACCTCTCCAGTCACCGTCCGGAGTAGCCGAATGGCGCAGGATAACAAGGTTGTCAGTCTTAAATCCCAGAAGCTGCCGGACAGGTTCTCGCTGCCGGGTTCTCTGGTGCGCCTGCGTGACGTATCTGGTCAGTCACTCAAAGCAGTAATGTCCGGTTTTTTCGACAAAGCTGACGACGCGCTTTTCGAACTGGCGGACAAGGCCGCTACCAATCAGGACCAGACTGCCTATTTCGACGCGATGCGGGAACTCCGGTTGCGTCGCAAAAACATGACGGTGTCGATGCTGCAGTACGTCAGTCGCGCTTTTAATGAAATCGGTTCCTTCCGTCCGGGTGGCAGCAGCGGCAGCCTGGATGAGGTTGACCAGGATTCACTGGCTCTCGTTGACCACTCCGATCTGGAGCAGCAGGTAGCCATCGATAACCTCATCAACAAGCTGCGCAACCAGCATGCTGAAGCCATCAAATTGCTGAATGTCCGGGTGGCCCATCTGGTTCCGTCAGCAAAGCTTGATGACAGCCAGATGCCGTTGAGCCCTGAAGTCATCTGCGGTGGTGTCGCAGAAGCCTGCACAGACCTGGAAATCGATATTCGGGCCAAACTGGTGGTGCTGAAGCTGTTTGATCGTCTGCTTGTCGGTATTCTGGGTGATGTCTACAGAGATGCCAACAAGACATTGATTGCTGAGGGTGTTTTACCAGACATGCGCCGTGCGCCTGTGGGCGGCCGATCGTCGTCGGGCAGATCCGCTCCCAATTCCGGCCAGGGCGGTGGTTTCTCGTCGGCGCGTCAGTCAGAAGAAAACAAGGGGCCTCTGACGGCGCCCTCGGATGATGTTCGTGCCACCTTCTCTGAACTCAGTGCGCTTTTGCACCAGGGCCAGGGGGAGACTGACGGCATGCCGTCCGGAGGGGCGGGGTTACTGGATACCAGCACTCTGATGTTGCGGCTGAACGACATTCAGGCGCAATCCGTGCATTGGGGACAGGGTGAAGTGGTACCTTTGTCCCAGCAGCTTCAGCCGGTTTTTCGGGCGAAAACCGGTGGCAGGCTTGATGCTGACCAGGTGGACAGTGATGTCATCAACCTGGTGTCCATGTTATTCGACTTTATCCTTGAAGACCGGCAGCTTCACCCAGTCATGAAAGCCGTGATAGGGCGTTTGCAGATTCCGGTGCTGAAGGTGGCCCTGAGTGACAAGAATTTCTTCAACCGCGGCGGACACCCGGTAAGAAAGCTGCTTAACGAGCTTGCCATGTCAGCCATCGGCTGGACCGAGAAAAAAGCCGGACAACGCGACCCCTTGCGGGAAAAAATTGAATCCGTCGTTGATCGTGTTTTGAACGAATTCACCGATAACGTGGACATATTCAGCGAGTTGCTCAGCGATTTTGGTCATTTCATGGACCTGGATCGCCGCCGCAGGGAACTGGTGGAACAGCGCCTCCGTGACGCGGAAGAGGGCCGGGCCAAACAAGAACGGGCTTCAAAGGCCACGGAAACACTACTGAGTGAGCAAATGACCGGGCGGGACATGCCGCCCCAGGTGGTAACGTTGCTGAACGAGGCGTGGTCCAAGTACCTGCAGTGGATTGTACTGCGCGAAGGTGAAGACAGTGAGCGCTGGCAGGCGGCGGCTGCATTGACTCGCCAGCTGGTCTGGAGTGTCGATCCGAGACCGCTCGAAGACAGTACCCGCAGTGAGTTGTTGAGGGCAATTCCCGGCATCGTAGACGGATTGAGATCGGCATTACAGGAAATAGCCTGGGATCCATTCGCAACCGACGCGGCCATCCGCGATCTTGAACTGGCCCATGTGGATGTGTTCCAGCGCCTGGTGACGACATCACGGCACCCGGCGCCGATAGAGGAGGCGGTACCGGCCAGCACGCCGGAGGTTGCGCCCCCTGCCATCGCACCGGAGGAGGCGAAGCAAGCGGAGCCGGCGATCCAGCCGCGGGAAGATGTGGAGCCCCTGCAGGCCGTTGAGCCTGTTGCGGCGCCTGAAGAGGCAGCGATCGCGAAGCCTGCTGAAGGCCCAGTAGCGGACAGTAACCTTGACCCGCAATGGCTGGACCGTGCTGACAGCCTTCGTGTTGGGTCCTGGATTGAACTGATCCGTGACGGTGGCAAGACTCGCTGCAAGCTCGCTGCATTTATCAAGGCGACTGGCAAGTACATCTTTGTCAATCGCAGTGGGGCGAAAGTGGCAGAGTACCGGCGAGAAGATCTGGCCGCAGCACTGGCAGCGGAAGAAATTACGATGCTCGACGATGGTCTGATCTTCGACCGTGCCCTGGAGTCCATCATCGACAACCTGCGAAGCAGCCGCAAAGACTGACTGGATAGCAAGGCGGGCAGCTTTGTGCTTCAATCACAGGCACAAACGTAACATAGGCGGGTGTTCCTGAAATGTCCGTCGTCAGCTTGCTGGAAACACATTGTCTGAACAAAACGCTTCCCACTATTCTTCCGATCCTTCAGAAAATCCGGTCTCTCGGCTGCGCCGTACCGGGCGTGTAAGCCAGGCCCGATGGTGCCCGTCACCCAATTTCGGGCCACGGCCTGAAGGTGCCTCCATTTCCCTGTTGGTGGTTCACAACATCAGCCTGCCCCCGGGGCAGTTTGGTGGTGACGCCATCGAACGGTTTTTCTGCAATCAACTTGATACCTGTGCGCACCCCTATTTTGAAACCATTGCCGGGATGAAGGTGTCGTCGCACCTGCTGATTCACCGTGACGGGGCACCAGTGCAGTTCGTAAGCCTGCTGGAGCGGGCATGGCATGCTGGCCGTTCCTGCTTTCGTGGCGAGGATGAGTGTAACGACTTCTCGATAGGTATTGAGCTGGAAGGTGCGGACGACATCCCCTATACCGACGCCCAATACCAGACGCTGGCAAACCTGTCGCGACTGATCATGACCGCCTGGCCGGAAATCACCATGGAGAGAATTGCCGGTCACAGTGATATTGCACCAGGGCGAAAAACCGATCCCGGTCCGGCGTTTGACTGGCGCCGTTTCCAGCAGATGCTGGATGCCCGGCAGCGGGCAGAGGGAGCAAGCTGATGACTCTGGTGGTCTTTCTGCTTGCGTACCTGACCCGGCGAAAGCTGGATGCAGCAAATGTCTGGTCAGGGGACGCTTTCTGGCGCAAGGCCTTTCACGCTGGTAGTGAATCGTCCCCCGGAAGCGATGCCGGTAAATGGCAGGGACTGCTGATTGTTGGTATGCCGGCCGTAATGCTGGCAGTGGCTGACTGGTATCTGCATCTACTGGGCTGGAGAATGGTGACCTACCCGCTGGAATTCGTGCTGCTTGTCTTGCTGATGGGGGCTCCTGGATGGCGTTCCACACTGAAAGCCTATAGTACCTCCTGGGCCCGGGGTGACATGCAGGCGGCTTGGCACCACGTCAAGGACAGCCTCCCCGCCAGTGAGCGGGGAGCGGCTGCCTCACCAGACGAGATGCACCTGATACTGTCGCGAACCTTGATGGTTCGCATTTTCGAGCGGTTTTTCCTGATTGCCTTCTGGTATGTGGCGGGTGGCCCGGCGGCGGCTTTTTTCGCACGCGGGGTTATCGCGTTGCGCGACCATTGGCCGCAGGCGGCAGCAAGGCCTGGCTTTGCGGCGCTGGCCGAAGTGCTGAGCTGGTTGCCAGCGCGTCTGCTTTCGATGACCTTCGGTGTGGCCGGCGATCTGGCAGGCTGGGTGAGTGAGGGGAAGCGTGTTCTGATCGATATAACGCTGAAAACAGATCAGGTCCTGATGGCAGCAGCGAATGGTGCGTTGACGGGCTATGCGCTGGACCCCGGACGATTTGCGCAGATTCACTCCGATGAATGGACGGATTATGGCAGGCGCAGTCTGGACGCGATCCGGGACCTGCTGAACCGCAGCATGCTGGTCTGGATCTGTGTCATGGCGCTGTTGGTGATTGCCGGGGTTCTATAGTGCTGATGTTTTAACAAAAATTACATTTGTACTCCGAAAAACACTCAAGTTTGCTGTACTTTAGTCGACAATATAAACAAATAGAATAAAGCTTCTTTTTTCGGCGCCTTGTGTGGGGGTACACGTGAATCAGCTTATCAAGCCTGCAGTGTCGTTGATGAACCGGCTGCCGATGTTTTACAAGTTCAGCCTGATCAGTGTGCTGTTTCTGCTGCCGATCGTTGCCCTTTCCTGGCTGGTGATCAGTGAATTGAACCGGTCTGTGGAAACCATGACCAGGGGGGTCGAGGGCCTCGAACAGCTTGAGAAAGTTGATGCACTTCTCCAGGCGTCGCTTGGATATCGTGATTTCCGGGCGCCCGGAAAAACCAAGGATCAAAGCGAACTGCTTTCCAGGTCAGACGAAGCCGCCAGCAGGATTGACGGCATTCTCGAAGAGTTGGCCGGCGCTGAGGCTCAGTTCGACACCTCTGGAAACTGGGCCGAGCAGGTCGCCCAGCTGCGGGAAGACTGGCAGACGCTTAAGTCAACCGACAGCTATCAGGGCAATATCGACCCCCAGTTCAAATACTATCAGGAGTTCGTACAGAAAGTCCGTGCGACGCTCTCTGCCACCATCGAAATTTCCGGCCTGGGCCAAGATACGTCACGGGAAAACCTTCTGTTGCTCGGGCTGGTGCGTGAAGCTCTGCCGGATGCTGAGAGCATTATTGGGCGGGCCCGCGCTTTTGGCACGTTTGCACTGCTGGAAGGGCAGGTAGGCTACGGTCTCAGTGATGTACTGAACGAAATCTACGATCAACTGACCAATCGCTCATCGCTCCTTGGCCCCGCGCTCGCAGTGGCAATCGACGCCTCACCCACATTGGCAAAGAATACCGGTGATGCGGTCCAGGGGATTGAGGGAAGCCTGACCAACATCCGCAATGAGCTTGATGCGAACGTGATTACTCCGATGCGGCTGGATTTGCCATGGCAGGATTTCAACAACATGATCGAAAGCCAGCTCGCTCACTACGAGACCTTCACTGCTGGTATTTTTGACGTGGTCAGCGATAACCTGAACGCGCGCCTTGATGGCGAGATCCGGCAAAGGCAATTCATCATTGCGGCGCTTGTGATCGTGCTGCTGGTGGTGGTCTATCTCTACGTCGGCTTTTTCATGTCGGTGCGTACGGCTATCAATCGCTTCAGTCAGGCAGCCCGTAACGTGGCGGCCGGCGATATGACGGCTCATATCGAGCTGGATAACCGTGATGAGCTGGGGGAGCTGACCACAGAGTTCAACAGCATGACGGACCGAATTGCCGAGCTGATCCGCTCTGTCAGCAGTACCACTTCGGATGTTGACCAGCAGGCAACCAGGGTCAATGACACGGCCGCTGCAAACAGTGAGGCAGTCGCCCGTCAGATGGAGGAATCCGGGCAGATCAATGAAGCCATGAGCCAGATGGTAGAAGCGGTCAATGAAGTAACCGAGAGTGCACACCGGGTCTCCGACAGCGCCGGTACGGCCGAGCAGGACACCGAAAAAGGACGGGCAGTAGTGGCCGATACTGTTGCCACCATCAACCGCCTGGCCACCGAAATTTCCGGTGCGGTCGAGGTGATCAACCGGGTAAATGCCGATAGCGACAACATCAGCCAGGTATTGGTGGAAATCAAGGCCATTGCCGAGCAGACCAACCTGCTGGCCCTGAATGCTGCCATTGAAGCGGCCCGGGCCGGAGAGCAGGGCCGAGGGTTTGCCGTGGTTGCGGACGAGGTGCGTTCCCTGTCCCAGCGCACTCATAAGTCCACGGAAGAAATCGAAGGCATGATTTCGCGCCTGCAAAGTGGTGTCAAGGAGGCGGTCACAGCCATGACCAACAGCCACGAAGTGACTGAAACCACTGTCAGGAAATCCTCAGAAGTCACCGAGGCCCTGGACCGGATCGCCGAGGGTATTTCGACCATTGTCGATATGAGTCACCAGATCGCACAGGCTGCGGAAGAACAGTCCGCGGTGGCGAAAAACGTGAATACCAACGTGGAGCAAATCAGCGTGCTGGGCCATAAGACCGCCGACAATGCCGAAGAGACTCTGGCTTCCTCCCGCGAGATGTCCCAGCTGACAGCCTCGCTACAACGCCTTGTGGAAGCATTCAAGGTCTGAGTCAGGAGTGGGGCAGCAGCTGGTGCACCCGTTGCGTCAGCATCTGGTTCACCGAGACGTCTATTCCGTGCACCCGGCCCCGGCGTGCAACATAACCGTTGATGAAATCAATTTCGGTGGTTCGGCCCTGTTGCCGGTCACTCAGCATGGAAGAGGTGTTTTCTGAGGTGCTTCTCGCCACTGTCTCGATGCGCCTGCGAATGGCCTCGGGGGCCAACGGCTGGCCGCCCTCCGCGGCGAGAACAGCGGCGATCTCTGTGCATAGTGTGCCGATGTATTCCAGGTAGAAGGGGTGTGTCAGTATGTCACCGTTGCGGCAATTGAGCAGTGCCGTAAAGGCGTTGATACCGGCATTGATCACCAGCTTGTCCCATAGCCGCTGCTGGATATTGGTTTCCGGGTGGACCCTGAGCCCGCTGGCAGTGAGGGCTTGCACAACCGCCGATAACAGTGATGTCGCATTGTCGGTAAGCGGACCAACCCAGGTTTCTCCCTTGCCGGCGTGTACCGTCCGGCCTGGCTCCGGTCGATTGGCGCCTTCGGTGGTGCTGGCGGCAAGGATGGGTTGGTGTGGCCACCGTTCTGCGACAGCCTGCTGGCTCCCCATGCCGTTCTGAAACAGCACAACGGGCATGGCCGGTGGCAGGTCAGGCAGTGTGGACTGAAGGGCGTCCAGAGTGTCACCGGCTTTGGTGGTGACCAACAGCACTGAGGGAGGGGTTGCCGAGCTGTCCAGCCAGGGAACGGTTACAGACAGGGCCGAGCCATCAAACCGCTGCAGTCTGTAGCTGAGCGACTCCACACCGGCATCAACCGTGGCGTTGTGGCGGGGTATAAAAGCCACCTTGCCGGCTGGCAGGTACCCCGCCCATAACCGGCCGAGGGAACCGGCGCCGAGAATGGCAATAAGGCCACTCCCGGGGAGCAGAGGGTTTGCCCCGTGCCGGCTCATCGATTTACATGGCCTCGATGGCAGCCCGCTGCCCGGTCAGGCGGCTCATGCTGCCCTGGGCATCCCGGAGCTTCTCTTTCTCTTTTTCAACCACGTCAGCCGGCGCCTTGGCGGTGAACTTTTCATTACCGAGCTTGCCTTCGAGCCGACCCACTTCTTTCTGCAGACGTTCAAGTTCCTTGTCCAGGCGCTTGAGCTCAGCGTCCTTGTCAATCAGGCCGGCCATGGGAACCAGCACTTCCATCTCGCCCACCAGTTGGGTGGCAGACATGGGCGCTTCGCCCTCGGTGAACCACTCCACGCTTTCCAGTTTCGCCAGCGATGCCAGGAACTGGCGGTTTTCGTCCAGCCGGCGTTTGTCCTGCGGATCCTGCCCGCGCAGCAGAACCGGGATGGCCTTTGCCGGGGAAATATTCATCTCACCACGAATATTCCGTACGGCAACAATAACGCCTTTCAGCCATTCGATATCGGCGGCAACGGTGGTGTCCTGCTTGCTCGTGTCTGGCTTGGGGAAGGGCTGCAACATTATGCTGTCACCCGTTTTCGCTGCCAGCGGTGCAATGCGCTGCCAGATCTCCTCGGTAATGAACGGCATGATGGGGTGTGCCAGGCGCAGAACCGCCTCAAGCACACGCACCAGCGTGCGACGGGTGCCCCGTTTTGCTTCTGCACTGGCAGTGTCGTCATTCAGCGCCGGCTTGGACAGTTCCAGGTACCAGTCGCAGTATTCATTCCAGATAAACTCGTACAGGGCGTAGGCCGCCAGGTCGAAACGATACTGGTCCAGGTGTCGGATCACGTCCTGCTCGCAGCTCTGGAGTTCGCTGATGATCCAGCGGTCTGCCAGGGAGAGTGCTACCGGCTCGTTGTTAACGCCGCAATCTTCGCCCTCGGTGTTCATCAACACGTAACGGGCGGCATTCCACAACTTGTTGCAGAAGTTGCGGTAGCCCTCAAGGCGCTTCATGTCCCAGTTGATGTCGCGGCCGGTGGTGGCCATGGCGGCCAGAGTGAAGCGCAGGGCATCGGTGCCGTGGGCGGTGATTCCTTCCGGGAATTCCTTCTTTGTACGCTTGGCGATTTTCTCGGCCAGCCTGGGCTGCATCAGGTTGCCGGTGCGCTTTTCCAGCAGGTCATTCAGTTCGATGCCGTCAATCATGTCCAGCGGGTCGATGACATTGCCCTTGGACTTCGACATCTTGTCGCCGTGTTCGTCGCGGATAAGGCCAGTGACGTAGACGGTCTTGAACGGTACCTGTGCGGTGCCGTCCTCGTTCTTGATGAAGTGCATGGTCATCATGATCATCCGGGCAACCCAGAAGAAAATGATGTCAAAACCGGTCACCAGCACATCGGTAGGGTGGAAGGTTTTCAGGCGCTCGGTGATTTCCGGCCAGCCCAGGGTGCCAAAGGTCCACAGGGCAGAGCTGAACCAGGTGTCCAGAACGTCGTCATCCTGGTTCAGTTCCAGGTCAGCAGCCAGGCTATGCTTCTGGCGTACTTCGTCCTCGCTGCGGCCAACGTAGATATTGCCTTCGGCGTCGTACCAGGCGGGTATGCGGTGTCCCCACCAGAGCTGACGGGAAATGCACCAGTCCTGGATGTCACGCATCCAGGCAAAGTACATGTTCTCGTACTGCTTGGGCACAAACTGGATGCGGCCGTCTTCAACGGCCTCAATGGCGGGCTTGGCCAGGGTCTTGGTGTCTGCGAACCACTGGTCCGTCAGCATCGGCTCAATGATCAGGCCGGACCGGTCGCCACGGGGTACGCTCAGTACATGGTCTTCCACTTCCTCAACCAGGCCTTCGGCGTCCATGTCCGCCACAATCCGTTTGCGGGCCTCCTCACGGGTGAGCCCGGCATAGGCGGCGGGGAGGCTGCCATCCACCTCTGTGTTCTCACTGCCGTCGGGATTGACCACCTCGGCCATACCACGGATGCAGGCATCCTGGGTCATGACGTTGATCATCACCAGGTCGTTGCGCTTACCCACGGCGTAGTCGTTGAAGTCATGGGCCGGTGTGATCTTTACGCAGCCGCTGCCTTTCTCGGGATCGGCGTGGGAATCGGCAACAATGGGGATGCGGCGCCCGACCAGGGGCAGGTCCACAAATTTGCCAACCAGGTGCTGATAACGCTCGTCGTCCGGGTGCACCGCCACTGCGGTGTCGCCCAGCATGGTTTCAGGGCGGGTGGTGGCCACCACCAGATAGTTTTTGCCGTCGTGTGTCTTCTCGCCGTCGGCGAGCGGATAACGCAGGTGCCAGAAAAAGCCCTTTTCTTCCTTGTTCTCAACTTCCAGATCGGAGATAGCAGTGTGCAGTTTCGGGTCCCAGTTAACCAGGCGCTTGCCACGGTAGACCAGGCCCTCGTCGTACAGACGTATGAACACTTCCTGTACCGCCTTATAGAAACCGTCGTCCATGGTGAAGCGTTCGTGGTCCCAGTCGACGGAGTTACCCAGCCGACGCATCTGGCCGGTGATGGTGCCGCCGGAGTGTTCTTTCCAGTCCCAGATACGCTTGATGAACTCCTCCCGGCCCAGGTCGTAGCGGGTTTTGTCTTCTTCAGCCGCCAGTTTGCGCTCCACCACCATCTGGGTGGCGATGCCGGCATGGTCGCTGCCTACCTGCCAGAGAGTGTTGCGGCCCTGCATGCGTTTGAAGCGGGTGAGCGTGTCCATGATGGTGTGCTGGAACGCGTGGCCCATGTGCAGGCTACCGGTGACGTTGGGTGGCGGGATGGCGATGCTGAACGACTCGCCTTCGCCGGAGGGACGGAAGTACCCTTTGGATTCCCAGTTTTCGTACCACTGGCGCTCGATGTTTTCTGGCTGGTAGGTTTTTTCCATGGGTTTCTACTGGTGACCGTTTGGTTGATTCACAAGGGAAATTCAAGATGGACGATTATACATGCTCACCTGGGTTGCGGCGAACCTTGGGGGGAGGGGTACGGGGGTAGTTTGAATTTCAGGCGGGAAAAGAACTCGCTGCGCTCAGACACCTTTTCTCGCCTGAAATTCAAACTACCCCCATACCCTCATGGTGTCCGAGTTGTCTCGACGGTATTCAATGGTTTTGCCTGGGTTTGATTTTGAGCCTGCTTTACATATCCCACTTTCAGATAAAATACAGACAGACCCTGCACAGCCCTGGAGATATCGGATAGGCCCATAAGAGTGGGGTGGTGATATTTATTTCCCGCCAGGAAAAGGTGTCCGAGCGCAGCGAGTTCTTTTCCAAGGGAAATAAATATCACCACCCCGCTCCTCCTCCAAACGAACAGTCCTACAAAAGGCTTAAAATCAGGCAAAAAATCTCACCGCTTCCTCTGATCATGCACCCGAGGCTCAATCCCCAACGCCCTCAGTTGCTTGAAATGCGACCGCGCCTGCGCAAGAACCGACTCGTCATTATGAGCCACCAACGCCAACCGCTTGAACCGGTCCGCATCCGCCGGCAACGTGGCCGAGAGGATGATGACCGTATCCCAGTCTTCGGCGACCGGCGGGCAAAGTAATATCCCGACGGGATCGGTGCAGGTAGTGGCGGAGTCGGGGACGATGCTATGGGGTATGAATGCGTCGGGGCTGAAATTCCAGAGCAGGTCGTCCAGTTCCTGGGCGTGCTGCATGGTGTCGCAGACAATGCCCACGCGGTCGCCCTGCTGCCGGGCCTTGGCGACCAGTTTGGCAGTGTGGAGATTGCGGGCAGCGGGGGTGTTCTGGGCGAGGATGTGGAACCAGTAGGACTGGTTCCTTTCATCCTGTGAGCCGGGATTATTTACCGGCATGGGACATCAGGTAGTCGACCAGCATGGGTACCGGCCGGCCGGTGGAGCCTTTGGCCTTGCCGGAGTTCCAGGCGGTGCCGGCAATGTCCAGATGGGCCCAGCGGTAGTCCTTGGTGAATCGGGACAGGAAGCAGGCCGCTGTGATGGTGCCAGCCGGGCGGCCGCCGATGTTCTGCATGTCGGCGAAATTGCTGTCGAGCTGGCTCTGGTATTCGTCCCACAGGGGCAGACGCCAGGCGCGGTCGCCCGCGCGTTCACCTGCAGCCAGCAGCTCGTTGGCCAGCTCGTCGTTGTTGCTCAACAGACCGGTGGCATGGCTGCCCAGTGCAATGATGCAGGCCCCGGTGAGGGTGGCCATGTCGACAACCACTTCCGGGTCGAACTTCTTGACGTAGGTGAGGGCGTCGCACAACACCAGGCGGCCTTCAGCGTCGGTGTTGAGGATTTCGATAGTCTGGCCAGACATGGAGGTGACGATGTCGCCCGGGCGTGTTGCTGTGCCGCTGGGCATGTTCTCAGCGGCGGCAATGACCGCGACCACGTTGATCTTCGGCTTCGTTTCGGCAATCGTTTTCATGGCGCCGAAGACAGCGGCGGCGCCACCCATGTCGTACTTCATTTCATCCATGCCTTCGCCGGGCTTGAGGCTGATGCCTCCGGTGTCAAAAGTAATGCCTTTACCCACCAGAACGTAGGGCTTGTCTTTGGCTTTGCCGCCACGGTATTCCATCACAATCAGCTTGGCGGGCTGGGCGCTGCCGGCAGACACGGACAGCAGGCTGTGCATGCCCAGCTTTTTCATCTGCTTTTCGTCCAGCACTTCTGTCTTGATGACGTCGTTGTCTTTCGCCAGTTTCTCGGCCTGTTCGGCCAGCCAGGTAGGGTGGCAGATATTCGGCGGTGTGTTGCCCAGATCGCGGGTAAAGTTCATGCCGCGGCCGGTGGCAAGGCCAAGGTGGAAGGCTTCTTTCAGAGCCTTGCCGGTGCTGGAGGCGGCAACCGTGACCTTGGACAGTTTGCGATCGGACGGTTTTTCGCTCTTGAATTCGCTGAAACGGTAGAGTTGCTCTTCCAGGGTGCGGCCAATCAGGTTCAGGCGTGCCGCTTCCGAACTGACGGCTTCGTCACCGGTTACCAGGGTGTCTCCCAGGCCTACCAGTACATGTTTGGACGGACCATCCTTGATTTGGCCAGCCATGGCAATTAACGCCTTGCGATAGTTGGCGGGTGTGCGGTCCTTGTCCGCCCCCGTGCCAACCACCAGCAGGCGTGCCCAGGGCAACCCGTCCAGCGGAATTTGCAGGGTGGTTGCGTTTTTACCGGTAGCATCCCCGCTTTTATGCAGGGTCTTGATCAGTCCGCCCAGGGCTTCGTTTGCCTGTGTGGTGGAGGCGGGCCAATCGCCTTTTTCCGGCACGGCTACAACAAGGCAATCCGCTTTGGTCTCGGAAATGGGCTTACTGCTCAGGGTAAAATTCATGGCAACTCCCGTTGGTTGTTCTGATGGAGGACAGACCCGGCGCCGGGTTTGTTGTCCGAATGCCTATAGCATTGGGGTTTGGAGTGAAATTATCAAGCGCTGACAGGTTGTTAACGTCTTTGTTAAACCCGTGCTCTGTCATTCGGCCCCAAGGTTACTTAGAATACGGCGAATCCTGATTTCCATCGACTCCGGTCGCGTCCGGCTCTGAGAGACCGAATTGAGCATCGTTTTCCGATACCTAACCCGCCAGGTGATTATCAGCATGCTTGCCGTTTCCGGCATTCTGTTGATGGTGTTCATGAGCGGCCGGTTCATCAAGTATCTGGCCGATGCCGCCGCCGGGGAACTGGCCGGCGATGTCCTGTTCCAGATCATGGCCTACCGCTTTCCCGGTTTTCTGGAGCTGATTCTGCCACTGGGGTTCTTCATCGGCATTTTGCTGGCCTACGGGCGCATGTATCTGGAAAGCGAAATGACGGTGCTGTTTGCCTGCGGTATCAGCGACAAGCAGCTACTGGGCAAGACCCTGGTCGGCAGTATTCCGGTGATGCTGACCGTCGGCGCTATGAGCCTTTATGTTTCCCCGTGGGGTATGAAGCAGGTTGAAGCGATTTTCAATGAACAGCGCCAGGCCACAGAGTTTGAAATGCTTGCCCCGGGGCGCTTTCAGTCGCTGTCCTCGGGAGGGCGTGTTACCTACACGGAAGGGTTGAGTGACGATAAACGGCGACTTGAGGGGGTGTTCATTGCCGAATACCAGCAAAATGGTCAGGGCCTGTCGATTGTTACCGCCCGGGAAGGTTCCCAACTGGTGGATGAAGAAACCGGCAGCCGGTTTCTGATTCTCGAGGATGGGGCGCGCTTCGAGGGGGTTCCTGGTCAGCTTGATTATGATGTGACCGGTTTCGATGCCTACGGGTTGAAAATCCGCAGCGGCAACGCCCGTGAAAAGGAGCTCGACGAGGGGCTGAGCACGCTTGATCTGATGGCATCGGACAACCCGGAGCACCGTGCCATGCTGCACTGGCGGTTCACCCTGCCGCTGATTGTGCCCATTGTAACCTTGCTGGCCGTCCGGCTCAGCCGCGTTAACCCGCGCCAGGGGCGTTTCTTTCACCTGCTTCCTGCGATGCTGGTCTACATCACCTACCTTGGCCTGCTTATTGTTGCTCGTGACGCCCTCGAAAACGGGAAAGTTCCGGAGTGGATCGGACTGCTCTGGGTTCACGCCATCTTCCTGCTGCTCGGGTTGTGGCTGCAGTTTGGACCCGCCTGGCTGTACCGGCGGCGCCTGATACGGGAGGGTCGCACCCGTGCGTAAGATCGACCGTTATGTGATGAGTACGGTAGGCGGCGCCATGTTCCTGGTGATGCTGGTGGTGTTGTCCCTGGATCTGATTTTCGCGTTTATTGCCGAGCTGGACGACGCCGAGAACGATTACCAGATGTTGCAGGCCCTGGCGTTCGTATTAATGACGCTCCCCCGCCGCATCTATGACTATTTACCTCTGGGCGCCTTCATGGGGTGCCTGGTCGGGCTCGGAGCCATGGCGAGCTCTTCCGAGCTGACGGTTATTCGTGCCGCTGGCGTGTCCCTGAAGCGTATTGTGTGGTCGGCCATGAAGCCGGCTTTGGTGATTGTACTGATCGGCGTGCTGATTGGTGAATACGTTGCACCACCGGCGGAACGTATGGCCCAGAGCCGGAAGGCGATGGCTCAGGGAGCAGGCGAGAATGTTGCGTCTGCATCGGGCATTTGGCACCGGGAAGGCGAAGTCTTCATGCACCTTAATGCCGTCCAGCCGAATGGGGTGCTGCATGGCATATCGCTGTTTCGTTTTGATGGGGAGCGCTGGCTGGTGTCTGTCAGCTTCGCCGAACGGGGCATTTATCAGGGCAATCACTGGCTGCTGGAAAATGTCACCACCACCAATCTCAGTGAAGAGAAGACCACCCAGGAAAAACACCGGGCGTTGCGCTGGGAAACCGGTCTGTCTCCGGACGTGCTCAGTGTGCTGATCGTGAAGCCGGAGGACCTGTCGATCTCCGGCCTGTATACCTATGCCCGTTATCTGGGCGAGCAGGGGTTGAATGCTGCGAACTACTGGCTGGCGTTCTGGAAAAAGGTGCTGATGCCATTGGGCACGGCGGTGATGGTATTGGTGGCGATCTCGTTCGTGTTTGGCCCGCTGAGATCCGTCACCATGGGATTCCGCGTGTTTACCGGCCTGATCGTGGGTCTGCTGTTCAAGTATATGCAGGACCTCTTGGGGCCCATGAGCCTGGTCTTCGGTTTCAATCCGGTGCTGGCCATTGTTCTGCCGATTGCCATCAATGCGGTGGTGGGCGCGGTGCTGATGAGGCGGGCAGGGTAGTTATTTCTTTGGTTCTTTAGGCACCGTTGCCACGATGCTGCCGGAGGCCCTGTCGGTCAGAGACAGGCCATTGATGGGATAGAACAGCGCGATAATCGCCGGAATAGTGACGAACAGGGTGGCGGCGTTCAGGTAATAGGCACCCAGCAGGGCCACGAACAGGATCGCGGCTGCCGCGGTGTACCGCTTCAGAGCCTGCGTCCAGGAGACGGATGTTCCATCGAGATTTTCAATGCGAATGCGCCATACCTGCATGCCGAGTGTCTGACCGTTTCTGGTCCAGAAGTAACCGAAAAACAGATACAAAGTCAGGAACAGCACAAACTTAAGTACAGGGCCCGGCTCTAATGTTCCCGCTTCCGCCATTTCCTCATACTTGTCCCACCCGGTTAGCCAGCCTGCCACAAGGGTATACGTCCAGGTGGTCACCAACAGCACTGCAACGCTGATCAGTGCGTCGTAAATTACGGCCATGAGTCGCTTGATGAACGCGGCGGGGGGTAAGAGTTCCTCGGCGGCATGAAAGCGGCGGGGCATGGCGTCTCCTGTGATGTTTCACGTTTTTCCTGTTCTCGGCGTGTGCTAGAGTAGCGGATTTGCACGCGCATGTAAGTATGTGTCTTCAAACGTGGACCCCGCACGGGTTTATACAAGGGTATCAAAGGGCTATGAAAACCGCAGAGTTGCGACAGGCATTTCTCGATTACTTCAAACAGCAGGGCCATACCATCGTACCAAGCAGTTCACTGGTGCCGGCGGACGACCCCACTTTGCTGTTTACCAACGCGGGAATGAACCAGTTCAAGGACGTGTTCCTTGGTCGTGAAGAACGCGACTATACCCGGGCGACCACCTCGCAGAAATGCGTTCGCGCGGGCGGCAAACACAACGACCTGGAAAACGTGGGTTACACCGCGCGCCACCACACCTTTTTCGAGATGCTGGGCAACTTCAGCTTCGGTGACTACTTCAAGCGCGAAGCCATCAACTTTGCGTGGATCTTCCTGACTGGTGACGACTGGCTGAAACTGCCGAAAGAGAAGCTCTGGGTAACAGTTTACGCCTCTGACGACGAGGCGTTTGATATCTGGAACCAGGAAATCGGCGTGCCGGCAGACCGCATTGTGCGTATCGGCGATAACAAGGGTGCCCCCTACGCATCGGACAACTTCTGGCAGATGGGCGACACCGGCCCCTGCGGTCCCTGTACCGAAATATTCTACGACCACGGGCCCGAAGTCGCCGGCGGCCCTCCCGGCAGCCCGGAGGAAGACGGGGACCGCTATATCGAGATCTGGAACGTGGTCTTCATGCAGTACAACCGTCAAGCGGATGGTGAAATGCTGCCGCTGCCCAAGCCCTCTGTGGACACCGGCATGGGGCTTGAGCGCATCACCGCGGTTCTTCAGGGCGTCCACAGCAATTATGAAATCGACCTGATGCAGGACCTTCTTAAGGCTGCCTCCGATATTCTGGGTGGCGTCGACACCACAGAGGCGTCACTGCGGGTGGTGGCAGACCATATCCGCTCCTGTGCTTTCCTGATTGCCGATGGCGTGATGCCATCCAATGAAGGCCGTGGCTTCGTTCTGCGCCGGATCATTCGCCGGGCTGCCCGCCATGGCAACAAACTCGGCGCAACCCGGGCGTTCTTCTATAAGCTGACGGGTGCCCTGGTTGAGCTGATGGGCGACGCCTATCCGCAACTGGTCAGCAGCCGCAAGCAGATTGAAAAAGTGCTGCTGCAGGAAGAGGAGCAGTTTGCCAAAACGCTCGATAAAGGGCTGCGTCTGCTTGAGCAGGATATCGCCGGGCTGAAAAGTGCCGAGATTCCGGGGGAGACCATCTTCACCCTGTATGACACCTATGGTTTTCCCGTTGACCTGACCAACGACATTGCCCGCGAACGGGGCCTGACGCTGGATTACGAGGGCTACGAAAAAGCCATGGAGCGCCAGCGCGAGCGGGCTCGTGCGGCCAGCAAGTTCGGCATTGATTACAACGCCTCCGGCCTGACCATCGAAGGTTCGACGGAATTTACCGGTTATGAGCAGATCGACGGCCACGAAACCATCCGCACTGTTATTGTTGATGGCCATGAGAAGAATGCCCTGGCGGGTGATGAAGCCGTGGTAGTGCTGGAACGTACCCCTTTCTACGCGGAATCCGGTGGTCAGGTGGGTGACACCGGTTTGCTGACCTGGAGTGGTGGCCGTTTCAAGGTAACCGATACCCAGAAGGAAGGCGCCAACCACCTCCACATCGGTACGGTGATTGAAGGAGAGCTGTTTCCCGGCCTGGAAGTAGATGCCCGCATTGATCATGCCCGCCGGGAACGGACCAGGAAGAACCATTCGGCAACGCACCTGATGCATGCCGCGCTTCGCAAGGTGCTGGGTGAGCACGTTACGCAGAAAGGCTCGTTGGTGGACCCGGACAAGCTGCGCTTCGACTTTTCCCATTTTGAGCCGGTGACGCCGGAACAGCTGCGGGAGATCGAGCGCCAGGTAAATGAGCAGATTCTGGACAATACCCCGGTACAGACTGAAATCACCGACATGGAACAGGCCCAGGCCAGGGGGGCCATGGCGTTGTTTGGTGAAAAGTACGGTGATACCGTCCGGGTGCTGAGCATGGGCTCTGACGATTATTCCGTGGAGCTTTGTGGTGGTACCCACGTGGCACGCACGGGTGACATAGGCCTGTTCCGGGTCACCTCGGAAAGCGGTATTTCGTCCGGGGTTCGCCGGATTGAGGCAGTGACGGGTTTTGGCGCCCTGGAGTGGGTCGAGGAAACTGAGAAGACATTGCGCGAAGCCGCCAAGCTGGTAAAGGGCTCCCGCGAGTCGCTGGTTGAAAAGGTTCAGCAAACCCTGGACCGCAATCGGCAACTGGAAAAAGACATCAGTGCTCTGCAGGCGAAACTGGCAAGCTCTGCGGGCACCGACCTGGCCGGCTCTGCGGTAGAAGTTGGTGGCCTGAAGGTGGTTGCCTCGGAAATGGAAGGTGCCGATCGCAAGGCGCTGATGGAAACCGCCGACCAGCTCAAGAACAAGCTGGGCGAGGGCGTAGTAGTGCTCGCCAGTGTCGAGGATGGCAAGGTCACCCTGGTGGCCGGCGTGACCAAATCGGCTACCGGCAGGATCAGGGCCGGCGACCTGATGAAGCACCTGGCGGCACAGGTCGATGGTAAGGGTGGCGGGCGCCCGGATATGGCCCAGGGCGGTGGTAATGATCCCTCAAAACTGGCCGAGGCTCTCGCCGGAGTCCCTGCCTGGGTTGAGAAAAATATTGCTTAGGTAACTGTTTCAAATATGGGCAGGCGTTTATAATCCCGCCCGTTTGATCGTCTGAGGCAGGGCCCCGTCCTGCCATTTGTCCACGTTTGGTATCGGGAAAACAATGGCGCTCTTGGTTCAGAAATTTGGGGGTACATCCGTAGGCACCACCGAACGGATTGAAGCGGTTGCTGAAAAAGTTAGCCGCTTCCGCAAAGAAGGGCATGACGTGGTGGTTGTGGTGTCAGCCATGAGTGGCGAGACCAACCGTTTGATTGGCCTTGCCAACGACATTATGGAAGAGCCCACGCCCCGTGAAATGGATGTGCTCGTCTCCACCGGGGAGCAGGTAACCATCGCCCTGTTGGCCATGGCCTTGCAGAAGCGTGGCTGCGATGCGCGTTCCTATACTGGCGGCCAGGTGCGGATTCTGACCGACAGCAGCCATACCAAGGCGCGTATCAGGCAGATTGATGAACAGCGCATGAGAGAAGACCTCAATGCCGGCCGCGTGGTTGTGGTTGCTGGCTTTCAGGGCATTGATGAGAACGGCAGCATCACCACCCTGGGTCGTGGTGGGTCAGATACCACCGCCGTTGCTCTTGCTGCTGCATTGAAGGCTGACGAATGTCAGATCTACACTGATGTAGACGGCGTTTATACCACCGATCCAAGAGTGGTGGACAGCGCACGCCGGCTTGACCGGATCACTTTTGAAGAAATGATCGAAATGGCGAGCCTTGGCTCGAAAGTTCTTCAGATTCGCGCGGTGGAATTTGCAGGTAAATACAATGTTCCTTTACGGGTTCTTTCCAGCTTCCAGGAAGGTGAAGGTACCCTGATTACTCTTGAGGATGATAACGCCATGGAACAACCGGTCGTCTCCGGCATAGCCTTTAACCGTGACGAAGCCAAGCTGACAATATCCGGTGTGCCGGATACGCCGGGCAGCGCCTTGCGTATTCTGCAGCCGATCAGTGATGCCAATATCGAAGTCGACATGATTGTTCAGAACGTCGGCGCGGACAACCGTACGGATTTCACCTTTACCGTGCACCGGAACGACTTCAGGCGTGCTCAGGGCGTTCTGCAGAAAGTGTCGGACGAACTCGGGGCTCGGGAAGTCAGTGGTGATAGCAAGATCGCCAAGGTAAGCATTGTGGGTGTGGGTATGCGCTCCCACGCTGGTGTTGCAACTAAAATGTTTGCGGCGCTGTCGAACGAAGGTATCAATATCCTGATGATTTCCACGTCTGAGATTAAGATTTCTGTGGTTATTGACGAAAAATACCTTGAGCTGGCGGTTCGGGCACTTCATAGTGCCTTCGAGCTGGACAAGCCCGGAATAGAGGAAGCCTGATAGTTGGCGGGCGTATACGCCGGTTTGCTCGGGTTTTCGGTAAAAAGGGAATCATTTGCAGGCTTCGGGCTTGAGAAGTGCGTATAAGTGATTATGCGTCTTTTGATTGGCAAGTGATCCCACTATAAAAGTAAGCAGTATATACATTTGTCGGAACAGGTAGCTCTGGATAAGGGAGTAAAGGACATGTTGATCTTGACCCGCCGTGTTGGCGAAACCCTGATGGTCGGTGATGACATCACCGTAACCGTGCTTGGGGTAAAGGGGAACCAGGTACGAATTGGTGTAAATGCCCCAAAGGAAGTGGCGGTACATCGCGAAGAAATCTATCAGCGTATTCAGAGCGAGAAAGGCTCTGAAGAGCCGGAGCCCGGCAACAGCTGAGAGTGAAGAAAAGGCCGTTCGAGGGAAACCCGGACGGCTTTTTTGTACCCGGGGGATCGGGCTTTGAAAAAACTCGTGTCAACCCTATGAAATCAGAAAAATTATGGTAGTATACGCCCCGTTCTCAAGGAGAGGTGGGTGAGTGGCTGAAACCAGCTCCCTGCTAAGGAGCCATACGCATTGCGCGTATCGAGGGTTCGAATCCCTCCCTCTCCGCCATTCTTTTCGGAGATAATTGAGAACAGTCTGGATTGAGATAATGCGATGCGCGGCTGTAGCTCAGCTGGATAGAGTACCTGGCTACGAACCAGGCGGTCGGAGGTTCGAATCCTCCCAGCCGCGCCAATCTCGAGCAGAATACAAGGTTTCAAGCGGCTGTAGCTCAGCTGGATAGAGTACCTGGCTACGAACCAGGCGGTCGGAGGTTCGAATCCTCCCAGCCGCGCCATAGTAAGACCAAAGCGCCTCAGTTTGTGAATCCCACAGGCTGAGGCGTTTTGTTTTCTGACCCCCTCCATTAATTGCGCCATTTACTGATTGCTCCTATGGTATAAATGCTGGCTTTAGAAATTATGTTTCGCCAAGCAGAACGAATGTACCATTAACAACAATAATCAGGAGCAAAGATATGATCTTGAGTAAAAACCTCTTGGCAATGGCGTGTGCCACTGCAGTAGCGGTTACGGCCCCAACCATTGGCTTCGCCATGTCATCGGATCAGGGCAAGGCCCGGGGTCAGGGGATAGGCAAGGGCTTGACCGAGCAAGTGCGTGAGCACGACAGTCGGGTTTTCCAGGTTCAGGAAAATGCCGATCTGGCCTTCACGGCTCTCACGGGCGCGACAGCATACTGGGGGGTCTATGAAGGTATTCAGGGACCCGCCTCCTACACCGCCGAGTTCCCGCAAAACTGGAATGGCGGTGTGATCATGTACACCCATGGTTTCCGTGGCCAGGGTCAGACAGTAACGCGTGAGGTGCCCAATCTGGCGTTTCGGAATACGGCCCTGGCCCTTGGCTATGCCTGGGCGGCCTCTTCATACTCCGCCAACTATTACGATGTTCGTGCCGCCATTGAAGATACCAATCGCCTGGCGCTGGAATTGACGGATTATCTAGAGCGGGACTGGAGTGTCGGGTATGAAGATCCCGGTCAGTACCTGATTGCCGGTGTTTCCATGGGTGGTCATACCGCAGCCGCGGCCGTTGAGCGCGAAACGCTGGAAACGGCGCGTTATCCCGTTGCTTACGAGGGGGCCCTGCCGTTGTGCCAGGCGGAACAGAACCAGTTCCAATGGCTCGGCGATTACCCCCGCGTCGTCAGGGAGCTTGGCGGGTTTGGTCACCGGCCTTATGAGGACTTCCAGCAGTACGTTGGTGAGGCGCTGTTCAACCTGTTCGAGTTCGATGAAGGTGCACCTACCTTCGTGCCAAAGAATGAGGCTGGCCAACGCCTAATGGACATTGCGAAGAATCTGACTGGCGGAGACCGGCCGATATTCGACGAAGGCTTCCAGAACCCGACATGGCACGGCGCGGTTCTGGGTACTGGCGGGCGAGACGGGACGGTAACCGGCATTCTGGCCAACGATATTTATGACAATACCGACCGTATTTATCGCTGGACAGACGGTCAGCGCTTTGCGGGCCAGGAGCGGGCATTTACTGCGAAGGTTGGGCGCTTCCAGGCGGGCAAGGGGGTCAATCCTGTTCGTGACGACAGCGTCCGCTGGCTACCGCTGGTTCAGGGTGACTTCGATGTGCCGGTACTGACCATGCACACCCTTGGTGACTTTTTCGTACCGTTCGTGCATCAGCAGCTATATCGCGAAGCGGCCGAAACCCATGGCAATGAGGATATGCTGGTGCAGCGGGCAATCCGTGATCCGAATCACTGCGGCTTCTCAGGCACCGAGTTCTCTACAGCGCTCGTGGACCTGGTGACCTGGGTGAATTCCGGTATTAAGCCGGGGGGCGATGAAGTGCTGGACCCGGAAGTAGTAGCCGATGAGCAGTACGGCTGTGCCTACACCAATGATGAGCTGTCCAGCGGGCGTGATAATCTCCCGCAGTGCGAATAAACGGACAGCCACCACGGTGTTGCTGAAGCGCCCTCTACGATCGTAGCGGGCGCTTCACAACCTGAAGCGGGAAACGAGGCTCTGAAGCTCGCTGCCAAGCCTCGCCAGTTCGTTGCTCGAGCTGGCCGTCTGGTTTGCTGAGGCTGCGGACTGGTCGGTCACGTCCCGAATGCGTGTGATATTCTGACTGATCTCTTCGGCCACCGAGGTCTGTTGCTCTGCCGCAGTCGCAATCTGATTGTTGTACTGCTTGCTGTCCTCAACGGCCCGGGCGATACGCTCTATGGTTTGCCCCGTTGCCGTTGCCCGCTCCAGCGTATTCGAGGCCATGGTAGTGCTGGATTTCATTGCTGACACCGAATTGCCCGCACTGTTCTGGAGTGTGGTTACCAGCGCTTCGATTTCCTGGGCGGAGGTCTGAGTACGCTGAGCCAGGGAGCGGACTTCATCGGCAACCACAGCGAACCCCCGGCCTTGCTCGCCGGCTCTGGCCGCCTCAATGGCTGCGTTCAATGCCAGCAGGTTGGTTTGCTCGGCAACAGACTTGATCACGTCCAGGACCGTTCCTATATTTGCCGTTTCTTTCTGCAGGCCCTCGATCGTTTCCATACTCTGGATAACCTCTCTAGCGAGAGTGTTGACCTGATCGACGGTTTCTCTCACCTCGCGTTCACCATCAGTGGCCTGGCTGGCGGCATCCGTTGCCACTCCAAGGGCTTGCTCGGCGCTTTTTGCAATTTCGGCAACCGTCGCGGTCATTTCGTTCATGGCAGTCGCGACCTGATCCGTTTCCTGTTTCTGGCGATTGATACCATCGCTGGACTGGCTGGTGACGGTTGAAAGCTCTTCTGCCGAAGCTGCGATGTTGGAGGCGCCGGATTCTATGCTCCTGACCAGTTCCCGCAGACTCGTGACCATAGTGGCGAGGGCGGCCATCAGACGACCGATTTCATTGCTTCCCTTAGCACGGATATCGACCGTCAAGTTTCCGGACGCCACCTCTGAGGCTGCGGCAACCGCCTGATTGATCGGGGCGACGATAGCTCGGGTAATCGTAAATGCCATCAATATGCCAAGGGCCAGAGCGATCCCGGTGGCACCGATGATCAGTCCGGATGCTTGCTGGCGCTCGGATTCCATCTTTTCAGACTGGCGTGTCCGCAACCGGTCTGCAGAGGCGATTGCATTTCTGGCTGTACTGACCATCTCGTCTGATAGCTGGCTCCCGGATTCGGTCAGTGTCACAACGGTCTGGAAATTACTGACGTAGGCTGTAAGCGCCTGGTTGATCCCGGCCTTTTCATCAGCGCTGATGCTGGCGGATTTAAGCGGGGCCTGAATCCTTTTGGCGTCGTCAAGGTATGCCTTTACGCTGGCGTCATTATTCTCGATTAGAAACGTTCGCTCGGAACGGCGCATATCCTCGAACATTGCTGAAGCAAAAAACAGGGAGCTATGGGCCTTCAGGGATGAACCGAAAATGCGTGCGCTGGTTTCGAGACGTTCCAGGGCTTCCTCCCGTTCACTGATGTTTGCCTCGACCTCTCCCATCAGTTGCTGATACTGCTTTACGTCGGACTGAATGCGGCTCAGGATGTCGATATCATCGGCAATGACCAGCAGCGGTTTGATATCGGTGGTCAATTCGAGAACGTGGTCACCCTGAGCGCGGGTTTTGGCGACAGCCTCGGCATCGCCTCTCAGAAGAAAGTTCTTTTCCTCTACCCGAGCTTCCGTAAGGCCGGTATTCACCTGTCCGAGCATGGCAACGATAGTCGACCGCTGACTAAAGCTCTCCAGAGTCTGATTGCCAACAACACCCACCAGAATGGTCAGTAGCAGTACGATGGTAAACCCACCCGCCAGTCTGGTGCGGATGGTCATGTTGGTGAAAAGTTCTGGAAAGCGCATTATTAGTGTTCTCTGGAGGATAGGGTTTGCCGACCCCACCTTCTGATCCACGCGCCAGAGTCAAAGGCCGTGAGGCTTTTCTGATACGCATCGGAAATCAAAGGTGGATGTTATTTGATATATATTAAGTCGGGTTACGGCTATATATTCCAGAACTTTACAGTTACAGATGATTGCTGCGTGTTTTTAACCTGATACGGAATTGCGACTCCCAGGGGGAGCGCGCTATCAGAATGGGGCAGTCCGTTCACCACATCAGATCATCGGGGATCTCATAGCCCGCATAGGGGTCATCATCGCCGGCGTCGTCTTTCTTGCGATCATGAAGGACCACAACGGCACGCTCGTCCCGCTCCATGATTTTCCGCGCCACACCCTCAGCGACAATCTCATAGGCGCCGTTTACAAACACAATGGCCAGCCGGCCACGTGACAGCTGGTCGACCATGGTGTCGTCCACAAAGATCTTCTTGATCTTCTTGTCGTGTACGAACTGGTAGGAAGTCTCACCGCGGGACCGATCAAGGCGGTTGGTTTGCACCAGTTGCCGGATCTGGGCCTGGACGGCCTTTTTTTCGGCTTCTTTCTGGCGCTGAAGGTTCAGTTGCCGGTCCCGTTCCGCTTTCTCTTCCCGTGCCTGTCGGGCGCGGGCTTCGGCCTCATTGACCTCGACAGTGCCTTTGGGTTGTTGTTTGCGCTTTTTATGTTTCTCGTTGCGGATGGCCTTGGCCTTTTTCTCGTCGGCCAGGCCGGCCTTTAAAAGCTGATCCTGTAGTGATGGCATTCAATGCTCCGTGACGGTTTGCTATTTCTGGTAAACTGCCGCCAGTATACGCCCGGAACGCTCCCGGTCGAACCCACCCCCTATTGCTATTCCAGGAATTTTTATGCCGTCATTCAGTGAGCTGGGCCTTTCCCGGCCAATGCTCGAAAACCTGTCGAGACTTGGTTTTGAAAGCCCGACCCCCATCCAGACCGGTGCCTTGCCTGCTGCGCTCAAGGGCAGCGACCTGATTGCCATGGCTCAGACCGGTAGCGGGAAGACGGCTGCTTTCGGGATTCCGCTGGTGGAGAAGCTGCAGCCGCGCAGGTTTGTGGTCCAGGGGCTGGTGCTTTGCCCGACGCGGGAACTGGCGGACCAGGTGGCAAAATCCCTCCGGGAACTGGCGGTGGCGCGGGATAACGTGAAGATCCTGTCCTTGTGCGGCGGTGTTTCCATTGGGCCGCAGATTGGCTCACTCAGCCATGGCGCCCACATTGTGGTGGGAACCCCGGGGCGGATCCAGGATCACCTGCGTAAAGGCACGTTAAAGCTGGACCGACTTGAGACTCTGGTTCTGGATGAGGCTGACCGAATGCTGGACATGGGGTTTCAGGAGGCAGTCGAAGACATCATCGGTCAGGCTCCGGCGAAAAGGCAGACGCTGATGTTCTCCGCCACCTGGCCGGAAAACATCCGCAAGCTCAGCGAGCAGTATCAGAACAACCCCGTGGATGTGCGAATCGAGAGCCAGGCACTTGAATCCGATATTACCGAGCGCTTCTTTGAAATTGCGCCGGGGCAGCAGGTTCAGGCGCTTGCGGCTTTGCTGTCGCAGTACCAGCCAGCGTCCTGCATTGCCTTCTGCACCCGCAAGCAGCAGTGCGATGAGGTGGCCAGTGAACTGAATGACCTGGGGTTTGCGGCCTTGCCCCTGCACGGAGACCTCGAGCAGCGGGAACGTGACAGCGTTCTGGTGCGTTTTGGCAATCAGAGTTGCTCTGTCCTGGTGGCAACCGATGTTGCCGCCCGTGGGCTTGATATCAAGTCTCTGCCGCTGGTGGTCAATGTAGAGCCCGCCCGGGACCCGGAAGTGCATACCCATAGGGTTGGAAGGACAGGGCGCGCGGGCGAGCAGGGGCTGGCCGTGACGTTCTGCGCCCCGTCGCAGGCCCACAAGATCAACCGGCTGGAGGCCGGGCGCCAGCAGCCGGTGGAGTGGGGAAGCACGGCAGACCTGCTGGCTACGCCCTTGAAGCCTTGCGTGCCCGCAATGAAAACTCTTTGCATCGCAGGGGGTCGAAAAGACAAGGTCAGGCCAGGCGATGTGCTGGGTGCGCTTACCGGGGAAGCCGGGCTTCCGGGTAAGGTGGTGGGGAAGATAGATCTCTTTGATTTTCAGTGTTTTGTGGCGGTTGAGAAAGCGTCAGCGGCGACAGCTCTGAAAAGGCTGGAACAAGGTCGCATAAAGGGGCGTAAAATGCGTGTGCGTTATGCATGAATGAGAATCAGTTTTACCTGCCCGAAGCCCGTCGTTATGGGCCGGGGTGCTCGGAAACCACCTATTGAAACCCGCAATTAGGTTGCTCAGCGGATCGGAAAACGGTAAATTACGCGGGATTTTGCCCCCCGAACTGGTCTGTCGGTGGAGATAATTCGCCGGATAAAAGGCCCTCGGGAAAATCAACAACTCAATACAGGTAGCTATTCGTTATGAATGAGCTGATGTCACAAGCCATTGATCTGATGGTCGCAGGCATGGGGTTTGTCTTCGTATTCCTGATCATATTGGTCTTTGCAACCCTGCTCATGTCAAAACTGGTGCTCCGGTTTGGTCCAGCTGAACCTGAACCTGCCGCTCCAGCCCGTAAATCACGTGCAAAGCCGTCAGCGCCGTCGCCAGTTGATCCTGACACCGCTGAAGCTATTAAAAAAGCGATTGCACAATACCGGTCACGCCACAAGAAGTGACCTGGCAGACAGATTAGAACCTTTAAACAGAAGGCTGACACGATGACTGACACAAAGAAACCGCTGGGGATTACGGACGTTATTCTGCGTGACGCCCACCAGTCCCTGCTGGCCACCCGCATGCGGCTTGACGATATGCTGCCCATCGCCGAGAAGCTGGACAAGGTAGGCTTCTGGTCTCTGGAATCCTGGGGTGGAGCTACCTTTGACTCCTGTATTCGCTATCTGGGCGAGGATCCGTGGGAGCGCATCCGTGAGCTCAAGAAAGCCATGCCAAATACCCAGCAGCAAATGCTTCTGCGTGGCCAGAACCTGCTGGGCTACCGGCATTACGCGGATGATGTGGTGGACCGTTTCTGTGAGCGTGCCGCCGAAAACGGCGTTGACGTGTTCCGGATTTTTGATGCGATGAATGATCCTCGCAACCTGGATCGCGCTATCAAGGCTGTTCGTAAAACCGGCAAGCATGCCCAGGGTACGATCGCCTATACCACCAGCCCGGTGCACACCATCGAAATGTGGGTAGAGCTCGCGAAAGAAGTCGCTGACATGGGCGCGGACTCCATCGCCATCAAGGACATGGCGGGTATTCTCAAGCCCTATGTTGCGTTCGATCTGGTCAGCCGCCTGAAGAAAGAACTGGACATTCCGATTCACATGCAGTGCCACGCCACCACCGGCATGTCGACCGCTACCGCCATCAAGGCTGCGGAAGCCGGCATTGATAACGTGGATACGGCTATTTCCTCAATGAGTATGACCTACGGTCATTCGCCCACCGAAGCGGTGGTTGCGATTCTCGAAGGAACCGATCGTGACACAGGTCTCGACCTGAACCTGCTTGAAGAGATCGCCAGTTACTTCCGCGAAGTCCGTAAGAAGTACGCCAGGTTTGAAGGCAGCCTCAGGGGCACTGATTCCCGTATCCTGATTGCTCAGGTTCCGGGTGGCATGCTCACCAACATGGAAAACCAGCTGAAAGAGCAGAATGCGGCCGACAAGTTCGATCAGGTTCTGGAAGAAATCCCCAAAGTGCGTGAAGACCTGGGCTTTATCCCGCTGGTAACGCCGACCTCGCAGATCGTCGGCACCCAGGCAGTACTGAACGTACTGACCGGTGAGCGTTACAAATCCATCTCCAAGGAAACCTCTGCCATTCTCAAGGGCGAGTACGGTGCTGCACCGGCGTCAATGAACAAGGAACTGCAGGAGCGTGTCCTGGACGGAAAAGAGCCCGTTACCTGCCGTCCAGCGGATCTGATCGAGCCGGAAATGGACAAGCTGACTGAAGAGCTCAAGAAGCTGGCTGATGAGAAAGGAATCAAGCTGGCTGAGAACACCGTAGACGACGTTCTGACCTACGCTCTGTTCCCGCAGATTGGCCTCAAATTCCTGGAAAACCGCGGTAACCCGGATGCGTTCGAGCCGGTCCCGACGGCAGAGAGCGCTGCACCGGCCAAGAAGGCTGACGGTCCCGAGACCTACACCGTAGACGTCAACGGCAAGAAGTTTGTGGTTGCCGTCTCCGAAGGTGGCGAGATTACCCAGATCCAGGGCGAGGGCGGTGCCGCTTCCGCACCGGCAGCTTCTTCGCCTGCACCGGCTCCGGCCGGCGATGGTGAGCCTGTTCTGGCACCGCTGGGTGGCAATATCTTCAAGGTACTGGTGTCCCCGGGTGATGCCGTTGAAGAAGGCGATGTGCTGATCATTCTCGAAGCCATGAAAATGGAAACCGAGGTGCGTGCACCCAAGGCCGGTACCATCGGCGAAGTCTTCATCAAGGTCGGTGATGCCGTCTCCCCTGATGATGAAATGCTGACAATCGCATAAGGGCCAGCATTCCATGGATAAATTACTGACACTCTGGACAGGTAGTGGCCTGTTCAATATAGAGATCGGCCAGGTGATCATGATCGCCATTGGCCTTCTTCTTCTGTTCCTTGCGATTCGTAAGGGGTTTGAGCCGCTGCTGCTGGTGCCCATCGGGTTCGGCGGTATTCTGGCGAATATTCCGGAGGCAGGGTTGGCCCTGACTGCGGCGGAAAATGCGATCCATTTCGCCCTGAAAAGTGACGCGACGCAGGTGCTGGCCGCGCTGGCCGCACCGCTGGATGTGGCCTATCAGGCTGGTCAGGCTGTAACTCCCGAGTTGAAAGAAGCCTTCAAGGTGGCCGTCAAGGAAGCCAGTTACTCTGACATGGCGATGGCAAACTCCATTGCCCAGGACCTGGGTTATGGCAATGGCATGCTGTACAACTTTTACTCGGTGGTTATCGGCAGCACCATAGGCCCGCTGGTGATTTTCATGGGTGTAGGAGCGATGACGGACTTTGGTCCGCTGTTGGCCAACCCCAAGACGATGCTGCTCGGGGCGGCAGCTCAGTTCGGTATCTTCGGTACCGTGCTTGGCGCTGCACTGCTGGACTGGCTGGGCGTCCTGGATTTCACCATCCTCGAAGCCGCTGCGGTGGGTATTATCGGTGGTGCGGATGGCCCCACGTCCATTTACGTGTCCAGTGTGCTGGCACCGCACCTTCTTGGGGCGATTGCCGTTTCAGCCTACGCTTATATGGCGATGGTGCCGATGATCCAGCCGCCGATCATGAAAGCACTTACCAGTCAGAAAGAGCGGGCCATCAAGATGTCCCAGCTTCGCCCTGTGAGCAAGAAAGAGAAAATCGTGTTCCCGTTGGTGGTGTTGATTGCCGTGGTTCTGTTCCTGCCGGATGCCGCTCCGCTTCTGGGTATGTTCTGTTTCGGCAACCTGATGCGCGAGTGTGGCGTGGTAGAGCGTCTGAGCGATACAGCTCAGAATGCCCTGATCAATATCACCACCATTTTCCTGGGCCTGTCCGTGGGCTCCAAGCTGATGGCTGACAAGTTCCTGGATGCTCAGACACTGGGTATTCTGGGGCTGGGAATTGTGGCCTTCGCTGTGGGTACAGCTTGTGGTGTTTTGATGGCGAAGCTGATGAACCGCTTTACCAAGGAGCCTATCAACCCGTTGATCGGTTCTGCCGGTGTATCCGCGGTGCCGATGGCAGCACGGGTCTCCAACAAGGTAGGCCTGGAAGCCAACCCGCATAACTTCCTGCTGATGCACGCCATGGGCCCGAACGTGGCCGGCGTTATCGGCTCTGCAGTGGCTGCGGGTGTCATGATCAAGCTCCTGGGCTGATCGTTTCACTCTGGTGAACAGTAAAACCCCGCTTCGTGCGGGGTTTTACTGTTTCTGGGTCTAGTGTGCCTTAACAAAAGTTCATCGATATAATTACAGCTCAAGAGTATAATTGCAGAAAGCATCGATGGAGCTACTGCAATGGGTCGACCCGTTATTCCTTTGATCATTACAGGCGAAGAACGCGAAGAGCTTAGTTC
>NZ_JBDWCL010000028.1:0-23518 GCF_039977835.1 Marinobacter sp. | reverse complement strand
ATCACGTTCCTTTGACCTTGAAGGTTTCGAGCTAGAATCTTTCAAATATTTTGAACAAAAAAGGCCAGCAACTTTTAGTTACTGGCCTTTCGATTATCGGCCTCATCTCTCAGGCCAGCCACACTTAAGGCGAATGGCTTGCGCGCATGCGGGGTTTTTTGATGGCCGGGTGCTTACTGCCCGTACTTCTCCTTCGCCTTCAGACGATAGGCATGCAGAAGCGGCTCGGTGTAGCCGTTCGGCTGCTCGCGACCTTTGAGCACCAGATCCATGGCGGCCTGGAAAGCAATGCTGCCGTCGAACTCAGGCGCCATGTCACGGTAGGACGGGTCTTTGGCATTCTGGCGGTCCACAACCGCAGCCATACGCTTCATGGTCTCGTGGATCTGCTCTTCGGTGCAGATACCGTGATAGAGCCAGTTGGTGAGGAGCTGCGAGGCAATGCGCAGCGTAGCACGGTCTTCCATCAGGCCCACATCATTGATGTCGGGCACCTTGGAGCAGCCCACACCGCTGTCGATCCAGCGCACCACGTAACCGAGAATGCCCTGGGCGTTGTTGTCGAGCTCCTGCTGGATTTCTTCCGCCGACAGCGACTTCGGGTCGTCCATAACCGGAACCGTCAGGATGTCGTCGAGGTTGGCGCGGGTGCGGCTTTCCAGCTCCTTCTGGATATCCGCAACATTGACCTGATGATAATGGGTAGCGTGCAGCGTGGCCGCGGTTGGCGATGGAACCCACGCAGTATTGGCGCCTGCCTTCGGGTGGCCAATCTTGGCCTCGAGCATGCCAGCCATTAGGTCAGGCATGGCCCACATGCCCTTGCCGATCTGGGCAACACCACGGAAACCGGTTTCCAGACCAATATCCACGTTCCACTGCTCGTAAGCCTGAATCCACGCAGCCTGCTTCATCGGCCCCTTGCGGATAAACGGCCCAAGCTCCATGGAGGTGTGGATTTCGTCGCCGGTGCGGTCGAGGAAGCCGGTGTTGATAAACACCGCGCGCTCTTTGGCAGCATGGATACAGGACTTGAGATTCACGGTTGTGCGGCGCTCCTCATCCATAATGCCCACTTTCAGGGTGAACGCCGGCAGGCCAAGCGCGTCTTCCACACGGCCGAAGAACTCGTTGGTGAATGCCACTTCTTCCGGGCCATGCATCTTCGGCTTGACGATGTAAACCGAACCCTTGGTGCTGTTCTGCAGCTTGCCAGTGCCCTTCAGATCGTGAATCGCGATCAGTGACGTCAGCAGGCCATCCATTAGCCCCTCAGGCACTTCACTGCCGTCTTTCAGCAAGATGGCCGGGTTGGTCATCAGGTGGCCTACGTTGCGCACGAACATCAGGCTGCGGCCTTTCAGTACCAATTCGCCACCATCCGGGCTGCTATAGGTACGGTCCTCGTGCATCTTGCGGGTCATCTGCTGCCCGCCTTTCTCGAAGGTCTCTTCCAGGTCACCCTTCATCAGGCCAAGCCAGTTGCGGTAGGCCAGGGCCTTGTCGTCCGCATCAACGGCGGCAACAGAGTCTTCGCAGTCCATGATGGTGGTCAGCGCCGACTCCATCAGCACGTCTTTAACGTGGGCACCGTCGTCCTTGCCGATTGGATGGCTGGCGTCGATCTGGATTTCGAAGTGCATGCCGTTCTTGACCAGCAGCACACCGGTAGGCGTATTGGCAGCTCCGGTATAGCCAACAAAACCGGACTCATCCTTCAGGCCTGTGGACTCGCCGTTCTGCAGCTTGACCACCAGCTTGCCATCCTCAACCAGGTACTGTGCTGCATCCTTGTGACTTCCGGAAGCCAACGGTGCAGAGCTGTCCAGCAGATTGCGGGCAAATTCGATAACCCTGGCGCCACGAACCGGGTTGTAGCCACGGCCTTTTTCAGCGCCGTCTTCCTCGGAAATGGAGTCGGTGCCATAGAGCGCATCGTAAAGGCTACCCCAACGCGCGTTGGCGGCGTTCAGGGCGAAACGGGCGTTCATGACCGGAACCACGAGCTGGGGACCAGCCATGGTGGCCACTTCGGGGTCTACATTCGAGGTGGAAATTTTAAAGTCGCCCGGCTCATCAACCAGATAGCCGATGTCTTTCAGGAACGACTTGTACTCGGCCATATCGAGTTTCTGGCCTTTGTGGTCGCGGTTCCATGCATCCATCTTTTCCTGGATGGCATCGCGCCTGGCGAGCAGCTCTTTATTGCGAGGTGCCAGTTCGTGAACAATTTTGTCGAACTCGGCCCAGAATTTGTCCGCATCGACACCGGTGCCCGGAATCGCTTCATTGTTAACGAAATCGAACAGGTTCTTTGCGACCTGAAGGCCGCCGACTTGTACGCGTTCTGTCATCGTTGTTTGCCTCAGTGGGTTACTGTATTCCCTGCCCTTTCAGCGGGTTTCCCCGGAAGAGCCGTTGTAAATCGAGGGCCGTATTGTACGGGAAATTCCCTACAAGGTCATTCCCGCGCCTACAACCCGACCTTTGGCGGAGCTTATCCCCGGCGCCAGCTGGTTCCTTCACGGCTATCATCCAGAATGATTCCCTTAGCCGCCAGCTCATCCCGAATGCGGTCCGCCTCGGCGAAGTTCTTCTGAGCCCGCGCATCGGCCCGGGCCTGGATCATGGACTCGATATCGTCTGCACTGATCTCTCCGCCGGTGTCCGCCTGGAAGAAGGCTTCCGGGTCCTGTTGCAGCAACCCGAGTATGCCCCCCAGCCGCACCAGCACGGCAGCATGCTCACTGGCCTCAGCCTCACGGCCATCCCGACGGTGCTGATTAATCTCATTGGCTACGGCATGCAACACGGCAATGGCTCCGGCGGTATTGAAATCATCATCCATGGCCTCGGCAAAGCGTCGGTCATTCTCCGTCTCAGCCACATCCTTGGCGGGTACAAGCCCGCGCAGGGAATGGTAAAGCCGGGTCAGGGTACGCCCAGCTTCAGCAAGGTTCTCTTCCGAGTAATCCACCTGACTGCGGTAATGGCTGGAAACCAGGAAATAGCGCACCACTTCCGGGGCATACTTTTCAAAAATTTCGCGAATGGTGAAGAAATTGCCCAGGGACTTGGACATCTTTTCCTTGTTCACCCTGATAGCACCGGCGTGCATCCAGGTATTCACAAAGGTATGGCCGTTGGCGCACTCTGACTGGGCGATTTCATTTTCATGGTGCGGGAACAACAGGTCCGGCCCACCCCCGTGAATATCGAAGGTCTCGCCCAGGCAGCGATTCGACATGGCGGAGCATTCAATATGCCAGCCTGGCCTGCCCTCACCCCAGGGCGATGCCCAACTCACCTCACTCGGCTTTGCCGCTTTCCACAGCACAAAGTCAGCGGGGCTGCGCTTGGCTTCCTGCACGTCCACACGAGCACCGGCCACCAGATCCTCGAGCTTTTTCTTGCTGAGCTTGCCGTAATCCGGATAGGACTCCACGGAAAAGTAGACGTCGCCGTTATCTGCGGCATAGGCGTGGCCGCTGCTGACAAGCTTGTGGATCATCGCCACAATCTCGTTAATGTACTCGGTAGCGCAAGGCTCTTCCGTTGGCGAAAGAACACCAAGCTTGGCCTCGTCCTCGTGCATGGCCTTGATCATGCGCGCGGTGAGCTCGGTATAAACCTCGCCATTCTCCTCAGCCCGACGCAGGATCTTGTCGTCGATATCAGTGATATTGCGCACGTAGTGAACGTCGTATCCACTGTGACGCAAATACCGCGTGATCACATCAAACGCCACCAACACCCTTGCGTGCCCCAGATGACAGTAGTCATAGACCGTCATGCCACACACATACATGCGAACCTTCCCGGGCTCTATAGGCTTGAACTCTTCCTTTTTCTGACTAAGGGTGTTGTAGATTCTAATCACGCTACGCTCGTTAAAAGATTGAATGAATGTATCACCGAAATTTGCCCGACTGGTCCCCACACCTGGGCCTAACTTTACTTACCCTTTCCCCAGGAATCCCGGAGCGTCACTGTGCGGTTGAATACCGGACGACCTGCTGCTGCGGTCAGTTCCTGATCACAGAAGAAATACCCTTCACGCTCGAACTGATACGGCAAGTCTGTTCTGGGTGTGGCCAGACTCTTCTCTACCCTCGCGCCCTTCAGAACGACCAGTGACTCGGAATTGATGGAGTCGACAAAGTCCGTCTCTTTGTCACTATCCGGAGACTCATGGTTAAACAACCGGTCGTACTGATTGATATCCGTCTCAACGCTTTCTTTTGCAGACACCCAGTGAACGACGCCATTCGGTTTATAGCCTTCAGGGTTAACGCCCAGAGTATTCGGATCGTACTCACACTTGAGCTCGACAACTTCGCCACTGTCGTCGCGAATAACCTCACGACAGGTCATTACATAACCACCCCGCAGACGCACTGCCTGATCCGGGGCCAGGCGTTTCCACTTGCGCGGCGGCTCTTCTGCGAAGTCTTCCCGATCGATGTACAGGGTCTGGCTCCAGGTCACTTCCCGATCGCCCATGTCCGGGTTCTGGGGATGCACCGGCAGCACCAGAGTTTCAGTCTTGTCTTCCGGGTAATTGGTCAGCGTCACCTTCAGCGGGCGCATCACGCACATGGCACGGGGCGCACGGGTGTTCAGATCTTCGCGGATGGCGTGCTCCAGCATGCCCATATCGACGGTACCGCCAGCCTTGTTAACCCCGATCATGTCGCAGAAGATGCGAATGGAGTCCGGGGTATAACCACGGCGGCGCAGGCCCGAGATGGTCGGCATGCGTGGATCGTTCCAGCCATCCACGAAACCTTCATCGACCAGACGCCTGAGCTTGCGCTTACTGGTAATGGTGTAGTTCAGGTTCAGCCGGGCGAACTCGATTTGGCGCGGCTGGCAGGGAGCGGAGATATTCTCCAGCACCCACTCATAGAGCGGGCGATGGTCCTCGAATTCCAGGGTGCACAGAGAGTGGGTAATTCCCTCCATGGCATCGGAAATCGGATGGGTGAAATCGTACATCGGGTAGATGCACCACTTGTCGCCGGTCTGGTGGTGATCGGCATAGCGAATCCGGTACAGAATCGGGTCCCGCATGTTGATGTTCGGAGATGCCATGTCGATCCTGGCACGCAGCACCAACTCGCCGTTCTGGTATTTGCCGTCGCGCATATCGCGGAAAAGCTGCAAATTTTCTTCCACCGGTCGGTCCCGGTAGGGGCTGTTCTGCCCCGGCTCTTTCAGAGTGCCCCGGTATTCGGCCATCTGGTCCGCCGTCAGTGCGCACACGTAGGCCTTGCCTTTTTCAATCAGTTCAACGGCAAAGTCATAGATAGCGTCGAAATAATCGGAGGCGTAGCGCACCTCCCCTGCCCATTCGTAGCCCAGCCAGTGAACATCCTGCTTGATGGCGTCGATGTACTCCTGGGATTCCTTTTCCGGGTTGGTATCGTCAAACCGCAGAGTGCACACACCGTCAAACGTTTCGGCAATCCCGAAGTTCAGGCAGATCGACTTGGCGTGACCGATGTGCAGGTATCCGTTGGGCTCGGGCGGAAACCGTGTCACCACCTTGCCTGTGTGCTCGCCTTTGGCAACGGCGTCTTCAATCAGGCTCTGGATGAAGTTGTGGGCTTTCTTGGACTCGGCGCTCATACAATCTCATTAATAGGGTGTGGGTCTGAAACCGCGTATTATACTCACAAATCCTCGCCTAACTCATGCACGCGTACAAACTCTTCAGTACAATATCCGCATCGTTGCTTTTCATACCCATTCAAACAGGAAACCCTGATGATTCTGCTGAAAACCTCTCATGGTGATATCACACTGGAACTGGATTACGACAATGCTCCGGAAACCGCAAAAAACTTTGAACAGTACGTTCGCGACGGCTTCTACGACGGCCTGATTTTTCACCGGGTAATCAGCAACTTCATGATCCAGGGCGGTGGCTTCGAACCGGGAATGACGCCGCGCAAAACCCGCGAGCCTATCAAAAACGAGGCCAACAATGGCCTCAGCAACATGCAGGGCACGGTTGCCATGGCCCGCACCATGGACCCTCACTCCGCGACGGCGCAGTTTTTCATCAACGTTGAAAATAACGGTTTCCTTGACCATACCGCGGAGAACGCCGAGGGCTGGGGTTATTGTGTTTTCGGCAAGGTGGTGGACGGTATGGAGACCGTCAATGCCATTCGCGGCGTGCGCACCACCATGAGCGCGGGTCATCAGGATGTACCTGCAGATGACGTGGTCATTGAGAAAGCAGAAGTTGTAGAGGACGGAGGCACAGCGTGACCACGCTGTTTATTTCAGATCTGCACCTCGAAGAGTCCCGGCCGGACATTACCAACGCGTTGCTGACGTTTCTGGAGGAAAAGACCCGGGGAGTGGAGCAACTTTATATCCTCGGGGATTTTTTCGAGGCCTGGATTGGCGACGATGAGCGCACGCCGTTACAGAACCAGGTAGCGGATGCGCTGCGGGCAGTCAGCGACTCCGGCACGGAACTGTTCCTGATGCACGGCAACCGGGACTTCCTGATTGGAGAGGATTACTGCAACCGAATCGGCGCCACACTGCTGGACGACCCGACGGTGGTGGATTTGTACGGCACGCCCACCCTGCTGATGCACGGCGACAGCCTGTGCACCGCCGACGTGGAATACCAGAAGTTCCGCGCCAACATGCGCAACCCGCAATGGCAGCAGATGATCCTCCAGCGGCCCCTGGCGGAGCGTCAGCAGATGGCCCGCCAGTTGCGCGAAATCAGCATGGCCAAGAACAAGGGCAAGGAAGAGTTCATCATGGACGTCACCCCGGACGAGGTGGTGAAGGAAATGGAAACCCACGGGGTGCAGCGCCTGATCCACGGCCATACCCACCGCCCCGCAGTTCACGAGCTTGAAGCCAACGGTAAGCCTGCAACACGTATCGTACTGGGGGACTGGGATGAGAACGTCTGGTGGCTGGAAGTCACTCCAGACCAACCACCAGCCCTCAAAAAGCACCGCCTATAAACAGAGGGCTTGTGCCCCATAGCTGGAACTCGGCTATAGGGCGGGGTGCCTTTTCTGCCGGGAACAAAGGTGTCTGAGCGCAGCGAGTTCTTTTTCCCAGAAGAAAAGGCACCCCGCCCTATGGCCAGCCTCCAACCCCGGGTTAATGCTGCAGAATCTGCTCCAGGAATTTCTGGGTCCTCGGCTCCTGGGGATTTGTGAAAAATTCGTGGGGCGGCGCCTGTTCCACAATCTCACCACCATCCATAAAGATCACACGGTCCGCCACGGTTTTGGCAAAGCCCATCTCATGGGTAACGCAGATCATCGTCATGCCGCTGCCGGCAAGCTCGATCATTACATCCAGCACTTCCTTGATCATTTCCGGGTCCAGCGCCGAGGTGGGTTCATCAAACAGCATGATCTTCGGCTTCATGCATAGTGCCCGGGCAATGGCCACGCGCTGCTGTTGGCCACCGGATAACTGACCGGGAAACTTGTTCGCCTGATCAGGAATCTTGACCCGTGTCAGGTACTCCATGGCAGCCTCTTCCGCCTCTTTTCTCGGAGTCTTCCGCACCCAGATGGGTGACAGGCAGCAGTTCTCCAGCACCGTCAGGTGCGGGAACAGGTTGAAGTGCTGGAACACCATGCCGACTTCACGGCGCACTGTATCTATGTGTCGGATATCGTCGGTCAACTCGATGTTATCGACGATGATCTTGCCCTTCTGATGCTCTTCCAGCCGGTTGATACACCTTATAAACGTCGACTTGCCTGACCCGGACGGGCCACAGATAACAATGCGCTCGCCCTGGCGGACACTGAGATTCAGATCCTTGAGTACGTGGAAGTCGCCGTACCACTTGTTCATCCCCTCCACCCGGATGATGGCGGAGCTATCGTCTTTCTGACTTGGAACAGAGTCCGGCGACTCTGTTGTCTGGGTTTGATCAGTCATAATGTTACCCATCAGGTCCTGTGACCGGTGTCTAGTTTACGTTCAAGGTTCTGGCTGTAACGGGAAATACCAAAACAGAAGACCCAGAAACAGAAAGCCACAAACACGTAACCCTCTATCGCAACGTTTTGCCAGGCCGGGTCTGTAATCGTGGACTGTACGGTACCGAGTATGTCGAACAGGCCGATAATCAGCACCAGCGTGGTGTCCTTGAACAAGGATATGAAGGTGTTAACGATGCCGGGAATCACCATTTTGAGCGCCTGGGGCAGGATGATCAGCCCGGTTTTTTTCCAGTAACCCAGCCCAAGCGCATCAGCCGCTTCATACTGCCCTCTCGGAATTGCCTGCAGGCCGCCGCGGATCACCTCCGCCATATAGGCAGACTGCCAGAGCGTGATGCCAATCAGCGCCCGCATCAGCTTTTCAAAATTCATTCCGTCCGGCAGGAACAGCGGCAGCATAACTGACGCCATGAACAACACCGTAATCAACGGCACCGCTCGCCAGACTTCAATGAACACCACACAGAGGCCCCGGATAATCGGCATTTCCGAGCGCCGCCCCAGCGCCAGCACGATACCAATGGGCAGCGACGCGATGATCCCGATGTAAGCCAGGATCAGTGTCAGCATCAGACCGCCCCACTTGCTGCTTTCCACGACTTCCAGGCCGAAATAACCGCCCGGCACCAGAAAGTAGCCCACAACCGGAAGGCCGGTCAGGCCGAACAGACCAAACCACTTGCGCCCAGGAAAGCCTTCAATGAACTGGGGAACAAACGAGATGGCTAGCAGCGCGAACATCACGTCCACGCGCCACTGAAGTTCATCCGGGTAAAACCCGTAGATAAAGAAATTCAGCCGCTCGTTGATAAAAAGCCAGCAGGCACCTGTGCCTGTGCAATCGCTCGGCTCGTCACCCAGGAACGTGGCATCAAAAAACAGCCAGCTGAAGAGTGGCCCCACGCTGGTCACCACCAGGTAGCCGACCACCAGTGTCAGCAGGCTGTTGTACCAGCTTGAGAACAGATTCTGGCGCATCCAGGCGATGGGGCTGATCGCAATTTTCGGTGGTTTCATCATTGGCTCAGTCATCATCGCTCCTTAATCGCCACGGCCCTGTTGTAGATGTTCATAAACAGGGAAATTGACAGACTGATGGTGAGATACACCGCCATGGTAATAGCCACCACTTCCACCGCCTGGCCGGTCTGGTTCAGGGTTGTGCCCATGAACACAGCCACCAGATCGGGGTATCCGATAGCCGTCGCCAGCGATGAGTTCTTTGCCAGGTTCAGGTATTGGCTGGTAAGCGGAGGAATAATCACCCGCATTGCCTGGGGAATAACCACCAGACGCAACGTCAGGCTGTTCGGTATACCCAGTGCTTTGGCTGCCTCAGTCTGCCCTTTACTGACGGACAGAATGCCGGACCTGACGATTTCGGCGATAAAACTGGCGGTGTAAAGGGACAACGCAATCCACAGGGCCGCCAGCTCAGGAATAATGGTGATTCCACCACCGAAGTTGAACCCTTTCAGCTCCGGCAGATCCCACTCAAGGGGCGAGCCGGCAGCCAGGAAAGCCACGACAGGCAGAAGGACCAGAATGGCGACACCCACCTTGAAGGTGGGAAATATCCGGCCGGTGGCAAGCTGGCGTTTCCTGGCCCAGACACGTACACCGACCACAGCAACAATCGCCGCAATAAGGGCGCCCCAGACCAGACCAAAGCCTTCCTGAATCATTGGCTCCGGCAGATAGAGCCCCCGATTATTCAGGAAAAAGCTGCCACCTACATCAACGCTCTGACGGGGCGAAGGCAGGCTGCCGAGAACCGCGAAATACCAGAAAAAGATCTGCAGAAGCAGAGGGATATTGCGGATAACTTCGATGTACAGGAGCGCAAGTTTGGCCACAAGCCAGTTGCTGGAAAGCCGTGCCACGCCAATGATAAAACCGATAATGGTGGCTGTCACAATGCCCATGGCCGAAACCAGCAAGGTGTTCATAAGGCCGACAACAAACGTCCGGCCGTAGGTCATGGTGGCGTCATAAGGCACCAGCGACATGATAATACCGAAGCCTGCTGTCTCGTTCAGAAATCCGAAGCCGGTACTGATGCCTCGGCTTTCCATATTCGAAAGGGTGTTATCGACCAGTGTCCAGCCGCCCCAGAAAACAAGGGCAATGGCGATAAACTGAAAAAAGATGGAACGTATTCGGGGGTCGTACCAGGGCTTCGGCCCTGCCGGTCGTGAATCAACAGTCTGTTTTTTCATGGAGTTTCCCGGAAAGCTGAACCGCGATGAAACAAATCACGAAAACAGCGGGCAGGCGGAGAACCCGCCCTACCCGCTGTCCGCTTTCAGGTTTTAACGAAGCGGAGGCGCGTAAAGAATGCCGCCTTCAGTCCACAACGCGTTCAGGCCGCGATCCAGCCCAAGCGGAGTATCCGGTCCAACGTTACGGTCATACATTTCACCATAATTACCGACCTGCTTGACCACTTTCTGTCCGAAATCAGCCGGTAATCCCAGCTTTGCGCCCATGTCTCCATCAGTGCCCAGCAGACGCTGGATATTGGGGTTGTCTGACTTCAGCATTTCTTCGACGTTATCGCTGGTAATACCCAGCTCTTCTGCGTTGATCTGGGCAAACAGCACCCACTTGACGATGTTGAACCACTGGTCGTCCCCCTGACGGACCACGGGGCCAAGTGGCTCTTTGGAAATCGTATTGGGCAGGATCTCTGCGGAGCTTGGGTCGGTCAGTTTGGAGCGTAGCGCTGCCAGTTGCGAACGGTCAGAGGTCAGCACGTCACAACGGCCAGCGGCGAAACCCTGGACCGTCTGCTCAGACGTATCGAACACAATAGGCTGGTATTCCATACCCTTGGAGCGGAAATAGTCTGACAGGTTCAGTTCCGTGGTGGTGCCTGCCTGAATACAGATGGTCGCCCCGTTCAGTTCCGTCGCGTCATTGACACCAAGTTCCTTTTTGATCAGGAAGCCCTGGCCATCGTAATAATTGGTGCCGGTGAAATTCAGGCCCAGAGACGCGTCTCGGGTGAGCGTCCAGGTGGTGTTACGGGAAAGCATGTCGATTTCCCCGGACTGCAGTGCTGTAAAACGCTCTTTTGCAGTCAGCGGAGTAAATTCGACGGCCTGAGCGTCACCAAAGATTGCTGCAGCAACGGCGCGACAGGTATCAACATCGATACCGGTCCAGTTGCCCTTGTCATCTGGCTGGGAAAACCCGGGAAGACCACTTGTCACACCGCACTGCAGGTGGCCGTTTTCCTTGACGCTTTCAAGCGTTGTTGCCGCGGAAACGGCCGATGCAGAAAACAGGCCGCACAGCATGACTGCGCCGACGGCAATCGACTTGGTATTATTCATTCTGATTTCTCCGAAATTCCGTTGGTTAGAGGAGCAACTGGCTTTCAGCAATATGCGAGCCAGGCACACTAACTCCTTGATTTATAGTATTTGTTTTTTCCCTGAGCATTTCCTGATACCACCAACAGGCCACAATACTGTGCGGTCACTGCCTTGATTCGGGGCACTGGGACCACCAGCGACTCCGGAGCCGGTATTTCTGAACGCTCATGTATAAAATAGAAGCAGATCTGGAAATGGACCAGTTTTCCGATGATTTTCTGCGCCAGAGCCTTTTCAATCGCTTAGCCCGGCTCACGGTAGGTATCGGTGCGGGCCAACCACCCCGGCAGCCATTTTTCGCGTTCTATGGCCCTCGGGGCAAGCTCTGCACGGCGTATAAGCGTGCTTTTCGCCGCTTCCCGAAAGCGATGAAGAGCGGGTTCACCTTCTTCATTCATGGCAAGGAGCACCTGAAGCAGACCCCAGCCCTGCCCTTGGTAGGTTTCCTGTGCTGACAGACCCTCGCCCTTGAAATTGACGTAATCAATGACCGCATACGCTCCGCCGGGCGTCTCCACCAACGCCTGTAAATGCTCACCGACTGCCGCCTGTCGGGGCTCCGGTGCGGCTGACACAACTCTCACAAGGGCCCTTCGCGCACGCCGGACAATAAATTCCGCCTGAACCCCCCGGGTGGCCCACAGAAACTCTCTCAGCGAAGCCACCCTTTCATTACGCTCCTGGGTAGCCCCTTCATTGCCATGGGCCTGCATGAAAGCATTACGATCCGGCCAGGGCGCGTCAAACGGTTCCAGCTCGTTCAACCATTGGGGAAGTGTTACGGATTGAGCCTCCATAAACCGGATCAGTTCCGGAAAACTTTCCACGAACTGCCCGTCGACATTGGGCGGGTACCAGATGAAGTGTCCGATTCCCAGTGATGGAAAAGCCTCTCCCTCATTCCAGTGGACCAGACAGGTTTTCCGGCTGGCGCACTCGTTATGGAAAATCCGCTCACCGATCCAGGTCAGCTCATCGGGCGCGAGCTCGATGTCGAGCTCCGGGTCTGCACGGGTATGCAGGCACCCGGTGAAAAAGAGTAACAGCCCGATTAACAGCGGTTCATATTTAACGCGCGACATTGCCAGCCTCCAGCCGGTGGGGATACCCTGTTTTACAGGAATGTTGCCACGCACCAAAGCACTGGCAGCCGGAATTCGTGGCAGGCATCGGAATACACTATGACATTTTTCACAGCGCTCACCTCCCGGCGCTTTGCACAAACTGTGCTGTTGGCGTTTTGCTGGCTGCTGATCGTAAGGGCGAGTCATATACTGCAAAGTGGTGTCTGGCCCAATCCCGTGGGCATGCTTACGAGCGATCTTGCGGGCGCGCTGATCCTGGCTGTTCTATTGAGCATCACTGCAGGGGCCTTCAGGGTGCTGCTGATCGTTCTGCTTGGCGTTGCCGCTTTTGTTGCAGGCATGCACCTGACGGTGCACGGTACGCTTTTCCAGTTATCCCTGATCGGTAAAGGGGTCGACCCGACCTTTATAACCGGAAGCCTGATCAACAAGCACTCGCTGCTGCTGCCGGTCTACCTGCTGTTTGCCTGGCTGCTCCACTGGTTACATCGACGTTCCTGCACCAGTCCCATGGCTGACCGCAAGAGCCTGGTTGTATTCGCGGCGCTGGTGGTCGTTGTTTATGGTGCCTCCTTCCAGAGCCTGACAACACCAACCAATAATCTTGTGGCCAGTTTCTTCTCACAGATTCCCGTCGCCCTTGTCAGCCCATTTACATCCTCTGAAAACTCCGAAAGTGACCAGGCGGAAAACGCTCAGGAAATGCCGGACGACACCAATTTCTTTCACCAGCAGGTGGTCGCTCCGTACGTGGAACACCCGCCCAACGTTTTGCTCATCATGATTGAAGGCCTGTCTGCGGGCTACTTCCCAAGCGTGAGCGATTATCACAACCTCACTCCCCTGGTGAAACTGGGCAGTCTTGAAGAGAACCTTACCCAACACGGGTTCCGCATTTACAGGAATGCGTTGAGCATGGAGCGCCAGACAGACCGCGGAACCTTTACCATCCTCTGCGGTGAATATCCGGACTTCCGCAGGCAGTCCAGAAAGATGGTTGACGTGGCTGAGGAACGGGCCAGCGCCGACTGTATGCCGTCACGACTGCTCGAAAATGGCTACACCACTGCGTACTGGCAGGCAGCCCCGCTGGACTACATGCAAAAAGGGGATTTTATGCCGCGAATCGGATTCGAGAATGTGAGCGGAGCCGAGGTGTTCACCCGCGAAGGCGAAGAAGTCGAAGGCTGGGGGCCGCCGGATCCAGTCTATTTTGACAACATCGCCAAAAGGATTCGCAGACTTGACGCTACCTCTGCGCCATGGATGTTAACCCTGCTGAACGTGGGCACCCATCATCCGTTCAATATCGGAGAGGAAGAACCCGAAGACGATGATTTTGACACCGAAGATCTTGAAGAACTGGCTGACGCGGAGCCACAGGAAGCCCGCCGGAAGGCGATGAGAACCATGGGGGAAGCGCTGAATGGTTTCCTGGATGGCCTTGCCTCAGACGGTATTCTTGATGACACCCTGGTGATTCTCACTTCCGACGAATCCGGTGGTTTTATCCGGCAGGACCCGGAGTCGTTACCCCTGAACAACAACGTTGGAGTTCTGGCCGTGAGGCCTCCCAACGGAGACTCCCTGGCCCGCTACGCTCCCGAGCGCCAGATTGTCGCCCAGATAGACATACCACCGACGATACTCGACATTACCGGGCTGGGCAGGAAAACCGGCGACATGATTGGCCGAAGCCTGCTGGTGCAGCAGCAGAACGCCACGCGCGACCTGTTGCTTGCTGATACCTACACCGGGCTGAAGTATTTCCTCCGGGAGTCCGGCCAGTTGCTGAGTTGCAGTGAGCTGATGACCAGGTGCAAAACATGGCAGTTCGACCCGAAACGACTGTTTGGCACCCTGGAACAGACGGATGCTGACCCGTTTCTGACCTTCGAGGAGCGTACCGCGCTGTTCAATAGCGCCTCCTATATGAAGCCCATTGAGAATCCATGAAGCAGAAACTTCAAGCCGGGAGACCCTTACCTGAATGAAGATTCTTGCGTTGCACACTCTGGCGTTTCTGCACCTGCACCGTCGGGGCTTACTGACCTTTTACCTGTTCTTCACCGGCCTGACACTCGCCGCCCTGACCCCTGTGTTTTCCGGCGCAATGGCAGCCCTTCGTCCGATCACTGGCCAGGCTGCGATCAGTACCGGCGGCCTGGTACAGTTCATTATATCGCCCGGGGGGCTTCTATGGCTCGCCGCTACCGCTACCATCACGACGCTTCTGGTGATTCTTCAGCAGGCAGGAATGACCTGGATAGCCGCCTCCGCCGGGCACCGGGAGTACCGGATTGCAGTGTCGGCACTCTGGGCTCTGGCCCGTCACTTCAGAAGACTGCTGACACTGGCGGTGCTTCAGGTTGCAGGCCATATCCTGGTCGCGATGCCGTTCCTGCTTACCGTGGTCCTCGCCTATCAGTTTCTTCTCGCACCCCACGACCTCTACTACCTGAAAATGGAACGCCCGCCGGTTGTCTGGTGGTTCATGAGCATCTCCGGCCTCGCCATACTCGGTATTGCCGTCTGTAATGGCTGGCTGTACCTGCGGTGGATACTCTCTGTCCCCCTGGTTCTTCTGGATGGCCTTGGCGCGAGACTAGCGCTCACGCAGAGCAACCATCAGGTGCACGGCCAGCGTTTGCCCGCGACCGGAGCTTTGCTCGCCGGTCTTGCAGGAGTGGTCATACTCCCGGTACTGGTCACTCTTGCATTCCGGGGCATTGGCAGCTTTCTGCTTCCCAGGTTACCGGAACAGATGGATCTGCTCATGCCCGTTACTCTCGCCTTCGTGGCGCTTTATATCCTCTTTACCATAACGCTGGCTTTTGCGGGTATCGCCACCTACAGCATGCTGATATACAGCGTTTACCGGCAGGCAACCGGCCATCACCAGCGGGTTTCCACAAAAGGGTTGCCCAGACAGGCGGGCCCCCTGGCGTGGGCCGCTGAAGCCCTGGTCATTGTGCTGGCCATGGGCCAGGCCTGGTTCGTACTGCAATCGTTCGAACAACAGGACGAGGTTTCCATAACCGCCCACCGTGGCAGCGCCTTCAAGGCGCCGGAAAACACCCTGAGCGCCGTTGAACAGGCCATTGAAGACGGAGCGGATTTCATTGAAGTTGACGTTCGCATGACAGCCGACGGCGTGCCGGTACTCTGGCACGATGCCGATATGAGGCGGGTATTCGGGCTGGATGGAAAAATCTCCGACATTACACTGCAAGAGGCGCGCGCGCGGGATGCGGGATCATGGTTTGCCCCCCGATTCAGTAATGAACGCATTGCTACACTGGAGGAAGTGATTGCCACGACCCGCGGCAGTGCCGGCCTGTACGTCGATATAAAACCAGACCCGGACACCCCTGAGCTAACCCGGGAAGTAGTCCATCTGCTGGACAGGATGGAGGCTATTGAAGGCACTGTGATTGCGGCAGCCGAATGGTCCGTACTGGCCGAAGTACGGGAACTGGCACCTGAATTGAAAACCACGCTGCTGGCCCAATTCATTGTCGGCCCGCTTTGGGAACAGAGCTTCGACATTCTGGGCCTGCGACAAAACAGGGTGACGCCCGCCACTATTGCGCAAACCCGCCAGTCCGGCAAGGAACTGCATGTGTGGACGGTGAACAATCCGAATGCCATGTCCCGCTTTATAGACATGGGGGTGGACAATATCATTACCGACCGTCCGGATGAGCTGGCGGACCTCCTGGAGCGCCGCAATGAACTGACCGACGCCGAACTGCTGGTGGTCAAACTACGCAACTGGCTTCGGTAACAGCTGCTTACCCAAGGGAACTCGTCTAACCTTGAACCTGACCTTAACACCCACTTCAAGGAGCGCATCGACATGAACCGCCCCAACCTGTGCTCATGCCGCTGGTTCCGGTCATTCTGTCTGATATGGGCAATAATTGTATTGTGTTCCGCCGTGCCTGCCTATGCCGAACCGCCCAACGACACGGGGGGTGAAGAAACGAACAAGGAAGCTGCCGGGACATCCACCGAAGAAGAACAAGTAGAGGAGCCCGAAGAAGCAAGGCCTGCTGTCCAGCCTGAACTGGAATCCGAGACCGAAGAACCACCCGAGATTCAGCTCCCAGACACCGAAACAGCAGATATCCGCCAGCAGATCCAGGCCCTGAGGACGTCCCTGGATCAGCGGCTGGTGGCAGTGGAATCCACGCGCAACCGGCTCACCTACGCGGAATCGCTTCTCAACCGGCTACAAGACGAATACGACAGTTTCGAGCTGCGCCTGGAGAAAGCAGGTCTCAACCTGACCGGCAATTATGCCAATTTGCTTCAGCAGCGACTTGAACGGCTGCAGCGCCAGGGCGTTGCCGAGGATCTCATCGGCGACATTGAAAGCCGTTTATCGACGGCACGCGAGGAGCAACTTCGGCTCGAAGAGTTCGAGGCTATCATTGATCCCGGCGATGATGCCCGCGACCAGCTAAGGAGCCAGAGAGCAAGCCTGGTGCGTCAGCTCCATAAGGCCGTCACCGAACACATACAGGTGTTGAATGAGTATTACAGCACGGTGTCGGCCCTGAAGGACCAGGTAGAGGCCTATCAGGTGCTGCTTCAGCAGCGGCTGTTCTGGCTGCCCAGTGCACCGGTTGTGGGCCCGGACACCATCGAGAAACTGTTCGACGCAGCAACGTGGTTTTCCGGCCAATTGCGACTCGATTCGCTCAGTGAAGCCATTGATGAATCGGTTCAGGAGCGTGGCGGCCGTATCGCCTTCCTGGTTACGCTTACGGCGCTTCTCCTGGTCAAGCGACGCGCTGTCAAGCGTAACCTGGGGGCCAACAGCCAGTATGTTGGGAACGTTGGCCATGACCGCATTGATTATACGCTGTATGCGTTTGCCAACAGCGTCTTGCTGGCGTTGCCCGGTGTATTTGTGTTCGCGGTCGGGGCCCTATTACTGATGGAAGGCAACGATTTTTACGCCGCCCTGTCCAGGGGCCTGGCCGCAGCGGCATTGGTTACCCTCCTGCTGGCATTTATCCAGAACGTTGCCCGCCGGGGCGGCTTGGGAGATACGCATTTTCACTGGCATGTCGACTCACTGCGCGCCATTCGCCGGGAACTTCCGTTTCTTCTTGCGGTAATCATTCCTATCACTGTTATATTACCAACCACCGCAACACCCGGCGGTTCCGAATTTGAGGGCAGCCTCGGGCGCCTGCTTTTCATCACCGCCTCAATTGCGCTATCAACATTTGCGCAGCGCATCATGAGAGCAGTCCGGGCCGACCGCCCTCATAACAGGTTTCTGCTGTTCCTCCATATCCTGGCGGTTGCAACACCTCTGATCCTGCTGGTGGCCTCGCTCCTGGGCTATCACTACACCGCCCTGGAACTGGAGCGGAATCTCTTTATCAGCATTTGCTGGATAGCCTTCAACGCCATGCTGTTCTATGTCGGCCTCCGGGCACTTTCAGTCAGGGAGCGTCGCCTGACGCTGGAGCGGCTGAGGGAACACCGCGAGGCGGAACGCAAGGTCGCCGATAACAAGGAAGCAGCGGAATCCTCCGGCGAAGGGGTGCCGCAGACCCTGGACATGCCGGAAATGGACCTCAAGGACATCAGCCAACAGAGTACCGCGCTCTTGCGCATCCTGGTTTCAGCACTGCTTATTTCGGGCCTGTGGCTGCTCTGGGCCGGCCTGATTCCGGCGCTGGAGATGTTCGACAACATCACACTCTGGACCATCGCTACCGACCTCGAAGGTGGCGACCCGTTGCCCATTACCCTCGGCGACCTGTTGCTGGCGTTGCTGGTTGGCATCGGTACCGTGCTGGCGGTCAAGAACCTCCCCGGCACTCTGGAGGTCATGGTGCTCAGCCGGATGAAGCTTGAGCCCGGCACCGGATACGCGATTACCACCCTGACCACCTATACCCTGGTGCTGGTCGGTGTGGTGGTTTTCCTCGGGGTGATTGGCTTGCAATGGTCCAAACTGCAGTGGCTTGTAGCTGCACTCGGGGTGGGGCTGGGCTTTGGCCTACAGGAAATTGTGGCCAACTTTGTGTCTGGCATCATCCTGCTGTTCGAGCGGCCCATTCGTGTGGGAGACACCGTCACCATCGGCAACATCACCGGTACGGTCTCACGTATCCGTATCCGTGCAACCACACTGGTTGACTGGGACCGCAAGGAGCAGATCATTCCCAACAAGACCTTCGTTACCCAGGATCTGACCAACTGGACACTGTCTGACTCGATCACCCGTGTCATCCTGCATGTCGGCGTTGCCTATGGCTCCGATGTGGACCAGGTCCAGCAGCTGCTCACGGAGGTGGCGCAGGATAACGAACGGGTAGTGGATGACCCCGCGCCGGCGGTATTCTGCGTTGGCCTCGGTGACAGTCGCATTGAGTTTGAGCTGCGGGTGTTTGTGAATGATCCCCTGGACATCATGCCCCTGTCCCACGAGATTCACTCCGCCACTACCCACGCCCTGCATGAAGCAGGCATCCGGATCCCCTTCCCTCAGCGCGATGTGCACGTCCGGACACTGGACGATCACGCTGACGGGGTTGGCTAAGGTGGCACGGTTTCACCGGAGCCGCCCATATCTGCGGGCACATCCCTGAATTTCGTGAGGCCGTCGCTGACAGGCAGAACGCGGTCCTGATAATGCACATGCACTCCGGGCCTGAACTCAACGTCCGGAATGATGGCCGCGTACACATCAACCAGCCCCAGGGGCGGATGGTCGGTGAGAACATGGCCGCCACAGTTACGACACCATTTACGATAGCTCTGCGTTGTTTTGTGATAGGTGCCCAGGCTGTCCCCACCACGAACCACAGAGACCGCCTCAGGCTTCCACAAGGTGAAAGCGTTTACAGGCCCCGCGGCTAATGTGGGCATTACTCATGATCACACCTCCCTGGCTATCCAACCGGGTAGCATAAGACTTTCTGCGCTTCTGACTCAGTATCCTGCAGCTGGAATTGCCCGGAAAGTGGCTAAAATGACATTATTAACGGGTCATCCAGCCACCGGGAGGCGAACCCGCGCGGCCCTATTTCACGGTGCGTACCGCCTCGCTTGACGGTGCCCCGGTGCAAACCGGGGTTTGCCTGAGCCTCACCCCACGTACTTTCGCTCGCCGATTCAAGCTGGCCACCGGAGAGACGCTGACGAATTACCTGCACCGCCTCCGGATCAATGCAGCGCGCCATATGCTCGAAAACGACGCCCGCGGGATCCACAGCATCAGTGGAGCTGTTGGTTACAATGACACAGCCTTCTTCCGACGCGTTTTCAAACGACATACCGGCCAGTCACCCGGGCAGTACCGACAGCGGTTCGGCATCAACCCACCGGAGTCCGTTGCGATCAACGCCCGGACGCCCCACCGTTGATCCCAACAACAAGGCTGTCAGGATTCTCTAAGTCTGTACCCGACACCGGTGACGGTCTCAACGCGGTCTGCCTGGCCACCCAGTTTCCGTCTCAGTGTTCTCACCACCGCGTCCACCACATTGCTGCCACCTTCGTAGCGAGTGCCCCACACATCCCGCAGCAGTTCACTGCGGGACACCACTTTGCCCTGGCGTGCCTCCAGGTAGCGCATCACCCCGAACTCCAGCGGTGTCAGGGGCACCCTGCCCTCATTAAGCATCAGTTCCCTGGCATCCACGTCCAGCAGCCCGGCTTCCTGTTCCACGCCAAGTTCCGCAGCTGCAAGATCCGCCAGCCAGCCATCTACCGAGGCCGGGCCGAAATCGAGCACAGCGGTGTGGTATTGATGTCCATCCAGCACGACCATTCGATCAGCCAGCACTTCAAAACCCAGGCGTCGGGCAACGGGCGCATAGGCTTCCAGATCCCTCACCGTGATGTAAACGCGACGGAGCCTGGGGCGCAGTTCCATGTAGGCTCTTTTCAGATCGAGCCAGACCGACGCCTGGACATCACCAGGAGAATCACCGTCGCAAAGGCTCAACCAACGGCGACAAAACAGGGCAATTGCGTCCTTTGGCATGGGATGCCGTTTCAGGTGGGCGTACCATTGCTCCATGACTGTATCATCCACGATCCAGGCGAACTCCATCTTGTCTGACCGAAACTTGCAGTAGAAACCGACAGCCCGCCCCGAGCTATCGCGAACCACGGAAAATGCTTGTGGTATACGATGCCACCAACTTCTGACCGCCTGATTGGCTTCAGGGCCCTCGCAGGCTTTAAGAACATCTGCCAGGGCGGACTCATCAACCACGCTTGCCATTTCCACGGTCAGGGCTGCCGGTGAGCCACTGGGGAAAAACGCTTCCCGCACCACCGGATTTTCGATCATGAAAAGCACATCTGCGGTATAACGCCAGAGGTCACCACCTCCAACAGAACCTGCCTCACGGGTCAGCTGTCGCCAGGCAGCCCGCCGGTATTCGAGATAACGTTCGGGATCACTTGCATGAAGGGACCGTGCGATCGCCTCCCGCACCGCGTCGTGAATCATCAGCCCATCACTGGTGGCATCCACGAAAGGCAAGCGGCGCAGTCGCTCCAGGGCGTCCCGCGGCGCCAGATCGGGAAAGAGCGCCTGCAACAGCGGCAGGGTCACCCGACGAACGACGGCGGAACCTTCAAGCACCTGCCTGGTAACGGCGTCGTTCACATCTTCCAGGAAGATGTGAGTCAGCTCATCAAGGGCATGCTGTAAAGGTGTGTCGGTTGGCCACTGCTCAGGTGTTACCTCGCGCAGGGCCGCTGCGGCCAGTTTGAGTGCCAATGGATGTCCGTGAGTGGAACGGACGATGAGAGCCCCATGCTTCTCGCCGATCCCCAGAGTCTGCAAAAAGTCCCGCGCTTCGTTTTCGGCCAGCGAGGAGACCGGCATTGCGCGCATCAACTGTCCCCATCCCGGGCTCGAATACCAGGCGGCTGCGGGTGGCTGGCGGCCACCAAGCACAACCCTTACATTCTCCGGAAGCGATGGAATGAACACCTGTCGCAACCATGTGTCCAACAGTCTGAAAACCTCGAAGGTATCGAACACCAGGATAACGATACCTCCAAGACCGCCCAGGCGATCCACCACCACACCGGTGTCCTGGGCAGCTACACCGATCGCCTCACTCAGCGCGCCGAGCACACCCTGCTCAGTGGGCTCCACATGGCGGCAGTCAAGCTGGATAACGGTCACCCCCCGGGCACGGACGATGGTCGCGAAACGAGCCAGCAGCGTGGATTTCCCGATCCCTGCAATTCCGTGAACGTGCATGATTCGTGGCCCCTGCGGCTCCAGCAGAGATTCCAGAGTGGCCAGTTCCGCGTTACGGCCCACGAAGTTCTGGTGTGCGTGGGCCGCCAGCAAATCAGACATCCTTTGCGGCATGGCTAATCCCTCCCACTACATTCTCATAATATTCTCATCCCCTCATCACCTCTGATCACGCATTCGGGGCTATAACTGACAATAGCAGTAACAGCAAACAAACCCTCAATCTCAAAAGGAGCATCCATATGAGCACCGAATGGAAAATGCAGGGTGAATATTTGGAAAGCTGCACCTGCAGGGGCGCCTGTCCCTGTATCTACCTGGAGCCACCGACAGAAGGTGACTGTACCGCCCTGGTCGGCTGGCACATCAAAAATGGCCAGTACGGCGATGTCCCCCTTGACGGCCTGAACATCGCAGTGGCTCTGAATGCCCCGGGCCCAATGGCCGAAGGTAACTGGAAGGCGGTGCTGTACCTTGACCAGCGAGCAAACGAACAGCAGCAAGAGGCGCTGGGTACTGTGTTCGGTGGGAAGGCCGGAGGCCACCCCGAGTTGCTGGCCTCCATGATTGGAGAGGTACTGGCTGTTGAAACACAGCCCATTGGTTTCGTGGTCGAGAAGGGTCACCGACACCTGACCATCGGCGATTCTCAGGAGGCCAGCATTAACGCCATTGAAGGCCAGGGTGGCGAGGATGTAACGATCAATAACCATCCGTTTGCCGTGGCGCCCGGCCACTCGCTGGTGGTCGCAAAGTCCCGGTCCCTGCGACATCAGAATCACGGCCTGCAACTGGACCTGAGTGAGCGAACAGCGCTGTATTCGCCTTTCGAGTACGCCGGCCCTTAACACCGGAGGTTGTCACGATGGAACTGACAATGGCGAGAGTTTACTCACTCGAACGTATGCTGGTCGGCGCCGTTCTGGTCGTGCTGACGGTACTGGCATGGGCCTTTATGGTCACCGGAGATACCTCCGGTGACATGGCCATGCCGGTGACCGGAGCTGCAGCGCAAGGCTGGAACCTGCACCTTCTGATCCTCAATGTGATCATGTGGGGTGTCATGATGGTGGCGATGATGCTACCCGGAGCAGCACCCATGATCATGACCTACATACGGGTTCACCAGCGTAGGGTCGCCTCGCACCGGGCGGTGGCACCCACCTGGGTATTCGTGGCCGGCTATCTGGTGGTCTGGGCAGGCTTTGGTGTGATGGCCGCGATTGCCCAGTGGATACTTCACCAGACCTCCCTGCTGAGTTCTGCAATGGGGCACGTGGCACCCTTGTCAGGCGCTGCTTTGCTCATCCTGGCCGGAGCATTCCAGTTCAGCCACCTGAAACAGGCCTGCCTCAACAAATGCCAGTCGCCCCTTGGCTTCCTGATGACAGAGTGGCGGGAGGGGCTGGCCGGCGCCTTCATTATGGGAGCGAGGCATGGTGCATTCTGTGCCGGTTGTTGCTGGGCGCTGATGCTGTTGATGTTTGTGGGAGGCGTTATGAGTCTGATCTGGATGGCCGGGCTGGCATTCTACTTCCTGGCTGAAAAACTGGTCCCCTGGCCGCGGCTGTTCAGCCACGCTACGGGCATGGTCCTGATAGCCGCTGGCGTTCTGATGATCGCGGTTCACTGAGGAGCAAGAGGCAAACGCTAGGAGTCTGCGCGGCAGGAGCCACCTTCTGGCATAATACGTAAAAATTCTTCAGCACCGGAGAATCCGATGGGAACCACCTTCCGCCCCTATTCACCTGATCAGGAACTGCTTCTTCCCCCGAGCCTGAACGAGTGGCT
>NZ_JBDWCL010000027.1:0-95465 GCF_039977835.1 Marinobacter sp. | reverse complement strand
AGAATCCGAAGATCCTCTATTCTTGCTCAAGACAAAACTCAATTTCGACGAGTCACTGTCCTGATATTTCGTATCCGAAATACCTCGGCCAGCGCCCACACGAATTACTTGGTCAACTTTTTAAAGAGCGTTCGGAGCGTTTCAGCAATCCCCGATCAAGGCCGCGTATTCTACATCGAATCACCGCCTTGTCAACCGTTTATTTTGACTCCGATTCGAAACCGGAAAATTGTCAACTAATTCAAACGATTGCCTTTCAATTTCTGACCCGCCTCAGGGGCGTGTCCCTCGAAAGAGATGCGCATTCTACAGAGCTCTGAGCATGTGTCAACGAGGTTAAACAACTATTTTTGCAATGTCTCGGTTAGCACCTACGCGACTGCTCAATCCGCGAGCAAAGTGGTCATTATCTACCCCGAATTCAGGCAGACTGGTTTGCCGACTGACGCGATTTTCTGAACAACGCCAGAACCGGGCCTGACAATGCGTAAACAAGAAACCCGGTAAACAGCACCGTGGCCGGGTCAAGCGCAACCACCACAAACACAAGGACCACCAGAAGAATGGCCGCAAAAGGCACCCGCCCCCGCATATCCAGGTCCTTGAAGCTCTTGTAAAGGATGTTGCTGACCATCAGCACGCCACAACCACCCACAACGATGATAGTCATCAACGTCAACCAGCTGGCCGGCTCCACCGCATGGAAGCACCAGACCAGGCCAGCCACGCAGGCTGCCGCAGCAGGACTGGCCAGTCCGACAAAGAACTTTTTGTCCACAGAGCCGATCTGTGTATTGAACCGCGCCAGCCGTAATGCCGCGCCAGCCACATAGATGAAGGTGATGGCCCAGCCAACCTGGCCAAGGTTATTCAAAGACCAGAAAAACGCCACCAACCCAGGCGCCACACCAAAAGCAACCATATCGGCCAGGCTATCGTATTCCTCGCCAAACTTGCTCTGGGTATTGGTAAGCCTCGCTACCCGACCATCGAGGCCATCCAGAATCATGGAGACAAAAATGGCAATGGCGGCGTTATCGAAGACGCCGTTGGCTGCCGATACAATGGCATAGAAGCCGGAGAACAGGGATGCCGTTGTCAGTGCGTTCGGCAATAGATAAATCCCCTTCCGACGAACCGGGGCACCCTCAACAAGCTCCTCCTCGACAACCTCACCGGTCTCCAGGTCATACTCCTGCTCTTTGGGGTCATTCTGCTGCTGGGCCTCATTGGCGCCAGCTGCTGCGTTAGCCTGCTTTTTTTCGTCACTCATTCCAGTCACTCCGGAAAGCATTTAGGCGGAGTATATACGAAAAACGCGGCCTCACGGGCCGCGTTTTTCAAACCAGTCCGGAAAACCGGATCAGTTTTTCTCTTTGTCCACGATCTTATTCGCCGAGATCCAGGGCATCATGGAGCGCAGCTTCTCGCCTACGGTCTCGATCTGATGCTCGGCATTGATGCGGCGACGAGCCGTCATGGACGGATAGTTGCTGCTGCCTTCCTGAATAAACATCTTGGCGTACTCACCGGTCTGGATGCGCTTAAGTGCGTTGCGCATGGCTTCACGGGATTGTTCGTTGATGATTTCCGGGCCGGTGACGTACTCACCATACTCCGCGTTGTTGGAGATGGAGTAGTTCATGTTGGCGATACCACCTTCATACATCAAGTCAACAATCAGCTTGAGCTCGTGCAGGCATTCGAAGTAAGCCATTTCCGGCTCGTAACCGCCATCCACCAAAGTTTCGAAAGCGGCCTTGACCAGCTCAACAGTGCCACCACACAGAACCGCCTGCTCACCGAACAGATCGGTTTCAGTCTCGTCCTTGAAAGTGGTTTCAATAATACCTGTGCGCCCACCGCCGATGCCGCTCGCGTATGACAGAGCGAGGTTCTTGGCAGTGCCGGACGCGTCCTGGAAGATGGCAATCAGGTCAGGAATACCGCCGCCACGGGTGAATTCCGTGCGCACCGTATGGCCTGGTGCCTTGGGTGCGACCATGATTACATCCAGGTCTTTGCGCGGCACGATCTGGTTGTAGTGAATCGAAAAGCCGTGTGCAAAGGCCAAAGTAGCGCCCTGCTTCAGGTTCGGTTCAATCTCTGCATTGTAGAGCTGCGCCTGGAACTCGTCCGGCGTCAGAACCATGACCACGTCAGCAGCAGCAACGGCCGCCGGTACATCGCTGGTTTTCAGGCCATAGGCTTCTGCCTTGGCAATGGAGGAAGAACCCGGACGCAGACCAACAGTCACATCAACACCGGACTCTTTCAGGTTGCACGCATGAGCGTGGCCCTGTGAGCCAAAACCGATGATGGCAACTTTCTTGCCCTGGATGATGGAAAGATCGCAATCTTTATCGTAGTAAACCTGCATGTATAACCTCTATATTGTTTATTGGCCCGTTTCTGACCGTCATTGTACAGAATGATGCTAACGCCTGTTACAGGCTTAATACCTTCTCGCCACGGGCAATGCCGGAAACACCGCTGCGAACAACCTCAAGCACGCCCGACGTCCCTACCGCCTGGATAAAGCCATCCAGCTTTTCACTGTTACCCGCAAGCTGAACGGTGTAGACAGAGCTGGTGACATCCACGATCTGGCCGCGAAATATATCGACGGTACGTTTGATCTCGGCCCGCTGGGAGCCTGTCGCCTTGAGTTTGACCAGCATCAGCTCCCGCTCGATGTGCGCCCCCTCGGTAAGATCCACCAGCTTGACCACTTCAATCAGCTTGTTGAGCTGTTTGGTAATCTGCTCGATGACCCTGTCGGAGCCTGTGGTGGTAACGGTGAGGCGCGACAGGGTCTCGTCCTCGGTAGGCGCAACCGTCAGCGTCTCGATATTGTAATTGCGCTGCGAAAACAGCCCTACTACACGGGACAGAGCCCCTGGTTCGTTCTCAAGCAAAACAGAAATGATTCGACGCATGATCAGACCCTCTCCGTCTTGCTGAGCCACATATCCTTCATTGAGCCACGGGCCACCTGCATGGGGTAGACGTGCTCAAACCGGTCAACGTAGATATCGACGAATACCAGCTCGTCTTTCATCGCAAGCACTTCTTTCAGCTTCGATTCCAGATCTTCCTTCCTGTCAATGCGGACCCCGACATGACCATAGGATTCCGCCAGCTTGATGAAGTCCGGCAGGGACTCCATGTAGGACTGGGAGTGGCGGGACTCATAATTCATGTCCTGCCATTGCTTGACCATGCCCAGCGCCTGATTGTTCAGGTTGATGATCTTCACCGGCAGGCTGTACTGCTTACAGGTGGACAGCTCCTGGATATTCATCTGGATACTGCCTTCACCGGTAATACAGAGCACCTCGTCGTCGGGATGGGTCAGCTTGACCCCCATGGCGGCCGGCAGGCCGAATCCCATGGTGCCCAGGCCACCGGAGTTGATCCAGCGATTGGGCCTGTCAAACTTGTAGTACTGGGCCGCGAACATCTGATGCTGCCCTACGTCCGAGGTCACAAACGCCTCGCCGTTGGTGAGCCGCCAGAGCATTTCCACCACTTCCTGCGGCTTGATAACGTCCGGGCTGGTTTCATAGCGCATGCCATGGAACGCTCGCCACTCTTCAATCTGTTTCCACCAGGCAGCGATTGCCTCAGCATCCGGCTTTTCCTTGCTTTCCCTGACCAGGGTGATCATTTCCTTGAGAACCGCGTCCACTGGCCCCACGATGGGCACATCTGCGTCGATGGTTTTGGAAATGGAAGCCGGATCGATATCAATGTGAACAATGCGGGCACCGGGACAGAACTTCTCGGTTGCATTGGTCACCCGATCGTCAAATCGCGCACCCACACACAGAATCAGGTCCGAGTGATGCATGGCCATGTTGGACTCGTAGGTACCATGCATTCCCAGCCAGCCCAGGTGCTGCTTGTCCGAAGCCGGATAACAACCAATCCCCATCAGGGTATTGGTAATCGGGTAACCCAGCATTCTGACCAGCTCGGTCAGCTGGTCAGTCGCCTTGCCGAGAATAACCCCGCCGCCAGCATAGATAATGGGACGCTTGGCCGCCATCAGCATATCCACAGCTTTCTTGATCTGACCCGCGTGGCCGCGAATGGCAGGGTTGTACGAGCGTAACTTCACCTTTTTCGGGAACACGTACTCGTAACGTTCGTTCGGGGTGGTCATATCCTTGGGGATATCGACCACCACCGGGCCGGGTCGACCGGTTGCGGCGATATAATAGGCCTTGCGGATGATTTCCGGAATTTCCTCCGGGTGACGAACGCTCAGGTTGTGTTTCACGACAGGGCGGGAGACACCGATCATGTCGGTCTCCTGGAATGCATCTTCGCCAATCAGCGTTGATGCAACCTGACCACACAGCACCACCATGGGAATGGAATCCATGAATGCGGTGGCAATGCCGGTAATGGTATTGGTAGCTCCAGGACCCGAGGTGACCAGTACGGTACCCGGTAATCCGGTAGCACGGGCGTAGCCGTCGGCCATATGGACCGCAGCCTGCTCGTGACGCACCAGAATGTGCTTGACCTTGTCCTGCCTGAACAACGCATCATAAATATGCAGCGCTGCACCACCCGGATAGCCATATATGTATTCGATCCCTTCATCTTGCAGGGACCGGATCAGCATATCGGCGCCAGACAATAACTCCACGATGTTCTACCCTCTTCTACGAGTGAATGAGCCGGGGAAACGCCCCGGTTGCCTGGATGTCCGGGCATGAAGCTTCTTGTGAAAGCTTAACCGGATATTCCGCCACACCAGCTGTAAGAGGTTGTCTCCTGGCCAGCCGCCCTCCTGAGGGTTGCGGAGAACGGCCAATCAACGGGTTGCACGTAAGCAACAACCAGTCCGCGACCTGCGCGGGGCATTCAGTGTGGTAATTAACGGGGGATACTCGCACGGGATTGCCTGCCGTATTGACCCCAGTCTTCAGGCAATCTGCAATTTTGACAGCGGGAAACTCCCTGTCAATAGCGGCGGCGGTATTCTCTGCCCTTAGCCGACAAAGGTTTGCCATACTTTGTGCCAGTATTTGAACCAGACTCAAGAAAGTTACCTTTACAAATGGCATGATAACCATAGGCTAGACAGAGATAGTGCTGTTTAAGGCAGTACTCCGACAAGGCTAACGCGGAATGAGTAGAGGCATGAACAGAAAAATTCTCACCCTGGCAGTACTTCTGGTTACGGCACCGGCGATTTCTTCGGCTGCCTCCGTCTACAAATGGACCGATGAGAACGGGGTTACACACTTCGGCGACCGCCAACCCACCGGACAGCAGGCGGAGTCCGTCAGCATACGAACCGGGCAACGCTCAGAGAACAACCGTCAGAGTCCACAGGAACAGGTTAAAGCCCTGGAAGAGCGGGAAGCCAAACAGGCCGAGCGACGGGACGAAAACGCTGTGGAAGAGGCACGCCGCAAACAGCGTGAAGCCAATTGCGAAACTGCTCGCAGCAACCTGAGCATACTGCAACGCAACAGCCGCATACGCGTGGAAGAGAATGGCGAGATGCGCTACCTCTCCGAGGACGAGATAGCGGAGCAACGGGAGAAGTTTGAGGAGATCGCCGAAGAGAATTGTGGGGAACCTCCCCAGTAGTGACCGCGCTGGCCGAATAACCGGTTTCTGCCCGAAAAAAAGCGGAGCCGCCTGCTCCGCCTTTGCGCCCAAATATCAGGCTCTGGAAAACTCCAGGGCGTGATCTTTCACGGTACCGCGGATGGTATCCCCGGACACAAAATCGCCCTGAAGCAGTCGTTGTGCCAGCGGATTCTCTATCATCCGCTGGATCGCACGCTTCAGCGGGCGGGCACCATAAACCGGGTCGTAACCCACTTCTGCCAGTAGTTGCATCGCAGCATCGTCCAGCTCCAGCTTCATGTCCTGTTCTTTCAGGCGCTTGCTGAGGATCTCGATCTGGATCCTGGCAATCCCCTGAATCTGGCTCTCCGCCAGCGGATGAAACACAACCACTTCATCCACCCGGTTGATGAACTCAGGTCGGAAGTGAGTACCCACTACCTCCATGACCGCTGACTTCATCGCCTCATAATTTTCTTCACCGGCTTTCTGCTGAATAATGTCCGACCCCAGGTTGGAGGTCATCACAATAACCGTATTCCTGAAATCCACTGTTCTGCCCTGACCGTCCGTCAGGCGGCCATCCTCAAGCACCTGCAGCAGTATGTTGAATACATCGGGGTGAGCTTTCTCAACCTCGTCCAGCAGCAACACCGAATAAGGCCGGCGACGCACGGCTTCCGTCAGATAACCACCTTCCTCATAGCCCACGTAGCCGGGAGGCGCGCCAATCAGCCGGGCAACGGAGTGCTTCTCCATAAACTCCGACATATCAATTCGAACCATCGCCTCTTCGGTATCGAAGAGGAAGGAAGCCAGTGCTTTGCAGAGCTCGGTCTTGCCCACACCCGTCGGCCCCAGGAACAGGAAGGAGCCGTTGGGACGATGGGGGTCTGAAAGCCCTGCGCGAGAGCGCCTTACCGCATTGGAAACCGCCTCAACAGCTTCAGCCTGACCGATTACGCGGCCATGAAGTGCCTCTTCCATACGCATGAGTTTGTCACGCTCGCCTTCCAGCATTTTCGATACCGGAATGCCGGTCCACTTGGACACGACTTCTGCAATCTCCTCATCTGTCACACGGTTACGGAGCAGGGTCATTTCCATCATTTCCGCCTGGCTCGCCATATCCAGCTGGCGCTCCAGCTCCGGAATCTGGCCATATTGCAGCTCGGACATACGGCCGAGGTCGCCGGCCCGGCGGGCATTCTCCAGATCAATTCTGGCCTGCTCCAGCTGGCTCTTGATCTTCTGAGAACCATGCAATGCGGCCTTTTCGGTATTCCAGACCTCTTCCAGATCCGCGTATTCACGCTCGACACCGGTGATCACATCGGAAAGCTCTGAGAGCCGCTTTTTGGATGCCGCATCGGTTTCTTTTTTCAACGCCTCCCGCTCGATTTTCAACTGGATCAGGCGGCGCTCCAGTCGGTCCAGGGCTTCCGGCTTCGAGTCCATCTCCATGCGGATCTGGCTGGCAGCCTCATCCACCAGATCAATGGCCTTGTCCGGCAACTGGCGGTCAGCAATGTAACGATGGGAAAGTTTGGCGGCCGCGATAATAGCTCCGTCTGTCACCTCCACACCGTGGTGGACTTCGTAGCGCTCTTTCAGCCCCCGCAGTATCGCGATGGTATCTTCCTCATTGGGCTCAGAGACCAATACCTTCTGGAAGCGGCGCTCAAGGGCTGCATCCTTTTCAATATTTTCCCGGTACTCATCCAGCGTGGTCGCACCCACGCAATGCAACTCACCCCGGGCCAGTGCGGGCTTGAGCATGTTGCCGGCGTCCATGGACCCTTCAGCCTTGCCAGCGCCCACCACCGTGTGAATTTCGTCGATAAAGAGAATGATCTGCCCTTCCTGCTTGGCCAGCTCATTGAGCACGGCCTTCAGACGCTCCTCAAAATCACCCCGGAACTTGGCGCCCGCAATCAGCGACCCCATGTCCAGCGACAGAACACGCTTGTTCTTGAGACCTTCCGGCACCTCGCCGTTGACGATGCGCTGGGCAAGCCCCTCTACAATGGCAGTCTTACCCACCCCGGGCTCACCAATGAGAACCGGGTTGTTCTTGCGCCTGCGCTGAAGCACCTGAATGGTTCGGCGGATTTCATCATCGCGGCCGATCACCGGGTCCAGTTTTCCGGCTTCGGCGCGCTCGGTCAGATCAATGGTGTACTTGGAAAGGGCCTGCCGGTTCTCTTCCGCAGAGGGGTCGTCAACCGACTCACCACCGCGAATGGTATCAATAGCGCTTTCCAGTGACGCCTTGTCGACGCCCTGCTCACGCAGAATTCGCCCGAGAGCACCCCGGTCATCCAGCGCTGCCAACAGCATCAGTTCGCTGGAGATAAACTGATCGCCTCGCTTCTGAGCCAGTTTGTCGGCAACATTGAACAGCCGCCCCATATCATTAGACATAGAGACATCGCCGGCCGAACCCTTTACCTCCGGCAAGTTCTCGATTTCCTGGGCCACAGCCTGGCGGATACGGCCTGGTTCCGCGCCGGCCTGCTTCAGCAACGGCTTGATGGAGCTGCCCTGCTGGTCCATCAGCGCCTGCATAAGGTGCAGGGGTTCGATAAAGTTATGATCCCTGCCGACTGCAAGGGACTGGGCATCCGCCAGTGCGGTTTGCAGTTTGCTGGTCAGCTTGTCGATTCTCATAGTCTGGTATTCCCCGATGTCTGTCGTGCGGCCGGCACGCTGTTTGCGCCGGCGGCAATTTCTCTGCTTTGACAGTTAATGTAGGGGCGAATGGCAGGACTTCAAGCGGACACAGGCACGAAGTGTCAGAAAATTGACGGGCATCATGAAATGAAAATCAGGCTCGCCATCCTTCCGGTCTGGCCGTCCCGCCGGAAGGAGAAGAAACGCTTACTGTCGGTTACCGTACAGAACCCGCCACCGTATACCTGGAGGACGCCGGCAGCTGCCAGCCTTTGCCGGGCCAACTCATACAGATCGGCCAAATAACGCCCGGAATGCCGGGGACTGGGCACAAACGCCACGGCTGCCTGGGGATCGTTCAGTACAAAGGCCTCTCTGACCTCAGCACCGACCTCAAACTGATCGGGGCCTATGGCAGGCCCAAGCCAGGCAAGGATCGCCGCGGGATTGCCCAGGCGCTCCACGGTCCGTTCCAGAACGCCGTCACACAGTCCGCGCCAGCCGGCATGGGCTGCGGCTACTCGGCCTCCGGAAGGATCGCAGAACAACACTGGCAAACAATCCGCCGACATGACCACACACACCGATCCGGGCTGGGTAGTGACGCTGGCATCGGCTGTCACCTCCCCCGCCTGAGGCAGTAATGCGACATTGCTGCCATGGACCTGTTTCAGCCAACCGAAGGACTGAGCGCCGGGCCCAGCCCATTGCTCGAGCAATGCACGATTCCTGGAAACATCGTCAGGGTTATCGCCCACATGAGCACCAAGGTTCAGCGAATTCCAGGGCGGTTGGCTGACCCCGCCGCCCCTCGTGGTGCATGCCGCCCGCACCCAGGAAGGTGCCGGCCAGTCCGGGACGATTAGTGGCAACTCAGAAGTCATTGTTCTCCAGATCCCTGACATGTTTGCGAAGCGCAGCAAGCAACGCTTCCATATCCTCGGGCAAAGGCACTTCCCAGCTCATCAGCTCTCCCGTCCGGGGATGCTCCAGCGTTAACTGGCGGGCATGGAGGGCCTGGCGTTGAAATCCTGCCAGTACATCTCGCAACTCGTCCGTTGTTCCCTTGGGGAGTCGAAGTCGCCCGCCGTATTGGGGATCGCCAACCAAAGGGTGCTTTACATGCGCCATATGAACCCGGATCTGATGCGTGCGCCCACTTTCGAGCTTGCACCGCACATGGGTATGGGCGGCGAATCGCTCAATCAGGCGATAGTGGGTAACCGCCGGTTTGCCAGTAGGTACCACCGCCATCTTCTTACGCTCGCGAGGGTGGCGGCCAATTGGCGCGTCCACTGTAGAGCCCCCTGTCAGCGTGCCCACAACGATGGCTTCGTACTCCCGCCCCATGGTGCGGGTTTGCAACTGATCAACCAGTGAGGTGTGGGCTATCAGGCTGCGGGCCACCACCATGATTCCGGAAGTATCCTTGTCGAGACGATGAACAATCCCGGCTCGCGGCAGGTTTTCCACCTCCGGAGCATGGTTGAGCAATGCGTTAACCAAGGTGCCGTCAGCATGTCCTGCGGCGGGATGAACCACCAGCCCCGCCGGCTTGTTGATCACCAGCAGGTGCTCGTCTTCATAGACAATATCAAGGGAAATCGATTCTGCCTGCCAACTGACTTGCGCCTCTGGCTCAGCATCCAGTTCCAGTTTGTCCCCCAGCATGACTTTGTCGCGGGGCTTGCAGGCTTTCCCGTTCACCGTCAGAGCCCCGCTTTTAATCCAGCCCTGCAGTCTTGACCGGGAATGCTCCGGCATCAGCTCCGCCGCCGCCTGGTCCAGGCGGCGGTCACTGTGCTCCGGCGGAACAGAGAAGCTGGCAATAATACGGTTTTCAGATGACATTAAGCCCCCGGGGCCAGTAATGAGTGTTACGTTTGAGTCAGAATTTTCCAATCGGTTGCGAGTGCCACTGCACAAGGAAGCAGATCCCCGTTACAATGGCCCACCATTCGAATTTTCGCCATTATACGGGATTCCGGCATGAGAACAGTTGTTCGATTACTGCTAGTGACTATCACAGCGCTGATGATCGGTGCGTGTGCCTCAAACCAGCAGGAAGAAGTGCTGCCGGAAGAAACCTATTACGAGAATGCCCGGGATGCAATGAACTCAGGCAACTTCAACGAAGCGGAGCGGAACCTCGATTTCCTCGAGACCTACTATCCGTTCGGCCGCTATGCGGAACAGGCCCAACTGGACCTGATTTATGCCCGCTACCAGAATCTGGATCTGGAGGGCGCCCGCGCGGCGGCGGATCGTTTCCTGCGCCTGAATCCCCAAAGCGATCACGCCGATTACGCTCTCTATATGCGCGGCCTGGCATCCTACAATCTGGACATCGGCCTTGCGGCAAGATACTTCCCGATTGACGTTGCAGCGAGAGATCCGGGGGAACAGCGCCAGGCGTTCCGTGACTTCTCAGAACTGCTCAACCGTTACCCCTCCAGCAAGTACGCTCCCGATGCCCGCCAGCGCATGATTGCCATCCGCAACCGTCTGGCCGAGCTGGAGCTCTTTGCCGCCCGCTACTACATCAGCCGCGAAGCCTATATTGCTGCCAACAACCGGGCGCGTTTTATCGTGGAAAACTACTCCACCACGCCTTCTGTGGAAGAAGCGATGATCATTATGGCCGAGACTTTCCGCTTCATGGACCTTAAAAAAGCCTCAGCCGATGCCGTCGCCATGCTGCAGGATAATTTTCCGGAAAGTACCGCTTTCAATGACGATGGCGAATTTCAGGCCGACGTCCTCAAGCGCAAGGACCGCTCATTGTCCAGCGTCGTCACCTTCGGCCTCATGGGTGATGAATAATCAGTTGCCGCTTTTCCAGCCATTGGTAATGGGATAGCGGCGGTCCTTGCCAAACCCTCGCTCGGTAATCCTTACACCGATGGGCGCCTGCCTGCGCTTGTATTCGTTGATGTCCACCAGACGCACAACCCTGTCCACATCCGCACGGTCAAAGCCCTGCGCAACGATAGCGTCCGCACTCAGATCACGCTCTACGTAAAGGTTGAGTATCTGGTCGAGCACATCGTAACCCGGCAGGCTGTCCTCGTCTTTCTGATCCGGCGCCAGTTCCGCTGACGGTGGGCGCGTGATGACTCGCTCCGGGATAACCTGCGAAACGCTATTGCGATACCAGGCAAGACGGAACACGAGGGTTTTCGGAACGTCCTTGAGTACATCAAACCCCCCGGCCATATCGCCGTACAACGTCGAGTACCCTACCGCCATTTCACTTTTATTGCCGGTTGTCAGCACCAGTGAGCCAAACTTGTTGGACAGCGACATCAGCAATACGCCCCGCAGTCTTGCTTGCAGGTTTTCCTCGGTGGTATCCGGGCTGGTGCCTTCGAACGGGGCAGCCAGGGTTTCCATGAAGGCATCGTACATTGGCTCTATGGAGAACACATCGTACTGAACGCCCAGGGCAATCGCTTCCGCCTCAGCGTCTTCAATGCTCATACCAGAGGTATACCGGAAGGGCATCATCACCGCTCGCACCCGGTCGGCCCCCAGCGCATCAACCGCGATGGCAACCGTCACTGCCGAATCAATGCCCCCGGACAGACCAAGAACCACTGACTTGAATCCGTTTTTGTTGACGTAGTCCCGCACACCCAGCACCAGTGCCCTGTAGACGTTTTTCTCCAGAGACGGCTCGGTGATAGCCGGCTGGACAATCGGCTGACAGTGGTGCTCGCAGATGAACTCCACCGGATAGAGCCCCTCGCTGAATTGAGGCGCCTCTGCCGCAAGCGCACCTGAATGGTCGTAGACCATTGAACCGCCGTCGAAGACCAGCTCGTCCTGACCGCCTACCAGATTGACATAGGCGATACTGACCCGGTTCTGGCACGCCTTGCGCTCGATCAATGCCTTGCGGCGATTCTGCTTGTCGATGTCGTAGGGTGACGCATTCAGGTTGATGATGAGCTTCGCACCCGCGGCGGCGGCGTCTTCCACCGGGCCATCACTCCAGATGTCTTCACACACAGTGATACCCACGGGCACTCCGCGGATATCCATCACCAGGGTATCGGCGCCATCGGCGAAATAACGCTTTTCATCGAAAACCTGATAGTTGGGCGGAAACCGCTTGAAATAGCGGCCGGTTACTTTCCCGCCATCAATAACCACGGCGGCGTTATACAACAGCGCGCCCTCCCTGACGGGTGCCCCTACAACAATAGCAGGGCCAAGGTCAGCGTTACGCAGCGACTCAAAAGCTTCGGCCATACGCACATCCATGCTTGGACGCAGCAGGAGGTCCTCTGGCGGGTAACCGGTCAGGCAAAGCTCAGGAAACACCACCAGATCGGCCTGATGTTCCGCGCCCGCACGCCGGGTCGCCTCAATCACCTTGCCGGTATTGCCGGGAATATCACCCACCAGGAAATCAAGCTGCGCCATGACCACTCTCAGCTTTCCGGGCCCCTGACCGCAGGGTGATTCATCCTTTTGCACGGACATAACGCAGCTCCTGTAACTCATTGCCATTAAAAGGCTATTATAACCCCGCTGAGCATAAGAATTCTCCCGGGATACCCATCGGATTATGGCAAAAACATCGACAACTGATCTTCATCCGACCGCGGACGCCCCTCCGGCCACCCAGGTGGGCAGACTCTTCCGTATCTACAATCATTACCGGGTGGTGGTCAGTATTATCCTGGTAGGGCTGCTGTTCGTTGATCCGATCAACTTCGATTCCCGTTTCCGGGCCATGGATTACTACCAGGCCGGTGTTGTCACCTATCTGGCCATCAACGGCTTTATCACACTGATAATGCTGGCAGGCTTCCAACCGCGAAGCCGGCATATCACCGTATCGATCCTGATGGACATCCTGGTCCTCCACGCACTTTTGCTAACGAGTACCGGCATTACCAACGGCCTGGCCAATCTGGTGATCGTCTCCGTGGCGGCCGGAAATATCCTGACGCCCACCCGAATTGGCACTTTCTATGCCGCGCTTGGTGCGATCTGCTCCCTTGGCATTTCTACCTGGTCCGTCATGGTATTCGGGAGCTCGGCCGATGAAATTGTCCGGGCTGGTTCGTTGGGCATCCTCTACTTCGCAGCCGCCTTTATACTGCAGTACATTTCCCGGCGCATGCTGCGCAGTGAGGCACTTGCCAGTTCCCGGGCCCGCAGCATCGCCGAACTGGAACAGATCAACCGCCAGATCATCCAGCGCATGCGCACGGGCATTCTTGTTCTGGACCGGTTCGGGCATATCCGCCTTGCCAACGCCGCGGCCGAAGAGCTGCTATTTGGGATCGCCGGTGAAGACGCCAGCCCCCTGCCCAGCCGGGGACGGACCCTGCCCCAACCATTGCGCCTGGGTCTCGAGGCCTGGCTGAAAGACCCAAGCCGCAGAACCGACCCGTTTCAGGCAACACCTACCTCGCCAATGGTGCAGGTGAATTTTACCCAGCTTGACCAGCAACGGGGAGACCAGATTCTGGTTTTCATTGATGACATGAGCAAAGTGACGCAGCAGGCCCAACAGATGAAACTGGCTTCCCTGGGCCGGCTGACCGCGGGCATCGCCCACGAAATCCGCAATCCGCTTGGGGCCATCAGCCACGCGTCCCAGCTCATGGGGGAATCCCCTAACCTTGAGGATGGCGATCGAAGAATGCTGGATATCATTGAACGGCATTCCCGACGGGTCAACGGCATCATTGAAAACGTTCTGGACCTGTCCCGGCGCCGCGCCGCAAATTCCGACCTCGTCGATGTAAATCACTGGCTTTCAGCATTTCGTGACGATTACCTCCAGACCCAGGATAATGACCATCAGGGGGCTGCAGATATCGGTTTGAGAGCAGAAGCCAACCTGCCCCAGGCCCGCTTCGATGTGAGCCAGATCGAACAGGTTATGGTGAACCTTTGCGACAACGGACTACGCTACAGCGAGCAGGCCACCGGCCAACGGAGGATCGAACTCTACGCCGGGGCCACGGCTGACGGCGAGAGATCCTATGTGGACGTTCGCGACTTTGGCCCCGGCATTGCTCCGGAGCATCGGGTATCGGTTTTTGAGCCCTTTTTCACAACTGACAAAAGCGGGACGGGCCTTGGCCTTTATCTGGCACGGGAACTGTGCGAGGCTAACCAGGCTCACCTGTCTCTGGTAGATAACAACCAATCCGGCTGTTGTTTCCGCATTACGTTTGCCCACCACGGGCGAATGATATGACCATCCGGAAGCCCGGTAGCCTGAGCAACGACACGGAACCGACAACAATCCAATGACCACTCACACAGCGCTGATCGTAGACGACGAACCCGATATCCGGGATCTTCTTGAAATTACCCTGACCCGAATGGGTATTCACACGCTGACCGCGCCGGATATCACCAGCGCCAAAAAGCTTCTGGGTGAGCACCGGCCACAGCTCTGCCTGACCGACATGAACCTGCCGGATGGCAATGGCATCGAGCTGGTGCAGTGGATCCAGCACCACACCCCCTGCACCCCGGTGGCTGTCATCACCGCCTACGGCAACATGGACACCGCCATCGAATCTCTCAAAGCCGGCGCGTTCGACTTTGTTTCCAAGCCCGTTGAGCTGCCGCGTCTGCGGGAACTCGTTAACAGCGCCCTGAAACTCTCAGAACCGGAATCCGATGTCGAAACCGCCACTGATGAGCCAGGCCTGTTGCTGGGAAACTCAGCTGAAATCAAACGCCTCAGGAATCAGGTGCGCAAACTGGCCCGCAGCCAGGCACCGGTTTTCATCAGTGGCGAATCGGGTAGTGGCAAGGAGCTTGTGGCCCGCATGATTCATCTGCAGGGGCCGCGCCGTGACCATCCCTTCATTGCAGTGAACTGCGGCGCCATCCCCTCTGAATTGATGGAAAGCGAATTTTTCGGTCACAAGAAAGGCAGCTTTACCGGCGCAGTTGATAACAAGGATGGCCTGTTCCGGTCAGCTGATGGTGGCACCCTGTTTCTCGATGAAGTTGCTGACCTGCCACTGGCCATGCAGGTAAAACTGCTAAGAGCGATCCAGGAGAAGGCCGTCCGGCCAGTGGGTGATACCAGGGAGGTGCCGGTAGATATTCGCCTGCTCAGCGCCACCCACAAAGACTTGCCGGGGCTTGTTCAGGAAGGCAACTTTCGCCAGGACCTGTTCTATCGCATCAATGTCATTGAGCTTCCGGTACCGGCGCTGAGGGACCGGCCGGATGACATCAGCCTACTGGCGAACCATATCCTCGAACGCATTGCCCGGGAATACGAATGCGAACCCGCATCGCTAACCCCCGATGCGATTGAACGCCTGAAAGATCATGACTTCCCCGGCAACGTCCGTGAGCTGGAGAATATTCTGGAGCGCGCCTTTACCCTCTGCGATGCCGACCTGATCGGGCCGGAAGACTTGCACATAGGTAACGGCCCGGCTGCTACAGGGCTATCCGCTTCAAGCAACGCGGGCAGTGCGGCTACAGAACAGGATTCGTTGACCCTCCCCGAAGGCGAAATTGATCTGGAGAACTACCTGGAATCCATTGAACGGCAGGCCATCGAGAAAGCTCTTGAGGCCACCCGCTGGAACAAGACGGCGGCGGCCAAGCGACTAGGGATCAGTTTCCGGGCATTGCGGTATCGGTTGAAGAAGTTGGGGATGGAGTGACGCCGCCTCAAACATCAACAGATCAAATAAACCTGCTATTAATAAAATGTTCGTATGAGGTAAACTAAGGAAGTAGAGCAGGATGCTCTATGTAATTCATTAATTCAAGGATGAAAAATGATACGCCCTGAAAGCGAGAGCGGCCTAACTCTCATCGAACTATGTGTTGCCCTGACCATTTTATCCATCGTGACTTTTGCAGCAACTTCCTACTCTCTCGATTTCATAAAAACCAAGAGGGGACAGCATGCAATACAAAGCGTCTATCAGTTATTCAAGCTAGCAAGGAGTGAGGCAATTACCAGTGGCTCTATTGTCACGATTTGCCCCCTTGACGCTGCTAACCGTTGCGGAAACTCTTGGGATCTAGAGCTTTCTGTTTTCCGAGACCCGGATAACAGTCGGTCGCTAACAAATGACGAGATAACCCTAAAGCAGATAAAAGCCCCTTCGGCAGGTACTCTCCAGCCTGCCCCGAATAATCGAAGGTATTTTCAGTTCGGCCCTTTAGGAGAAGCGAAGGGCACATTGGGCAACGTGACCTACTGCCCCCCAAACCCCCACGAGAAGCACCTTATACGGCAATTGATCATGAACTTTGCGGGACGCGTGAGATTTGCCCAAGACATGGATGGCGACAATATTGTCGACAAAAGTGACGGCACAACCATCTCGTGTAGCTAAAACCGTTCACATCATATCTTTAAGAACGTCACCAGCAATCTGCATCGCCGGATTCACTGGTCCTTACGCCTGACTCATCAATACGCAGCCAGCCACAATCATCATTCGTCTGGCCTCCAGCTGGGGTTGCTTGCAGGACAAAAGTAGTCCTGCCAACAGCTCCCTGGAATCCGTAGTTATAGAACACCGCTGCACCTTGTCTGGGTTGGGTGGTAAAAGGTAGGGCAGGTGCATTACCTCCTGCATCCCTATAGTCGTAGCCGTTCGTATACCTACGTTCCATGAACTGTGCCAATTCAAGCAAATCTCCCTGTGCTGTGGTTCGCCGAGTGGACTCGACATATTGCTGATAGCTCGGCACTGCAATAGCGGCAATTATGCCAATAATGGCCACAACGATCATAAGCTCAATAAGAGTAAACCCGCGTGCCGATTTCATTAACTGCGTTTTTCTAAACATCTGAAATAGCCACCTATATGAATGACATAGAACACTCTAACTACACGCTATTTCGCGGCACCTGAATTAACGTAACTCTTCCCAGTTTTGCCGCCCAAAATTGTATCCCTCTGCATCCCCGCATGCAGGCCCCTCACAGGGAGGCTCCCCCCCGTCGCCATCTCCATCGTCGCCATCGGGGTCATCGGGATCGGGCGTCGGATCGACAGGACCCTCGTAATCATCAGATAGCTCCTCAATCACCGAGTCTACAAATAGGTCTGTTCGATTATCGAGAACTACTCGGATTTCTTCCCCTGACACCACTCCTTTAATACCGTTCACGACTTCTGATCCAGAAGCATCGGCGGTACCGAATTTGCCGTCCCGGTTAAGATCGAATACAGCGTCATCAGTCTGTCCGCCGGTGGACAAGTCAATATCCATCAGATAACCGTCGCGACCACCACCGCAATCGTTATTATCTGGAATCAGTGTGCTGAATCGCACCCTTTTCACCGGAAACCCTGACGGAAATGACGCACGACTGATAACCCGCTCTCCGGACGAGGTATCGAGATCCACATACCAGCCCTCGTCCGTGGCTCCCAGTGTATTATCTGATATGACACGCACGTCTACTGATTCAGTTGACACCACCCCATCTCTATCAACCTGATAATTGGTCTGTGTTTGGGTAGTTATTTCCTGTTCCAGCAGATCGTCGCGACCAACATTGCTGGCCGAGCCATCATCGAAAATGCCATAGAGGCTTTGAACCTGATTGTCCCCACTGTCGGTTACACGGAAATAGGATCCTGTGCCAAATACCACAACAAGTTCGCCAGGCCCCCCGTTTGGGTCAAGAGCCAGTGAAGGAGCGGCAGTAATCGGCTGACGTGTGCCATCAGTCGATTCTGCGGTGAAGAGTTTGTCCCTAGCACCATTCGAACTCATGTTGCCGGCTGTCAGGTCCACTCGCCATAGATTACCCAGTAGGTCTCCTGCGTAAGTAGCCTTCGCGATACCGCTACTCTGGTCGATAAGAACTACAGGGGTTGCCATGCCATTGGGCGTTGCGGAATCACCCTCACCGGTCTCTACTCGGGCAATCAATGAACCGTCCGCAATATCAACGATAAATATCGCAGACTCATTCGAATCACTATTGTAACCATTGCCAAAGATCGCCGCCCATTCTCCAGATGGCAACCGAGCAATCTGCGGCGCTTCAACTCCATACCCCAGCTCAGAATCAGTGAATTCCCAGAGCACGTCGCTCGCGCCAAAGTTCTCGGGATCACTTACATCAAGAGCATATACGGTCTTGCCACCGGCCCCCATCGTCCCGACCAGTATTGTTTTCCATTGGCCATTAATATAGACGTCACCAATCGTAGGTGTTCCGTCTACGAAGTAGCGATGACCATAGTCGGGATCAATCAGGGAATTGATTTGCGCGAAATCTGAGCCCTCAGCGGGTTCCAGCAGTTCACTCGGCATATAGGCTAGAAGTTCTTCACCGGTCAGGGAATCAAAGCCGTGCAGATAACCATCATTGGCACCCACATAAATTACGTCGGCGCGATCCTGATAATCCGAACTTGCACGATATGTCGCATAGGAGCTGCCTTCCACGCCTGGAAGGCGACGATGGCCGAAATTGGTCTTGCCAGCAAACTGGGGATCTGAACCGATAATGTCCCCTAGCAGGCGCAATCGATCCATGCCACCGTCGGACGGTGCATACATCCGATCCCTGAATCCGGCGTTTGCAGCGTTATCCCCACGCAGCCAATCGATACGATCCTGGCCGAGCCCGTCAACTGTGCCATCAAGGCCAGTATTCAGTGCATCCCGCTGAACCGAGGACAAGCTGCCGAGAGTATTCAGTGATGTCCCCGAGCCCGCCGAGGAAGTGAATATGTTGCGGCCGGCAGCCCCTTTGCTTTCGAGACCGTACTCTGCATCCCAAATCAGCCTGCCACGACCCCCTCCTGGTAGAATCTCCGCTGCTTGTAGCGCGCCGCTCCAGTCTGTACTCCGAAAGCCGGCGGAGAAACTCAGAGCATCTTCGCGCAACACGGCAGAGCTCGCTGCTGCAGAGGTTGACGATTCCTCCACACGGGACACGATATCAAACAGAACACTGGCAAGTTGGGTTGCGAACGTTTCGGGATCTGCGGCATTAAAGAATCCACCCCGGCCATTAACGGCAGCATGCAGCAAATCATCCACTTTCGCGGTATCATTGTTGGGGTTGGGCCAATCGATATTATCGCCAGTGCTGATTGCATTGAACGCTGAGGTTGGGTCTATGCTCCCTGTCACACCCAAACCGACCCCGAACGTTACCATATGCTGCCAGAACGCTGGATCAATATTTCCCTGCTTCTGACTTACCGGGACATCATTCGGCAAATCCTCACGGAGATCCCGTGCCCAGAAGTGCATGGCAACATCGGCCAGGGTATTGCTGTAGTCATCTTCAAATGGGGAGGCAGGTTCGTATTGGTAGTCGCCAATGCTGTCGCCGTCAGATCCATCAACATTCCCCAGGTCCGTTGACAATGAACCGCTGCGGTAACCATCTGTCATCAGAATCGTAAAGGATTGCCGGCACTCAAGGTGATCTGCGTTATTATTACCACCTGGTTCCGCAGCCCAGGGACCGGCATTATCAGAGCGCTCGTAGTATTTACCTGCTCGGTAAAGCGCGTTACGCAGAGGCGTGCCAGCGTTAGGAACTTCGTCAGTGTAAAGACGTGTAAAGAAATTCTCCCGATCGGTATCCTTAAACAATCGTACGCCATTTACTATTACTGACGTATTTACACCATCTACATCGCCAGAACCCTTGTTCAACCGACCATAACCAACCCGCATGCCCTCGGATTGCTCAGAAAAAGCGGCACCGATACCTGCTCTGGCAGATAAAGTTCGAGAACGGTGGTAGGAAAACCAGTTCGCAAAGTTCTGTGCCTCTTCTGCCACAGTTCGCGTAACACCATCGTGTACGAATTCAGTCACAGAAACCCGGTTACCCGAGCCCAGGTCTTTCACATACCCAGTCGAGCCCCTGATTTCGTATTCGAAATAACTATCCTTATCCCAAGGATCTGCAGTGGGTGATCGCAGCTTGTAATAAGTGATCGGCCAATAGTTTCGGTTATCGTTATATTCGTAATCCCCATCATCTTCGACCCAATCATCGTATGTTCGCTCTGAGATCAGGTTTAGTGTTCCCGATGCAGTTCGTCCGGGGAAATAATACGCCGCATTTGGTGTAGCATCAGGCCACTGCGACCTGTCGCCTTTGAACCAGGGTTCATAGGTTTGTGTAGGGTCATAGAAAAATGGATTATTGTCCGAGGAGCGAAAATACCGACTGTAACGATTGTTTTCACTAAAAGTGAAAATGTTGCGAGTATATATACCATCCCCGTACATGTTACTAACTGGAGGAAATAGATACTCTGTGGCTCGATCATCGTTTGTTTCGGGCATTTCGAACTGCATTGAGCCAGAATCATCGATAATGAACATGATGTTAGGAGCGACCGACCCACCCAGAAACGGGGGCACGTCCGCTATCTCCACCGGGGCAGCCAACGCGGAATTAACGGTTATCAGACTGAAAAGGCAACTAGCCACAGCAACACTGAGGCTCCTGGGAACTACGTTTCGAACAATTTTGTTTTTCATCACATCCCTCTCCTTCATAAAATTGAAGGTTGCTCTTTTCAGTTAAAGTGGTTGGGGCATAAACATGGATTGCAGAATGACCACGGATGTATCAGTACCGCCTTGCCCCCTTGATGTCACTGCAAATCGCTCAAAACACGGAGCTCCTGCCTGCAGGCCGGGACAAAAATCAGACACCCAGCCCGTATGGTATGAGGGATCAGCCGACAACTGATCATCATTCGCTGCGACAGTAACCCCTCCGTCCGCCGTGCCGTCCCAGCTCTCCGGGGTATCAAGTCGGTCACTGGTGATGGCGGTCCCCGCTGACCCAGCCAGCCAATTCTCTCCGACTCTGAGCGCGCGTTCACTTGCCTGGAAAGCAATATTTCTGTCGTGTAGATTGGACGCCATTCGCTCCTGCAGTATTGTGCCCTGCATACTGCCAACACCAATCAGCGAAATAAGCAGCAACATAATGAGCGAAACAATGAGAGCGCTGCCTGACTGTGAACATTGAGAGTAATCGTTAATATTCATGCCATTACTCCAAACGATTTCTTATACCAATGGTGGATACAGCAACCAGGCGGGCTCGACGGTCATTTTCTGAAGTGACCTCGGTACCTAACAGATTAAAAGTCCGGGTGACATTTTCACTGTTCGCACCATCATTGCTTCGTGCGAGAAATGCAACACGAACACTAACGACATCTTGCCAATTGCCCACATTGTCAGCTGTTACATAGGTGTCCGCCCGCTTCACGACGCCAGTAGACACTCCGTACAGAACCTGCATGGACTCCACACCCTCGACCATCTCCTGGGGACCTTCAGGCTCCGTGTCCAGGCGCTGGCGAAACAGAGCGGGAGCACCGGAAGCGCCAATACCTATGTAATAGGCCACCGTGCTATGTGCAGCGACTTTTGCCCCTCCTGCGTAGGACAAAGCAAAAGTCGAGGGGCTATTTCCGGGATCAAAACCAGAGCCGGCTATTGTGACCGAATTGGCTGTTGCCGTGTTCGCCTTCTGGAATAACTCGCCAGCAGAACAATCATCAGTCACAGCTAGGATTATTCTTCCCTGGGGAATGCCGGATTCATCGTCTATGTCGATTCGGCCACTTGAACTGCCCGTTACTTCAACTGGCAACGTCTCAATACTGTTCACAATGAGAATATCGGTACCGGCGACAACCTCTCCGGTCAACTCTGCTGGGAAGACGCCCGTTCCCGCGCCTTCAGACCAGCCGGAAGCATCAGCAGCCAACTCATCCTCGGCATCATGCTCAGCACCGATCCCGGTACCAGAAGCCTCCCATCCCAAAATACCGTCACCTAAGGGAACTACCCTGGTTCCCTGCAGCTTGATGGTAACGCCACTGGTGTCTTGCAGACACGCAAGCCCACCCGCTCCTCGTACATCTCGCTGAACCATTGAGGTTGCGAACCTGACATTCTCCTGTGCATGTGCAATGGCATCAGTCAACCGATAGGTTTGACTCGTCCCGAGATACACCTGAGTGGCCCCCAGGGTCAGAATGACGCCCAAGAGCAATGCAATCATCAACTCTATAAGAGAGAGACCAGCCATTCTTCTTCGGTTGGCGGGAAAACGTGTGCGTGAACCTGAGAGGGGAAGAAGCTTTACCATTTTATATTACCGTCCTGAGATTCACCGCAGTACCGTCAGGATCCTGTTTTACCCAGTCCACCGTCACGGTAACCTCTCCAGTCGCGTTGTTGACCGTCACCGCTGCCGAGCCTTCAGGCAGCAGACAAACAACAAGATTTGACCACTCCGCAATGTCGTTCGCACTGACCGAGGCCGCTGCATTGGGAGTAAAGTCGGTTGCGCAGGCCGTGTCATCAGGATCAACCTCAAGACCATCGTAATCTGCGCGGCTCGCCCTGTTTGCCCGGATTCTGTCCATCAGATCTGCGGTCAGTAACACCGCCTGAGTTCGCTGCTCTGCACCGTTGGTCATTTGACTTGACTGTACCTGCATGGCGGCCATACCAAGAAGGCCGACACCAAGAATAAGCACAGCCACTAGAACTTCGATCAGGGCGATACCGGCCTGTGCCTCCAGCCGTGCACAACAGTAGCCTTTTTTCATTCGTCCAACCCTCAATTACATGCCTGCAAATCAACTGATGCGCGCCCGGCAACCGATACTGATACGACTCTCATACGGTTGTCACCGGTGACACATCCGGGTGGCTCCAATTCAATCTGCACATTAGCCCCTGGTACAGACTGATACCCTCTCGCATCAAAGGTTATCCCTGCGACACCACCCTGGCTCACTGCCACCCCTTCCAAGGCAGGAAACTCACGGAGCATCAGAGCGTTATCTCGAGCATTCTGACAACCGTCAAGGCCACCGGAAATAACGCACCATCCATCAACAAAGCCACCCGGTTCGTTTTGAATTGACACAGGAATCCCCTGCTTTACCGCCTCGCTTCTCGCAAGATTGATGGCTCCCAACAACGTATTGGACTGGGTGGTTACGCGGCTATTCTCAATCAAATTCACAAACGAGGGCACTGCAAACGCGAGGATAATCGCCAGAACAGCAATTGTTATTAATAGTTCTATAAGAGTAAAACCTTTGGAATTCTGCATAGCTGGCCTCGACATTAAGCAGTTTCACAATATCGAACAACAATAAGCCACACTAGGTCGATACGACGAGTGGTATAAATATGAAGATAAGTGGCTGTTATAGGGAAAGGGTTGTGACCAAAGTCACACGTTGAAGTCACGCCAACGCCGCTTAGGACACCTCCACCACATCAATCCGCAACTCCCTGGGCATGGAGAACACAATATTCTCCTCACGGCCAGACACTTCCTCTGGCACAGAACCACCGAGATCCCTCAGCCTGGCGATCACATCATTTACCAGCACTTCGGGCGCCGAGGCACCAGCGGTTACGCCAATGGAGGTTCTACCCTCCAGCCATTGTGGATCTATTTGGGAGGCTTCGTCGATAAGATAGGCGGGGGTACCCATCCTCTCTGCCAGTTCCCGCAAACGATTGGAGTTGGAGCTGTTCGGGGAGCCCACCACCAGCATCAGGTCGCAGTCGCCCGCGAGCTGCTTCACCGCATCCTGACGGTTCTGGGTGGCGTAACAGATGTCATCCTTGCGGGGGCCTTGAATTTCCGGAAACTTCGCACGCAGGGCGTCGATGACACGGGCAGTATCATCCATGGACAGTGTGGTCTGGGTAACGTATGACAGCTTCGAGGGATCTTTTACAGCCAGTTCGGCAACGTCTTTCTCGTCTTCCACGAGATAGATTTCGCCGCCATTGCTGTGATCGTACTGCCCCATGGTGCCTTCCACTTCGGGGTGGCCATGGTGGCCGATCAGAATGCATTCACGCCCGTCACGGCTATATTTCATCACTTCCAGGTGAACCTTGGTCACCAGCGGACAGGTGGCGTCAAAAACCTTAAGACCCCGCCGGGCCGCCTCATTCTGAACGGCCTGGGAGACACCATGGGCGCTGAAAATCACCAGCTTGTCGTCCGGCACCTCTTCCAGTTCGTCGACAAAAATAGCCCCGCGCTCACGCAGGTTATCCACCACAAACTTGTTATGCACAACTTCATGACGCACATAAATCGGCGCACCAAACACGTCCAGGGCACGGTTCACGATTTCGATTGCGCGATCTACACCTGCACAAAAGCCACGAGGATTAGCGAGTCGGATTTGCATAGATTTGCCCTGAGATATCAAACAAGTTTGCGGAAGACTGCGGGAAGAGCTGTTCCGGGATCGTCAAAAACAGGGATGTTTTTGTCGAGCGTACACGGACGTATTCACAGCGTATCCCGGGACAGCTCTTCCCGCAGGCTGACATGCACCCAAGCTGCCAGGCCAAGATACGGTTAATGAGCAGCCCCAACAGGCTCCACATCAATAATTTCCACTTCAAACGTCAGTGTACGCCCCGCCAGAGGGTGATTAAAGTCCACCTCAACCTGATCACCCTCCACGCGCCTTACCACACCCGGAAGCTCGCTCTGGCGCGCATCCGCGAACGAAATCATCACGCCTTTTTCCAACACCATATCGGCGCTGAATTCACTGCGCTTGAAGGTCTGCACGTTGTTGGGATTATGCTGCCCGAAGGCCTTCTCCGGCGGCACTTCATAGCTATTACGCTCTCCGGCTTTCATGCCCATCAGGTAGGCCTCGAAATTCTCCGGCAGATTGTCGTCACCAATCTCCAGCGTCGCCGGCTCTTTCTCAAAGGTGGAATCAATGACTTCGCCATCACTGAACTTCAATGCGAAATGAAGAGTGACGCGGGTACCCTGATCTATCGGAAGTTCTTTCATTGGCAGCTATCGCTCCTGTCTTCCTTCACTCCGGATCACCGTCGGGCTCCCGGGGCTTGCGAAAAATGTCGACAATCATCATGCCCGCGCCAATAGTGATAGCAGTGTCGGCAATGTTAAAGGCGGGAAAGTGATAATCGTTCCAGTAAAAGTGCAGAAAGTCGACTACATAGCCATGAACAACACGGTCATACACGTTGCCCAGGGCGCCGCCTAGGATTAATACGATGGCAATAGCCGACCAGGTTTCATGGTGACGCAGGGACTTGAGCCAGAACACCAGTACCACACTGACCACCAGCGCCAGGGTAACAAAAAACCAGCGTTGCCAGCCTGCAGCACCCGCCAGAAAGCTGAAGGCAGCGCCGGTGTTATGCAGCAAGGTCAGGTTGAACATCGACATCACCGGTACCGGGTTGCCATAGCTGAGCATGGCGGTCGCCATGGCCTTGGTTCCGAGATCCAGCGCGATCACCAGTACCGCCAGCCAGAGCCAGCGGAGTTTGGAACCGGTTGCTTCCGCGTTGTTCATTATGCTTTCCACAGTCCGGCTTCCATCAGGCAAAGGAGCGGGTCTCGCCCTGCCCTTCCACGTTGGTTACACAGCGGCCACAGAGATCGCTGTACTGCTCGCTCTGGCCAACATCCGCCCGGTGGTGCCAGCAACGTTCGCACTTGGCATACCCTGCGGGAGCCACCTTCACCAGCAGACCCTCGTGAGAGGCCTGCTCAGCATCACCGGCTTCCGACATCGGTTTCACGGCCGCCTCGGAGGTAATCAGCACAAAGCGCAGCTCTTCGCCCAGGTAGTTCAGATCCTTTGCCAGATCGCCTTCGCAGAAAAGCGTAACCTCCGCGCTCAGGGAGCCCTTGATCTCGCCTCGGCCACGTGCCTCTTCCAGGCACTTGTTCACCGCTTCTTTAACACTGTAGATCCGGCTCCAGTATTCGCGGCCAAGTTCTACGTTGTCAGGCAGCGCGGTCAGCCCTTCATACCAGGTCTCATAGAACACGGTATCACCGCGCTTACCCGGCAGATGCTGCCAGATTTCATCAGCGGTAAAGCTCAGAATCGGCGCAATCCAGCGCACCAGTGCTTCCGCTACGTGGAACAGGGCGGTCTGGCAGGAGCGGCGCTCGCGGCTGTCGGCCTGGGTCGTGTACTGGCGGTCCTTGATGATGTCCAGATAGAAGCCACCCAGTGTCGCCTCGCAGAAGTTGTACACCTTCTGGTAGATACGCAGGAAGGCATAGTTCTGGTAGTCCTCATGCAGCTCTTCCTGAAGTCGCAGGGCCTTGTCCACCATCCAGCGGTCCAGGGCAATCATGTTTTCAGGAGCCACCGCGTGCTGCTCAGGGTTAAACCCGGTGAGGTTGCTGAGCAGGAAGCGGGCGGTGTTACGGATACGGCGATAACCATCCGCAGTCTGCTTAAGGATATCCTTTGATACCGTCATCTCACCGCTGTAATCGGTGGCAGACACCCACAGGCGCAGGATATCCGCGCCCAGTTCGTTCATGACTTCCTGGGGCGCGATCACATTACCCAGGGACTTGGACATCTTGCGACCTTTACCATCGACGGTGAAGCCGTGGGTCAGCACCTGTTTGTATGGCGCCACGCCGTTCATCGCGATGGAGGTCTTCAGGGATGACTGGAACCAGCCACGGTGCTGGTCAGAGCCCTCCAGGTACATATCCGCCGGGAACTGCCCAAGCTCCGCACGCGGGCGCAGCACAGATTCATGGGTTACGCCGGAATCAAACCACACATCCAGGGTGTCGGTAACCTTTTCATACTGGCCGGCATCGCTGCCCAGAAGGTCTGCAGTGTCGATGTCATACCAGGCGTCAATGCCGCCCTTCTCGATTTCTTTCGCCACTGCTTCAATCAGGTTCTGGGTATCCGGGTGCAGCTCCTGGGTTTCCTTGTGGATAAACAGGGTGATCGGCACGCCCCAGGTACGCTGGCGGGAGATGCACCAGTCCGGAGACTGTTTGAACATTGCCTCGATGCGGTTCTGGCCCCAGCCCGGTACCCATCGAACGCCCTTGATGGCTTCCAGGGCATCGTTTCGTAGATTTTCTTTTTCCATGCTGATAAACCACTGGGGCGTAGCGCGGTAGATCAGCGGTGTTTTGGTACGCCAGCAATGGGGGTAGCTGTGGCTGAACTTCTCAGCGCGAACCAGCTTGCCTTCGCGTTCCAGCGCTGAACACACCGGGTCGTCTGCCTTGTAGACGTGTACTCCGGCAAATTCGCCAGCCGCCTGGGTGTAGGTACCATCCGCCTTGACCAGGCTGATGGTGTCAATGCCGTAGGCCTTGCCCACTTCAAAGTCTTCAATGCCGTGGTCGGGGGCTGTATGAACGGCACCGGTACCGGCATCGGTGGACACATGGTCGCCCAGGACAAGCGGGACCTGCTTGTCGAAAACCGGGTGCCGCACGGCCAGCCTGTCCAGCTTTTCGCCCACCACTGTCGCCAGCACTTCAAAATCTTCGACCTCCCAGCGGGCCATGATGCTGTCGACCATTTCTGCGGCCACAATCAGGCGCTCCGTACCGTTACCGGTGTCTGTCTGTACCAGCGCGTATTCCAGCTCGGGGTGGATAGACACCGCCTGGTTGGCAGGAATGGTCCAGGGGGTGGTGGTCCAGATCACTACCGAGACATCACCCTGCCCTTTATTCGTGCTGAACAGGTCAAGCACCTTCTTCTGATCAACCGCGGTAAAGCGCACGTCAATCTGCACCGAAACCTTGTCCTGGTACTCCACTTCCGCCTCGGCCAGCGCAGACTGGCCAACCACGCTCCAGTAAACCGGCTTGAACCCGCGAACCAGGTGTCCCTTGGCGATGATCTTGCCCAGTGCCCGCACAATGCCGGCTTCCACTTTCGGGTCCATGGTCAGGTAGGGCTTCTCCCACTCTCCCATCACACCCAGGCGGATAAAATCGGCTTTCTGGCCTGCAATCTGTTTGGTGGCGTAATCACGACATGCCTGACGGAAGGTCTTGTAGTCCACCTTCACCCCGGCCTTGCCGATTTCCTGTTCGACTTTGTGCTCGATAGGCAGGCCGTGACAGTCCCAGCCAGGCACATAAGGGGCATCGTAGCCCATAAAGCTGCGGGACTTGACGATCATGTCCTTAAGAATCTTGTTCACCGCATGACCGATATGAATGCTGCCGTTGGCGTAAGGAGGGCCATCGTGAAGGATGAACTTCTCCCGGCCTTCGCGCTGCTGGCGCAGGGTGCCGTAGACATCCAGCTCCTGCCAGCGTTCGAGCATATCCGGCTCACGCTTGGCGAGGTTACCGCGCATTGGAAAGGCGGTTTCAGGCAGATTCAGAGTGTGCTTGTAGTCGCTCATGGTAATGGTGCGTAGCTCAGGTTGTTAAATGTCGGTCAGTGTCCGGTGGCTGAGGAGCCATGGTCTGCAATCCACGCCCGGGCGTCATGGAAATCACGGGCAATCTGCTGCTTAAGGTCATCCACCGAGTCGAATTTCACTTCGTCCCGCAGGGCATGGCGGAAAACCACATCCAGTCGCTGGCCGTAAAGTGTGCCAGCAAAATCAAACAGGTGCACCTCCAGCGATGGCTGCTTGCCATCTACTGTGGGGCGTAAACCGATATTGGCAACACCATCCAGCAGCCGGCCATCTGCGAGGGCCGCGCTGACCACGTAGACGCCGCTCAAAGCCGGCATATGAGGCAGCAACACATTAGCGGTGGGCGCGCCAATCTGGCGACCAAGCTGGCGGCCATAAACCACCCGCCCCCGGATGCGGTAGGAATGCCCCAGAAGCGCTTCGGCTTCCTCAATCCGGTTCTCGGCCAACACTTTACGAATTCTGGTGCTACTGACCCGCTCACCGCCAACAGTGACGGTGCGGGTGTTTTCAACCGTGAATCCGCGTTGCTCGCCGACTTCCCGCAGCAATGTAAAGTCGCCGGCGCGATCGCAACCGAAACGAAAATCGTCCCCAACCACCAGGTGGCGAACGCCGAGGCCGTCAATCAGAACCTCTTCAATGAATCCCATACCGGAATAACTGCGAAACCGCTCGTTAAAACGCAGGCACAGAACAATATCAATGCCCGATGCCAGCAGAGATTCAAATTTCTGCCGAAAGGCTGTCAGCCGCGGGGGTGCTTCCCGGCCCTGGAAAAACTCGCGCGGCTGGGGCTCGAACACCATGACTACGGATGGCACACCCAGCATGAGGGCTTTCTCATGCACCTGGTCGATAATGGTCTGGTGCCCGAGGTGAACACCATCGAAATTCCCGATGGTCGCAACACACCCGTTGGCCAGCGGCCCGTCGGCCTGCTGCGCAAAGTGTTTCAGGTTGGTCAGGCCCCGGATCAGACGCATGTAAAGCGAACCCTTGTTTGCCAGCGGTGCATGGTTTCACTGGTGAGAAAACGCGCGATTATAACCTACCTGTGGCGGAAATGTCTTACCCGTACCCCGGCCATTGCCAACACAATAAAATACACGGCGACGCCGGAGACTACGAGAATACCCATATCCGTGGCGCGCTGAAGACCTCCCGCCCCCAGCCACCGGTCAACCGGCGGCTGCAGCCACAGAATCGCCACGGCCAGGGCCCCATTGGCAAGCCCGATCTGGATCAGGAATCGCGGCCAGCCCGGCTGCCATTTCCACGCACCTTCCTTTATCAATCCCCGCCACAACAGAGCGGTATTCAGCCAGGCCGACAAAGACGTAGCCAACGCCAGCCCGGCATGCGCCAACGGAAAGATCAGCGCCAGATTGAACACCATATTGGCCACCATCGCTATGATGCCGATCTTCACCGGAGTCTTGGTGTCTTCACGGGCAAAATAGCCCGGCGCCAACACCTTGATGAGCATGAAGGCCAGAAGGCCGGCAGAATAGGCACGCAGACTTTGGGCCGCCATGGCGACATCCCGGTCGGTGACTTCGCCATAGTGAAACAGGGTTGCAATCAACGGTTCTGCCAGAAGGGCCAGTGCCAGCGCTGCTGGCAGGCCGATCAAAAGCACAGCCCGCACGGCCCAGTCCAGCGTTGCCGCAAACTGGTCGGCAGAAGCCGCCGCGTGCTTGCGGGAAAGGCTCGGAAGGATGACGGTAGCGATGGCTATACCGAAAACACCCAGGGGCAACTCCGACAGCCGATCCGAATAATAAAGCCAGGAAACACTGCCGGTCTGCAGGAAAGAGGCCAGCACCGTATCCAGCAGCAGGTTTATCTGGCTGACAGACACACCGAATAGCGCCGGCACCATCAACTTCAGGATCCTGCTTACGCCTTCATGTTTGTAATCCACCCTGGGCCGTGGCATCAGCCCCAACTGCATCAGGAAAGGAAGCTGGAAGAAGAGCTGTAGCGCACCGGCGATAAATACACCCCATGCCAGTGCGATGATGGGGGTTTCCATCAACGGAGACAGGAAGATGGCAGCGCCAATCATCGCAAGGTTCAGCAATACCGGCGTGAACGCGGGGACGGCAAAGCGGTCGTAGCTGTTAAGGATGCCGCCAGCAAAAGCCGTGAGCGAAACCAGTAACAGGTACGGGAATGTAATGCGTAGCATCTCGCTTGCCAGGCCGAACTTGACGCTATCATCCAGGAAGCCCGGTGCGAAGACAGCTGTCAGCACGGGCGCACCCAGCATGGCAATAGCGGTAACACCCAGCAGGACAAGCCCCAGCGAGCCGGCAACAGCGTTCACCAGCCGCCTGACGTCAGTGACCGATTCTTGCCGCCGATAGGAAGAAAGCACCGGCACAAAGGCCTGGGAAAACGCTCCTTCGGCGAACAGGCGACGCAGGAAGTTAGGGATCTTGAAGGCAACGAAGAAGGCGTCGGCACTTGCACCAGCGCCGAAATAACGGGCAATCACCATATCCCGCACCAGGCCGAGGACCCGCGAGAGCATCGTCATTATGCCGACAACGCCGGATGACCTCAGCAATCCCGGCGGCTTGGGCAGTGCCTTCTGTTTTTCTCTCTGTTCAGGTTCGGGCGACATTCGTGGCCTGGACAATGGGTTCGATTGATTCGGGTGTTTTCCGGCGCAAACCGGCTTTGGTTTCGGTATTTACCTAAGGCCGTCAGGTACGCTCCGGCACTGAGCGGCGAGTTTACCACAGGCCTTGTGGATACCGGGATGAAATCCCGGTGAGTCTTGACATTTTGGGACGTTGGCGGCATAGTTCCGCGTCATTTATTTCGACGCGCTGGTTTTGGCGCGCCCGCGATTTTTACGAATCGTTTCACACGAATTTCGGATTTCACAGATCTCAGGAGTTATACGGTGGCAAATTCCCCGCAAGCCAAGAAGCGCGCACGTCAGAACGAGAAGAACCGCAAGCACAATGCCAGCCTGCGTTCCATGGCGCGTACTTATATCAAGAAAGTCCAGACCAACATTGAAGCCGGCAAGCCGGAAGAAGCGGAAGCCGCTTTCCAGAAGGCTCAGCCGATTATGGACAGCATGGTTAACAAGGGCGTGTTCGCCAAGAACAAGATTGCTCGCCAGAAGAGCCGTCTGAGTGCCCGCATCAAGGCCCTGAAGACCGCGTAAAACGTCCTTGCGGAACCTTGAATAAAGAAACCGGCCAATCTGGCCGGTTTTTTTGTGCCTGAATGCTTCCCTGGGCGCACAGTAAAGGCCGGCAACCCCCTCCCCAAACACGCCGTAAACCCATCCCTGGGGGCTCGGCATTGCCATCCCTGGCAATGCACGGTTTGGGGAGGGGGTTGCCGGCCTTTACTTCCGAACTGCAGAGTTAATCAGACAATGACCATGTTATCGCGATGGATCATTTCTTCGTCGGAGATGTAGCCCAGCACCTCTGTTATTCGGCTGCTTGGGCGGCCGGCGATGGCTCTGGCTTCGTCGGCGTCGTAGTTGACGAGGCCGCGGGCGATTTCCTTGCCCGTTTCGTCGACACAGGAGACCATTTCGCCGCGGCGGAACTGACCGGAGACGCTTTTTACTCCAACCGGCAGAAGGCTGCGGCCGCCCCGGCAAAGAACGTTGACGGCACCCTGGTCGAGCGTGAGTTTGCCCCGGGTCTGAAGATGGCTGGCCAGCCACTGTTTGCGGGCGGCGATTCTCCCCTGCTCGGGCAGCAGGAGGGTGCCGATGCTTTCGCCGTCACGCAGACGGGCGATGGCTTTTTCGATCCGGCCACCAACGATGACTGTGAAAGCGCCGGAGCGTGCGGCCAGCCGGGCGGCGCGAACTTTGGTCTGCATGCCCCCGCGGCCCAGGACGCCTGCCCCACCGCCTGCCATAGCATCGAGCCCGGAATCACTAGCACGTCGCTCATCAACTAATTGAGCATCGGAGTTCTTGCGAGGATCCTTATCGAACAAGCCGAGCTGGTCGGTGAGTATGATCAGGCCATCTGCCTCAATCAGGTTTGCAACCAAAGCACCCAGGGTGTCGTTGTCGCCGAAGCGGATTTCGTCAGTGACCACGGTGTCGTTTTCGTTGACGATGGGCACTACACCGAAATCCAACAAGGCCCTCAGAGTGCTGCGGGCGTTGAGGTAGCGCTTGCGGTCGGATAGATCGTCGTGGGTGAGCAGGATTTGGGCGGTATGAATATCATGGCGCTTGAACTGGGCCTCCCACGTTTGCACCAGTCCCATCTGGCCAACGGCGGCGGCTGCCTGCAGCTCGTGCAATTGCTCAGGACGAACGGTCCAGCCCAGGCGGCTCATGCCCTCAGCCACAGAGCCTGAAGACACAATAACTACCTCAACGCCCGCCGTGACCAATTCGGCAATCTGGTCCACCCATAACCCCAGGGCGGCCACATCCAGACCACGGCCATCGTTGGTCAGCAGCGCGCTTCCGATTTTCACGACCAGGCGGCGAGCCTGACGTAGCTGTATTCGTTTGCTCATGCTAACTCGGTCCATAGAGGAGCCGGTGGGCAGGGCGTTGCGGGAACGTCAAAAACAGGGATGTTTTTGTCGAGCGTACATGGATGTATTCACAGCGTGTCCCGCAACGCCCTGCCCACCGGCTCCAAACTCCGTTACTCGGGGGCGTACACCACCTCGACATCGTAATCATCGTCATCGAAGTCGTCGTCATCATCGTCACCCTGACGGGCTTCGCGGCGGATCTGGCGCTCTGCTTCGATTCTGGCACGCGCTTCGTCGTCCATCTGGCGGCGACGCTTAGCTTCACGCTCGGCGAACTCGGGGTTTTCGGCCTCTTCCTGTGCCTGATCTTCAATCCAGCGCATGACAGCCTGCGTGAGCGGCTTGGTGCCCTCGCCGCTGAGCGCGGAAATGCTGAACACAGGACCTTTCCAGTCAAGTTCGTCGATGATCGCCTGGCAGTGGGCCTCGCGGTCTTCTTCAGAAACCATGTCAACCTTGTTCAGCACCAGCCAACGCTCTCTGCTGGCAAGCGTTTCGCTGAACTTTTCCAGTTCGTGCTCTATGGCTCGAACACTTTCCACGGGTGAAGAACCATCGTAAGGCGCCACGTCCACGAGATGCAGCAACAAACGTGTGCGCACCAGGTGCTTGAGGAAACGGATTCCCAGGCCGGCACCTTCCGCCGCGCCTTCAATCAGGCCGGGGATGTCAGCAATAACGAAGCTCTGGTGGGTCTGTACGCTTACAACACCAAGATTGGGCACCAGGGTAGTGAACGGATAGTCCGCCACTTTTGGTCGGGCTGCCGATACTGAACGGATAAACGTGGACTTGCCGGCGTTGGGCATGCCAAGCAGGCCAACATCCGCCAGCACCTTCAGCTCCAGGCGCAGATTACGAAGCTCACCCTCGGAGCCCTTGGTGGTCTGGCGCGGAGCACGATTTACCGAGGACTTGAAACGGGTATTACCCAGACCATGAAAACCGGCCTGGGCCACTTTCAGTCGCTCACCGGCGCGGGTCAGGTCTCCCAGTACTTCGTGAGTGTCCATGTCCACCACCGTGGTGCCCACCGGCACCGGCAAAACCAGATCTTCACCCTTGATACCGGTGCAGTTACGGCCGGAACCCGGCTGGCCATTCTCGGCCTTGTGCTTGCGCTGGAAGCGGTAATCGATCAGCGTATTGAGCGCGCTGTCGGCTTCCAGATACACAGAGCCACCGTCGCCACCGTCACCACCATCGGGGCCGCCCTTGGGCACGTATTTTTCACGGCGAAAACTCAGGCAACCGTGGCCGCCCTTGCCCGCCTCAACAATGATGGTGGCTTCGTCTACGAACTTCATCACTCAACCCTTTGCGCACTGCGCATAAACTAAAAAGCCCCGCAGCCTCATGGAAGCTATGCGGGGCTCCAGGTGACTCTGATATCAAATCATATCAGGGCCGCCCAAGGTTCGACAGAACCCGAGATCGCCGCTGCTTACGCAGCCGGAACGATGCTCACGAACTTGCGGTTCTCAGGACCTTTCACTTCGAACTTGACCTGACCGTTTGCCGTGGCAAACAGGGTGTGGTCCTTGCCGAGGCCAACGTTGTGACCCGGGTGGAAACGGGTACCGCGCTGACGAACAATGATGCTGCCTGCAGATACAGTCTCGCCGCCGAAGCGCTTGACACCAAGTCGTTTCGACTCGGAATCGCGACCGTTACGGGTACTACCTGCTGCCTTTTTATGAGCCATTACCAGCCTCCTTATCTAAGGGGTTACTCGAGGGTCTTAGCCCTGGATACCCGTGATCTTGACTTCAGTAAACCACTGACGGTGGCCCTGACGCTTCATGGAATGCTTCCGGCGACGGAACTTGATGATCTGGATCTTGTCGTGACGACCGTGGTTAACCACTTCCGCTGTCACTTTGGCACCATCAACAACCGGCGCACCAACCTGAACCTTGTCACCATCGGCGATCAGCAGAACGCGGTCAAACTCGACGTTGCCGCCGGTCTCCACTTCCAGCTTTTCCAGCTTCAGAGTTTCGCCTTCTTTTACACGGTGCTGTTTACCACCGCTAACAATAACTGCGTACATTAACGTTCTCCGCGATTGACCCATCCCTGCTCTTATCCGCCTGGTTCTAAGGGAAGCGCTTCGGCAACCCTATAGCAGGGAGCGCAGGTTGGGATGAGTTGGGCGCGTGATTGTACGAAAACCGCCGGCGCTTTACAAGCCAAGTTGACACTGATCACCGCAATACCTAGCATTGCGGCACCCGCCTATTTTTCCAACGAAAACACCAGACAAGGGACCGGACCAGCCGCATGACAGCCCAGCGAATTTACGACACCGTCGCGGACGACTTCAGCCGCGTCAACGATCTGATCATCAAGCGGCTCTCCTCTGACGTTCCACTGGTGGAAAAAATCGCCCAGTACATTATCGAAAGCGGCGGTAAGCGACTGAGACCACTACTGGTTTTACTCTCAAGCCGAGCCCTGGGTTACGATAAAGAGGACCATCTGAAGCTTGCCGCGGTAATAGAGTTCCTGCATACCGCCACGCTCCTCCATGACGATGTGGTAGACACCTCAGACATGCGCCGGGGCCGCAGCACCGCCAACGCCAGGTGGGGCAACGCGCCGAGTGTCCTGGTAGGTGATTTCCTCTACGCCCGTGCCTTCGAGATGATGGTCGAACTGCAGAGCCTCCGCATTATGGAGGTGCTTTCCCACGCCACGGCCGTCATCGCCGAAGGCGAGGTACTCCAACTGATGAACGTAAAGAACCCGGACGTCAGTGAAGAGAAGTATATGGAAGTCATCCACAACAAGACCGCCATGCTGTTTGAAGCGGCCTCCCACACCGGTGCGCTGCTGGCCGGCGCGGATGAAGACCGGGAGCAGGCACTAAGCGCTTACGGAAAACACCTCGGCCTGGCCTTCCAGCTGGTGGATGACGTATTGGACTACCGCGGCGACGCTCAAGCGATGGGCAAGAACGTGGGTGACGATCTGGCCGAGGGGAAAACCACCCTGCCACTCATTTATGCCATGGCGAAAGCCAGTGACGACGAGAAGCAATTGATTCGCCGGGCTATCCGCAAGGGAGGGCTGGATGACCTGCCCCGCATTCTTCAGATCGTCAATCAGTCTGGAGCACTGGAATACACCATGGAAAAAGCCCGGGAGCAGGCCGCCCTGGCGGCCGCATGCCTGGAGGCCATTCCCGAGTCAGGTCATAAAGAAGCCCTGGTAATGCTGACCGAGATTGCGGTTGCGCGGGTAAGTTAACCTAGAGCTTCTCTGCCATGGGGCGCGTCAAAATCCAGCGCCGGCCCTACCGGCACAATCTGCGTCGGATTTACGGTACGCTGACTCACATAGTAATGACGCTTGATCTGCTGGATATCAACGGTATCCGCCACGCCCGGTACCTGATAAAGATCCCGCAGATACCCCGAGAGCGCCGTGAAATCGGAGATCCTCTGGCGGTTACACTTGAAGTGGCCGTAATATACCGCGTCGAAGCGAATCAGTGTGGTGAACAACCGCCAGTCCGCCTCTGTCAGCCGATTTCCCACCAGGTAACGCTGCCCAGAAAGCCGTTCTTCCAGCCAGTCAAGTGAATCGAATAATGCCCCGTAAGCCTCTTCGTACTTATCCTGGGCGGTGGCGAACCCTGCCTTATACACGCCGTTATTCACCGTGTGGTAAACCCGGTCGTTCACTTCGGCAATCTCGCCGTGCAATTCTTCCGGATAGAAATCCAGGTCGCTGCGAACACCTTCCAGCCCGTCAAAAGCCGAATTGAACATCCTGATAATATCTGCAGACTCGTTACTGACAATCGTCTGCTTTTCCTTGTCCCACAACGTCGGAACCGTCACCCGCCCGGAATAATCCGGCGCCGCCTCCAGGTACACCTCATACAGGAAACGTTTACCGTTGACATCATCCCGATGCGCAACCTCATCCGGCCGGAACTCCCAGCCGTTCTCCACCATATCCGGATGCACCACCGACACTGTAATATGCTTTTCCAGCCCCTTCAGGGCCCGAAAAATCAACGTTCGATGCGCCCAGGGGCAGGCCATGGATACATACAGGTGATACCGCCCCGACTCGGCGGGGAAGCCACCCTCGCCATCCGGCCCGGCCGACCCATCCGCCGTCACCCAATTGCGAAACCTTGCAGCCTCACGCTCAAACTTGCCACCGGTTTTCGATGTGTCGTACCACTGATCATGCCATTTGCCGTCAACGAGAAGTCCCATATAGCCTCCAATTAAATAACGTGAGGTGATCCGAGCCCCAAAGCCCGGATCAAAAGAAATTAAAGGAAGAATACCGGCCACCCTGCTACGCTCTCAAACAATCAATTCTGGCCAACACAATCAGATAATTCGAACATGCATACAGCCATCACCATAGACGCCCTCAAAGTCCTTGATGCCATTGACCGCAAGGGCAGCTTCGCCGGCGCGGCCAACGAACTCTTCCGCGTGCCCTCTGCCATCAGCTATACCGTCCAGAAGCTGGAAGAAGACCTCAACGTAGCCATCTTCGACCGTACCGGCCATCGCGCGGCCCTCACCCCGGCTGGTCGCTACCTGCTGGAAGAAGGCCGCACCCTGCTGGAAGCTGCCGAAAACCTGGCCCACACCACCCGCCAGGTCGCCCAGGGCTGGGAAACCCGCCTGCGCATCGGCTTCAACTCTCTGCTTCCGGCCGAGTGTCTGTTCCCTGCCGTTAAAGAGTTCTACGAGCTCGGCGTGCCGGTGGAAGTGCAGTTGGTGGAAGAAGTCTTTGCCGGTTCCTGGGATGCATTGCAAAGTCGACGGGTGGACCTTGTCGTAGGCGCCGACCAGATCAGTAAACCAGCCGGCTCGTTTACCACCACTCCACTGGGGGAAATGCGGTTTGTCTACGCCATCGCGCCGGACCACCCCCTGGCAACGGCAACGCAACCACTGACCGAGGAAGATATCGCCCCCTTCCCCGCCGCCGTGGCTGCAGACACCTCTCGGTCGTTGCCACCGGGCCACGCCGGCATATTCCGGCGCCAGCGAACCATTACCGTCGCCAACATTGACCAGAAAATCGCTGTCCAGCAGGCTGGACTGGCGGTCGGCTGGTTGCCTGAAGCTCGCGTACGCGAGCAACTGGCCAATGGCACGCTGATTGCGCTGGACGTACATGAGCCCCGGCAACCCATTATGCTCCACCTGGCAAGGCACTCGGAGGATCAGGGCAAGGCCTTGATGTGGTTCTGGGAAAAGCTGGGCAAATCCCGCGCCATTGCAGCCTGGCTGGAGGGCTGAATCCAGGCTGCTGACCGAGGGGACAGACACACCAAAGGCAAAATGGCCAACGGAAAACCTCCTCGTTCGTTTATACTGCCCCGACGCAAGAACCTGTGAACGGAGCTCAAACCATGCGGCAGTTGTCGGAGCTGGATGCCTCATTCCTCTATCTGGAGTCAGAAACCGCTCCCATGCATATCGGCGGCATCTATCTTTTTGATGCCCGGGAGCGCGAGAACCCACTGGCCTTCAGTACCTTTGTTGCCTACCTGCGCAGCCGCCTCCATGTGGTGCCACTGTTCCGTCAACGCCTCAAGGAGATCCCCCTGAGGCTTGGGCGCCCTTACTGGATTGATGATCCGGACTTCAGCATTGAACGGCACCTTGCCTACGTTAACCTTGGTGATCATGGCCAGTTGGGAAGCCTGATGGGACTGGCCTCCCGAATACTGGAGGAACCGTTAAAGAGAGATCGCCCGCTCTGGCACATTACCTTCGTCGACGGCTTTCAGCTCGATGAAAATGACCCCGACAGCAAGAGTTTCGCTCTCATTGTAAAACTCCACCATGCCGCCATTGACGCATTCAGCGGTGAAGAAATCATTGGTAAGCTGCTGGAATACACGCCCCACGCCCGGACCATAGAAACCCCTCGAACATGGAACCCAAGACCGGAACCGTCGGAAGAACGGGTAGTGTTCCAGGCCGGCGCCAACCTGCTACGCAAGCCCTTGCAGATGACTTCCCTGGCCGTCAATGCGGCCGAAGCGACAGCCCGGGGACTTATTCAGAAACAGATGCGGAAACTGCCATTGCCCTTTCCATTGTTTTCCGCACCCCACAGCCCGTTTAACCGGCAGATCACTGCGAACCGGCAGATCATCTCAACCAGCCTGGACCTGTCCCGCCTCAAGGCCATCAAGGCAACACTGGGCAATGTGACATTGAACGATGTGGTTCTCGGGCTCTGCGCAGAGACTCTGCGCCGATATCTGGCAAACCACGACGTGGAAACCGATCGTTCCCTCGTAGCCATGACGCCAATCTCGGTTCGCTCCAGCAGCCTGCGCAAAGCCACCGGAAATCAGATGTCTGCCATGCTGCTCGATCTGGCAACCAACGAGCCGAATCCGGCAAAGCGGATTCACCGCATCCACTGGAATGCAGTGGAATCCGAGCCCTACCGGGAAGCCATTGCGGCAGACCGCCTGACAGAATTGTTGCCGTCCACCATGCTAGCACTCTCGGCCCGTCTCTATTCCGAGCTCCAGATCGCCCAGAGGTACCAGCCGGTGTTCAATCTGCCGATCACCAACGTACCCGGGCCGCAGGTTCCCCTATACCTCCAGGGGGCCCGCCTGGTCCGACAGTTCAATTCAGCACCGCTTTTTGACAGCCTGGGACTGGTTATCGTGGCAGTGAGCTACCAGGGCAGCCTCACTGTAAACTTCACCCTGTGTCCGGATGTGGTAGCCGACGGTGACTCACTGACAGGCCTGCTTGAAGACAGCCTGTCCGCAATAGAAAAGGCAGCAACGACCCTCACACCGGAGAGCGAGGAACCAGACTACCAGGTGGATAATCATAAGACCTTGGCGGATGAGGCACTTACCCTGATGGAGGGTGCCTTGAGAAAGGTGTTCAAAAGCTTTCGACATTGACCGCTGGCGGGAAAACCAGGGAGCGGTGTCAAAACCACCCCCGCGGCATTACTCGAACGCCCAGCGTAGGAAGGTGCGCCGCTCTTCCTCAGTGGCTTCACCCCAGAGCGCCTTGAGTTCTGCCAGTGTGCCCCCGCCTTCGGCACCAGAATCGCCACCGCCGGAGCCGACAAGGGTACGGGCAACAGGAGGCTGCCCTGAAGAACGACCATCCCAGGCGCTTGAAGTGGCAACCACCTCCTTCGACGCATTGACGATATCAGCGGAAAAATCATCGGCGAACGCCTCCGCTTCCTGCCTGTTCGCGGGGGGTTGAAAATCGAAACGATAGACTTCACCGGGTTTCACATCAATGGTGGCTTCCTGAGGAGCGGTTTCAACAACATGCACCTTGGATTCGCCGTTGCGAACAACTCCGCTTTTTGCCCAGATGGTTTTGTAGGTGAATACAACATGGTTTTCACCGGGAAGCAGATCAAAATCCAGCGCCAGATCGTCCATCAGGAAATTGGTCTGGCTGCGGCCATTAACCTGCTGCACCTTGATCTCGGCGGGGGCCTTGAGCACGGCAGCCCGGGATTCATCAGCGTCGCCCTCCCAGGTCTTGACGTTGCCCATGGTGGAGCTGCATCCGGCAAGAACGACCCCTGCAGACAAAGCTACGAAGAGGTAGCTCGCTTTCCTGAAAATGACCAAAACGTGATGAATACTCATACTATGTCCTTGTGCTATAGACCGTCGATACCCGGCGGATGATCACTTGAGATTGAAAGGCATTTTGAAGAGTGGCAATGCCAAGAGCAAGACATACCGCCTGTTTACAGTAACCCAATGACGTTTCGATTACGTACACAGGCCCGTGACGGACCGAATATTGTAAAAAAATGTTGAATTCGGCGGAAATTGATTTAGTTTTAAGCAATCGGCCAACAAAACATTCCACTGCCCGCCAACAGAAAAACGATAAAGGGCTCAGGAGAAAGCATGGATACCCAACGTCGGTCCGGAGAAAACGGCCCCGCACCGTTCCGAAGCAGTCGGTTCTTCTGCGTCGGAAGCAAGTGGTATTTCACCACCCGCGAGGGTTTTGACAGTGGGCCCTTCGCCTCCCGCCAACGCGCAGAAACTGGATTGAGACGTTTTCTGCACGTAGTGCGCCTTCTACCGGAAGAACAGCAGATTCACTGAGCGGCGCACTTTCGGGTTCCTGAAAGTTGTTATCGCTGCTCAAAAATCAGGTTCTGAAATGGTCGTAGCCGCCGGCACCGGGGGCTCGAGACTGTCCATCGTCATTTATGACAAGGCCGTCTCCGGGTTTTACTTCACCAATGATGGTCAACCGGCTGCGAATATCTTCCGACAGACTCCCCCACTCCCTCGGGCTGATGGTGATGCACAACTCGTAATCATCTCCGGCGTTCAGTGCCAGGTTGACCGCGTTTTCACCAACAAGGCGTTTCAATGCCGCGGATAGCGGAAGCTTAGCCACATCGATGCACGCCGCCACCCCGGATGCCTCCAGAAGATGTCCCAGATCGGCTATCAGGCCATCAGAAATATCCACGGCGGCCGACACGCTTCCACGTAGTGCAGCACCGAGGCGCAATCGTGGTTCGGGGTAATGATATCTGGCCAGCACAGCCTGTTCATCCGCCTGCGGGTTGTTGCTCTCCAGATAATTCAGCGCGGCTCCAGCCTCCCCAAGGGTACCCGAGACACAGACATAGTCTCCCACCTGGGCGCCAGAACGCCGAATGGCCTGCCCCCGTGGCACCGTACCATGGACCTGAAGGCTAAGCATCAACGGCCCACGGGTAGTGTCACCACCGGCGAGCGAGAGCCCGAAGCAACTCGCCGCACTTGCCAGCCCACTGGCGTAGGCATGCAGCCAATCGGGATCGGCATCAGGAAGTGTCAATGCAAGGGTAAAGCAGACTGGATCCGCCCCCATGGCGGCCAGGTCACTGGCCGCAACAGCGAGGCTTCGCCAGCCAAGCTTTTCAGGGTCGTAGTGGTGGGGGAAATGAACGCCTTCAACCAGCGCATCAACGGAGAAAACCAGATCCCTCCCCGGTTCGATCCGCTGTATTGCACAGTCGTCCCCGGGGCCGAGCAGAACCGCAGAGGTGTTTCCCGCCTCTGCGATAGGAAAGAAATAGCGTCGGATCAGCTCGAACTCACCCATCACTCAGCGCGGTCGGGTCTCGGCCAGGCGCAGACGATGGCTGAGCTTGTCAAGCAGGCTGTTAACGAACTTGTGGCCTTCGGTGCCGCCAAACTTTTTGGCCATCTCGATCCCTTCGTTGATAACCACCTTGTAAGGAACATCCAGCCGGTATTTGAGTTCATAGGTGCCCAGCCGGACGATGGCCAGCTCAATGGCATCCACTTCGTGAATCGGCCGGTCCAGGAATGGCTCCAGCAAGCGATCCAGCTCGGCCTGCTCCCGGTGGACACCCCTGAGGAGATCGCGGAAGTACGCCGTATCGACCTTCGACATATCATTGTCGACGATAAACTCAGACTCGATGTCGGTAATCGAGCTCTTGCTGAAATGGCGCTGATATAGCCCCTGCATGGCGAGGGCCCGCGCCCGTCGCCTGTCGCCAGCCTTGGGCTGGCCAGCCGGGGCCGGTTGCGCAGTACTGTCTTCCGGTGCGCTCATCATTCACCCAGCTTCTTGAAAAGGCTAACCATTTCCAGCGCCGTAATGGCCGCCTCGGCGCCTTTGTTGCCAGCTTTGGTACCGGCACGCTCAATGGCCTGCTCAATGGAGTCAACTGTCAGCACGCCAAACGTAACCGGTACGTCAGTTTCCAGGCTGACCGCCCCCAAGCCACTGGACGCCTCACCGGCGACGTATTCGAAATGGGGAGTTCCGCCGCGGATAACTGCACCGAGCGCGATGATGGCATCGTGGTTGCCAGTCTCGGCCACGCGCTTGACCGCCAGCGGCATTTCATAGGCACCGGGCACCCGCACGATGGTGATGTCTGCATCAGCAATACCGTGACGCCGCAAGGTATCCACCGCGCCCTCCACCAGGCTTTCCACTACAAATCCGTTGAAACGACCAACAACCAGCGCGTATTTGCCGCTGCAGTGGGTAAAATCACCTTCAATAACTTTGATATCCGCCATGCATGGCTCCTTCAGTGGCAACTCCGCCCTTCTGGCGTAGCGCTGCCGGGTTCATCATTCGGGGGTATAGGGCACGTATTCCACGACTTCCAGCTCAAAACCGGAAATCGCCGAAAATTTGATGGGCGGGCTCAACAGCCGCATTTTTCCCACACCAAGATCCCGCAGGATCTGTGAGCCGGTGCCGACGGTAAAATAGACACCAGAGCTGCCCTTACCCGCAGATTTTTTGTCCTGTTCGAAAAATTCATGAATCCGGTCTTCAAGATTGTAGCTGTCTTCCGCACTGTTGAGCAGAACCACCACGCCCCGACCTACGCTGGCAATCTTTTCCAGGGCATGATGGAGCGGCCAGCTGCGGGAGTCCGCACGGCGGGCACCAAGCAGGTCCCGCAAAGTATCGGTAATATGCACACGCACCAGGACCGGATCGTCGGCGGATATGTCACCCATCACCATGGCCAGATGCGTGGAACCCTGGATATTGTCACGATAGGTTCGCAGGTTGAACACTCCGTATTCGGTGTCCAGGTCGTACTGTTCCACACACTCAATGGTGCGCTCATTCAAGGTACGGTAGTGGATCAGATCGGCAATGGTGCCAATTTTCAGGTCGTGAGCCTCAGCAAATTTCTCGAGGTCCTCACGGCGGGCCATGGAGCCATCGTCGTTCATGATTTCGCAGATTACGCCGGCCGGTTCGCATCCTGCCAGAGCCGCCAGGTCGCAGGAAGCTTCCGTATGGCCAGCGCGGCTGAGAACGCCTCCCGGGTCCGACATCAGCGGGAAGATATGCCCCGGCTGAACCAGATCCGATGCCTTGGCATTTCGGGCGACGGCCGCCTGCACCGTGCGGGCGCGGTCAGCGGCTGATATGCCAGTGGTCACACCCTCGGTTGCCTCGATTGAGAGGGTGAACTTGGTACCAAAACCAGATGCATTCTGCTGTACCATCAACGGCAGGCCAAGTTGTTCGCACCGTTGCCGGGTCATGGGCATACAGATCAGGCCACGCCCAAACCGGGCCATGAAGTTGATCGCCTCAGGCGTGCAATGTTCGGCAGCCATCACCAGATCGCCTTCGTTTTCCCGGTCTTCATCATCCATCAGGATGACCATCTTGCCCTGACGAATGTCTGCGATAATCTCTTCTATGCTGTTCAGTGCCATACCGTTTTTTGCACCCTTTTGGTCTGACCGCGCTGTTACCCGCTCCGGTCCACCATGAATTTAATTCCAGTCAGGCTGGCGCCAGGATCAGTCGCTGATCCTCACCCAGCTGACGGCGATCCAGCACTTTCCATTGTACCTTGTCCGCCATGGATTCGAGCGGCAGATTGGCCGTTGGCCGGCCGGTACTGCCAAGGAACACCGGCGCCTGGTAGAGCCAGAGTTCGTCAACCAGGCGCTCATTGATAAAGGTTCCGGCCAGAGTCGGGCCAGCTTCCACCAGGAGTTCGTTGATCCCCAACTCACCCAGTGAGTCCAGCAGTTCACGGACATCAATCCCGTTGTCTTTCCAGGCAACGCCTGTAAGGCCCACCCCCAGCGCGGCAAGATCCTGAGCCTGTGCTGTTGCCAGTGTCGGCGAAGCGCAATAGAGCTGAACATTGCCCCCCTGGAGTATGGTCGCGCCGGGCGGCGTACGGGCATCACGGTCCGCTATTACCCGCAGCGGCTGACGTGATGGTTCAGTGGCATCACCGATGTCCCCCAGCTCGCCCCTGCGCACAGTGAGGGATGGGTTATCAGCCAACACCGTTCCCACGCCGGTCAGGATGGCATCACTTATGGCCCGCAGCCGCTGCACGTCACGACGGGCCTCAGGGCCCGTAATCCACTGGCTTTCGCCTGAGGCCATGGCAGTCCTGCCATCGAGACTGGCTGCCATTTTAAGTCGAACATAGGGGCGGCCCACGTTCATCCGCTTCATGAAACCGGGATTCAGCCTCACGGCCTCCTCTGCCAACAGGCCTTCAGTCACCCGAACACCTGCCTCCCGAAGCATATCCAGGCCACGCCCCGAGACCGAGGGATTCGGGTCTTTGGTGGCGGCAAACACATGGGCAACCCCGGCCTCGATCAATGCCTTGGCACAAGGCGGTGTTCGGCCGAAATGGCTACAGGGCTCCAGCGTAACGTAGGCCGTTGCACCACGGGCATCCGGTCCTGCCTGACTCAGTGCGCGGATCTCGGCATGCGCTTCGCCGGCTCGTTCATGCCAGCCTTCGCCAAGAATCCTGCTGCCACTGGCAATCACGCAACCCACGCGGGGATTTGGATGGGTGGAATAGCGGCCGCGCCACGCAAGCTGCACCGCCCTGGCCATAAATGCCGTGTCCTGGGCGTCGATCATGCCTGTCCTTTGGAGGAATGGTTGTCTGCCAGAACCTTGGCCACATCCACAGGGTCTTCACCCGAGGTCGCGGAAAGCCGCTCAATCTCTTCCTTGAATTCGTTTACATCCTGAAAGCTGCGATAAACCGAGGCAAACCGAACATAGGCAACCTTGTCCAGTTGCCGTAACTCGGTCATTACCTCTTCGCCCAACTGCATGGATTTTACTTCCCGCTCTCCGGTGGCCCGCAACCGGAACCGGATACGATTGAGCGCCGCCTCGATTTCCTCAATGCTGACGGGGCGCTTTTCCAGAGCTTTCATCAGACCCGCCCTCAGCTTTTCTTCGTCAAACGGCTGACGCGTGCCATCCTGCTTGACGACGCGGGGCATCACCAGCTCGGCGGATTCAAAGGTGGTAAAACGCTCACGACAGGACAGACACTCCCTGCGGCGACGCACCTGATCACCTTCGGCCACCAGGCGCGAATCGATTACCTTGGTATCCGCTTCACCACAGAAAGGACAATGCATAAGCTGAAGCTCCTGCAATCCATCAAGCGTCGCAAAGCAAGGCGCCTGACGGTGCGTTCGGGCTGATTAGCCGGCGTAAACCGGGAAGCGATCACACAGGCTGGCGACCTGTTCACGAACCCGGTCATTAACCGCGTTGTCTTCCAGGTTGTCCAGAATGTCACACATCCAGGCCGCCAGGTCGCGACACTCGGACTCACCAAAGCCGCGAGTTGTAACGGCCGGGGTGCCAATGCGCAGGCCAGAGGTCACGAACGGTGAACGTGGATCATTAGGAACCGCATTCTTGTTCACGGTGATATGGGCACGGCCGAGGGCGGCATCCGCATCCTTACCGGTAATGTCCTGCTTGATCAGACTGACCAGGAACAGGTGGTTCTCGGTGCCACCGGAAATCACGTCAAAGCCACGTGACACAAACACCTCGGCCATGGCTTTGGCATTTTTGATGACCTGCTTCTGATAGGCTTTAAACTCATCACTCATGGCCTCCTTGAAGCAGACGGCCTTGGCCGCAATCACATGCATCAGCGGGCCGCCCTGACCGCCAGGGAACACTGCAGAGTTCAGTTTCTTCTGCAGGTCAGCATCATCACAGGCCAGGATCAGGCCGCCACGTGGGCCGCGCAGCGTCTTGTGCGTAGTGGTCGCAACGACATGGGCGTGAGGAACCGGGTCGGGGTATACGCCAGCCGCTACCAGGCCTGCAACGTGCGCCATGTCGACAAACAGGTAGGCGCCGACCTTGTCAGCAATCTCACGGAAACGGGCAAAGTCCAGCGCCTGGGAATACGCTGAGAAGCCGGCAATGATCATTTTCGGCTTGTGCTCAAGGGCAAGGCTTTCTACTTCATCGTAGTCGATCAGGCCGGTATCCGGGTTGAGACCATACTGCACGGCGTTATAGATCTTGCCGGAGAAGTTGACGCTGGCTCCATGGGTCAGATGGCCGCCATGGGCCAGACTCATACCCAGAACGGTATCCCCCGGCTTCAGCAGCGCCATGAAAACGGCTGAGTTGGCCTGGGACCCGGAGTGTGGCTGTACGTTGGCATAGGCAGCGCCGAACAGCTCCCTGGCACGACTGATGGCCAGGTCTTCAGCGATATCCACAAACTCGCAACCACCGTAATAACGCTTGCCGGGATAGCCTTCCGCGTACTTGTTGGTCAGCACGCTGCCTTGGGCTTCCATCACCCGAGGGCTGGTATAGTTCTCAGACGCGATCAGCTCGATATGAGCTTCCTGGCGTTTCTCTTCCGCCTGCATGGCGTTCCAGAGCTCGTCGTCAAAGCCGGCGATTTTCATATCACGATTAAACATGGATGCGCTGCCCCTGTGTGCTTAGCTGCCCGAAAAATGGGCCGCTATTCTATCTTACAAATGGGTAAAAAATCATCCTTTATACCGTCCGCAGATACCGACACGCGGCCAGCGGCGGTTTTTGCTCAATTGCTATCCCTGGTTGGTTTCGATACCTTACTCGGTCAATATTCATAGGTTGTGGCTACCTATTGGAGTTTCGGCCATCCGGTAGGGCGATCCGGGATACGCTGTAAATACGTCCCTGTACGCTCGACAAAATCATCCATGATTTTGACGATCCCGGATCGCCCTACCCGATGGCCTTAGCCAGACCCCTTCACTATTTCTGAAACACACTTCGCAAGAAGGACTCTGACGACATGGCTCAGTACGTATATACCATGAACCGCGTGGGCAAGGTGGTTCCGCCCAAGCGTGAAATTCTCAAGGACATTTCCCTGAGCTTCTTCCCGGGCGCCAAGATCGGCGTACTGGGCCTGAACGGTGCCGGTAAGTCTACATTGCTACGTATTATGGCCGGTATAGATCAGGATTACATTGGCGAAGCCCGCCCACAGCCGGGCATTAACGTAGGCTACCTGCCCCAGGAGCCCGAGCTGGATGACAGCAAAACCGTCAAGGAGATTGTCGACGAGGCGGTATCCGGAATCCACGATGCCCTGTCCGAGCTGGACCAGGTCTATGCTGCCTACGCCGAGCCCGATGCCGACTTTGATGCCCTGGCCAAAAAGCAGGGAGAACTGGAAGCCTTTATCCAGGCCAGCGACGGCCACGATATCGAGCGCAAGATGGAAGTTGCTGCCGACGCCCTGCGCCTGCCGGCCTGGGACGCCATGGTAAAGAACCTATCGGGTGGTGAACGTCGCCGGGTGGCTCTCTGCCGGCTGCTCCTTTCCAGCCCTGACATGCTATTGCTCGACGAACCCACCAACCACCTGGACGCGGAGTCCGTGGCGTGGCTGGAGCGCTTCCTTCATGACTATACCGGTACTGTGGTTGCCATTACCCACGACCGTTACTTCCTGGACAACGTTGCCGGCTGGATTCTCGAGCTGGACCGTGGCCAGGGCATTCCGTTTGAAGGCAACTACAGCCAGTGGCTGGAGAACAAGGAAAAACGCCTGGAAGTTGAAGCCAAGCAGGAAGCCTCCCGCCAGAAGACCATCAAGCACGAGCTGGAATGGGTGCGCAGCAATGCAAAGGGCCGCCAGTCCAAGAGCAAGGCCCGCCTTGCCCGTTTTGAGGAAATGAGCTCCCAGGAGTTCCAGAAGCGCAACGAAACCAATGAGCTGTACATCCCACCCGGCCCTCGGCTTGGCGACAAGGTGATCGAAGTGGAGGGCATCAGCAAGTCCTTCGGCGACCACTTGTTGTACGAAGATGTGTCGTTCAGCGTACCTCCCGGCGCCATCGTGGGCATCATCGGTGGTAACGGCGCAGGCAAGTCCACCTTGTTCCGTATGATTGCCGGGCACGACAAGCCGGATTCGGGCACCATTACCGTAGGCGAAACGGTGAAGCTGGCCTACGTGGACCAGATGCGGGATCTCAATGGCGACAACACGGTCTGGGAAGAGCTCAGCGACGGCAACGACATCATCAAGATCGGTAACTACGAAACCCCGTCAAGGGCCTACGTGGGCCGCTTCAACTTCAAGGGCTCCGACCAGCAGAAAAGGGTGGCCGACCTGTCCGGTGGTGAGCGCAACCGCCTGCACCTGGCCAAGCTTCTCAAGGAAGGCGGCAATGTGCTGCTTCTGGACGAACCCACCAACGACCTGGACGTGGAAACCCTCCGCGCGCTGGAAGAGGCGCTGCTGAACTTCCCCGGCTCCGCCCTCGTGATCTCGCACGACCGCTGGTTCCTGGACCGGGTAGCCACCCACATCCTGGCGTTCGAGGACGATGGCGAGGTGGTGTACTTCGAGGGTAACTTCACTGAATACGATGAGGATCACAAGAAGCGCAAGGGTGACTCTGCGATGGTGCCCCAGCGCATGAAGTACAAGAAGCTGGCCTGATGGCAAAAGCCAAAACCGCCTTCGTCTGCACCGAGTGTGGCGCTGACTATTCCAAGTGGCAGGGCCAATGCACTGCCTGTCAGGCCTGGAACACCATCAGTGAGGTCCGCGGCGTCAGTGGCGGCAATGCCAAGGGGGCCCGTGGAGCACGCTTCGAGGGCTTTGCAGGCAGCCTGTCGGAAGTAAAGAGCCTCGATGACGTCAGTCTGGCGGAACAGCCCCGTATCAGCTCCGGCATGCAGGAATTCGACCGTGTGCTGGGTGGCGGACTGGTGGAGGGCTCTGCCATTCTCATGGGAGGCCATCCGGGTGCCGGCAAGAGCACCCTGCTCCTACAGGCGGTATGCCATCTGGCTTCCAGTGTTCCAGCGCTCTATGTCACCGGCGAGGAGTCACTGCAACAGGTGGCCATGCGGGCCAAGCGCCTGGGACTGCCCACCAAAGACCTGAAGATGTTGTCCGAGACCAGCGTCGAGCGGGTGATGCAGATAGCTGAAGCCGAAAAACCCCGCATCCTGGTGGTGGACAGTATTCAGGTGATGCACGTGGCCGAGTCGGAATCCGCTCCGGGCAGCGTTTCCCAGGTTCGCGAAAGCGCCGCCTACCTGACCCGCTTTGCCAAACAGACCGGCACCATTCTGTTCCTGGTGGGCCACGTCACCAAGGATGGCAGCCTGGCGGGACCGAAGGTGCTGGAGCATATGATTGACTGCTCCATCCTGCTGGAGGGTTCCAGTGACAGTCGTTACCGCACCCTCAGAGGCATCAAGAACCGCTTTGGCGCAGTGAACGAGCTGGGCGTGTTCGCAATGCTGGAGCAGGGCCTGAAGGAAGTTAAAAACCCCAGCGCGATCTTTCTGAACCGGGGGGAGGAGGCGGCCCCTGGCAGCGTGGTGATGGTGGTATGGGAAGGCACACGGCCGATGCTGGTGGAGATCCAGGCGCTGGTGGATATGGCCCAGGGTGGCTATCCAAGGCGTGTTGCGGTAGGGCTGGACCAGAACCGGCTGGCGATGCTGCTTGCGGTGTTGCACCGCCATGGGGGTATGCATGTCTCCGATCAGGATGTGTTTGTGAATGTCGTCGGTGGCGTCAAGGTCAACGAAACCAGCGCGGACCTGGCGTTACTCGCGGCCATCGTGTCCTCCTTCCGCGACCGCGCCCTGCCCCAGGATCTGGTAATCTTTGGCGAGGTTGGGCTTTCGGGCGAGATCCGGCCGGTGCCCAGTGGACAGGAACGCATTTACGAGGCTGCCAAGCACGGCTTTACCCGAGCCCTTGTGCCCAAGTCCAATGCGCCTCGTAAGGTTATTGAGGGGATGAAGGTGATTCCGGTGACCAAGCTTAGTGATGCTCTGTCGGCACTGGAGGAGCTTTAAGGTTCGGTTTGTAGCCTGCTTGTTTGGTGCCAGGCGGGGTTGGAAGGGCCTTTCCAAAAAACGCTACAAGCACATCCCTGTGCGCTTGGGCTCCGCCATCCATGGCTCCGCACATTTTTGGAAAGGCCCTTCCAACCCCGCCTACAAACCTTCGCAGTTATCTCCGGAATTCCCCGCCTCACTCAATCAAATGCGCAAACTCCCTCTCCAACAACGCCTGGTCCCCCAGATTCAACTCCACCAGCCGCTTGAGATGGGTCGCACTCTCGAGGTCAATATACTGACACTTGAACCCCAACCTATGCTCTTCGATATGCCGTAGTTCCACCGCCATTACGATCGCGGTTTTATGATCATCAAGGTGGATAATCACCTCGCACGGCTGCTTCAACGGAACATTCCATTCCGTCGGCCGCTGCACCAGAACGCCGTTCAGTGAAATATCCAATACCTCGGTTGGCCACACTTCATCCTGGCAATGCATCTCACAATCGGCATCGAAGGAGATTCTGTGGAAACGACGTTTTTCGGGAGATTTGGCTGGCAAGGGTTACTCCTGTTTACCGGTCTTATCTGATATGACTATAGACCGCACAGGGACATCAATCTAGCGCTAGCACCTGGCAGGGCAAACTTCGGGGGCGTTAACGCGAAAGTGCGACCAAGGGTGGTTGCCGGGTCTTTCCAAAACCGTGGAGCGCCAAGGATGGCGCGACCGAGCCCTACAGGGACGTATTCACGGGCGTGTTTTGTAAAGGCCCGGCAACTACCCGGCACTCCCAACTCTCAGTCTTGATTGTGATACGGAGGACTAAGCTCAGTCACAGCGCGAATAAACGCCCCAGCATGTTCCGGATCAACGTCCGGGGTAATACCATGCCCAAGATTGAAGATATGCCCCGGCCCGGAACCATAGCGGGACAGGATATCCGCCACTTCCTGACGAATCCGCTCAGGTGGCGCGTACAGCATGGCCGGGTCCATGTTGCCCTGCAAGGCAACCTTATCGCCAATACGGGCACGTGCGTTGCCGATGTCTGTTGTCCAGTCCAGGCCCACTGCATCGGCACCCGAATCCGCGATGGACTCCAGCCACTGACCGCCGTTCTTGGTAAACAGGATAACCGGCACATGGCGTCCGTCGTTTTCACGAATCAGGCCGGCGACAATTTTCTTCATGTAATTCAGGGAGAACTCCTGATAGGCCCAGCTGCTAAGCACACCGCCCCAGGTGTCAAAAACCTGTACTGCCTGGGCGCCGGCGCGGATCTGGCCATTGAGATAATCAATCACCGAGTCCGCCAGGTGATCCAGCAACTGATGCATCACGTCGGGTTGGCCATACATAAGCTTTTTGGCTTCGCGGAAGTCCTTGGAAGAGCCGCCTTCGATCATGTAAGTGGCCAGGGTCCAGGGGCTGCCGGAGAAGCCGATTAGCGGAACACTGCCATTGAGCGCATTCCGGATGGTGGACACCGCGTTCATCACGTAGTCCAGATCCACTTCCGCATTGATCTTTGGCAGCGCGGCCACATCGGCTGCGGACCGGATGGTGTTGCGGAATTTCGGGCCTTCTCCGGTTTCGAAATACAAACCAAGGCCGAGCGCATCGGGGATGGTAAGGATATCCGAAAACAGGATGGCAGCATCCAGTGGAAAACGTTCCAGGGGTTGCAGGGTCACTTCGCAAGCCAACGGGGTATTCTTGCAGAGACTGAGAAAATCCCCGGCCCTGGCGCGAGTGGCACGGTATTCGGGCAGGTATCGGCCGGCCTGACGCATCATCCATACCGGTGTGCGATCAACGGGCTGACGCATCAGCGCGCGCAGGAAACGGTCATTTTTCAGCTCGGTCATAGCATTCCCAGTCTGCTGTCTGTCAAAAGTTTGGAGGGCAATGATACCCGGTTTGTGGCAATAAAAAAGGGCGACCCGCCTTCAGCACGCCGCCCTTCTGATCACGGTCAAAAACCAGAGGGATCAGATATCGAGATAATCCATGATGCCCTCGGCTGCCTGGCGGCCTTCCCAGATAGCCGTTACGACCAGATCCGAGCCGCGGACCATGTCGCCACCGGCAAAAATCTTGGGATTGCTGGTCTGGAAGCCGAATTCCGCTTCCTCAGGCGCGCTGACCCGGCCAGAATCGTCGGTATTTACCTCCAGTTCACCAAACCAGTCGGCCGGGCTCGGGCGGAACCCGAAAGCGACCAGCACGGCATCCGCCGGGATGACTTCCTCGCTGCCGGCAACCACCTCCGGGCGGCGACGGCCATTCTCATCAGGCTCACCAAGGCGGGTCTGGACCACCTTCACGCCCTCGACCCGATCCTCGCCAATGATAGCGATCGGCTGACGATTGAACATGAATTTGACGCCCTCTTCCTTGGCATTCGACACTTCACGACGGGAGCCAGGCATGTTTTTCTCGTCACGGCGATAGGCGCAGGTAACGCTTGTTGCCTGCTGGCGAATTGACGTGCGGTTGCAGTCCATGGCGGTATCACCCCCGCCAAGTACCACCACTCGCTTGCCTTTCATGTCGATAAAATCTTCGGCATTGTCCTCGAATCCGAGACGGCGATTGACGTTCGAAACCAGGAACGGCAAGGCGTCATAGACCCCAGGCAGATCCTCGCCGGGGAAACCGCCTTTCATATAGGTGTAGGTGCCCATGCCCATGAAAACGGCGTCAAATTCTTCAAGAATGTCAGCCATTGCTACGTCCTTGCCGACTTCTGTCGACAGACGGAACTCCATGCCCATTTCCTCAAAGATCTTGCGACGACGGCTCATTACCGACTTCTCAAGCTTGAACTCGGGAATACCGAAGGTCAGCAGGCCACCGATTTCCGGGTAGATATCGAAAACCACCGGTTTTACGCCATTGCGGACCAGTACGTCGGCACACCCCAGACCTGCCGGGCCAGCACCAATGACCGCAACCTTTTTATCGGTCCACTTCACCGCGGACATATCGGGCTTCCAGCCTAACGCAAAGGCGGTGTCGGTAATGTATTTCTCTACCGACCCGATGGTTACGGCTCCATAGCCATCATTCAGGGTACAGGCACCCTCACACAGTCGATCCTGGGGGCAGACCCGGCCGCAAACCTCAGGCAGCGAGTTGGTCTGGTGACACAACTCTACGGCCTTCATGATGTTACCTTCAGACACCAGCTTCAGCCAGTTGGGAATGTAGTTATGGACAGGACATTTCCACTCACAATACGGATTACCGCACTCGAGACACCGATGTGCCTGTGATGCCGCATGATCCTGAGTAAATGGATGATAGATTTCACCAAACTCTTTCTTGCGCTTCTTTGCCGGTACTTTCTTGGGGTCAACACGCCCTACTTCGACAAACTGGAAGTCGTTACTCAGTCGTTCTTTCATTATGAAGCTCTCATCAGACTCAATTTCGACACAGGCGTTACCATAACGGCAACGCCCCGACCCTGTTCATTCGCCGTTACTCGGGACGTGCCCGGGTGCTGGCCAGCAGGCTGCGAAGGTTCGCTGCCTTGGGCTTGACCAGCCAGAAACGGCCGATGTAGTCGTCGAAATTGTCAAGAATATGCTCTGCCCATTCGCTCGCGGTTTCGGAGATATGTTCACGGACAACCCCACGGAGGTGGTTCCGGTAGGACTCCATCTCTTCACTGGAAATGCGTTGAATTTCCACCAGCTCATGGTTGTACTGGTCCACGAAGGTGTTGTTCAGGTCCAGCACATAGGCGAAACCGCCAGTCATACCGGCCCCGAAATTATGGCCGGTACTTCCCAGAACGGTGACCAGACCACCGGTCATGTATTCACAACAGTGATCACCCACGCCTTCCACAACGGCATGGGCGCCGGAATTGCGAACACCGAAGCGCTCGCCGGCGGTACCAGCAGCAAACAGTTTGCCACCAGTTGCACCATACAGACAGGTATTGCCTACAATCGAGGTTTCCTGGGACTTGAATTCGCTGCCGGATGGCGGCCGTACCACCAGCTTACCGCCGGTCATGCCTTTGCCCACGTAATCGTTGGCATCTCCTTCAAGAAGCAGGTTAAGACCGCCCACGTTCCAGACCCCGAAACTCTGACCAGCGGTACCAGTCAACTCCAGGGTTATCGGAGCTGAAACCATGCCCTGATTGCCGTGCAACTGCGCAATCTCGCCGGACAGACGGGCGCCGATCGAACGATCGCAATTCGTCACCCTGTAGGACCACGTACCCCCGGCCTTCGCCGCTATCGCATCGGCAGTGTCTTTCACCATCTGCTCAGCCAGCTTGCCTTCATCAAACGGATGGTTCCGTGCCACCTGGCAGGTGTTGGGCTTGTCTGCGGGGATATGGTCATTGGACAACAGCCGTGTCAGGTCCAGCTTCTTCTGGCGCGGAGTATCGCCGGGCAGGCGCTCCAGCAGGTCAACACGGCCCACCAGTTCCTCGAGGCTGCGAACACCCAGCTTCGCCAGCCACTCACGGGTTTCTTCCGCTACGAAACGGAAGAAGTTCATGGCCATTTCCACAGTGCCCTTGAAATGCTCTTCCCGCAGGTGCTCATTCTGGGTGGCAACCCCCGTCGCGCAGTTGTTCAGATGACAGATTCGCAGGTATTTACAGCCCAGTGCGACCATCGGCGTGGTGCCGAAGCCAAAGCTTTCAGCACCCAGAATAGCGCCTTTGACCACGTCCAGACCGGTTTTGATACCGCCGTCGGTTTGCAGGCGGATCTTGCCGCGCAGGTCGTTGGCCCTCAGTGCCTGCTGGGTTTCGCTAAGACCAAGTTCCCAGGGGGAGCCCGCATAACGGATGGATGTGAGCGGGCTTGCCGCTGTGCCACCGTCATAACCGGAAACGGTAATAAGATCCGCATAGGCTTTGGCCACTCCGGCGGCGATGGTACCAACGCCGGGCTCGGAAACCAGTTTCACGGAAACCAGAGCATTCGGATTGACCTGTTTGAGATCAAAAATCAGCTGCGCCAGATCCTCGATAGAGTAGATATCGTGATGTGGCGGCGGCGAGATCAGCGTCACCCCCGGTACTGAGTAGCGAAGGCGTGCGATCAGATCATTGACCTTGCCACCGGGTAACTGGCCACCCTCTCCGGGCTTGGCGCCCTGGGCCACCTTGATCTGCATGACATCGGCACTGCGCAGATACTCGGCTGTCACACCAAAGCGGCCGGACGCCACCTGCTTGATCTTGGAGCGTTTCTCGGTACCGTAGCGGGCAGGGTCTTCACCGCCCTCGCCGGAGTTCGACCGGCCGCCCAGAGTATTCATGGCCACCGCCAGGGCTTCGTGAGCCTCTGGAGACAGCGCGCCCAGGGACATGGCTGCCGAGTCGAAGCGTGGAAAGATATTCTCCACCGGCTCGACTTCTGACAGGTCAATAGCCTTGATGTCTTTACGGAAGCCCAGCAGGTCTCGAAGGGTGGAGACAGGGCGTTCGTTTACCAGCCCGGCGTATTCCATATACTGCCCGTAATCTCCGCTGGTAACAGCTTCCTGTAGCCTGGCAACCACATCCGGGTTAAAGGCGTGGTATTCCTGGCCATGAACATACTTCAGCAGACCACCCTGGGAAATCGGCTTGCGATGTTTCCAGGCGACGGCCGCCAATTGCTCCTGGTCCTGCTGGAAATCAAAGAACCCGGCCCCCTGGATACGGCTGGGGACGCCTTTGAAACACAAATCCACCACATCATCTGCCAGACCGATGGCTTCGAACAACTGGGCGCCACGATAGGAGGTAATGGTAGAAATGCCCATCTTGGACAGAATCTTCAGCAGCCCCTTATTGATGCCCTTGCGATAGTTGTTCTTCGCATCAATGGGATCCATCATCAGTTCGCCAGTACGGATCAGGTCATTGAGCACCTGATACGCCAGATACGGGTACACTGCCGTGGCACCAAAGCCAAACAGGACGGCAAAATGATGAGGATCACGGGCCCAGCCGGTTTCGACCAGGATATTGGAGTCACACCGCAGCCCTTTCTTGACCAGGTGGTGGTGCACCGCGCCAGTGGCCATCATGGCATTTACGGGCAGCTCACCTTCCTTCAGGTCCTTATCCGTCAGAATCAGGATAACCTTACCGTCACGAACCGCCTGCTCGGCGTCATCGCATACCTTCTGAACAGCCTGTTCAAGACCCATTTCCGGGCTATAGCTCATGTTGATGCGGGCAACTTCAAAACCTGGCCGATCGTTATTGGAGATCTTCAGAAACTTGGCCGGCGACAGCACTGGTGTTGTCAGAATAATCCGGTTGGCGTGCTCGGCTGTTTCCTCAAACACGTTACGCTCGGCACCAATACAGGTTTCCAGCGACATCACAATGGATTCACGCAGCGGATCTATAGCAGGGTTGGTCACCTGGGCGAACTTTTGCCGGAAGTAGTCCGCCACATGGCGGACGCGGCTGGAGAGAACCGCCATGGGCGTATCATCACCCATGGAGCCTACCGCCTCCTGGCCATTTTCGGCCAGCGGGCGCAGCACCTGATCGCGCTCCTCGTAGGACACCATGAACATCTTCTGGTGTATGTGAAGCTCGTCTGACTGCATCAGCTTGAAATCGGGGGTGTCCTGGTTCAGCGTGGTTTCCACCCGCAGAGAATTCTCCCGCAGCCAGCGCTTATAGGGCTGGGCAGACTTCAGGCGGTCATCCACATCCCTGGTATGGAGCAGTTCCCCAGATTCGGTATCAATGGCCAGCATCTGGCCCGGCCCCACCCTGCCCTTCGCTACCACATCCTCGGGCTTGTAGCCGTACGTGCCAATCTCGGATGCCAGGGTAATGAAATCATCTTTCGTGATTACCCAGCGGGCTGGACGCAGACCATTGCGATCAAGCATACATACGGCATAGCGGCCATCGGAGAGAACCAGGCCCGCCGGGCCATCCCATGGTTCCATGTGCATGGAGTTGTATTCGTAGAAAGCTCGCAACTCGGAATCCATGGTATCCACGTTCTGCCACGCCGGCGGAATCATCATCCGTACGGCACGGAACAGGTCGACACCACCTGCCAGCAGAACTTCCAACATGTTGTCCATGCTGGACGAGTCTGAACCGGTCAGGTTCACCAGTGGTTGCAGGGTTTGCAGATCCGGCAGCTCCGGTGCACTGAACTTGGCTGCACGGGCAATCGCCCAGTTACGGTTGCCGTCAACCGTGTTGATCTCACCATTATGCGCCAGATAACGGAACGGCTGAGCCAGAGGCCAGCGAGGCATGGTGTTGGTAGAGAAACGCTGGTGGAATACGCAGATGGCCGTCTGCAGATCCGGGTCGCCCAGATCCTTGTAGAAGTTTGCCAGATCTGCCGGCATCATCAGGCCCTTGTAGGCCAGAGTGCGATGGGACAGGCTGCAAATGTAAAACTCGGAATCATCCGCCATGTCACGCTCGGCGTGGCGGCGCCCCACAAACAGGGCGATGGCAAATTCCTGCTCGGTCTTATCAGCCGGTACCACGAATACCTGCTCAATCCATGGCAGACAATCCAGCGCCATAGGGCCGAGGCAGCTGTCATCAGTTGGCACCTTGCGCCAACCCATGATTTCCAGTCCCTGCTCTGTCAGGCGCTTCTCCACGGCTGCGCGGCCTGCCGCTGCCCTGGTTTCATCCGGGCTAAGGAACACCTGCCCCACAGCGAACAGTCCTTCAGGCTCCTTGCCAAACTCTGCTTTCGCAGCCTTGCGCAAAAAGGCATCGGGGCTCTGGATCAGGAGGCCACAACCATCGCCGGTCTTTCCGTCTGCAGCGATACCACCGCGGTGGGTCATGCAGGTCAGCGACTCGATGGCAGTTTGCAACAACTTGTGGCTGGCCTCGCCCTTCATGTGGGCGATCAGACCGAAACCGCAGTTGTCCCTGAATTCGTCGGGATGATACAAACCTGTCATCATAAGCGTTCTCTCGCGTAGAAATGCTTTTCAATCAAAGGGTTATTCGAAAAAACACACTATACCCACCCTTTGACACTGAAAATGGGGGCTGGCTATTTTACACGCGTAGAAATACGTACTCAAACCAAAGAGGTTTTATTTTAGGAAGCGGAACCACCGGTTACGACTGCGACCGTCTACGACACGGCCACCACAGTCCCGATTCAGGTTATTGTTTTTATTACGCTAAAAACAAAAACAGAGAGGGCAGAAACATCAGAAATCACGCATGCGCCTGATCCAGGGAGTCTGATCCTGAAGAGCCTGGGGAAGGCCCTCAACGGCACTCTGAGCCCCCTCCCGGGATGGGAAATCTCCATAAAAGCCAACAAACCAGTCCTCGCCCTGCAGCTCAGTCAGGGTATAACGAATTCCTGAAATAGAACTGTAACGATCAATCAGACTGAGGACAGTTTGCTCACGATTGCCGGCGATCAGTTGCACCGTCCAGCCCTGGCGGGCCCTGACGTCGTCAAGAGCCTCAAAATGAGAAGGCTTGGCCGGTGAAAAGTCTGGCTCTGGCTCTGGCTCTGGCTCTGGCTCTGGCTCTGGCTCTGGAACAGACTGGGGCGATGGACCATCCGCTGTCAATTCAGATGAGACGTTGACTGGTTCTGTATCAGCGTCTCGCGGCTCGAGCTCAGGGTTGTCGGGACCGATGGTTATACTCTTGCGCACGGTTTCGACTTCCGGCGCCGCCTTCTCCCTCGCCACGGAGTCATCGTACTGCTGTGAAACCAGCCACCACGAACCCGCCAGAAGCACCAGGGCCAGGGCTGGCCAACGTAAATTGACTGGCATGGAGAAGGACCGCCTGCGTTCCTTCCCACTACCTGACGACGTCATATCCAGCCACACCGCTGGCGATACGCGCTTCAAGCGCGAAAAGCTTCCCTGGCTCAGCCTGTGTATCTGCGAGAGCCTGGAGGGCGTCAATAAAACCTTTGTGTCACCACCTGCCCGATGAATTCTGGGTTCGAGGTAGGCAGCAACCTCTTCCCTGGTGAGGGGACGGAGATGGATCTGGTGTACGCCATCACCGTCTCCCGAAAGTCCTAACATCTCAATCAACTGACCACTGCCACTGAAAACCGGTACGGCAGCTGCAGAACGATCAGCGGCCGTGAAAGCGGCCAATAGCAGCCTGACAAGCTCTGCCGGCGCCCGGTCCGCATCATCAATCAACAGAACCATGCGCTGCCCCTTTCGCGCCCGGCTCTCAGACCAGCGGAAGAAGCCATACACTGATTCACGTGCTCCCTCTCCCGGTTTCAGGCCAGTATGCGCTATGCCAAGCAAGGCACGAGCAAGAGCCTGGATACTGGTCAATGCAGCGGTGGGAAGGCGATGAAAGTCGAGGCGGGAAGACTCACTTCTGATCAATTCCGCCAGCAACCGACTTTTACCAGCGCCCGGGTCGCCAGTCAGCAAAAGCGCCAGATCACCAAAACCACAGAGATGGCGAAGTGTTTCCAGGGCATGATGGCGGGAGGCGTCCGGATAGAAGGGAGTTTCCATGTCCAGGGGATTCGCCCTCAAGCCGTACCTTTCCTGCAATCGCGGAAAAAGCCCGCCCCCATCAAGACTGTTGAGCCCCTGATCTGTCACTGTCATTCCCTGTAGTGCCTCTCTCTGATACTTCTGATCAGTAATGACTCAGGTATTTTCGCCTTCATGGAAAGCGCAGAAAGCCCGGAGTGTCGCATCCAGCTTTAAAGTATCCACCTCATCAGTCACTACCGCATCGCCCAGCGCCCCAAGCAGAACCAGCCTGAGCGAGCCATCGACATTCTTCTTGTCAACAGCCATGAGGCGACGAAAGTCCTCCGGTGTCATGGCGCTCGGCGCCAGGCCCGGAAGGTTCGCCCGCTCAACAATGCGTATCACTCTGGCGCGGTCCTCCTCACTGATCATCCCCTGGCGCAGGGAAAGGTCGGCCGCCATCATCATACCCGTTCCTACAGCCTCGCCGTGCAGCCAGTTACCGTATCCGGCAAACGTCTCAATGGCATGGCCAAAGGTATGCCCGAGATTCAGGATCGCACGCAACCCGCCCTCTCTCTCGTCCAGGGCTACCACATCCGCCTTGCAGGCACACGACTGATAAATAGCCTCCACAAGCGCCTCTGTTTCCAGAGCAACCAGCGATTCTATTTTCCGCTCAAGCCAGCCCAGGAACTCCGTATCACGGATCAGGCCATACTTGATCACCTCAGCAAGGCCAGCCGACACTTCTCTGGGAGGCAACGTTTGGAGGCTATCCGTATCAATCAGCACCACCTCAGGCTGATGAAAGGCGCCGATCATGTTTTTGCCCAACGGGTGATTAATGCCCGTTTTGCCGCCGACAGAAGAATCCACCTGCGACAGCAACGTAGTGGGTATCTGGATGAACGGCACCCCTCGCTGGTAACACGCAGCAGCAAATCCGGTCATATCCCCTACTACACCACCCCCTAACGCGACCAGGGTGGTCTTTCTCGAGTGGCGCATCTCCAGCAGGTGATCAAATATCTGGTTCAGGGTTTGCCAGTCCTTGAACCGTTCACCATCCGGCAGGACCACAGTATCGACCTGCTTACCGGGAAAGCACGCCTGTACAGACTCCAGGTACAGGGGAGCTACGGTTTCATTGGTGACAATCATGACCTGTTTCCCGTGAACGAAGGGGGTCAGATCGTAGTTACCCAGCAGGCGCTGCCCTATTATGATCGGATAGGTTCTCTCTCCGAGATCCACCGTCAGCTGCCGCACTGAATCACGCATGATTTCTGCCTTCTTTGCGTATCTGTCGTTTATGCCTTGGCGTCCGGGGATTAATGCGGTTCACCAGTTGCCGCACCACCAGCCGCGGGCTTTTGCGATCGGTAAACATGACAACGTCGGCAAGTTCTGTATAAACCGGATCCCGGATTGCAAAGAGGTTCCTGAGAACGGCTTCCGGATCATCGTTCTGCAGCAAGGGACGGTTTCTGTCCCGCCGTGTTCGTTCCACCTGCTGTTCTATCGATGTTTTCAGGTAGACCACCACTGCATCACGCTTCAGATGAGCGTGATTTTCCTCGCGCATGATGGCTCCGCCACCGGTCGCCAGGACGGTTTTTGGATACTGAGAGAGTTCTGCCAGCATGGCGGTTTCGCGATGGCGGAAACCATCCTCGCCTTCGACATCAAATATCCAGGGAATATTCGCTCCACAGCGTTCCTCGATAATGCGGTCGGAATCGAGAAAACGATAGCCCAGCTCCTTGGCCAGCATGCGACCAATCGTGCTTTTGCCAGCCCCCATCGGGCCCACAAGGACTATTCGTTTTGGCAAGGACATAACTTCCGCTCATCTGTATTCCGGCGGGTGAGAATAGCACAGGGTAACGTTTTCCATAAGATTGGAAAAACGGACAGGCAAAAAAAACCGCCGTACGAGGACGGCGGGTTTTTTCAAGCGTGACCGAATTACTGAATCAGGTCACTTTTAATGATCTTCGGGGTGATAAAGATAAGCAGTTCGCTACGCTCATCAATATGCTCGGTCCGCTTGAACAGCCGGCCCAGGTAGGGAATGTCGCCCAGGAACGGTGTTTTTGTTGTGGTGGTTGCCACTTCGGACTGGAAGATACCACCCAGAACCACAGTCTCACCGTTGCCAACCAGAACCTGCGTGGTTACCTCGTTGGTATTGATTGCCGGAATACCGGCAGTAACCTCACCTCTGGAATCCTGGTTGACCACCAGATCCATAATGATCTTGTCATCTGGCGTAATTTGCGGAGTAACCTCGAGCGACAACGCCGCTTCCTTGAAGGAGACTGACGTAGCACCGCTGGAAGAAGCCTCCTGATAGGGAATCTCTTCACCGGATTTGATCTTGGCGGTTTGACGGTCAGCGGTTACCACGCGTGGCTGGGAAACCACCTCAGCCTGACCATCGCTTTCCAGTGCAGAAAGCTCCAGATCCACCAGGAAATCGTCGCTCCCCCAGCCAATGGCAAAGGAAGAAGCACCCTCGCCGGAGACACCGAGATCCACTGCCAGTGCGCCGGGGAAGGTGATGGTATTATTTGTACCCCCCGCTGCCTGCCGCGCTTCTTCAACAGCCCCCTGGGAACCGCCTACAGAAACAACATTATTACCACTCACATCGTAGGCTGCGCCACCCCAGCGCACACCCAGACTTTCAGCGACGTTGGTTTGCGCGCGAACTATACGGGCCTCGATGGAAACCTGCCGTACCGGCACATCCCACGTGGAAACAAGGCGACGGATTTCGTCCAGTTTTTCCGCGGTTTCCCGCACGCTGATGGTATTGGTCCGAGCATCAGAGGACACAAATCCACGTGATGATATTAGCTCCTCGTCCGCCTGAATCAGAGCGACTACATCCGCCGCCTTGGCATAGTTAACCTGAATGATATCCAGTCGGACCGGCGCCAATTCAGCAATCTGTTTGTTGGTTTCTAGCTCCAACCTTTCGCGGGCTGCAATTTCGTCAGCGGGCGCCACCAAAAGTACGTTTCCTATCTGGCGCTTGTCCAGGCCCTTGGTTTTCAGAATCAGATCCAGAGCCTGGTCCCAAGGGACATTCTGCAAACGCAGAGTAATACTGCCACTGACCGTATCGCTGGCCACCAGATTAAGGCCGGTGAAATCGGCAATCAACTGCAGCACCGAACGGACCTCGATGTCCTGGAAGTTCAGGGAAAGCTTGTCGCCTGTGTACGGAAACTTCTCTTCCCGACGGGACTCAGCTTCCTCTTCCGTCAGCTTTTCTACGCTGACTGTAAACTGGGAGCCCGACTGGTAAGCAATGTAGTCGTAATTGCCTTCGGGGCGAATTTCCACAACTGCATTGCCATCTTCAGTGAAAGTATCAATACGAGTGACCGGTGTTGCAAAATCCGTCACATCCAGTCGACGACGAAGGTTGTCGGGAACACTCACCCCATCCATAGTCAAGCGGATTCGACCGCCAAGCTCGGAAAGATCAACCGGCGTGCTGGCACTGCCCAGATCCACAATCACTCGACCCTCTCCGTCCCCGCCTCTCCGGAAGTCCACGCCCGCGAGCTGGTTTGAAGATGAATAGGAAGACGCGCCCGATTGCCCGGACGATGCGGAAGAAGACGCTGCAGAGGGTCCAGAAGCAGATGCCGTAGCACCGCCCTCGCTACCGATCGTCACAACCAACCTGTTCTGGTCGCGCACTGTCTGGTAAGGCGCCAGCTCTGCCAGATTGAAAATCAGGCGTGTGCGATCCTTGGTTTCGACTACCGTCATACTCTGGGCATTGCCAGAGCCAAGCGAGATATTGCGGCTGGCAAGTCCGCTATTGGTGTCCCGGAGATCCACGGCTATCCTTGCCGGTCGCTCAATGGTGTACCCGGTCGGTTCCGGCGGCTGACCATCAAATTTCAGCGTCACTTCCACCCGGTCTCCGGATAGCGACGAAAACGACACGTCTTCCAGCGTGACCGCATTGGCCAGGCCGGACAACAACCCAAAAGCAATCACGCCGACGTATACATTGAGTTTTCTGAACATCGCTAGCCTCGACCCCAAACTTTTTTGTTCATGCATGTTTCTTTCAATAGTCATATTGCCGCTCCCCTAGCCTTCGTTTTCATCCAGCGACAGCGAGCGCGGACGCTCGACCCATCCGCCCCGGCCATTGGGAACGATCTCAATCAGTTCAACCCGGGTTTCATTAACACCGATAATCCGACCATAGTTCTGCCCCATGTAGTTACCGGTACGCACCCTGTGGATACCACCTTCATTGTCTCTAACAAGCGCAAACAGACTTCCGGAGGTATCGCTCAGAGTTCCCACCATACTGAGTGCCTTCAGATCGAAATTCTCAAGAACCTCTCTCGGCCGATCCAGATCCGGCTCAACATCACTTTCGGGTTCCTGATCCACCATGGTGAGCTGGACATCAATCGGTGGCTCGAAAGGTGCCCTCCGATCCGCAGCCGAATAACTGAATGCCTCATACGCCTTGAACTCCGGCAAGGGCTCCACGTGCCCACGGGGCTTGGCGCGCGTATCTGCCATAAACTTGTCCAGATCGGAAAAGCCATTTCCCTGGGAACACGCCGTCAGAAAAGATACCAGACAAATACCTATCCAGGCTTTTGCCGCATGCTGTTTCGCCATGCTCATTCTCCAGCCCGGTAGCGGTAGGTACGTGCAAGAACCTGCATATTCAGCTGCTCTCCATCACCGCCCGTTGGTTCTATGGTTAAGTCGTGCAACGTCACAATACGTGGCAGGCTCGCTACACTGCTGACGAAACTCGCCAGCTCATGGTAGGTTCCGGTCACCCGGATATTGATCGGAAGCTCGGCATAGAAATCCCGCTGCTGCTCCCCCTGCAACTCGACCTCCTCCAGATCAAGACCACTACCCAATGCTGTATTGGTGATGTCTTCAAGCAGGCCCGGCACTTCGGTCTCACTGGGAAGTTGTCTCACCAGAGCTCCGAATGTCTCTTCCATTTCTTCCATCTGGGCCTTGAAGACTTCAAGGTTGGCAACCTGGTAGGCCTTGTCCTCGTAACGCTTGCGCAGTTCCTGTTCGGTATTTTCGACCCGCTCCAACTGGGCATACTGGTCCTTGATGAAGAACCAGTAGCCGCCACCGAGAATCAGGCCAAAAATGATAAGCGCGACGATTGCCTTGACCGGCGCCGGCCATATACCGGCGTTATTGACATCCAGGTCATTGATATCAAATTCATTGAGACTTTTAAGTGAGTCCGCGAGGCTCATTACTTATCCTCCCCTTCGGGCTCTGGTGTTTGTTGTTGAACCGACAGGTTGAACTGGCTGTAGCCAGCACGGGCACTGTCGGCAGCAGCGACGTTGGAGAGATTGGGATCGCTGAACCAGTCGGACCCCTCGAAGCGCCTCATCAGGGACGAGATGCGGCTGTTGGATTCCGACATCCCGACAATGTCCACCCGCTCGCCAGTTTTCTTGAGGCTGGTGTAGTACAGACCGTCCGGAAGTGTGCGAACCAACTCATCGAACACCCGTACAATGACCGGGCGCTTGCCCTGGAGATCCTGGATCACCTGCATGCGAGAAAGCAGCTCGTCACGCTTGCGCTTGAGGTCCTCAATTTCCTTGATCTGCTTGTCGAGCTGTTTAGTTGCAGTTTCGATGTATGCGTTCCTGGATTCCTGGTAGGCGATACGGTTATCCATGTCCGTTTTCCATAGGAACACCAGGCCACCGGCGATAATCGCGGCGCCCAGAATCATGACCACGAACTGCTTCTGTTTTTCTGCCCGGAGTTCTTCGCGCCAGGGTCTGAGGTTAATCTTTGCCATCAGTCAAAGCTCCTCATTGCCAGCCCGCAGGCAATCATGAGCGAAGGGGCATCGTTGCTCAGCGACGATGCATTCACCCGGGAACCAACCGCCATGTCCGCAAATGGATTTGCGACCAGCGTTGGCGTGCCTGTTTTTTCCTCAACCATCTCTGTGAGCCCCTGGATCGATGCCGTACCGCCAGCCAGGACCACGTAGTCAACCGCATTGTACTGACTTGCGCCGAAGAAGAACTGGAGTGCCCGGGCAACCTGCTGGACGACTGCTTCACGGAATGGCGTCAACACTTCGGAATCGTAGTCGTCCGGCAGGCCACCCTGCTTCTTCGCGAGGCCAGCCTCTTCCAGAGACAGCCCGTAACGACGCTGGATTTCCTCGGTAAGCTGCTTGCCACCGAAAATCTGTTCGCGGGTATAGACGGTTTTGCCTTCAGCCAGGACACTGAGCGTTGTCATAGTTGCGCCGACATCCACAATCGCAACCACGAGCTCCTCGCCCTGGGAGTCAAGCTGGGACTCGATAAGTGAGTAGGCCCGTTCGAGTGCGTAAGCCTCCACATCCACAATTTTGGTCGTCAGCGAGGCTATCTCGAGAGCGTCTTCGCGGATATCGACGTTCTCCTTCCTGCACGCTGCCAGAAGGACATCGACCTGATCAGGATTGGTTTCAGATGGTCCCTGCACCTCGAAGTCGATTGCCACTTCATCCAGGGGGTACGGAATGTACTGGTCAGCTTCCAGCGTGATCTGGTCTTCCATCTCGAACTCGTTAAGACCACCGTCCATCTGGATCAGCTTGGTTATAACGGCGGAACCGGAGACAGCCACAGCCACCTGCTTGACGCCTGTACGGGACTTGGATGCGACGCGTTTCAGCACCTCACCGACCGCCTCGACATCCGTGATGTTTTTTTCTACAACAGCGTTTGCCGGTAACGGCTCTACTGCGTAGCTCTCGACCTTAAAGCGGTCGCCCTGCTTTGATAATTCCAGAAGCTTCACCGAGCTGGAGCTGATGTCCACACCCAAGACAGCACTGGACTTCTTTCCGAACAATCCGAACACGCGCTCACCCTATACCTGGTTACATGCACCGGGTTATAAAAGCTCCAGACGGAGCTCTTTCATATGTGTTTTTTATTTAAGAGAATTTCTTCAGTTTTCCGTCTACAATGCTCGTTCTTCTTTAATTGGGAAACATTGTACCCGGGAAGTGGCTCGCCCTTCCTAAAGCAATTTCTCAAATGATAGACCTATATCCAACAGTTGTCAGAAAAAAATGTCTCACTTGTTACGTACATCTCGCCTGTTTGCATGGCTTTTTCTCACTGGATTCAGTCTCGCCACAATCGTGGCGTCAGGATTTTACCTTTATCTTCGTCCGGGGCTGCCTCCTGTCGAACAACTCCTGGACATCAAGCTGCAGACCCCTCTGAGGGTGTACAGCGCAGACGACAAATTAATAGCAGAATTCGGTGAAAAGAGAAGGGCACCTATCACAATCGAACAGATCCCTACAATTCAGTTACATGCCTTCCTGGCAGCTGAAGACGCCCGTTTTTATGAGCACTTCGGGGTCGACTTCAAAGGCCTGATGCGGGCTGCCATCGAACTGGTCTCCACCGGAGAGATCCAGTCTGGGGGCAGTACCATCACAATGCAGGTTGCAAAAAATTACTTTTTGTCACGCGACCGGACGTTTATTCGCAAGTTCAACGAGATACTTCTGGCTCTTCAGATTGAGCGTGAACTGGATAAAAACCGCATCCTGGAGCTCTATCTCAACAAGATCTATCTCGGCAATCGCGCCTATGGGATTGCTGCCGCTGCCCAGGTTTACTACGACAAACCAGTGACCGAACTTTCACTGGCAGAAATGGCCATGCTGGCAGGCCTACCCAAGGCACCCTCAGCCTATAACCCCCTTGCCAATGCAAGTCGCGCGGAAGCTCGCAGAAACTGGATCCTGGGTCGCATGCGGGATCTGGAATACATTTCCCAGGACGCCTATGAACTGGCTTCCAACGCCCCGCTGACCGCAAGCTTCAACGCGGCCTCCACAGAGGTGGACGCAGACTACGTGGCGGAGATGGCGCGCGCGGAAATGGTCAGGCGTTTCGGAGATGCTGCCTACACGGATGGCTACACAGTACAGTTGACTGTGGATAGCGAGAAACAGCGGGAAGCCACCCTGGCTCTGAGACGAGGCCTGGAGGAGTATGACCGACGCCACGGCTTTCGCGGCCCGATTGGCCAGGTTGGCGAAGACGAACTGGCCCCGGACAACCTGAACAATCTGATGGCCAATTATCCACGCGTAGCGGAACTGGTCCCCGCCGTTGTCACTGACGTGCGAGACGCAGACAGCGAGGTGGACCTTCACGCCCGCGGGCTGGGCACATCGGTCATGGCATTCAACACCATGACGTGGGCCCGACGATACAAGACCGAGAACCTCACTGGCCCGGAACCCGAGAAGCCCTCTGACGTGGTTTCAGCAGGCGATATCGTTTATGTGAAGCCCATGGTTATCATGACTCCGGAACCACCAGCCGACGGTGCCGAAGAAGACTCCGGACAAAACAACGACCAGCCGGTCGGAGATTTACCTGACGTCAGGCGGGTTGCCCTGGCTCAGGTTCCAAGGGTTCAAGGCGCCCTGATATCACTGGATGCGCAAACAGGGGCCATTGAAGCTCTTGCAGGCGGTTACAGCTTCAGCCAGAACAAGTACAACCGTGCAACCCAGGCTAAAAGACAGCCAGGTTCTACCTTCAAACCATTTCTGTATCTCAGCGCCCTTGAACAGGGAATGACTCCGGCAACGATCTATAATGACGCGCCCATTGTCTTCGAAGACTCTGAACTCGAAACAGCCTGGCGGCCGCAAAATTCCTCAGGACAGTTTTATGGGCCTACCCGCCTGAGGGAGGCCCTGTACCGCTCACGGAATCTGGTTTCCGTACGCCTTCTGAGGGACCTGGGAATACAGAACACTATCGATTACCTCGACCAACTGCGAATACCCACTGAGGACATGCAGAAAAACCTGTCACTGTCGCTCGGGAGCGGGCTACTGACCCCCATGGATCTCGCGCGAGGCTTTGCAGTTATCGCTAACGGCGGTTATGACGTCGAACCCTACCTCGTCAGCAGTATCTCAGATGTCACCGGCGACGATATTTTCGAAGCGCCGGAGGTCATCCTTTGTGACGACAATTGCCAGCAGGCGCAGAAAGAGATCGCTGCAGGAGATCGCAATGCCCGAATTGCAAGAAGACTCGCTGATGAGCGTTCAGTGTATATCCTCCATTCTATGATGCGAGACGTCATCAGGCTGGGTACTGGCAGACGAGCGCTGGCACTGGGAAGAGAAGACATCGGTGGCAAGACCGGCACTACCAACGAACAGCGCGACACCTGGTTTGGCGGATTCAACCACAACATCGCTACAACAGTATGGGTTGGTTTCGATCAGCCCCAGCCACTCGGCCGGCGTGAATTCGGGGCCAGCACCGCCCTGCCGGTCTGGCTTGACTACATGAAGGTGGCGCTTGAAGGTCAGCCCCCTTCCCTGATGCCCAGGCCCAACGGAATTGTCAACATCCGTATCGACCCGGAAACCGGCAAGCGCGCACGTCCCGGTCAGGAAGGTGCAATGTTTGAACTGTTTAAAGAGGAGGATGCGCCACCCCCGCTAGACCCGCAAGACGAGTCCTCAGGTGGCAATGAGAACGGTGACGATGGAGGCCTGTCCAGACAGATTTTCTGATCGGTCCGACTAACGGCTTCTCACTCTACGGCCACAAAAAAACCGGCGATGTTACTCCGCCGGTTTTTTTGTGGCCTAAACGCCCGGAACGACTGATCAGATAATGTCGTCCATTGACTTCAACGGGTAATGAGCAGGGTAGCCGTTGCGGGCAACTCCCGAATCAACCGCGGCGCGTGCAACCGCAGCTGGAACAACCTCCAGCAGACGCACATCCATCGGCTTGGGAATAATATATTCCCGGCCAAACTCGAAGCTGGCAACGTCATAGGCTTCGCAGATTTCCAGCGGCACCGGCTCTTTGGCAAGCTCACGAATCGCGTGAACGGCCGCCACTTTCATCTCTTCATTGATTGCGGTGGCACGAACATCCAGCGCACCACGGAAGATGAACGGGAAGCCAAGCACGTTGTTTACCTGGTTCGGATAATCTGAACGGCCGGTTGCCATGATCAGATCATCACGGGTAGCCAACGCCACTTCCGGACTGATTTCCGGATCCGGGTTGGAGCACGCAAACACAATAGGATTTGGCGCCATCAGCTTGAGCTGCTCGGCGCTCAACAGGTCCGGGCCGGAAAGACCGAGGAATACATCCGCACCGTCCATCGCATCGTCAAGTGTGCGCTTGTCGGTGTCATTGGCGAACATCGCCTTGTACTGGTTGAGATCTTCACGACCAGAGTGAATCACACCCTTGCGGTCCAGCATGAAGATGTTCTCGGAACGAACACCGCAGCTGATCAGCAGCTTCATGCATGCGATAGCTGCAGCGCCAGCGCCAAGACAGACCACCTTGGCCTCCTCGATCTTCTTGCCCTGAAGCTCCAGTGCGTTGATCATGCCGGCTGCCGTTACAATAGCAGTACCGTGCTGGTCATCGTGGAAGATGGGTACGTTGCACTTCTCGATCAGTGCCCGCTCGATTTCAAAACACTCCGGCGCCTTGATGTCTTCCAGGTTAATGCCGCCGAAGGTGTCGGCGATACGCTCAACCGTTTCGATAAATGCCTGGGGGCTCTCGGAATTGACTTCGATATCAAACACGTCAATACCGGCAAAGCGCTTGAACAGTACGCCCTTGCCTTCCATTACCGGCTTGCTCGCCAGAGGGCCCAGGTTACCCAGGCCAAGAATCGCGGAGCCATCAGAAATAACGGCCACCAGATTGCCCTTGGCGGTGTATTTGTACGCGTTCTCTGGGTCCTTCGCGATCTCGCGGACCGGCTCGGCAACCCCGGGGCTGTACGCCAGAGAAAGGTCGCGGGAGGTCTTGGTGGGCTTGGTGATTTCAACACTCAGCTTACCAGGCCGCGGCTTGGCGTGATATTCAAGGGCTGCTTCTTTCAGATCTTGAGACATTGCCACTGTTCCGTTTGTCACGTTTAAAAGGTAAAAGCCACCGGGGCTTGCCCAGCGGAGCGCGACATTATGGCGTGAAGGTCAACATCAGACAAGGCCCCACTGGCCATTTCTCGATCAGTCAATAAGCCATTTTGCGTACATCCCCGCTTGAATGGCGCTCGCCGGGACAAAAGGCAGACACAAAAAAAGCGCCTCGAAAGGCGCTTTTTTGTCTCAGTACGGTATCAGTCTTTCTTTCCGCCGATACGGCCACCGAAACGTTTCTGGAACCGATCAATACGCCCGCCGGTATCCATCACTTTCTGCTTGCCAGTGTAGAATGGGTGGCACTGGGAACACACATCCAGCTGCAGATCCTGAGTAAATGTAGAGCGGGTCTTGAAGGCGTTACCACAGGAACAGGTAACGTTAATGTCTTCGTACTTGGGGTGAATACCTTCTTTCATGGCGAACCTCTGTCGGGTCGTGCCGCTACCTGATCACGGGAGCTCGAATTGCTCCAGGTGCCAGGCACCGCACGTTTGAATCAATTGACAAGACGGGGCACAATCATGCCCTGCCGGAAACAGACCGCGAATCTTACTTGCAATTGTCGCCTCAGGCAAGTCCCGGACCGTCTTATCATCCCCATGGAGCCTCATGTGCCCCGAACTGCGCGCATAGCATTGAACCGCCCTCTCCGGCGGCTGTTTGATTATCTGGTGCCGGACAACCTGACTCTCCAACCGGGCCAGCGCGTGACTGTACCCTTCGGGCGGCAGTCTGCCACCGGCCTTGTTGTCGATTCAGATGTCCAGCCGCCAGAGGGCATTACCTTGAAACCGGTAAGATCGGCCTGTGAAGAGTGGCCCGCACTGCCGGCGGAAACCTTCAAACTGTTAAGCTGGGCAGCGGATTACTATCAGCATCCGCTGGGTGAGTGTCTGTTCACGGCGCTGCCACCCGCCCTTCGTCGCGGAAGACCTGCAACAGAGAAAAAAGAAACCTACTGGCAAGCCTGCGGTGACCCGGCCGTTCTGCCAGCTAATGCAGTACGGCAGAAAGAACTTCTGGGCTGGCTGCAACGCCAGCGGGGGAGCGTCAGCAGCAAACAGATCGTTCGGGCCGGCTTTACCCAGTCGCAAGTCAAAAGCCTTCAGGGTAAGGAACTGATCTGCGAGGTGCCACCGCCCGACCCGGCCGGCGTCCCCGAAGAAATCCGCAACCGTATACCAACCCTTTCCCAGGCGCAGCTCGATGCCGCAAGTCAGCTCCCCGTGCCTGACAACGGCTTTGCCGCATCCCTGTTGTTTGGCATTACCGGAAGCGGCAAAACCGAACTGTACCTCTACTATCTGAAACACTATCTGGGCGAAAGCGATCAGGCATTGGTGCTTGTTCCGGAAATCAACCTCACCCCACAAACCGTCGCGCGCTTTGAGCATTACTTCGGCACACGCATTGTGGTATGGCACTCGTCCCTGAATGATGGGGAGCGGTTGTCTACCTGGCTCAAGGTCCGCAACGGCGAGCCGGTCATAATGATCGGAACCCGCTCCGCGGTATTGCTACCCTTTACGGCCCTGAAAACCATAGTCGTGGACGAAGAGCACGACAGCTCCTACAAGCAGGGCGAGGGATTTCGGTACTCGGGGCGGGATGTGGCCGTCTATCGGGCACATCTCAATCGCTGCCCTATCATCCTCGGCTCGGCCACACCCTCCCTGGAGTCATACCATAACGCGCTGACCGGCAAGTACGCCCTGATCAAGCTGGAAGAACGGGCAGGCAACGCCAGACCACCGCACATCAAACTACTGGACATCCGCAGCCGCCCTCTGGAAGGTGGGCTGTCCCGCCCTGCCGCGCAGGCCATCGAAAAATGCCTCCAGGACGGCCAGCAGGCGCTGGTGTTCGTGAACCGCAGGGGATTTGCCCCCATCATGATGTGTTTTGACTGCGGCCATATGGTCGAGTGCCCCCGCTGCGACACACGGCTCACCTATCATCGCCGGGACCGCGCCATGCGCTGTCATCACTGCGACTTCCAGACCGCCGCCACGGACCACTGCCCGAAGTGCGACAGCGACGCCTTCAAACCGGTAGGCCAGGGCACCGAGCGCACAGAGGACATTCTGGCCACGCAGTTCCCCGAAACACCCGTGGTACGGGTGGACCGGGACAGCACCCAACGCAAGGGCAGTATCCAGGGAATCCTCAAGACGGTGAACAGCGGTCGCCCCTGCATTCTGGTAGGCACGCAAATGCTGGCCAAGGGTCACGACTTCCCGAATGTTACTTTAGTGGTTGTGGTCAATGCCGACGGTGGGCTGTTCAGTGTGGACTTCCGCGCTCCCGAACAGTTGATTCAGACCCTGCTGCAGGTGAGCGGCCGGGCAGGCCGCGGGGACAAGCCCGGGGAAGTGTTGATACAGACCTGCCATAGTGACCACCCACTGCTGAGATCCCTGGCCGAAGGCTATTACCTGCCGTTGGCCGACCAGATGCTGACAGAGCGGGAAACGGGGCAATTACCCCCTTACCGTGCCATGGCCATTTTCAGGGCTGAGGCAGAAACAATGGAAAAAAGCCTGCAATTGCTGGATACCATCAAGCCGCAGGCACTCTCCAACAGGGTGGAAGTCTGGGGCCCTCTCCCCGCCCTGATCGCACGCCGGGCAGACCGCCATCGGGCACAATTGGTTCTGCTTTGCAGCAACCGCAAATACCTGAACCGTCAGCTTGCTGGCGCTTGTCAGACACTGGACCAAAAGAAACAGCCCGCCGGACTGAAATGGATGATCGATGTGGACCCTCAGGAGACCGGCTGATCTGTTTATTACCTTTCTACCGCACTGCATTACAAACTTTTTCAAAAATGAATATGAATCACCATTCCGGCTACACATCCTGTGCTATGATTTTGAGCAAACTAACAATGTAAATCCACGGAAATACCTGAGCTTGCGTGTCTCATGCAGGGAATGCGCGGCGAAATGGCTTTTGCTGTAATTAAAAAAACTGGAGATAAGAAATGTCAGGGAAATTCCTTGCGCGTGCGTCAGCTTTGTCGTTAGCAGTATTGTTAGCCGCTTGTGGAGGAGACGATGACTCCGCACCAATTGTGAATGTTGGTTCAGATGGCTCAAACCCGGAAACCTCAACAGGTGGAGATGATTCAACTGGCAACAACTCTGGTGACGACGAAGCTTCCAACACTTCTGTGATAGCACTCGGGACCGGTTCAGAGGGAAATTTTACGCAAGGACAGATTGAGGCATCCACCACAAACTTGGCGCCAGGGGAAAATGATGCACTACTTCCGGGCGGCAAAGCAGTCCTACAAGTTTCGATCGTTGACCAACAGAACGGAAACACCCTTCTAACAGGCGAAGAAATGAGCGTCAGCTTCACCTCGAGATGCGTCGACCAAGGTAGGGCGACGCTGTCCGCCAACCCAGTCACGGCCTCCTCTGGCATAGCCCAGACAACCTACACTGCAGCGGGGTGCGTTGGCGACGATCTCGTAACTGCACGAGCAGCCGGCGCAGAAGCAAGCGTCATGCTAAACGTTGAAGCATCTGAACCTCTTGCATTTGTAACGCTCCCCCCAGAACCAAACTCTATCTCCCCGACGGACACCTCCGGCAATGCGACCGAAGCCCGGGCTCCCGTGTCCGACGTTCCTTTCCGTTTGATAGATGAGAACCGCAATGGCGTCGAACAGCAAAATGTAACTTTCCGCCTTTTCCCTGCGGATAGCGACTCCACATTGTCGAGCGAAACCGGCACAACGGACTCTGAGGGGTATGTGAGCGCCGTAGTACGTGCAGGCTCCACCCATGAAGTTGTTCGCGTTATCGCCAGCACAACAAACTCCGAAGGAGAGCCAATCGAAACAACCTCTGCCCCGATCGCTATCAATTCTTACATTCCTACAGAGCGTAATTTTGCGTTAGGGCTCAATACCTTTTTACCTGATGCCTGGAGAATCAATGGCACTCAAGTTGAGGTTAGAGTCGACGCCGCAGATCGAAAAGGAAATGCCATTCGTGGCAACACAATCATCAACTTCACAACATCTAACGGCAAAATCACTCCTGATTGTGAACTCAATGATTCCGGCACATGTACAGTAACGTGGGAGAGCCTTAATACGCGCGAAGCCCGCCCTGAAATTGTTGCATATACGCAAGGTGAGCGGCTTATATCTGGGACGGACTGTCACCTCCCGTCTAGCGACTGTTCGTATGAGTTTGCTACGCTGGAAAACATTTCAACACTAGTTCAAAGTAGCTCGGACAACGTTCAGGTAACGCTGACTGATGCGGGCGGGGGTGAATATTGTGCTTCAACTTCAACGACCATTAACGACGAAGTTGATGGCCCGACCACCGTTGCCCCACCTAGCGGCACAACAATTGAGTTTTCAACTACAGCAGGCACCATTATCACCGAAAGCCAAGCCAGCAAAACAATTGGCAGCGGTAAGAATCTCGTCGCAGAGTCAGCGTATGTTGCTTGCGTAGATGCTGAAGCAGATGCGACTGCTACCGAACCTTCTATTTTGAAAGTGGTAGTGACGCCTCCGGGCGGTAACCCGGTGGAAGATTTTGTGAACTTATAAGTTATTCCTAGCCCGGCCCCAGCGCCGGGCATTTTGCCAACACTCCAACTTTCCGCGATAATAACGCCCTTCGATTCTCCGGCGGACAACATGCCGCCGTTCTCCAATTCTCTGTAACCCGAGTCATCCGCCAGCATGAAAGAGACCGTATCCGACCTGCTCCAGTCTGCACTGGCCACCCTTCAATCCGAAGGCGCCCTGCCCGCCGACCAGACGTTCACACCACAGGTAGACAACACCAGGGATAAATCCCATGGTGACTACGCCTGTAACATTGCTCTGGTGGCCTCCAAGGCGGCTGGCTGTCCTCCGAGAAAGCTGGCAGAAGCATTGGTCGACAGACTTCCGGAAAGTGCAGCGGTAGAGAAAGTGGAGATTGCCGGGCCAGGTTTTATCAACTTCTTCATGAGCACAGCCAGCGCCTTTGAAGTGGTCAACGCGATTTTTGACCAGGCCGGGCAATACGGCCGCAACGACAACGGAAAGGGCGAGAAGGTCCAGGTGGAGTTTGTGTCTGCCAACCCCACTGGCCCCCTGCATGTGGGCCATGGCCGTGGCGCGGCGATCGGTGACTGCCTGAGCCGCCTGCTGGAGGCCAACGGTTACGATGTTACCCGTGAGTTCTACTACAACGATGCCGGCGCCCAGATCAATAACCTGGCGCTGTCCGTTCAGTCGCGGGTCAAAGGGCTGACACCTGAAGACGAGAACTGGCCCGCTGACGGCTACCGTGGTGCTTACATTACGGATGTGGCCCACGCCTACATGGCCGGCGAAACCGTCACCGCCGATGACCGCGAAGTCACCGGCAAGGCCGACCCGGAAGACCAGCAGGCTATCCGTGAATTCGCCGTTGCCTACCTGCGTCGTGAGCAGGACCTGGATCTGAAAGCCTTTGGCGTGGAATTCGACGTGTACTTCCTGGAGTCCTCTCTTTATGAAGACGGCAAGGTAGAGCAAACCGTTGAACGCCTGCAGAAAAACGGCTACACCTACGAGCACGACGGCGCTATGTGGCTGAAAACCACTGAGTTCGGCGATGACAAAGACCGGGTGATGCGCAAAAAGGATGGCGGCTACACCTACTTCCTGCCGGACGTGGCCTATCACCTGAACAAGTGGCAGCGAGGTTTTACCACTGTCATCAACGAGCAGGGGGCGGACCACCACTCCACCGTTACCCGGGTTCGCGCTGGCCTCCAGGCCTTGAAAGCGGGCATTCCCCAGGGTTGGCCAGACTACGTGCTGCACCAGATGGTTATGGTGACCCGTTCCGGCCAGGAAGTGAAAATCTCCAAGCGCGCCGGAAGTTACGTCACCGTTCGCGACCTTATTGATGAAGTGGGCCGTGACGCGACCCGCTTTTTCCTGGCCGCGCGGCGGGTGGATTCCCAGTTGACTTTCGATATCGACCTGGCCCGCTCCCAGACCAATGAAAACCCGGTTTATTACATTCAGTATGCCCATGCCCGAATCTGCAGTGTGCTGAGAAAACTGAACGAGGAAGGGGTTGAACGGGGGCTGAAGGAGTGTGTTGGGGACTTGTCACTGTTAACGCTCGACGAGGAGAAGGATCTGGCGAATCAGCTGGCCAAATACCCCGAGCTTATCGCCAGCTCTGCCAGGCTGCGGGAACCCCACCATCTTACTCATTATCTGCGGGACCTTGCGGGGCAGTTCCACACCTATTACAACGCCCACAAGGTATTGATCGAGGATACCGCCGTTCGTGATGCACGGGTAACACTGTACCTTGCCATCCGACAGGTCATTGCCAACGGCCTTGACCTGCTCGGAGTGAGCGCCCCGGAAGAAATGTAGCGGTTACGGCTCTGTATCACCGATCTGAATATCCAGGCAAGCAACAGGAAATCACCCGGCATGTCCCGAGATTACGCGCGCAAATCCAGACCAGCCAGCAAGTCGGCCACACCGACAAGAACAGCAAAACCGGCGCGGAAACCGAAACAGCCCGTAAGACGGCCGGCAGCGGCAAAGACGCAGCACGGAGGCCTCTCCGTGCGCTGGATATTATCCCTGGCCGCCGTTGGTGGGTTTATCGGTTTTATTGCCTATCTGAATTCACTGCCAACACCCGACCAGCAGCCACCGAAAACGGCGCCGGCCCAGCCCCCTGCGGTCAAAGAAAAGACCCCGGCCACCACGGCCAAGGAGGAAAAGCCAGGGTTCCGATTTTACGACATGCTGCCCGACTCCGAAGTTATTCCGCCAGAGGTGGAAGAATATACACCAGGACCCAATCAGCAAACATTCGATTATATGGTGCAGACCGGCTCGTTCCGCAAACAACAGGACGCTGAGAGGCAGCGAGCCGAGATTGCATTCCAGGGCCTGCGGGCCGAGGTCAAACGCATCGATCTTGACAGTGGCAGTACCTGGTATCGGGTGAACGTGGGCCCGTTTACTTCCCGCAGCCAGATGAACGCCGCCGTCGACAAACTGGTCAGACTGAACATTCAGCCCCTGGTCCGGAAAATTCCCAAGGAGGGCTGAGCCGCCCCCCGACTCTCTTGCCTGCCACCCTTGAAAAGCAGGCACCCGCCTCCATAACTGCTGAATACCGTTTTCTATCAGGCAAGTGGAGCCATAATGACTACCATACTTTCTGTCAGGCGCGACGATGAAGTTGCCATGGGTGGCGACGGCCAGGTCTCGCTCGGCAATACCGTAATGAAGGGCAACGCCCGAAAGGTTCGCCGGCTCTATCACGACCAGGTGCTGGCCGGTTTCGCAGGCGGCACCGCAGATGCCTTCACTCTTTTCGAGCGCTTCGAGGCGCAGCTGGAGAAACACCAGGGCAACCTGACCCGCGCCGCTGTGGAACTCGCAAAGGACTGGCGAACGGATCGGGCCCTGCGCCGCCTGGAAGCCCTGCTGGCCGTTGCCGACAAGACCGCCTCGCTGATCATCACCGGCAATGGTGATGTTATCGAACCCGAGCAGGGACTCATCGCCATCGGCTCCGGCGGACCGTTTGCCCAGGCTTCCGCCCGGGCCCTGCTGGAAAACACCGACCTGAAAGCCAGCGAGATTGTGGAGAAAGGCCTGGATATCGCGGCCGACATCTGCATCTACACCAACCACAATCGCACCCTTGAAGTGCTGTCTGCCAACGACTGAGCCGGAGCTAGCATGTCTGCAATGACCCCCCGTGAGATCGTCCACGAGCTCAACAAACACATCGTAGGCCAGGAAGAGGCCAAGCGTTCGGTCGCCATTGCCCTGCGTAATCGCTGGCGCCGGATGCAGCTTGAGAGTGGGCTACGCGAAGAAATCACACCAAAGAACATACTGATGATCGGTCCTACCGGCGTCGGCAAAACCGAGATAGCCCGCAGGCTGGCAAAACTGGCCGATGCCCCCTTCCTGAAAGTGGAAGCCACCAAGTTCACCGAAGTGGGTTACGTAGGCCGGGATGTGGAGTCCATCATCCGCGACCTCGCCGACATGGCCATCAAGATGCTGCGCGAGAAGGAAATGAAGCGCCACGAGCATCGTGCTATGGACGCCGCCGAAGAACGCATACTGGACGCTCTTCTTCCACCACCCCGGGACTTCAAGGAGGACAGCCAGAAAGCGGAAGACTCCTCCACCCGCCAGCTGTTCCGCAAGAAATTGCGCGAAGGCGAGCTGGACGACAAGGAAATCGAGGTGGATCTGCGTAACACCGGCGCCGGTGTTGAGATCATGGCGCCCCCCGGTATGGAGGAGATGACCAGCCAGTTGCAGAACATGTTTTCCAGCATGTCCTCGGAAAAGCGCAAGACCCGGAAGATGAAAGTGGCAGACGCCATGAAGCAGGTTCGCGATGAGGAAGCCGCCAAGCTGGTCAACGAGGAAGAGATCAAGCAAAAGGCCATTCTGAGCGTTGAACAGAACGGCATAGTCTTTATCGATGAAATTGACAAAGTGGCCAAGCGCTCAGAAAACACCTCGTCGGACGTCTCCCGGGAAGGCGTGCAGAGGGACCTTCTGCCATTGATAGAAGGCAGCACGGTCAGTACCAAGTACGGCGCGGTAAGAACAGATCACATTCTGTTCATCGCATCCGGTGCTTTCCACCTCTCAAAGCCGTCAGACCTGATTCCGGAGCTACAGGGCCGCCTGCCCATTCGTGTGGAATTGCAGGCGCTGACCCCGGACGACTTCAAGCGAATTCTGACCGAGCCGGACGCCTCTCTGGTGCAGCAGTACGAAGCACTGATGGGCACTGAGGGGGTTACGCTGACCTTCACGGAAGCTGCTATCGCCCGTATTGCGGAAGTAGCTTACAAGGTCAACGAGACCACCGAGAATATCGGTGCCCGGCGCCTGCACACTGTGCTGGAGCGGCTACTTGAAAGTCTGTCGTTTGAGGCTGGCGATCAGGTTACCGAAAACTTTGAAGTAACCGCCGAGTTTGTGGATGAGAAACTCGGTGAACTGGCAGAAGACGAAGACCTCAGCCGCTATATTCTCTGACTCAGGCCTCGCTCAATCAGGGCGCCTCTAAAAATGGCGCCCTGCCTTCCTCTTTCTTTCAATACACTCTACAACGCCTTGCTGAACAGCTCCGACACGTTATCCAGCCCCGTTGCCAGACGCCCCTTCTGGGCCTTCTTCTTGCGCCCCTTCGCAACATAGAGCGGTAACATTTCACCATACAGACTGGTGCTGATGGTCCGTTGCTCATCTTCCAGGCGATCCCTGCGAAGGCGAATGCCGTATTTCGCCAGCCTCGGTTCCAGCTCATCCGCACGAGTCAGCAGGTCACGTCGGGTCATCTGGTAGGCATGCTCACACACCATCCGGCGGGACTGGAAACTGAATACGTTCGAGAAAAACAGTTTGGCATCGTCGCGGGTGGGCTCAAACAACAGGATATCCTTGTCCGGATAATCTCGTGCATACTGGGCGATACCGGACTGCATGCGGGAATAAACCATGGTTCGGTACATCTGGGACAGCAGGTTGGGCATGCCCGAGCGAGTCAGTTCCCCCGGCGCCATGGTACCGGCCCGCACCGCTGCGCTGGCATCAATGGGCACCTGGGGATTCACCCCAAAAACCAGATCAGCGCCGTCTTCGAAAGCGACAGACGCGTGCAGGCCTTTTCTCAGGGTGCCGTCCACATAGAAGCGCCCATCGATGGCAACCGGCACATAAATACCCGGAGAGGACATGCTGGCCTGAATCGCCCTGGATATGGGCACGTGGTCAAACCCCGGGGCCCCGAAACAGACGGCTTCGGTGCTCTCGACATCCGCGGCCACAATGTACAGGCTGCGACGAAGCTGCCGGAAATCATTGGTACGGCCGAGCATGGTAAAAGCCCGCCGCAGATATTCATGCAGACCCTCGTTATCGAACAACCCCGCCGGCGCCGCCTGAGCGAGGACTGTCATCGCCTCCAGCAAGCTTTGATCATAGGGGTTATTAATAAACCTGCGAACCGCAGTGGTGACCAGACCGGGTACCGCCAGCAGACGGCTACCCAACTCCCGGAATGCCGGGCGATAGAACACCTCGGGGTGAAATGGGTGAACCTCAGCCTCGTTGCGTACAAAAATCCGGCACAACTGGGCCGTCGTCATCTGGTTAGCCAGGTTCGCAGCGACAAAAGACCCGGCATTCACGCCGACGTACACATCAATATCGTTGAAATCGAGACCGTCCAGCGCCTCATCCAGCGCACGCAACGCCCCGATTTCGTAGATTCCACCCAGGGGGCCACCGCCTCCAAGTGCGAGGCCGATTCGGGGCCGGGGTTTTATTGCTGTCGTTGCTGCCATTATTCGCTATCCCCTTGCGGGTACTGGTGGCTAATGCCTTCCACCGTAGCAGCCCAATTTAGAGTGCACACCCTATATGGACCCCACAGATAGCAACTCATCAGGAAAGGGCCTTCTCGGCATGGGCAATGGAGCTTGACTTGCCCGGGCGCAGATAACGGCTAAAGCCCGCATTGCGAAGCGCCAGATCCACACAACTCTTGATAACGTGAGGGGAATCCAGCAATAGCACATCCTCAAGTAGCTGGGCCGCCCATTCGCGGCTGACACTGCGGATGACAGACTTGACCTTGGGCAGGCTGGCCGCGTTCATGGACAGCGAATCGTACCCCATGGCCATCAGCAGCAGGGCACCACCGGGGTCCCCCGCCAGCTCGCCACAAATGCCCACCGGCTTGCCCACTGCATGGGCATCCTGGGCAACCCGGACAAGCGCCTGCAAGACCGCCGGATGGTAGGAATGGTACAGCTGGGCCACACGCGGGTTGTTGCGGTCCACTGCCAGCAGATACTGGGTAAGGTCGTTCGAGCCCACCGACAGGAAATCGACACGGTCGGCCAATTCGCGAATCTGGTACACCGCCGCCGGTATCTCAACCATCACCCCGACCTTGGGCATATGTATGTTGAAACCCTCTTCCCTCACCTCGTGGTAGACCCGGTAAATCAGGTGCAAGGATTCTTCCACTTCCGAAATATTACTGATCATCGGCAGCATGATCTGCAGATTATTCAACCCTTCACTGGCTTTGAGCATGGCTCGCACCTGAACCAGAAATATCTCCGGATGATCCAGGGTTACGCGGATACCACGCCAGCCGAGAAAGGGGTTTTCTTCCTGAATCGGAAAATAGGTCAGAGCCTTGTCGCCGCCAATATCCAGCGTGCGCATGGTGACCGGATTGGGGGCAAAGGCTTCCAATTGCTCGCGGTAATACTCCCGCTGTTCCTGTTCGGACGGAAAGCGATCTTTAATCATGAAGGGCACTTCGGTACGGTACAGCCCGATGCCCTCGGCACCATGGCTGAGCGAGCGCACCACATCCGTCATCAGGCCGGTGTTCACCAACAACGATACCCGGTGGTTATCCGTGGTTTCACAGGGCAGGTCCCGCAGAGCCTCCAGCCCCTTGACCAGCTCGTCTTCCTCGTCGCAGATTTCCTGGTAGAAATTCCGCAGATCCGTCGAGGGAGACGCAAAGATCTGACCCTCAAACCCGTCCACAATCAGGTCTTTGCCATCCAGCTGGTTCACCGGGATATCCACCAGCCCCATGACCGTTGGCACTCCCATGGCACGCGCGAGGATGGCCACGTGGGAGTTGCTGGAGCCCTTCACCGACACCAGGCCAACCAGTTTCCCCTTGGGCACTTCCCCAAGCATGGCCGGGGTCAGCTCTTCACTGACCAGTACCGTGTTGTCGGGGTAAACCGTGTCTTTCTGCTCCCCTTCCTGCAGGTGAGACAGCAAACGGCGACCCAAATCGCGGATATCCACCGCCCGCTCCTGCAGGTAGTGGTCCTCCATCATCTCGAAGTGACGCACATACTGCTGAACCACCTGCTTCAGGGCACCCTGGGCCCAGAAACCTTCCCTGATCCGATTGGAGACCTCGCCCGGCATGGCATCGTCACCCAGCATGCGCAGGTATACATCAAAAAGCGCCTGTTCTTCCGGCCGCAACTGTGAAGCCAGGCGGGCCGCCACCCGCTCGATATCTTCGCGCACCGCAGTGACTGCGCCATTGAACAGCGACAATTCCAGTTCGACATCATCCGTGGGCTTTTCCGGCACAACGTCCAGATCCGCGGCCGGATAGACCACCACACCCTTACCGATGGCAACACCCGGCGCCCCCGGCACGCCACTGAAGCTGACGTCCGTGGCTTCTTCGCCGGTCAGAGATAGGCCGCTGATGGCGCCCGTGGCTTCACTATGAGCGATCACACCGGCCAACTGCGCCGACACTGTTACCAGGAAGGCTTCTTCACCTTCATCAAAGCAGCGTGAACTTTCCCTTTGCTGAACAACGAGAACGCCCAGCACCCGACGGTGGTGAATAATGGGCACACCGAGGAACGAGCGGAAACGCTCTTCACCCGTCTCGGGGAAATAACGGTAGCGGGGATGAGAGGGTGCATCTTCTAGATTGATGGGTTCCTCACGTGAGCCCACCAGGCCGATCAGGCCCTCGGAGTAGCCAAGGCTAACCTGGCCGACGGCTTGCTGGTACAGGCCCTCTGTGGCCATCAGAATGTAGCGGTTAGTGGCCGGGTCAAGGAGATAGACCGAGCATACCTCGGTATCCATGGCTTTCTGCACACGCGAAACGATAATATCCAGCGCCTCCTGCAAATCGCGGGCGCTGTTTACCTCTTGTACAAGACTTCGCAGTATGCTCAGCATGGCGGGTTCAATCCGTCATTTTTGTTGATCCTTCGTACGCCGGGACTGCTCGCTCCGGTGCCACTGTTCCATGTCATAAAACAGTCGCGGTGCGAGTTCTCGCAGCGCACGTCGATAGACTTCACGTTTGAACGAGACGACCTGCCCCAGAGGGTACCAGTAACTCACCCACTGCCAGCCGTCGAATTCCGGCGAGTCCGTGCCGTCCACGCGCACCTGCGCATCCGGCGAAAGCATCCTCAGCAGGAACCATTTCTGTTTCTGTCCCACACAGATGGGGTGCGAATTGTGCCGCACCATCCTGCGAGGGAGGCGGTATCTCAGCCAGCCACGGGTACAGCTGATGACTTCCACATCGTCTGTCCCGAGACCAATTTCTTCTGCCAGCTCCCTGTAGAGAGCCTCCTCCGGTGATTCGTTGTGCTTGATGCCACCTTGAGGGAACTGCCAGGAGTCCTGCCCTATTCGCCTTGCCCAGAGGACTTCCCCCCTGTGATTGGCCAGAATGATTCCGACATTGGGTCTGAAACCGTCTGAATCTATCACGGCACAGTCCTCTTAAAAGTCGGTTGGCCGGATTAAAAATTCACCAGCCGGATTTATCCAAGTTGCTCTCATTCTTACAGAATCCCAAGGCTTCGGCAAACGGAGCCGGCGGCGGCATGTCATGCTAGACTGTTGCGCCTGTGACATTCGCCATACCAGCCGGAGGTACCGACGTTGACCCTTGCGATTTTTGACCTTGATAACACCCTGCTCGCCGGGGACAGCGACCATGCCTGGGGCGAATTTCTGGTGGAAGAGTCCATTGTGGATGCAGAGGAATATCGGCAGGCCAATGACAGGTTCTATCAGGAGTACCTGAATGGTGAACTGGATATCATGCGCTACCTGAGCTTCGCCCTGCAGCCTCTGGCGAGGCACGACATGAAGCAGCTTATGGCCTGGCGTGAGCAGTTCGTGGAGAAAAAAATCCGGCCGATGATGCAAGCCAGCGCCACAGAATTGCTCAACAGCCACCGGGACCAGGGGCATACGCTGCTGATCATCACCGCCACCAACCGCTTTGTCACCGAGCCAGTGGCGGAACTTCTGGGCATTGAGCATCTGATCGCCACCGAGCCGGAGCTGGTCAACGGACGCTACACGGGAGCGGTTGCGGGTGTTCCCAGCTTTCAGGATGGCAAGGTAACCCGCCTGCACGACTGGCTCGAATCAACAGGGGAAAGCCTGGACGGTGCGTGGTTCTACAGCGACTCACACAACGATGCACCCTTACTGCGCAAAGTAGCGAATCCTGTAGCGGTAGATCCGGATCCGACACTTGAATGCATTGCAAAAGAAAACGGCTGGAAAATCATGAGCCTTAGAGGTTAATGACCACCTCGAGGCTTAAAGAAACCCTGTTAAAGACCGGACAAAACAGCTCTTGATATAATCCGTCTCCGGAATTCCCGGAACAACCGGATGGTCCGGCGCCTGGTGCCCCTGCTCCAGCAACTGCACAAACCGGTCAATCTTGCGGCCACTGCTACGGATAATGTCCGTCAGCTTCTCCTGGGAAAGATGCATGGAACAGGAAGCCGACACCAGCAACCCATCCCGGTCCAGCAGCCTCAACCCCAACTGGTTCAGGCGGGCATAAGCCTCTTCCCCGGCCTTCTGGTCGCGCCTCCGTGGAATAAGCGCCGGCGGGTCCAACACCACAATGTCGAACTTTTCCTTTTCGTCACACAGCGCTTTCAGGGCGTCGAAGGCGTCGCCCTCAATGGTTTCGATGTTGTCGAGCCCATTGATCTTCGCATTGTGGTGAACCGAGTCGATGGCACCGGCGGAACTGTCCACAAAGGTCACCTGCGTAGCCCCCCCACAGGCCGCCTGAATACCCCAGCCGCCCACGTAACTGAAAACATCCAGCACCCGCTTGCCCGGCGCATAGGCCTGCAGGCGCTGACGGTTCATGCGGTGGTCATAGAACCAGCCGGTCTTCTGTCCACCTTCCATGGGCACCTCAAAACGCACCCCGTTCTCTTCAACCGGCAGCAGATCAATTTCCGGCCCATGGGCCTGCTCAACGTAGGTATCCAGCCCCTCCACCTTACGCATCTTGCCGTCGTTCTTGAGAATAATCGCCCGAGGATGAGCCAGCCTTTGCACGGCCCGGACAATCGACTCCTTCATCTGCTCCATGCCGGCGGTGGAGATCTGAACCACCACCACATCAGCAAACCGATCAATCACCAACCCGGACAGCCCGTCGCTGTCACCGAAAACCCAGCGATAAAATGGCTTATCGAATAACCGCTCCCGCAACGCCAGCGCCGTCTCAACCCGCTCGGTGAGCCTTTGCGGCGTCATGCCGTGGGCAGCATTCCGGCTGATCAGACGTCCACATATCAGAGCATGGGGATTCACAAACACCGTCCCCATCGGCTTGTCATTGGCAGCGCGCAACTCAGCCTGAGTACCGGCTTCAAACTCTGTAAGTGGGGATCGGCGGGTATCCACCTCATTACTGTAAACCCACAGATGACCAGCCCTGAGCCTGCGCTCGGCGCCTTTTCGGAGGTATAAAACCGGGAAATTCATAGAGAGCCGCCTGAAGAAAGAATAAAAAGAAAGCTTAGTGCTTGTATAGACGAGTCCAGCGCTGCAGACCGGGGATCAAGCCGGGTGGGCCTTCCAGAAATGTGCGGAGCCATGGATGGCGGAGCCCAAGCCGCACAGGGACGTCTTGAGGCGTTTTCTGGAAGGCCCACCCGGCTTGATCCATGCTCCAAAGATCAGATCACTCTTCAGAAGCAACATGCTCCGCATAGGCCACAGCATCCATCAGCCCATCCAGCTCCCCCGGATCCGCCAGCCGCACCCGGAACAGCCAGCCATCGCCATAAGGATCCTCATTCACCTTTTCCGGCTCATCCTCAAGACTCTCGTTGACCTCAATCACCTCACCAGTCACCGGGCTGAACACATCTGACGCCGACTTCACAGACTCCGCAACACCCGCCTCTTCAGCGCCGGTCACCGTTGCCCCCACATCCGGAACACCGATAAAAACGATGTCCCCCAGCTGATCCTGGGCAAAGTCCGTGATTCCGACGGTTGCAGTGCCATCATCGGCCACACGCACCCATTGGTGAGTCTCAATGTATTTCAGGTCTGCGGGTGTTTCGCTCATGGTCAGATTCCCCGATGAATAATTTCGCGCATTTTAACCGAAGAAAGACGCCCCCGCGAACATCCCGGGCAATGTAACTCCAGAAAACACATTCAAACCAGGCCCCAGGTGGTCTTCCGGGCCATTGCCATAAACGACTGCAGGTAGTCCACATTGGCATCCCGCTCACGAAGGCCAAGAAAAATCTGCTTATCAATACCCTTGCGCCCCAGCTTCACCGGCTTGATCGGCATCTGGTGAGCGTACTCTTCCACCAGCCACCGGGGGAGCGCGGAGACGCCGCGCCCGGCTGCCACCATCTGCAGCATGATGTCCGTGGTTTCGATGGTCTTGTGCCGCGCCGGGCTGCTGTGAGCCGGCACCAGGAACCGGGTGTAGATATCCAGCCGCTCCGCATCCACCGGATAGGTAATCAAGGTCTCGCTTTCAAGGTCCGCAGGCTCCACCCAAGGCTTCGTGGCCAATGGATGGCTCCGAGGCACCACCAGCACCTGCTCATAGTCAAACACCGGCTCAAACACCAGTCCCTTCCTGTGTAACGGGTCCGGCGTTACCAGCACATCGATGTCGTAACCAAACAGTGCGCCAATGCCACCGAACTGGAAGCGCTGCTTCACATCCACATCTACACCCGGCCACTGCTCCAGGTATGGCCCCACCACCTTGAGCAGCCACTGGTAACAGGGATGGCATTCCATCCCGATCCGCAGGCTGCCCCGTTGGCCGCGGGCAATCTGGCCCACCAGCTCCTCGGCATGCTCAAACTGCGGTAACAAACGATTCGCCAGCGACAGCAAATACAGGCCCGACTGGGTCGGCCGCAGTTTCCTTCCCTCCCGAACCCATACGTCGGTGCCAAGCTGCTGCTCCAGCTTTTTCACCGCATGGCTGAGCGCCGACTGGGTCAGGCACAGGGCCTCCGCTGCTGCTGTCAGAGAACCGCACCGATCCACTTCACGGACGATCTCGAGGTGGTTACGTTCAATCATGCCAAGGCCTTTATTGAATTAATTTCATGGATTGATGAGATAATACCATTTTTGTTCATGACCCATCATCGCTAGCCTTGGTGCCTGATTGAGAACAACGAACAGGAGATTCACCATGGTTACCACACACAATCTGGGTTTTCCCCGGATCGGCGAGCGCCGGGAACTGAAGTTTGCCCTAGAAGGATTCTGGAAAGGCGACTTGAACGAAGAGTCCCTGCGGGAAACCGCTGCCAGACTCCGAGCTGGCAACTGGAAAGACCAACAGCAACTGACCCTGGCACCGGTGGGAGACTTTTCCCTCTATGACCAGGTACTGGACATGAGCGCAACCCTTGGCAACCTGCCAGACCGTGCCGGCAAGGCCGATGAAAACGCTCTCGACCGCTATTTCCGAATTGCCCGTGGCCGCTCCCCCGCTGACGACGAATGCTGCGGCGTCCACGCCGGCGAAATGACCAAGTGGTTCGACACCAATTATCACTATATTGTCCCGGAATTCGACGCCAACACCCGGTTCGCCCTTGATCCAACGCGGCTGCTGGAGCAACTGGCGGAAGCAAAAGCAACAGGCGTGAACGCCAAACCGGTGATCATCGGCCCCGTCACCTATCTCTGGCTTGGCAAGTCGAAGGACGAGACCGACCGGCTCAGCCTGCTGGACAACCTGCTGCTGGTTTACGGCGAACTACTGCAGCTTCTTGCAGACAATGGTGCAGAGTGGGTACAAATCGACGAACCAATACTGGTTACCGAACTGGGCGGCGAGTGGCGGCACGCCCTGAACCTGGCCTATCACAACCTCAAGGCAAGCCCGGTTAAGCTGTTACTGACCACCTATTTCGGACAGCTTCGCGAAAACCTGCAACTGGCCTGCGAACTGCCGGTGGCTGGCCTGCACCTGGATGCCATCAATGCCAAAGACGAAGTTGCCCGCGTAACCGACTGGCTGCCCGGGCACAAAGTGCTCTCGTTGGGCGTGGTCGACGGTCGCAATATCTGGAAAACCGACCTGCTGGCAACCCTGGACTGGCTCGAACCACTGCACCAAAAACTGCGGGAGCGGCTGTGGCTTGCACCGTCCTGCTCGCTCCTCCATGTGCCGGTAGACCTGGACAATGAAACCACCATGGATCCTGAAATCCGCTCCTGGCTGGCTTTCGCGCGGCAGAAACTGGAAGAACTACAGCTGTTGGCAACGGCCCTCACTGAAGGTCGGGATTTGGTCGCCGAAGCACTGGAAAGCAATGCGGCAGCGATCCATAGCCGCAGTAACTCTTCACGGGTGAGAGACCCAAAGGTCCGCGAAGCAGTCGCGGCGATCACACCCGAACTGGGGCAGCGCAAGAGCGATTACCAGCTACGTTCAGCCATCCAGGCAAACCACCTGAAGCTGCCTCGCTACCCAACAACCACCATAGGCTCCTTCCCCCAGACCAAGGACATCCGCCAGACGCGACTCAGGTTTCGCAAAGGCGAACTCCAGCCGGAGGAATACGAAGCACGAATCCGCGAGGAAATTCGCCACTGCGTCCAGCAACAAGAAAAGCTGGGGCTGGATGTACTGGTCCATGGGGAGGCGGAACGCAACGACATGGCGGAGTACTTCGGCGAACAACTGGAAGGCTATGTCTTCAGCCGCTTTGGCTGGGTGCAGTCCTACGGCTCACGCTGCGTAAAACCACCCATCCTGTTCGGCGATATTTCCCGACCAAAAGCCATGACCGTGGACTGGATCCGCTACGCCCAGTCCCTGACCGACAAGCCCCTGAAAGGCATGCTTACCGGCCCGGTCACCATCCTGAACTGGTCCTTCGTCCGCGACGACCAGCCCAGGAAAGACACCTGCCTGCAACTGGCACTGGCTATTCGCGAAGAGGTGCTGGACCTGGAACAGGCCGGGGTGAACATCATCCAGATCGACGAAGCCGCGCTCCGTGAAGGCCTGCCCCTGCGGCAGAGCGACTGGCAGAGCTACCTGAACTGGGCCATCGAAGCCTTCCGCATAGCCGCAAATGGTGTGAAAGACGAAACCCAGATTCACACCCACATGTGCTATTCGGAATTCAACGATATCATCGAAGCCATCGCCCGCATGGACGCCGATGTCATCACCATCGAAACCTCCAGGTCCGACATGGAGCTGCTGGACGCATTCAAGGGCTTCCAGTATCCCAACGACATCGGCCCGGGGGTGTATGACATCCACTCACCCAATATGCCGGGCACTGAGCAGATCGTCTCGCTGATGAACAAGGCTGCGGAACGGATTCCTGCAGAACGGCTCTGGATTAACCCGGACTGCGGGCTGAAAACCCGGTCGTGGGATGAGGTGATTCCGGCGTTGAGGGAGATGGTGGCTGCGGCTCGGGAATTGAGGGAGGCTTAGACGTTCTGAGTCAGAGGCCCATGCCTCTGACTCACCCTGTCGATGCTTTAACCTCTCCGAGGTCACTTAAGGACGCCACCTTTACCCTATAGGCATTCATGGAAATCTTTCCGATCTGCGGTGTCAGCTTGCAGGTGCGTTTATCCCAAGGGTACTCCGCCTGGCGCTTCAGCCACTCGGCTCCTTCGCCCTGTTGCCAGGCATCCAGATCCAGACTACGCCAGAACCGCGGATTCCGCCCGATACGGCGGTCATACTCTGCCGTCACCGGGTCGAGATGGCGGAAGGGTTCCAGCCTTGGCATGTCCGGCAGCGGCTGGGAAACGTCCATATATCGCTGCAGCATATTCCACAGAGCCATGACTTCTTCCTTGGTTGGCTCAATCCGGCTCAGGGATGTCTGGCTGAACTGCTTGCCGGTGTAGCGATGAACGAACATCAAACGATAGAAAATGCCGCCATGCTGGATCACGCGTTCCACGTAAGCATCGAACTCCTCAAAGGGCGCCGTCAGTTTCTTGCCTCCCGACAGGGCAAAGCTGACCTCGCCTGAGTCCCGGTTGAAGGCGCTCTCGCCTGCGTCCAGGCCACGGTCCAGGAGTTTTCCCAGCAGCTTGTCGAATGGTCTCAGTACCAAGACAAAGCCGCCGACGACCCAAGGCATCGTTTTTACGAGGATATAAAATGAAACTGGCATCCAAGTGAGGCCAGCAAAGAGAATAACCTAGCAGCCTGTCGGACTTAACCACGCAGTGTCGAAGTGAGATAATCAATACAACAGGGGCCATAACCGGACTTCAATGATGGGACATTTTGTACTTGCTGATCGGGACACTGACTTCCTGCTTCCCCCTTCCATTCAGGATTGGTTGCCTGAGGATCACCTGGCTCGGTTTGTCGTTGAAGTGGTTGATCAACTCGATCTGTCTGAGCTCACCCGGCAATATACGGGGCGCGGTTCGCGGGCCCATCATCCTGGCGTATTGCTCAGCTTGTTGATTTATGGATACGCGACCGGCGTCTTCTCCAGCCGCAAGATTGAACGCGCCACCCACGACTCGATTGCGTTCCGTTATCTGGCGGCCAACACGCATCCGGATCATGACACAATTGCCACCTTCCGCCGACGCTTCCTTCCGCAGATTGAGACTCTGTTTGTCCAGGTTCTGCTGCTGGCGAGGGAAATGAATCTGGTGAAGCTGGGCCGGATCGCTCTGGATGGCACCAAGGTGAAAGCGAACGCCAGTAAGCACAAAGCGTTGTCCTATGCACATGCAAAAAAGATCGAGACGCAACTCAGGGCGGAAGTGAGCGCACTGGCCGCCCAAGCAGAGGCGGCAGATCAGGCGCCGGTGGTTGAGGGCATGGACATCCCCGCTGAGATCGCCCGGCGTGAAGCCCGGCTGGAAGCACTGGCGGAAGCGAAGCGGACGATGGAGGCCCGAGCGCAAGAGCGCTTCGAACAGGAACAGGCCGACTACCAGCAAAAACAGGCCAAACGGCAGGCCCAGAGGGACGCCGGAAAAAAGCCTCGGGGCCGGGCGCCTAAACCACCGCAGCCCGGCCCTCGGGATACCGATCAGGTGAATCTGACCGATGAAGAATCGCGCATCATGCCCGTCTCCGGCGGCGGCTTTGAGCAGTGTTACAACGCTCAGGCCGGGGTGGATACCGAGACGATGCTGGTGATCAGTACGCACATGACCCAGGCGACAAACGACAAACAACAGATCGCTCCAGCCATCACCCGGATAGGCGCGTTGCCGCAAGCCCTGGGTACCGTGACGGATCTGCTGGCCGATACAGGGTACTTCAGCAAAGCCAACGTCCAGGCATGCAGGGAGAAAAACATCCGGCCGTCACTGGCGGTGGCGCGCGATCAACACCACTTATCCGTGTTTGATCGGTTCGCACCCGATCATCCGGCGCCTGTCACGGACGACCCGGTGACACAGATGAAACACCAGTTAACAACCCAGTCCGGACGAGCACTGTATGCACTGCGAAAACAAACGGTGGAGCCCGTGTTCGGAATTATCAAACAGGTGATGGGCTTGAGACAGTTCTCGATGAGGGGGCTGGAGAAAGTTGCGGGCGAGTGGACGTTAGCCACGCTGGCGTGGAATGTGAAGCGGATGAGCGTGTTGAAAATGGCGCAGTGAGGGCCTTTTCACCCACCCAAAGGCCTTATCTGGAGCACCTAAAAGTGCCATAGAGGCCAATCTGGACTCCCTGATGACCACCTAACGGTCAAACTCGGGAAACCAAGCGAACAGACAACGTTAAATAACGCCTGTCAGGTGCAAGTCCGACAGGCTGCTAGAACCGAACAAAGCGAGGCGCCTCTTCTGTCACTAAATAGGAACAGTAGACAACGAACATCTCACCGCCACCAACTAAAACCGTGCCCCAAACATAAGGTATCAACAGCAGCAAAGCCGAGAGACCAAGAAATGCCTTGCCATTAAGAAAACGAATCTGCCGCTGATCCCACCACCAGTCTCCGGCCTCAAAGTCATCCGGATCTTCCTGGTCCTGATGCTGAATCGCATCTACATCTTCACACACCCGGCAATAGGGCTCGATACCGGCGTAATCACCGACAGGTTGAAGGTCCTCACCAAGTCGTTCACGTTTCTCTGGAGACCCTGGCAATGCCGGAATCTGATCCACCCGGAAACCGGTTTTCCCTTGGCGATGTGCTTGGCCATTCTCACTCACACGGCAACCTCTTTCACTGTCCAGTAGGGCGCTGGCTCATTGTCGAACGGGTTCAAGGCCTGGAGTTTCCCATCCGGCAGCGCGCCGTGACGACTGGCAGTCAAACAGGATAAGCGTCTTGCGGGCGCAACTCCCGGTACGCCTGCGTGGACACCTTTCCCAACTGAGGCGTCAGCCGGCAGGTGCGCTTGTCCCAGGGGTATTCCGCCTGACGCTTCAGCCATTCGGCCCCTTCCCCCTGTTTCCAGGCGTCCAGATCCAGATCACGCCAGAATCGGGGGTTGCGTCCGGTTTTCTGGTCATATTCCGCTGTTACGGGGTCCTGGTGACGGAAGGGCTCCAGCCTCGGCATATCCGGCAACGGTTGGGAAACATCCATGTATCGCTGGAGCATGTCCCACAGAGCCATAACCTCTTCCTTCGTGGGCTCAATACGGCCCATGGAAGTCTGGATGAACTGCTTGGCGGTGTAGCGGTGAACAAAGATCAAACGGTAGAAAATACCACCATGCTGGATTACCCGCTCCACGTAGGCATCGAACTCCACAAACGGGGCTGTCAGCCTCCTTCCTCCCGACAGGGGAAAGCTCACCTCACCCGTCTCACGATTGAAGGAGCTTTCACCCGCCTCTAGGCTGCGGTCCAAGAGTTTACCCAGTAGTTTGTCGAATGGCCTCAGCAGAAAGGCGAAGCCACCCACAACCAAGGGCATAGTTTTTATGAGAATATAGAATGAAACTGGCATCCAAACGAAAACTGCAAACAGAATCACTAGAACTCGAAGAAAATATGCCGTATCAGTTGTAATGAGAAGCAAATAGTACACTGTGGCGACGCCACCACCGACCAAAACTACACCACCCCAGACATAAGGTATCAACAGAACCAGAGCAGAAAGACCAATAAACGATTTACCGCTGAGAAAGCGAATCTGCCGCTGGTCCCACCACCATTCCCCGAGTTCAAAGCCATCTGGATCGTCCTGGTTCTGATGCTGGACGGCGCCTACATCCTCACACGCCCGGTAATAGGGCTCGATACCGACGTAGTCACCAACAGGTTGAAGGTCCTCACCAAGTCGTTCGCGCTTCTTTGGAGACTCCGGCAATGCCGGAATCTGATCCGCCCGGAAACCGGTTTTCCCTTGACTGTTTGTTTGGCCACTCTCGCTCACACGGCAACCTCTTTCACTGTCCAGTAGGGCACTGGCTCATTATCAAACGGGTTCAAAGCCTGGGGCTGTTTGTCCGGCAGCGCACTGTGGCGACTGGTATCAAACGCCTCGTAATCATCAAGTACCGGCATAGGGGCCCTGAATGACCCTATTTCGCTCTCGATCCTTGCCTGCAAGACCACCCTCAGGCTGATGGTTCGCCTTTCACTATCACCAAACGCATGGGTTTCGCTGCCGGCCAGGTTCCGTTCTATCAGAAAATGCACGGCGTGGTCTTCCGGCACAGGAACCCAGGTTGTCACCTTTTTCAAAGGTGTGTTTCGGCTCAAATGATATTCATCGACCTGACCGGCGGGGGTCTGCATCGTACTATGGGTGTATTCCAACTCTTGAATCCCAAGCCTCAAGTCTGGCTTCTTACCACCTGCCTTGTCCTGAGGACTCTGGCCAACTTTGAAGCGACTGATCAGGGGAGAACGCACGGTCACCCTATAGTCGTCCGGGGAGGGGCTATGGTTCGCGAACATCGCCTGTTCCGCGCCACTCAGGTTTCCATAGCGCTCGGCGGATACCGTTACCGGGGAGAGCTGGCTCAGCAACTGGGGATAGTAGACGGCATCGTCAGCAGGAAGCCCCTTATGGGCCGGTCCCAGACCAAAGGGACCCTGTTTCAGCACACGCTCAATTTCGCTGTCGGTAACAATAGCGGCAAACACGCTACCACCCAACACAACACCCAGCCCGAGCAACGCCCACCCCCAACCGGGTACCGCCAGCAATCCGGCCAGCAAAGGGGATGCGAGGAAAACGCTGCCGCCAGCCACAGCCAAACCATGCCCAAGGGCAGCATCCATATCACCACGGCTGAGACTGGTGCGACAGTCCCAGGCGCTGACGCCCACCATTACACCAGTCGCAAAGAAGTTAACTAGGAGTCTGCGCGGCAGGAGCCACCTTCTGGCATAATACGTAAAAATTCTTCAGCACCGGAGAATCCGATGGGAACCACCTTCCGCCCCTATTCACCTGATCAGGAACTGCTTCTTCCCCCGAGCCTGAACGAGTGGCT
>NZ_JBDWCL010000026.1:0-10790 GCF_039977835.1 Marinobacter sp. | reverse complement strand
ATCAAACGATAACCTAGATATCGTCTAGTTGCTCAGGGGTTCTACCGCGTTACTGCGGACATTCCTAAAAAGAAGCTGAATTTCTTCAAGGGAAAGTGTAGGTCTATCCGCCTGAATGTCCGCTTTGCGACCTCAGCGTGCCTTGTTTCCGATTAGCGGCCCGGTTAAACCCCTATCTGATAAAGGTCCGCTTTCTATCAGAAAACGGTCGTTTTCTGGACACCTGAAACAACAGCCCCAAAACCCTTCTTTTTGCCTTGTTTTGTGTTCAACAATCACGTACAACAATCTATGAACAGGAAAGGCACCTTTTATGATCATAGGTTATGCACGTGTCAGCACGCAGGATCAGAATCCTGAGCTTCAAGTGGATGCACTTGAGAGAGCGGGGGCTGAACAGGTATTTCAGGAAAAGTTTACCGGCACCCTTCGAGAACGACCTGAGCTTTCGCAATGTGTCCGTACTCTCCGAAAGGGAGACATTCTGGTTGTCTGGAAGCTAGATCGACTGGCGCGGTCACTGAAAGACTTGGTTGAGATTGTCCAAGATCTTCATGACCGGGAAATTGGATTCAAATCATTGACTGAATCCATCGATACGACCAGTTCCGGTGGCCGCTTGGTGTTTCATATTTTCGGGGCCCTCGCTGAGTTTGAGCATGACCTGATCCGAGAGAGAACCCGTGCAGGTTTGGACGCAGCACGAGCAAGAGGTAGAAAGGGTGGACGAAAACCCAAGCTGTCCGTGTCGGACATCCAAAAAGCTCAGGCCATGCTCTCCGACCCGGATATTACCAAAACTGAGGTTGCCCAACATTTCAACGTCAGCCGCACAACACTGAATGCTGCACTATTGCGGCTTAAGACAACAAAAGAAACTGTTTAAGCATCGAAACGCACAAGGGACTAATTAATGGCCAATTTGGAACAGCAATTTCTATCCGACCTTGACGATAAACTCTGGAAAGCCGCAGATAAGCTGCGCGCCAATCTGGACGCTGCAAACTATAAGCATGTGGTGCTGGGCCTAATTTTTCTGAAGTACGTGTCTGATGCCTTCGAAGAGCGCCAAGAAGAATTGCTGCAACAGTTCAAGAATGAGAACAACGACATCTACTTCCTGCCGCCGGAAGACTACGACACCGACGCTGAGTACCAGCAAGCCCTGGAAGAAGAGCTAGAGGTTCTGGACTACTATCGCGAAGAAAATGTGTTTTGGGTGCCCAAACAGGCTCGCTGGAAAACCCTGAAAGAAAAAGCTGTGCTTCCTATAGGGACGGTGCTCTGGCAAGACGAGGCCGGTAATGACGTCAAATTACGATCGGTCTCCTGGCTAATCGACAACGCCTTGGAAGAGATCGAAAAGAGCAACCCCAAAAAGCTCAAGGGTATCCTCAACCGCATCAGCCAATACCAACTGGACAACGACAAACTGCTGGGCCTGATCAACACCTTCTCTGACACCTCTTTTACCCGACCGGTCTACAAAGGCGAAAAGCTGAGCCTGCACAGCAAAGACATCCTGGGTCATGTTTACGAATACTTCCTAGGCCAGTTTGCCTTAGCAGAAGGCAAACAGGGCGGCCAATATTACACCCCAAAGAGCATCGTCACCCTTATCGTGGAAATGCTTCAGCCATACTCGGGCCGCGTATACGATCCGGCCATGGGTTCCGGGGGCTTCTTTGTTTCTAGCGACAAGTTCATCGAAGAACACGCCCGCGAGCAGCTCTACGACGCCGCCGAACAGAAAAAGCATATATCCGTCTACGGCCAAGAATCTAACCCTACCACTTGGCGCCTCGCCGCCATGAACATGGCGATCCGGGGCATCGATTTCAACTTCGGTAAGAAGAACGCCGACTCCTTTTTAGACGACCAGCACCCGGATCTACGTGCAGACTACGTAATGGCCAACCCGCCGTTCAACATCAAAGATTGGTGGAATGAATCCTTGGCCGACGACGTACGTTGGAAATACGGCGTACCACCGAAGGGCAATGCCAATTTTGGCTGGATGCAACACATGATTCACCACCTGTCGCCCACAGGCAGCATGGCCCTACTGCTGTCCAATGGCTCCATGAGTTCTAACACCAACAATGAGGGCGAGATCCGCAAACGCTTGGTGGAAGAGGATCTGGTGGAATGCATTGTTGCCCTTCCCGGCCAGCTGTTCACCAATACTCAGATCCCGGCCTGCATCTGGTTTCTCACCAAAGACAAAGCGAATGGAATGGTGCGTAATGAAAAGAAGCGCGACCGTCGGGAAGAATTCCTGTTCATCGATGCTCGCAACCTGGGCTTCATGCGGGATCGAGTACTGCGGGATTTCACCAACGACGATATCGCCAAAATCGCAGACACTTTCCATGCCTGGCAGCGTGGCGAAGTCTATGGGGATGTGGCCGGATTCTGCAAATCTGCCAGCTTGGACGATATTAAAAAGCACGATTTTGTTTTGACGCCGGGGCGTTATGTGGGCGCTCAAGAGAAGGAAGACGATGGCGAGCCGTTTACCGAGAAGATGACGCGGTTGACCGCGCAACTTCAGGAACAGTTTGCTGAGAGTGACCGGCTTGAGGTGGAGATTAAGCGGAATCTTGGGGGGCTGGGTTATGAGTGCTAAATGGCCTCGCGCAATCATCAGCGATGTTTGCGATCTGATAGTTGACTGCGTAAATAAAACGGCCCCCCGGGTAGATCACGAAACTCCTTATAAAATGATCAGGACGCCCAACGTTAGGCACGGGCTAATTGACCTCACTGACTGTCGCTTTGTTGAAAGAGAAACCTACGAAAAATGGACGAGACGGGCTAAGGTTGAGCGCGGCGATGTTCTCTTGACCAGAGAAGCCCCCATGGGTGAGGTGGGCTTGGTTGATTTCGATGATACCGTATTCCTTGGCCAAAGGATCATGCAGTACCGGGCGGATAAAACCGTTCTCCATCCAAGGTTCCTGCTTTACTCATTTCTTTCGACCGATCTTCAAAATCAATTCCGGATGCACGATGGCACAGGATCTGTAGTCAGCCACATTCGTGTTCCGGATTGCTCAAAGTTTGAGTTAAAGCTCCCACCTTTGTCAGAACAGAATCGCATCGTTAACATTCTTGGTAGCTTGGACGATAAGATCCAGCTCAACCACCAAATCAACCAAACCCTCGAACAGATGGCCCGGGCCATCTTCAAGAGCTGGTTTGTCGATTTTGAGCCGGTCAAAGCCAAGATCGCCGCACTGGCAGCCTGCGGCAGCGAGGAAGACGCCGTGCTCGCAGCCATGCAGGCCATTTCCGGCAATGGCGAAGAGGAACTAACCCGCCTCCAGACCGAACAGCCCGAGCAATACGCCGAGCTTCGCGCCACTGCCGAGCTGTTTCCGTCGGCTATGCAAGATAGTGAGTTGGGGGAAATTCCGGAGGGGTGGAGTGTCAGCCAAATTGGTGATGAAGTGACTGCCGTCGGCGGTGGCACTCCATCCACCAAGAACCCTGCCTTTTGGGAAGCGGGCCAGATCAGCTGGACTTCACCAAAAGATCTATCAAATCTTGCAGACAGAGTACTTGTCGAAACTGAGCGCAAAATCACCGAGGCGGGCCTTGCGAAGATCAGTTCTGGCTTACTGCCAATCGATACCGTGCTGATGTCGTCGCGGGCACCGGTTGGTTATCTGGCTCTCGCTAAAATTCCTGTTGCGGTTAACCAGGGCTATATTGCGATGAAATGCGAGAAGACCCTAACGCCAGCGTTTGTCATCCAGTGGTGCCAGTCTCATATGGGCGAAATCAAAAGCCGAGCCAGTGGGACAACGTTCGCGGAGATTAGCAAAAAGAACTTCAAAATCATCCCTGTAGTGACGCCCGCAGAATCACTGATTTCGATTTATTCACGGCAAGCATCTTCGCTCTACGACGCCATTGAGAATAACCTCCGGGAGTCAGACACCCTCGCAAAACTACGAGATTCCTTGCTTCCCAAACTACTGACTGGCGAACTCTCGATTTCAGGAGCAGAGGATCACGTTCAGGAAACGGCGGAGATAGCCGATGTTTAAGATCGACGCCGCTTCCAACCGTATCAACCCACTGGAAGTAAAACGCTTCAGTGACCTGGGGTTTACCGAGCGCAAGCATCTACAGGAATGGCTGGAGAACTACCCGCAGGCACTGGCGCAGGGCGATGGTGAGGAACTGCTGATCGTTCAGAAGGAGTTCGATGGCTTCGACGATACCCGTGAGCGATTGGATCTGCTGGCCATCGACAAGGACGGCAATCTGGTTATCATCGAAAACAAGCTCGATGACAGTGGCCGCGATGTGGTATGGCAGGCACTCAAGTACGCTAGCTACTGCGCCAACCTGAAAAAGCAGCAGGTGGTGGAGATTTTTCAGAGGTATCTGATTCAAAAAGCCCAGAATGAAGGAATCGAACCGGCCGATGCCGAGAAAGTCTTACTAGAATTTCTACAGGCCGATGACCTGCAATCCGTCCAACTCAACACCCTGAAAAGCCAGCGCCTTATATTGGTGGCTGCCCACTACCGTAAAGAAGTCACCAACACGGTACTTTGGCTGAGCCAGTTCGGTGTGGACTGCCAGTGCTTCAAGGTCACGCCCTACCAGGCCGGTGCAGAGCTGTTCCTAAACGTGGAGCAGATCATCCCAACTCCTGAAGCCTCGGACTTCATGATCGGCATGATGGCCAAGGAGGCCGAGGAAAAGAGCGCCAGTAATGAGCAGAGGCAAAGCCATCGGCTGCGTCTGGAATTCTGGGAGCAGACGCTTGAGGCATTCAGCCAGAGCAGCTGCAACCTCTACAACAACGTCAGTCCCGGGAAAGATCACTGGCTATCCGCCGGTTCTGGGCTCTCGGGCATGGTGTTCAGTCTCATCTTTGGAAAGAGCGAGATCCGCGTGGAATTCTCCATGCAACGCTCCCAGGCGGAGGCGAACAAATTCGTATTCGACCGCTTAGAAACTCAAAAAGCGAAAATTGAAGTGGCATTTGGTAATGCATTGATATGGAAACGACTTTCCGATCAAAAAGCATGCCGGATTCAGTTCAGTAAGCCGGTGGATGGCTATGACAAAGCCAACTGGCCAGAAATGATTGCGTGGCTGGTAGAGCACATGGCCCGACTTGAAAAAAACCTGAGCGGGCCATTGGAAAAGATTAAGCACGAGCTCAAAACCGCGAACGTCGTGAAAAAAGATTCTGAGTAAGAAGAATAAAACAAAAACCGCAGAGCTAGAGCCGGCTACTCGTCGATAAGGACAAAGCAATGACGGAAGATCAACTGGAACAGCAATGCCTGGAATGGTTCGCCGAGGCCAATTGGGAAATCGGCCATGGCCCGGATCTAGCGCCGGATGGCCCCTCACCGGAACGGGCCGATTACCGGCAGGTGCTGTTGTTGGCTGATCTTGAAAAGGCCCTTCGCCGCATAAACTCTCATTTGCCCCAGAGCGCCGTTGAGCAAGCTGTCGAGGTGGTACGTAAGCCGGAAAGCCTGGACGTAGTAGTTAGCAACCGCGCCTTTCATCGCCTACTTTTGGAAGGTATCCCCGTAAAGTATAAGCGCGCCGAAAAGGTGATTCACGACCAGGCGTTTTTGGTGGATTTTGGCGACCTAAACGCCAATCGGTTCCGCGCTATCAATCAATTCACCATTGAAGGCAGCAAACAGCTACGCCGACCCGATATCGTTTGTTTCATTAACGGCCTGCCTTTTGCGGTATTGGAACTGAAAAGCCCCGGTGCGGAAAACGTGAATATCTGGGATGCGTTTAACCAGATCCAGACCTACAAAGACGAAGTGACCGATTTGTTCGCCTACAACGAAGCGGCCATCATCAGTGACGGCTACCTCGCCCGTGTAGGCTCTCTCACTGCCAGCCAGGAGCGTTACATGCCCTGGCGCACCATCAAGAATGAAGACGACAAACCGCTATTGGAGTGGCAGCTGGAGACCCTCGTAAGGGGCTTCTTTGATAGAGAATTGTTTCTGGACTACATCCGCTACTTTGTGATTTTCGAGACAGACTCCGACCAGCTGATCAAGAAAATCGCCGGCTACCATCAGTTCCATGCTGTGCGTGAGGCGGTGCGAGCAACAGTGATTGCCGCCAAGGATATAAACGGCCGTGGCCGTGGTGAGAAACGAGCCACACCCAGAGGTACAGTGGAGCCCGGCAGTAAGAAAGCTGGGGTGGTTTGGCACACCCAGGGCTCCGGCAAGAGCATTTCCATGTGCTGTTACGCCGGAAAACTTTTGCAGCAGCCGGAAATGAACAACCCCACGTTGATTGTGGTCACCGATCGCAACGACCTAGACGGCCAACTTTACGCGACCTTCAGCTCCGCGAAGGAGCTGCTGAAACAGGAACCGGTGCAGGCGGACGACCGCGATACATTGCGCCGGTTGCTGGCAGAGCGCGAGTCCGGCGGCATAATCTTTACCACGGTGCAGAAGTTCGCCTTACTGGATGAGGAAAATGGCCATCCGATCCTGAATGATCGCCATAACATCGTGGTGATTTCAGATGAGGCCCACCGCAGCCAGTACGGTCTCAAAGCCACTCTAAAAAAAGACGGCACCTACAAATTCGGCTACGCCCGCCACATGCGTGATGCACTGCCGAATGCCTCGTTCATCGGCTTCACCGGCACCCCCATCGAAAGCGAAGATAAGGACACCCGAGCCGTATTCGGCGATTACGTCTCCATCTACGACATCCAGGATGCCGTGGACGATGGCGCAACTGTCCCTATCTTTTATGAATCCCGCTTGGCCAAGCTGGACATGAACCGCGAAACCATTGAGGAACTGTCCGACCGGGTGGAGGAAGTGGTTGAAGACGAAGAAGACGTTGGCTCCCGGGAGAAAACCAAAGGCGAATGGAGTCGGCTCGAGAAACTGGTGGGTGCCGGGCCCCGCCTGCAACAGGTGGCGGAAGACCTAGTAAACCACTTTGAAACCCGCACCAGCACCATTGAAGGCAAGGCCATGATTGTAACCATGAGCCGTGAGATTGCCGTTCACCTGTATAACGAGATTGTCGCCCTGCGTCCAGAATGGCACGACGACCATCCCGAGAAAGGCGCCATCAAGGTGGTGATGACCGGCTCAGCTTCTGACCGGTCGCTGCTGCAACCGCACATTCACAACAAGCAGACCAAGAAGCGGTTTGAGAAGCGATTCAAGGATGCGAGCGATTCCCTGAAACTGGTGATCGTGCGTGATATGTGGCTAACCGGCTTCGATGCGCCCTGTTGTCACACCATGTACGTGGATAAGCCGATGAAGGGCCACAACCTGATGCAGGCCATTGCCCGGGTAAACCGCGTGTTCAAGGACAAGCCCGGTGGACTGGTGGTGGATTACATCGGCATCGCCAACGAGCTCAAGCAGGCCCTGAAAAACTACACCGACGCCAAGGGAAAAGGTTCTCCCACTCACAGTGCGGAAGAGGCCTACGCTATCCTTCTGGAGAAGCTGGACATCATCCACGGCATGTTCGCTCCCGGACCGAAGGGCAAAGGCTTCGATTACAGTGGCTTTGAGGCTGAGCCGCAGAAGTATCTGGTACCTACCGCCAACTACATTCTGGGCCTGGAAGACGGTAAGAAACGATTCCTGGATACCGTGCTGGCCATGAACAAGGCCTTCTCGTTGTGCGCCACTCTGGACGAAGCTCAGGCGCTGCAAAAAGAGGTGGCCTTCCTATCGCAGGTGAAAGCAGCCATCACCAAGTTCACCAGCGTGGACAAAAAGCTCACCCAGGAAGACAAAAACTCCGCGCTGAAACAGATCCTGGATAACGCTTTGGTAGGCGGTGGCGTGACTGATGTCTTTGCTCTGTGCGGCCTGGACAAGCCCAACTTAGGCCTGCTCTCCGACGAGTTCCTGGAGGATGTGCGACGAATGCCCTACAAGAACTTCGCCGTGGAGCTACTGGAAAAGTTGCTGAAAGATGACATAAAGGCCCACACTCGTACGAACGTGGTTCAGGAGAAAAAATACGCTGACCGCTTGCAGGAAACGCTGCGCAGGTACAATAACCGCGGTATCGAAACCGCTCAAGTGATCGAAGAGCTGATCGCTCTTGCGAAGCAATTCCAGGCTGAGCTTGAACGTGACGAAGCGCTTGGCCTGAATCCAGATGAAGTGGCGTTCTACGACGCTCTGGCCCGCAACGAAAGCGCCGTGCGAGAGCTCGGCGACGAGATCCTGAAAAAAATCGCCATAGAAATCACAAACAAGCTCCGGAAGTCCACCACGGTTGATTGGCAGGTTCGTGAAAGTGTCCGCGCCAAGCTGCGCATCTTGGTCCGACGGACCTTACAAAGGTACAAGTATCCACCTGACAAAGCGCCGGCGGCGATAGAGCTGATCATGGAGCAGGCTGAGGCTCTATCAAATAACTGGTCACAACGCTAATTCATGACTGTTAAATGTCGTCTAAAGAGATGATCAACCAAAAGGACAAAAAATGACAACCGAAGTTGCCGTCATGAACCGAACCGCGATTTCACTTGCCGCTGATAGTGCCGTAACTATTGGCGGCGACAAGGTCTACAACACGGTAAATAAACTTTTCACGCTTTCCAAGACCGAGCCGGTTGGGGTTATGGTTTACGGAAGCGCCTCAATCATGAATGTTCCTTGGGAAACCGTCATTAAAACCTACAGGAAGGAGTTAGGAGCAAAATCTTTCCCAACTCTCAAAGCGTATAGTGACGATTTCATTGAGTTTCTCTCTAGAGATGGCGGAATATTTTCGGAGAAAGCCCGAGAGCGCTTTATTGATCAAACCATTCTATCCCTCTGCGATCTGATGAGAGAAGAGGTGGTCAATGATGAACGCCTCCAAGGAGACTCTGATGAAAGCATCTATAAAAGGGCGGCACAAATCGCATCAGAGATTGTAAAAAGAGAATATGAGGCAATTTCTGCAGGCTGCGAGATATCTGAAATTTCCGATCGTGTCGAGAAGATGCTTGAAGTGCATGGTGATCGATTTTATCGTCTCGCCGCCTCATCGCTTGAAAAAATATTTCCGCTGCTCGAAGTCGGGGACAAAGAGCTTCTTCGTAGGGCATTGGCGATGTACTTTCACAGCGACTACTTGCTGGGGGACTTTTCGGGAATTGTGATTGCAGGCTTTGGGGAGCAGGACCTCTTCCCGAAGGTTATTACGATGCACATGCAAGGATTCTTGGGATCAACCAACAAAGTTGTTGTGGAGAGCGCCAAATCCAACCTTGTAGAGGATGAGGAATTTTCAGCTAGTATTATTCCGTTTGCTCAGTCGGACATGATTCACACGTTTCTCGCCGGCATTGATCCCTTCCTAGATCGCGTCTATCGTAATGAAGCAGCGGGAACGATTATGAACGTAGTTGACGCGGCAGCCGACAAAGTCCGCGAAGACGAAAGAGAGCAATTTAGAACGGATCTAGCAGCTGCTGCTGAAGAGGCGTTTGGTTCGATGCTGAAGGCAATCGAAACTAAGCAGCGAGAGACGTATCTATCGCAAGTAATTAGCATGCTCGATTCTCTACCTAAAGACGAGCTTGCAGAAATGGCTGAGACTCTTGTAAATTTAATCGCGTTCAAGAAGAAAGTGACTCGAGGCACAGAGTCGGTAGGAGGCCCGATAGACGTGGCGATCATAACGAAAGGTGATGGGTTCGTTTGGATGAAACGTAAGCATTATTTTGATCCAGCCCTTAACCATCACTTTTTCTCAAACTATAATAAAAATATTTGAGAGGAATTCAGCTATGAGCTCTGAGATGGTTTCACAGATTCGTCGACAAGCTTTAATGAGACGCTTGGCTCCAGAACACTACAACAGGGAGCAAAGAAAGCGCGCTATTGGAAAGTCGTTAGAAAAGAGTGGAAAAAGCCATACTTTTCGAGAAAAGGTTGGCTCCTCGCTCGAAAATTGTCTTTCACTTGATGCCTAAAGGTACGCTAGCCGTTTGCTTGCTGGTGACATGTGGCTGATTCTGTTGAGTCTCGCTGTTCAACGAGTCGAAAGGTTTTACCTCAGTTCCACGGACTGTTTTAAAGCGGCTGTGGCCCGGCGTCTGTTTGTGGGCCATGCGGATCAGGGTAAGTTCAAATTGGATCACTACTGCGCATAAGAACGCCATTATGGTAAACCGAAGGTGCTGCCCAACACCCTGACGGTTTTAATTCTACGCTACCTCTTCATGATCCTGTTCAGCCGTTTTCCGTAACCACCCTAGCCGCACAACGTCGCTGTGGTGGTGCATTATTTCAAGAAACCGTCATGCGTTGACAGTATTCTTATCCTCGACTGCTTCTAGTTTTACTCGATAGCCGCAGGCCATTGCGTATTTTTTCAGGGTTCCCCAGCTGGGATTGCTACGACCACGCTCAAGCCTGGAAATATTGCTTTTCGCGGTTCCGATCCGCTTTGCCAGTTCATCCTGTGTCAGTCCCGCGTTGGACCGCATGGTGATTAGTTGATCAATGAATTCGAATTCGCCAGCCAGTCGGTCGTATTCCTCGCGCACGGCTTCGTTTTTGAATGCTTCTTTTTTAAGTGCTGTCAGACTCATCTTTTTTCACCTCCTGGAGTCGATTTTTTGCAAGCTCCAGATCATTTTTAGGTGTTGTCAATGGCCATTTATTTTGACCCACCTTTGGCCAATAAAATTGACCCACCTTTCATAGTCTAGCTTGTTGTCTTCTGCTTTAGCCGATAGCTTTCTCCTCCCAGCATAAAGATGTGTGAATGGTGGATGACGCGGTCAA
>NZ_JBDWCL010000025.1:0-2318 GCF_039977835.1 Marinobacter sp. | reverse complement strand
CCAAGCCATTCGCCTTAAGTGTGGCTGGCAGGGCTGACAAGGCCAAAAGAAGCGCTATACTACTGGATATCCAGACAGTATGGCGCTTTTTTTATGAGCACGAAATCTTGCCAAGACCAACTACCTCGAATCCCCGAAACCATCCAGGGCATTCAAGTCAACGGCTGCCGGAACCCTACCTGCAAAAGCTTCTTAGCGTTCACAACCATCAAAGAAACTGATGAAGGTGGCAAGGAGGTGTACGAGAGAGGTAAAGGGCATTACCGCATATCCGGAACTGGCAAAGGCACTGCGTCCCTTTTTTGCTTAAGCTGCATGGAGAATAAGCGAAACGGATTAGAAACTGGGGCAGTCTCAACTTCGCTAAAGAGCAACAAGGCGGTTTATGAAGAACTTCAAAGGATCTCGAAGCACCTACATCCAGCAGAGTTGCGTTGCCCCAACCCAATCTGTGAGACAAACATAAGCGATACGCCGGTATCGGTCAAAAGAAACGGAAGGACATCGAGCGGGAATCAACGTCTCCTATGTCGTGTATGCCGTAAAAGCTTCACAGAGAAACCGAAAAGCCGCAAACGTTCAAAGTCCCACGTTGAGAAAATGCTTTTCAAGCTATTGGTCAGTAAAGCGCCCCTGTCGCGAATAGCGTTCATTCTGGATATTGCACCACAAACGGTTTACGACAAGATTCACCTACTCCACCGCCAATGCCTGCGGTTTGTGGCAGAGAGGGAGCGGAACCTTGGGCAGAAGAAATTCAGGCGGCTTTACCTATCCACTGATAGACAAGTCCTTGTGAGCAATTGGACCCAGCGAGCCGACAAAAGGAACTGTGATATCTACGGTATCGCCACGGCGTGTTTGAATTCCGGGTACGTATTTGCGTTTAACTTCAATTTCGACGGAGAGGTCGATGCGAGTGCAGTCGAGAAGGAAGCTGTAGAGAGTGGAGACTACGAAAAACCCCGATATCACCGGAAGTACGCCCGTATTTGGTTGAGGCAAGAGTTCAATGACGCGATCAAAAAGGCACCTTCGAAAGACAGTATACCGATAGCCGGAAATATCCGTGATGAGGTAAAAATCAGAACCCTGACGGATTCCAAGTACAACACGGCTGACTCATCGGAATTTTTCGATAGAACCAAGGCATTACCCCCAAAAGGTGCCTTAGTCCACAACGAATATACCATGATGGCTCACTTTTACCTTCTAAAACGCTTCTTTAAAGGCGCTGAAAAGACCCGATTCTTCATGGATCTGGACAGCGGGATGAAGACAGCCTATGTAGCCGCATTCAGGGAGAAGATTGCAGCCGGATTATCTGACGGATTCTTGATCAGGGCAGCCAAAAACAAAACCAACGACGAAAAAGAGAAGCTAGTTGCGCAGTTCCGAAAAATGGTTTCTGTGATGTCAGGAGTGCCAGCGCAGCAGCTAACTCCTAAGATTATCATGGACATAACCAACAGCATCATCGCTAATCGGCTGGCAAAACCAATGAAGGTAAACGGTTCTCCTGAGCGATGGATTGAGCACCCTGGAGCAACAAAAGCTGAGCCTGAGAAAATGGTGGCAGCCATAACAGATGTTGAGCGATACGATATTGATCATCAGGCGAATCTTTATCGGATGGCCACGCTAGCGCCTGTAGATCGCTTCTTCATGAGAATCAGGCGCTTTTCTACATTCTTTGAAAGGCCCTTTCAGTCAGGTACAAGCAAGGGGCGGATTTGGTATGGTTATGCCGCTTATGATCCATCTATGTACACCATTATTGGCGACATATTCCGGGTGTATTACAACTACTGCGCACCTAATCAGCAGGGTAAAACGCCTGCGATGAAGTTAGGCCTAGCCAAAGGCCCAGTGGACATAGGGAAAATCATTTACTTTGACGGTTAGTGATAGCCTCTTGGCTAGAGGAAGAATGAGTAAACCGGCCTGTTTCCCGTGATATCAAACGTGAACCAAAGGACTCCATGAAGATCGTAACCTGGAATTGCAACGGAGCGTTGCGAAAGAAGCTCCGAGCAGCTGACAGTCTAGACGCAGACATTCTAGTGGTCCAGGAGTGTGAAAATCCTGCTCTATCGACCGCTGAATACCGAAGCTGGGCAGGCGATTATCTTTGGGTAGGAGACTCCAAAAACAAAGGCATTGGAGTGTTCCCCAAGTGTCAATGGCCATTTATTTTGACCCACCTTTGGCCAATAAAATTGACCCACCTTTCATAGTCTAGCTTGTTGTCTTCTGCTTTAGCCGATAGCTTTCTCCTCCCAGCATAAAGATGTGTGAATGGTGGATGACGCGGTCAA
>NZ_JBDWCL010000024.1:0-8870 GCF_039977835.1 Marinobacter sp. | reverse complement strand
AAAGGAGAATCAATGAGAAAACGACTTCAGGAAATTGACTGAACGTGAACACCCGGAGTACAAACTCCGGTGGGTGATGCGTTAAGAAAAAAGGTGTTCACCTTCAACCGGTATGGGTGTTCACGTTCGCCGGAATACGCACGAGCCCAGTAATGGGCACCGGAACAAGCCTTCATGCCGATCAGGCACGGTGGCAGTTGTGCGAAGAACGCCAGCAGTTTTGGGCGATTCAGCCGTTTGCGAACCACGACCTTGCCGTGTTGATTGGTGCCGTGAATACTGAACACAGTTTTCGCCAGATCGATGCCGATGGTTGTAACATTCATGATGACTCCTCCTGCTTCAGATTGAAGATGTCGACACCTTCAATGTGGCACATTGATGCCGTGGGAGCAGGGGGAGTCCATATCATTCGTTATGTGGGCGTGCCCATAGAGAATCCATATGGCATTCAGTGAGTTTGAAGCAAAGAAAATTGAGCGCGCCGCTTCTGAATTTCTGGAAGACCGGAGGCCGCCAGTGGATATCCGACCCAAGTTAGATTTAGACGTTCGAGTTTCCGGCCAAAGTGTGCAGATAGTCGAGATTCGCCCCCATTTCCAGGAGCCGTCCACGATCATTGAATCGCCGGTGGCAAAAGCTACCTTCGTCAAGAAATCTCAACGCTGGAAGATCTACTGGATGCGCAGTGACCTGAAATGGCATTCGTACACGCCAGAACCTGAGTCACGCTCCATTGCGGAATTTTTTGCTATCGTGAATGCCGACGAGAATGGCTGTTTCTTTGGGTAGCACATAACCAGTCATTCCAGTTCGTTCCAGCCCTGAAGGGCCTCCACCGGACGCCCTTTTCTCCGCTTTGCTGCGTAAAGGTCGCCGCTGAATATTGGCGTTATGCCCTAAAGCAGGTGCCCCTCAGGCAGCATGCGTTTGTGCAGGATGCGGATGATTTCAACAACATCGTCGGTGGCTAGCCGATAAAAGATGATGTGGCTTCCCTGAGGGTACTGCCGGTAGCCTGGACTTATCTCATTGCAGGCTTGCCCCAGGTTTGGATTTTCACCCAGAAGGTGGAAGCACTGATCGAACTGAAGAATATAGTGGTTTCGTTGATCCCGGCCCCATTCACGCTCTGTGTATAGGGCAATAGATTTGAGGTCAGCTTTGGCCTTCCTGGAAAGCTTGAAACTTGGCATCAGCGCCTTTCGTTGTCCAGTTCACGAATAAAGGAGTCATAGGAGTAGTCTTCGAAACCACTGTCCTCGCCTTCCTTGAGCAGTCTACGAAGCGTAGTCAGGCGGGTTTCAGACTCTTCAAGCAGGCGCAATGCGGCACGAACGACCTCGCTGGTTGAGCTGTATCGGCCATTTTTGAGCTGTTCTGCAATGAACGCATCAAAATGTTGGCCTAAAGTGATGCTGGTGTTCTTTTGCATGATGCCACCTCTCTAGTACCAATAATTGGTACATTTTGGTCCAGGTGGCATAACAATGCAATCCACGCGACAAGCGCGTGATTGCGAGCGTTAATTGCCAAGGAGAGGTATGGCTATCAGCTTCAAGGTAAATCACCCCATTACCACTGACCAGTTCATCGGTTTGTTGGAGAGTTCTACCCTCGGGGAGCGCCGGCCAATCAACGACCGAGACTGTATGGAAGGGGTGGTTGCCAATTCCAATCTCACCGTAAGCGCGTGGGATGATGATTTGTTGGTCGGTATCGCTCGCAGCGTCACGGATTTTCACTATGCCTGCTACCTGTCAGATTTGGCGGTTCATCAGAACTATCAAAGATCAGGAATAGGCAAACGATTACAGTCACTGACCCAGGAGCAACTGGGGCCGCTCTGCAAATTGATACTCATCGCAGCACCTGCAGCCAATTCGTACTATGGTCACCTTGGTTACACGCACAATGATCGCTGCTGGGTTCTTGATGCTGGGGTGACCATTGGCAATTAACAAGGCCAGGCACGCGACGTCTACTACATTGCGGCTTCGCCTCCATTCCGAAGCCGCGCATGCTGGCTGGCGTTACATGGTGAAGCCAGTCTTATGATTGCGGTGAAACTGAGGGATCTTCGTCACCAAGATAAAGCGGATGTATTAGCCATGCTTCGTGATCCTAAAGTGATGAGGTTTCTTGGGCCTCGTCGCGCTCTGACAGAAGATGAGGCGGGTTCATGGTTCGAGAGTGCGCTCGCTAATCCGGCCCGGTTCGCCGTTGCAGAGTCAGATACTGATGAATTTATCGGCTTCTGCGGCATTAAACAGATAGATGGTGTATTCGATTTCGGCTACTTCATCAGGTCGGAGTTTTGGGGTAACGGCATAGCTACCAGGGCGTGTAGGTTGGCAGTTGAGAAGCTGGCCGCCGATATCGATTTAGAGACCGTCCAGGTTTTTATTGCGGACGAAAATGTTGCCAGCAAAAAGGTAGCTGAAAAATTGGGTTGGCAGGCCATGCACAGTGGGTCTAAGGATGGAGAGCATGGCCGATACTACCGAATCACCATGTAACAAGGCGGTCAACAGGACGCCAAAAGCGTGCCGCTTTTGGTTCCCTCCGCTGGCGCTCCGGCGCCGGTTACCTCAGCGTTAAATCAGTAGTGATACCGAAGCTGGGCGATAAGCAAAGCGTCATCCGTGACTTTGTAAACTATTCGGTGTTCTTCGTTGATTCGCCGGGACCAATAGCCAACCAGACTATGTTTAAGGGGCTCTGGTTTGCCAACACCTTCGAACGGTTCTCGCTTGGTCTCTTTGATCAGCTTGTTGATTCGGTTAAGAATCTTCTTGTCGGTTTTCTGCCAGTACAGATAGTCTTCCCAGGCGTTCTCGGAGAAGATGAGTTTCATTCAAGAAGTTCCTTTTCTTGACCACCGCCTTGCTCCAGCTCGGCAACGGATTCAAGCAAACGCCGTGCGTTTTTTGGTGCGCGCAGAAGGTATGCAGTTTCTTGCAGCGCCTCGTAGTCCTCGAGGGAGATCATTACCACTGACTGCGACTTGCTCCGGGTGATGATCACAGGGGAATGGTCTTCACAGACCTGCTCCATGGTTTTTGCTAGATTGGTTCTAGCGGCTGTGTAGCTAATGGCATCCATAGGGTTACTCCTGTACAGGATGTTGATCATGGTCAGGATACCGTACGCCAAAGGATTTAACAATCGGCTGCACAGCGACCGATGTTCCGCCGCTTCGCGGCTCCAAACCGGCGTGTGAGCCGGGCGTTAGCCCTACAACCAGGAGAGTCTGTGATCGAGTTCGAAGAAAGCGTGTCGACCCCCGAGAGCTGGTTTAGGCAATCGTGGGAGATGTATGAAGCTTCCAAGGTACTCTACGAAGTTTTTTCAGATCGGGAGCCGATTCAGATCGAGCACGATAATTATCGTCGAGTAGGGGCAATGAAGGGAGCAATGCTACTTCTTGGCCTCTCCGCTGAAAATGCCTTGAAAGGTGCTTTTGTATACCAGTTTAAGCCAGATCTTTCCAAAGACCGGTTGGACCCGAAGCATTTCCACAAAACTGCCCATGACCTTTCAGATGTTGCACGGAAGTTGGGACTGGATCTAACGGAATCTCAACGCGACCTTCTTGAACGGCTCACAATATTCGTGCAGTGGGCATCTAAGTATCAGGTGCCATTAAGAAAGTCAGAAAATGAGAAGGCAAGTGGCAAAATGAAATTGATGTATCCGTCAGACTACACGCTTGTAGAAGATCTGATATCTGATCTCCGAAATAATGCAGGGTTTGACGAGACATATGGCTGGCCGTACAAGAGCTAACAATACGCTGTTGACGGACAATTTTTCCACCGCTACGCGGCTCCAAAATTGCCGCAAAGCTTCGCGTTATGTTTCTTGACCGCACCTGTTAACGGGTGCTATTAATAGCACCAAATCTTTGACTAGGTAATCACTATGCAAGTGAAATTTTCCGAGGATGTCATTCCTCTATCAGACCTGAAGATCAATCCCGGAAAGGTGGTTGGTCGAGCGCAAGATACGCATCGCCCCATCCTGCTCACCAGCCGTGGCCGCGGCATAGCTGTTGTGCAGGGACTCGAGGATTATGAGAGAACTGCCGAGGAATTGCGGTTTGTAAAGGCGGTGGCGCAGGGGCTTATGGATGTTCGCGAAGGCAACACCGTATCGTTGGAGGACGCCAAGAAAACGTTGGGCATCAAGTAAATGGAATTACACATCGCACAGTCCGCTCTTGAGGACTTACAGGCTGTTCAGGAGTATTACAAAGAGCAGGATGTGCCACATATCGGTGATGATTTCGTGGCTGCTATCCTGGAGCACTGTGAAATACTTCAAATCCACCCTGATGCTGGCCGAGTTGTTCCTGAATTCAACATGGATCATATTCGCGAATTGATTCACGCGCCGTTTCGAGTTGTCTATCTCAGGCAGGCTAAAGAGGTTGTCCTCATACGAGTCTGGCGGAGTGAGAGGCAGCTCGAATTACCAGCAAACGAAACATAACCAAGCCATGCACCGGATGCCAAACCCTCCGCTTCGCCGCGGTTTTGTCACCGGTGATGGCTGGCGTTATGCAAAGCGTTCGTCTTGACGTACGTACTCATAGGCGTACACTGATGAAAGTTTGAACACGCAAGAGGTACGTCATGACGGGAATCACAGCAACTGAGGCGCGCAGCAACCTTTATCGGTTGATTGACGAGACCGCCGAGTCCCACCAACCAATCGTCATCATGGGTAAGCGGAACAAAGCCGTCTTGGTGTCCGAGGAAGACTGGTCTGCAATTCAGGAAACACTTTACCTGCTCTCCGTACCAGGTATGCGGGAGTCTATTCGTGAGGGGATGGAAACCCCCGTGGCTGAATGCGATGAGGAGCTGGACTGGTGACATGGAAGTTGGTTTACACCAAGCAAGCCCAGAAAGATGCAAAGAAGTTGGCCTCCAGCGGCCTTAAACCAAAGGCTCAGGAACTTTTAGCGCTGATAGCGGAAGATCCATACCGCAAGCCCCCGCCGTTTGAGAAGCTCATTGGCGATCTTGCGGGGGCCTATTCACGCCGCATCAATATTCAGCATCGTCTGGTCTACCAGGTGCTCGAGGACGAGCTAGTGGTGAAAGTTCTCAGGCTCTGGAGTCACTACGAATAATGCATAACCAGTCGCTGTTGCCGGACAATTTTTCTGCCGCTGCGCGGCTCCAAAATTGCCGCAAAGCTCCGCGTTATTTACAGGCTCTTTTTAACTAGCCAAGGCAACGTCGTACAAGCGACGGCCTACCCCGATCGATCACTGGGAGGAGGGCCCAATGAGAATAGGCCTGCTGATCATCGTAGCATTCTGGTTCCTTCCAGTTTCGTCCCAAACGCTCCAGATTATGGGGTCGGACGAGGGCTTTCTGCCGTTTTATTACGGAAACAACCTTAACAAGGGTATTTTGGTCGAGGTGATCAATGAGTTCACCCTGGAGACCGGTATCGCAGCCGATTTCCGTCTGATGCCGCGCAAACGCCAGGCCTGGGCCCTGGAAGAAGGGCAAGCCAACGCGGTTTTCGCCAACCCGCTATGGATGCCGCTGCCGGACCGGATGCACGCCGTTGGGCCGGTGTTAACCTGGCGTGACCGTGTGTTCGCGCAACCAGGCCGACAACCCGACTCCTTCGACGACCTACAGGGCAGCATCTGTCTGCGCAAATGGTTTGTCTACAGTGATCGACTCGAGCGGCGGATCGGTACCGATCTGGTCCGTCATGACGCGTATAATGCCCAGCAGATGCTGGGCATGTTTCTGCACAAACGGTGCGATTACACCGTCATGAATGAAATGGAGTTCCGGTTTCTGGCACTGCTGGTGGAAGTAGATCCGGACCGTTACAGCACGGAACTGATCGTTGCCGAATGGCCAGTCTATCTTGGTATCCTCAAAACCGAGGCGGCTCTGATTGAAGCGGCGGAAGCTTTTTTCGCTACCCACACTGTTGACGTAGAGGCCATGCTACCCAACCTGCCCCCGCCGGACCGGAACGTCTCGATTCAGCCGGACAAGTAAGGCAGCTCGCGGCCAAAGATCCATTTGCCAGGTACTCAAACAGCTATGACGAGAAAGACACTAGGTTTAACCCGGAAACCAAATAAAGACGCTAAACCAGTGGCTAAGGAAGCCGAAGCTATGGTTGAGGTTGAAGGTGAGGCTGATCCACAAAAACGTTTTTTAAACGGTGTGGTTATCAATCCAGCGCCGGGGATTCGCTTGGAGTCAGGTTCCGAAAAACTCACGGTGCGCGCGATGGATTTGATCACGCCGATTGGAATGGGGCAGCGAGGTTTGATAGTTGCGCCGCCGGGGTCTGGAAAATCGACGATCTTAAAAGATATTTGCCAGACGGTGGGAAAGGCGTATCCCGAGATTAAACTTTACGCGTTATTGATAGATGAGCGACCCGAAGAGGTCACTGATTTCAAGCGTAGCGTCCCGGCTGAGGTACACGCTTCTTCTTCGGATGAAAGCTATGCTCATCACGTTCGCGTTGCCGATGAGCTTCTTGATATCGCCCGCCAACAAGCTGGCGCGGGTCACAACGTCATGATTGTGATTGATTCTCTCACGAGGCTGGCGCGTGTGCACAATGCGGAGCGAAAGAGCAGCGGTCGTACTATGTCTGGCGGGGTTGATGCTCGAGCGATGGAGATCCCGCGGAGGTTGTTTGGCTCTGCACGAAACCTTGAGAATGGCGGCTCGCTTACCATTCTGGCAACCGTTTTGGTTGATACCGGCAGCCGTATGGACCAGGTTATATTTGAGGAATTTAAAGGCACGGGGAACATGGAGCTGGTTTTATCAAGAGATGTTGCGAATCAGCGAATCTTCCCCGCGCTGGACATTTCGAAAAGCAGTACACGCCGTGAAGAGCTGCTGTTAGATCCAAAAGATTTGGGCAAAATAAGAGCGTTGCGCCAGGCGCTTAGCGGTCTCAAACCGCTAGAGGGCACAAAAAAGCTGGTTGAGCTGCTTGAGAAGTACCCCACAAATGCTGAGCTTCTGAAAAACATTCCCGAGACGCCCATCGATTGAATCCGCGCTACGGGGTCAGACCTATCCCGGTTTTCCTCGGGATTACCAGCAAGAATCTGCGGAATCTGCATGGCGCTCGCTGCATAGGTGATCTACGTAATCACTTTTAACCAAGCGCTGTAGCCGGACAATTTTTCCACCGCTGCGCGGCTCCAAAATTGCCGCTAAGCTTCGTATTAAATGCCGGTGATAGCCAGGTCCAGAGCTCCAACAATCTGGTCTCTGAAATGTGCGAGGGAACCAATTGGGCTCTTGAGGTGTTTTTCGGGCACGGAGGAAATTTGCGGAGTTAACAGCAACAGCTTCTGATCGGCAAAGCTGATTTCCGGAGTGAGCCCTTGCATGGCTTCGCCACCGAAGGCAGAACGTTTGCCCAAAGGGATAACAATGCGAGTTGCCAAATCGCTCAGAAGGCTGCTCTGAATATCCACTAGGTAAGGGTAGTGAGCCTTGCTGATTTTGCTCGGGTTGGGGTACACATCGAACTGTGCCATCAGAACTCCCTGAATTCATCGCCGAAGCATCCATGTTGTTCGACGAAATCGTTGTAGCTTTTTATCGCAGCACGATTCTCTTCAACCCATTGAGCGGCTTCGCGTTTCGAAAGCTCTTCTCTCAGAGCTCGTTCCAGGGTGGCAGACAAGTTAATGTTCAGTTCCCGGGTTTTACGCAGCAGATCGCTGTTTATTGAGAGGTTCGCTGCTTTTTTGGGGGCGGCTGAGTTATAGAGTTCGGCCATGAGGGCCTCCGAGAAGATCTAAAATACACAGCTCGATCGTATGCGCATTACTATGCGCATGCAAGCATTTTACCAATGGCTGTTGTCGGACGAGCCTGCGCTGGCGCTCCGGCACGCCGCAAGGGCGATCGTTATGTGTAAGGGAAGCCAAAAAAAGGGTCAGTCGATTTTATTTTGATCAATGTAAAGGGGGGCAGGTTGATTTGTTGTTAGCCAAGCAGACTGCTTTAAAATCTATTTGAGCCCTTTTGGTTCATTGCCTCCCGTTCCCTGCCTAGCCTCTAAACCTGTGCGTAACCCCCGTCAACGAACATCTCGCTCCCTGTCATAAAGGTGCTACCCTCGGACGCCAGGAACGCCACCGCGCCTGCGGTTTCTTTGGCATCGCCCAGGCGCTCAAGCGGTACGGTCCGTTTCATCTCGCCCAGGGCTTCGGATGGGAGCAGTTCCATCAACTTGTCCGTTTTGGTCGGGCCAGGAGACATGACGTTCACGCGAATGCCGGTGCCCCATAGATCATGAGCCCAGCTGCGCACCAAGTTTCGGACGGCCGCCTTGGAGGCGCTGTAGATGCTCATGGCCGGGGTGCCCATACTGCCCACCGTGGAACCCGTGAGGATGATGGAGCCCCCGTTCGTCATCAAGGGAAGCGCCTTCTGGACGGTGAAAAGGGTGCCTTTGACGTTGATGTCGAAGATGTAGTCGTAGTGCTCCTCGGTGATCTGTCCCAGGCTGGCGAATTCGCCGACGCCCGCGTTGGCCACCAGTACGTCCAGGCGCCCTTTCTCTTTCTGGACTGTCTCGAATAAACGGTCGAGCTCCTCCGGCTTCGTCACATCCGCCTGGAGACCCCGGGCGTTGGATCCCAGTGCCTCAGCCGCGTTTTCGAGGACGTCCAGGCGCCGTCCGACAATGAAGACGAAGGCGCCTGTCAATGGCCATTTATTTTGACCCACCTTTGGCCAATAAAATTGACCCACCTTTCATAGTCTAGCTTGTTGTCTTCTGCTTTAGCCGATAGCTTTCTCCTCCCAGCATAAAGATGTGTGAATGGTGGATGACGCGGTCAA
>NZ_JBDWCL010000023.1:0-12763 GCF_039977835.1 Marinobacter sp. | reverse complement strand
AAAAAACTCAGCAAGACGTCGACCAGGACCTGATTCGATCCCGATGGACCCATCCTGCTGCAAATAATGCCGAAGGTTAACAATCCAAGTATCAGCCATGCGTTTACAACACCGGTCCAATCAAAGGTAGTAGTGATCGTTCTCTCCAGCGCAAGCTGCCGTCGGTCATCCGGTCAGGCCTGCGGCTTTCAAATTCAGAGTCGCCAACGTACAGTTCAATTGTATTAAAGTCGTCGTCGGTCTTCATCTACGCAAAAGGTTCTCTACCATCGGTTTCAGGGCGCCTGTCACCTCCATGCGATCCGACGGTTTCTACTATAGACTTGCCGACGATTAACTCAGCCTGGAAGCGCCGTCAGGCGTTGATTAACCCGAGGTGTTGCACTCGGAGCAGGAGACCGCTCACAGTTTATCGACTGCAGAGTACATGCCGGAGAAACGAAAGACTTGGAAACCCGATAATGTCCAACAATCAATCCAACGTTCATTGCATCGATAGGCCGCGTTGTTCACGGTGTGGCGCGTTTCGCAGGCTTGACCAGTTAAATGGCTATGACCCGCTCGCTCCTATGGGTCAGAAATATCGGAATGCCTATTGTATCCGGTTAGCAGACTGCGACAGCACCGTTTCCAAAGCTCATTTAAAAGCGCTGACGGAACATATGGAGTAGGTTTTCAGAATTCAGTAATAGTTTATTTGTTTCTTTTGTTTCTTTGCTATTCTTTGGGCAGTGAGATAACCCATGAAGGATGAGCCATGCGACCTCCCGAGACATCCAACGAAGCCATCATCGAGGCCGGTAAAAAATTACAAGAAGCAGGTCGCCGCATCACTGGCTTTGGGCTCCGAAAAATGACCGGGAGTGGATCACCAGACCGTCTTCTTCGGGTGTGGGAGGAGTATTGCGAAGCTGAACCCAACCAAGGGCGGCCAAGCTCCAGAGTTCAGGCGCTCCCCAAAGATATTGAACAGTCCCTGAAAGACTTGTCTTCACCGTTGATGGACTACGTGCGCCAGTTAGCGCTTGATTTGTACGACAAGACTGAAAGGCATGTCCAACAGCAAACAGCTTCGGATATGGAGGCCAGCCAAAAGGCCCAGGAAAAAGCTAGAGCCGAGTTGCTTGATGCCCAGTCTATGCTGCAAGAGCTCGAAGAAGACCTTGGCTATGTTCGTGCCGAACGTATTAAGTTATCTTCCGAGCTAAAAACCACACGTAAGGATATGGATATTCTCCGGCGTCAGGTTTCGGAACTCGAGCGGTCGTTGGCTGTCGCTCAGGAAAAGTGCCATCATGAGCAGGCCTTGAAGGACGCTGCACTTCAGGCACTGAAAGAAGAAAAAAATGAGAACGAGGCTCTTACCAAGGAGCTAGGTGTGCTGAGAACTCAATTGGATGGGCTCGCAGGACAGCACGCCAAACAGATTGACCAGTTAATAGAGAGAATAAATGGGGGTGCGACAAAGCGCTAATTCGATTTCCCGTGGCGATGTTTAGAAGTTCCTCTAATTCGAGGAAAGCTGCTTGACCCATGTATCAAAATCCTCTGGCACGTAGAGCTCGGATCTGACTCGAGAGATGGCTGTGTAGACGCTCGAAACCAATGCTTCTTTTTTAACCATGTTGGTCTGACTGAAAAAGTCATCGGAGATAACGACCTTGTCGAACTCCATATTCTTGGTGTGTTCCGGCATCCCCAGCCACAAAACATTGGATGTGTTGCGGATCTGGCGCGAGAGTGACTCGGTTAGATTTGGAAGCCGATATCCACGGGTGAGCAGGTCGACAACCCGGGTTATGTCAGCGAACTCTGATTCGCGCTTTATAAGTTCGTCGAAAGTTCCGTACCGGAACAAGCTCGGGAAGCTCGGGCGAGTACCGTGGTTAAACAGTTCAATCACATCACCCATAAACCACTGCAAGGCTTTCTCTGAGCCAGGCATCAATCTAAAAGCCGCTTTATCATGCGCACATCGCTGGAATTGCTCGAACAAAGCCCAGTAAGAGCGAAAAATGATGGCGCAATTACCGCTTGGTGTTGGAAGGCTCTGATAAGACAGAACCTGGGTGTTTTCCGGCCGGATTCCGACAAATTCCATTTCCGGAGTAATCGGGTGTGCCGCAAGAACCTGATTGAACAAATCCGTTGTGCTCTCCCCCGCCCTAACTGAAACCCCCAGCTCCCGGCCTCGTGATCGTCTTGGTCGCTCCGTTCCGCCGGCGCCGAAGAGGTGCTGATAGCGATCTCCAAAGGTAAAGGTCGCCTGCGGCGGAGGTGTCCTCTCTAAGATGTTGATGATAGGCACAGGCAAATCGTGGGCCTCATCAACCAGAGCGATTCGGATCGTCGGTGGAAGCACCTTCCCTTGAACATCCGCAAGCTTGATTAGGTGGTAGATTCGCGTTGGAAGTTCGGACTCCTGGTTGGGCGGATCGACGATGAAGGCCCACATCCTCCGTGCAATTTCTACCAGAATTGCTTTCTCGGGAGCGGACCAGTGAAACCTCATCGTAGAGGGGAGATGCTCATCTGAAATCTCATTACTCGCACTGTGGCAGAATGAAGTTACGGTTTTCCAGGCTATTTTTGCTATCTCCGGTGCCCGCGCTCGCTGAAGCGGCCGAATTTCCAGTATCTGGGCCATCTGCTCATAGGTACGATTAAACCTCTGCCCCATCCGGTAGCGCGAACCACGCGAAGGTCTGGGTGCGTCCTCCCCGGGATACACAAGTTCCTTGATCAATTCTCCCAACGTCAGCCCGCGGGCGGCCTGGGTACGATCCATAAGTACCGCAAGTTGCTGCCGAGTGTGTGCCAGGGCAACAACGGAGAGTCCTTTTGCGCTGAGAGATGCCGCTAAGGTGGTTATCAGATACGTTTTGCCTACACCGGCAAAACCTTGAACAGCCATAGGTTCTTCGGGCTCAGCCTCAATTGCCCGAATCAGACGGTCATGCTCTACGGAAAGTGAAACAGATCGCTGCTGACCTAAAATGCCCCTCTTGATAAAAACCTGATTGAATTCACTCGAACAGCCAAAGCGCCAGCCGTTTGGCTTTTCCAGGTAACTTTTATTGGCCACATCCGAGACAGACATGAGAAAAAAACCATCGCTGTTGCCTGGCGCCAGGTCCATGAAACCCTCAGTGCGCTCTTGAAGGAGGTCCTGGATTTCTGACTTCGTTTCCTCAGACTCAGCAATCAGCCGTAAGCAGTCCGCCAGAAGCCTTTCACTTGCAGGGCCATTAAAGGGCTTTGAGGTGTTGGCCAACTTGAAGAGAGTGAACAATCCAGCGAGCTCAGGGTTGGTCAAACCGGCAATTTTCGTCCTGTCTTTATCGAGCGCGATCAAGGTCTCACGGCTAATGGGAATCGCAAGTTTCGTCATGTTGTCCGGTTCTTAGTTAAAGGCTTTTTCACTGGGTTCTGTAAGCAGTTGGAACAAAGATACTGACACGAGCTGCGCATGGCCAATCAAAGACTTCGCAATATAGAAATATATGGTATAATAATGCATAAAATTAGTATTGATTACGCGTTGACGCTGTCCGTGCCGTACTCAGAAATCGAGGGCTCACAAAATGCAGAACTCTGTTGCCGAGACTGTCTCAGTCCCGGGAGAGTTGATCGATCAACTCTCCCGGGCATACCAGGCTCTGGTGGATAACTGCGAGCAACTGAAAACGCTTTCAGACGATGATCACAGGGCAGATTTCGAAGTTTACGTGCCACCGTTCAGTAGCACTGAAAATGAGCGATACTCTGCACAAGCCCGCAAGCAGGCGATTGTGGATGCCGTTGGCCTGACCATTGACGACACTCAGAGCCGGCAGTGCGACGCAGGCATTGTATGCGCCTCTGGCGAAACAGTGTCGGTTGTCGAACAGCTCAATGAGACCAAAGCACATTTCAAGGAAACAATCCTGAAGATCCGCAGTCTCGCCTCGGGTAAGGTGGCCGGTTCGCGCGAAACGGTACTTAAGAAAGCGCTTAAAAGTGCGGGCATTCAGACATTGGACTTGCGTGAGTGCTACCGGCAAATTCGGGTGATGCCGCCAGCGCTTGAATCAATCTCGTGGACCTGGGCCACCAGTCACGCGCGTATTCAGAAGCTAACCTTCGATGAGGCAGTCGCTATGGCGGAAGGCCTGAGAGATCGCGATGAAGATTTGGCGGAAACCGCTTTGGATATCCTGAGGCGTAAATGTGCCCCGGACGAAATCCTGGTGCGCCGGATTACCCTGCCAAATCAGTTGAGGGCGAATTACTCATACCTCGAAAAAGGGGAGATTCAGCGGAAAAGCTGTCCAATCTCGGGGGCCGTCATTGCTCAACAAAAAATGCTCCCTCGGATGGCGTGGCGGGAGAATCCTGTTTCCCGTAAAGAGGTGCCCATTCGACTCCAGCGGGAATCAAAAATAGAGCCAGAACCTGTTATCCAGTCGCTGAGCATCCATAGGTACGTTCGTGGACATGCGTAATCATCCGGCTAATCAGACGAAAGTACGGTGTTTCGGCTCAAAAGCTGGGCTTACGGCCGAAGCGACCGTCTTGCTAAAAGATGGCGAGGAGCCCCTTGCGGCTTTGAATCTTGAGGTCGCCCCTCGTGACGGCGAACGCATCAACTGGAAGAGCAAGATCGTTCTTCAGCTCGGAGAGGATGATCTGCCACTCCTATGCTGCGTGTGCCTGGGTTATTTGCCCAAAGCGGAATTCAAGCGACCAACAAAGGGCATTGTCGTAGAACGCCAACCCAATCGGTTATTCATTTCTGCGACTCAGGGCTCAGGGAACTGTTATGCCCTGCCCTTGCCAATAGCTCAGACATTCCGCTTTGGAGCCTTGGCACTGGCGCAGCTCAAGAAGCAGTCTGGGATGGACGATGATAACTTGCTTCTTGCTTCGTTGAGAGGAGCTGCAGCACTATATCAGTGTTGAATACGAACATGAGTGGCGGTCCCAAAGCTGACACTCTGGGCAATTCCATCCCTGATAATCCCCAATGCCGAGCCATTCTCGCTGCATGTTTGACTATAATCTTAGCCGACTTTGATGAAAAAACGGTCCTTAAAAATTCCTTTCGGCTCCCTCGATGGCAGACTCGTCGCTCCAGAAAATGTGGCTCGTGGACGAGACTGTAATTGCCTGTGTCCAAATTGCGATTGGCCCCTTATTGCCAATCAGGGGGGTCAAACCCGGCCCTATTTTTCTCATGATCGCGGTCCCGAGTGTGTCGGCGGTTTCGAAACAGCCGTTCACAAGATGGCCAAGCAAATCATCTTGGATCACTTAACCGTAGTGCTTCCCGCTCACTCCGTGGAGATAACGGTTCCCGTTACTTCTGAGGACGATGTTCTAACTGGCAGCGTTCTTTACCCCGAGCGTCTCGTTCAGCTGGTGTCGGCCGTGTCAGAAAAGCAGGCAGAAGAACCTGGTCGTTGGATACCGGACGTTACCGCAACCCTTAAGAACAATGCCAAGCTCTACATTGAGATCAAGGTTACTCATGGTGTGGAGCAACCCAAAGCCGAGGCCTTGGATAACCTCATGGAGATAGACCTGGGCGACTGGGAGATTGATGCCTTGGCGGATACCGAAGTGCTAGAGCGCGCGGTGCTGAGAATGGCTGCTCGTTGCTGGTACCGCTGTTCACTGTATTCCAATTTAAAAAAAGTTCGACAGAAACAAGCGGAACTGGAGGCCAAGGTATCTGAGGTGCTCGATCGCAGGCGCCGACGTGAAGATAAAGAGCGTGATGCTGCTCGCGAACATCAAAGGCAGCGTGAAGCCGCAAGAGCCAACTATCAGCAAGATCTGAAAAAACTCATCGAGCTCAACACGGTCGCTGGTCAGGAAGCGAGAGAAAAGCTCCTCGCTGCGAATTCGAGCAAGCTTTTACTCGACATTCCACAGCGCTTTCCCAGGGAGTTTGCCAATGGTAGCTGGCCCAAATATCTATCGGTACGAGTCGCTGGAGACTGGTTGTTCAACATAGACCGGCGGGTGTGGCAAACCTACATTTACGAGCGGGCAATCGCTGACGTTCCGAAGGGGCATCAGGTTTCAGTCAAGCCACTCACTGACAGTATCGTTCGTCGGTTTGGCGTTGTCGACTGGGCTAAGCGGCTGAGCGATCTCAAGCTTGAAACCCTGTTTGCAACGAGCAATCGCAAGACCCCGGTTACTGAAAAAAATGTGTGGTTCCTTACCAGCGAGGAGAATGCCCTGATACGAACCCCGTCAAGCGTCGTTCGAAGCTATCTTGATGCCCTCGTTGCATTTGGTCTATTGAAACGGGCCAGCCCACATACTTACCAGGTAGAAATCTAGAATGGGTGCGCAAAATCTGGGCTGGAAAGTGGTCTGTCGCCCGTCCCCCATTAGCGACATCGCCGCAGAAAGTCTTTGATCCACTCAGTTTCAGTTGGTTGGGGTTCTAGCCGGTATTTCTTCGTAATCCTGGAAAACCGCGCCACGTAGGCACATCGCCCGGAGGGTGGCAACCATTCCATCGGGCCTCTTGCACCTTTACTGCTATTGAGACTCGACCGGGAGAAGATTTACAGGGTCATTGGCAAACCATTCCCGATTTGCATCACTCCAGTAATTGGCGCCACGATCCCAGGCCCATTTCAATGGGACAACATGATCGATTTCCACTTCAGACGAATTCTGAATGACGTTTCCCGAGAAAGGGCTTATCCACCTGCCGGTTACGACTCGGCAGCGTCGATCTGTTGCAAATCTGACCGGTGTTGATGACATCTGAATAAGCACTTCTGCCCTACTGTCCTGGCAATCACCATCTGCATCATCCCATCCGTGGCCAAAGGCTGACCTGGAGTAGCTATCTGAAACAGACGACTTGATAACTCTCCGATCACTTACAGAAGGACGAGCCATCCCCTTCGGCAGGCGACCGCCCGAGGCAAGGCATTCTTTAACAGAATCAAATGGCTGAAAGGTTTTGGTTCGGTCATACCAGCTGCTTTGTGGTGGATGGCAGATACCGCTGTTCGACATTTTAACGACTGAAGCGAAAGCTGGGTTGGCGGCGGCCAGAAGGGCAAGAAATACGATCTTCAATACTGCATTGATCAAGATTGTTGATTCCTTAGAAATGCGGAATGGCTCAATTTGAGGTGCTGGGCCGCTCAAGCACGTCCAGATTCATCATCAGTGGAGTCGCCCTCAGGCTCTTTTTCCATAAGTTCGGCAACGAGTTGTTCGGCTACAGGATCGCTCTCCCCACCATTCTCCCGAATCACCATATACCAGCCAAGAATCAACCCGACGACATTATCATCGGGGCCTTCTTCGAGGTGATCTAAAGGAAGCCCCTCACTGCGCTCACAGATTTGCTTGATTACGTCCCAGTCGAATTCAATTTTGCCTGTCTCAAGGCGTTTCAGCCCGAGATCTGCGAAAGCTAGATGATCCGGAATGATCACGCGCGCCTTACGTTGCTCCATTAAAGAGCTCCTAGTTTATTCGGATGCTCAAACCTTAATCGTCCGAAGCTTATCGATCAAATTCATGTATCGCGTCCCAGAGACGAACTCCAAGCCATCGAGCCAGGCGTTCACAATCTCCGATAAGCGCCCTCCTGCCGGCGGAGGTCAAAGGCCGACGTTGCGTGAATACTTCACGCCTTGATTTGTCGCTCAAAACAGCGTTCAGTTGGTAAACAACGCCGGCTGATTTTGGATCGCCGTCCGAGTAAAAGAATGAGATCAACTGGAGAGAATGAATGTCGGCCAGCTCGACTGCCCCCGTGTGCCGGGATTCGCTTGAGCTTTTCCAGAAGGTCCCAGATTTGCGGTCAAACACGGGCCGACCCGCCGAGCGATAGAAAACGTACCCAATTGTGAGGTAACCGGGAATCAGGATGAACGGTGCAATAAACGCCAACCTGTGCCAAGTGTCGACGACCAGAGTCATCGGCAGGGTAATCAGAACAGGCATCACAGCCATCAGGATCTTCAGCGAGGATGGCAATGCAAATGTCAGAGCGAGTGGCCCGAGGGAAACGAGCCTCCGGCGTAGAAGCACGCTTTGCGTGTCCATCGGAGACCATGAGACCTTGCTGGCAAAGTGGTCCGCATACTGACTTGTATCAACGGGCCCAGGATTAAAGCGATGTTTCATTCGAGCCCGAAACTCAGCCCACCCCAGAAATTTCAGCACAGCTTTCTTCATGGCTTTGATTGCGACCAACGATGTCGATTACCGAGTGATCTTGCGTTAACCAGGGCGTTCAGGATCAGTAGCAAGACTAGATAAAGCAACATCCATGGAGCCGACAACAGAAGCATCAGTGGCCACAGGTTGCTAGCCAGAAGGATTGTGATGATTGTGTACGCGGTGATGAGGGCGCCAATGACCGCTGAAACGACCGCAGCGGACTTCAAATGGCCGCGAAAGACTCTCAAGCTGAAAAGCTGGAGAATGGCGTAGGCGGCAAAAGTCAGGAACAGCAGTTCAATCTTCAACGGCACTCCTAATCTTTCTGCCGACGTCTATCCAGTCTAGGAGAGACTCATGAGTTTCATCCAGCTGAGTTGGGTGGATGCTCACCGATCCGTACCCACCATCAGGAGTGATTGCGTAGGCCGCCACTCTAAATGCCTCGATTCCTGACGATAGAACGGCAATCACATCCGAATTAGATTCCGCAACAATGGCACAGTGACCCGTGTACCCAGCGGGCAGGTAACTGGTTGCCACGTCGCCGCCAATTTGATCTGCGACCTGTGCGATCACGATTCCACTAATTTGGGTCTTCAAAGTCAGGGTCTGCCTTCAAGTGGGCCAGTCAAATCACCAGCTATTTCTGTTTGAAAATAACTGCTGGAATTCTACTGTTAGGGACATTGCCCGGCGGAAAACAAAAGGTCATGCCTACCGGACCGTTTGAACCTTATTAATCGGTCCGGAGCCGATAAGATGGTGAAAATTTATTCCGGACCCTTTGTTATGCCCAAACTCTCGCAAGTAGCTCTCTTCGCGGCTTTTGGCGTTCTCTCGCTGAGCCACGCCTACCAGTTTTCAGAGATTAAAGCGCTCAAACAAGGTCAATCTCAGGTCACGCAGACGCTTACAAGCAATGAAGTCGTGTCCATCGTGGATCAGAGGTTGGATCTAGCCGAACAAAGGCAGGTAAAGAAAGCCTTTCAAACTCTCATCGGAGAATATGAATTGGCCTCCCCGCAAACACCTGAAGACCGGCTCGTGTACGGCAACTTGAACGCACGCCTCACCATGCAGGAATTTAGCGATATTGAGTGCCCGTTTTGCCGCAAAATGCATGGTGGATTGAAATCGGTCGTTGATAACTCCCGCGGCGTCGTCAACTGGGAATTCAAGCATTTCCCTTTAAGCGGTCATAACCCGGCGGCCGCCATGCAAGCCAAAGCCGTCGAGTGTGTACGAGAGTCCTATGGCAACCAGGTTGCCTGGGCTGCCCTTGACCAATTTTTTGAGAAGACTCGAAGCAATGGTCAGGGGGTGGGTGATCTGCCGACGTTTGCCAGATCGATGGGCTTGAGTGGCAAAGCGATGGAGCTCTGCCTGGACTCTGATGCCCACGAAGACCGAATCTCAGCGGATTATCGTGAGGGATCGAAGCTGGGTATTACCGGAACACCCGCTCTGAGAGTTCTTGATCACAAAACCGGTCGTGATTACCTCATCAAAGGCTATAAAACGCCAGAGCAGCTGGCCCAAGCCCTTCAGCAGATTCTTGGGTACTGATGTGGCAATCTGCTTTATTGTCGAGCGAGAGAAGCCCTGTGAGCCGGACATTCTCACCTCTGTCGTTCACCTTACTCTGACCGTCCTGGACGCAGGCCGGAATCTTGTTTTTGAAATGCCGGTGCCTAAATCCGGCTGGTCACAACGGATGCTGGAATCTGTTACAGCACATCTCACTTTGCCTGAGCTGGATGCTTTTCTCGGAGATACATGGGTGGGTTCGACAGAGATTTGAGAGTAATCGAGGGTTGGCAGACAAACGTGAAAAATAGTCTAAAAAATCCCCTAACCAACTGAAATATTTGTAGTTTAGCCCGTTTCTATTTCGGCTCATATTTTGGGTTCACCTGATCACCGGGCGTCCCTTGAGGGGTAAGCTCAGCAAGTTTCAAATCAAACAACTGCTGCCCTACCGGACGTCTAAAGTCCAATGTGTAATCTCCAAAACGATTGATATGACGGGTTCGGTACGGCGATAGCGTTTTCAGGACATCTACGGTGATGGCGATCCCTTCCGCTGCCATATCGCGCAATACCCGGCTGAGAGCCTCGACGTTGTGCAAGATCAGCATATTCGCCACCAGGTGGTTGTACTTCACCACCTTTTGCTGCTCATGCCGGAGGTTGGCCGCAATGATGCCCTCGCGACCAAAAAAACTCCATTTTGCAAACCCGTTAAACTGCTCTCAAAATGCTCGACTGCGGATCGGTAGCTCCGTCGGGTATTGTCGCGGGTAGCAGCCCGAACGTACCGATCAACCGTCATTGGGCGCACCAGCGTCGTCCGATTTCGGCGATGCTCTTGTCGCTTCCCTTATCCAACGTTCGGCTGCTTCGCACACGTGTTGATCGAGTGGTTCGGCTTGTTTGTGCATTTTTGATCTCCTGGTGCGGCCTTGGTCCAGGGCGGCAAATCGAGTCATATCGTACCGAGCATCGGTCAGTATAGCCGTCGAAATGAGCATCACAATGGATAACGCTGGATTATTACATGCCTGAACAGATGTGCTTTCCAACGACCTTTCTGGTGTATATAGTACGTAATTACATAATACGTAACACAGTACAAAATAAACATGAGGACACCATCATGGCCCGAGGCGGCATCACCCAACCCCTGGTTGAGGACGCCCGTAAACGTCTTCTGGCTCGCAATGTTCACCCCTCCATCGACGCCATACGAGCCGAGCTGGGCAACACCGGCTCAAAGACCACCATCAGCAACCACCTGAAAGCGATCGAGGCCCGTGAAAGCACCCGTCTGGACGACGAAGCGCTTCTGAGCAGCCACGTTACCGACTTGGTAGGCCAACTGGCTCGGCAATTACGTCAGGACGCGCAGGAAACCATTGAGCAGGCCGAACAGCGCCAACAGGCCGAGGTGGCCAGCCTGCAGGAAGCCTTGACGGCACAGACCGCTGAGACCAGGCAACACCAGGCGCAAAATACCGTGTTGGCTCAGGCGCGGGATGATTTACAGGCGGAGGTCCTTGGGCTGCGGGAGGCGCTCTCGAAACTCGAAGGCGATAACCGCGCACAGGCCCAGCGCATTGAAAGTTTGACTGAGCAGGTTCAGGACAAGCAACGCCAGGTGAATTCACTCGAAGAAAAACACAAGCATGCCCGGCAGGCGCTGGAGCACTATCGCGGCTCCGTGAAAGAGCAGCGCGAGCAGGATCAGCGGCGGCATGAGCAGCAGGTCCAGCAAGTCCAGGAAGAGCAACGCCACCTGCAACAAGCCCTGGCCGTGAAACGCGACGAGCAGACCCAGGCCACCCGGGAGATCACCCGGCTGTTCACGGAGGTGACTGAAGTTCGAAAGCAGTCGGATCGGTTGACCCAGCAACTGGGCGAGCGGGAGCGCGAAAATCGTCGTCTGGCCGACAAAACAGTGCGGCTAGAGCAGCAAGTCGTGGCGTTACGCCAACGAAAGGCTGCCTTTGAAAAGCAGCAGCGCGTGAACGACCAACTGAAAGCGAAGGTGCAGCAGCTTGAAACCGAGCTGAGCGTGAAGAATGAGCTGTTGGATCGCTTGAGCGCTGGCAACAATTCCGACGAGGTGAACAGAGTTTCTTGAAATTCCTCGAGACTATGTTTTAAAGCCTACTGCAAGGCTATTGTCGCTCAAGTCTCAGGTGTTTTTCATTGGGTGAGCCCGAGTGGTTTGGATGACGGGTTTAGGGCGACGTGTTGTCCGGTCTTTTGTTGTCCATCATGCTTAGCTGTAAAAATAAAAGTCGTTTTTTTTCCTCTGTTTCACGGCATACATGGCCATGTCTGCCCGCTCTACCAGCGTTTCCGCCCCCGCCCCGTCTTCAGGATACATTGCAATCCCGATGCTGGTTCCGATAGAGACACGAAGGTCGGTGCCCTCAAACGGAAAAGGGGTTTCGAGCGAGTTCAGAAGTTTGCGTGCGACCGTTGCGGCGTCCTTTTTTTCGTCAAGCGAGGGCAACAGGACGGTAAATTCATCGCCACCATAGCGGGCAAGGGTATCCCCCTCTCGCAGACAATGTGTCAGACCGGCGGCGACTCTTTGCAACAGCTCATCGCCAACCCCATGCCCGTAGGTATCGTTTACTGCTTTGAAATCGTTCAGGTCGATAAAAAGCACGGCAAGCTTCTGCCCATTACGGCTCGCCTGACTGACAGCCAAGGTAAGTCGGTCCATAAACAGGCTCCTATTCGGCAGCCCGGTCAGTGTGTCGTGAGAAGCACGAAACTCCATCAATGCCAGTGTCCGTTTGTGCTCCGTGATGTCCCGCACAATGCCCAAAAAAGGAGGCCTCGCTGGAGGGGGCTTTGCATAAGTTAGCGCGGTGTTCGCCTCACGCGGAGAGACAACTTTAATGTCACAATCCAGGTAACCGATCCCTCCATGGTAGGTTTTAAGCTTGATCTCTTGGGTTACTGGCTCTCCCACCTCGTTCTTACCAAATAGCAGTGGAAGCTTAGCGATGTCACCCTCATGAACGAGCTGAGAAAACGGTTGGCCAATCAGCTCCTC
>NZ_JBDWCL010000022.1:0-13685 GCF_039977835.1 Marinobacter sp. | reverse complement strand
GCTTTCCAGCTCCAGTTGATCGTTTACCGTAAGATTAAAGGGTGCTGGTTTGCGGGCCAAAACAGAGTCTCCAAGCTCGTGAATAACAGCTCGAATTATAGCATATATACACTTAGGAAATACCCGGACGGAACACTAGTGGAAGCTCTTCGGGCCACGGATATTCTCGTGGTGCTGAGGGAGCTCGGCGTTCAGGGGCAACTGCTCCGGCAGCTTGTCCCGGTTGCTCCGGAGAATGGCCTTGATATGGTTCAGGCGATTCAGACCTTCCCGGTTGGCGATGCGGCAGCCGGCATTAAGGCGTTGGCTGGGGTACTCCCGAGTCAGGTTGAGCAACCCGAGACAGACCCGGTAGGCCTGCTCCGGGTGTTCCCGCTCAGCCAGTCGATCACTGACCCAGGCCAACGTGTCTGGCCCGATGTCCCAGGCCCAGTTCTTGAGACGCCCTGGGGTCCATTGCTGCTGTTTGCGATGCCGGGCAGGCATATGACCGGCTTCGGTGGTGGTGCCCGGCCCGTGACGCCGTGGGTGACTTGCCACCTGGCGTTGCCGGAAGTGGACCTGCACCAGATGATCGCTGGCCTGGACTTCCACCTGCTCGCCCACGTACTGGTGCGGTACTGAGTAATGATGCTGGTCGAACTCGATGTGGTAATCGATATTGACCCGGCAACGCCGGATCTCGACGTACTCATAGGGCTGTTTCGGCAAGGGACGCAGGGCTGGCTGATCCAGTGTCTCGAAGGCTGTTTGCCGGTTACCCGGCAGCCGCTGGAACGGGCGGCTGTTCAGCTCTTCAAGCAGTGACCGGATGCACTGGTTGGCTTCGGCGAGAGTGAAGAAGGTGTGGTGACGCAACCGGGCCAGGATCCAACGCTCCACGATTTGCACGCCGACCTCCGCCTTCGATTTGTCCTTGGGCTTGTAGGGCCTGGCCGGGAGGATGGCCACCTGATAGTGCTCGGCCCGTTGCTGGTAACTGGGGTTCAGTTCCGGATCGTACCGACAGGCCTTGCTGACACCGCTGCGCAGGTTGTCCGGCACGACCATCTCCGGAATGCCACCGAAGTACTCGAAGGCACGCATGTGACTGGATAGCCAGTCTCGTAATCCCTGGCTCCAGGTGGCTTCAGCGTAGGTGTAGTTGGAGGCACCGAGCACCGCCACAAACACCTGAGCGGTGCGTACCTCACCGGTCTGCGGATTGACGATCGGCACGGTCGGGCCGCAGTAATCCACGAAGCACCTCTCACCCGCCTTGTGAGTCTGGCGCATCGAGCGCTTCTGCTGCTTTAGCCAGTGCCGGTATCGGTCACAGTATTGGGAGTAGCTGTAACAGCGATTGGGATACTGGGCTGTGTACTCCTCCCACAACAGCTGCTTGGTCATCCCTTTACGCTTGAGTTCCTGATGGACGGTGGCCCAATCAGGCACCTGGTAGCGAGTCGATGTGGTGGGATCGGCACCGGGATAGAACAGGGCCGCCAGGCGGCCATCGTCCAGATCATCGGGCAACGGCCAGTTGAGGTTCAAGGCATCGGCCCGGGCCAACAGCTTCTGGATGGCCCCGACATTGGTCTTGGTGCTGGCACTGATCTGCCGGATCGAGAGCCCGGCTTCCAGCCTTAGGCGAAGCACCTCTCTGATTTTACGCATTGGAATTCTCTTTTCTGGCATAACTCCGCTCCCCAGAAAAAGGAATCAGAGTAGCAAACGGTCGAATAAACAATGCGTTAAGAAGGATTCCGGTTGGACGTGAACACCGTTTCCGGAAAACCCGGGAAAGTGTTCATCTTCAATCGGAATGGCTGTTCACGTTAAACCAGAACTGGTCTTCACGTTCGTCCGGAACGGGTGTTCATGATGGGCCGGAATATGCAAGGGTCTGGCCTCGCCCCTGATGCCAGCCCGTCAAGGGCTCGACCGGCCAAGAACTGACATACATCACCAACTGCTTGGAAACGGCATAAGTGAATTCATTACGTGCAAATTCACAATAGAAAGCGTCAGTTCGAGTATGTGGGGTTGAGGGGAGGACTGGCAGCCAACCTGTCGGTATGTCTAGACAAAGTTGACCAATAAAGTTTGAAGATAAGTCGGCAGTGACGTGCGTGGATTCATGCTGGATCTAACTGCTGCTCAGTTGGGAGAGTGCTGCTGCAGCGGCGTTTTTCACATGAATTGCGGCAGCTTTACGGGCGGCCAACGCGTCTCTAGAAGATAACGCTTTCATAAGTCTTTCTAATTCTTCAATACTTTTTTTGGTTCTACCCGCTGCTTTTAGGGAAGTCGCCCGTAGCAAAGTCACTCGAGAATTTAACATGCGTAAGGTGTCCCCCAACGCTTCATTACCTGAACCCTCTACCAAACAGTCATAAAAGTAATTTTTTGCTTTGAGACGGTCAATCGGACCGCTTTTGGTTAAAGCGATCTTCAACTCTTCAAAAGACTTCTTCAACGCCAGTAGTTGAGCGTCAGATGCTTGCTCAGCAAACAGTTCGCTCGCGAGACCCTCCAGCTCAGTTCTGACTGCATAGATCCCTTTCGCCTGGGCTACTGTCAGGGTCGCAACCACTGGACCGCGATGGGGAATAATGAAAATCAGACCCTCAGACTCCAGTTGGCGCAGAGCTTCTCGCACTAATGTTCGACTCACTCCAATCATTTCGCAAAGCTCACGTTCAGGGAGCCGCTCGCCAGGCTTAAAATGTCCTACTGCAATGGCGTTGCGTATGTTTTCAGTTACGCTGTGGCGGAGCGGTGCTGCAGAACGCATTACTCGAAAATTGGGTGCTTCATTCATGAGAGAGGCTCAAATGGATCACATATCGGTCGAATTATCTGTATTAACTTTTAAGGTATTCCGCGAGCTCAACCACGCCGTATACTAGCATAATCCGGGGCGTGATTGAGATCGTTCGTAGATCAAGAGCAATGCTGACGGCTGCTACTTGTCCAATACGTCCCGGATTTTTTGTACATAAGCGGGACCGTCAAAGCCAACTTCTTCCGCTCGCTGATACCATGAATCGTATGCGGCTTGAGTATACTTTTCCTGATTTAGCTTTGCCCGTTGTTCCTCCGAGGCGCTCCAGACTTTGGCGCCGTCTTCCTCCATCTGATCCATTGCTTTCTGTACGAATTCCTTATACCCGCCAAAAGTTTCAGCCTGCAGTTCGTCCATTGCATCCTGGATCTGCTCCTGAATATCAGAAGGAAGCTTCTCCCATTCATCATTATTCATCAGGATGGCCCACCCTGTAACGGGTGCGATTCCCCAGTCCTGAACATGCGGTGCTTCGCGCCAGATATCCATTGTTCCACCTACGCAGGCAGACGTGAACACGCCATCAATAACCCCGCGCTCAAGTGCCGGCACAATTTCCGTCATTGGCATTGGCGTACCTTTGCCTCCCAGCGACTCAATCAGGCTTGCAGATTGTGGGTTGTGGACGCGAAGCCTTTTTCCCTTGAAATCTTCAATCGAGTGGATTGGAGTTTTGGAGAAAAGCCGAGTGTTACACCAGGCACCTTCTGCAAAGACTTTGGCGTTCCAGGATTCGTCCCAGATCCGTGCCACGTCCTCTGCCCAGAAGGCGTCGCGCACTTTCTGATAATCGTCTATGTTTTCAATCAACCCTGGCAAATTGAAAATACCCATGCGGGGCTCATCACCTGCCAGATAGGTGTGAAGAGCCGCTGACATAGGAAGGCGACCATCTCTTACTGCTGAGGCAACCTGAGAAGCGGCTACCAGGGAGTCGCTTACGGTAATTTCAACTTTACCGTTGGTGGCTTCGGCAATTCGCTCCGGGACGCTTGTCGTCATTTTACCGTAGATGTCTCCCGGAGAAACGATCGCCCCCATTGTAAATTCATATTCTGCTTCTGCGGCGGCAAATGGCACTGACAGAGATCCCGCTAGCAGGGCGGCCGCCAAAGTTCCCCTTACGGTTTCCTTTTTACCTAGAAAGCTGACTGCGCTTTGTATTGTCATTGTTTTTTCCTCCAAATTATCTGAACGCTATCCTGATGCTAGCAGCGTTCCGTGAAAGAACCGCTTGCTTGCGCCAAGGCGTAATACCGTAATACAATATGACAAAGAGTCCGTCAAGAAAATACTAACAATAGGCTTGGGCTGACGGGTTGGCACTTGGCTACTCATCGCTCTGCGCAGAGCCGCCAACGCCGGCGAGAGTCATGGGAGAACGCAATATGCCCCACAATTACCTGCATGCAGTGCCGTACGAAAGTAGCCCCACAGAAAAGCAGGATCCAACTGATGCAATGCATCCGATTGTCCGCGGTATCGACGGGATATCTGGCCTGGCTGGAATTATAAGCGCTGCCGGTCTCCTCATTATGACCGGGATTATCTGCTTCGAAGTAATATCGCGCTATTTCTTCAATTCTCCAACTTCCTGGAGTATCGAAATCGCGACTTATATTTTTGTTGCGATCGCTTTTCTGGGGTTGTCGGTGGCGCAGCGCAGCGGCAGCCATGTTCAGGTAGAAATTTTGGTTAGTCGTTTAGATGGTCCCCGCCGAACTCAGGTGGAACTTTCAGCATGCTGGGTTTCACTGTTTTTTGTAACGGTCGCGGCTTGGCAGATGGCTAAGTTCAATTATCGGGATTATATCAACGGCACTAGGGACTGGGGGCTACTATCTACCCCTCAGTGGATCCCCGAATTGGCGGTCAGTCTCGGTTTGATCCTGTTTGCAATTGCCATTCTGGGCGAAATTTTTCGTCTTCGCCCACCTCGCTCGACGTTCACCCAGTGGTTTGTGCCCATCACAAGCCTCGTTCTGGTGGCTAGTCTGTTGCTGATCGGTAACGATAGGATTGAGCTGTTCGATAGTGGGCCAGCCCTTGGTCTGGTTGTCATATTCGCTGCCCTTTTTGCCTGTGCGTGGGCCTGGAGCGGACTAAGAATTGCGTCCATTTATGTTCTGTCCTATCTGGCTCTTGGCCTTCTCTATTATGCAGTTAGCGACACTGGGGATCTGTCGGTCGGACTGTTGTTAGTCGGTAGTCTGTTGCTATTGCTGCTGGCCGGTGTCCGGGTCGGGCTCGCGATGGGGGTCGTTGGGCTCCTGGGTTTACTGCTTCTTTTTTCGTCTCCAAACCTTGCAATAATTGCTGACCGTTCATGGACTAGCATTAATACTTTTACTCTGACCGCTATCCCTATGTTCGTGTTAATGGGGCACTTCCTGATCCGAAGCGGGGTCACGAGTGATCTTTTCGATACCATGACTTGCTGTTTTGGGCGCATGCCGGGTGGACTTGCTAATGCGAGCGTCGGTGCGTCAGCAGTATTTGCCGCAGTATCAGGCTCTAGCCTGGCAACAGCCGCTACGCTTGGCCAAGTGGCTGCGCCGGAAATGATGCGTCGAGGATACAGTGCCCGCCTCACCTATGGAGTTGTAGCCGCAGGGGCCACACTGGGAATTCTTATTCCCCCGAGCATTGCAATGATCATTTACGGTAACGTGGTGGGAGTTTCAATCACTCAATTGTTTATTGCCGGCATGGTGCCCGGCGCTATTCTCATCGGGCTCTTCATTACAACTGTGTTGGTGTGGTCAGTTTTTGTACCGGGTGCAGCGCCAAAAGAGGAGTCTCGTAGACTCGGGGAGAAGGTAGCTTCTCTTAGTAAACTGCTTCCATTCCTGATCCTGATTACTGCAGTGCTGGGCTCCCTGTATGCGGGAATCGCGACGCCCACTGAAGCCGGAGGCGTGGGCGCGCTTATCGCTATGCTGTTATGTCTCCAACGTAAAAAGCTCTCGGCGCGGGTTGTTTACGAGACAGCGTTGGAAACCGTCCAAGTGACCGCCTTTATCATGCTGATTGTCGTAGGTGCCGCAATATTCAGTTGGGTATTCGATTTTCTGCAATTGCCGAGGGAAATGGTCGAATACGTTCAAAGCTCTAATCTGGCCCCCTGGGTCGTAATGTTGGCAATTGCTGGGGTATATCTAGCATTGGGGACGATCATAGAGTCTATCTCCATGATGCTGATGACACTCGCTGTTACCTATCCCATAGTGATTTCTCTTGGCTTCGACCCTATATGGTTCGGTGTGGTTCTGGTGCTGCTCATAGAAATTGGGTTGGTTACGCCTCCGGTAGGGATCATTCTGTTCATTCTCCGAGGGCTTAGTGATGCTGTGCCATTAAAAGAAATCGTCCTTGGCGTAGTTCCCTTTGTGTTGATCATGTTGAGCTTCATCGTCTTCCTTTACTTCTTCCCTGAAGTTGTGACATGGCTTCCTGACAAAATGGATCAATAACTTACGAAACCCTTGAATGTATAGGAGCAAAGATCATGTCGTTACCAAAACTGGGCTTTATAGGAATCGGCCGCATGGGTATGCCCATGGCCAGAAGACTCATTGAAGCCGGGTATTCCCTGGTTGTCTTTGATCCCAACGAAGATGCAGTTAAAATCCTGGTTGAGCAGGGCGCGACCGGCGCGGCGAATCCTGCTGAAGTGACTGCTAACAGCGAAGTGATTCTGCTGTCCCTGCCTACTCCTGATGTGGTGGACGCTGTTGCATTTGGGGAGAACGGCATTGTCTACGGGATGGACTCTGGCTCTCAGAAAACAGTGATTGACCTGTCGACAACCGGTCCTGAAGGGGCTAGGGCACTAGCCGAAGGCTTACTGAGCAAGGGCCTCAATTCCATAGATTGCCCTGTGAGCGGCGGTGTTGGTGGCGCCGAGAAGGGAACGCTTGCGCTGATGGCCTCCGGTGACCAGTCGGTTGTCGAAAGTGTTAGCGATGTATTGAAAGTGTTAGGGAACTCGTTCCTTGTCGGCCCTGAACCCGGTATGGGGCAAATGGTCAAAGTCATCAATAACCTGGTTTCTGTCACGGCGTTAACCATAACTTCAGAAGCGCTTGTGCTGGGTACAAAAGCCGGCCTCAACCCTGATGTCATGGTCGACGTTTTCAACGCCGGCAGTGGTCAGAGCAATGCCAGCCAGACTAAAATTCCGAAATTTGTACTCACCCGCAGTTTTGATTTCGGTTTTCCCCTTGAACTCTCCGTCAAGGATGCACGGCTTTGCCTCGAGCAAAGTGAAGCTCTGGGCGTGCCTATGGTTGTTGGTTCAGCGGTTCGGGAGATGCTGAAGATAACGAAAGCCAAACTCGGGCCCCAGGCTGATATGACTTCAATCATCCAGCCCATTGAGGAATGGGCCGGCATTACCGTTCGAGGTGCAAACGTCAAACCTGAAAACAACTGAAAGGCCAGGTTATGAACAGCCACACTTCACGGCCTCTTGCTCAATTCCTCGTCTCGGCGCGATGGGAACAGATGCCCGAAGCTCTGATCCACGAAGCGAAGCGTTCTATTCTGAATGGTTTCGCCACTGCCTTTGCAGGCTGCAATGATGCAGTGATGGATCGGCTTATAAAAACGCTCAGCGGGTTTTCAGGCCAACCCCAAGCAAGCGTCACAGGTCGAAAAGAGCGTTTTGACGTGCTGACGGCAGCTTTTTTGAATGCAGTCAGCACCAACGTTTTCGACTTTGACGACACCCACCCCAAAACCATTATTCATCCGACCGCCCCGGTTGCACCTGCTCTGTTCGCGCTGGGTGAATACCAGACTTTCTCTGGGCGCAGTCTGCTCGAAGCTTTTATTCTGGGGGTGGAAGTGGAGTGCCGGTTAGGCAATGCAGTCTCACCTGGCCACTATAAGCGGGGCTGGCACATTACTTCGACTTGTGGCGTCTTCGGTGCGGCTGCAGCGACGGGCAAGATTCTGGAGTTGGATGCGGAACGTATGATCTGGGCGCTGGGAAATGCCTCTGCTCAGGCCAGCGGTCTGGTGGAAACGCTGGGGAGTATGGCGAAGAGTGTTGGCGTTGGTAATGCGGCCCGAAACGGCCTGGTCGCAGCTTTAATGGCCAGTAACGGCGTGGAAGGCCCAAATAGTCCTCTTGAAGGCGAGCGAGGGTTCCTCACGGTAACGTCTGAAGCGCCGAATTTTGCGGTGGTATTGGAAAATCTTGGTAGCAATTGGGAGCTATCAAAGAATACCTACAAGCCTTATCCATGTGGTGTGGTACTCAACCCTGTCATCGATGCTTGCCTGGAGATTGCAAACACTCCAGGTTTCGATGCAACCAAGGTACGGAGTGTAACTATCAGCGGTCATTCGTTGCTTCGTGAGCGTGCTGATCGTCCAGCGGTCAGAACAGGGCGTGAAGCCCAGGTAAGTGCTCAGCATGCCGCTGCAGTCTGTCTCCTCTATAAATCGGCCAGCCTGACAGAGTTTTCCGACGAAGCGGTAAACAGGAAAGACATACTCTGGTTACGTGAAAAAGTAGAAGTCATCGTCGACGATGCAGTGGCGGTGGGCGGAGCGCACGTTATTGCCTGGAGTGCCGACAATAGCAGGCTGCAAGCGACGGTCAGACACGCTCGTGGGGACGCTGAGCGACCGCTGAGCGACAGGGACATTGAAGATAAATTTCGCGAACTGATTATTTATGGCCGTTCGGGGTTGAACCCACAGCCCTTTATAGATGCGATCTGGAGGCTTGACCAGATTGAGGACGTTTCAGAGGTTATGGCTTTAGCCCGACTTTAAGAGCCAACTTGCTTGCCTGGCCAGGCCCGCCGCATCGTCTTACTGATAAGGAAACCGCAATGCCACTTATAGACTCCAATCTTTTCCGCCAGCAAGCCTACATTAACGGGGCCTGGCTGAATGCAGATACCCGGGAGACTATCGAAGTCAATAATCCCGCCACTGGCGAAATTATTGGGAGCGTACCAAAGATGGGCGCCACGGAAACCAGCCGTGCCATTGAGGCGGCTAATCAAGCCATGCCAGCCTGGAGAGGCCTGACTGCCAAGGAGCGCTCGAACAAATTGCGCCGTTGGTTCGAACTTATCATGGACAACCAGGATGACCTTGCCTTGCTGATGACCCTCGAGCAGGGCAAGCCGCTGGCAGAAGCCAAAGGTGAGATCGGCTACGCGGCTTCCTTCATCGAGTGGTTTGCTGAGGAAGCCAAGCGGGTTTATGGCGATACAATTCCTGGCCATCAGGCTGACAAGCGGCTGATCGTGATCAAACAGCCGATCGGTGTTACGGCAGCGATTACGCCCTGGAATTTTCCGGCCGCAATGATTACCCGCAAGGCTGGCCCGGCACTGGCTACGGGATGCACCATGGTGCTCAAGCCGGCATCGCAAACGCCGTTTTCTGCGCTGGCTCTCGCCGAACTGGCAGAGCGTGCCGGTATCCCCAAAGGCGTACTGAATGTTGTGACCGGAAGCGCAGGGGATATTGGTAAGGAGCTGACCGGCAACCCGATTGTGCGCAAACTGTCATTTACCGGTTCGACCGATGTAGGCCGGCAGCTGATGGCCGAGTGTAGCCGGGACATCAAGAAGGTATCACTCGAATTAGGGGGGAACGCGCCGTTTATCGTATTTGAAGACGCGGATCTGGACGCCGCGGTCGAAGGTGCGCTGGTCTCCAAGTACCGCAATAATGGCCAGACTTGCGTTTGCGCAAATCGCCTCTACATCCAGGATAGTGTATTCGAGACGTTTACTGAAAAGCTGAAGGTGGCAGTGGCTAAGCTGAAAGTCGGCAATGGCCAGGAAGAGGACGTTACTACCGGGCCGCTGATCGACCAGAAAGCTCTCGCGAAAATACAGGAACACATTGCTGACGCGTTGAGCAAGGGCGCCACGCTGGTCACTGGCGGCGAACCACACGCTCTGGGAGGCGGTTTCTTTGAACCGACTATTCTGGCCAACGTGCCGGCTTCTGCGCTGGTCGCCAAGGAAGAGACCTTTGGTCCGCTGGCACCTTTGTTTCGCTTCAAGGACGAGGATGAGGTGATTGCCATGTCCAACGACACCGAGTTCGGTCTCGCCTCATATTTCTATGCGCGTGATCTTGGCCGTGTGTTCCGCGTGGCTGAAGCCCTCGAATATGGAATGGTGGGCATCAACACAGGTCTTATTTCCACCGAAGTGGCACCGTTTGGCGGTATAAAAGCGTCGGGCCTCGGTCGGGAAGGCTCCAGGTATGGCATCGAGGATTACCTCGAAATCAAGTACCTGTGCTTGGGGGGGATATAAGGGTTGTAGTCGGCTGAGAGGCATCCGCTACTGAGGACCGGTATCGCCGGATCTGATGACCGGCTCCAAATTATGTTCCGGAGCCGGCTTCAACAGTGCTGCACAGATTATTGTGTTTTCGGCGTATAAGAAGCCGTCAGGCCTAATTATCACCTGCCATTACGCCGCCATCGATAAGCATACTTGTACCCGTCACCATCGCCGACTCATCAGAGCAGAGATAAACAGCTGCGTGCGCCACCTCTTCTGGCTTGATCATACGGCCGATCGGCTGGTACCTGGAATACTCCTCCATGCGGGCGTCCTCTTCGCCGGGATAGTACTGTTTGATGTACCCCTCAATAAAATCTGTATGGACGCGGGCAGGCAGGATGCAGTTGGCTCGGATGCCATGGCTGACGAAGTCTACCGCAATGGAGCGCGTCATCATCTGGATGGAAGCTTTTGAGGCCCCGTAGGCAAACCGATCGTGCATGGCGCGAACAGCCGCAAGCGACGCCATATTCAATACGTTGCCGCCACCGGCGCTTATCATTGCGGGGAGAAAAGCCCGGGTTACGTTGAGCAGCCCTTCCACGTTAACTTTGAAAACGCGGTTGAAGTCCTCGTTTGAGGTATTGAGGAGATCGCCTACCGTGATAACTGCCGCATTGTTGACAAGTACGTTCACAGGCCAGTTTTTTTCCGCCAGGGAGTCGTAGACAGACTTGATGGACATCGCGTCTGTCACGTCCATTGCTATAGTCAGCAAGCGGTCTTTTGCCTCTGCGACGTCAGCCGCGAGAAGTTCCTGAGCTCGCTGCTCCAGTTGAGAAGTGGCAAGGTCAGTCATTACGACGCGGGCGCCTTCAGCGATGAAGGCGCGACTCATGGCCAGCCCGATACCGCCAGCCGCGCCAGTTATGAGGCAGGTTTTACCTTCTAATCTCATACATACATCCCCATAACGAGTATCTATTTTGCCAGCCAACCACCATCAATGGGTATTGACGCTCCAGTTATATCAACAGCCTGAGGGCTGCAAAGAAACGCTATTAATGCGCCTACCCCTTTTGAAGCAACAAACCGCCCGGTAGGATTTCGTGTCGCCAGGTATTCCTGCTCAGCCTCGGTAACCGCCACGCACTTATCTCGAGCAATGTCCCTTATGCGTTCATTTATAGCAGGAGTGGCTATCGTTCCCGGGCACACCGCGTTGCAAGTTATGCCGGTTTGAGCCAGCTCAACTGCCAAGGCGCGCGTCATTCCCAGTAGGCCGGTTTTAGTGGTGACATAATCAATGCGATTTTTCGTACCGCGGTCACTGTATATGGATGCCATGTGAATGATTCGTCCCCAGTTTCCGGCCTTCATCCCGGGAATTGAAAGGCGAGACAGGTGAAAAGCTGCCGACAGGTTAACCGCGATCGCATCATTCCAATCTTCCGTTTTGAATTCTTCGACCGGGGAGAAGTGACGCATTACCGCGTTATTTACAAGGATGTCGATGGAGCAGAAACGATCCTTTATTACCGCCACCATTTTTTCGATTTCCGAAACGTCCCGCAGGTCCGCGCGAACATAAATAACGGCTGTACCATGAGTCTCTACTAATTGATGAGCCGCACGCTCACCGTCTTCATCCGGGCACAGACCGTGCAGGACGATATTCGCCCCTGCAGCTGCCAGACTGTCAGCAACGGCGTATCCCAGCCCTGAGTTTGAGCCTGTTACCAAGGCGCATTTCCCTTCCAGATTCATAGCTTTTCAGGCTCCACATCGAGACTCACAATTACGCCTTCCATATCTGACGAGGGGGCAGGGTAAAGACGCATGACAAGAGGGTCGTGCCCCGGAATGATGTGGTCCTCGCTATCTGCCAGGCGCTCCATTACACCATATCCTTCCAGAAGTTCTCCCAAATGGTAAACCGCCGGGAAAGCCTTACAGCTCAGGAAATTAGCGTAGAGGTGCGATGCGTCTGAAGCGAGCACCACCCAACCCCGCTTCGTCCAGACTCGGACCATTTGCATGCCCGCCGTATGTCCGCCGACGCGATGAAGGGACAGGCCATCGGCTAACTCAACATCCGAGTCATGGAATTTGACCCTGTCAGCGTAAACATGGCGGACAAAAGAAACCACGTCCTCGACATCGTAGGGCGCCCGGAGAAATTCGTGGCACATGCACCGGCCAGTAGCAAAAGCTGCTTCACTGTCCTGGACATGGAACTGGGCGCGAGGGAAGTCAGAGAGAGTGCCAGCATGATCGTAATGTAGGTGGGTCAGTATCACGTGCCTGATCTCAGCAGCGTCGATTCCGAGTAGCTTAACGGCTTCCGCTGGGGTTCGAAGCAGGGTGCGACCTCTCTGGGCTGCCGCATCTTTCCCGAAGCCAGTGTCGACCAGAAATACCTCTTCAGCACGTCGTGCTACCCAGACGAAGTAGTCAAGATCCGAGCCTTCCTCGTGAAGATCACCGCCGATTATGTTGTCGCTGGATTTCCGATTGCTATGGTTGGCATAGCGAATTGCGTAGAGCTCAAATGGCACAGGGCCATGGGATGAGGTCGCGTGATTGTTCATAAAAGCGCCCTTTACTGTAATTTTGGCCTCAACTTCAAGGCGTGAGGCGCACACTTTTTATATCAGGCATCCACTTGATTGAAGCCTTTTTCTAGCCATAAGGGGAAGTCAGCCGAAATTTGCCCCTCTCTTGCAACATACAATAATACAGTAATACAATGCAAACAGGTTGGATCAGGGTATCACTGCCTGATTGCGCGATAATTTGCATAGTCGCCTGTCGGATTTCTTCCCGTTAGTACCCTGGCTAATATGTTTTCGATGTTGAGGAGGTGAATAATGTCTGACCGTCCGGAATTCCAGGGTGAGTTGTTCGAAAAAGGTCTGAAAATTCGGCGTGAGGTTTTGGGTGAGGCCTATGTTAATCGTTCAGTAGCCGCCGCAGATGATATGACCGCGCCTTTGCAAAAACTGATTACGGAATGGTGTTGGGGTGAAGTATGGGGTCGCCCGCAGCTGGATCGTCGTACTCGCAGTTTTCTTAACCTCGCGATGCTAGCGGCGCTGAATCGGCCAAACGAGATGCGCATTCACCTTAGAGGAGCCCTGAACAATGGCGTAACTCGTGAGGAGATCCGAGAGGTGGTCCTGCAGGTTGCAATATACTGTGGCGCCCCGGCAGCCCTGGATGCGCAAAAGGCGGCAGTGGAAGTATTCAAGGCAATTGATGCAGAAGGCTAGCCTAAGCCAGACGAAGCAACACAGGCATTCACAATGCTCGACAATCCCTTTTTAGCATTGCTCGGAGCAGAGCTTAGGAAATGGGAAGATGGCCTCTGTGAGTGGGAACTGGAAATTGCTCCTCATCACCTGAATACCCAAGGCTCCCTCCAGGGTGGTGTCATTGCGACGCTATTGCGTATTCCGGCGAACGTGACCGGTCATTCCGGGGATCGTGACCGGTTTGCACACGGCCATCACGCTGGAGTCAGTTTTGTACTCTGAGCGGTCACGATGGGTCAACCGATTCCGTGTTTTGTGCCTTGGCTTTTCTTA
>NZ_JBDWCL010000021.1:0-19645 GCF_039977835.1 Marinobacter sp. | reverse complement strand
ACGCGCGACAACCCCATGGCTAAAATTATCCGCATGCCCGTAGGAGCCTCCAGGAGCTTCCCTCGCGCGCTCGGGACTCCTCCTGGACCCACCTACGGGCATTGCAGTTTCCGGCCGCTATGGGCTTTCCGCTTCGTCTGGCTCGCCCCTAGCATAAAGAGGCGGGTCGTCGCAAGAGGGCAAATCGTTCGCAGCCAAATATGCGCGTTTTTCCACCGCCATTCACAACTCTTGAGCTGTAATTATATCGATGAACTTTTGTTAAGGCACACTAGAGAAAGGCCAGCTCCGCGACGTAGTGAAGTCAGGTCGGTAACCAATCCACGTATATCAGTATGATCCACCGTCGCAAACTGCCTGGCCGTGCTCTGATCCAACGTGCTTAACTGGAGGTGCAACCATTTGACAGGTCAAAACATATCAGTGTTCCCTTTACCGGACCCACAGGGGACTTGCACCCCCAAGTCATCCGGCCAGCACCACCTGTGCCGGAACAGCGCCCGTCAAGGCGCTACGCGCCATGCCCGGCGCACCACTCAAAAAAATGTTGCGTTCGCCAAATTTTTTACCTACCATTCGTTATATTATTTCTTTAGCTCAGCCGCTCATCATCGCTTGTCGGCATGGAGTCAAAAATGAAGACTGCGGGAACATCGAACGACCAAGCGCCACCCGAAGGGCGAATTACCCTGCATGACCATGGTCACATCCTGCTCATCCAGATAGATCGTGAGCGCAAACGCAACAGTTTCACGCCCACCATGCTTGGACAGCTTGCCGATGCTTATACGATCTACGAAGCAAGCCCGGACTATCGATGTGCAGTGCTACATAGCGCGGGGGATCACTTCTGCTCGGGGCTAGACTTGGCCGGAGTCGAACTTGATGCGCAACTGTTTCCCGATGGGTTGATCGACCCAGTCGGGCTTCATCCTCCACTCCGACGAAAACCCATGATCGCTGCGGTGCAGGGGGTCTGTTTTACGTTGGGCATCGAGTTGATGCTCGCCACCGATATAGTAGTGGCGGCCGAGTCCACTCGATTCTCACAACTCGAAGTCAAACGGGGCACTATTGCTTTCTGCGGTGCCACTCTGCGCATGCCCGAACGTGCCGGATGGGGGAATGCGATGCGCTATCTGCTCACTGGGGATGAATTCGATGCCAAGGAGGCACTCCGTTTGGGTTTTGTTCAGGATATCACCGCGGACGGCAATCAGCTGCAACGCGCTCTCGAACTCGCAGAGCGCGTTGCTCACCAAGCTCCGCTAGCGGTAACGGCGATGCGTCAGTCAGCTCAGACCGCTGTTATTCACGGAGTGGATGCCTGCGTTCGTGAGCTTCCTTCATTGCTCTCCCGTCTGACGGATTCAGAAGACTTTAAAGAAGGTGTGCGTTCATTCGTTGAGCATCGGAAAGGTCAGTTCGTGGGGCGATAGCTACAGAGGAAAGCGATATGTCAGCTAAAAAGAAAACCATTGATGCAATTTTCGAACAGGCATCCAATGAATCGGGAATGCGGACGCATCTTGTATTAACCGACGGCTCTGAAATTTCTTACAGTGAGACATTCGAGCGCGGGCGACGACTCGCCTCCGCGCTTCGCCAACAAGGAGTGAAACCTGGTGACCGTGTCGCCTCGTTCATGTACAACTGCCGTACGCTTTACGAGTTCTATATCGGCGTCGCTCTGGTGGGCGGCATTGCAGTGCCTATCAATGTTCAGAGCACGGCCCACGAGGTCGAAAAACTGTTCTTAGATTGTACTCCCAAGGTTGTCATTGCCAACGGTGAACAGGCATTGCGCTTGCCCAACTCGTTATGCGAGCAGCATTCGGTGCGAAGGCTGATTACCGACGGTTCGGTCGAAGGTTGGGCCGACTACGAGGAGACGGTTTCGGGCAACCCACCGCTCGATGCTTCCTTCAGCGATCCTGAAAGCGCTGCGCTCATCATTTACAGCTCGGGCACCACTGGCCAGCCTAAAGGCATCGTCCTTAGGCACCGATGTTTAATTGATAACGCCGAAACTGTGATCAAGATTTTGGGCTATCGCCAGTCCGATCGATTCATCACCCTATTGCCCTCATTCCATCTCTACGGTTACAGCTTCGATTTTCTCTATAGCGCACTGGTGCACGCTCGAATGCTCGTTCTGCCTGCATTCGATCCCGAGATAGCGCTGGATCTTATCGAGCGCGAGCGAATTTCCGTGCTTACGGGTGTACCGACCATGTTCTCGCGCATGTTCGACACCAGCATGCTGGAAGGTCGAGACCTCTCCAGCTTGCGGCTAATTGATGTGGGAGGCGGTCCTGTCTCGGTGAGTATGAAACGCCGCCTAAAGGATGAACTGGACATCGATACAGTCGAAAGCTACGGGCTCTCGGAAATCACCACCGTTGCCTGCGTGCAGTTGCCCGGACAAGCCGCTGCCGAGGGCTCCTGTGGTCCCCCCTTACCGGGATTCGACATTCGAGTGATGTTGCCTTCGGGCGAGGAAGCCCCAGTCGGTACACCGGGAGAGCTCCTGTTCCGCTCTCCGACGTTCATGCTCGGATACTGGCGTCAGCCTGAGTTGACGGATCGAACAATACGCGATGGCTGGCTTCACACGGGCGATGTCGGCACGGTCGACGAGGCAGGAAATGTCTACATCCTCGATCGCATCAAGGACATGATCGTTACCAACGGTCTCAATGTATTTCCCAAGGAAGTGGAAAACGAAATTAATGAGCATCCGGCCGTGGCCTCGGTCGCAGTCATAGGCGTGCCGCATGAAACGCGGGGAGAAGAAGTACACGCTTTCGTCGTTCAGAATCCGAATATCGAAACCTCGGCAGAGTCGATCATCGCCTTCTGCGAGAAGCGGCTCGCTCGCTACAAGGTCCCTCGGAGCATTTTCTTTCTCGACGAGATGCCGCTGACTGCCAGTGGCAAGATACGTCGCTTCATGTTGCGCGACATGGCGAAGCGTGAAAAGGCGACCACCTGAAGAGAGGTTGACCTAACTAGAGGGCCAGCGCACCACCACTAACCCGGTACGGAGAGCACCTGGAATGATGTCTACCACTTCAGTCGTTGAATCTGATTCGGAACTGTTGGTCGAGAAGCGCGACGGCGTCGCGATCGTGTTATTGAATCGCCCAGACCAGCGAAACCCGTTGGGTAGGGCTTTTTCCGAAAAAATGCTGCGGATTTTGGATGATCTAGAGCGCGATCAGGAGGTATTCGCGATCGTTTTAAGCGGCAATGGCCCTGCGTTCTGCGCGGGTGCGGAGGTCGGCGAAGTGGTCAGCGTCGAGCCGATGGATATAGAATTTCAGTTCCGCCTCGTGCGTGACTTTAACAAGGTCTCAACTCGACTCCGCCAACTTGAGCTCCCCGTCATTGCTGCTGTGAATGGCGTTTCGGTAGGCGGCGGTGCAGCCCTTGCGCTGGCCTGCGACATCATAATAGGTGCCGAAGAAGCAAGCCTGTACTTCGCCTTCGGCCGTATCGGCGCTTGCGGTGCCGACATGGGGTGCGCATATACCCTGCCCCGTCTGGTTGGTTCGATGCGGGCACGTTATTTAATGCTGACAGGTGCCCATGTCAAAGCCGATGAAGCCGAGAAACTTGGAATTTTCCTTGAGGTATTACCTCGGGACGCGTTGCTGGCAAGAGCAGAGGAGATTGCACGACAGGTGATTTCGGCAAATCCCCGCCGCGCTGCCGCCGCAACCAAGATGGCACTGGTGCGAGGGGAGGAAACCAGCTGGGAAGTAAGTCTTGCTTACGAGGGCTATGTGCAGAGCTATCTCTTCCAGACTGAGGACCACCACTCCCGCTTATCCGCCTTTGTGAAAGGAAAGGGCTAGTGGATATGCAAACGCCCAATCCCCGCTACCCGCACCTATTCAGCCCTTTCCGGGTGGGCACGCGGACGGTGAAGAACCGATTCCTATTTCCCGCGCTGACCACAAACTTCGGCGCCGCGGACGGTTCCGTTACCGATGAACTCTGCACGTACTTTCGAATGAGAGCTGAGGGCGGCTTCGGCCTGCTGGTCAGTGAGAACCTCGGGGTGCACCCGAGCGGGCGTGTCATGCCAAACATGGTAATGGCCGAAAGCGACAGCCGCATACAGGGATTGCGTAATTTGGCCAAAGCCGGTCAGCAAAACGGCGCTGTAGTCTTCGCACAACTCAGTCACGCCGGGCGTCAGACAAGAAGTAAGATTACCGGTATGTCGCTGGTCGCGCCTTCCGCCATACCTTGCCCCCTAAATCGCGAAATGCCGCGAGAGTTGAAAATCGACGAGATCAGCGAACTCGAACAGGCTTATATCGATGCTGCGGCCCGCGCTGCCGAGGCCGGTTTCGACGGTGTGGAGGTGCACGCAGCACATGGCTACCTTGTCGCAGCCTTCTTATCAGCTTATTCAAACCACCGTCAGGATCACTACGGTGGATCGCTGGATAATCGCCTACGTTTCCTGCTGAACATTGTCGATGGTATCAAGTATCGATTGGGGAGGAGTTTCCCAGTAATGGTTCGGATAAGCGCCGAAGAATTTGTCGACGATGGCTTAACGATTGCAGAGAGCATCCGAATCGCGTCGGTTTTGGCGGAGCACAAAATCGACGTGCTAAGCGTTTCGGTGGGCGTCTACGAATCCTTCAATCGCTTGTCCATGGTATCGGGCGAGCCCGAGGGGCAGTGGCTTCATATTGCCGGCGCGGTCCGCAGGGCCGGGGTTTTGCCTGTCGTGGGTGTCGGCCGCATCAAGCGGGCCGAGGTCGCGGAGTCCGCGCTGGCCGATGGCCTCATCGATTTAGCCGCTTTTGGCCGCGCTGGCATGGCCGATCCCGATCTCCCGCGTAAGGTTTTCGAAGGCAAGGAAGGCGAAATTATCTCCTGTATGGGCTGCAATCTCTGTCTTGGCCGAACTGCTCGTCCGAAAAGCATATGCCCCATTAACCCCGCAATTGGACGTGAGGTTCAATTTCTATTCAAGAAACAAGCTAAAGCGCAACGCATAGCTTTTTTTGGCGGTGGATATGCAACGCTGACAGCGGCATGGGTGGCCGCATCTCGTGGTCACAACGTCAGTGTTCATGGGGCGAAAAATCTGCTTGGCGGCTGCTGGCATTACCGCAGCCAAGTCCCTGGTCAGGAGGAAATCGCTGAGACGACAGCCGCGATTATTCGGAGGGCGGAGTTGGCTGGTGTCGTATTCGATGAATCCCCGCCAGTCGCAGCCGACTGTGATCAGGTGTGGGCAACCCGCACCTATGCCCCTAGTAAGTTACCGGACCGCGACACTGGCATCCCAACGGATACCGTACTCAATGTACTTGCCGAGCCCAAGAATCCTGCCGGGGCCGGTCGGGTGGTAGTGATTGGCGATGACCTCTGCTCTGCCGAGACTGCCATCAAGCTGGCTAACGACGGTGCGCAGGTGAGTTTACTATCCACCGGGCGCGACCTCGCGGTCGATGCACATCCGGGATTCCGTGAGGTGTCACGACGCAGGCTGGCCTCTCTGGGCGGCAGCATTAAGACCGGGGTTTCATCTCCCTACGAGACCCCCTGTATCGCCGAGGCCGAAAGGCTCGTAGTAGGTCGCGGAGCCGACGCGTCCTATGAGGATTCACGGCACTGGCAAACTATGCCAGTGCAAATCGACGTCACCGGTTGGATTTCGGATGCCTATGAACCGGGGTTGTTGGCCCAAGGTGTCTACGAGGCTGTCGAGTTTGCATTGAACATCGAAGAATACGGAACCCGATCTTCCGATTAGGCCATCCGCATTAGCGGATCATTATTCCAACGGACATGCAGGAGATTCTTTCGTGTCGATCCCAGTAGCATTCCAAAAACGTCTCACACTTCCGGTTATCGCCGCGCCGCTCTTTTTGGTATCCGGACCGGAGTTGGTTATCAACTGTTGCAAGCAGGGTATTGTCGGAACCTTCCCCGCGCTCAACGTTCGGAAAGTGGAGAAACTTGAGGAGTGGCTAACGCAGATTTCCGCTGAACTGGAGGTCCACGATCGAGAGCACCCGACGAGTTTGTCGGCACCGTACGGGGTCAATATCATTGCCCATCGCACGAATAGCCGTCTAGAAGAGGACATGAAGCTAGTTGAGGAATTTCGGGTGCCACTGGTTATCACCAGTGTAGGCAATCCCTCGGATATCGCGAAACGGGTGCATTCCTACGGAGGGTTAGTGTTCCATGATGTCACGACTGTGGAGTGGGCCAGAAAAGCCGTTAACGCAGGTGTTGACGGGCTGATTCTGGTGTGCGGGGGAGCTGGCGGCCATGCAGGCTTAATGAATCCGTTTGCCTTCGTGCCCCAAGTACGCGAGTTCTATGACGGCCCGATAGCCTTGGCTGGGTGCATTTCTGATGGCCGGTCCGTTTATGCGGCTGAAGCTCTTGGAGCGGATTTCGCGTATCTGGGTACACGCTTTATTGCCTGCCGTGAGAGCATGGCGGTTGACGATTACAAACAGATGCTGATCGAAAGCAATGCGCAGGACCTGGTGTATACCCCGGCGTTTTCTGGAATACCCGCCAATATGCTGCGCAAGAGCATTTCCGATAATGGCCTGGATCCGGACAACCTCCCGGTCAAGGACAAAATTGACCTGGGCGAGGAGTTCAACCACGAGGCCAAGGCCTGGCGCGATATTTGGACAGCGGGTCAGGGCGTTGGGTCAATTCACGATGTCCCCACGGTCAAGGACATCGTTAACAGATTTCAGAAGGAATACTCGGAGGCGAGAGGCCACGGTATCGCGGTTCTCCGCCAAAAAGCTGATGCTCGCGAGAGTATGTCTGCCCCAACTACAAGAGGAAGAAAATAGCCATGAGTTTCACCGATATTCTGTATGAGAAACGCGACGGCATTGCCAGGATCACCCTCAATCGCCCGGACGTATACAACGCGTTTCGCGCCCAAACCTGTGAGGAATTCATCGCGGCAATGAAAGATGCCGACCATGACTCTACCGTTGGCGTCGTGGTGCTAACAGGTGCAGGTGAAAAGGCGTTCTGCACAGGCGGTGATCAATCCAGTCATTCCGGGGGCTATGGCGGTCGCGGCGTTATCGGTTTACCAGTTGAAGAAATGCAGAGTGCAGTCCGCGACTGCAGAAAGCCGGTTATTGCGCGAGTTAACGGCTTCGCCGTCGGCGGAGGCAATGTTCTGGTCACAGTCTGCGATCTCGCAATTGCATCGGAAAGCGCGAGCTTGGGCCAGGTCGGTCCCAAAGTCGGATCGGTGGATCCGGGCTGGGGCACTGCATTGCTTGCACGGATAGTGGGCGAGAAAAAGGCCCGCGAGATTTGGTACCTATGCCGACGCTACTCGGCGCAGGAAGCTGAGCAGATGGGACTGGTAAATAAGGTAGTCCCGGCGGAACAGCTGGATGCCGAAGTGGAACTATGGTGCAAAGAGATTTTGGAAAAGAGCCCGACCGCCCTTGCAATAGCGAAACGCTCCTTTAACCAAGATAGCGATAGTATCCGCGGAATTGGCAACCTCGGGTTCGAGGCGTTGGCATTATATTACCAGACCGACGAATCACAAGAAGGAGTTAATGCGTTCAAGGAAAAGCGAAAGCCGGATTTCCGTAAACATGCCGGAAAGTAATAGCGGACAATTCGTCTATAGAATTAGAAAAAATAGCACCGAAAAATACCTCTAAATATTCGGGTTACGGGGATGTTACACACAACAAGACGCACTGATCTTTGAGCACCCAGCTCAGGAATAAATGTGTTCTTCAGTCAGTGTTTCACCCCTCGGTTAAATCGGAGCCAATTCGATCATGACAACAGGCAAGAAAAAATTCGCCGCAAAGCGCAGCGGCCCGTTGAAGGGACTGCGCATCATTGAAATCGGCGGGATCGGCCCCGCACCTTTCTGTGGAATGATGCTCTCTGACCTCGGTGCCGATGTGCTACGTATCGACCGTCATCAAGCGTCCGACTTGGGACTGCCTTTGGACCCACGTTTCGATGTTACGAGCCGCGGCAGACGAAGCGTTACGGCGAATCTGAAAGACTCCGAGACAGTAAAGACCGTTTTGACGATTGCCGAGAAGGCTGATGCTCTTATTGAAGGGTTTCGCCCCGGCGTCATGGAGCGCCTAGGCCTCGGTCCTGACGACATGCTCAAGCGCAACCCCAGACTTGTCTTTGGTCGGATCACTGGCTGGGGGCAGCATGGACCGCTGGCTCATGCCGCAGGGCACGACATCAACTACATTGCCCTCACCGGAGCGCTTCACGCGATCGGTCGCGCGGGAACGCCACCCGCAATTCCGCTGAACCTGATAGGCGATTACGCAGGCGGCGCCGCCTATCTCGCGTTCGGAATCGTTTCCGCCTTGCTGGAGGCCAGCCGTTCCGGGCAAGGACAGGTCATCGATGCCGCCATGACCGATGGTGCGTCATCACTCATGAGCATGGTGTACGGTCGGTACGCAGGGAATGAGTGGACCGATCAACGTGCATCTAACGAGTTGGACGGCGGCGCACCCTGGTATGACATATACGAAACAGCCGATAACAAGTACGTGGCTATTGGTGCCATTGAACCCAAGTTCTTTCGGGAACTACTGCAGCGAGTCGGTATTGATTCCGCGAACTGGTCAGCGCCGCATGATCGCGCCTGCTGGCCAGCGTTGCGAGAGGAACTGACTAAACTTTTTAAGGCGCGTACGCAGACGCAATGGGCTGAACTGCTGGAGGGAACAGACGCCTGTTTCGCACCCGTGCTCGGAATCGAGGAAGCACCGCATCATGCCCATAACGTGGCCCGTGAGGCCTTCGTAGAAATCGATGGCGTCTCCCAGCCCGCACCCGCTCCACGGTTCTCGCGCACCCCGGGCTCTGTCATGCACGGTGCACCCGAGCTTGGCGGCGGTGGAGGAGATGCTTTAGCGGACTGGGGGTTTACTCAGGGTCAAATCAACCACTTTCGTAAGAAGGGGTTATATTGGTTAGATGAATAATGCTGATCGTTCTTCTAGTGTGGCGCGTTAACTTGTTTGATACTTATAGAGCCACGGGCACCAACCAGGAGGAGTTCGCCGGGAATGGTGTAAGCCTTTGCCAAGAGCTCCAGCGCAGTGATCGCGCATTGCAACTAGCCCCTGAGACGCTCGCTATAAGTATCAAACAAGTTAACGCACTACACTAGCAAAAATAACAACTGTCAGAAGTGGAGAGTGTGATGACGTACGTGATTTTTCCCAATCTCACTGCCAGACCTACCGACTCGCAGGTTGCTCAGGGGATTAAAAGTGAAAACTTTCGGAGGACTGCTCTATACCAGAACTGTGCACCGACCGCGACGAATCTGTCAGCTCCCGGAGGAGGAGGCATTAAAATGGATGAGCGTTCGAGGGACGCCCTCGACACCTTCCCGAAGCTTCTGATCTACCACGCGCAACAGCGGACAGACCACGTGGCAATGCGAGAAAAGAATCTGGGCATCTGGCAGACCTGGACCTGGGGGGAAGTCTTCGGAGAGGTTCGGGCTCTGACTGCGGGCCTGGCTGCAATGGGCCTAAAGCCCCGTGACAGGGTCGCTATCTTAGGAGATAATCGGCCCCAGCTCTACTGGGCGCTCATGGCGTCGCAAACAACTGGCGCCGTACCGATCCCCATCTTTCCGGACGCGAGCGTGGATGAGGTGCAGTATGTGCTGAGTAATGCAGCAGTGCGCTTCGCGGTGGTAGAGAACCAAGAGCAAGTTGACAAGCTTCTGAGCATCAAGGACCGGCTTCCCACACTAGAAGCGATTATCTACAAAGATCCCCGAGGCCTGCAAAATTTCGCAGCCCCCTTGTTACATGCGTTTTCAACCGTGCAAGCCCGCGGTCGTGATTATCTTATAGAGCACCCTGACTTTTTCGAAGAGCAAGTCTCCATCGTCTGCGGCGACGATCCCGCCGTCGTTCTGTTTACCGCTGGTACAACTCGCACACCCAGAGGGGTGGTGCTCAGCTATAGCAACCTGCTTGAAACCGCGAAGCGCGCGACCGACATGGACTGCATTGGCGAGCATGAAGAGGTGGTGGCGTATCTACCGATGGCGTGGGTGGGCGCCCACGTATTTTACTACTGCCATGGCATGCTCAAAGGGTTCTGTCTGAATTTCCCGGAGTCATCGGATACCGTTTTTTCGGATACACAAGAGATCGCCCCCACCTACTTTCTCGCCCCGCCGCGGCTTTGGGAAAGCTTCATCACAAAAGTCGACATGAGGATGGACGCATGTTCTAGGGTAAGGAGAAAGTTGTTCACTTATTACATGAAGCTGGCTCAACGTTTAGGCAGCCGAATTCTTAATAGGCAGCCAGTTTCGTTTGGCGAGCGCGTTCAGTACGCAATCGGTGACAGGCTCATATACGCGCCGCTACGTCGCCAGTTGGGACTTCAACATGTCCGTGTCGCTTACACCGGCGGAGAGGCCATCGGTAACGATATCTTCGAATTCTTCCGCGCCATCGGCGTCAACCTAAAGCAGTTCTACTGCCAAACTGAATCTTCCGGATTTATTTGTCATCAGCGTGACTGCGATGTGAATCCGGACACCGTTGGACCACCCAATCAAGGGGTAGAACTCCGAATCGATGAACACGGAGAGGTACTCTACCGCAGCCCCGGGACATTCATGGAGTATCTTAATGATGATGCGGCAACCCGGAGCGTAAAGACCAAAGAGGGCTGGGTGCGCAGCGGCGAGATCGGCGTGATAACGGAAAGTGGGCATCTGCGCATCATAGACCGCGCTAGCGACATGATTAGGTTGAACGATGGTACTGAGTTCAGCCCGAAATTCGTGGAGAACAAACTCAGATTTAATCAGTACATTAAAGAAGCCGTCGTCTTTGGCGACGGACGTTCCTCGGTTACCGCTGTCGTCAATGTTGATTTCGATGTTATTAGTGGCTGGGCGGAACGACGAAACCTGACCTTTACTGGTTACGTGGACCTAGTCCAGCGGGATGAAGTTCATGAGCTTATCCGCGCGCACATCGAGGCGGTGAACAAGGAGTTGGCTGTCGAACCTCATTGGGGGGCCAACCAGATATCACGTTTTCTAATCCTGCATAAGGAGCTCGACCCCGACGACGGCGAGGTAACCCGAACTCGAAAGATTCGCCGTCACGTCATCAGCGAGCGCTACGCAGAAATGATCGAATCTCTCTACGGCGATGATGATACGACGTATGTGGAAGCGCCAGTTACCTATGAAGACGGTAGCAAAGGAATACTCGCCGCCAACCTCCGGGTCACCACCGCTAACATCCACCCCTCAATTGGCAAGGCAGGATAATTTCCATGGCGACACAGGAAACATTACGAGTTGATCCAGACGTCGGCGAAGTTCTATTGCGCGTGGAAAACGTGGAGCTGGCATTTGGAGGCGTGCGTGCGCTTAACAACGTTAGTTTCAGCGTCCGGCGCGGTGAAATTTTCTCCATTATCGGGCCGAACGGGGCCGGGAAATCGTCAATGCTGAATTGCATCAACGGGTTCTACCACCCGAAAACCGGCTCCATCATCTACAAAGGGAACCGCCGATCCCGAATACGCCCGCATAGGGCTGCTAGCCAGGGAATCGCACGCACATTCCAGAACATTGCCTTATTCAAGGGAATGTCTGTCCTCGCGAACATAATGACGGGACGCCACCTAAAGGCGGAGTCCACACTGGTGGAGAATGCCTTCTTCCTCGGGCGTGCGCGGCGTGAGGAATTTGATCACAGAAAAACCTGCGAGCACATCATCCAGTTTCTGGAGATTCAGCAGTATCGGAAGTCGATTGTGAGCACACTTCCTTACGGGCTGCAGAAAAGGGTGGAGTTGGGCAGAGCTTTGGCGGCCGAACCTGAGCTTTTGCTCCTCGACGAGCCCATGGCTGGTATGAACCTAGAAGAGAAACAGGATATGGCGCGATTCATTCTCGATGTAAATCGTCAGAAAGGGGTTACAATTTGTCTAATTGAGCACGATATGGGCGTGGTTATGGACCTATCCGATCAGATCGTCGTTCTGGACCATGGAGGGAAGATCGGGGAAGGCACCCCAGATGAAATCCGAATAAACCCTCACGTCGTCGAGGCGTACCTAGGTGTAAAGCAGGGAGAGGAGGCGTGAGGTGACATTCTTCATTGAGGTAGTTATTACGGGGCTGCTCGGCGGTCTGATGTATTCAACGGTGGGTCTGGGATTCGTTCTAATCTTCAAGGCTTCCGGCATCTTCAACTTTGCCCAACCGGTAATGGTTCTATTCGCGGCCATGTTCATTGCTGGCCTCAACCAAGAATTCGGAATCCCGTTGTGGCAGGCAATCCCACTGGTTGCACTACTTATGATCGGCGTCGCCTGGGTCATCGAACGGTTCGTGCTACGACCAATGGTCAATCAAGAACCCATTCTGACGTTCATGGCAACGATCGGAATATTTTTCATCCTCCTGGGCCTTGCGGAGATGTTTTGGGGAAGCGAAAACCGCACGCTGAATGTCGGAATTCCCCGCGGCCCAGTCTTTATCGGCGACATATTACTCCAATCGTACCGCGTTTATTCAAGCATCATTGGGTTTATCGTCGTTCTACTCGTCGTCCTTTTTACTCAGAAAACCAAGATGGGGCGGGTCTTACGTGCAGTAGCGGACGATCATCAAGCCGCACAGGCCGTGGGTATCCGACTAACTACCGTCTGGTGGGTGGTGTGGTCCATTGCCGGCCTAATTGCCATTGTTGCTGCCATTATCTGGGGCGGCTCGATCGGCGTTCAGCCGATCATGGTGGACGTTGCCTTCAAGGCCTTCCCGGTACTACTTCTAGGTGGCTTGACGTCCATTCCGGGCGTAATTATCGCAGGCCTGATCATCGGAGCCGGAGAATCGGTAGCCAATGTGTATTTGGGCCCACTCATCGGCGGTGGGATCGGAAACTGGTTCCCCTACATCATTGCCATGGTCTTCATGCTGTACAGGCCGCAGGGGCTATTCGGCGAGAAGATTATCGAAAGGATCTAGTGACATGTTCTATAAAAAATCCGGACAATTTAAGACGAGCTATGATGCCGACCAAGCAATGCTCCCGCTGTTGCAGGAACGGATCTCTATTTTCGTAATACTTGCCGTCGCCTTTCTGGTTATACCTCTCGTGGCTACGACTTACGTCATTAACTCACTGCTGATGCCATTTCTTATTTATTCATTAGCAGCGGTAGGATTAAACATCCTAGTAGGTTACTGCGGACAAATCTCGCTCGGCACAGGTGGTTTTATGGCCGTAGGAGCGATTTCGGCCTGGAACATAATTGAGCGCATTCCAGATATGCCGGTGCTAGCAGCGTTTCTTCTTGCCGGGTTTATTACATCCGCCACAGGCGTGGTATTCGGGCTACCGGCGCTGAGGATCAAAGGATTCTACCTCGCAGTCACAACGCTGGCGGCGCAGTTCTTCTTGATCTGGCTTTTACAGCAGCCGTGGTTTTTGAACTATAGCGCTACCGGTGTTATCTCGGCGCAGGATATTTCAGTTATGGGCTGGACTATTAATACACCAGTGGAGAAATACCTGTTCGTACTTGTCGTGGTCATTGTCATGACGCTCCTCGCCAAAAACATAGTGCGCAGCGTGACCGGACGGAAATGGATGGCAATTCGAGATATGGACGTCGCTGCGGAGATTATCGGTATCCGGCCAATGGCCACCAAACTGCAGGCATTCGCGGTCAGCTCTTTTTTCATCGGAATCGCCGGGGTGCTCTGGGGATATCTTTATTTAGGACAGCTCGAACCGGCGGCGTTCGACGTGTATGTATCGTTCGACGTGTTATTCATGGTCATTATCGGGGGACTCGGATCCATTCTCGGGAGTTTTCTTGGTGCTGCTTTCGTTGTTTTGATGCCGCTTGCGCTCAGTTTCCTTGGCGGCATACTGGGACTCGGAACCGCCATGGTCGCCTATGTTGAGACTTTCACCTTTGGCGTGCTGATTCTCCTTTTTTTGCTCGCCGAGCCACATGGATTAGCCCATATTTTGAGCGTAGCCAAGCAGCAAATGCGTATTTGGCCGTTCCCTTACTAAGGTTGCCCGAAATGTTTAATGAGAGGAGGAACTTGAACGGAAAACGAACAGTAGTCGTATCGCCGAAAAACATAATGAACATAACAAATAATATGGAGGATTATTCCATGAACAATTCCTTGATTCGAGCGTTAACGACCGCTAGCCTCGGAATAATTATCGGGGCCACGGCCATTTTTGTTGGACAAGTCCAAGCACAGGAGAAGCAGTATCTTCCGGCCCTAGTGTATCGAACCGGTCCTTATGCCTCGGGAGGTCTGGCTGACGGATTTGCCGACTATGTGACTTTGATTAACGAGCGCGATGGTGGGATCAACGGAGTCAAGATCGAGTTGGATGAATGCGAAACCGCCTACTCCACTGAACGTGGCATCGAGTGTTACGAGCGCCTGCTGGATCGTGGTATCACGGCGATTGCGCCCCACGCGACCGGCATTGCCTACGCGCTGATCCCGCGTGCGCGTCAGGACAATGTCACGATCTTCACTATGGGTTACGGACGCTCGGACGCAAGTTATGGCCCTGTTCTTGACTGGGTTTTCAATATCCCGATTACGTACTGGTCAAGCGCGACCATAGCCATGCGTTACATAGCGGAACAGGAAGGTGGTTCGGACAATCTTAAGGGGAAAACCATTGTCCATGCTTACCACGATTCCGCCTATGGACGGGAGCCCTTGGCCGTGCTAAGAGGCTATGCGGAGGACTACGGTTTTACCTTGGAGGAGATGCCAATTGCGCCGCCGGGCGTGGAGCAACAGTCAGTTTGGCTACAAATTCGCCGTATGCAGCCCGATTGGGTGTCGCTATATGGCTGGGGAGTGATGACGCCTACGGCACTGCGCGCTGCGGCTTCGATGGGTATCGACCGGGAGCACATCGTGGGCAGTCACTGGACCGCATTGGAGGAGTCAGTGAAGTCGGCCGGAGATGACGCCATAGGCTTTAAGGCGCTTTCATTTACTGGCCTTGGTAAGGACTTCAAAGTTTATGACGACCTCCAGAAATATGTCTACGATAAAGGGTTGGAGGCGGGCGACGGCACCCATATTGGCTCCGTGGTCTATAACCGTTACTTGGTGGAAGCCGCCTACATCATCGAAGCCTGGAGACAGGGTCAGGCAAACTTCGGTGAGCGCGTTCTAAATGGTGAGGAAACCAAATGGGCATGGAAGAACCTATCCATTTCTGAGGAGCGTACTAGAGAACTCGGACTGGAAGGCCTGATGCCACCAGTTAACCTTACCTGTATGAACCACGAGGGTAAAGGGTCCTCCCTGGTCCAACAGTGGGACGGCGAGAAATGGGTGCAGATCACCGATTTCATGGAAGCGGATATGGAACGTGTAATGCCTTTGTATCGGATGTCGGCGTTGAAGTATGCCGAGAGTGAAAACGTTCCCGTTAAGGAATGTGACTGATACTCCACGTGCTGGAGTATATACATACTCCAGCGTTTCCTCTAGGCCGGAGGCAAGGTGATGGTAGATGATTCTCCGAACACCCCTACACTGATTTCCATCCAAAACATCGAAGTTGTCTATAATCGGGTTGTCCTCGTACTGAAAGGTGTTTCTCTACATGTCAAGGTAGGCGGCATTGTCGCCTTACTGGGAAGTAATGGTGCGGGAAAGAGCACGACACTCAAATCCATTTCAGGGGTCCTTTCAGGTGAGCGAGGGGACGTTACGCGAGGTTCGATCTGCTATGAAGGTAGACAGGTCGAGTACCTGCCCCCAGCTGTCAGAGTCGAACGGGGGATTTCCCACGTAATGGAAGGGCGGCGAGTATTCTCGCACCTGACCGTGGAAGATAATTTACTCGTCGGCTCCTACGTACGAAGAGCCAGCGCCGCTGTAATACAAGCGGATCTCGAACGAATTTACCAGTATTTCCCACGTCTTAAGGAGCGCCGGAAATCCATAGCAGGTTACACGTCAGGCGGTGAACAACAGATGCTGGCGCTCGCGCGAGCGCTAATGGCGCGTCCAAAAATGATCCTGCTCGACGAGCCGTCAATGGGATTAGCACCGCAGTTGGTCGAAGAGATTTTCCAGATCGTTACTCATCTTCGTGATAACGAAGGCGTAACCTTCATCGTAGCGGAACAGAACACAAGCATTGCTCTGGCTCATGCAGATTTCGGCTATGTACTTGAAAATGGACGGGTTGTGTTGTCTGGTGAATCAACAACTCTGCGTCAGAACACCGATATCAAGGAATTTTACTTGGGCGCGGGCTCCGGAATGGCTCGTACAAGCTTTCGTGATACCAAGTACTACCGCCGCCGCAAGCGTTGGCTAGCTTGATTTGGCCCGAATGTTAGTGGCCAATTAGAGTAACCCACTACTGGCTCCCGCTGGTGAATTGACTGCCTCGATCAGAGTGTAAAATTATCGGGACTTTCCCTTGGCGTTGTCAAACGGCCAGCTCAACAGCTCTGATCACCATCTGGCGATCCTGCCTGTGATGCCCCCTCTGTCAAGGTAGTTGGAACCTCACCCGATGTTAGGCTCTCTAAATGAAGTGGGGCGAGACAGAGGTTTTCATGAAGTATTCACCGGAACGCCGAGAAGCCATTCTTCGTAAGTTACTGCCACCGAATAATCGGCCTGTTGCCGAAGTGGCGGAAGAAGAAGGCATTTCAGACGCTACTTTGTACAACTGGCGCAGTGAAGCCCGGAAGAATGGCCAGCTGTTACCAGATCACGGCTCAGACCCGGAAGGCTGGAGTTCTCGCGATAAGTTCAACGCCGTGCTTGAGACCGCCGCGCTGAGTGAGTCCGAGCTGGGCGAGTACTGCCGCAAACGTAGCATCTATCCCGAGCAGATCCGCCGTTGGCGTCAAAGCTGTGAAACCGCCAATGATCGCGATGAAAAGGTTGAAAAACGCTCCCGTGAGGCGGTCAAGCACGAGAAAAAGCGCACCCGTCAACTGGAACGTGAGCTGAAACGCAAGGAAGCCGCACTGGCGGAAACGGCCGCCCTGCTGACTCTGCGAAAAAAGGCCCAGGCGATCTGGGGGGACGAGGACGACTGACCAGTGCCCTGGATCGCCAGTATGCTGTGCAGCTGGTCGATGAAACGCGTACCGATGGGGCGCGTCTGAAAAGCGCCTGTGCCGAACTGGGTATTGGCACCAACACTTACCGCCGCTGGGAAGCCGGTGGTGAAGATGGTCGACCCAAAGCCCCGAAGCACAGGCCCTCTCACACACTGACCGCCATGGAGAAAGCGATGATTCTGGCCGTTTGCCACCAGTCCGATTATGCCAGCCTGCCTCCGTCTCAGGTCGTGCCGCTGCTGATGGACGACTATGGGTGGTACATCGCCTCGGAATCCTCGTTCTACCGCGTTCTGAGCGAGCATAACGAGAACCACCGCCGGGGTGCCCGCCACTCCGGGCGAGTCGGCCCACCACGCCGTCATGAGGCCAGCCGACCGAACCAGGTCTGGTGCTGGGACGTGACCTACTGTGTGCCCGGAGTCCAGGGCGAGCATGGAAGCTCAAATGGACCACGAGTCTATCTGGAATATTGAACCGGTACTTCATGAGGAAGTAGCGAACTAATCCCACCCTCTGTGAGGGTGGTGAGCCTGAGCGGCAGTGACCTGTGGTATGCCCACAGGGTGATGTAACCCGCTGACAACGGGGATTGAGGCGAGGTCACTAAGCCAAGATGATCCTCAAGGCTGAGTGCTGAAAGGCTGAAGAACATGAACCCATTCATCCGCCTCTGTGGGTTGAAATGTCACCACGGCTTACGTGACCTGATAAGCCGTACAGGAAGGTGAGGCAGTTTGATAAGTAAGCGCTGCCGAACAAAGAAGTCCGAACATGTAGCACGGGCTTCGGGTCAGCAGTATCCATCACAGAACGGACTGCTGCTTCCTGTCAACTTGCGGCAAGCAAGGGCAAAGAGTGCGATGGGCAGCCTCCTCAGCATGCTGGAGTCCAGATAGGTAAACCGGGGAAGGTCAATATCGGATGCCAAGGGGGCATGACCCCGAAGCCGAATTGACTGGCGGAGCTCCCGTAGTAGTCCGCGATGGGGAAAGCCCATTACATGGCGAAGGGGAGCAGTTTAGATGTGTTTGCCAAGCAAACTACCTGACCAAATAAGGTGAAGACCTTTGATAATCAGCGAAATGCAACGCAAGCTAGCGACCTGGACAACAGCCGACCCCGCCCGCCGGGTGGATAGGTTGTTGCGCCTGATAGTACAGCCTGACTGGCTCGCAGAAGCGGCTCGGGTCACTCTGTCTTCCAAAGGGGCAAACACGCCCGGGGTAGATGGAGAAATCAAGCTGACTGTGCAGGCCAGACTGCCGGCTCTTTTGAAACAAATCAGGCACGATTTACTCTCTGATGCTTATCAGCCGTTACCGGCTCGAAGGGTTTATATCCCGAAGGCCAACGGCAAGCAACGGCCACTGGGCATCCCCACCCTGCGCGACCGCATCGTTCAACGGGCCATGTTAATGGCGATGGAGCCAATGTGGGAAAGCGACTTCCATACGCTCTCCTACGGGTTCCGACCGGAACGGAGCGTTCACCACGCGATCCGTACAGTGAAACTGCAACTGACAGACAATACGGAAACACGTGGTCGCTGGGTTATCGAAGGGGATCTGTCCAGCTACTTTGATACCGTGCATCACCGGCTACTGATGAAAGCTGTACGCCGCAGAATCAGGGACCGACGCTTCCTGAATCTTCTCTGGCGATTTATTAAAGCCGGTCACATTGATGCAGGGCTCTTCCGGGCGGCCAGTGAAGGTGTGCCTCAGGGCGGCGTCATATCACCGCTGCTGTCGAATATCATGCTGCATGAATTCGATCAGCACCTGAATAGGCGCTACCTTGGCAAAAAGGCTCGGAAGGATCGATGGTACTGGAACCACAGTATCCAGATCGGCCGAAGCACAGCTATCCGAGAGGACTGGCAATGGAAGCCTGCCGTCGCCTACTGCCGCTATGCCGATGATTTTGTGGTTATCGTCAAGGGGACAAAAGCCCAGGCAGAAGCGATCAGAGAAAAGTGTCGGGAGATGCTGGAAGGAACTCTCAAGCTGACTCTGAACATGGACAAAACCAAGATTACCCATGTGAACGACGGCTTCGTGTTCCTGGGTCACCGCATCATCCGCAAGCGGAGCCGCTATGGCGAGATGCGGGTGGTGACGACAATCCCCCGGGATAAAGCACGTAACTTTGCAGCATCAATAACCGCCATGCTGTCAGGCAACTACAGTGAAAGCAAAATCGACATGGTCGAATCCATCAACCGAAAGCTGAAAGGCTGGGCGGCGTTCTATCAGTTCATCGACTTCAAAGCGAAAGTCTTCAGCTATATCGATGGTGTCGTGTTCTGGAAACTGGCCCATTGGCTAGCAGCCTGTCGGACTTGCACCTGACAGGCGTTATTTAACGTTGTCTGTTCGCTTGGTTTCCCGAGTTTGACCGTTAGGTGGTCATCAGGGAGTCCAGATTGGCCTCTATGGCACTTTTAGGTGCTCCAGATAAGGCC
>NZ_JBDWCL010000020.1:0-33253 GCF_039977835.1 Marinobacter sp. | reverse complement strand
ACGCGCGACAACCCCATGGCTAAAATTATCCGCATGCCCGTAGGAGCCTCCAGGAGCTTCCCTCGCGCGCTCGGGACTCCTCCTGGACCCACCTACGGGCATTGCAGTTTCCGGCCGCTATGGGCTTTCCGCTTCGTCTGGTTCGCCCCTAGCATAAAGAGGCGGGTCGTCGCAAGAGGGCAAATCGTTCGCAGCCAAATATGCGCGTTTTTCCACCGCCATTCACATACGGCGTTGCGAAGCGCTCGGCGCCAGTTTTTTAAGCCGGTTGCCGGTCCCGGCAGCAAGGATGTCTATCAGGGCGACAGTACGTTGAAGGCCTCCTGTCTCTGAAGAAGCGGCGAGTTACCTGTCTCAGTGGAAGGAAAAGCTCCTTAGCTGGCCTCGGAATCCGCGTGATGTTGCCTATTGATCTGGCGCAAACCTCGCTAATGTGTAACTGACGCTTGTTTATATAATTAGCTTACGATTTACTGTTACTGAATTGTCAATAGCAGGAGAGTGATATGGACCCACAAACCCCTCGAGATCAGTTTCCTTTCATCAATGCCCGGGTAGCAAGACGCTGGCGCAAGTTGCTGGATGAGCGCCTGAAAGACCTGGGGGTTACCCAGGCTCGCTGGTTCACCATGATCTGCCTGCAGCGTGGTGGTGGAGGATTGACCCAGCGGGAGTTAGCCCACTTGATGACCATCGAGAATCCGACATTGGTCCGCCTGCTTGACAGCCTTGAGGAGCAGGGTCTGATTGAACGCCGGCATAGTGAGCGTGATCGGCGCGCCAGGCTGCTTTATCTTACCAAGGCCGGTGAGCGCTTTATGAGCGATCTGAATGAGCGGGCGAATGTGTTGCGGGACGAGATGCTGAGAGGCATAAAAAACACGGACCTGGAAGTCGCCCTGCGTGTTTTTGAGCGGGTTATGGAAAATTCCGCCAACCTCAAAATTTCCTGAACCCGAGACATTTTTCAAGCGCGAGCGACAAGATTAGAGTTGGAGCGTTCCGCACATTCCACCGGTGCAGAACCATTCCATCACGGCTAGCCGTCAATCAGTAATTGTGTTACGTTCAGTTTATACTGAACAGATTGAACAAATTGTGCGGGCAACCGTCTCATCATTTCTGGCCGGCCACCAAAAAGTCGCCGTAGTGGAAGGTATGTCAGCATTCTGGGGCAAGTTTTTTTGCATCCTGAGCAACCCGCCTTGGCAGAGGGCTCTTCATTGAAATCTCGACGTTGCAGAAAGCGTTATCGGAATTGGTGCTCAGGTCTGTTGCTGGGTTCTCTTGTGACATCAGCTTCCGCTGAAGGCCTGCTGTCCCTGAAAATGGAAAACGATGCGTTTTCCGCCGGCGGCGATGGTCAATATACCAACGGCGTAGAGGTGATCTGGGCCTTTGAGCCCCCGGATCGACATTGGACCCGCCGTCTTGCGGACGTCATTCCGGGCTGGTCTGGCAGTAGTCTTGCCGGCGCAACATATCGGCTAGGTCAACAGATGTATACGCCGGAAGATATAAAGGTTGAAGCGCTTATTAAAGATGACCGTCCCTATGCCGGCCTTTTGTTTGGCGGGGTTTCGCTACTGAGCGAAAGGGAGCACGGTGGCTTGCGTTTGGCAGACAGCCTGCATATCGACGTGGGCATGGTGGGCCCGGCCTCCGGCGCTGAGGTGATTCAACGAAATTTCCATGAACTGATTGCGGCAGACAAGCCGAGGGGTTGGGACAACCAGCTTGATAACGAGCCAGTCATCAATTTCGGTTATGAACGTGCCTGGCTTATGAAGCAAAACTTTTCTGGGCTGACCATTGAATATGGGCCGTCTGCCGGGTTGGCGCTCGGCAACCTGTATACCTACGCTTCCGGCGGCCTTGGGTTTCGTTTGGGGGAGGGGCTTGATCGTAGTTTCGGCATTCCATCAGTCGCCCCCGCGCAGGGCGGGCAATCCTCTTTTCGGCGGGATCAGGGCTTTAGCTGGTACGTCTTCGCTGCCGCTGAAGGGCGCTATATGGCACACAACCTGCTTTTAGACGGTAACAGTTTCGAGGACAGCCACTCCGTTGATAGTCGCGAATGGGTGGGCGACGCCCAGGTGGGTGCGGCATTGACCTGGGATCGCTGGCAGATCGCTTACACCTACCTGTGGCGAAGCGAAGAATTCGAGGAAAAGGACGGCGTCGATCAGTTTGGATCGATCGTTCTGTCTACCTGGTTATAAACGAAGGCATGGATCGAACGGTTTTTGAGTCTTTGGCCCATTCAGAGGTTAGTTATATGGAAACAGAGAAGAGTTTGATGGCGCGTCTATTTGGGGTCCGCATGTTGCCAATGTGGATGGCGGCTTTGTTGCTGGCCGGTTGCGACAATTCCTCCGGTCAGGCAAAGGCTGAGCGGTCTGCACCGCCGCCTCCGGAAGTCGGGGTTGTTGAAATGCAGCCTCAGCGTGTGAACCTTTCAATGGAACTGCCGGGCAGAACAGACGCTTACCGTATCTCGGAAGTGAGGCCGCAAGTCACGGGCATTTTGCAGGAGCGCTTGTTTGAACAAGGCGCCCAGGTCAAAGCAGGTGAGGTCCTCTACCAGATCGACCCCAACCGATACCGTGCTGCCCATCAGCGGGCCCAGGCAGAACTGGAGCGCGCGCAGGCCGAATTGCGACAGGCGCAGCGGGAGTGGGCACGTACGTCAGACTTGTTTGAGAAGAATGCGGTCAGCAAGCGTCAACGTGATGAAGCGCTATCGGCCTTGGAGACAGCCCGGGCGGATGTCTCCCGATCCGAGGCGATGGTCGAAACGGCGGGTATCGAGCTGGCGTATACCGAGGTCAAGGCTCCCATCGCCGGGCGCATTGGCCCGACACTGTACACGGAGGGTGCACTGGTAACCGCCAATCAGCCCCAGGTCCTGGCACGCGTGGTTCAGCTTGATCCCATGTATGTCGATATTCAGCTACCGGTCGAAAAACTGGCTCGAATTCGGTCGTCTCTGAAGGAGGGCACGGCTTCTAAGGGCGGCCCAAATGAAGCCGAGACTGTTTTGTTGCGCGAAGACGGCACCCCCTATCCGCATAAGGGACGCGTTGACGTTACGGATGTAACCGTCAACCAAAGCACCAGTTCTGTCACGGTGAGAGCCGTCTTCCCCAATCCGGACGAAGACCTTCTGCCTGGAATGTACGTGCGCGTTCGTCTGAGTGAGGGAGTTCGGGAGAACGCCATTCTGGCGCCGCAGCAGGGCGTGAGCCGTAATCCGCAAGGAGAGGCCACCGCGTTGCTGGTCAACCCGGAGGGTGAAGTTGTCGCCCGCCAGTTAGAGGCAGAGCGGGCCATTGGTGCTTTCTGGCTGGTGGAGAAGGGGTTGGAACCGGGGGATCGTCTCATCGTCTCCGGTCTGCAGAAGGTTCGGCCAGGAGCCAAGGTGAAGCCGGTTGCCGCAGATATTCCATTACATCCCACCCAAAACCAGCAAGCCAGTGGCACGAATAATCCGAAGAAGAACACCTCCAAAGAGGAGGGCCCCGCGCAATGATTAATTTCTTTATTTCCAGGCCCGTTTTTTCCTGGGTTCTGGCCATTGTCGCCATGCTGGCAGGTATCATGGCGATCTTCGTTTTGCCGGTTCAGCGGTATCCGTCGGTGGCGCCGCCGGCGGTGGAAATTCAGGCCGATTATCCTGGCGCCTCGGCGGACACCGTGTCCAATACGGTGGTTCAGGTCATTGAACAAGAGATGACGGGCCTCGACAATCTGCTCTATATGGGGTCGACAGCGGATTCCTCAGGCCACGCTACGGTTACTCTCACCTTTGCGGCGGGCACCGATCCGGACATTGCCCAGGTCCAGGTACAGAACAAGCTCAAACTGGCGGAACCCCGACTCCCGGAAGTGGTGCGCCAGCAGGGGATCAGCGTCGAGAAATCCAGCACCAGCTTTCTGATGGTAATGGCATTCGTCTCTACCGACGGTCGCCTCAGCAAGCTGGATATCGCCGATTTTATCAGCTCCGAGTTAGCCGAACCCATCGGACGGGTAACCGGTATCGGCAGCGTGCAGGTTTTCGGCTCTGAATATGCGATGCGGATTTGGCTGGACCCTTCGGCATTGACCAATTACGGCTTGACCGTCGCCGACTTGAGCGCCGCCATCGAGGCGCAAAACGCCCAGGTCACCGCCGGCCAGCTCGGCGGGCTGCCCGCGGTCGAGGGCCAGCAACTCAATGCTACGGTCACCGCCCAGACCTTGCTCACCTCAACTGAAGAGTTCCGCAACATCCTGCTCAAGAGTATGCCCGACGGGTCCCGGGTGCGCCTGGGGGATGTTGCCCGCGTTGAGCTGGGCGGCGGTGCAGTCCAGATTGACACTTTCTACAATGGCGAACCGGCTGCCGGCCTTGGCATCAATCTGGCGCCGGGTGCCAACTCGCTGGCCGTCACAGAGGCTGTTAAAGCGCGGGTCCAGGAGCTCGAGCCCTATTTTCCCGAAGGGGTGGAGATTCGGTATCCCTACCAGACGGCCCCCTTCGTGGAGGCCTCCATCGACGCGGTGGTCACAACCATCATCGAGGCAATCGCCCTGGTGGTCCTGGTCATGCTCGTGTTTCTCCAGAGTTGGCGGGCTACCCTGATACCAGCGATCGCAATCCCGGTGGTGCTGTTGGGTACCTTTGCGATCATGGCGGCCTTCGGCTTTTCCATCAACATGCTCACTCTCTTCGGTCTCGTATTGGCGATCGGCCTTCTGGTGGATGACGCCATCGTGGTGGTTGAGAACGTCGAGCGTGTGATGCATGAGGACGGCCTGAGCCCGATGGAGGCGACGCGCAAGTCCATGGGGCAGATAGCCAGCGCGTTGATTGGCATCGGCGTGGTGTTGTCTGCTGTGTTTATCCCGATGGCCTTCTTTCCGGGCTCCACCGGGGCAATCTATCGGCAGTTTTCCCTGAGTATTGCTGGTGCCATGGTGCTTTCGGTGCTGGTGGCTCTTATTCTGAGCCCCATGCTGTGTGGGCGGATCCTCAAGCCCACGCACGAAAGAACCTTGCTGCAAAAACTGTTCGGCTGGTTTGAGGCAGGCCTGGGGCGACTGACCCGGGGCTATGTCCGGCTGGTTGGCCATACGGCACGCCACGCCTGGCTCTACACACTGGCGTTCCTGGGCATCGTCGGCCTGGTGGCCGTTCTCTTTGTGCGGTTGCCCGGCGGGTTCCTGCCCGCGGAAGACCAGGGGTTCGCCGTAGTGCAGTATCAGTTGCCCGCCGGTGCGACCCAGCAGCGTACAATCGATACGATTCAGGTTATCGAAGATTACTTTATGGAGCAGGATGAGGTGCAGGGCCTCTTCACAATCGCTGGTTTCAGCTTCGCTGGCCGGGCGCAGAACGCGGGACTGGCGTTCGTCAATCTCAAGCCATGGAGTGAGCGCGATCCCGAGACGCAAAGCGCCGGCGCCATCATTCAGCGGGCGAACCGGGCGCTTGCCGGACTGGTGCGTGATGGGCGGGCTTTTGCGTTCAATTTGCCACCGATACCGGAATTGGGGCAGGCCCTGGGCTTTGAATTGCGTTTACAGGATCGGGGTGCCATCGGGCATGAAGCACTCATGGCAGCGCAAGGTCAATTGCTGCAGTTGGCGGCCGAAAGCCCCGTGCTGACGAGTGTGCGTCCCAACGGTTTGGCGGACAACCCCCGCTACAAAGTGGACATTGATCACGAAAAGGCACAGGCCCTTGGCATAGAGTTATCCGAGATCAGTCGACTTCTGTCGGTGACCTGGGGCTCGCAATACGTTAACGATTTTCTCCATGAGGGGCGGGTCAAGCGAGTCTATGTTCAGGGTGATGCCCCTTTCCGGATGCTGCCTGAGGATTTTGAGGCGTGGTATCTGCGAGCCGCTGATGGAGAGATGACCCCGTTGAGCGAAGTGACGAACGGACGCTGGGAGTATGGCTCACCGCGCCTTGAGCGTTTCAACGGTGTTCCGTCCCGCCAGATTCAGGGTGAGCCGGCTCCCGGTTACAGTACCGGTGAAGCCATGGTCGAGGTTGAGCGTTTGATCGCTCAACTCCCGGACGGTGTGGCCGGCGCCTGGAGCGGCCTGTCCTATCAGGAGCGCCAGGCCGGTGCCCAGGCATCCCTGCTTTACGCGCTGTCGGCACTGGTGGTGTTTCTGGCGCTCGCCGCGCTCTACGAAAGTTGGACCATACCCATTTCCGTGATGTTAGCGGTGCCATTGGGCGTACTCGGGGCGGTACTTGCAGCGATGATTCGCGGGCTTCCTAACGACGTCTTCTTTCAGGTTGGCATACTGACCACCGTCGGTGTGACTGCGCGCAACGCTATACTTCTGGTGGAGTTTGCTCGAGCGCTCGAGGATCAGGGAATGAAGCTGATAGAGGCAACCAAGGAAGCGGCGCGAGTGCGCTTGAGGCCGATTCTGATGACATCGGTTGCTTTCGGCATGGGTGTGTTGCCGCTTGCTTTCGCCAGTGGAGCGGGTGCAACCACGCGTATTGCAATAGGGACGGCGGTACTGGGTGGCATGATTTCGGCAACGATACTGGCGACGTTCTTTATCCCACTGTTCTATGTGGTCGTCCGCCGTATCACGGATTTTCTGAGTGGCTCCAGAGACCAGGATGACTCGGCTGCGGCCGCTCCCGGACGGGCAGACGGAGGTGTGGCTGATGACCGTTAAGGTATTACTGGCCACTGTGATTGCGTTGTTACTTGGTGGCTGCTCACTCGCGCCGACTGTTGAGAAACCCGAGCCGTCGGTGCCGGAAACCTGGACGTCCGCACGACTTTCGGCGGACGACAAACTCCCCCTGGACTGGTGGCGTGGCTACGGCGATCCGGCACTTGTCACCCTTGTTGAGGAGGCGCTTGATGCCAACAGCGATCTGCAGCTCGCGGCTGCCCGGGTTGCCGAAGCACGGGCGCTCCTTACCGGGCAGCAGGCAGAGCAATACCCGCTTCTGGAGGTGGAGGGCTCAGCGGTGCGCCAGGGACCGAGTGAAGAGGCCGTCAACAGCGCTGGTGGTGGTCAACCCTTCAACGATATCCAGGTTGGTGGGGTGCTATCGTACGAGCTGGATCTCTGGGGGCGGCTCGCGAATGCCAGCGAAGCAGCCCGGGCACGGCTTCTGGCCAGTGCAGCGAATCGCGAGGCCGTGCGACTGGCCGTGATTGGTGAGGTGGCCAATGGTTACTTCAATTTGCGTGCGCTTGATCGTCAGATCGACATCGCGGAACGCACCGTGTCGTCCCGCCGCGAATCGGTCGCCCTGCAACGGGCCCGGTTTGAAGGAGGCGAGGTCAACGAATTGGCCCTGCGGCAGGCAGAATCCGAGCTTGCGGCCGCTGAATCCGAACTTCCGAGGCGTCGCCAACAGCGCTCCCTTCAGCGAAACGCCTTGGCAGTGCTTCTGGGGCGAGATCCACAACGGATTGTACGGAGTGATATTTCCGTAGCGAATACCATTGGTGAGATGAATGTTCCGGCCAGTATCCCTGCAGGCCGACCAGCAGATCTGATGGTTCGGCGACCCGACATTGCCGCAGCCGAACAGGAATTGATTGCGGCCAACGCCGAAATCGGTGTTGCCCGGGCGGCGTTCCTGCCCAGGATTTCGTTTGAGGGGCTGCTGGGCCTGCGAAGTGCCTCCGGTGGGGACTTGTTCCAGGGCTCGGCATCCACTTGGCAGTTGGGCGGCTCGTTAGTCGGCCCGTTGCTGGACTTTGGGCGTTCCGAGGCATTGGTCAATCAGGCGGAGGCGCGTCAACGCCAGGCTCTGATTGCCTATCGTCAGGCCATCCAGGTGGCGTTTCGGGAGGTGCTCGACGCGATGGCCGGGGTGCGTGGCACCGAAGATCGCCAGGAAGCGCAGGCCCGGCAGGTAGCAGCACTGCGAAGCACGGCCAAACTTGCGCGATTGCGCTTTGAGGGTGGCGCGTCCAGTTACCTGGAGGTGCTGGACGCTGAACGAAGCCTGTTTACAACCGAACTTGATCTCGTGGAAACGCGGCGCGATCACTTGCAGTCGACGGTTAATTTGTATCGCGCGCTGGGAGGGGGTTGGCAGAGTTCATTGCAACCTTCAAATGATGAAAGTACTGACTGAATCAGACAGACGTTTTATTGAACGCCTCGGTCTTCAGGCTCAATCTGAAGGCTTTTCCCGCATCGCTGGGCAACTTTGGGCGACACTGATCGTGTCGGATGGTCCCGTCAGCTCATCGCAGCTTGTGGATACGTTGCGTGTCAGTAAGGCGAGCGTCAGTACGAATACGTGCTTTCTTGAAAGACTCGGCATTGTTGAACGTCGAACAATGCCGGGTGAGCGCCAGGATTTTTTCGCGATTCGTCCCCATCCCTACGCTGCCTTGGTGGAAGGGCAGATAAAACGGCTCGAGGCCAGAAAGGAGGTGATCGCCGAAGCCAAGGCAACCATTACCAATGAACAAACGCTTGCCAAGCTGGCTGATCTGGATCAGTTCTACACCCTGTATTATGAGAGCTCCAAAGACCTTTTAAAGCAGCTGAAATCTCGAATCCACGGACATAACAAATAATAACATCAAAGGTTTAACCTTGGATTTCATCCGGGGCTGAATGAAACGCTGGCTATGTCAGAGCAACCCTGGCTGGTGTTACTGCGAGGAGGCCTGGACCGTCCTTGCTGTTTGGAATGTCTTGTCAGCGGCTCAAAGCAAAGCAGAATAGTTGAATTGCCTCTTGCGTACCTACCTACTGATAGGTAAATTAAACGTCGTATGCTTAATGACCAACAGAGGTAATCCATGAAAATTTACGACACTGAAGGCTTCCCGAACCCGCTCCGCGTTCGCATCGCCCTGGCAGAAAAAGGCGCAACGAATAAGGTGGAATTCGTCCCGGTCGATGTCATGGGTGGGGAGCACCGTTCCGATGCGTTCAAAACGAAAAACCCGGATGCCACCGTGCCCATGCTGGAACTTGACGACGGCACCTGCATCGCCCAGTGCAATGCCATCACTGAATATATCGACGGCGTCTTTGATGGTCCGTCCCTCACGGGCACGACCCCAGCGGAGCGTGCCCGTATCGCAATGATGAATCTGCGGGCAGAAAACGGGCTGATGAACGCCGTGGGTGCCTATTTCCACCATGCGACCCCGGGGCTTGGTCCGGATCTGGAAACCTGGCAGTGCGCTGAATGGGGTAATAAACAGAAAGAAGTGGCCAGCGCAACCATGGCCTACCTTGACAGCGTTCTGGCGGACAACGAGTTTCTCGCAGGTGACAGCTTCTCGGTCGCAGACATCACCGCCTTTGCCGGTCTGGGGTTTGCGGATTTCGCGAAGGTTGACATTCCCGAGTCCCTGACCAATCTACAGGCCTGGCGCGCAAAAGTCGCAGCCCGTCCTTCAATTGCAGGATGACCCGAAACCTTCGGGTTTCATGCTGCCGCTGAAAACAGGAAGGTCACAAAAGGGAGGAATACTATGGAGATTAATGCAGATTTTTCCAAACCGGTTGTTGTGCATTCCGACCGGCTTGAATGGCAGCCCTCGCCCATGAAAGGCGTGGAGCGGCGCATGCTGGACCGGATCGGGGACGAAGTTGCCCGCGCCACCACCATCGTGCGTTATGCGCCGGGCAGCCATTTCTCGGCGCATACCCATACCGGGGGAGAAGAGTTCATCGTACTCGATGGTGTGTTCCAGGATGAGCACGGCGACTTCCCAGCCGGCAGCTATGTGCGCAACCCTCCGACCACGTCACATATTCCGGGTTCTGAAACGGGCTGCACGATATTTGTGAAACTGTGGCAGTTCGACCTGGCCGATCGCACCCAGTTCAGCAAGAATATGGAAGCCGGGCTGGGCGCGCCGGTAGACGGCGTTGCCACTGCAAAGCTGCATGAGGACAATCGTGAGATCGTGACCTACAGCCAGCTCGATGCGGGGGCGACACTGACCTCTGAGGCGCCCGGCGGAATCGAACTGCTGGTGGTCGAAGGTTCGGCTACCAGGGATGGCGAGGTGCTGGCCAGGCATGACTGGCTGCGCCTCCCTGAAGGACACCGGTTGTCCGTGACGGCCGGGGACGACGGCGCCAAGATCTGGATGAAAACGGGGCACCTGCGATTTGCCGGGGCGCCGAGGGTATAAGCCCGGCAATAGCGGGATTGCAAAGGCAGGCAGGTGAATAACCATGAACCGTGATACCAGAACAGCCCTGATGGATCTTGCCGAGCACACCGTCCGGTCACGGGGCTTTGACGGGTTCAGCTACGCGGATCTGGCCGAGGCCATCGGCATTCGAAAGGCCTCGATCCATTATCATTTCCCCACCAAGGCGAAGCTCTCCGAAGCCTTGATCGAGCGCTATCAGACCAGTCTGCAGCAGGGTCTTGCCGAGATCGAGGCAGCTCATGCCAGCGCAGGCGAGCGCCTCAAGGCACTCATTGCCCTGTACCGCGGAGCGTTGCATGATGGACAAACCGTGTGTCTGTGTGTTGCCTTTTCGACCTGCCGCGAAAGCCTGTCCGACACCGTCATTGCCAGAGTCGGCGCCGTTCGCGCAATGGTTCTGCAGTGGATTACGGCAACCTTTGAGCTGGGACAAACGGATGGATCCGTCTCGGCCATCGGTGATCCGAGTGATGAAGCACCGGCGACCCTGGCGATGCTGGAAGGTGCCCACCTTGCCGCGCGCACCGAAGAAGACCCCGCCGTTTTTGATGCTGCAACGCGACTGCTGAGCGCCCGCTGTCGGTAACGACAGGACAGGAATCGCGCTTTGAGCGAGCGATTAAATTTGCGTTCGCTCACCCGGCGACATTTCCTGTGAGCTTTGGTCGATGTTTACCCGTAGATAATTGCTAAGCAAACCGACCCATAACGAATGAAAAGGAGCAAACAGATGATGAGCACCCTGAAAACAGCACTGGCAGCAGCCACGCTGTCACTCACTGTTGCAAGTACGCAGGTACTGGCAGAAACGCAAACCAGAACCATCGAATATCAAGTCGGCGACGAGACCTTCACCGGCTACATGGCCTGGGATGATGAATTCGGGCAGAAGCGTCCGGGGGTTCTGGTTGTCCATGAATGGTGGGGGCACAATGAATTCGCGCGAAATCAGGCAGAACGGCTTGCTTCCGCCGGCTATACAGCGTTTGCACTGGATATGTATGGCTCGGGCAAACAAGCCGACCACCCTGATACTGCCCAGAAATTCATGCAGGAAGCCACCAGGGACATGGACCAGGTTAAGGCACGCTTCATGAAGGCGATGGACATCCTGAAGAACCACGAAAGTGTTGATGCGTCCCGAATTGCAGCGCAGGGTTACTGCTTTGGCGGTGCCGTCGTTCTCAACATGGCGCGCATGGGTGTTGATCTGGACGGCGTTGTCAGCTTCCACGGTGCGCTCGGCAGCCCTCTCACGGCTGAACCCGGATCCGTGAAAGCCAGGATCCAGGTTTACACAGGCGGTGCCGACAAACTGGTCTCCTCGGATCAGGTGGCGAGCCTGGTCAAAGAAATGCAGGATGCCGAAGTCGATCTGACACTGGTGAGCTTCCCCGGAGTGCTGCACTCATTTACCAATCCGGGTGCTGACAGGATCGCCGAAGAGTTTGGCATGCCGGTGGGTTATGACGAAGCGGCTGCCGCCCGCTCCTGGGATGGCGCTATGCGTTTCTACAAGGCCATCTTCGCCGAGTAACACAAGCGAATGCAAAAAAACCGAAACCGGCAGTCTTTACAGTGAATTCTGGAACACCAACCGAAAAGCATGAGGAGGTGCAACATGGCAACTGAGAGTTTACCGCGGTTCAATGATGACAATCGTCCAGGCTACAAGTCGCTGGGCAACTCGGGTCTGTTCGTCTCCGAGCTGTGCCTGGGCACCATGACCTTCGGCGGCGATGAGGACATTTGGGGGCTGATCGGCCAGTTGCAGCAGGAACAGGCCGACGAACTGGTGAAGATCGCCCTGGAAGCGGGGATTAACTTTATCGATACCGCCAACATCTATGGTTTCGGCGCCAGTGAGCGCATCGTCGGCCAGTCCCTGAAGAACCTCGGCGTTCGCCGGGAAGATGTCGTGCTGGCCACCAAGGTGCTCGGCCCAATGGGCGATAGCCCCAATGCCCGTGGTGCTTCCCGCGGCCACATCATGAGCGAATGCAAGGCGAGCCTGGCGCGCCTGCAAACGGATTATATCGACCTGTACCAGATCCACGGTTTTGACCCGGCCACCCCGATCGAGGAAACCCTGGAGGCACTGAACACCCTGGTGCAACAGGGCCATGTGCGTTATGTGGGCCTGTCCAACTGGGCCGCCTGGCAGGTGATGAAAGCCATCGGCATCACCCGGGCCCGCAACCTGTGCCCGATCATATCCCTGCAGGCCCACTATACCCTCGTGGGTCGCGACCTGGAGCGGGATATTATTCCGATGCTGGAATCTGAGAACGTCGGTCTGATGGTGTGGAGCCCACTGGCAGGCGGTTATCTGTCCGGTAAATACGAGGGGCCGGACGTGTCCGAGGAAAACCGGCGTGCCAAGTTTGACTTTCCGCCTGTCAACCGTGAGCGGGGCAGCGAAGTCATCAAGGTGATGCGGGAGATTGCCGACGAAAAGCAGATCGATGGCGAGCCGGTCACGGTGGCACAGATCGCTCTGGCGTGGCTGTTGCACCAAAACGTCGTGAGCAGCATTATCGTTGGCGCCAAGCGGCCGGACCAGCTGAAAGCCAATATCCAGGCAGCGCAGATCCGGTTGTCTGGCGAAGAACGTAATGCGCTCGACGAGGTGAGCCGTATACCAGAGGAGTATCCGGGCTGGATGATGAAAATGATGGCCGGGTACCGGGACTCTACCGAGTCCTGATTCCGAAACCAATCCAATCTCCACAGCGTGCTGCGCCCCGGCGGCGTAGCCGCTCAACTCGAGAAGCGGCCTATGCTGTCAACACGCAAACGTCCGTGGCTACTTCAATCTTCTATCTGTAAGCGAAACCAGAGTGCATAAAGCGCCGGCACAAACAATAGCGTGATCAGAGTGCCAACCGCTACACCGCCGATAAGGACATAAGCCAGTGGCCCCCAGAACAGGTCAAAGGTCAGAGGTACAAACGCCAGAACGGCCGCCAGGGCAGTGAGTACCACGGGGCGGGCGCGTTGGACTGCCGCCTCGACCACGGCTTCCCGGGCAACCATTCCTGCTTTGGAGTTGTCCTGCACCTGCTGGGTCAGAATCATGGTATTTCGCATCAGGATGCCGCCCAGGCCAATCAGTCCCAGCAGCGCGGTAAAACCAAAGGGTTGGTTAAACAGCAGCAAAGCCAGCACAGCGCCAATCAGCCCCAGTGGCGCGGTGGCCAGAACGGTCAAGGTGCCGATAAATGAACGCATCTGAAGCATGATGAAAATCAGCATCAACGCCAACATCACCGGCTGTAATGCCTCGATGGACGCATTGGCTTTGGCGGATTGCTCGACCGTACCGCCGATTTCAACACGATAACCCTCCGGTAACTGTTCACGCAGGCCTGTCATCGCACTCCAGATCTCCTTGGTGACATCCGGTGGCTGGGCGCCTTCCACATCCGCCTGAACGGCCAGGAAGGGAGCACGGTTGTAACGCTTTATAACCGGCTCCTCATAGCGAACCTGCCACTTGCCCAGTTGCTTTACGGAAAGTTTGCGGCCGTCGCGGGTCTTGATTTCAAGATCTTCGGGCATCATCCCTTCGCCACGGGCATTACGCGCCACCAGTTGAACGCTCCTTATGCCCTGGCGTAGCTCGGTAACGGCCACTCCGCGAAGCTGGAACTGGAGTTGCCGGGCAACCTCTGCCGGGGTCAGGCCCATCCAACCCAGATTTTCTGGATCCAACTCAAGATAGAGTGTGGGTACACGCTCATCCCAATTTAGATGCGGCATGACGATATTCGTGTGCCCCTCCATGAGAGTCCGGATCTGGTGCCCGATCTCTCTGAGTTGATCTGGTTTCGGACCCAACACACGAAAACTGACAGGCCAGACCACCGGGGGGCCATACAACAAACGCGTTACTCGTACTCGTGCCTCCGGAAACTCACCCGCCGCGATTCTGGTTTCCAGCGCCGAGATGATGCGATCGCGCCCTTCAACGTCCTGCCCAATGGCAATCAACTTGGCAAATGCCGGGTCCGGCTGCTCGGGGTTTGCCGATACGAAGAACCGGGGTGCACCGGCACCGATGTAGGCAGAAAGGCTTTTCACCTCCGGCATGTCCATCAAAATCGCTTCCAGGCGTCTGACACTTTCATCGGTGGTGGCGATGGCGCTCCCCTGCGGAGCAAACACACTGATCAGAACTTCGGGGCGATCAGAACTGGGGAAAAATTGCTTCTGCACTTGAGTTGCCATACCGAAAGCACTGATCGCCAGCAAACCCACTGTGATAAAAACGACGGTTTTCCGGTACTGTACACACGCTGTGATCACTCCACGCAACCGCTGATAAAAAGCGCTTTGGTAAAGGTCCTGGCCCGTATGCCCGGGGTAATCGGGCAAAAGCTTGACGCCCAGATAAGGCGTGAAGGTGACCGCCACCACCCAGGAAATCAACAACGAAAAAGCCAGCACCCAGAAGATGTTGCCGGTGTATTCCCCAACACCGGACTGGGCAAATCCGATGGGGACAAATCCGGCCACCGTTACCAGCGTTCCAAACAGCATGGGCGCAGCTGTTACACTCCAGGCATGACTGGCGGCCCGTACCCGGTCCCAGCCGCTCTCCATTTTTACAATCATCATTTCAATGGCGATGATCGCATCGTCCACTAGCAGGCCCAGTGCGATAATCAGCGCGCCCAGGGTGATGCGGTCCAGGTTAATGCCCGCTATTTTCATCAATAAAAAGGTCAGGCCGAGAGTGACGGGAATCGCGATGCCCACCACCAAACCCGCGCGCAGACCGATCGCCAGTATGCTGACCCCCATCACGACGACCAACGCCACCAGAAACTTGACCTGAAAGAGATCAACCGCCTGAGTGATGGCTTCGGCCTGGTCGGTCAGGGTCTGTATTGACATCCCCAGGGGCAGTCTGTCCTGTTCAGTACTGACAAACTCGCGCAGGCGCTCGCCAAACGCCAGGCCATTTTCGCCTGCCTCCATGACGACGCCCAGGAGAATCGCATCCTCACCGCTGGAACGGACGATGTAGTTCAACGGATCTTCATAGCCCAAACGCACCTCGGCCAGATCAGACACGGTGATGAGCTGGTCTCCGATACGCAGAGGTACTGAGGCGAGGCGCTCAATGTCAGACAGGTCGATGTTGCTGCGGATGTAAACCCGCGGGCCGGCCAGATCAACAAAGCCAAGAGGCTCAAGACGATTGTTGGCCTCTATCGCCTGTAACACGTCTTCTGCCGACAAACCGAGGTTGTTGAGCCGGTCCTGATCAAACTCGAGATACACCCGCTCAGGACGCTCCGCCAGGAGCTGTGCTTTTTGCAAGCCGGGCAGCCGTTGCAGGCGATCTCGTATCGATTCTGCCTCGCGGGTCAGTTCACGCATTGGCATTCCGGGTGCCGTCAGGGCCAGCAGAGAGAAATACACATCCGCGAAATCGTCGTTAACGATGGGTCCGATCACACCCCGGGGGAGGGTAGGCCCCTCATCGGACATGCGTTTGCGGACCTGGTAAAAGAGGTCAGGCACTTTTTCACTGGGCGTATAATCCTGGAACCGGATAAGCATGGAGGCCTGTCCGGGCCGAATGGTGGTTTCAACGGTGTCGAAATACGCCACTTCCTGGATTTGCTTTTCCAGACGATCCACCACCTGATTCTGCAGCACCTCGGGGGTTGCTCCCGGCCAGACCACAGAGACCACCATCGACCGCACGGTGAACGCAGGGTCTTCTGCCCGACCAAGGGATGAGAACGCGTAGAAGCCCGCAACGACCGACATCAAAAGAAAAAAGAGGGTGACCGAACGCTCGCGCACTGCCAGCGCAGAGAGATTAGGCAGGCTCATCGCGCCAGCTCCCGCACCGCCATGCCAGGAGTGAGCAGGTGTGTCCCCAACGCGACAATGGGCGTTCCCGCATTGATATCGGCCCTGATCTGCGCATATTCCTCGCCCAAATCGATTACCTCGACCGCAAGGGGGTTTACGGTGCCGTCGGAGACCAACCAGACCTGCGGCGTTTGCCCTCTCTCGTCAAGGGCACCCAGCGGTACACGATGGCTGGCCGTAGTTTGTTTCTGTGTTAACCGGACACTCACCACCGAACCAAGCGTTAACGACGAGGGGTAGGGCCCCTCCAGGCTGTATCGGGCACGCCAGCTCCGACTGCCGGGGTCGGCAGCCCCGGCAATCTCTCGCAGACTCAGCGCAAGCTGTTCGCCACTGGACAAAGGAAGATACCCGTCCTTGGGCGGGTTACTGCCCTCAGGTAAAAAAACCTCTACTTCCAGTGATTGATCTTCAGCCAGGACGGCAAGGGTTTGACCGACACCCACAACCTGGCCGGGCTCAACGATGACCTCAGTGACCACACCTGTGTTGGACGCTTTTAGTTCCGCATACCCCAGAGCATTCTGAGCCTGCTGATTGCGCGCAGAAGCCGTTTCCACCTGGCTGCGCGCCTCGCGCTCGGCCAATTCAAGGCGTCGCAGGGTTTGTTCGCTGACAAACTGACGTCCTACCAGTTGCTGCTGGCGCTGGAGCTCATCGGTGGCAATGGCCAGGGCCGCTTCTGCACGCCTCAGATCCGCGGCGGCCCCCTCCGCCGTTGCCACAAGGTCTCGTGTATCGAGCTTGAACAGTAAACGGCCTTTTTCCACGCGCTGACCGGGATCGATGAAGCGCTGTTGAATACGGCCGGCGATCTGAAAGGCCTGGGGAACTTGGTGACGGCCTCGCAGGGTTCCTGAAAATCTCTGCGCAGTTGGGGCCGCCTCCTTTAGAACAACGGTTTTTACCCAGGGCATAGAGGCGCGGGCCTCTGGGGGTGGTTCCGAAGACTGCTGACAACCAGACAAAATGAGCAGCGAGATAAACAGGGTCAGCATACAGCGCATAGCAGGTGTCCCGAGTAGCAAAAATCCAGGTGTGAGTATCAGTTCTCGCGGCATCCGGATAAAGCAAGCTGCAGGATGGCATCGCGAACGGTGTCGTTCTGCTCCATGGGCAGAAAATGGGTTGTACCTGCAACCACCCTCACGTCAGCCGAAGGCAGCTGGGTCTGCAGGCGTTTTTGCGCCGCCGGCGAGAAGGTTGACCCGTGTTCCGCAGCCAGCGCGATAACCGGGCACCGCAACTGACGAATACCTGGCCAAGGGTTGTGTTCGGTATGGGCAAACGTCGTACTTTCCCACTCCGGGCTGCACGCCAGTTGAAGTTGATCTTCCTGCGGCACGAAGGCGTGCTGGACGTAGGCTTCCAGCCACGCTTCGGGCCAGGTTTTGAAACCACCGCGGCCACGATAGTTGTCCAGCGCAGCAGCGTGCGAATCAAATACCCTGCGCCGACGTGCCGCGCCGGCAGCCAGCGACAACCGATGTGACTGACGCAGCAGTTTGGCCAACCCCAACTTCAGGCCCTGCACCGGATCCATGATCACGGGTTCCGCCAGTATCAGGCCCAGCACTTTGTCAGGTCGGCGGGCAGCGGCCATGATGCTGGTGGTGGCACCGATGGAATGGCCGGCAAGCCAGACCGGCTCGTCCTGGCTATCCAGCAGAGCCGTCATGTCGCGATAATAGGTTTCCCAGCCCCGGAATGTCGAAACATTCGCCGCACCGGCGCTGGCGCCATGCCCCCGCATGTCCCAGGCCAGGACATTGACGTCCGTGGCAAGCTCGTCAAGGAGAGGGCGATACAGGCGGCCATGGAAACCCGTGGCATGTGCCCAGTGCAGGGTAGGGCGCGATTTGCTTTGCGGCCAGCGCCACAGTGCGACGTCGGCGCCATCCGTCGCCCGGAATTCGTCGCGTTCAGGTGTGTTGTGCTTAATGTCCATGACGGTCTTCTTGTTGCGCGGCCATTGTCGGGAGCAACAACTGAACCTGACCGCTGGCGATCGGTTTGCTTTTCTCGCCTTGCCAGCAGGTCACCTGGACCAGGCTGGTCCGCCTGCCTTGCCGGACAATGTCAGCCTTGGCGAACGTCGATCGGGCCTTCGCGGAGCGGAGGTAATTGATGTGGCTGTCGAGAATGCGCGGGCAACGTGTCTCAGTATCCTGGCTTTGCGCAGCCACCCGCGCGGTGAGTTCGATCAGGGCCCCAAGCACACCGCCATGGAGGGCAGGTAGCATGAAGTTGCCAATCAGTGCTTCACGACACGGCAAATGAACCAATACACCTGCATCACCGCGCTGAACCTCAAGCCCGAGGTGCCGTGCGTAGGGAATACGCTCCAGCAGAGCCTGCCAGTCAGCACATTCTTTCCCACTTTCCGCAGCGCCTGAGATGTGTTGTGCCGAATCGCCAGTCGTGCTCATGCGCGCTCCTTTCCCCGTCCACCGGCATGGAATTGCTGGCCCTGGGTGTTACGCATGAAGGTGGCGTTTGCCGTCGCTAGCAACTCACGATTGCCCTCGCTAAGGATGTCACAATGAATAAACGCGACCTCGTCCGTTAAATGTCGACAGGTAGCCACCGCTAACAGGGCCTGGTCGCCGCTGGCAGGGCGCAGATAATCCATGCGCAGATCCAGCGTGGCAATGGGCATCAACTCCAGGGCCCCCGCGAATACCGCCAGGCCTCCGGCGGAGTCTGCCAGCGAGTAAAGTACGCTGGTGCAGATTTCTTTCGTATCCTCTTGGGCGAACATCCATGACTGTGGCGTCAGACGCATACAGACCTGGCCCTGGTCTACCGAGACAACCTGCATACCCAGCTCCCTGCCGTGGGGAACCTGCTCGGTGAACTGCCACGCCGTCGCCACAGCGTTACTGTGCTGAGCTCTGTTCGGCTTGGTCATCAGATTTGCCCAGCCTGGCATGCCTTTCGTACCGAGGCGGAAGTGATGGGAACCAGCTGATTTTCATCAATCATTGCCATGTCATTGTCTACCGAATAATATTGTTGCTGGATTTTGGTTGGTTAACCAACCAAAAGTCAAGGCTATGTTTGCGGACAAATGGCACGCCGCCTGCGTAATGGCGTACGATCAGTGCAGCGAGTCTGGTGGCGACCGCTCTGATGAATAATAAATGGGCTTGCTGAGGAGATACTTAAGCGATGGTTAACAGACAGATGACTCCTGCAAGCAAACTGGGCGACCAGGGCGACGTTTTGTCTAACGCCGCCCGGCTTTTTCGTGAGAAAGGGTTCGAAAGGACCTCGCTCAAGGAGATTGCCGAGGCCTGCAATATGCTGCCCGGAAGTCTGTATTATCGTTACAACAGCAAGGAAGCGCTGCTTGTCGAGCTGATGCGCCGGGGAATTGACCTGGTGACCGCAGAGGTCGAGTCGGCTTACGCCAGCTCGGACGACCCGGTTGAGCGTTTGCGTCTTTGTATCAACGCGCATCTGCGCACCCTGTTGGTGGATTCGGACGCGGTTTACGTGCTGTTGTTTGAATGGCGGGCGCTGGGCCCGGAGGCTCGTAAGGAAATCATCGAACTGCGGGATCAGTATGAGTCCCTGTGGGCCGGTATCCTCGAAACAATGATTGCGCAGGGCGTGGTCCGGAAGAATGTTGACGGCCGTTTGCTTCGCCTGATCGGCCTTGGGGCGCTCAACTGGGTTGCAACCTGGTTCGACCCGAACGGGGCACAGTCACTCGACGCCATTGGTGATTTGATCTGGCAGATCGCTATGGACGGTGTCATCAATAAAGGAGTCAAGGCATAGGGTAAACACTGCCCGAAAATGTCTCGGTACTCAGAAGCGATACGCAGCCGACACAGTCCCAAAAGAAAGTGCATCTTTATTGCTTTCATCCTGACTGGTCGTCGCTCTGAGTGTGATGGCAATCTGGATTCCAGGCGAATGCCAGCCAACGCCCACGCCACCCAGACCGACAAAAGGACGCTGGCGCAAGTTGCTGGATGAGCGCCGGCATAGTGAGCGTGATCGGCGCGCCAGGCTGCTTTATCTCACCAATGCCGGTGAGCGCTTTATGAGCGATCTGGATGAGCGGGCGAATGTGTTGCGGGACGAGATGCTGAAAGGCCTCGAAGACGAGGACCTGGAAGTCGCCCTGCGTGTTTTTGAGCAGGTTATGGAAGACGCGACCAGGAGGTGAAGCATGCTACCTAAGGATATCGTTGTCTTTCTTGAGGAGGCCCGACCCTATGACCGACGACTGGCGATCGCCGCTGACATCGCCGCGTGCTGGAATGCCTGTCTGATAGCGGTGTTTGTGGCAACGCCACTGAGAGCGATGCCTCATGCGCACTCTGTGGCCGGCTCTGCCATGCGCGCCTTGCTCGAACAGCATCGCGTGCGTGTTCGGGACGCAGAGGCTCAGGTCAGGGAGCGCTTTGAGATAATGGTTCGCGCAAGGGGCATTAGCGCAGAGTGGCGCTTGTCCGAGAGCGAGTTAGCGGAGGAATTAATGCTACACGCGCGCTATGCAGGGCTGGCGTTGGTCCCTCCCTTCGAAAGCTCCCCCGAACCTTCCATGACGGTCAGGATGGCCGAGCATGTTATCTTCGGCTCGGGACGCCCGACTATACTCATTCCGGACGAATGGGCGGCCGGACGGATTGGACGACGGGTCGTTGTCGGCTGGAACGCTAGCCGGGAGGCAACACGAGCGGTCGGCGATGCGTTACCCTTTCTGGCCCAGGCCGAAGCAGTGAAGGTGGTTTGTGTCTGCGATGAACCGGATGGCGAGCTGGAGTGTAGAGAGGATTTCGGCGCGGACCTGTGTCGCCACCTCGCGCGTTATGGCGTACAGGTAACACTGGAACAAGTCGACGGTGGTAAAGTCGGCCCAGTGTTACTCGAACAGGCGCGGGCGTTCAATGCCGACATGCTGGTGATGGGCGCCTATGGCCATACGCGGCTCACCCGGCTGGTGCTGGGTAGCGCTACTCGAACAGTACTCTGTCAAGCGTCAATCCCTGTGCTGGTGTCGCGTTGACCATAAACGAGCGCGCTGGCGGGCTATTGACGGAGCCCTTCGGACGCTCTCTGCCGCCGAGACGTTGAACTGGTCTTTGGTCCACGGTTTGCTACTGTAAGTCAGGCCGGGACGGACAAATAGTGTTATGTACTTTGACACCTGATACGTTGCAGGGTACATTCAGGGAATGATTCGAAGCTTCAAACACAAAGGCTTGGCAAAATTCTTCAAGTCGGGTAGTACTGCAGGGATTCAGGCCGCTCATGAAAAGAGGCTTCGGCTCATTCTCGGTAGATTGAATGCAGCGGCGAATGCCAAAGATATGGACTTGCCCGGTCTTCGTTTGCACGAACTCTCTGGCAATCGAACCGGAATCTGGTCAGTGACAGTCAGTGGTCACTGGCGAGTGACCTTCCGGTTCGAAGACGGAGATGCCGAGATTGTAAACTACGAGGATTATCACTGAGGTACCGCCAATGTTAATGCACAACCCTCCGCACCCGGGTGAAGTATTGCGAGAGCTTTGTCTTGAGCCTCTTGGCCTCTCTGTCACCGCAGCATCAAAGGCATTGGGCGTTAGCCGCAAAACGTTGAGTGCCGTGTTGAATGGCAAGGCCGGTATAAGTCCCGAAATGGCAATCCGTCTCTCTATTGCTTTCGATACTTCGGCAGAAAGCTGGCTGAATCAGCAGTCCCAATATGAACTCTGGCATGCCGAACAACATCGCAAAGAACTTAACGTGAAGAGGCTTGTTGCGGCCTGAAGCAGCACTGCCATCCCAGTCAGCGCCGGTCATGGCGCTTTGCCAACTCACGTCGGCCAGAGCCGTAGTTAGAGCAAACCCAGCAGCCTGTCGGACTTCACACCCCTACAAGCAGGGTTTCCGAGGGGCGCTTTATACCTATCATGCCACCCAAGAGCTATGCGGCATATTGCTGGCCGATAGCGGTCATCTCCAGGAAGGGGAGGCGCATTACCTCGGCCGCCATAAGCTGAGCGGGCATGAGACTCCGGAGCCCCTGTATGATCAGGATGATGCAGAAGCCTGCATAGAGGAGCTATTTCAATCGGTAGATTATCACCAAGTGGTCCAGCTCGGTGATTTTCGCTTCCACCTGCGACCGGTCGGGCACATTCTCGGGGCGACCTGCGTCATCATTGAGGCGGAAGGTAAGCACATCGGCTTTCCGGCGACCACGGTATATCCCACAGGGGATCATCCTGGAGATTTCACCCGGAGATTTGTTTGTCGACAAAAATGATGTGGGTCAGCCTAATTGCTGTGGTTCGTGCGTAAGGTACAGCTTCAGATGTGAGTCTACAAAGATCTCTCTCAGCCTGAATACAATGGTCAAGAATGAGCGAGCCAACTGACGCGGAGCAATCCAAGACGTGAAAAAATTCATGAAAGCAGGTATTCGAGGCGTCGCCGCTGCGATTGTCATTGGGCTGGGTGTTTGGGCCTGGTGGCATTTTCAACCGCAGGACTTGCCCGACGGATTCGCCGCCGGAAACGGCCGGATCGAGGCGGTCGAGATCGATATCGCGGCCAGGACCGCAGGCCGGATCCGGGAGATCCTGGTCAACGAGGGCGACTTCGTCCGCGCCGGCCAGGTCTTGGCGAAAATGGACACGGCCGTTCTGGAGGCGCAGCTCCGGGAGGCCGAGGCGCAGTTGCAACGGGCGCTCATCGGCATCGAGACCGCGCAAAGCCTGGTGACCCAGCGCGAGGCCGAGAGGCAGGCCGCCGAGGCGTTTATAGCCCAGAGGAAGGCCGAGCTCGACGCCGCGCAAAAACGGCTTGCCCGCACCCGGGAGCTCGCCTCAAAAAATGCCGCCTCCGAGGCGCAGCTCGATGACGACCGTGCCGCGGCCGCGGCGGCGAAGGCTGCGGTCGGTGCCGCGGAGGCGCAGGCGGCGGCCGCGCAAGCCGCCATAGGGCGGGCCAGGTCGGATGTCATTGCCGCGGAGGCCTCGGTGGAAGCGGCGCGGGCCACCCTCCAGCGCATTCAGGCGGATATCGACGACAGCGTGCTGAAATCGCCGCGTGACGGGCGTGTCCAGTACCGCGTCGCTCAGCCCGGCGAAGTCCTCTCCCCGGGCGGCGTGGTACTGAACATGGTCGATCTCACCGATGTGTACATGACCTTCTTCCTGCCGACGGAGCAGGCAGGGCGGATCGCGCTCGGGGCCGAGGCGCGGCTCGTGCTCGACGCCGCCCCGCAATACGTGATCCCGACCGAAATCTCCTTCGTGGCGGACGTCGCGCAGTTCACACCCAAGACGGTGGAGACGCAAGAAGAGCGCCAGAAGCTGATGTTCCGCATCAAGGCGCGGATCGCCCCGGACCTGCTCAGGGAGCACCTCCTCCAGGTCAAGACCGGCCTGCCGGGCATGGCCTATGTGCAGCTCGACCCGCGGGTGGATTGGCCGCCTGAACTGCAGACGAGACTGCCGCAGTGAGCCGTGATGTGCATGCACAGATCGAGGATGGCGGGGGCGCTGCCGCGCCGGTTGCCCGCCTGCGGGATGTGTCCCTGCGCTACGGCAAGGTGCGTGCGCTCGACGAGGTTACCATCGATATCCCGGCGGGCTGCATGGCCGGGCTGATCGGCCCGGACGGGGTCGGCAAGTCGAGCCTGCTGGCGCTGGTCGCCGGCGCCCGCGCGGTCCAGACGGGACAGGTCGAGGGGCTCGGCGGCGATATGGCCGATGCGCGCCATCGCCGCGGAGTCGGCCCGCGTATCGCCTACATGCCGCAGGGCCTGGGGCGGAACCTCTATCCGACGCTCACAGTGTTCGAGAACCTCGACTTCTTCGGGCGCCTGTTTGGGCATGACGGCGGCGAACGGGCGCGCCGCATTGAGGCGCTGACATGGGCCACCGGTCTCAAGCCGTTTCTCGATCGGGCGGCGGGCAAGCTGTCCGGGGGGATGAAGCAGAAGCTCGGCCTCTGCTGCGCGCTGATCCACGATCCGGACCTGCTCATCCTCGACGAGCCGACCACCGGTGTCGACCCCCTCTCACGACGCCAGTTCTGGGAGTTGATCGCCGGCATCCGTCGTTCCCGGCCGGGCATGAGCGTGCTGGTGGCCACGGCCTATATGGAGGAGGCGGCGCGTTTCGACTGGCTGGCGGCGATGGACGATGGGCGGGTGCTGGCCAGCGATACGCCCGAAGGCCTGCTGCACAGCACGGGGGCGGAGTCGCTGGAGGCAGCCTTCATCCGGCTGCTGCCGGAAGACAAGCGCCGGGATTATCGGGCGGTCGAGATTCCGCCGCGGCCGGAAGACGATGGCGATACCGCCATCGAGGCCCGGGATCTGACCATGCGCTTCGGCGAGTTCACCGCGGTCGATCATGTGAACCTGCGTGTCCCACGGGGTGAGATCTTCGGTTTTCTCGGCTCCAACGGCTGCGGCAAGACCACGACCATGAAGATGCTGACCGGCCTGCTGCCGCCAAGCGAAGGCCGGGCCTGGCTGTTCGGACAGGAGGTGGACCCGCACGACCTCGCGACCCGGCGCCGCGTCGGCTACATGTCCCAGTTCTTCTCGCTCTACACCGAGCTGACGGTGCGGCAGAACCTGGAGCTGCATGCCCGGTTGTTCCACGTGCCTGCTGCCGAGGTTTCAGGGCGCGTGGACGACATGGTTGAACGCTTCGACCTTTCGGCTGTGATCGACAGCCTGCCGGGCCAGCTGCCCCTCGGCCACCGCCAGCGCCTGTCGCTGGCGGTGGCCATGATCCACAGGCCCGAGATGCTGATCCTCGACGAGCCTACCTCAGGTGTCGACCCGGTGGCGCGCGACGCCTTCTGGCGCAGGCTGGTCGAGCTGTCGCGCCGCGACGGCGTGACCATCTTCATCTCCACTCACTTCATGAACGAGGCCGAGCGCTGCGACCGCATCTCGCTGATGCATGCGGGCCGGGTGCTGGTCACCGACACGCCGGCGAATATCGTGCAGCAGCGGGGCGCAGAGACCCTGGAAGAGGCATTCGTCGCGCATCTGGAGGAGGCGTCGGGGGAGGGCGAAGGCGGAGAGGAGCAAACAGCGTCGCTCGATACGGTTAACGCGCCGGCAGGCCATAGCGAACCCCAAGGCTGGCGGCGCATGTTCGATCCCCGGCGCATGATCAGCCACGCCCGGCGCGAAGGTTTGGAACTGCGCCGCGATCCCATCCGGCTGACGCTGGCGCTGCTCGGCAGCGTCATTTTGATGTTCGTGATGGGCTATGGGATCAGCCTTGATGTTGAGGATCTCACCTTTGCGGTGCTGGATCGCGATCAGACCACTGTCAGCCGCGACTATACGCTCAACCTCAGCGGCTCACGGTACTTCATCGAGCGAGCGCCGATTACCGGTTATGCTGATCTTGACCGGCGAATGCGCGAAGGCGACATCAGTCTGGCGATCGAGATCCCGCCGGGCTTCGCGCGCGACATCGCCCGGGGCCGGCAGGTCGAGATCGGCGCCTGGATCGACGGCGCCATGCCGACGCGGGGCGAGACCGTCCGCGGCTATGTGCAGGGAATTCACGCCCACTGGCTGGCGACCAAGGCGCGCGAGGCCGGCTACGGCAAGGCTTTGGCGGGGCTCGTCAATATCGAGACCCGGTTCCGCTATAACCCGGACATCAAGAGCCTGGTGGCGATGGTGCCGGCGGTGATCCCGCTGCTGCTCATGCTGATCCCGGCCATGCTCGCGGCACTCAGTGTGGTGCGCGAGAAGGAGCTCGGTTCGATCACCAACTTCTACGTCACGCCCACCACGCGGCTCGAGTTCCTGCTCGGCAAGCAGTTCCCTTACGTGGTCCTGTCCTTCCTGAGCTTCCTGCTGCTCACGCTGCTCGCGGTGACCGTCTTCGGCGTGCCGCTGAAGGGCAGCTTCCTGACGTTGGCGCTGGCTGCGCTGCTCTATGTTGGTGCCGCCACGGCCGTCGGGTTGCTGATCTCTACTTTTATGCGCAGCCAGATCGCGGCAATCTTCGGCACGGCGGTGCTCACCATCCTGCCAGCGGCGAACTTCTCCGGGATGATCGACCCGGTCTCGTCCCTGGAAGGGGTGGGCCGGTTGATCGGCGAGATCTACCCGACCACGCATTTCCTGACGATCGCGCGCGGCACCTTCTCGAAGGCCCTCAACTTCTCTGACCTTCATGCCGCCTTTCTCCCGCTGGCGCTGGCCGTACCGGTCCTGATCGGGCTGTCCGCCGCGCTGCTCAAGAAGCAGGAGCGATAGTCCATGCGCCTTGCCAATATTTGCCATCTCGGTGTCAAGGAGCTGCGCAGCCTTGTCCGCGACCCGATCATGCTGGTGCTGATTGTCTACGCCTTCACCCTGTCGGTCTACACGGCGGCCACGGCCATGCCGGAGACCCTCAACAAGGCGCCGATCGCGGTGGTGAACGAGGATCGCTCGCCGCTGTCATGGCGCATCGTCAGCGCCTTCTACCCGCCGTACTTTGTTCTCCCCGAGGTGATCGACCAGGCCGAGATGGACGCCCGCATGGATGCAGGCCTCGATACCTTCGCCCTTGACATCCCGCCCGACTTCCAGCGTGACCTGCTGGCAGGGCGGCGGCCCACGGTCCAGCTCAACGTCGATGCCACGCGCATGAGCCAGGCATTTACCGGCAGCGGCTATATCCAGACCATCGTCACCGACGAGGTGCGCGCCTTCGCGCAGCGTTATCGCGAGGTTCCGGAGTTGCCGGTCGATCTGGCGCTGCGGATGCGCTTCAATCCCCAGCTCAACAAGTCGTGGTTCGGCGCCATCATGCAGGTCATCAATAACGTGACCATGCTCTCCATCGTCCTCACCGGCGCGGCGCTGATCCGCGAGCGCGAGCACGGCACCGTCGAGCATCTGCTGGTCATGCCGGTCACGCCTTTCGAGATCATGAGCAGCAAGGTATGGGCGATGGCGCTGGTCGTCCTTGCCGCCACCGCCTTCGCACTGACTGCGGTGGTGCAGGGTTGGCTGTCCGTGCCGATCGAAGGCTCGCTCGCGTTGTTCCTGGTCGGGACCGCGCTGCATCTGTTCGCGACCACCTCGATGGGCATCTTCCTGGGCACCGTCGCCCGCTCCATGCCGCAGTTCGCCCTGCTCCTCATGCTGGTGCTGCTGCCGCTGCAGATGCTCTCCGGGGGCTCGACGCCGCGCGAAAGCATGCCGGAGGCCGTCCAGTACATCATGCTCGCGGCGCCCAACACCCACTTTGTAATGCTGGCCCAGGCCATTCTGTATCGTGGCGCGGGCCTCGCCACCGTGTGGCCGCAATTCCTGGCCATCGCCGTTATCGGGAGTATCCTTTTTGGCTTGGCCCTGACCCGCTTCCGGCGAACACTCAGCACCATGGCCTGACGGACCTGACGCATGGCAACGTGGAGTTGCGCTGGGCACACGCCGGCTAGAACCAGTTATTCAGCATAATCCCCACGCCAAACCGCTCGATACGCTCGTTATAATCAATCAGACTCTCCCCATACCCGTTGTAGTACTGGAAAAAGCCCTTCAGCGTATCCCCCATCGGGAAACTGTACCCGAACTCCACCGACGTCCGATTGGTAGAACGCATATTGTTCAAAAGCTTCAGCGAAAACGTGCGGTCCTCTGTCAGCTTGTAAACCGCGTGGTAACTACCATGTCCGAGATACTTCTCGATATCCGAGTTGTCGTCATCGCTGCCACTCTCCGACAGCCGGAACCAGGGGTTAACCATAAACAGCCAGCGGTCATAGCTGTAAGCCGCGGTGCCCATGATCCGGTTCCAGCTGCGCGACCGGGGTTCTGATTGACCGTTAGACTGGTGATTGAAGCCCAGAGACACCGCACTCAGAGTGCCAGGCCCAAGATCCCAATCCAGTCGGTGCCGGAAGAAAATTTCCGGCTCATAATTGGTCTCCCGGAACGGTGACGAGTCCTTGGTGTTGTATACCTGCCAATAGGATTGCTGGGTATAGCCAAACCAGAAGGTGGTTCGATCATCAAAAATGCCAGTCAGCAGCGGAATCTTGAAACTGATCTGGTATTTCGCCTCTTCCTCTTCCAGGCCGAAGTCATAGCCGGCGGTGCCCAGTCTCGGGCTGACGGGCCTTGGGTTAGGGTCGTCGACATAGGTGATCGGCAGGATGTAGTTGGGGCGGTGGGTCACAAAACTGCCGCTGAATGAAAAAATTGCCTTCTCGGCGGTCAGGTAACTATCCACCAGTGCTGCCACCAGACCGGTGTCCGGGTCGTCCCCAAGAGCATCGTTGACGATCTGTTCACGCCGGGCATCAGCCACCGGAATAGCGGCTTCCTCATGCGCCTGCTGCAACGTGTCGTCGTCTGCCGTTTTTCTGGCGGCAATGGGATCATTCTGGGCGTCATAGCACGCAAGGCGCTGGATACCGTCCCGGATCAACGCACAGTTAGCGGCTTCGTTCTGTTCACCCGGCGCAGCTTCAGCTTCCACCGTGGCGCTGGCGGTCACGAGCATCAAAGTAAGCGCGCCAGCTGAAAAACCGTAAGGATATCTTTTCATCGCGTCTTCTCAATTGGCAGCGATCAGGCTGATCCAGGTGTTGGCAATACTGCAAATCCAGACCTCAGCAGGCTCAATGCCAGCAGAAGAAAAATCAGCTTGTGCCGGATGTTAGCTTAACCGCTGGCTGACGCAACCCAGCGCAGGTACATAACGTCTGTTTCTTCGCCGTGAAGCAGGCTGCGAGCCTGGTGCATTTCCGGATCGCGTTTTCTGGCCCGGTTTTTCGTGGACGGCGATGCGGCAATCAGCGTCGCGTCCACCACGGTGCCCTCGCGTAGCATCAGCCCCTGCCCAGCCAGATTAGCCTTGATCGCCTCAAACAGCTTGCCGGTGAGCGCTTCGCGCTCCAGCAGTCGGCGAAATTTGAGCAAGGTGGTTGCATTCGGTGCTCACTCTCGGCCAAGGTCAATGCCAACGAAACGCCGGATCGCCTGATTGTCGTAAATCGCATCCTCGATGCCTTGGTCCGAGAAGCCAAAGCACTGTTGGGGCCACTAACATCAGCCGCAACATCCGTCCCAGGCCCATGGGTGGGCGCCCCCGGCCCACCGCCTTTGGGGTAAAACGCTTCCAGTTACGCTTCCAGCGCATCCCACGGAGGCCTGCACGGTCCCCAGTTTGAGCGAACCGGCAATGTGAATCATGTCATCCCAGTGCTGTTCGATCTTGTATTGACGCAACTGCGGGCCAGCTCATCAAAGAGTTCGACAACATGGGTGTGGCTATCCGGTTCCTCGACGATGGGATCAGCACCGAGGGAATCATGGGCAAGATGGTAGTCACCATCCTGTCGGCCGTGGCCCAGGCCGAGCGTCAGCGCATACTGGAACGCACCAACGAGGGCCGCCTGGAGGCCAAGGCCAAAGGGGTCAAGTTTGGCCGTAACCCACGGTGGACAAGGATAAAGTCCGTGCCCTGCACAGCCAGGGAGTGGGGGCTACGGAGATCGCCAGGAGGTTAAAGATAGGCCGGTCAACAGTCTATAAAGTCCTGGCATCTGACCAAACGCAGTGATTTTGCTAATGTCCACAGCTTGACTGTATCGCATTTGAGATACAAAATAGAGTCACGCATGACAAACGGAGAATTCATCATGGCTCACACTTCAATGCTGCACGTTCGTGTGGACGACGAGCTGAAGGCTGATGCAGCGGAAAAGCTCGCCAGCTTCGGCTTGACGGTATCAGATGCCGTCCGCATCCTTCTAACCCGCGTAACCAAAGAGGGCGGATTGCCCGTTGGGTTAACGGCTGATCCGGAAGCCCATGACGCCTGGTTCCGCGATAAAGTGAAAGAGGCCCTGGCTGATGCCCGACCTACCGTTCCTCATCAACAGGTAATGGATGAGGCACAAGCGTTGATCGACAGAAAGCGTCGCCGTGCCTGAACTGGAATGGCTGGAACTGGCTCGTACCGATCTGCTAGACATGATGTTTTGACCTGCCCGTCCTCAACGATCGTGGGTTATCGTTGGGGATGGGTAAACACCCCTTAAACAGAGCCACATTGAGGAGGGCAGGTCATGACCAAGTTTAACGCTGAATCCGTTTCAATTCACACCGCCGGCGCTCCCGTTGAACCGGAACAACCGGCGATCCATAGCGCTTATGTCGGCCTGGATGTGCACAAGGAGACAATTGCGATCGCCGTTGCTGAGCCTGGACGACAGGAGCCGGTTTACGAAGGTGAGATTGCCAATACGCCCAAGCGGGTTGAGCGCAAGATTCAACAGCTCAGCGAGCGGTATGGCGGGGGCCTGCTGCAATTTGTCTATGAGGCCGGCCCCTGCGGGTATGGTCTGTATCGCCAGCTGTCGGCCAGTGGCCATGACGTCCAGGTGGTGGCACCGTCGCGGATTCCGAAGGCGCCCGGGGAGCGAATCAAGACCGATCGGCGGGATGCCCTCAAGTTGGCACGCCTGGCCCGCAGTGGTGATCTGACGCCGGTCTGGATTCCGGATACCGAGCAGGAGGCCGTGCGCGATCTGACCCGGGCGCGGGACGACATGAAGGCTCAGGAGCGCAAGGCACGCCAACAACTGAACGCCTTTGTGCTGCGCCACGGCCACCACTGGCCGAAGGGACGCACCCGCTGGACCCAGACCCATTTCAACTGGCTGGAGTCGTTGCGGTTCGAGCACGACTGGCAGCAGGTCGTGCTGCAGGAGTATATCGAGGCGGTCAGGGCGGCGACACAACGGGTGAACGATCTGAGCGTCCAGATGGAGCGGGCCTTGCCACAATGGTCTTTGGCACCCGTGGTGGAGGCGTTGGTCGCCTTGCGCGGCATCGACAAACTGGCGGCCATGGTGTTGATGGCGGAGTTGGGCGACATTAGCCGTTTCGACTCACCGCGTCAGCTGATGGCGTTTCTGGGACTGGTTCCCAGTGAGCACAGTAGCGGTTCGCGCCGACACCAGGGGGCGATTACACTCACCGGTAACAGTCATGCCCGGCGAATGCTGGTGGAATCGGCCTGGAGTTATCGCTTCCCGGCGCGCCAGACGATGCACTTAAAGCGTAAAGCGGCCGATGCGCCCGAGGAGGCCAAAGCCATTGCCTGGAAGGCTCAGAAACGCCTGTGCGGGCGTTACCGCGACCTGACCCGTGCGGGCAAGAACACCAAGCTGGTGTGCGTCGCTGTGGCGCGAGAACTGACGGGCTTTATCTGGGATATTGTCTGCCGGGTGATGCCCGGGGCACACGCGGTTTGAGGTGTCGCCACCACTAAACCGGAATCGAATTCAAGTCATCGAAAAGCGAGTTCATGGAGGTGACAGGCACTTTGAGTCAGGGCAGGATCGGGCCGGTGTGGAGAACCCTTGACCGGGCTAAACCGGCACTTGTCCGGGATAATCCCAAAGGGCGTTCCCGGTAAGTGATCCCTGCTCCTAGAGAAAGGCAAGCTCCGCGACGCAGTGAAGTCAGGTGGTACCCAACCCACGAATATCAGCATGATCCACCGTCGCAGTCTGCCGGATCCTGTCCTGGCCCAAGGTGCCTGCAATCGAGAGGTGCAACATGTGAAGTCCGTGCAAGCCTAGACATGATGTTTTGACCTGCCCGTCCTCAACGATCGTGGGTTATCGTTGGGGATGGGTAAACACCCCTTAAACAGAGCCACATTGAGGAGGGCAGGTCATGACCCAGTTTAACGCTAAATCCGTTTCAATTCACACCGTCGGCGCTCCCGTTAAACCAGAACAACCGACGAGTCATAGTGCTTATGTCGGCCTGGATGTGCACAAAGAGACGATTGCGATCGCCGTCGCTGAGCCTGGACGGCAGGAGCCGTTTTACGAAGGTGAGATTACCAATACCCCCAAGCGGGTTGAACGCAAGATTCAACAACTCAGCGAGCGGTACGGTGGGGGCCTGTTGCAATTTGTCTACGAGGCCGGCCCCTGCGGGTATGGTTTATACCGCGATCTGTTAGCCAGCGGCCACGACGTCCAGGTGGTAGCGCCATCGCGGATTCCGAAGTCGCCCGGTGAACGGATCAAGACCGATCGACGGGATGCCCTCAAGCTGGCACGACTGGCACGCAGTGGCGATCTGACGCCGGTATGGGTTCCGGATACCGAGCAGGAGGCCATGCGCGATCTGACACGGGCGCGTGACGACATGAAGGCCCAAGAGCGCAAGGCGCGTCAGCAACTGAACGCCTTTGTGCTGCGCCACGGTCATCACTGGCCGAAGGGTCGTACCCGCTGGACCCAGGCCCATTTTAACTGGCTGGAGTCGTAGCGGTTCGAGCACGACTGGCAACAGGTGGTGTTGCAGGAGTATACCGACGCGGTCAAGGCGGCGACCCGACGGGTGGCTGATATCACCGCCCAGATGGAGCGTGCCTTGCCGCAATGGTCTCTGGCACCTGTGGTGGAGGCGTTGGTCGCCCTGCGGGGCATCGACAAACTGGCCGCCATGGTGTTGATGGCCGAGCTGGGCGACATCAGCCGTTTTGACTCACCGCGTCAGCTGATGGCGTTTCTGGGACTGGTTCCAAGCGAGCACAGTAGCGGCTCGCGCCGACGTCAGGGGGCGGTCACGCTCACCGGTAACAGCCATGCCCGGCGAATGCTGGTGGAGTCGGCGTGGAGCTATCGCTTCCCGGCGCGCCAGACGATGCATTTAAAGCGCAAAGCGGCTGATGCGCCCGAGGAGGCCAAGGCCGTTGCCTGGAAGGCCCAGAAGCGCCTATGCGGGCGCTACCGCGACCTGACCCGGTCGGGCAAGAACACCAAGCTCGTGTGCGTCGCTGTGGCGCGGGAACTGACGGGTTTTATCTGGGATATTGTCTGTCGGGTGATGCCCGGGGCACTCGCGGTTTGAGGTGCCACCACTAAACCGGAAGCGAATTCAAATCTTCGAAAAACGACTTCATGGAGGTAACAGGCACTTTGAGTCAGGGCAGGATCGGGCCGGTGTGGAGAACCCTTGGCCGGGTTAAACCGGCACTTGTGCGGGATAATCCCGAGGGCGTTCCCGACAAGTGATCCCTGCTCCTAGCAGCCTGTCGGACTTGCACCTGACAGGCGTTATTTAACGTTGTCTGTTCGCTTGGTTTCCCGAGTTTGACCGTTAGGTGGTCATCAGGGAGTCCAGATTGGCCTCTATGGCACTTTTAGGTGCTCCAGATAAGGCC
>NZ_JBDWCL010000019.1:0-8284 GCF_039977835.1 Marinobacter sp. | reverse complement strand
TGAATGGAAGGGGGAAGCAGGAAGTCAGTGTCCCGATCAGCAAGTACAAAATGTCCCATCATTGAAGTCCGGTTATGGCCCCTGTTGTATTGATTATCTCACTTCGACACTGCGTGGTTAAGTCCGACAGGCTGCTAGCGGCCAAACTCACTCTCGAACCTGTGGTGAGCATCCAGGGGGCCGTGGTTTACGGCGATGGTGTTGGCGGATATATGTATGGTAGTCCAGCAGCGTCTAGCTTCTACGACCCCAGCGCGCAGGAGGTGGAAACGGTTAAGGCACTAGGCGGCACTCTCGGCACCAGTATCAATGCTGGTGCCGGCACGGTGAACCTGGTTTACGGCATAGCAACCGCAGACTGGGATGATGCAGAGGCAGCTGGACTCTCCGTTGAGAATCAGAATGAAATGTTCCAGAGTGCCTATGTAAACTACATATGGGAACCTATTAAAGACGTTAGTTACGGCATCGAAGTGGGACACCACAGCCGTGAAGTTGTGAGCGGTGCCGAGGGCAGCGCTGTTCGATTCCAAGCCATGGCGATGTATAAGTTCTGATGGGTTGATCGCGTTTTTTCTGATCTTTCCTTTTTTTGCACCGCACCGGGTGCGGTGCAATTCTTGAAGGGGCAAGTCCTCTGTAAGCAATGGGATGGACTCCTCCTCGCCTAACTCCGGCGTCAACACGCCATAATGATGAGTGAGGCAAACCACCATCGTGAGGATGAGGAGAATTCCACATGACCATTACCCGAGTTGGCGTCGACATTGCAAAATCAGTTTTTCATGTTCATGGCGTTGACCGTCATGATCAAGTTCTCTGGACCGGCAAATACTCTCGCCAGAAATGGCTGGATGCTTTATGCAGACGCGTACCCGTTGGTGCTGAAATTGGCATTGAGGCCTGTGCTTCCTCCCATCACTGGGCGCGGCAGCTCCAAGCTCGGGGGTATCATGTGAGATTAGTTGCTGCTCAGTTTGTTAAGCCTTACGTGAAGAGCAACAAGAATGATCGGGTCGACGCTGCGGCCATCTGCGAGGCAATGAGTCGCCCGCATATGAGATTCGTGTCGATTAAAACGGTAGTCCAGCAAGACATTCAGGCCACTCACCGGATTCGGGAAGAATTGGTCGGACAACGAACAGCAAAGTCTAACCAAATTCGGGGCCTTGTGGGTGAATATGGCATCGTTGCTCCGGTAGGCATCCAGCAATTGCGCAAAGCGTTACCCTGCTGGTTGGAAGATGCCAAAAATGGCCTGACTGATGCCTTTCGCATTCTGTTGAATGGTCTGGCGGAGGATCTTCGTCACCTCGATGACCGAATTACTTCACTTGACGAACAAATTTCTCAGAGTGTTCAGCAAGACCCCGTCGCAAGCAAACTGATAACGCTGCGTGGCGTCGGGCCATTGACGGCCAGCGCCCTGGCTGGGGCCTTGGGGAATGGAAAAGCATTCCATAGAGGACGTGACTTCGCCGCGTCATTAGGTCTGACTCCCAGGCAACATAGTACCGGGGGGCGAGATCGCCTGCTCGGCATCAGCAAGCGAGGCGACGGTTATCTGAGGAAGTTGCTGGTCCATGGAGCACGAGCCGTCCTCTGCCGCGTGGACGATAAAGAGGACAACCTAAGTCATTGGATCAAAGCACTACGGGCGCGGAAGCATGCCAATGTATCCACCGTGGCGTTGGCAAACAAAACGGCACGGATGGCTTGGGCGCTGGTTCGCCATGACATGGAATTTGATTCAAGGCTGGCAGCAGCAGCGCTATAAATTGAGAAGGGACCGCTCCGGCAAACTTTAAGGAGAAGACCACCACGATTGCAGAGCAGTTTGATTGATGGCGACCAGGTAGAACCGATGCTGGGAAACCCCTACCGGACGAGGAGCCCACAAGCTCGTGTAAGCGTTTGGGAACCAGCATGCGAATAGCCCATCAGGGGCCGATGCTCATATACAGGGCATCATTATAGAGACCGGATACACGTAGGCAGTCGTACCTTATCGTGATCAAACAAAGTGCTTGCAATAGAGGAGGAGTCCATACACGTCCGGCCATCACGCCTTGTCAGGTATAGCCGGCATCCAGTTGTGGGGCAATAGCTCGTCGATGGCGTTGTTTTTCTGCGTCGGCAGTCGGGTCAGCACATCCTTCAGGTAGGCATACGGATCATGCCCGTTCAGCTTCGCGGACTGGATCAGTGTCATCACAGCGGCAGCACGCTGGCCACTGCGCAGTGACCCTGCGAACAGCCAGTTGGAACGGTTATGCTGAGCTCAGCATAATCGTTCTTATGCGCAGCCCTCGATTATGTGCAGTTGCGCCGCCGGGCACCACTGACGAGACTGCAATTCACGCTTTATCCTGTTTGCTCTGGAGAGCATAACTGCGCATAACAATGTGGGTTCACCCCTTGATGCACGATTAAGGAGAGTACCCATGTCCAAGCATGTTCCCAGTTGGGATTCAGTCAACACCCCCTCTAATGTGGACGAGCGGATTGCGCTGATTCAGGAGCTTCATTCGTACCTCGTGGAGCGAGGTTACGCTAACCGAACGCTGTATCTTTACTGCTCTGTGGCCGCGCATTTTTTGCGGTGGCAACATGAAGCGGGTAGCGTGCGACCGCGCATCGACGCCCCGAGCGTGTCCCACTTTCTCATTGAGCATGTACCTGCTTGCCGCTGTCCACATCCCGGCAGCATGGATTTCAAGAGCATGCGAGCATCCCTTAACCAGCTACTGCTAATGCGGGGCGAGAATCGGCTCAGACCGTCCATGCCGTTGGCGTCTCTCGCCATTGAGACAGCAGTGGCAAGATTCGATGGTTATCTGGAGCAGGTATGTGGATTGACAGCCGCCACACGCTGGTATCACCGTCGTTACGCTCGTGCCTTCCTCCGAGAGTTGTATGGAGATACCCCGGTGGACTTCTGCCGGATCACGGCCGATGCGCTCCTTCAGTTTGTGAATGATCAGGCTCGCAGCCTGATACCCGCGAGTGTTGGTGTCCTTGCCTATTCGTTACGCACATTTTTGCGCTTTCTTCAGCTCCAGGGCCATGACAGTACGAACCTGATTCCCGCCGTGCCCCGGCCCGCGACCTGGTCGTTGGCCCCACTGCCACCCAGCCTCAGCACTGCGGAGCTCAAACGTTTCTGGTATGCCTTTGATCGCCATACTCCCGTTGGGCGGCGTGACTACGCCATGGCCCGTTGCTTGGCGGACCTCGGTCTGCGATGCCAGGAAATCGCGAACCTGAGTTTGGATGATGTTGACTGGAGAAGTGCGACGATCCGCCTGTCCGGTAACAAGAGCCGTCGGGAGGGACAACTGCCACTGCCACAGCTCACCGGCGGCGCACTGGCTGATTACCTGCGTCACGGGCGCCCGGTGGTCCCCACCCGCGCGGTATTCGTTCTGCATCGCGCACCGGTAGGTCAGTCGGCCACCAACACCACGGTGCGCGGCGCCATTCGCCGAGCCTACGTGCGTGCCGGATTACCATGGTCTGGCACCCACATTCTGCGACACACGGCAGCCGCTCGCATGGTACAAGGCGGTGTCCCGCTCAAGGAAGTGGCGGATGTGCTAGGTCACCGCAACATCGACACGACTTTAATTTATACCAAGGTAAATTTGCCCCAGCTTGCTCGCGTGGCCCTTCCGTGGCCGGGGAGGCAGCCATGAACCGGTGGTTGACGATGCAAGAGCGAGTTGCGGATTACTTAACGGTGCGCCGCCGACTCGGCTTCGCCCTGCGTATCGAGGGGGAGCAGTTGCAGCGGTTTGCCAGTTTTGCCGATGCACAGGGACACAACGGTGCTATCACCATAGATCTAGCACTGGCCTGGGCCTGCGCGTCCCAGCGCAGCGGGCCGATAGGCCGTGCCCGCCGGTTGGAGATCGTCCGCGCCCTGGCCAAGTTCTGTGTGCCGTTCGAGGTCGAGACGCAGGTTCCGCCTGTCCGGTTGCTTGGTCCTGCCCATCGTCGGCTCCCGCCCCATATCTATACCGATGAAGAACTAACGCAGCTGTTGGCGGCAGCCGCAACCCTCGAACCCATGCAGGGCCTGCGCCCCGCCTCCATGAAGTGCTTGCTGGGCCTTTTGGCAGCGACGGGGCTCAGGGTATCCGAAGCCCTACATCTACAGCAGGGAGATGTCGACCTGGGTCAGGGCCTGCTGACTGTGCGCCAGACCAAGTTCCGCAAGTCTCGCTACGTGCCCTTGCACCCCACGGTCATCCAGGCGATGACCGCGTATGCTTGTCTGCGCGACCAACTTCTACCGCCACCGCGACCCCCAGATTTCTTCCTGCGCGATGATGGGCGGGCCCTGTGCTACACACATGTTTTACATGCTTTTCAGCGTATCCGCGCGCAGCTTGGGTGGGATCGAGAATTGCAGCCGCGACCGCGGCTCTATGACCTGCGCCACACCTTCGCCTGCAACCGACTGCTCAGATGGTATCAGGAGGGCATTGATGTTCATTGGGCCATGCCATTGCTGACGACCTATCTTGGACACGTCAAGGTGACAGACACCTATTGGTATTTGACCGCCATCCCGGCATTGATGGCTATCGCCGCCGAACGCTTTGAGTGCGTGGCGACGTCCAGTGACGAGGAGGTGACGTCATGACTTCTTCAACAACCAACACGGACCTGGCTCGATTGCTCCAGGCGTTCTTTTGTCAGCGCCTGATGCAACAGCGCCAAGCCAGCTCCCGCACCGTGAGCAGTTACCGCGATGCCTTCCGATTATTGTTGCGCTTCGCTGAGGCACATGCCGGCAAACCCGTTTATCAACTATCGCTCTCCGACCTCAAGGCCCCGCTGATTTTGGCTTTTCTCGATGATCTGGAAGCTCAACGGCACAATACTGTGCGTAGTCGCAATGCGCGGCTCGCTGCCATCCGCGCTTTCCTACACTATGCGGCGGTCGAAGAGCCTACGGCACTGCCCGTGATTCAACAGGTACTGGCGATTCCCATGAAGCGTTTTGACCGGCCATTGGTCGGTTTCCTTTCCCGTGTCGAGATGGAGGCAATCTTGCAGGCACCGGATAGCCATACCTGGAGCGGGCAACGCGATCGTATATTATTGACCACGCTCTACAATACGGGTGCTCGTGTTTCAGAAATCATTGCGGTACGCCGCATGGATCTGGAGCGCGAGCACGGCCGGGCCCTGCACTTACACGGCAAGGGGCGCAAGGAGCGAGTGGTGCCATTATGGAAACGCACGTCCAGACTACTGCGTAACTGGTTGCCTCGGATAGATAGGGCCAGAGCCTCAACAGCCGCTCTTCCCGAACCGCTACAATCAGCCTATGACACGCTCTGGTGTTGCTTCCCGTCTGTACGAGGCCACACAGGCCGCAGCCCAAGGTTGCCACTCCCTTAACGGCAAGTGTGTCTCATCTCACTCCATTCGGCATACGACTGCCATGCACCTGCTTCAGGCCGGTGTAGACATTACCGTTATCGCACTGTGGCTGGGACACGAGAGCGTGGTGACCACCCACCAATATCTGGAGGCCGACCTGAAGATGAAAGAGCATGCTCTGGCTGCACTGCAACCACCCACGGTGGCGACAGCTCGCTTCAAGCCATCCACGGGATTGCTCGCGTTTTGTTAGTGGCCAATTAAAGTGACCCACTACTGGCCATTAATTTTGACCCACCTCCGAGTGGCCGTCAGGCCACAGAACCAGCTACTGTCCCCCGCTTTTATCGATGGCCGGGGGCATGTCAGTGAAGGAGTGGGTTGTGATACACAAGATCAAGGCACTGCACGATAACGGTAAAGGACTGTCGATCCGCGCCATCAGCCAGGAACTGGGGTTATCCCGGAACACGGTACGCAAGTATTTGCGGATGGAGGTGGATGCGATCACAGAGCAGTTTGCAGATCCCTCGCGGAGCAAGCGCCTCGACGATCACCGGGATTACCTGGTGCATTTGCTCAAGCAATTTCCCAAGCTCAGCGCCGTCAAGATTGCCCGTAAGCTTCAGGCAAAGGTCGGCGACTTACCGGCCTCAGATCGCTCCATTCGCCGTTATGTGCGAGCACTCAAGGAGGAAGTGGCCTCGGCCCAGATGCGCTACTACGAGCCCATCCTGGATGACGTCCCCGGTGTTCAGTGTCAGGTGGACCCTGGCGAGTTACGTGGTGTGTTGATCGGTGGCGAAGAGCGCACGCTGCACTTCGTGGTGTTCGTGCTGTCCTACTCGCGGCTGATGTACGTGGGCTTGGCCTTCCGCCCTCTGGACACCCAGACCTTTATCCAGCTCCACGATGAAGCCTTGCGGTACTTTGGCGGTCTGCCGGAGGAATGCGTTTACGATCAGACCAAGCTGGTGGTGATCAACGAGCAGTACCGGGAACTGACTCTCAACCAACGTTTCCATGAGTATGCCACCACCGCCGGGTTCCGGATCCATGCCTGCGAAGGCTATGACCCGGAGAGCAAGGGCAAGGTGGAAGCCGGCGTAAAATACGTCAAACAGGACTGCCTTTACGGCGAGGTCTTCCGGGACCAGGAACACGTGTGTCAGCACGTGCAGGACTGGGTTGAGAGTGTGGCCAATGTCCGCATCCACGGCACCACCGGAGAACCACCCCGGGAGCGGTTCGAGCAGGATGAACGAGAACATCTGGCGGCCTATCTGTCACCGGCGTGCGTGCAGTCTGTGGCCCGGGAGACACGAAGAGCCGACAAGACCGGCCTGATCGCCTGGAAGGCCAACAAATACTCCGTGCCCATGGCCTGGCAACAGGCCCGGGTGGGCGTTCTGGAGTCCGGCGGCCAACTGCACATCAGCGACCTGAGCACAGGCGACGTCATCGCCAGTCATGGCCTGTGTACGGACAAGGGCAAGGTGATCAAGAACACCCATCACTACCGGGATCATGCCCAGCGCGTGAGCAAGCTGGAAGCCGACATCAGCGCCCGGATCGGCAGTGATGTCGGGCATCGGTTGTGCCAGCAGCTCAAACGCTCCGAGCCCAAGATCTACAAGGATCAGTTGGTGGCTGCCCGCGACTTGCTCAAGCGCCACGAACCCGTGGATCCCGTGTTGATCACGACGCTGGCAGAGCGCCCCGGCATGACCGCCACACGACTGCAAAGCTACCTGGAAGCGGCCCAGGCCGCCGTTCTGCGGGAGCGACAGCCGGAGCCGTTACCGCAACCCAAGCAAGCATTGGATCTGAGTGCCTACCAGCGTCTTGGCCACTCCAGTGGCCAGGGGGTGACCCATGAGCCAGCTTGAGCAAACCGTGGCCCGATACCGCAGCCTGCGTCTGAGCGCAGCCGCCGATGAATTAACGAATCTGCTGGCTGAGGCAGAAGCCAACGAGATGTCTTATCTGAGCTTCGCGGACAGGCTTGCCGAACATGAGATGACTCAGCGCCAGGACAAACGTATCCGCCGGAACCGGAAGATGGCTGCGTTCCCAGCGGAGAAGCGCCTGGAGGGCTTCGACTACCGGCACCAGACCACCATTAACAAGCGCCAGGTGAACGCCTTGCTGGACTTCCAGTTCCTCGACGAACGGAACAACCTGGTGTTTATCGGCCCGCCGGGTGTGGGCAAGACCCACCTGGCCATCGGCATTGGCCACAAGGCAGTGGAAGCCGGTTACCGGGTGTTGTTCCGCAACGCCTTGGATCTGGTGGAAGAGCTGGAACTGGCCGAAATGAAGGGTGAGCTAAAAAAGCGGGTCAGCCAGTTGGCCAAGTACGACCTGCTGATCATCGATGAGCTGGGCTACCTGCCCATGACCCGGCAGGCCCGCTACAACCTGTTCCAGCTGATCAACAGCCTTTACGAATACCGGTCCATCATCCTGACCACCAACAAGGACTTCACCAGTTGGGGCGAGTTCTTCCACGACGACAACGTGGCGGTGCCGATCATTGACCGGGTAATCCATCATTCACACATCTTTATGTTGGGAGGAGAAAGCTATCGACTGAAGCAGAAAGTTACAAGCTAGACTATGAAAGGTGGGTCAATTTTATTGGCCAAAGGTGGGTCAAAATAAATGGCCATTGACACGTTTCTGGACGGCTTGTGATTATGTGAAGTTAGATCAGGGGGCCAGCACTCCTTGACCATTGTAAATCTTGCCTAGCAGCCTGTCGGACTTGCACCTGACAGGCGTTATTTAACGTTGTCTGTTCGCTTGGTTTCCCGAGTTTGACCGTTAGGTGGTCATCAGGGAGTCCAGATTGGCCTCTATGGCACTTTTAGGTGCTCCAGATAAGGCC
>NZ_JBDWCL010000018.1:0-1734 GCF_039977835.1 Marinobacter sp. | reverse complement strand
ACCGATCCCTCCATGGTAGGTTTTAAGCTTGATCTCTTGGGTTACTGGCTCTCCCACCTCGTTCTTACCAAATAGCAGTGGAAGCTTAGCGATGTCACCCTCATGAACGAGCTGAGAAAACGGTTGGCCAATCAGCTCCTCCGTCGGTAATCCCAAGAGACTCTCGGAGTGATGATTCAGATAGTTGATGCACTTGCGCTCATCCAGTGAAAAAACCAGATCCGGAAGATGATCAAGTGTGTGTTTAAAAAACTCGCCCGTTAGGGGGTTAGACCTACCCGTAGCCGCCTGAGAACGGGCCTGCCGTCGTTCCAAAACCGTGCCGCCGACAGCCCGAATTAATTCATCTACATCGTAGGGCTTTCTTAGATAATCACAGGCACCCAGCTTGAATGCTTGCCTGACGATGCGATAGTCGGAACGCCCGCTGATAATGATGACCGGAGCGTCAACACCCGTTTCTTTCAACCAGGCCATGATCTCTAAACCGCTCTTCCCAGGCATGCGGATATCCAACAAAACCAGATCGTAGGCATTCTCTCGTAATCGCTGGCAGACGGCGTCGCCATCCTGGGCCCCGTCGACCTCGAACCCCTTGTCACGCAATATCGAGCACAAACTGTTAAGCAACCGCGGCTCATCGTCACCAATGAGCAGCCGCCCCAAACACTCCGAAGTTTCACCGGTGACGTGGGGAGTTATATCAACGTCATCACTGACGGAGTTTTCGCTGTAGTTTTGCAAGATGGACACCAGTACATCGGAGCAAGGGATTTGCTCCGTCGATCAACCGATAATAATAAAGTGTACATTTTGACCTCACTAAAAAGCTTGAAGTCATCATCTCCCGCTTTTGGCCGTAGAGATGAAATGCAAGCGTTCATAAATTGGCTGTTAAGAAAGCCCCGATACAACCACGCCCCTGATCTACAGCGGAAAGTCAGTTCGAAGAGACGCACTAAGCGCTTTGGTTCGTTCGCTCGGTAAACCAATGGCTGATTGATCGTCTGCTACTAATCTCCAGGTGGTTACTTCCGCCGTTGAGATCCCTTCATTTTTGAAAACGCGCTTTACAGCCGCGTGCACGGGCCCATGTCACCATAGGAAATTATTGGACGTGTATGGCCCCCTCCTCTATTGCGGTGGTGGCTACCTCTGTGGAAACTCTGTTTAACGTACTTGTGTGCTTCCGATAGCGCTTTCACATGCTAGCCGCAGCCATGTTGTGGTCATAGCCCGTCTCATTATGTACCAGTGCCCAGGCGCAGGCCGGACAAACGTGCCAGTGGTGGCGCCACCAAGATCGGGGCTCGCTGGTAAGGGCGTGCCAGCGGTCAGATCAGCCGCCCTATCAGGGCGGATCAGTTATCGCTGGTGTCCGACAGGTAGGCGCCGTCCTCGTCATGGACTTCCTGGCCGGTCACCGGCGGGTTGAAGGCGCAGATCAGACGCATGTCCTCGGTGCCACCGTACAGGGTGTGCTTGTCGTGGTTGTCCAGGGCGTAGAGGGTACCGTTGGTAATCTCGTGAACTTCACCCGTGGCGAGGTCCTTGATGCGCCCGTTACCGGCAACGCAGTAAACGGCTTCCAGATGGTGCTTGTACCAGAAAGTGTGCTCGGAGCCTGCCTTGATGATGGTTTCGTGGAAGGAAAATCCCATTCCGTCCTTCTTGAGCAGCAGACGGCGGCTGGTCCACTGCTTGTCGCTGACTTCACGCTCGGTACCAATGATG
>NZ_JBDWCL010000017.1:0-251383 GCF_039977835.1 Marinobacter sp. | reverse complement strand
CCTTTTAACCGGTTAACTGGCTGGATCGAAAGCGATGATGGAGCCGATCCGATATCGCGAACACTCCTTCCGGCCAGACAATGATCCGGTCTGGCGGAAACGAGGGCTCAAAACGTTTCTGCCGCGCAGACTCCTAGCCCCTTGTTCTATACCATTTCCTGCATGCACTTGACGGTTTCTCTGCCGCAGGATGGCGAGGGCCTGGGTGCGATGTGGGGCCGGGAAAAGGCTCTTGAGTACTTTCAGGCGGCGGGTTTTCGTAAGATTGACGTCCATGAGCTCGAACATGACTTCCAGAACTACTGGTATGTTTGCCGTCCCTGATCAAACCGGCCTGCGCACGCGGCTCTGTCAGGATTTACGGGAGGCCCGAATAGCCGGGCCTTCTTCCGGCAAGCCGGTAAAGAGCGGCAAGAAGCCCCCGAAGCAAGACAATAGCCGGCCACAGCAACCAACTGAGGATGTACAGGGTTGGTACAAGAATAATCAACCAGCCTGCAATCTGAACAGCCACGGGAGATACGCCAAGCAAGTCTGCCACGCCGGCGAAAAAATCGTTGATCAGGCTGGGATTGGTGACAACCAGATACCCTGCCCCAAGAATAACCGGCCATTTTGCATAACGTGCACCGCGGAGAATCAACCGTCCACTGCCGGTAATACGGGCCGCCAGTGCCGCTGACCGGGTTGAAAGCCTGGCTCCCTGGGTGGCTTTCGCCGCAGTGCGGCCGGCTCGAAGTACTTTCACTGCGCTGGCAAACACCAGAACATCCACCGAGGCCCACCCGATATCGCTGGCAGAAATCTCATCCCCGGAGCGATAACTCGTTTCCAGCTGCCGCACACCGCTGGTAAAAAACTGGCTGATGCCTTCGGTAACCCGCTCAGTCTGGACCCATTGGATGTTGCCGGTGGTGTCCACCACAAACTGCCCCAGAAAATCATGACCTTCGTTGCGTATAAAGTTCACTGCATACCAGCCACGTTCTTCCGGGGAAAGGGGAGCAGCTTCTTCCAGTTCAGCCGGCTCATTGCCCCGCAACTCAGAAATGTATCCCCTGGCACGCTCGTACTGCCGGGCGGCCTTGTTCATCCATTCGATGGAGCTGATCGGTTGGCTGATAAAGTAGTGAATGGGAGGGAGAGCGCTTTCACCGTAAGTGCGTAACACATCACGGAACTCTGGCTCGGAGGCATAAAGTGGGAGAATGGTGCGAGCCATGTCGGGATAGGCAAGCAGCGCCGCCTGAGCTTTCAGAAGTACTAGCGGGTCATCGCCCAGATCCAGTATGGCGGCCTGTACTTCCACGGGCTCATTACTGATATCGTCAAAGCCGGGTAATGCCTCACGGGCCTGAATCGATATAAGCCTCTGCTCAACGGGAACCGGCCGGGACGCGTAACTGGCAAGTGCGGCTATCATCAGCGCCACACCGAGAATCACCATGGCTTTTTTCAAACACCCACCTCTGGCTTATTGGCTTCAGCCTATACTGCCTTACGAGGCGGCGATTGCCAAAATCACCTAGAAAACCATTAACTGTCCTTGACGTGCGGCCGCTGGTTGTCGCCGTTCAGGATTCCGGGTTGATTACCCGACACCGGTGTCCCCTCCCGTTCTGTCTCCCACCCGGCGACTACCTTTATTGCATTAAAATCCAGTAGCTCGATCCCCTGGCTGCGAATCTTAATCCAGCCAGCTTCCTTGAACTGTCGGAGTACGCGGTTTACGTGAACGATGCTCAAACCCAGTGCGTCTGCAATAAGAACCTGTGGGATACCCACGAGATTCGATAGACCTGTGAAATTTTTGGGCGAGCAACAGGCTGACAGGGACTCTGCTCCTGCATGGCTGGGCACTCCTGTTGAAGGAGACCACCGTTGATTGATATCCAGCAGAAAGTTGGCCACACGTTTATTGGCACTGTGGCGCGCCACCTCCACCAGACGTTCCGTCAAGATTGCCTGCTCCCGGAACAGGAGCTCCATGAACAGTCTTGACAGCCTTGCCGTACGGGAACACTTCTCGGTAATTTCAGCTTTGTCGTAAGCCAGGATTACAGCATCAGAAAGTGTCGTAAGGCCAGTAACATGGGCCTCCTTGCAAAACTCACTCAGCGCAACCACTTCGCCTGGAAAATACAGATCCATGATCTGTCGGCTTCCATCCTCCAGGTGACGATGGTTGAAACAGATCCCCTCTTTCACCAGCAGGAAATAGTTGGCGGGTTCCTCTTCCCGGAATACGACTGAATTTTTTTCAAAGTGCAATCGCTGGGGGGTTATTTCGGCCAGCAGCCGGCGTTCATCCTCTGATAACTGAGAAACATCGTAACTGTCTTTGACAAGGGCCCTGATCAGCTCCTCAGCCATGCGACCTACCTCCATGGGTGTGACACAACCTGACGAAGAATGCACATCAATTTTTAGGATGGAACCAAAGTCCGTTGCCCATCGTTCTACTTGGTTAACCTATATAAAAATAAACCACACAACCCAAAATATCACCAACCACATGATATTAATGAAGTTTAAGCGGCTCTCCATGCCAGGAAATTGACATCGCAATTACATGTTTTTACAGTTCTTTTCAAACGATATGAATTCATGCGCGACATGTTCTTAGCGCGCATTAATAAATCTTATTGGCTCTGTAGGTTCTATATTCGAGGGCGAAAGGCAGGTTAACGCTCAACCCACCTGCCTTTCTCCAGACCAACGGAAAAAATTACCACCCAAGTGTAAATATGGGCACGGACATTCTTCTAAGGCGTCGCCCCACCTCCCGCCGCGCTAACTGTCCACCCTGCGCCAATTCCGGAGTTTCCTTTGAAATCCCGGCAGTAGCACTTCACCCACATCTCCAATTAGCGGCCCTTCACATTCGTCGAGCTGGCCTGTTCTTCGCTTGTTTACGGGTGAGGTAACAACCGGAACACTCCGGTGAAGCAAACCCAACTCATTTCGGAGGACATTTGGCATGAACATCAGAGATGTAATGAATCCGGATACAGAGACCGTTAATGCCTGTGGTAAATGAAGACAAACGCCTCGTAGGCGTGGCCAGTATCGGCGACATGGCGCAGGCACTTAACAAAGACACGGTGGGCCGCATCCTGAACGGCGTAACATCGGAAGGTCGGAGCATAGCGTGAATCAGAGCAGCAAGCATGACCACGAGCACTGCCGGTAATGTGCCCGTTTGTGCCTGGAGTGTGCAGATATCTGCAAGGCACGGGCGGCATGACTCTCAGCTCCGTCAGCCTGGCGGGGCGCTATTACAATCACACCATCAACTTGGAGGAGCCGAGGAATGCGAACCCGTCCTCACAAAGCAAGCCTGTTGCCTGCAGTGATCCTTTTCACGCCGGCCACGGTGAGTGGTTACGGCGAACGCACAGAAATGAACAGCCCGACGGAAAAGACCGGGCAGAAAGCGTTGACCGTAGAGCTACAATCTTACTTCGCCGGACCAGAAGGTTGAACAGGAAATGCTGGGAACGGTCCGCATAAGCCAGCGAGCCTCTGGTGTGGTCATTCAACCAGCGTTGGAAGGGCTCAAACCCGGGCTGCACGGTTTTCATATCCATGAAGGCGGTAGCTGCGCATCCGGTCGCGTCGGAGGCGACGATACCGAAAGCCCTTCCAGAAAACCTTCAAAAGAGGCTGGGGAGCACTGGGACCCCGGTTTGAAAGGGAATCACGAAGGCCCCTGGCAGCATGAGCACCGTGGTGATCTTCCCAACCTTTACGTTAACCCTGACGGTGAGGCGCTCCTGCCCGTCTATGCGCCGAGAGTGTCCAGTAAAGATTTCGAGAACAGGGCGCTGGTCATTCATGCCCGGCGGGACAGCTACTCTGACGAAGAGGGCTCTGCAGGTGGAAGTGGCGATGCCATAGCCTGTGGCGTGCCGGACCCCGGATAACGCTTAATGCGAGACGACAAATCTGCGAGAGAGGTGCGAATGAGCCATGATAGCGGGAAACCCGGGAAATCAGCCGGACATACGGTGGCTAACGTGGCCATTACCCATCCCGACAGGGTTCTCTATTCCGAACAGAGGATAACCAAGGCTGACGTGGCCCGATACTACGAAGCACTGGCGCCATGGATTCTTCCACACCTGAAGGAGCGCCCGCTATCTCTGCTCCGTTGTCCAGAAGGCCTGAAAGGTGAGTGTTTTTTCCAGAAGCATCCCGACACACATTTTGCCAACGAGGTCCCTCGCGTGGCCATTCCCGAAAAGCAGGGAGGCAGATCGGATTATGTTTATATTGGCTCAGCGACGGATCTGGTTTGGCTGGTCCAGTTTGGGGTACTTGAATTTCACCCATGGGGGTGTCGGATCGATGATCTGGAACGCCCCGATACCCTCGTTTTCGATCTGGACCCTGGCCCGCGCCTCTCCTGGAGGGTAATCGCGAAGACAGCAAAAAGTCTTCGTGAGCGCCTGGCGACCCTGGGGCTGAACAGCTTTCTTCAGGCCACAGGCGGTAAGGGGCTGCACCTAATTGTCCCCGTCAGACCGGAGCTGAACTGGGAACAGGCAAAAGGGTTTGCCCAGGCCATTTCCAGGGCTCACGCCAGTGATGACCCAGGGAACCTGACCACCAACATGTCCCAAACGAAGCGCAAGGGAAAAGTATTTATCGACTACCTGCGCAATAGCCGCGGCAGTACCAGTATTGCCCGCTATTCAACCAGGGCGAACGACGGCGCCACTGTAGCAACGCCTCTGCGCTGGGATGAACTCAACGCCAGGGCGACGGCAAACCGATATACGGTAAACAATGTGCGCCGCCGCCTCAGTGCCCTCAGGGCAGACCCCTGGGAGGGCTACGAGGAGGCGCGACGACCGATCACGCGCAAAATGCTGAAACAGCTCAAACTGGAGTAGAAGCCATGACCTTATCGAGCTACCAGCCCTATGCCGAGGCTCGGAAAAAGGGGACTTCCGGACGAAGTAAAATGAACAAGGACGAGTTGATTTCGGCGTTACAGGATACGGGGTGGTTACAGGATACGGGGTGATTGTGCCCGGGCGGCCAGACCCGGGTATAACTGACTAACGCGGGTCAATGGACTCCTCCCCCGCTGACTGATAATCACGTAGCCGGTTGTAGAGGGTTTTCATACTGACCCCAAGAATATTAGCGGCCCTCTCTTTTCTTCCTTTGCACTCTTCCAGGGTCGCAAAAATCAGATCCTTCTCCACATCAGCGATGGAGGAGCCCACACTGATTTTTAAACATGGCCCCTTCGAGCTATCTCTATCTTCCAACGGGTTCATAATTTCATCGGGAATCTGTTCCGGCCCAATAACGGAGTCCGACATGATGAAGGCGCGCTGAAGGATATTCTTCAATTCGCGGAGATTTCCCGGCCAGGTATACTTCTCAAGCTCCGCCAGCGCCTTGTCCGACAGTCGTTTGCAAGTACCTTCCTGTTTGTTCATTTCCGACAGAAAGTGCTCTGCCAGCAGTTTGATGTCTCCCGCCCTCTCACGTAACGGGGGCAAAAGGATGGGAAAAACCTGAAGCCGGTAAAGCAGGTCACACCGAAAGCGTCCTTCTTTCACCTCCGTGTCCGGGCACCGGTTGGTAGCGGCTATCACGCGGATATTCATTGAAAGCTCCCGATCACTTCCAACCCGGGTAAACCGGCGAGTCTCAAGCACCCGCAACAGCTTCACCTGCAGGTCAATTGGCATTTCGGTAACTTCGTCCAGGAAAAGTGTACCGCCGTCTGCCCTTTCAAATACCCCGCGGTGTTCTTTTATCGCCCCGGTGAAGCTGCCTTTTTCATGACCAAAGAGTTCACTTTCGATCAGCTGTGGAGATATGGCACCACAATTCACCGGCACAAAGGGCTCATTGCGCCGTTCGCTCAACTGATGGATAGCCTGAGCCACAATTTCTTTACCGGTTCCGCTTTCGCCACGAAGAAAGACTGTGGCAGAAGTGGGCGCTACGCGGGTGACTTCTTCGGCGACCTGATGCATTTTGCTGGTGGGGCTGAAGAGCATTCCGAGCTCACCTTCAAAACGCTCGTTGTTGTCGCCGGTTTTGTGCTCTTCAAAGTTTCTGTCGGCCTGCGGAATTCCTAGCGCCTCACACAGTCGTCCGTCCTTGCCATAACTGACAATTAATAAATGATCAGAGTTTCCCTGATTTAACGGCGAAAGCCTGGTCGCATCGATAAGTGCCATACAGAGCTCCTTGCTCACGATTCCATAACCAACACTTACGATATTAGGTTCGGCCCCATCAAAATCAAACAACAATTATTAATACCAGAACAGCATGGTTTTAATTCGCTAGAGCTTTTCGAACAAATAATTATATACAACTGTTTTATAACGCTATTTAAAATAATTACGATATGTTATTTTTTTACGTACAGAAAAAACGCACATATATGTGGGCTTACTTTAGATACGCAAATAACGTCAGGACTGCCCGGTTTTTTTCATTCTATTAACACAGGATAATGCGGCAGCTCTTAATGCATGATTGATTTTTTATGACGAACGCGCGCCCCCTCCCAGGAAGGCGCGACGTCCGGAGCATTCTGTCCCAGGCTTCAGGATTTATCCTTCACCCATTTGTCGCCCTCTTTATGATATTCCTCTTTCACTGCCGCCCACGCCACTTTGTGGGCAGTTTCCTCCCTGCCTGCATTGCCACGTCGATCCTCCGGCTTGCGGTACTCCTCCCACGCCGAATTAAAGGCTTTCAGGTAAATTTCCTGAGCATGGGAGGGTAAATTGTCGCGTACGTTATCGGGTAAGTCCGACTTACTGTCGTATGGCATCTGCTCAATCCTCCAGAAATAATGTCTACGGGCCGACCCACGATTTAATCAACCCAGCGACCGCCTGCGGTGTTGATATCAGGATTCAGTGATCATAATGGCTTTGGTATTCACAAACTCGTGCATGCCAAAGCCACCGTGCTCCCGTCCATAGCCGCTCTCCTTGACACCACCAAAGGGAAGGTTGGGTTTTGCCAGATTGTAACCGTTAATATTCACCATGCCGGTATCAAACCTGTCCCTGGCCAGGCGCAGGGCTTTATTTTCATCGGCAGAAAATATGCCACCTCCCAAACCATAGGGAGAATCGTTCGCCACCCGGATGGCTTCTTCCGCATCCCGGACCTTGATCAGCGCCGCTACCGGACCAAATAACTCATCGTCGTAGGCTGGTTGGCCGGGCGCCACGTTTTCCAGCACCGTGGGAGGGTAAAAGAACCCTTTGCCGGCAGGAATCTTCCCGCCCGTCAGACAGGTGGCACCAGCCTTGACAGACTCAAGCACCTGGTCGTGCAGATCGTCCCTGAGATCCCCTCTTGCCATCGGCCCCAGATCGCTCGCCTTATCTGCAGGGTCCCCCATAGTGAGCTTTTCCATCTGTTCCACGTAGGCGTCGCGAAATTCGTCATAGACGGACTCTTCCACGATAAAACGCTTTGCAGCGACACATGTCTGGCCGGCGTTATAGACCCTGCCCTGGACACCGACCTTCACGGCCTTGCTGATGTCCGCATCCGCAAGTACCAGATAGGCATCATTACTGCCCAGTTCCAGAACCGACTTTTTAAGCGCGCCGGCAGCCTGTTGCGCCACAATACGGCCGGCGCCGGGGCTACCCGTCAACGTAACGCCTCGTACCCATTTGTGGTTGATTACCGCTTCAGACACGTCGTGATCAATCAGCAGGGTGCGAAAAGCATTGGAGGGTAAGCCGGCGTCCTGGTACAGCTTTTCAACTTCAAGCGCCATTCCCCACACATTGGCGGCATGCTTCAACAGAACGGTATTGCCAGCCATCAGGTTTGCAGCGCTATAGCGGATGACCTGATACAGCGGAAAGTTCCAGGGTTGTATACCGTATATCACACCCTGGGGCTGGTAGGTGACCAGGGCACGGCCTCCCTCGAGCTCACGGGTTTCATCGGCTAACAGTCCGGGGCCCTCTGCGGCAGTGTATTCGCAGATCGCCGCACAGAGTTCACACTCCTGCCTTCCCTGTTTGAGGGGCTTGCCCATCTCTGCGGTCATGAGTTTCGCGTACTGCTCCTTACGGTCGCGAATCAGCGAAGCGACCTTTCCCAACAGCTCCGCGCGCTCTTCCAGAGAGACATCACGCCAGCCAAGAAAAGCCTGATGGACCTGCTCGATAACAGCTTCAGCCTCATCTTTGGACATCAGTTCATAGGTTCTGAGCACCTCTTCCGAGGTGGGATTAACAGTCTGGTGCGAATTTGCCATTGCAATACCTCCTTTACGGGGGGTCGGCAGACAACTGCACTCTCGGGCCGACGCCAGAAATTGGAACTGCTGTTCGAATGTAGCACGCCAACCCTCGCCAAGACGAAAAGGTTACATAACTGTATAACCCACCAACCGCCTGAATTCCCGGCCTCGTTCGATAACAGCAAAACATTGCAGTATTTTAAACTTGACCGAGGGTTTATCGCGTCTTTTACTAAGCTTTTAGCATGCCTCTTAGAGCAGTAACGGGAAGTCACCGTTTTCAACACAGAAAGTCCGGCAGTTCTGCCCCCTGTGCGGGGATAATCATTGAACAAGGAGTGCGTGATGTCTGTATCCCAACCTGCCCTGTCCCGTAACGATGAACCGATGCTGGCCTCCGAACCTATCCTGGCTTACCTGCAGGAGTACCGGAAGGTTCGTGATGTCACTGAAGAGATATGTCGCCCCCTAGGGACCGAAGATTATGTGGTTCAGACCATGGATGATGTGAGCCCGCCCAAGTGGCACCTGGCGCACGTAACCTGGTTTTTCGAAGCGTTTGTTCTGAAACCGTTTGCCGAAAGGTACAAGCCCTTTCATCCCGCCTATGACCATCTTTTCAATTCGTACTACGAAACCCACAGTACGCCCTACCCCAGACCTGCCCGAGGCTTGCTGTCTCGCCCCACGGTCGATGACATCTATAGCTACCGGCAACACGTGGATGCGGCAATGGCCGACCTTCTGTCGACAGCCCGAATGATGAAAAAGGGTGAAGATCAAGACAAGATTCTCCAGCGATTGAGGTTGGGCCTGCAGCATGAGCAGCAACACCAGGAATTGTTGCTGATGGACATCAAGCATATTTTTGGCATGAACCCGCTGGCCCCGGAATACCGCACCGACCTCGCCCCCACGGGTTATGTCGACGCTCAGCCACTTGGCTGGTTCAGCTACACGGACGGGTTGCGAACGGTGGGGCACGATCCGGCTTCGTCCGCCTTCGCGTTTGACAATGAAGCCCCCCAACACAGGGAATTTTTGGCGCCGTTCTGGCTCTCCAGCAGGCCGGTAAGCAACCGTGAGTTCATGGACTTCATGAGCGACGGCGGGTACGAACGCCCGGAGCTGTGGCTGTCGGATGGCTGGGATCTTGTCAGGCGGGCGGGCTGGAAAGCTCCGCTTTATTGGGAAGACTTCGAAGAAGGTTGGTACTACCGGACTCTATCCGGCCGGCAGCGGGTAAATCCGGGAGCCCCGGTGTGCCACGTCAGCTTTTACGAGGCCGATGCCTATGCCACATGGGCAGGCGCCCGACTTCCAACCGAAGCTGAGTGGGAAGTGGCGGCCCGGTCTGTTCCGATCAGCGGAAACTTCCAGGAAAAAGGCAGACTGCAGCCCGCGCCGGAACACGCCGTCGCCGACCATCCCTCCCAGATGTTCGGGGATGTCTGGGAATGGACCGGCAGCGCTTACCGGCCATATCCCGGATTCAAGGCTCTGCCGGGCAGCCTCGGAGAATACAACGGCAAGTTCATGTCCGGGCAGATGGTACTAAGGGGCGGTTGCTGCGCTACACCTGAATCCCATATTCGCCCGACCTACCGCAATTTTTTTCCACCCCATGCCCGTTGGGCATTTTCCGGATTTCGTTTGGCCAGGGAGGACTGAACATGACAACAGCCGTGCGTTTTTACGACCACCAGCCCGTGGAATCCAGCTCCCTTACCATGCGAGAGGAAGTATTGGCAGGCCTTCGGGCTCCGCAAAAATACTGTTCACCGAAGTATTTTTATGACCAGCTGGGGTCCGAATTGTTTGAGAAAATATGTCAGCAGCCTGAGTACTACCTTACTCGTTCGGAAGAGGCCATCCTTGCAACGGCGATGAATGAAATTGAGGAACTGGCCGGAAAAAATGCCACGCTGGTTGAAATCGGCAGTGGCGCAAGCCGGAAAGTTCGCCTGCTGCTGGAGCATATGGAGATAAGCAGCTATCTGGGCATCGATATATCAAGGGACTTCCTTCTCGAGAGTACAGCAAAGCTGGCGGCTGATTACCCCTGGCTTGAAGTTCACGCCGCCTGCGCAGACTTCTGCCAACGTATAACGCTGCCAGAAGGGCTGACCGAAGGTCCGCTGGTAGGCTTTTTCCCAGGCTCCAGTATAGGCAATTTTTCTCCGACCGAGGCTGAAGACTTTCTCACCGGCCTGCATTCCACTTTGCCGGAAGGAAGCGGCTTGCTGATCGGCGTGGACCTAATCAAGGACACAGCCACGCTGGAGGCCGCCTACAATGATGCGGCCGGGGTAACGGCTGAATTCAATCTTAACCTGCTGAGGCATCTCGAAAGGGAGTTGGGGGCCTCTCTGGACCCCGAGCGCTTCATTCATCGCGCAGTCTTCAACAGCACGCACCATCGCATCGAAATGCATCTGGTCAGCACCATGGCCCAGGTAATAACAGTTGCCGGTGAGACCTTCCGTTTTCAGGAAGGTGAGAGCCTGCACACCGAGAACTCCTACAAGTACTCCATTGACGGATTCCAGGCCCTGGCGCGGCGCTGTGGTTTTGTCAGCCGTGCGGTCTGGACCGATCGCGGGCAGAACTTCAGTGTGCATTACCTTGAGCGCAGGGGTTGACGGGTATGGTTCTATGGATAGCTATTTTTATCGTCATCGGCCTGGCCCTGCTGACCGGCGGTATCAAGCTGATGCTCCTTGGAGGCAGTTGGTATTATATGCTGGCCGGCACCACGATGATTGTGGTGGCCCTGCTTATCAAACCACGGCGTCCGATCGCACAAACTCTATATGCCTTCCTCCTGCTAGCCACCGCTGCATGGGCGTTCTGGGAGGCAGGGTTTGACTGGTGGCCCCTGGCCTCTCGGCTGGGGGTGTTGCTTCTTCTGGCGATTCCGCTGCTGTTTCCGGGCCGGGGGAACCCAAGGTGGGGCGCGGTGTCGCTGGCGGTCGTCTGGGTCGGTGTCGGGCTGTTTTCTGTGGCCAGCATACCCTACGATGCACACAGAATTGAAGGCGAGCTCCCCAAGGAGTCGACGATCAGCGATCCCCGCCTGGGCAACGTACCGGAGGGAGACTGGCTGAGTTATGGCCGGAGCAACCTGGGCCAGCGGTACTCTCCTCTGGAGCAGATTACCCCTGAGAACGTTGATCAACTGGAGCTTGCCTGGCAATACCAGACGGGCGACCGCAAAGGCCCTGATGACGTGGTCGAAACCACCTATGAGGCCACGCCTCTCAAAGTCGGTAATACCTTATACCTGTGTACTCCCCACAACTGGCTGGTAGCGCTTGATGCCGACACCGGCAAGGAGCGTTGGGTCTACGATGCCGGGGTTGCGCCCGAGAGCCAGCGCCAGCATCAAACCTGTCGTGGAGTCTCGTACCTACCTCCTGAGGAGGGGGACCTGCCACAAGTGGAAACAGTCCAGTCTCCCGCTGAAAACCTCGACAGTGTAGAGTGTGACGCCCAGCTGTTCCTGCCCACGTCTGATGCCAGGCTGTTGGCCCTGGACCCTTCGACCGGCGCTCAATGCAGTAATTTTGCAGAAGACGGCGAGCTGGATCTGATGCATAACATGCCCCATCGCCAGGCGGGCTTCTACTACTCCACCTCACCTCCCGTTGTCGCTAGCAACGTTGTCGTTGTCGCCGGTGCGGTTAATGACAACTACAACGTTAACGCCCCTTCAGGGGTGATTCGTGCCTACCACGTCAAAACCGGGAAGCTGACCTGGAATTGGGACCCGGCAAACCCGGAAACGACACAACCTATTGACGAGGGGGAAACCTATTCCACCAGCTCACCCAACAGCTGGGCGGTGGCAAGCGCCGATGAGGAGCTCGGTATGGTGTACTTCCCTATGGGAAATCCGACCCCCGACCAGTTGGGGATGAACCGTACGCCCGAAGAAGAAACCTATTCCTCGTCGGTAGTTGCCCTCAGCCTGGAAACCGGGGAAGTTCAATGGGTCCAGCAGTTTGTGCATCACGACCTGTGGGACATGGATACACCTGCCCAACCTAGCCTCGTGGACATCCGTACCCGCGAAGGCGTCAAACCCGGCCTCGTTGTACCCACGAAACAGGGGGATGTTTACGTACTGAACCGGAAGAACGGAGAGCCCCTCATTCCCATCACGGAAAAAAAGGCGCCGCAAGGAACTGTTGAAGGTGACTATGCGGCGCCCACCCAGCCGGTCTCAGGCCTGAGTTTCCGTCCCCCAAAACTCCGGGAATCCGACATGTGGGGAGCCAGCCCCATCGACCAGATGCTCTGCAGGATCGAGTTCCAGTCGTTGCGCTATGAAGGACAATACACCCCACCCTCGGTCCAGGGCACGATCGTCTACCCCGGAAATTTTGGAGTTTTCAACTGGGGTGGCGTTGCTGTAGACCCTGAACGCCAGGTGATGTTCGGCATGCCTCTTTACATGGCTTTTACCTCGCGGCTGGTCCCCAAGGACAAGGAAGTTCGGGAAGAGGCCTCCAACAGCGGTGAGCAGGGCCTGAATGAAAACGCAGGAGCGCCCTACGGTGTTGAGCTGAAGCCGTTGATGTCGCCACTCGGAATACCTTGCCAGAGACCTCCGTGGGGCTATGTTGCCGGGGCGGACTTACAGACTGGTGAGATCGCGTGGAAACACCGGAATGGCACGATTGAAGATATGGCGCCTCTCCCCCTCCCTTTGAAGCTGGGTGTGCCTGGCATCGGGGGCCCGATTATTACCCGGGGCGGTGTGGTCTTCCTCGCAGCAACGGTAGATAACTATTTGCGCGCCTACAACCTGACAGACGGCGAGGAGCTCTGGCGGGCAAGGCTGCCAGCGGGAGGACAAGCCACGCCAATGACCTACCTCAACAGTAAAGGCGAACAAATGGTGGTCCAGGTTGCCGGCGGGCACGGCTCTATCGGCACGAAAATAGGCGACTACGTTCTCGCCTATAAGCTCAAATAGGTATATCGGCTGACGGAGGCTAGCCATATCAGACTATGAAAAAGTTTCCGGTAAAAAAGGGAAGAAGCTGCAAAATTGACACTCAAGCGCGGGCTCATTAATGGCTCCTGCCTACCCTGGCAGGAGAAAGCGCTCAGCGCCCGAACAGCGCCACGGTGCTCCTCGAGAGGAATGTTGGCTAGCCCCGCACCGGATAGTAACGCTGCGTTGGCATGACGGTTGCTGCTACGTACAGTGCCGGTGGATTCTCCGGCGTACAAACTTACTTTTTAGAGTTGGAGACCAACCATGATCAAAACAGCCCTTTTTTCCACCGTGATCTGCGGTGCTCTGATAGCATCCCCTGTATTGGCGGCAGACACCGCGAGCAGCGAGCAGGACCACCCGCAAACCACCGGTCAGCAGCGTTCCCAGCCTAGCAATGCTGGTACTGAAGCACCCAACCAGCGGTCCACGACATCCGGAGAAATCACTTCTGGCAATTCACCCAAAGGCCTCAGTTTCGATGAGCTGGACCGCAATAGCGATGGCAAACTGGATGAAAGTGAGCTGAACCGTTATGGCAGCACAGCTGCAGGCAATGCGCAAAGTCGCGACACTGACCAGGGAAAGCAAATGCTCGAAATTTACGATCGCGATAACGATGGCGCGCTTACCGAAGAGGAAATAAAAAGCGGCAACAAGTCACGTACGGGAATGGACCCTGAGAAATCCGACATGTAGGAAAGTAGTCCTGGCAGGCGTTACCCTCCAACGCCTGTCAGGGGATCGTGTTCAACGTCCGACCAGTCCCACCCCTCAGCCCGGACAAGATTATGCAAACGAAGCCGGCGATCTTCCAAACGACAGAACACCTCTTCCTGATTATCTACAACCGGCAGGCCCTTGGCCTTGAGCAGACCCACCGCAGGTATTGGAGGCGCTTCCAGATTTGCAGCGGCATGCTTTCTTTCGACTCTGTAAAGGTATTGGGAGACAACCTCACGGGAATTCTCAACGGTAAAGGAATGCCATTGACAGTTGGGCTGCAACCCTTGGGTCAGCAGAGAAAGCGCTTCGTCCAGTCGGCCTAGCTGAACGCCAAGCGAAAAACGTTGGTGTCTGCAATAGAAAAGATCAAGCAGTGGGTAAGCCAGGCGCTGCTCAGAACACTGAATGAGATCGGCGGACACCTGCTCGAGCGCACTTTCAAAGCCCCCGCTCTTCCTGCTTTCCCAGGCTCTTAATACCATTTCCTGCGGGCAACTGCCCAATAGTGAAATCGAGAACGCGAGTTTTCTGCGTGTCACAGCGCCCTGCACCAATGGCACCGCATAGGTGATAACCAGAGTAACCAGAACCAGGCCGTTAAAGGCAGCCAACGCTGTCAAAACACGGGTAACCTCAGACTGTGGTTTGAAGTCCCCCACGCCCAATGTGGACAAAGTAAATCCAACGAAGTAAACACGTTCCGCAAAGTCGGCCGGGGCTCCGCTTTGTGCATTCACTATTCCCCCGGGAAAGGCGCAAAACACCAGCAACCAGCCACCCCATAAGCCCAAGAGCCAAACACCTCCTATGGCGACAATGCCTGAAGGCCCCGCCATAGCCAACACAGCCCGGCTGCCAGAAATAGCATGGACCTGTGCCGAGGCGAACCTGAAGCCGCCAGTAATCAGTCTGGTAATTGGCCCACTACCCTGTGTGGTAAGAGTGGTCCACGCCACGTCGACCATTACGAACAGCAAAACAGCGGCTCCGAATAACAGCTGCAACTGGGAACTCATTCGCCTTTACCTCCATGGAAAGCATACCAATCCGTGATGGCCCTACAGGTGATCCTTTTTTAGTCTCCGGCTCATTAACACAGGTTAAATGCACAACCGCTCTGCTTTGTTCTAATGAGTCTCTGACGCACTACCGATTCGCGATCGTCACGCAAAGGAGGCGGCGATGACTGACCAGACCAGCGAAGATCCCCGCTACCGGTACCCCCAGCCGGATTTCGCGGAGCAGCCTCAACCGATCCCTGGCCGGGAGCGTGAGATGACTCCCCAGCCCGACCATGGGGAAGAGTCCTACGTAGGAAACAACCGGCTCAAAGGAAAAGTAGCATTAGTAACAGGAGGCGATAGCGGCATAGGCCGGGCCATCGCCTTGGCCTATGCCCGTGAAGGCGCGGATGTGGCTTTTACCTACCTGGATGAAGACGTCGATGCGCGAACCACCGAACAGCTGATACTGAATGCTGGCCAGAGGGCGCTGCCCATGAAGCTGGACCAGAGCTCCCGGAAGGCCTGCGACGAAGTTGTGGACGTATGCCTCAGTCAGTTTGGACGCCTGGACATCCTCGTCAACAATGCCGCTTTCCAGAAAAGCTACGAACAGCTGGAAGACATACCAGACGAGGAGCTGACCTACACCTTCAGCACCAACATTGAGGCGTTCTTCTACTTCTGCCGCGCCGCCCTCAGGCATATTCCTCCAGGCGGAAGCATCATCAACACCACCTCAATTCAGGCCTTTGCTCCCAGCATTCACCTCGCCCCTTACGCGGCAACCAAGGCCGCGATTGCCAATTTTACCCTGTCGCTGGCGGCAGAGGGCATCAAACGAGGGGTGAGAGTCAACGGCGTCGCACCGGGCCCGGTCTGGACGCCCCTGATTCCGGCGACGATACCGGAGGATAAAGTTCCGCAGTTCGGAGCAAACACATTACTGGGCCGCCCGGCCCAGCCCGCAGAACTTGCGCCTACCTATGTTTTTCTCGCCTCGCCGGAAGCGAGCTATGTGGTTGGTGAAATTTATGGAGTCACTGGCGGAAGGATGCATATCTGAACCGCCCCACGCAGTTTTCCCGGAAAGGAACCAAGGAGAGAGCGAATGTCCACTTCAAACGATACCAGTACCGACCCTGTCGGAAATGGCGGTGAAACACACCAGCAGGCCAAAGGAACGAGCGACACCCTGACCACACAGCAAGGGGCCCCGGTTAGTGACGATCAGAACTCGTTGCGGGGAGGTAGCCGCGGGCCGACATTGATGGAAGATCAGGTCATGCGTGAAAAGGTCTTCCACTTTGATCACGAGCGGATTCCCGAGCGTGTCGTTCATGCCCGGGGATTTGGCGCCCATGGGTATTTTGAAAACTATGAGTGCCTGTCTGATCTTACCGAAGCCGATATCTTTCAACGCGCCGGAGAGCAGGTGCCTGCGTTCGTCCGGTTTTCCACAGTGGCGGGCAACAAAGGCTCCGGCGATCTGGCTCGTGATGTGCGGGGCTTCGCAGTAAAACTTTATACAAAAGAGGGCAACTGGGACATTGTGGGAAACAATATACCCGTCTTCTTTATCCAGGACGCGATGAAATTCCCGGATCTCGTCCATGCAGCGAAACAGGAACCGGACAGAGGCTTCCCACAGGCCCAGACCGCCCACGATAATTTCTGGGATTTCGTCACCCTGATGCCCGAAAGCATGCACATGTTGATGTGGGCAATGTCGGACCGCGCTATTCCTCGGTCCTTTCGCTTTATGGAAGGGTTTGGGGTCCACAGTTTCCGGTTTGTGAACAGCGAAGGCGAAGCCAAATTCGTCAAGTTTCACTGGAAGCCATCATTAGGGCTTCAGTCCGTTGTCTGGAATGAGGCGCTCAAAATCAATGGCGCCGACCCTGATTTCCATCGCCGGGATATGTGGACGGCTATACAAAACGGCGACTATCCGGAATGGGAACTCGGAGTCCAGATATTCGATGAAGAGTTTGCCGAGCAGTTCGAGTTTGATGTACTTGACCCCACCAAGATAATTCCGGAAGAAGAGATACCGGTCAAGCCCATCGGAAAACTGGTACTTAACCGCGTGGTCGACAATTTCTTCGCCGAGACGGAGCAGGTGGCATTCTGCACCCAGAACATTGTTCCCGGCATCGATTTTTCCAATGACCCGCTGCTTCAGGGCCGCAACTTTTCCTATCTGGACACGCAGATCAAGCGCCTGGGCGGCCCCAACTTTACCCATATTCCCGTCAATGCCCCCAAGTGCCCCATGCGGCATTTCCAGCAGGACGGCCATATGGCAATGACCAACCCCACAGGGCGGGCTAACTATGAGCCCAATAGCTGGGGCGAAGAAGGAGGCCCCCGGGAAAACCCCGAGTCGGGGTTCCGCAGCTATCAGGACGAGGTCCAGGGGTTGAAACAGCGGGTCCGTTCCGAAACCTTCTCAGACCACTACAGTCAGGCTCGCCAGTTTTATGTCAGCCAGACAGACATCGAACAGGCGCATATTGCGGATGCATTCGTATTTGAGCTAAGCAAGGTGGAGCGGGAAGATATACGGGCCCGCATGGTCAGTCACCTGTTGAATATTGACGGGGACCTCGCCAAAACGGTGGCACAAGGCCTGGGTCTTGCAGAAATGCCCGAGTCCGCCAGGGCGGCGATGCCCACCCGGGAAGATCTGCCTGTCTCGCACAAGCTGAGCATTCTTCGCAATGGGCCAGACAATTTCAAGGGGCGCAGGCTGGGCATACTGGTCACCGAAGGCGCAGACGCCGAAATGTTCGCCGCGTTCAAGCAGTCAGTGAAAGACGAGGGCGCGACCCTTGCGGTAATTGCGCCAACCATCGGTGGCGTGAAGGCCAGTGATGGCACACATATTCCGGCAGATGAAAAAATAGACGGGGGGCCGTCGGTACTTTTCGATGCGGTAGTGCTCATAACGACGGACAAGGGCATCGAGCAACTGGCTCAGCATGGCCCTGCCCGGGACTTCGTTAACGATGCCTTCGCGCACTGCAAATTCATCGGGTACACAAAGGAGGCGTTACCGTTGTTCAAGTCTGCCGGGCTCGATAACAAGCTGGACGGCGGCTGCGTAGCGCTCGACGAACCCGCTGACGCAACCGACTTCCTCGGTGCCTGCAAGCAACTGCGCTACTGGAAGCGGGAGGAGGACGTGAACAAGGTTTAGTACGGCTACTGACGGGTGGGATGGAGATGTACTACCCACCCGTCAGTTCAAACGCAGGGCGGCAGCAGCACCCCCGGAACCCCAAGTGCCAGTGAGGCAATACTGGACACCAGGTAAACCGCCGCCGCGGTTTTACTGATAAAAACCCCGAGTCGGTTATCTCGCTGGAGTTTTGCCTGCGACGAAGCCTGCGCACAACGGTAAGCGCACCACAGCAGATAACCTCCCACCAGCGAAGCCACCACTACGATTGCGCCGTTGATCCACGTGCCGGCCTGTTCCTCCGAATCAGGTGGTGCGATGGTGCAACCCACAGACAATCCGCCGTACAGCACCACAAACCACGCCGCCCATATTGCAAGCCCCAGGAACAGATGTACCGGGTGAACAGGCGAGGATTTCATCCGACACTCCAGGCATTGGATAGCAGGACAAAAGCCACGAAACTCACCCAGTACACGCCCAGGGTATACAACCAGAAGGGCTGGATGACCACCGGTTCATAAGGCAACTGGACTGCGGTATAGCCCAATCTTGCCCGTACCGCCTGCAAAGAGGTGAAGATAACCGCCAGGCCACTATGGAGGAGCAGGTACAGTAATATCACCACCAGGACTGCGTCATGTGCTCGTTCGGTTGGCGCCAGCGGCGCAGACACTAACTGGCCCGCAAGCAATACCCAGTGGCCAACCCCCAGTGCCGCAATCAGCCAAAGCCTGGCCCCTAAATGAGCCGCAAACCCCCGGCGAAGGCCTTTTACCAGGTGGCAGTAGGCTATTACGGCGACGGTCAGCACAAGGCCACTGAGGATCATCGGTAGCAGTGTTACCGAGTCGTGGGCAGGCACCGTCCACTCTGGCGCAGCTGTCCATAAATAAAACCAACCGAACATCAGTGAGGCGTAGAAGGTACCATCGGCCATCAGCCCGACCACCATCCCCCAGAGCCCCGGGCCGCTGAAGGTTCGGGAGTGCAATGGCGGCGCACCCGCTTCATTGTGATCTGTCGGCGCAGCCCTGGGATGGGCACCATTTTCCCAACCCCAGCGCAGCACCAGTCCCAGGGCGACAATGGTAAACACCGCGGCCAGCAAGTAAGCCTTCATAAGCAGGCTGACACACAGCGCCGCCAGGGCCGACGCGGTCATCAACGGCAGCCAGGAGTTGGTAGGCAAGTGAACCACTTCCTGCAGTTTTCCAGTGGTGGCATCCGACCCATAGATATCGCGGCGCAGGGCCTGGACGTCCGCCAGCCCATGCTCGCCTGCGGCGATACTTTCAACGAGCCTGGGGGTGTGCCACATGGGGTGGCGGGTATCCACGCTCGGGAGACTCGAAAAATTAAAGGTATTCACGGGCATCGGAATTGCCCACTCCAGGGTATCGGCACCCCAGGGGTTCTGCTCCGCCCGCTTCCCGAAACGGAAATGCAACACAATATCCACAACAATCACCGCCACTCCGATGGCCATAATAAAGCCACCGACCGAAGAAACCAGGTTCAGCCAGTCCCACCCCAGCCCTGCTTCATAGGTGTAAATCCGCCGCGGCATACCCAGCAGTCCGGTCAGGTGCATCAGCAGGAAAGTAAGATTAAAACCGCCAAAAAATAGCCAGAACCCCCAGCGACCAAGCGAATCTGACGGCATTCGACCGGACACGTGGGGCAGCCAGTAATAGAGCCCCGCCACCAGCGGAAACAACATCCCCCCGACCAGAACATAGTGCATGTGCGCCACAACGAAATGTGTGTCATGCACCTGCCAGTTGAACGGTGCAAGAGCCAGCATCACCCCCGTCAGGCCACCACAAACAAATACTACAAGAAAGCCAATGATCCAGAGCATCGGCAAATGGAAAACCACCTTTCCCTGCCACAACGTCGCCAGCCAGGAAAATATCTGTATACCTGTAGGGATAGCCACCAGCATGCTGGCAACAGAGAAAAACGCCTGGGCGAGATGAGGGATGCCGACCGTGAACATATGATGCACCCAAAGGCCAAAACTGATAAAGCCCATGGTAATGATGCTCAGGACAATCCAACGGTACCCTACCAACGGATGGCGGGCAAAGACCGGTATCAGCGTTGATACGATACCTGCCGCTGGCAGAAAGATGATGTAAACCTCCGGGTGGCCGAATAACCAGAACAGATGCTGCCATAATAGCGGGTCTCCGCCACCGGCCGTCTCAAAAAACACAAAACCGGCAGCCCGCTCCAGCTCCAGAAGGACACTTCCCAGAATGAGTGGCGGGAAACCAAATACGATCATCAATGCCATGGCGAGAATGTACCAGCAGAAAATCGGCATCTTGTTAAGGGACATCCCTGGGGCCCGGGTTCGCAGGATCGATACCACCAGTTCAATCCCGGCCGAGATCGCGGATATTTCCACGAAGGTGATCCCCAGAAGCCAGAAATCCGAGCCCGGGCCCGGGGAGTAGGTAGCGCTGCTCAGTGGCGTATACATGAACCAGCCAGCATCCGGGGCCACCTCAAGAACCAGGCTGGAAAGAACGATCAGGCCACCGAATACGTAGCAGAAATAGCCCAGAGCGCTGAGCCGGGGGAAAACCAGATCTCTGGTCCCGATCATCTTGGGGATCAAGTACATGGCCAGGCCTTCCAGTACCGGGATGGCAAACAGAAACATCATCACGGTGCCGTGCATGGTAAACAGTTGGTTGTATAACCCGCTCTCGATGATGTCCTGGCCTGGCAATGCCAGCTGGGTCCGAATCAGCATGGCCAGCAGGCCACCCACAAGGAAAAACATCAAACCCGTGGCTATGAAACGCAACCCAACCGTGGTGTGATTGACAGCAGCAAGCGCTCCCCAACCCGGCAGGTTACCCCACACACGCTCCAGCCGCTGTTGCCGCTCGCGATTTTGCGCCTGTGCATACTCACTCATCCGAAACCTCCTGGCCAACCCACTGCTGGTAATCGGAAGGCTCGTGGGCTGTAACGGTGAACCCCATATGCGCGTGGTCCCTGCCACAGAACTCGGCACATTGCCCCCGATACGTGCCGGCTTCGTCAGCATGAAGCCTCAGTATGTTGGTGTGGCCCGGTATGGCATCAAGCTTGCCCCCCAGCCGCGGCACCCAGAACGAGTGGATCACATCGGCACTGGTCAGATGCAGGTTTACAGGCCTGCCTGCGGGGATATGCAATTCGTTCCTCAGACTGATGCCCGAATCCGGATAGTTCACCTCCCACCACCACTGGTGCGCGGTGACTTCTATCCGCAATTCCCCGCCTTCCGGCGAACTCTGCGGCAACATGCGCTGCCCCAGCGGGAGGCCAAAAGCCAGAACAACCGTAATGGTGCTTACGGGTAACGCCAGTCCCCCCCAGATAATCCACCGCTTCTGGACCTTGCGGAGATGAGCTGCGGAGGCTTTGCCCGGGCTCCGCTTGATGGCAAAGAGCCATAGCGCGATAACCCCTACCAGTACCGCGGTGAACCACCCGAACATCCCCCACCATAACCACGCTGCAGAATGTGCATTGGGCCCGGCTGGCGCCAGAATCGAAAATTCCCCGGCACAGCCAGAGAGCACAAGGGAGATGCCAGGGCCCGCCATCACTGCTAGGCTTTTAATTTCGGCAAACCACCCAGTTTTATAATGACAACCATGCTCAGGGAGCCTGCCATGGAGAAGGAGCAAATCATCAGCCGAATGTCGATTTTGGGGCATCCGATCCACCCCATGTTGATCCACTTCCCGGTTGCAGCGCTGCTTGGCCTTATCGCTACGGATATCGCATTCGTGGCCACTGCCGATGGCTTCTGGGCAAGGGCTGGCTTGTGGCTGTCTGGCATCGGAATGGTAGGGGGCTGGGTTTCCGGGTCGGTGGGCTTGCTTGATCTGATCATTGTCTCCCAGATACGCCGCCTGGTGATTGCCTGGTGTCACGCACTGATCGCCGTGATGCTGCTCTCCCTGGCCACCCTGAACTGGTTTGTGCGGATGGGGGGCGCGGAAAAACTGATTGAACCCTGGGGGCTCTACCTTTCCTTGCTCACCGGTTTGCTGATTACCGTAGCCAGCCTTCTCGGCGGCGAACTGGTGTATGAACATGCAGTTGGAGTTTCGCCAGAGAAGATGGCAAAACGCAGGCGGAGAGCCGGGAGGCAGTCTGAGGAACATTAAAGGCCGCCAGCTCATAGCAGGCCCTCGAACGCTGGCTTGGCCAGCACGATCCATAAAATAGCTGCCGCCAGCAAGCAGGTCGTCAAACCCGAAGCCAGACAACAACGCCTGACAGACTTTCCGCCGAGAGCTTCGGCTCGTGTGATCAGAAGTCCCAGAAGCAGATGGTTGCTGACCAACACCACTACCAGCGTGAGCTTGGCAATCAGCCAGATGCCAATGGAGGGAGCCAGCACAAACACAAGGGTCCCCGCTATAATGGCAGCGAGTGCGAAAGGGGTTACAACGTGGGTGAAAATAACACGGGGTAGATTCGGCGCCCCGGCCAGCCCGCCGGTTTCGGAGCTTTCCCTCAGATGACTCCCAACCACCAGCGCCGGGATATAGATCAGCCCGGCTACCCAGAAAACCAGGGTGATAATGTGAAGAACCAGCAACCAGTCCATTCTGCCCTCACACTCCCTATGCCAGGATTCAAAGAATGGGTCACATCGTTATCCTACCACCAGGTACCGGCGCTTCAACGGCCCTCTCCATGACCAGAAACTCATCCAACAGAGCTTCAAGATCTTCAGTATGGCGAGGCTTGGGTCTGCAACCACTCATGCCTGCAGAGACGCACTTCTGACAATAGTTCCACTCACGGTTGCTGGTTATGCCAACTATCGGTGTCCCGGCAGGGAGAAGACGCTGGCCACGAATCGCCCGGGTTGCCTCAATCCCGTCCATGTAAGGCATCTCCCCGTCCATAAGAATCATATCCCAGGGTTCATCCGCTACCGCCAGTAAAGCTTCAAGTCCGTCGCATACCCCGACTGAACGCACTCCCAGGCCGGACAGTTTCTTACACAACACCATCCGCACGCCGGCATCGTCATCGACCACCAGTACACGCGGTGGTTTACGAAGAATGGACTTAAATATACGGGAGGGACGTCGCGGCTCGGGTGGCAGCTGTGGTTGCACTTCGGCAATACTGGCCGGAGTTTCTCCACTTAGCAGCATTTTCACCCAACTTCGCAGTGTCAGAATCAGAAGCACCACCGACAGAACAATACTGACGGGGACATGGTATGGAAGCCAGTCATTGAAGACCTTGATATCAAAGCTGGAAAACAGAATCCACACCACAACGGTCAGGCCGGAAACCACGGCAATGCTTTTGTAAGCAGCCGCATCAGGCCGACGGATAAGCTGGTTGAACGTGGGTGGCGAGGCACCAAGTAGTTTGATTTTCATAGTCCCTTACTCAATCTTATAGTTTTGAATGAGGTACCCACGCTACCAGCATAATCCTTAACTGGCCTTAACATAAGTTTACATTTTCACGACGTGTCGTTCTCCTACCCTGTCTCCCTCAGTCACATACCTGACCGTTTACTACTGGTGTGCAATCAGTGGTGTGGTCCGTTGCCGGGCGGCCAGGTGTTCCGGCCTGGGGTCAGTACGACCAAAGGGCTGCACAAGCCGGTTACTGACGGCATTATAGACAAAGAACAGATTCGCCCGCGGCCATGGGGACATATTCCTGTTCGACGCGTGCAGTGTATTGCACTCAAACAGCAACAACGATCCTGCCGGACCCGTGGGGGCCTGTATTCCATTCCTGTCAGCCAGGCTGCCAACCGCCTCCCTTGAGGGCAAGCCAACCGATTGCTTCTTCAGGGACTGCTCCCAGTTTCGTTGTGGCGTACTCCCGGAACAGGGGACGAAACAGTTCTGGGACCCCGGAATCAGCATCAGCGGGCCATTAAACGGATTGTTGTCAGTAAGCATGATAGAAGCACTGACTGCACGCATTTCAGGCATGCCATCTTCACTGTGCCAGGTTTCAAAATCAGAGTGCCATTCGAATCCGTTGCCACAGAATCCAGCCTTACTGTTTATGCGGGATTGGTGGATATACACATCGTCTCCCAACAGCTGACGCACGATGTCAAGCAACAACTTGTCCCGGGTCAGCCTGTCGAACGCAGGAGAAAGCTCGTGCATCGCAAATACCGAGCGTATTTTTTCCCGGTTCGTATCCATGATCACTTCGTCCCGGTCACAAAAGTCCCGATCTTTCGCCATCTCGTCGAGTTCGGCGAAAAACGACGAAACCACATCCTGGGTAAAGAAGCTTTCAAGCCACAGAAAGCCGTCTTGCTCATACTCGCCTACCTGAGCCGGGCTCAAAGGCCCTTCTTCCCTCTCCTTCTCGTTACTGTGAACGACTGGCTCAGTTCGAGGGAACATTTCTTGCGCATTTACCTCTCTGGTTCGGTAGTAGTCGGTTCGGTCCAACATATACAGACTCCGTTTCCTGATTTGTTCAATGAATTCGGAGCCGACGCTACCATCGACGTATTTCTGGCAGAGATAACATAGGTTGTGTTATTACACAGGGCACGCGTGCAGTATCTCCACGATTACCAAAGCGATAGGGGGAACCATGGGATCGAGTTGCATCGTTAAACACTTCCAGCACTACGCGCCACTGTCGGTGGCAGAGCGGGAGCTGCTGGACTCGCTGGAAAAGAGCCCGAAGGAGTACTCGAAGAACACCCAACTGTGGAGCCAGGGGGACCCATGCGAGGCATTCTATTCCGTTAAAAAGGGTTGGGCCTACTCGTTCAGAGACATGGAGGACGGCGCTCGGCAGGTGCTGGATGTCTACGTTCCGGGTGACATCATCGGCCTTCGCGATTTTGGTTTTCAAAAGCGGGTATCCGGGCTCAGATTGCTTACCAACAGTGTCCTGTGTGCCTTTCCGAAACCACGACTGACAGAGGTATTCGCTGAATCCTTGCTGCTCTGTAACATCTTCTTCATGATTTCTTCACGTGATCAGGCAATTCTGGTGGAGCGTCTGGTCAACCTGGGGCGCAGAACAGCGCGGGAAAAAGTCGCCCATTTTCTGGTAGAAATGGCACGGCGGCTGGAGAAAACCAATAACCGTGTCGCCAATCACCTACACCTGCCACTTACACAGACTCTACTCGCAGACGCGCTCGGCCTGAGTGTTGTGCATGTCAACCGCACCTTTCAAGAGTTGAAGGAAGAGAAGCTGGTCGAGGCACCAAACTCCGGCATTATGCTGCTGGATATCGAAGGGCTCCAAAAGGTCGCCTGCTTCGACCCGTCCTACCTGGATGAAGACCTGGACGGTGTGCTGAAGCGTGCCGCCCCATAACGTTTCGGTCAGCCACTTGTGATGAGGGGCCCTGCCCCTCCCTTAAAAAAACACGTTCGGAGCGGCCGGAATTAACCTGTGATAATTCTTCTTTCCCGCAGGCGGGCGCAAGATGGATACGCGTACGTTCACATTGAACCTGCTTGAAGGAGCTAAGCCATGACGCGTGCATCTGAAAAATTTTCCCGTACCTTGTCTAAAAACAGCGGCGCAGCAGGCGGTAGTCTCATAGCACTCGCCTCACGCAAAGGAGGGCTGTTTGGAGTGTTGCTTGGGCTCGGGGGAGCCTTCCTGCTATTCAAAGCGGTCCAGAATGGTCGCTCCCAACAAAAGAGGTTACCCTCGTCCACTCAAGCCGCCGGGCGGGATGTCCACCTGAGCGCCTCTGTGGTGGTGGATCGCCCTGCGAGTGACGTCTATGAGTTCTGGCGGGACTTTTCGAACCTTCCACGGATCATGAACTTTCTTGAGCAGGTAACCCCCCGGGAAGGTAATATCAGCCACTGGGTCGCCCGCCTCCCGGCCGGCCCTTCGCTGGAGTGGGACTCCGAAGTGATCGAGGATGTCCCCGATCACCGCCTCAGTTGGCGCTCGCTGGAAGGATCGGAGATCAACACCTGGGGTTCAGTGATCTTTGAGCCACGAGCAGACGGCAAAGGGACCGAGGTTTCCGTAGCCCTCAACTTCAACCCTCCGGGTAACTCAGCCGGCACTGCGGCAGCACACTTCCTGAAAGGCCTGGAGTCATCCGTGCTTTCCAGAAATATGCGTAACCTCAAAGCCCATATGGAAGCGGGAGCAATTCCGATAGCGGGAAGGTAGGAACTGTGTAAGGGCTGAAAAAACCGGGCCTTCCGATCATCGAAGGCCCGGTTGATTTACTGCTCCACGAACGCCCGTTCGATCACATAGTGGCCGAGGTTGCCGTGACGCGCTTCCTTGAAGCCCATGTTGTTAAGGATGGAGCAGGTGTCTTTCAGCATGCTCGGACTGCCGCAGACCATGAAGCGATCATTCTCGAGATCAAATTCGGGTAGCCCCAGATCCCTGGTGAGTTTGCCATTTTCCATGGCATCGGTAAGGCGCCCGGTGTTACGGAACTCCTCGCGGGTGACCGTCGGGTAGTACAGCAACTTGCCCTCAACCATCTCGCCAAAAAACTCGTTGTCCGGCAGTTCTTCAATCTCTCCCTGGTACGCAAGTTCAGACTTGTAACGAACCCCGTGGGTAACAATCACCTTGTCAAAGGCCTCGTACACCTCCGGGTCCTTGATAATGCTGATAAACGGTGCCAGACCGGTGCCGGTGCTGATCAGCCAGAGGTTCTTCCCCGGCAGCAGGTTATCCATGATCAGCGTCCCGGTGGGCTTGCGGCTCACCATGATCTCGTCACCCACCTGGATTTTCTGCAGCCGGGAGGTCAGCGGGCCGTCCTGCACCTTGATGGAAAAAAACTCCAGCTCCTCTTCATAGTTGGCGCTGGCGATGCTGTATGCGCGCATCAGCGGCTTGCCATCGGTTTCCAGGCCAATCATGGTGAAGTGGCCATTCTTGAATCGGAATCCGGGGTCACGGGTGGTGGTAAAGCTGAAGAGGGTGTCGTTCCAGTGACGAACACTTGTTACACGCTCTTTGTTCAGATTGCTCATGGTATCGCCCGTTTGTTAGCCGTTGGCAAATGGATGAAAATGATTGTGTAAATAATAACCCACAGGTAACCTATCGACAAAATGGGATATTTTCATAACCTTATTCGGATTTATCGATTATGAAGTTCAGTTTCCGTCAGCTCAAGGTGTTCCTGGCCGCAGCGCACTTCCAGAATATTACCCGGGCCGCCGACTCCCTCGCCATGTCCCAGTCTGCTGCCAGCAGCGCCCTCAAGGAACTGGAAAACCAGTTCAATATCCAGCTCTTTGACCGGGTGGGCAAACGCCTTCAACTCAACGAGCTGGGGCGTTTGTACCGGCCGAAAGTCGAGGCCCTTCTGGCACAGGCCGGGGAACTGGAACAGGCCTTCAGTAAACATACTGAGGTTGGCGCCCTCAAGGTAGGCGCAACCCTCACTATTGGTAACTATCTGGCCGTGGGCGTTATGGCCCAATACATGAATACCCCTACTTACCCCAAAGTGTCCCTGGAAGTGGCCAATACCCGTACTATTGCAAAACGAGTCAGTGACTTTGAGCTCGACATCGGGCTGATTGAGGGCGAATTACAGTCCTCGGAACTGGAGGTCATTCCCTGGAGGGGTGACGAGCTGGTCGTCTTCTGCTCTCCCGATCATCCTCTTGCTCGCAAGGGAAGACTGACAGACTCGGATTTGCGGTCCGCCACCTGGGTAATGCGGGAGCAGGGTTCGGGAACCCGGCAAACCTTCGAGCGGGGAATGCACGGCCTGCTTCCGGATCTGGACATTCTGCTGGAACTCGAGCACACGGAAGCCATCAAACGCGCTGTGGAAGCCAATCTCGGCATTGGATGTCTGTCCAGGGTCTGCCTGGCGGATGCGTTTCGTCGAGGCAGTCTGGTGCCGCTGAAAGTTCCCGAAGAACGGCAGTTCGACCGCACCTTCTACTTTATTCTGCACAAGCAGAAATACCGCAGTGCTGGCATCGACCGCTGGATCAGTCTGTGTGAACAGCTTCAAGACCCGCCGATGCCGACTCCGTAATCTTAAACAGGGCCGCTATGGAACCGGAATTCCGTGTCTGGTGATTCGATCAGTTGCCGTTCCAGGCCCAGGAAAGTTTCGACACGGTCATTCACCGGACCACCTGCAGCCCGTTCTGCCAGGGCCAGGTAATCCCGATAGTGGCGCGCTTCGGATTTCAGCAGTCCGTTGTAGAAATCCGACAGTGTGTCATCAAGATGCGGAGCTAGGGCGGCAAAGCGTTCACAGGAGCGTGCCTCGATGATGGCTCCGACGATCAGGACATCCACCAGCCGCCCCGGGTCTTCTGCCCTCACCTCTTTGCGCAGGCCAGCAGCATAACGCGCCGGGGTGAGGTGATCATAGCGCACGCCACGCTTGCCCATGATCGCCAGTACCTGCTCGAAATGCCGCAGTTCTTCCCTGGCCAGACGCGACATCTTATTGAGCAGGTCGGTGTTGTCCACGTAGCGATACATGAGACTGAGGGCCGTCGAGGCTGCCTTTTTTTCGCAGTGGGCATGATCGATCAGCATCAGGTCCTGGTTTGCCAGCGCGTTCTCAATCCAGCGCTGAGGGGTTCTGCAGGGCAGGAAGTCGTGGATGGCGTTCAGTGCGTCAGTCATGGATCACAGCAAGTTAGTTAATCGGGGGCAAAAGTATACACGACCTGGCAAATGTCTCCGACCTCTGTCCATCTTAACTTCGTAAGGGGTTTCCTATAGAATGCAGCGCCAACTTAACGCCTTTTCGCCATAAAACTCCCGCCGGGCAACGACGCCCACGGCGCGGGACATTCCAACTGATGAGGGTCCATATCGTGTTAGAAGCCTATCGTGAACACGTTGCAGAACGCGAAGCTCTGGGTATTCCCCCCAAGCCTCTGAATGCCGAACAGACCGCCGCCCTGGTCGAGCTCCTGAAAACTCCCCCGGCCGGTGAAGAGGAAACTCTTGTTTACCTGCTGGAAAACCGCATTCCGCCGGGCGTGGACGAAGCTGCCTATGTAAAAGCTGCCTTCCTGTCTGCGATTGTTAAAGGTGAAGCGACTTCTCCGCTGATCGACAAGAAGAAGGCCGTCCAGCTGCTGGGCATGATGCAGGGTGGCTACAACATCGCCACTCTGGTTGACCTTCTGGACGACAGCGAACTGGCCGAACTGGCCGGCGAAGAGCTCAAGCACACGCTGCTGATGTTCGATGCCTTCAACGACGTTAAAGAAAAAATGGACGCTGGCAACGCCATCGCGAAGGCTGTGGTTGAATCCTGGGCCAACGCCGAGTGGTTCACCAACAAGAAGAAAGTTCCCGAGAGCACCAAAATGGTGGTGTTCAAGGTGACCGGCGAAACCAACACCGACGACCTGTCCCCTGCCCCGGATGCCTGGTCCCGCCCGGATATCCCGCTGCACGCCCGCGCCGCCTATAAAATGGAACGCGACGGCCTGAAGCCGGAAGAGCCCGGCGTCACCGGCCCCATGAGCCAGATCGACGACATCAAGTCCAAGGGCCTGCCCGTTGCCTTTGTGGGCGACGTTGTCGGTACCGGTTCTTCACGTAAGTCTGCCACCAACTCCGTACTCTGGTTCTTCGGCGAAGACATCCCTGGCGTGCCGAATAAACGTGCCGGCGGTGTCTGTATCGGTAACAAGGTTGCCCCGATCTTCTTCAACACCATGGAAGATGCCGGCGCACTGGTATTTGAAGCACCGGTCGACGACATGAACATGGGCGACGTGATCGAAATCCGCCCTTACGACGGCAAGATCCTGAACGAAGCCGGAGAAACCATCTCCGAGTTCAACTTCAAGTCCGACGTGATTCTGGACGAAGTCCAGGCTGGCGGCCGTATTCCTCTGATCATTGGCCGTGGCCTGACCAACAAGGCCCGCACCGCACTGGGCATGGGCGCCACTGACATCTTCCGTCTGCCGAACGACCCGGAAGAAGGCACCAAGGGCTTCACCCTGGGCCAGAAGATGGTCGGCAAGGCCTGTGGCCTGGAAGAAGGCAAAGGCGTTCGCCCTGGCACCTACTGCGAGCCACACATGACCACCGTCGGCTCCCAGGACACCACGGGGCCGATGACCCGTGACGAACTGAAAGACCTGGCGTGTCTGGGCTTCCAGGCGGACCTGGTGATGCAGTCGTTCTGTCACACCGCCGCTTATCCGAAGCCGGTGGACGTGGAAATGCAGCACACCATGCCGGACTTCATCCGCACCCGTGGTGGTGTTTCCCTGCGCCCGGGCGACGGCATCATCCACTCCTGGCTGAACCGCATGCTGCTGCCGGACACCGTGGGCACCGGTGGTGACTCCCACACCCGTTTCCCCATGGGCATTTCCTTCCCGGCCGGTTCCGGCCTGGTGGCCTTTGCTGCTGCTACCGGCGTTATGCCATTGGATATGCCGGAGTCTGTTCTGGTTCGCTTCAAGGGCGAGATGCAGCCGGGCATTACCCTGCGTGACCTGGTACACGCCATTCCGCTGTACGGCATCAAGCAGGGCATGCTGACCGTTGAGAAGAAAGGCAAGATCAACGAGTTCTCTGGTCGCATCCTGGAAATCGAAGGCCTTGAGCATCTTACCGTTGAGCAGGCGTTCGAGCTGTCCGACGCTTCCGCGGAGCGCTCCGCAGCCGGTTGTACCATCAACCTGTCTGAAGAGTCCGTGGCCGAGTACCTGCGCTCCAACATCACCATGCTGCGCTGGATGATTGCCGAAGGTTACGGCGACCCACGCACCCTGGAGCGTCGCGCCCAGCAGATGGAAGAGTGGATTGCTGATCCGAAGCTGATGCGTGCCGACAAGGACGCCGAGTATGCCCACGTGGTTGAAATCGACCTGGCCGAAATCAAAGAGCCCATCGTGTGCTGCCCGAACGACCCGGACGATGCCCGCACCCTGTCCGAAGTGGCTGGCGACAAAGTCGACGAAGTCTTCATCGGCTCCTGCATGACCAACATCGGTCACTTCCGTGCTGCGGGCAAGCTGCTGGCACAGAACAAGGAACCTCTGAAGACCCGTCTGTGGATGTCCCCCCCCACCAAGATGGACCAGGCCCAGCTGATGGAAGAAGGTTACTTCAACATCTACGGCACCGCAGGTGTACGCACCGAGATGCCTGGCTGCTCCCTGTGCATGGGCAACCAGGCACGCGTGGCCGCCAAGAGCACGGTTCTGTCCACCTCCACCCGTAACTTCCCCAACCGTCTGGGCGATGGTGCCAATGTGTACCTGACCTCCGCGGAACTGGCGGCAGTCGGCGCGGTATTGGGCAAACTGCCCTCCGCCGAGGAGTACATGGAGTACGCCAAGGACCTGAACAGCATGTCGAAAGAGATCTACAAGTATCTCAACTTCGACCAGATGGAGAACTACACCAGCAAGGCATCTGAAGCAAACGTTGCCTGAAATCTGACCTTAACGGTTTAGCTCCATGAAAACGCCAGCCTTCGGGCTGGCGTTTTTTTGCCCGCAGATACAGCCCTTCGAGGCTGGTAGGCGATCAGATTAATATCCGTGGTACTTCGGTGGAGTGACCCCTTGATTGGCAAGTTCTGGAAATTCATCATGCATGCTCAGCGGGGTACAGTTTTCTCGCGCCCCGAGGAATTCTGGCCGCTCCGTACCCGTTGAAAAGGGCTTGCCCAACTTGTTATCTACACTGTTGTAGACGAAAAACAGGTTTGAACGGGGCCAGGGCGACATATTTTTGTTCGATGCATGCAAGGTATTGCACTCAAACAGCATCAGCGATCCCGCCGGTCCTTTTGGAGCCTTAATTCCGCCGCGGTCCGCAAGCATAGCCAGCACGTCCCTGTCCGGGACTCCAAGCCGCTGGGCTTTCAACGAGTCCTTCCAGTTCAGGTCGGGCGTTTCTCCGACGCAGGGAACGAAATAGTGGTGAGAGCCGGGAATCAACATTAAAGGGCCGTTGAACTCCGTGTTGTCCGTCAACATGAGGGACGCACTTACCGCGCGCATGCGCGGCATACCATCTTCGCTGTGCCAGGTTTCAAAATCTGAGTGCCAGTCGAACCCGCTCCCCTCGAAACCAAACTTATCATTGATCCGTGACTGATGAATGTACACCTCGCTACCCAGCAATTGGCGAACCATTCCCAGAATTCTCGGGTCACGGGTGAGCCGCTGAAAGTGGTCGGAAAGCTCGTGCATCCCAAACACAGAACGGATCTCGCCCGTGTTGGGGTCATTGATAATCTGATCCGACTCCATCAGTTTTTCATCTTTCGCCATTTCCTTCAGTTCGTCGAAGAAGGGGGTCATACGTTCCTGATTGAAGAATCCTTCAAACCAGAGAAAGCCGTCACGCTCATAACGGGAAAGCGCAACCTCATCCAGAGGCCCCTCCCAGCGATGCTGATTGCGTGAGTGAACGACCGGATCGGTGCGAACAAATGGGTCGCGTTTTTTCTTGAGACGCGTCGGAAAAGGGTCTGTGTTATGCACCATTTTTACTAACCTCCTTTGTCTGCATGGCAGCCAAAACCCAGGCCTTTCTGGATAACACGACATGGGGACTTCCTGTTCGGCAAAACACTCCCCCAGTGGCCTGCTAGCTATTCAGATGAATTATTCAGGTGAATTACACCTACAACTCCTGACCTGATATTTGCATCTCTGCCCGACATCCGCAACATGTTCACTTTGAACACGCGTTAGGGGCCGGCCAATGAAGATCAGGCTGAATCCGGCGAGCAGCCGGCTTTTTTGGACGCTATTAAAAAGGGCCCCCGAAGGAGCCCCATTCATTACTCAGAGCGTTGTAAGCGCTCTTTCTTACCGGGTAATGTGCTGATACTCTCCGGCATCTTCTGTTGCAAGGCTAACGACCATGATGGCGATCCAGGCCGCGATGAAGCCAGGAATGATCTCGTATACGCCCGGACCACCCATGAATTCGCCGTTCCAGCCCAGTGAGATCCAGACGATAACCGTAGCCGCACCTGCAACCATGCCCGCGATAGCGCCAGCACCGTTGGTACGTGGCCACATCAGTGACAGGATGATCAGTGGGCCGAACGCGGCACCAAAGCCTGCCCAGGCGTTACTCACCAGCGCCAGAACCTGAGAGTTCGGGTCGGAGGCGATAACAGCAGCCACGAGACCAACCAGCACCACGCAGACACGGCCGACGTTGACGCATTCCTTGTCGTTCGCTTCCTTACGCAGGAACAGACGGTAGAAATCTTCAGTCAGTGACGATGAAGACACCAGCAGCTGGCTGGAGATGGTGCTCATAACCGCGGCAAGCAGAGCGGCATAGAGGAAGCCAGTGATCAAAGGATGGAACAGCAGGTCTGACAGAATAATAAAGATCGTTTCCGGATCTTCAATATTCATACCATTGCGAATGGCGTAAGCCCTGCCGAACACGCCAAGGGAGACAGCACCGATCAGGGAAATAAGCATCCAGCTCATACCAATGTTACGTGCAATCGGTACGTCTTTGAGAGTGCGGATCGCCATGAAGCGCACGATGATGTGCGGCTGACCAAAATAACCCAGGCCCCAGGTCACCGCTGAAAGCCAGCCTATGACCGTCAACCCTTCCGTCCACGACAGAAGCGTCGGATCAACTTCATTCAGTGTCTGCGAGGCCTGGGCGAAACCGCCGCCACCTTCGCCGAAGAGCACAACGGCCGGCATGATCACCAGTGCCAGCATCATGATGCAGCCCTGTACGAAGTCCGTCATACTTACCGCCAGGAACCCGCCAACGACGGTATATGCCAGAACGACACCCAGCGTGATGACGATACCGACTGCGTAGTCACTCAGGCCACCGAAATTGAAAATTCCCGAGAAGGCGCTTTCAAACAGCTTGCCGCCGGCAACCAGGCCGGACGCTGTATAAACTGCGAAGAAGATGACGATAACGATGGCAGACACTGTACGCAGAGACAGCGCCTGCGTCGGGAAACGGTTAGCGAGAAAGGATGGAATGGTGATCGCGTTGCCGTAGTGAACCGTCTGCTCACGCAACCTCGGCGCTACGAGCGTCCAGTTAAAGAACGCACCTACGAGCAGGCCAATACCGATCCAGGCCGAACCCAGGCCTGATGCAAACAGCGCTCCGGGCAACCCCAGAAGCAACCAGCCGCTCATGTCGGAGGCCCCGGCCGAAAGCGCCGCCACCTTTGGACTGAGTGCTCGCCCACCCAACATGTAATCTTCGGATGAAGACGTAGCTCTGCGCATTGCATAAACGCCGATGGCGATCATGAGCGCAAAATAAAGAAATAGACTTATCCAAACACCAATAGCCATGAAACTCCTCCAGTTCAATTGGATGGATCTTGCTCCATCCGGTTGGCGCGTTTACCGTTTTAAAACGATAGTCGCACCCTTTGTTTTTTTAACGTTCTTTATTGCCCAGGTGATGAGGCGCTACTGCTTATAGCGCCAGCCTCCGCATCGCAATGCTTACCTCCTTATCCGCCAGTTTCTGTTCCGCCTGCTTCAAGAGCATAGCGCCGTTTACACCTTTTCGATTCCAAGGGACAGCAGTGAGGCATTCCCGCCCACGGCCGTCGTGTTGATTGTGCGGGTTCTCTCAGTGGCGAATCGCAGCAGATAATGTGGGCCGCCCGCTTTAGGACCTGTACCGGACAAACCCCGTCCGCCAAAGGGTTGAACACCAACAACTGCACCAATCTGATCCCGGTTGACGTAGGTATTGCCCACTTTTACACGCTGTTCAATATACGCCGCGGTGGATTCGCTCCGGCTGTGAATACCCAGTGTAAGGCCATACCCAGCGGCGTTAATCTCGTCGATAACATCATCCAGTTTCTCTGCAGTGTAGCGGACAACATGAACAATCGGTCCGAAATGTTCGTTTTTCAGCTCATTTATGCCCGAAATCCCGTAGGCAGATGGCGGCACAAAGTACCCGGACTGACACGAGTCGGGTAATGGCGTCCGGGCAATAAATCGAGCATTTTTGCCCAGCTCACTCAGATGGGACTGCAGGCTGGACTGTGCCTCGTCATCTATCACCGGCCCGACGTCGGTACTGTGCAATTCCGGGTTGCCAACCGACAGTTCCTGCATCGCGCCCGCCAGCAAGGTCTCCATTCGCTCGGCTACATCCTTCTGGATATAGAGCACACGCAATGCCGAACAACGCTGCCCCGCACTGGCAAAAGCGGACTGGATCACGTCCCTGACCACCTGCTCCGGCAACGCACTACTGTCAACAATCATTGCATTCTGCCCCCCCGTTTCCGCGATCAGGGGCACGATGGCCCCCTCACGCTGAGCAAGGGTACGATTGAGAATATGCGCTACCTGTGTAGAACCGGTGAAGGCCACGCCGGCAATCCTGGGGTCCGGGGTCAGTTTGCCGCCGATTGTCGCACCATCACCGGGTAAAAGTTGAATCACTTCAGGCGGGAATCCGGCTTCCAGCATCAGCTCAAAGGCGCGGCCAGCCACCAGGCTCGTCTGTTCCGCTGGCTTGGCGATCACTGTGTTGCCAGCAACCAGAGCTGCCATCATCTGGCCGGTAAAAATGGCCAGCGGAAAATTCCAGGGACTGATGCACAGAAACACCCCCCGCCCTTCCATATAGAGTTCGTTGCTTTCTCCCGTTGGCCCGGGCAACGCCATGGCGTCACCGAACCGGGCTCTGCCCTGGATAGCGTAATAGCGGCAGAAATCAACGGCTTCACGAACTTCATCAATGCCATCCTGCATGGTTTTGCCAGCTTCACGGCAACAGATCGCCATAAGCTCTTCCATGTGGGATTCCAGCAGGTCCGCGTATTTCTCCAGACACCGGGCCCGGTCCTCCACTGGGCGATCCCGCCACCCGGGAAAGCCGGCAGCGGCGGTTTCAAGTGCTTCTGTCGCCAGGGCCCTGGTACTCCAGTAGACATGCCCCACAGGACGGGTAGTGTCGTAGGGGGCGGTGATTTCCCTGGGGCTTCCCTCCCTTCGTTTCTCTCCGCCAATCACCGGCGCCGCCTCCCAGCCGCACTCAGACCACTGGGCGAGGTGGTTCAGCAGCGGATCGAGATCGGATGCAACGTGGATATTCAGGCCCCGGGAATTCAGGCGCTCGTCGCCGTAAATACCGGGTGGCGCCGGAATCCGGTCATTGGGAAGGGATTCGTGTTTCTGGAGCTCATGGACCGGGTTCTGAACCAGGTCCTCAATGGGTGTCGCGGCATCCACCAATCGATGGACGAACGAGGAGTTAGCGCCATTTTCAAGCAGACGGCGAACCAGGTACGGTAAAAGGTCTTTGTGGGCACCAACCGGGGCGTATATCCGCACGGGGATATCGCTCTGCTCGAGGATACTGTTGTATAGCGCATCTCCCATACCATGGAGGCGCTGAAACTCGATCTTACGGCGCTTGTTCCTGGCCATTGCCAGCACCGCGGCAACGGTGTGGGCATTATGACTGGCCAACTGCGGATACAATGCCCCGTCGGTATAGTCGCTCAGCAGGAACCGAAGGCATGCCAGGTAAGAGGTATCCGTGGCTTCCTTGCGGGTAAACACCGGGTAACTGTCGAGCCCCAGTTGCTGGCAGATCTTGATTTCCGTATCCCAGTACGCGCCTTTCACCAGCCGGACAGGGATCTCATCACCCTGTTCCCTGGCCAGCTTTGTGAGCCAGCAGAGGACCGGTAGCGCCCGTTTCGAGTAGGCCTGAATAACCACCCCGAAACCGCCCCATCCTCTCACAACCGCTGAACTGAACACCTTCTCAAACAGTTTGAGCGACAGTTCCAGACGATCCATCTCCTCGGCGTCAATGGTAATCGACACCTTGTGGTCACGGGCAACGGCCAGAAGATCCGTCAGCGTTGCGCAGAGTTCCTGCAACACACGCTCTTCCTGGGACACCTCATAGCGGGGATGAAGCGCGGAAAGCTTGATGGAAATCGAGGGGGACGGGGCCTTGCTGCCAGGATAGGTATCGTTTCCGACGGAGCGGATGGCATCCATGTAGTCCTTCAGGTAACGGACTGCATCATCGCTGGTCATCGCCGCTTCGCCGAGCATATCGAAGGAATAGGTATAGCCAAGGTCCCTATATTCCCTGGCGTTCTTCAGGGCTTCATCAATATCACGGCCCAGCACGAACTGTTTGCCCATAATCGCCATGGCCTGGTACATCGCGCTGCGAATCACCGGTTCACCGCTACGTTTGACCAGGCGTCGCCAGATACGTGAGGGAGAACCGTCAAGGCGCTTGTCCATTCTGACCACGCGCCCGGTGAGCAGCAGGCCCCAGGTAGAGGCGTTAACGAGCGTGGACTCGCTGCGGCCAACGTGTTTTTTCCAGTCCGCGTCGGAGAGCTTGTCCTGGATCAGGGCATCAGCGGTGTATTTGTCGGGAATACGCATCAACGCTTCAGCCAGACACATGAGCAGGATGCCTTCCTGCGTGTCGAGACTGTATTCCTGAAGGAGCGCATCAATCATATGGACGGAGTCGTCCTGATCCCTGACCCTTCGGATCAGCCTGGTCGCTGTATCGGTGATGTCTCGATGCTCTGCAGCATCGCTCTGGGCAAGGGGGATCAGTTCGTTAAGGTAGCTGGCTTCATCGACGGCGTAGTTGGCGATAATGCCCTGCCAGAAAAAGGATTTCGGCTGCTCCTGAAATGCAGGCTCCAGAACCCTGCTTGCATTGAACATGTTAGCGCCTCGTCAATGGCACCGGCTGCCAGCCGAATACCCGAATTTATTATTCTGTTGGGGTCAGACAATACGCACAAATCTATCCAGCGCCCTGAGGATGACCAGCTACCTCCATAAGTTAGTATTACTACGGATCACAAGCTTACAAAATCCTACGATTTTTTTGTAAATTCATCCGGAATTGGGCGTTTTTTAGCAAATCAGGCAACTTTGCCATCAATTCGCAAGCGGGAAGGTGTTGTGCCCTTGTGTTTTCTGAGGGCATTGGTAAGAGCGCTCTGGGACGAGAATCCGGTGCGGTAGCTGACTTCCGCCACCGACAGGGGGGTCATTGTTAGTAATTGCACAGCCTGGTCGAGGCGGGTCTGCAGCAGGAACTGGTGTGGCGTAACGCCAACCACCTCCCGGAACATTTCGTGAAAGCGGCTGACACTAAGGCACGCAACGCCGGCAAGATCGCTCACGGTTATCTTGCGCTGAATGTTCTCCATGATATAGCGCCGGATGGTATCCGGGCTTATGGCATGACGATTCTGGCGCACGTCCCGGCCTTCACTCAGGCGTTCAGCCATGCAATGCAGAATGCTGGCACCCATATGGTGCTTCATACCCTCGTTATCCGGCGAACGATCAAATTCTCCGGCAACAAACTGAACCAGGCCCTGTAATTTGCTGTCCAGCACCAGGGTGCGCGGCCGTTCGAATAATGGGGCTAATGTTTCATATTCGCTGTGGGCCGGACTATTGAGGGCCGGCATATAGGGATCAAGATTGATGACCAGAACATGATTCTGCAGGTCGCCACAGTAATCATGCCTGGCTTCGGTAGGCACCAGGCACGCACGCCAAGTATCCAGATGGGACCCGGTTCCGTCCACGCTCAGATCAGCTTCCCCGCGCACCCCCACGACAATCTGATGGTGTTCGTGGCGATGGTGATGAGAAGCCGTTGGAAGCTTTAACAAGCGTGCGTTCAACATACCCGCTACCCGGGGGTGGATTGAGAATGTTACTCAATTAAAGCAGAACATCGCGCAACATGCACTGTCAGGCCGTGCGCGCCAGGCCCTGGATCAACCTGACAACGTCCCGACTGACTGTTTCCAGAGGCTGCGCCGCATCCACTAAGTGATACCGGCCAGGGTCTGCTGCAGCGCGTTTCAGGTAGGTCTGACGTATGCGCTCAAAGAAGGCCACGGCCTCCTGCTCAAAGCGGTCCAGCTCACCTCTGTGCCGCGCACGGGTCATGCCGGTTTCTACCGGTGCATCAAGCAAAATTATCTGGTCCGGACGAAAGTCCCCCTGCACCAGACTTTCCAGTTGGGCAATACGTTCAGCGGGCACACCGCGACCTCCCCCCTGGTAGGCAAAGGTGGCATCCGTGAAACGATCGCACAGGACCCAGCGCCCGGCTTTCAGTTCGGGAAGTATGCGGGTATGAAGATGCTGGGCGCGGGCAGCAAACATCAGCAGTAATTCCGTCATGTCATTGACGGGCTCTTCCCGGGGTGCCAGCAGAAGCTCACGAATGGCTTCTGCCATCGGTGTACCGCCCGGCTCCCGGGTCACAATATAGTCAATCCCAAGCCTTTCCAGGGTATCCGCGGCATTTGCCAGCTGAGTGGACTTACCAACACCTTCGGTACCCTCGAAGGTAATAAACTGCCCTCGGCTGGTCATCACTCGCTTTCTCCGGGGTCAGGAGCCTGCACAGGTGCGGGAGAGGAACGGTAATCAGCGCGGCGGTTGAGCTGGAACTCCCGCACTGCCTTCTGGTGCTCCTGCAATGTTCGGGAAAACTTGTGGGTACCATCCCCGCGCGCCACAAAATAGAGAGCATCGCCATCGGCCGGATGCAAGGCAGCGTGGATCGCCTCCTGCCCCGGTAATGCAATTGGCGTTGGTGGCAAGCCATCAATGCGGTAGGTGTTGTAGTCAGTGCGGGTTTGCAAATCGCGCCGGGTGATTCGGCCCTGATACTTGTCTCCCATGCCGTAAATCACCGTTGGGTCGGTCTGCAGCCGCATGCCCTTCTGCAGACGGCGGACGAAGACCCCCGCCACCTCTTCCCTTTCATGGGCCGCACCGGTTTCCCGCTCAACAATAGAAGCCATAATCAGGGCTTCATAAGGCGAATCGTAAGGCAGGTCTTCAGCTCTGGTCGCCCATTCGGTGGCCAGCACTTCTTCCATCCTGTTGAAAGCACGACGCAACAGGTCAAGATCGGACTCATTGCTGGTAAACAGATAGGTATCCGGGAAGAACCGTCCCTCGGGATGTTCGCCTTCAGCGCCCATCGCTTCCATGATCTGTTCGTCAGTCCATTCCATGGTTACTTTGTCAAGACGCTCACTGGCTTCCAGTGCGCGGCGCATATCAGCAAATGTCCAACCTTCGATAAACTGGATCTGCCAGTGCTTGGTAGCACCGGCTACCATCATCGAAATCATGTCCAGTGTGCTCATACCAGGGGTAAACTCGTACTCCCCGGCCTTCAGGCGAGTCTGCTCCGGAAAGAGCCTGCCGTGAATTTTCAGCCACAGGCTGTCGCCGGCGAGACCTTCCTCCTCGAGTTTGCCGGCAACCTGCCCGTAACCATGTCCGGAGGGAACGCTGAACAGGACCGGCTCATCCAGAACGACCGGTTGCTCAAGGGTCTGGAGCCCCTGCCATACCCAGAGACTACTGCCGGCAACGGACAGAACGACAAGGCAAAACAGACTGATCAGTAACTTCTTGAACAAGCTTTTTATTCCAAAGTTGTCAGAGGATCGCAGATTGTCTCAAGCCCGACATCCACTGGCAAATCAACACCACTCATTTTTCGGACAGGAACAATACCCACAACGCTGTTGGTCAGATAGAGCCCCCGGAAACCGGGTGACGAAAGAATGGAGGGGTGAATCGCGCCCTCCCGGACGTGGTGTCCGGATGCACGGAGGCATTCAATCAGATAATTCCGCATGACGCCGGCAACCGCCAGATTACCAGCAGCCGGAGTACACCATGCATTACCATGCCTGACAAACAGGTTCGTGCGTGTGCCTTCGACGAGGTTTCCCGCGCCATCCCGCATAATCAACTCAAACTCTCGGCCGGTGAACTCGCGGCTTGCCATGACCTGCTCCAGCCGGTTAAGTGTTTTCATGCCAGCCAAACGCGGATTCACCGTCAGGGGAAACTGCGCAACATCAGCGACAACCCCCCCTTTGTCCGGGAGTGGTGGCATGGCCGAGACGGACATGACAAGATTGGGACGACATTCAGCCGGTAAACGGTATCCCCTTCCGCCGCTGCCGCGCGTTAGTGTAAGCTTCAGTACCCAGTCCTCACCTTCGAACCGCGATTCGTAGGCAGGCCCCGCCTGCGCGATCGCGGCATCAAGTTCACCACGCTCAACCAGTATTTCAAGCCGCGCTGCATCCGCAACCATCCGGTCCAGATGAAGCGAACGCAGTACCGCCTGCCGGCCGCGCATACGGATCGTTTCGAACAGGCCGTCACCATAAGCCAGTCCGCGATCAGTGGCGGGGACATCACTACTGTCGGCCCGGATAAGATTCAACACGGCCGTGATCAGTCCTCGTAACGTTTGAAGATGAGGGTTCCGTTAGTGCCGCCAAAGCCGAAAGAGTTCGACAGGGCTATCCGGACATCCGCCTTGCGACTCTTACCGGCCACAAAGTCGAGGTCACAGCCTTCGTCCGGATCGTCCAGGTTGATGGTGGGTGGCAGGACACCGTCGCGAATCGCAAGCACTGAGAAAATCGCCTCCACTGCACCCGCCGCGCCGAGAAGGTGGCCAGTCATGGACTTGGTACTGCTTACAGCCAGTTTGTAGGCGTGTTCCGTGAATACGGACTTTACTGCAGCAACCTCGGCAACGTCACCCACCTGGGTGGACGTACCGTGGGCGTTGATATAGTCGACCGCGTCGGGATCAAGCCCGGCATCCCGAATGGCATTTGTCATCGAACGGGCCGCACCCTCACCACCTTCTGGCGGAGAGGTAATATGGAAAGCATCGTCACTCATACCAAAGCCGACAACTTCTCCGTGAATGGTAGCCCCCCTGCGCTTGGCGTGTTCAAGCTCTTCAAGCACTACAACTCCAGCTCCATCGCTGAGCACAAAACCATCCCTGCCAGCGTCCCAGGGCCTGCTCGCTTTCTCCGGCTCATCATTGCGGGTCGATAACGCCCGGGCTGCCGAAAACGCAGCAATGGAACTGCGAGTGGTCGCCATCTCCGAGCCACCTGCCAGCATCACGTCCGCATCGCCGTAAGCGATGGTGCGGGCTGCATAACCAATATTATGTGTACCAGTGGTACAGGCGGTCACAATGGCAATGTTGGGGCCCTGGTAACCAAAGCGAATAGCTACATTACCGGAGATCATGTTGATGACGGAGGCCGGCACAAAGAAGGGCGACACCTTTCTGGGCCCCGACTTCTCCATGGTAATGACCGTCTTTTCGATGTATTCAAGGCCACCGATACCTGAGCCGATGGCAACCCCTACCCGTTCCCTGTCGAGATCGACATAGTCTTCCAGGCCGCTGGCGTTGACCGCCTGCTGGGCCGCAATGAGACCATAATGAATAAATGGGTCAAGCTTCCTGGCATCTTTGGTGGAAAGGTAGGATTCCATATCCAGGTTTTTGATACCGCCGCCGATCCGCGTGTTGTATCCCGTAGTATCAAACCGGTCGATTTCGCTGATGCCACTGCGTCCGGCCAGGATACCCTCCCAGGATGAATCCACATCGTTACCCAGTGGCGACAGCATTCCCATGCCCGTTATCACAACACGTCGTTTAGCCATATCCCCTTCACCTGAGGTTTTTTCGAGTATTGATGGAGTATACGCCGGCCAATAAAAAAGCCGCCCATTGCAGTATCACATGGACGGCTTCTTGCCTGGCGTAAAAAACGTGCTGAGTATCAGGTGTGCGCGACGATGTAGTCGATCGCGTCCTGAACACTCGCCAGCTTTTCCGCTTCCTCGTCCGGAATTTCGGTCTCGAACTCTTCCTCGAGTGCCATGACCAGCTCAACGGTGTCCAGTGAGTCAGCGCCAAGGTCCTCTACAAAAGAAGATGTGTTCTGAACTTCGGACTCTTTAACGCCCAACTGCTCACAAACGATCTTCTTAACGCGCTCTTCAACTGTACTCATAATGTCCTCACTTTTGTGTCAACCAAGCAACTTAAGTGCTGCCAGTTTAGTTTAAACCATACCTGCAGACAAGCAGGGGTTCCATTCAAACATGTTGTGCAACAAGGGTTTGCGCACATGCCCCCGCAGGGACTATCCCATGTACATACCGCCGTTGACGTGAATCGTTTCGCCCGTCACGTAACCGGCGGCCTCCGAAGCCAGGAAGGCAACTACCGCTGCCACTTCTTCCGGCTCACCCAGACGACCGGCAGGTATGACTTCCATCATAGCCTCGCGTTGCTTGTCGTCCAGTTTTCGGGTCATATCCGTGTCAATAAATCCCGGGGCAACACAGTTGGCAGTGATCCCCCGGTTCGACATTTCTTTGGCCAGGCTGCGGGTAAAACCCTCAACACCGGCCTTGGCAGCACAGTAATTGGCCTGCCCCGGGTTACCCATGCCGGCTACGACAGAACTGATATTGATAACCCGCCCCCATCTGGCTTTTGCCATGCCTCGCAAAACAGCCTTGCTGGTTCGGTAGACGCTCGACAGGTTGGTTTCAATCACGGAGGACCAGTCATCATCCTTCAGACGCATTAACAGGTTATCACGGGTGATCCCTGCGTTGTTGACCAGGATCACTGGTGTCCCGGCCTTTTCATTCACTTCTTTCAGTCCGGCGTCGATGCTGGCAGGGTCGGCAACGTTCATTACGATACCGAAACCCTGTGCACCCGCTGCTTTGAGATCGGCCGAAATAGACTCCGCACCCGCTTCGCTCGTAGCTGTGCCGACGACGGTTGCGCCCTGTTCAGCCAACGCCCTGGCGACGGCTTTACCGATACCACGCGTTGCACCGGTAACCAGTGCAGTTTTGCCTTCAAGAGACATGCAATGCTCCTATCCTTTCTGTCCGAACGCCTCTGACGCCTTTGCCAGCGCATACGGCTCCTCGACTCCATGGACCGCCAGGTCACGATCGATCCGCTTTGCCAGACCGGCAAGCACCTTACCGGCGCCGCACTCTACCGCGATCCCGACATCGTTAGCTACCAGTTCGCGGATGGTGTCTGTCCACAACACTGGAGAGTATAGCTGTTTGACCAGATTGCTCTTGAGCGTATCGCTATCCTGGGCAACAGACGCCTTAACATTCTGAACCACGGGAATGACAGCGTCGTTAAAACTGGCTTCATCAAGCGCCTCTGCCAGCTCCTCGGCCGCGCCTTTCATCAGAGCACAGTGGGATGGCACGCTCACCGGCAACGGCATGGCCTTACGGGCACCGCGAGCCTTGCAGGCGTCAATGGCCCGCTCTACGGCAGCAGCGGAGCCGGCAATCACCACCTGGCCGGGCGCGTTGAAATTCACCGCAGCAACTACATCACCATTGGCGGCCTCTGCGCAGGCGGCAATCACATCGTCATCTTCCAGGCCAAGAATGGCCGCCATCTTGCCTTCGCCAGCCGGCACCGCCGTCTGCATCAGCTCACCGCGCAGACGTACCAGCTTGATGGCATCGAAGAAGTTCAGGCTCTCGGCAGCCACCAGCGCGCTGTATTCCCCAAGGCTGTGTCCGGCCAGGTAATCCGGCGCCGTGCCCCCCGCCACAAACCACTGGCGCCAGAGCGCAACACTGGCTGTCAGCAGGGCAGGCTGCGTCACCGTAGTCTGATTAAGGTCTTCGGCGGGTCCATGCTGACACAGGTGCCAAAGGTCATACCCCAGGAGATCTGAGGCTTCAGAGAAGGTTTTTTCTATGATCGGCCAGCTCTCGGCTGCTGTCGCCAGCATGCCTACAGACTGCGATCCTTGTCCGGGAAAAATAAAAGCTGATTTCATAGCGCGAATCTTACCGTTAATGAGGGTTCCGGGAGATTAGCCAATAGTACAACCCCGGGGCCGGTACAGCCAATCTGGCAAAAATGGGAAGAGACTTTAGTCTCACAAGAGGATGCAGTGCGGGAGAATCAGAACATCAGGTCATCAAGGCGGTCATTGATACGGCTGGGAACTTCAAGATCCACCTCGCGCACAGCCTGCCGAATCGCCGCCAGCATGGCGCGCTCATTCGCATTACCATGGCTCTTGATAACTACGCCCTGGAGCCCAAGAAGGCTGGCACCATTATGCCGCGAGGGATCCATCAACCTGAGCAAGCGCCCGATCATGGGCCGCGCCAGCAGACCAACAAACCGGCCGTAAAGCGTTTTGGTGAACGCCTGCTCCAACAACTCGATCAGCAGGCCGGCCACGCCCTCACCGGTTTTCAGGGCGATATTGCCAACGAAGCCATCGCAAACCACCACATCGGCCACATCCCTGAAAAGATCACTGCCCTCAATGTATCCGATGTAATTGATTGTGTCGCACTGAGCCAGCATATGAGAGGCAAGCCGCACCTGCTCGTTACCCTTGATCTCTTCCTCACCCACGTTGAGCAGCGCTACTCGCGGCTCAGGCTGATTACAGATAGCAGAGGCCATCAGCGAGCCCATCAGCGCATACTGATATAGGTTCTCCGCCGTGGAATCCACATTGGCACCCAGGTCAAGGACGTGACAACGGCCACGAAGAGAGGGGATCAATTTTGCAATCGCAGGCCGCTCAATACCTGGATACATACGGATCACCGATCGCCCGAACGCCATAAGAGCCCCGGTATTACCGGCACTGACACACCCCTGGGCTACGCCATCCCGAACCAGGCCCAGAGCAACCGCCATGGAGGAATTGCGTTTGTGACGAAGCGCGTGGGACGGCCGCTCATTCATGCGCACAACGTCGGCAGCCTCGACAATGCGAATTCGAGGGTGCCCATCAAGCAGCAAAGCCTCGAGCTCGCTCCGGATTCCAACCAGAACAAGACTCAAGGCTTCGTTTTCTTTCACCGCATCCAGTGCAGCGGAGACCACAATAGCAGCCCCGCGATCACCACTCATGGCGTCAATAGCGATGGTGACCGGTTTCACCGTTCCTCCATCTGACACTGGCGGATGGGTGCTTGCGACGATTTACTCGTCGCCAGCCTCAATTACCTGTTTGCCACGGTAAAAACCGTCTGGGGACACGTGGTGACGACGATGTACTTCACCGGTGGTGGCGTCAGTCGACAGAGCAGCAGTGCTCAGGGCGTCATGTGAACGACGCATACCGCGCTTTGAGCGGGTCTTTCGGTTTTTCTGTACAGCCATGATTATGCTCCTGACCTGATAAACGTGTGTTCGTGAAATTCGCGCCGGTTTTCCATGAAAAACGACGCCTGATTAATGCTTCTTCGTTTTAAGATCCGCCAGCACGCTGAACGGATTGTCTTCAGACTTTTTCACCGGCTCGTCACCGGAATGATCCGGCTCAAAGGCTTCCAACTCCTCCCTCGCGGGACATTCGTCGCGCTCATGAAGCGGGAACGGAGGCAGAACCAGCAGCAGCTCGTCTTCGGTCATGGACCACAAATTCGCGCTGAAATCGTCCGTCAGAAACGGCTCAAGCTCCTTGGGTAACTGCTGCGCCTGTTCATCGCTGGTCACCAACCCCAGCACAAAGCTGGAAACCAGCGTTTTCTGCATGGGGCCCATGCAACGCTGACACTCCAGGATTACTGACGCTTGCAACTCGCCCGTCACCATGCGTCGGCGTTCACTGTCCATGGAAAATGACAGCTGCACACGGCACACGGCACCGTCCTCAAATCCGTAAACGGAATCACCAAAGCGAGACAATGCCTTGAGAGGAATTTCTCCCTCCAACACAATCTTTTGTTCTGCCAATCGGTAAGGATCGACAGTTTTGGGCAGCTCGGCGCTTGAGGCTTTTGACATAGGCGCGCAATTTTAGGGGCCCGGCACGCTGCTGTCAAAGACTTCATGCGTATTTGGCCGGGGTTCCAGCGGGGATAGGTGTATTCTACGATAATAACATCGCAATCGGGCCAGCCCGTCCACACACCACTCTCCCGTAAAGGAAGCCCATGAACCCCCGCCCACTGCTGCTCGCCTCCTCATCGCCCTACCGGCGCCAGCTGCTGACAAGGCTCTGCCTGCCGTTCGAAACAGCGTCACCGGATATCGACGAATCACCCGTCGGCAACGAAACAGCGGAACTTCTGGCCATGCGGCTGGCCCGGAGCAAGGCCGAGGCGCTTGGGGCTGACTGGCCAGACCACTGGATCATCGGCTCGGACCAGGTGGCCTGCCTCGACGACGGCACCCTGCTGAACAAGCCCGGAAATCATGAACGCGCCGCACAGCAGCTTAAACGAAGCAGTGGTAAGCGGGTTTCCTTTATGACAGGCCTGGCGCTACTGGACTCGGGTTCAGGAAAAATGCAGACCCACTGTGAGCACTTCCATGCCCACTTTCGATCGCTCAGCACGGACGAGATCGAGAATTACCTGAAGACGGAACAACCCTACGACTGCGCAGGCAGCTTCAGGATGGAAGGGCTCGGTATTGCGCTGTTCCGCCAACTGGAGGGGCGAGACCCCAACAGCCTGGTGGGACTGCCATTGATCGCACTGACCGATATGCTGCGAAAGTGGGGGCTGAACCCGCTGCTTCAGCCCCCGGGCACATCATCGAAGCTCGAGCCGTGACTCGGTAACGTAGCGGGCAATGCCACTGCCCACTGACACACCCAACTGATCCACAATATCCTGGAGGGGCGATCTGCGGCGGCTGTAATCCACCATGTCTTCCTGGCCGACAACCTGCCTGGCCACGTGCGAAGAGCTGCCGAGACCATCAATCAGGCCAAGCTCAAGGGCCTGTTCACCACTCCAGATCAACCCCGAGAACAGGCGTTCATCGTCGGCAAGGCGATCGCCACGCCCTTTGCGCACGCTTTCGATGAACTGGCTGTGGGTGGTCTTCAGCACACTCTCCCAGAATTCGACCTCTTCCTCTTCTTCAGGTGAGAATGGATCAAGAAATGCCTTGTTCTCGCCGGCCGTATAAAGACGGCGGTCAACGCCGATCTTTTCCATGACTTCGGTAAACCCGAAGCCACCGGCAACAACACCAATGGAGCCAACCAGGCTGGCTTTATCGGCGTAGATCTCATCTGCGGCTGCCGCGATATAATAGGCACCCGAAGCGCCTATGTCGGAAATGACGGCGTACACTTTCTTGTCAGGGTATTCGCCCCGCAGACGGACAATCTCATCATAGATATACCCCGACTGCACCGGGCTGCCGCCCGGACTGTTAATCCGCAGGATAACCGCCACTGAATTTTCCGCCTCAAAGGCATTGCGCAGAGCACCAACGATATTGTCGGCACTGGCCAGCTCATCAGCCGCAATGGTGCCTTCCACTTCCACAAGCGCCGTGTGCTCGCCTTTGGCGGCGGACTCCAGTGCTCCGCCAAAGGGGAACTGGATCATAAACAACAATGCAAAAAGGTATCCGAACGTCAGCAGTTTGAAGAAAATTCCCCAGCGCCGGCTCTTCTTCTGTTCCGACTGAAGAGACATCACCAGCTTTTCAATCAGCTTCCAGTCGCGGGCCGATTCCGGTGGCAGGGCCGGCGACTTGCGACTGCCTGCCGGCTTGCGCTCCCCGCTCTCCGACTCGCTTCCCCAGCCCGGATTCTTGTCTGATTCCCAATCGCTCATTACTGCATCCTGTTGCTATTTAAGGTTCAGAGGCCCAGTACGTCCCGCAGATCCTTCACGGAATCAACGATCGCGTGGGGTGAATAATGCCCCAACACATCCCTTTTGTGCACACCCCACTCGACGCCAATAGAGGGCATTCCAATGCGCTGTGCCATATCAAGGTCATAGCGGGTATCGCCGATCATCACCGCCTCGGACGGCTCAATGCCGTAAAACCGGATAATTTCGTCCAGCATGGCCGGGTCCGGCTTCGAGCGGGTTTCATCGGCGCAGCGAGTGATATCAAAATGCGCGCCAAGGCCACTTGTGACAAGCGCTCCCTCAAGACCGCGGCGGCTCTTGCCAGTAGCAACCGAACACCCACGCCCACCACCGCGAAGATCAGCCAGTACTTCCGCCATTCCTTCAAAGACGTTTTGCGGGGTGGTGACTTTGGCAAAGAAATAGCGGGCATAGCCTTCACGGATGGTGTTCATTTCCTCGCGGCTGATACCCGGATACAGTTTCTCGAGCGCCTCGATCATACCCAGACCGATAATATCGCGATAGGCTTCGCGCTCCAGCTCAGGGTACCCCAGCTCCGTGGCTGCCTGATGAAGGCTGTCAGCGATGTGATCGACAGAATCCACCAGCGTTCCGTCCCAATCAAAAATTACGACCTTTACGTCCATTATTACTACCTTGCTGTGATAGTGCTGCGCTTTCCCCGCAGCACTACCGGTTATTCGGATGCCTTCCGGCGGGCGTTCAGCCTGGCTATGGTATCGGCGAACGCCCGATCATAGGGCGCCTCCAGATGAACAGCTTCACCGGTTGAAGGCAGTGTAAAATCCAGCGCCCTGGCGTGCAGCATCAGACGCTGGCCACCAGCGGAACGGAATGCCCGAAGACTGACATCATCCATATACTTGTCATCCCCGGCAATTGGATGACCCGCCCAGGCACTGTGAACCCGGATCTGATGTGTTCGCCCCGTTACGGGCGAAGCCTCCACCAGAGTGTACCCACTGTAGTATTCCAGACCCCGGAACAGCGTGAGCGACTCCTTGCCGGCCGCATCTACCCGCACACGGCGCTCGCCGGAGCCCAGCTCGAACCGCAACAGGGGCTCATCGACCCTTTTGACCGATGGCGGCCAGTCACCGGCGACCAGCGCATGGTACCTTTTGCGAATCCGCTTATGCCGCAACTCGTCCTGAAGGTATCGCAGCGCCGAGCGTTTCTTTGCCACCATCACAAGTCCGGACGTGTCCCTGTCCAGGCGATGTACCAGCTCCAGAAACCTGGACTGGGGCCTGGCAGCCCTCAGCACCTCAATGAGACCGAAATCCAGACCGCTGCCACCATGGACGGCAATACCGGACGGCTTGTTCACCACCAGCATCTCATCGTTCTCGAACATGACCGCGTCCTGCATAACCCCCTGAACGCGAGAGCCCGGCACTACCTGCTCTGGCTTTTCCTTGCGGGTTACGGGAGGAATCCGCACTTCATCACCAGTGTTGAGCCGGGTATCCGGTTTCACCCGCCCCCGGTTCACTCGCACCTCTCCTTTCCGGATAATGCGATAGATAATGCTGCGCGGCACGTCACGGATCTGAGCCATCAGATAATTGTCCACCCGCTGCCCCGCGTTATCCTCATCCACCACCACTTTTCTCACACCCTGCTTCACCTCTGCACTCCGGGCACCGGACGCCTGATGGTTCCGCGACTCCCTGGCCGTCCCGGGAGAGGTGGAGGATCGTTTCTGCCTGGGAGATCTGGACATGATTACCTTACCGCCTAAAAGCCTGCGGGATTGAAGGGTATGACGAATACTGTTATATTCCGGCGTGCTTCACCGTTTGTCTACGGCCTGGCCAGTATGTCAGAAGCCGGAGCGGCAGAAGTATACCGACACTATTTGAGAGTTTGAACGCCGAAAGCCCAATCATTACCGGGCACGGCGACCGAATCCTCCCGGGTTGAAACGGAAGAAGCCGCAAAAGGCAACTGACCGGACACCGGGAGAACATGAAACCGTACGGAAAACCGTCGGGCGACATCGCGAAGAATCTTTACCAGCACGCAGGGCCGGGCCGTCCAGCATACGAATACGACGTGAGACCCAGGCACCCGCGTGAACCTGAAAACGGATAACATGCGTCAACAGACATTAACCCAAAACGACACCTCCCTGCCTTCGGGCAGTCGCACTGTCGGCGGTGGCCTCGGAACCCCGGGAAGACGTCCCGCAGGGTTCTGATTCGTCTGGCCGCCGGCTTGCTCCCGAACGACGGAGCCCGCGGCACGCAAGTTCTGCTTCGCTGATGCCAACACCCCAGGTTTTCTGTCCAAACCAAACGACAGGAACCACTTCTTTCCATGAAAAGAATGCTGATCAATGCAACTCACCCTGAAGAGTTGCGCGTAGCCCTGGTTGACGGCCAGCGTCTGTTCGATCTGGACATCGAATCCAGCTCCCGCGAGCAGAAAAAAGCCAATATCTACAAAGGCCGTATCACCCGCGTAGAGCCCAGTCTGGAAGCCGCTTTTGTGGACTTCGGCGCAGACCGCCACGGGTTCCTTCCCCTCAAAGAAATCTCCAAGGAGTATTTCAAGAAATCACCGGGCCAGATTGAAGGCAAGATCAACATCAAGGATGTTGTTGCCGAAGGTCAGGAAGTCATTATTCAGGTCGACAAGGAAGAACGTGGCAACAAGGGCGCCGCCCTGACCACCTTCATTTCCCTCGCCGGTCGCTATCTGGTGCTGATGCCCAACAACCCCCGGGCCGGCGGCATTTCCCGCCGTATTGAAGGGGAAGAGCGGGCACAGCTGAAAGATGCCATGAGCGATGTTCAGGTGCCCAAATCCATGGGCATCATTGTGCGCACCGCCGGCATCGGCCGCACCACGGAAGAACTTCAGTGGGACCTCGACTACCTGGTTCAGTTCTGGGAAGCCATTACCCAGGCCGCCGGCGAACGTAAGGCGCCATTCCTGATTCACCAGGAAAGCAACGTTATCATTCGCGCTGTACGCGACTATCTACGCCAGGACATCGGCGAGGTATTGATTGATGCCAGCACGGTTTATGAGGACGTGCTGAACTTTGTTCGTGCCGTAATGCCCTCCTTCGAGAACAAGATCAAGCTGTACAAGGATGAAATCCCCCTGTTCAGCCGCTATCAGATCGAAGGCCAGATCGAGACCGCCTTCCAGCGGGAAGTAAAGCTGCCTTCCGGCGGCTCGATCGTTATCGACCCCACCGAAGCACTGGTATCCATCGATATCAACTCATCCCGTGCCACAAAAGGCCACGACATTGAGGAAACCGCATTCCAGACCAACCTGGAAGCGGCGGAAGAGATTGCCCGCCAGCTTCGCCTGCGGGACATGGGCGGCCTGATTGTTATCGACTTTATCGACATGACCCCGGCCAAACACCAGCGGGAAGTCGAACAGAAAATGCGTGAGGCACTGGAAATCGACCGCGCCCGGGTCCAGGTGGGCAAGATTTCCCGTTTTGGCCTGCTGGAAATGTCGCGGCAACGACTGCGTCCCTCACTCGGAGAAACCCGTAGCGAAGTCTGCCCTCGCTGTGAAGGCCAGGGCACGATCCGGGGCATCGAATCCCTTGCTCTGAGCATCATGCGCCTGATTTACGAAGAGTCCTCCAAGGAGAAGACCGGCCAGGTTCGTGCAGTAGTTCCCGTAGCAGTCGCCACCTTCCTGCTTAATGAAAAGCGCAAGCAGTTGGCCGACATCGAAACGCGCCAGGAAGTGGAAGTGGTGGTGGTGCCGGCACCCCATATGGAAACACCGCACTTCGAAATCCTGCGCATGCGTGACGATGAAGCAGGTGTGGAGCATGTATCCAGCTACCAGGTGGCCCAGGAGTACAGCGAAAGGGAAGAAGAAATATTCGAAGCCCCGGCTGCACAGCCGCCGGTCCGCGAGCAGGCTGCCGTGAAAGCGATCCGTCCGGCCGCACCAGCTCCGGCCCCGGCGCCAACCCAGGAAAAAGCAGCTGAACCAACCTCTGCCGAACAGACTGAAGGCTTGTTCCGCAAACTGGGCCGCAGGATTGCAGACTTTTTCAGTGGCGAAGAAGTCATTGGTGAGCCGCCGGTGAAGCGTCAGCAAACCAGCCGCCCCAATGGCGAAGAGCGCCGCACACAGGACCGCCAGGATCGTCGCAAGTCCCGGGTAGCCAGAGATGAAAACCGTTCAGGAAACCGCAGCGGCGCCGATCGCCGCCAGTCTGGCGGGAATCGGGGTGACAGCCCCCGTAGCGACGATAATCGCAACCGCAATCGTGGCGCCAACCGCACTCGCGGTGAAGACCAGACTCGAGGTGGGCAAACACAATCGGGCGGAGCCGAGAAGGCAGCGGACAGCCGCCGGGATAGTGGCCGCAAGGACGGCCAGCCCCAGGGCCGTGGCCAGGGTCGCAACAGATCTCAGGGGCGCGACCAGAAAGACACCCGGGAACAGAAAGACAAGCAGGAGCAGCAGGAAAGCACCTCCCAGGCGTCGCCTACTGCCGACAACAAGTCCGGCTCCGAGGAAAAACGCCGCAAGCCCAGGCGCAACCGTAACCGCGACGGCTCACCTGCAGAGGCGCCGGCTTCCACCCCGGCCGACCGCAAGATTGCCCGTAGTGAAAAGCACCAGAAAGATACGCAGCCGGAAGATCAGCAGGACAAACAACCGGTAACGCAACCCGCTGGAAAGCCAGAGGTCGCAGCAGCCAACGCGGCTGACGACAAGCCAGCGGAGAAGCCGACTGAAAAGGCACCGAAAAACCAGAGCGACACGAAGACTGACACTTCAGCAACCTCTGAAACGTTACCGAAACAGCCCGAGGCCGAGTCTTCAGATACAGCGAAAGCCGCTCAGTCCGAAGCACCCGCTGATGAAACACCGGCAACAGACCAGCCGGCCAGCGAAGAGAAGCCGAAGCGCCCTGCCCGTCCGCGCAGGTCTTCCACCAGGAAGCCCGCGGCGAAGAAGCCAGCTGCCGCTGCTGAGCCGACGCCGGAGACGGCGGCCGCGCCCTCCCCGGAGAAGGCTACTGAGCAGTCGCCGCCAGACACGACGGCAGCGGAACCTGAGGTCGCAGTGACAACCGAACAGCCGGCCGATACCCGGGCGGATGCCAGCACTGAGAACACTGAGAGCACCGGGGATTCAGCCGCAACACCAGCCACTGCCGCGGAACCTGACAAGGCCGAACAGCCTGCAGACCCCGCTCCTGTAGAGGAGTCGCCGGCAAAGGACGACAGCCGCAAAACAGACGACGAGCCAGAGCCAGCCAACAAGCCGGAGCCAGCCAAAGAGGCCAGCGTCGGGCCGGAAACCAAACAGGCACAGGCACCCAAGGAGGACCAGGAGGTAAAGCCTGCTGAGACAGCCCAGGAGCCAACAACAGAGCCCGAAAAACCAACCGAACAGGTCGAGGTACCGGTAACACCGGGCCGAGCCTACAATGATCCGAGGGAAGTCCGTAAACGTCAGCGGGCTGCCGAAGAGGCCAAAAAGGCCGGGAGTAACTGACGAATGCTATCAGATTCGGACATTGAAGCACTGGAAGACATTCTGTTCGCAGAACCCTGGGGTGACGAGGCCGTTGATTTCTTCGGCCTGCACGGGGTTGTCTGCGCCAGTGTGGTAGGGCCGGCATCGCTCAGCACTGAGGACATCTTCAGGCTGGCCACGGGTACCGACGAAACGCCAGAGAGCGAGGTTCCTGAGACATTCCGCACTGCTGTCGAACAGCTTGCCAGGGATATGGCCCACTCTCTGGATCTGGGCCAGCCGCTGGAATTGCCGGAACCCGAGGATGGTGACCCGATGAACGCCCTGGAAAACTGGTGCGCGGGCTTTGTGGATACCTTCCTTGAAAATGAGGATGCCTGGCTGGAAGCGGGAGAGGAAGAAACCGCAGACCTGCTGGTGCCCATGCTGACACTGTCTGGCCTTTTCGAGGATGAGGACTTCCAGAATGTCCGCAACAGCCCGAAGCTGTCACGGGACATGGCGGATGCGATTCCAGACTCGCTAACGGATCTGTACCTGTTGTTCCACGCCCCGGATTAAACCGTTGCGTGAACTCCCACAGGTTGTCTGAAATAATGCCAGACGGGCTCAAGCCCATCTGGCATTTTCATTATGGAACCCAGCTCGCACCACGGCGCTCCGGGAAAATGGAAATCGCTACCCTGGGAAGCCAGAAGGTTTTCGCGGCGACATAGCTCTGCAAGGAAACCGAGATCGCCACTGGACTGCCCTGATGTGGACACTTCGATCGCCCGGCCACCTGCCTGGCGAAAATCTCCGGTCAAGGCTCGCAGCTTTGTAGCGGTCAGTTTGTATTTTCTCGGGTGAGCCACGACGGCAATCCCCCCGGCACCGGTAACCCATTGCACAACCTCTTCCAGGGTAGGCCAGAAACCTTTCACGTCGCCTGCCTTGCCCGCGCCCAGATAACGCTTGAACGCCTGAGCCGAATCCTTGACGACACCCTCCTCCACCAGCACCCTGGCAAAATGCGGGCGGCCCGGCACATCACCGCCGGCCTTGAGCGTCGCCTTCTCCACCATGTCGTCAATTTTCAGTTTGGTCAGTTTATCGGCGATTGTGCGGGCGCGGCGCCAGCGGTTTTCGTTCTGGCGCGCCAGAGCTGCATTCAGGTTGTGGTCTGAGGTGTCAAAATCTAGCCCGACGATATGAATGGTATGGCTTCTCCAGAGGCAGGAAAGCTCTGTGCCGGCTACCAGGGTAACACCCACGGCCCGGGCTGCCATGCGGGCACCTTGCAGGCCCGAGATAGTATCGTGATCCGTCAGTGCAAGGTGAGTGACACCTTTCTCACTGGCCCTGCGAACAAGGTCTTCCGGTGACAGAGCACCGTCGGAGGCTGTGCTGTGGCAATGCAGATCAATGCAGAACTCAGCTTCTTGCGTTATAGTCACATCGATTCCGATTTCAGAGTTTTTACAGTGGGCCCAGTGTATCAGTCAGGCACGGCTCCATGTCAGCAAATATCCGGAGAACGCCATGTATTACGCCATCATCAGTGAGGACGTTGAAGACAGCCTGTCACTGAGAACTTCCGCACGCCCTGACCATATTGCGCGGCTCAATGCCCTGAAAGATGAAGGGCGGCTGCTGGTTGCAGGGCCCCACCCTGCGCTCGACACCCCGGAACCCGGTGATGCCGGATTCACCGGCAGCCTGGTCATTGCCGAGTTTGATTCCCTGGAATCAGCGCAGGCCTGGGCTGATGCGGACCCCTACGTGGAAGCTGGCGTTTACCGGCAGGTAACCGTCAAACCGTTCAAAGCGGTACTGCCGTGAACCGCCACTGTATTCCGGCCTCCCACTCCATGAGCGTTTTGTAATGAACGCTACCTTGTATGGCCCGGTATCTGTGACAAAATTGCGCCTCAAATTGCCGTTTCAGGGAACAAGACCAGTGACGCCTTTACGTCTTTTAATCTGCTGTGTTGTATTGATGGCTGCCGCTGCCTCAGCCCATGCAAAAACCGTCTACGTGGACGATACCCTTTTTGCCCCGATTCGTAGTGGCGAAGGAACGCAATACCGCATTCTTCACTCGGGCGTTCGCAGTGGCACTGCCCTTGAGCTTCTTGAAACATCTGAATCTGGCTATAGTCGCGTGCGAACTCCCGATGGCATAGAAGGGTGGATAGTAAGCCGCTATATCACCGAGACCCCGATTGCCAGACAGCGCCTTGATCAGGCTAACCGTCAGCTTGAACAGGCTCGCAACGAACTGGGCGAGCTCAAGACCCGGTTGCAGGAGGTCACCAGCGAACGGAATGAGCTCAAAAACTCAGAGGAAGAGCTGCAGTCCAGAGCAGGCCGCCTTAGCGAAGAGCTTAGCAATATCAAGGAAGTCGCTTCCGACTCCATCAACCTTAATCGCCGAAACGGTGAGCTCCGCGAGGAAAACCAGAAACTTCGCAATGAACTGGAAGTGCTAACCGCGGAAAAGGAAAGACTGGAAGCGAAGAAAGAGTCCGATTTTATGTTACTTGGCGCCGGCCTGGTGCTTCTGGGCGTGATTCTCGCACTGGTGGTTCCGCTTCTGAAACCCACCCGAAAAACCGACAACTGGGCGTAACCTCTGGCCCCAACGATACCCGGCGCCCTCACGTTGCATTCTTTGACGCTCAGGCCAATAGCCATTATAAAGAATAAAACAACAGCAGTGAGGTGTGCCAAATGTCGGATTTCATGAAAGACTACTCAGAAAAACGTGATTTCCATCGAATGACGATGAACTCGGAAATTGAACTCACGGACAGCAACGGCGTGACCTTTCCCGCCATTTGCAAGGATCTGAGTGGCACCGGCATGCAACTCTTCGTGGAAAGAGTACTCTCCGAAGGCGACGAGATTCATACCCTGCAGCCGTCAACCAGCGACCAGTTTCCGCCGTTCGAGACGGTTTGTCGTGTACTGCGCTGTGAGCCTGAGGGCGAAGGATTCTTGCTGGGTGTGGAGATTGTAAAGGTAAAGCGCTGACCGGACTTGTCAGGCTTATTGCCCGGTAGTCACGGAGACTCCCGGGCACATGGCACTCATTTCCTCAATCGGTCTTGAGCGATTTCTCCGATACTACAATACCGTTGTTGTCAGCATACACATAGTGGCCAGGGTGGAAAGTTACGCCACCAAAGGTCACCGGCACGTTAAGGTCACCCACGCCACGTTTTTCGGTTTTACGCGGATGCGTGCCCAGCGCCTGGACACCAAGAGCCGTCTTGCCAATCACGTCCACATCGCGGATGCACCCGTAAATGATCAGCCCGGCCCATCCGTTATCAGCCGCCTTTTCTGCGAGCATATCGCCAAGCAGTGCGGCACGCTTTGAGCCACCACCGTCAACAACCATCACCCGGCCATTCCCCGGAAGGGCAACCTGTTCCTTGACGATAGAGTTATCCTCAAAACACTTGACTGTCACAATCTCGCCGCCAAAGGCATCCCGGGCGCCAAAGTTGCGAAATCCCGGCTCTACGACAAGAACTTCAGGATAATCATCACACAGATCAGGGGTTACAATCGGCACGCTTGCGCCTCCTTTTCTTGAAATGGTCAGTCTATTTTTTCGTCAGCAAGGAAGAACCAGGTATCCAGAACCGAGTCCGGGTTCAGTGACACAGAATCGATGCCCTGGTCCATCAGCCACTTTGCAAGATCCGGATGGTCGGATGGGCCCTGCCCGCAGATGCCAATGTATTTATCAGCCTTTTTGCAGGCCTGGATAGCACTGGCCAGCAGCGCCTTGACAGCATCATTCCGCTCGTCAAACAGGTGCGCGATGATACCGGAGTCCCGGTCCAGCCCTAGGGTCAGCTGAGTCAGATCGTTCGAGCCGATGGAAAATCCGTCAAAGTGCTCCAGGAATTGATCAGCCAGCAGGGCATTGGCAGGCAGCTCACACATCATGATGACTTTCAGGCCATTATCACCACGCTTGAGCCCATTCTCGGCCAGCAGATTGACGACCTGTTCCGCCTCGCCCACGGTGCGCACAAACGGGACCATCACTTCCACGTTGGTGAGGCCCATCTCGTTACGAACTTTCTTCAGGGCCCGGCACTCAAGCTCGAAGCAGTCGCGGAAGGTTTCCGAGATATAGCGGGAGGCGCCGCGGAAGCCCAGCATCGGGTTTTCTTCGTCCGGCTCGTACAAGGTGCCGCCGATGAGGTTGGCATATTCGTTGGATTTGAAGTCCGACAGGCGGACAATCACTTTCTTGGGGGCAAAAGCCGCTGCCAGGGTTGAAATACCTTCAACCAGTTTGTCGACGTAGAAATCCACCGGCGAACTGTATCCGGAAATGCGCTTTTCCACGGTCTGGCGAATGTCACGGGGCAGGCCGTCATAGTTCAGTAGCGCCTTGGGATGCACGCCTATCATACGGTTGATAATGAATTCCAGACGCGCCAGGCCCACGCCCTCGTTGGGCAGAGCCTGGAAGTCGAATGCCCGGTCCGGGTTGCCCACGTTCATCATGATCTTGAACGGAATATTGGGCATGGAATCAACCGTATTCTCCTTGAGTTCGAAATCCAGGCTGCCTTCGTAAATCAGGCCGGTATCGCCTTCGGCGCAGGACACGGTCACTTCCTGGCCATCTTTCAGCACCTCGGTGGCATCGCCACAACCAACAACGGCCGGTATGCCCAGTTCCCGGGCAATAATGGCGGCGTGGCAGGTGCGGCCACCACGGTCAGTAACAATGGCGGATGCCCGCTTCATGACCGGCTCCCAGTCCGGGTCGGTCATATCGGTAACCAGCACGTCACCGGCCTGAACCCGGTCCATTTCCTTGATGCTGGTGATGATCTTGACGGGACCACTGCCGATCTTGTGACCGATACTGCGGCCTTCAACCAGAACGGTGCCGGTTTCGTTCAGAAGATACCGCTCCATCACATTGGCGGATGCGCGGCTCTTGACGGTTTCCGGGCGGGCCTGAACGATGTAGATAAGCCCGTCGTCACCGTCTTTCGCCCATTCGATGTCCATCGGGCGCTGATAGTGTTTTTCGATGATCATGGCCTGCTTGGCAAGCTCTTCGACTTCCGCGTCGGTAATACAGAAGCGATTACGATCGTCCTGCTCCACCTTGACGGTTTCCACAAACTGCTCTGCCGACGGGTCCGTGTGGTAAACCATCTTTATGGCTTTGCTGCCCAGGTTGCGACGCAGAACCGCTGGTCGGCCGGCCTCCAGGGTCGGCTTGTGAACGTAGAATTCGTCCGGGTTGACGGCCCCCTGAACCACCGTTTCCCCAAGCCCGTAAGAGCCAGTGATAAACACCACATCCCGAAAACCGGATTCGGTATCCAGCGTGAACATTACGCCACTGGCTGCGGTTTCGCTGCGAACCATCTTCTGGATGCCCGCAGACAGGGCTACCTGTTTGTGATCGAAACCATGGTGAACGCGATAGGATATGGCCCGGTCATTGAACAGTGAGGCAAAGACTTCCTTGACCGAGGTACGGACCTGCTCCAGCCCCACCACGTTGAGAAAGGTTTCCTGCTGGCCGGCAAACGAGGCATCGGGCAGGTCTTCGGCCGTTGCGGAAGAGCGCACCGCAACCGCCATCTTGTCATTACCACCACGCAGCTTTGCGTACGCCTCTTCCAGCGGCTTTTCCAGCGCTTCCGGGAAGGGGGTGTCGAGGATCCACTGGCGAATCTGGGCTCCGACCCGTGCAAGCTCATTGACGTCGTTGATGTCCAGCGCTTCAAGCGTATTGTCGATCTTTTCCCGCAGGCCATCCTTTGCAAGGAATTCCCGATAAGCATGAGCCGTGGTGGCAAAACCACCGGGCACGGTAACACCTGCATTGGCGAGATTACTGATCATTTCACCGAGAGAGGCATTCTTGCCCCCGACCCGGTCAACGTCTGACATTCCCAGGTGATCAAACCAGATAATGTAATCTTCCAAAGCGTGTCTCCCTTGATTCGTTGAAGCAAAGAGCGAAACCGGAGCGGTGGAGGTCTCCCTGAGGTGCCTGTGACCCTGCAATTCCTGCATTCTCCACTGCGGGCTCTCGAACTTGGCGTGTATGATACTGTAACCTGTGGCAATTACCTAGGGAACCCGCCAAATACGGAGCCGGACTACAACACCATGAAAAGAACCGCTTTCTTTATCTCCGATGGTACTGGCCTGACTGCGGAGGCTCTCGGCCACAGCCTGCTCGCGCAATTCGAGAAAATCGATTTCGAGCGCATTACCGTGCCATACATCGATAATGCTGACAAAGCCCGCGAAATGGCCTCACGCATCAACAAGGCAGCGCAAGTAGACGGCACACGGCCTCTGGTATTTGACACCATCGTAAACAGTGACATTCGGGATCTCATTTCCGGTGCCAACGGTTTCATGGTGGATATTTTCGGCACGTTCCTGAATCCACTCGAGCAGGAATTGCAGTCATCCTCGTCGTACACGGTTGGCAAGTCCCACTCCATTAACAACGAAGGCAGCTACGAGCGACGGATCAAGGCCGTCAACTTCGCACTGGATAACGACGACGGGGCTCGCACCCGCCATTACGACGAAGCCGATCTGATTCTGGTGGGCGCTTCCCGCAGCGGCAAGACTCCCAGCTGCCTTTATCTGGCCCTTCAATATGGGGTCAAAGCCGCCAATTACCCCATCACCGAAGAGGATCTGGAAGACCAGAAAATGCCGGCCGCGCTCCGCAGCCACAAAGAAAAGATCTTCGGGCTGACCATTGAGCCCGAGCGGCTGGCGACCATCCGCAATGAGCGCAAGCCGAACTCCCGATATTCGTCCCTGAAGCAGTGCATGCATGAAATCGAGGAAATAGAGCTGATGTACCGAAGGGAACGGATCCCCTATCTCAACACGACCGCGTACTCGGTAGAGGAAATCGCCACTCGCATAATGGTGAGCACCGGACTCAAGCGCAACCGTTAGCCGGGCCAAAAAAAGCCGGCGCACCCTATGACAGCAAGGGTACGCCGGCCTTTTATCATTACCGCCGGATTACAGCTCCTGAATCTCGAGCCCCAGCTTGCTGGCGGTGTCACGGTTTTCGAAGCTGGTGACAACCGCCACACTCGCCCTGTCCGGCTTCAGCCACTCTTTCGCCACCCGTTTCATGTCATCCAGGGTCACAGCCAGTACCCGTTCCCGGAAACGGGCTCGCTGCTCCGGCGTGCGGCCGAACAGGCGGTTATGGAATGCATGGCGGGCCGCACCGGCCGGGGAACGTGGACGATCCAGCTGGCCGATAATGCCAAGTATGGATTCCTCCAACTCCTGGGGATCATGCTGTTCCTGCTGCAACCACTCAAGGGCCTTGTCAAAATCCCCGAGGGTCTCACCCAGCCTGGGGTCACGGTAGGAGAAGAACCGGAAGGTACCATTGACGCTGTCCTGACCGGCGCCACCCCCATAGGCACCCCCCTTTTCACGAATGGCCCTGTGCAGGTACCCGTTGCGCAGGAAGCCGCCCAACACGGTCAACGCCGCCGCGTCAGGGTGATCAATGGCGACCGTGCTGTATGCCTTGGCGCAGAAGTTCACCTGAGTGGAGGTAAGCCATGCCTGACGGGTCTGATAGCTGACTGGCGCCAACTGCCAGGACTCCCCGGCTTCGGCACTGGTCTCGCCCCAGATCGATTTCAGCTCGGTGATCATGGGGTCAAGCTGTTCTTCCTCGCCAATCAGCAGAAACTCACGGGATTGCTGACGGATACGTTCGTGCAAAGCCGCGAGACGGTCACACAACTGGTCAAGCTCAGCCGGGGTATCGAGAGCCTTGTCCAGAGCCTTTACCCCGCGAACCGCCTCGAGGCCACCCAGCCGGAACGTCAGCCAGGCACCGGTGCTGATGCCCTGGGAAGCAGCGCCCATGGCCAGAGCATGACCACTTCCGGTCACGCCCTGCTCTCTGCGAGCACGGATCTGGGCGACCAGTTCGCGAACCCGCTCTTTTTCGTCAAACCGGGCGCCATCGAACACGTCCTTGAGCAGGCGCGTCAAAGCCTCGCGGTTTCTGGCCAGTGCCTTGCCATTAAAGACGATGTAGCCAGACAGGTCCTGCACATCGTCTATCCGCCCCTTGGCGGAAAAAGAAGCACTGATGCCACCGGACTCGGCGGAAATACGGTCCTGCATCTGCAGGTAGTCGAGTTCCCCACAGCCCACTTCCGGAATCAGCGTCGTGTAGTAAGGCAATAACAGCAGCTCATCTTCAGACAGGTTCGGTACCGGCACGACCACCTGCTCATAAACGAGACCGTTTGTCCCCCGCGCATAAATGGTCGCCGACATATCGCCGGCAAAGCGGGCCTCGGGTTCCGGCAACTGCAGTGGCACGTCGGTCAGGTCCACTTTGGGCAGGATGGAATCGTCATCCTTGCGGGTCTGGCGCTCTTCAAGGGCCCGGGCACGGTCGACAATCTGCTGAACCTCGTCATCGGTCAGAGCGGCTTTGCGGCGAGCCAGAGCCTCGCGGATGGCGGCCTGGCGGCGGCTTTCCAGCTTATCGTCAGGACGCAGGGTCAGCGTTACCCGGTGCGGGTTTTCCAGCAGCTTGCTGCGAATAAGCCCGGGGACATACTGGGGGTCGCGGATCTTCTCGCGCATGTCCGCCAGCACGGGCTCCAGATCCAGAAGCTCAACAGGGTCGCCGCCATGCACCATGGGCGAAATGGCAGTCATGATCAATTGCAGACCGTAGGGGAAGCTGTCACCGGCAATCTCGCGCTGATGAAGTTCCAGCTGATGCAGGATGGCCTCCAGGCGTTCCTGGCTGACGCCCTCGTCCACCACCTTTACCAGGGTCTGTTCAATCAGCTGTTCCAGCTCGCCCTGCTTGTCCGGCTCGCTGCCCTCAATGCCACACACGAAGGTCATCTCGCGGTTGGAGTCCTCAAGGCCGCACATAGGCGACGGGGACTGCCCGATGTCGGTGGTTTCCAGGGCCCGCATCAGCGGTGAGGCGCTGTTTTCCAGTAACACGCTCGCCAGCAGCTGACCTTCCAGGTTTTCCTGCAGGTCGAAACTGTGCCCCAGCAACCAGCCCATGACGATGTGGGTCTTTTGGGCTGTTTCCTCCCCTTCGCTGACCGCGTAACTCTGGTCGACACGGAGCGGTGAGAACATCCGCTTTTCGTCACGAACCGGCAGCTCCACATCCAGACGATCAAAACGCTTGAGCGCAAGCTCTTCAAAACGCTCGTGATGCTCATAGGCCGGAATGTCGCCGTAGGTGGCAAAAATCGCATTACTGGGATGGTAGTGGTGCCGATAGAAGCGCAACAGATCGTCGTAACTCAGGTCGACAATATGATCGGGCTCACCACCGCTGTTGTAATGGTAGGTGGTGGTTGGGAACAGATGGCTCGACAGGTTCTGCCACAACTGGGAGGTAGGCGCGCTCATGGCACCTTTCATCTCGTTGTACACCACGCCACGGTAGACCAGGTCCGTGGAAGGATCCTCCGGCTCGTCAAACTCCAGGCGGTGGCCTTCCTGGGCGAAATCCAACGGATCAAGTGAAGAGAAGAAGACCGAATCGAGATACACGGTCAGCAGGTTGTCAAAATCCTTCCGGTTCATGCTGGCAAAAGGGTACGCCGTCCAGTCGCTGCTGGTGAACGCGTTCATGAACGTGTTCAGTGAGCGACGGATCATCATGAAAAACGGGTCCCTCACCGGGAAGCGTTCGCTACCACAAAGCGCGGTGTGCTCCAGAATGTGGGCCACGCCGCTGGAGTCCATCGGGAAGGTTCGCAGCGCCACAAAAAACACATTCTCGTCGTTGTCCGCTGCCAGGTGAAGGTGACGGGCACCGGTTTTGCGATGACGGTACTCTTCCACGGTCACGTTCAACGTGTTGATCCGGTGACTGCGTAGCATTTCAAACGCGGGATGGACTGTGTTCTCGATCACTGCCGCCATTAAAACTATCCTGTCTTTAACCAAATGGGGATTGTAGGGTAACACGTACTTTCCATTATCATGCACTAACCCGAAGCCACAAGGCAGCATCCGATTCCATGACGACTGAAACCCAGGGTAACCAGACTCCAGGCACTTCCGGTATCGGCCACAGGGCCACGCCCAAAGGCCTGAACATACACGCCCCGGAAGTGGCGGCCTACTGGGCAGAACGTCGCAGGTATCTGGAGCGCATACGGCGGGTGCCCGAGATCAGGCAACGATTCTGGCGTGCGATTGGTATATACCTGCTACGCCGGGTGCTCTGGTCCTTCGGGTTCTTTCCGGTGTTCCTGGCGTTCTGGATACCGTTTGTACTTTCCAGCTTCAACCCGGTGGTTATGGCATCGGACCTGATCCCGCTGCTGGAAAGTTTTGTCAGCGCCAACCCGGAAGTCCAGGCCACTACCATAAGTACGCTGGCCATCGCCTGGGGATCTGTCGGGTTCTTCTTTCTGGTGTTCGATTTCGTGCTGACGCCGTTCAAATCCCCCTATCAATATGAGGCAGATGTGTACATGCGTTCCTGGGAGCAGCTCAACCATGATCAGCTTCCGGAGAAAGTGTGATTTGTCCTGCATTCTCGTTAACTTCAGTGACTTTGTGTTACATAACATTGCCCCGACTGGGTAAGATAAGGCTGTGTAATCCCTGACCCTGGTTGAACAATCACAAAGAAACGGTCGGGGTATCAGTAGTAACACAAGAATGCAGCATTGAGAGGTTTCTCATGGTCGATTTCAGACCGCTACTGTTTGTTAACGCACTGGCACTGATGCTTTTGGTGACGGCTGGCTTTGCGTCAGTGCGCGAGGAGCTGTCCATCGGTACGGACGCGATAGCCAGCGAGCCAGACCCCGAAGAAACCATCGCCACCGTTTCCACCGGCGCCCCGGAGCCGGCATCCGACGAACTTTACCGGGAAGAGACGACCACCGAAACGGTTACAGTTGATGCGCCGGAACTGCCGCTGGCAGACAGCGCCCTGGCCGCTTCCGGCGAACCCTTCTCGATTCCCGAGCTACCCGAAGACCCCGAGATGGTGGCGGTAGCCGAGCCACTCTCGGCAATGCCGGAAACCCGTATTGATGCCCCGCAGCAGCAACCGGAAGAGCCTCGCCCGACGACCGGTCTTCTGGTACTGCGTTCGAATGTGCTAGGCGACGAAGTCACCATCAATGGCAAGCAATATGGGGCCACGCGCCTGGATCTTGAGCTGGAGCCCGGCAAATATGAGGTGGTCATCAGTAAAGAGGGCTATAAGCCCTGGCAGCGGACTGTCGCGCTCTCTGCTGGCAACGAAAAGACGCTGGTGGGCAAACTCGAGGCCTACACCCGCGTGGAATACCGTGACGGCACCTGGATAGGCGGTGTTAAAACCGGCGACGGCACCTATGAAGATGCCGAGGGTCTGCGCTACGAAGGGCACTTTGTGGATGGTGAATTTGATGGCAAAGGCACCGCCTGGTATCCCGACGGCAGCCGCTACGAAGGGGACTGGCAAGAGGGGGAGCGGCACGGCGAAGGGATATGGCGGGACGCAGACGACACCCGCTATACCGGTCAGTTCCGCAACGACCGGTTTGATGGTCAGGGCACGCTTACCCTCGCCAACAATGACATTCTGACCGGGCAATGGTCCGAAGGACAACTGAACGGCCATGGCTCGCTCACCACATCGGATGGCATGCTGTACGTAGGCGGCTTCCGGAACGACGAATTTCATGGCGAAGGCACCCTCACCTATCCTGACGGCCGCCATTACGAAGGCGAGTTCTCCAACGGAGAGTTCCATGGCAAGGGCAAGGAAGTGTTTGCAGACGGCAAGAAATACGAAGGCGAATACATTGAAGGCTCGTTCCATGGCAAGGGGCTGCTGCGCAATCCCAACGGCAGCTCGATCGAGGCCACCTTCCGGTATGGCGAGCCATACGGGCAGGTGCGCCTGACAACGGCAGCCGGGGAGGTCTTCACCGCCCGGACCAAGGAACCCGGTGTTTGTTATCGGGAGAAAAGCTATCGGGCAACCCAATGCCCGAAACTGGAAGGCTGGTAAGCATCAGCCCGATAATGAACACACATGCAGTAAAGGTTGAGGTTGTGACATGGCGATCAAGAACGCACTCCTGGTGGACGACTCGAAAGTGGCTCGATTTGCCCTGAGCAAACTGCTGGAAGGCCGGGACATGGAAGTGAATATGGCTGGTTCGGCAGAGGAGGCGCTGGACTTCCTTAACTCCAACAAACGCCCTGACGTGATCTTCATGGATCATCTGATGCCGGGCATGAATGGCGTTGAAGCCACCAAAGCCATAAAGGGCAACCCGGAAACTGCCACCATTCCCATCATCATGTGCACCTCGAAGAAGTCACAGTCGTTCATGGAGGAAGCTCGCAATTTCGGTGTCTATAATATCCTCACCAAGCCGCCTCATACCGAGGGCCTCAGCCTTGTTCTCGAGCAGCTTGACAGTGATGTAACTGAAGGCACCCTGCCCGAGCCACCGGAACTGGACATCACTGCCGACGTTAACGAGGAGGACCTGCTGGATATCCCCGCCGACGCCTCCCTGGAAATGTCGCCGCGAGCGGACGATGAGCCACGGACCGAACCCAATGGCAGCGGCCCCCAGGTGGTTCCTCTGACCAGCGACCTGATCGAACAGATTGCCCGCTCCGCGGTGAAGACCCACATCAACAACCGCTTGCACGAGCTACTGAGCTCACTGTTTGACGAGCAGTTTGATCACCTCAAGCGGGCGCTGGACGAGTCTGGCAAAAAACAGGAAGCCGCTGTTGAAGAACGCCTGAATGCCGTCACCGAAATGATAGAGCAACGCACGCGTAACCTTCGTGATGACGTGGCCGCGGAGGTGAACCTGAACCTTGCCCGAGAACTGGCTGAATTGCGCAAGGACCTGTCCCGCAATACCGGCTTTACCAGCGATCACATGGCGGAACTGAAGGACCACATCACCAGCGTGCAGACGATCGACACCGAGTTCTGGCAGACACTGCAGTCCGAAGCCATCCAGCAGGCCCACGAGATCTCCCGGGAAACCGCTGAGGACATCGCCCAGCGCACCATCGATCTGTTCGTATCCCAGCAGCGTTCGGCGACGTCACGCATCTATACCATGGGCCTGGCTGCCAGCCTGGGCATTTTTGCGGTGGGTATCGCCTGGCTGTCAGGGCTGTTCGCTTAACTGAGGGCGGATACGGCGCCAGTCCGCGGGTGTATCTACATCCGAATCGGCGCCGGCCATGGCGATCCGGGTAGCGCGGTTTCTCGCAAGGATGCCGGCCGCGCCTTTGTCTCCTTCAAGCGTCATTACCTGTGACCACAAGCGCCGGGGAAGATAGGCCGGCGCTCCCGGGTTGCCATGCATGTCTGCGGCAAAGGGCTGCGATGGGCTATGCCTGGCCGCCTGTGCCAGGGCTGCCAACGCTTCGGACTCAATCAGGGGCTGATCCAGTAATATCACGAACACCCCTTTGGCCCGTGGCCCCATGCGTCCCAACCCCGTTTTCAGAGAAGCCGACAGCCCCGAATGCCAGTTCCGGACATAGATCCAGGCGGATGGCTGGCGACGGCAGCGAAAACGAACCAGGGGGTACCACCTGCCTGTCACAACAGTAACCGCGCCTCCGAGCTGCCTGGCCTGGCCAATGGCGTGATCCAGTAGTATCCCCGAATTCAGCGGCAACAGGGCCTTTGCCCGGCCCATCCGCCGCGAAGCTCCGGCTGCCAGCACCAGTACGGGAAAGGCCTCATGGCGATCTTTGCTGGTCTTCTCCATTATCACCTGCTCCGTTGTTTTCGCCACGCACCCTACGCAGAGCTGCTAGCGTTGGCGGATTTTTGCTAGAATTCCCTCATCAATCAACCTCATCTTTCCGGGCTCCTCCGATGAACCACCTTTTCGTAGACAATCTGACGGTTATCGACTTCGCCTACCTGGACGCCACGCGCGGGCTGGTAGGTGAAAGCTGGATTGTAGATGTGGTTCTGGGTGGCGAGCTGGATGACCAGGGTATGGTGTTTGATTTCAGCAACGTCAAACGCACCATCAAACGGGTGATCGATGAGCGTGTTGATCACCGCCTGGTGATTCCCCGTGGCTATAGCGGTCTGGAATGGAACGAAGATGAGCCGCACCGCTTTGTCTGGCACCTGAAAGATGGCACCCATATTCTACACCGATCCCCGGCCGAAGCTGTGGTCTGGCTGTCTTCTGAGCGGGTAGTGCCTTCTGCGGTTGCTGCCCTTCTGGAGAACGAATTGCGGGCGGTACTTCCGGCCAATGTGACCGACGTGGAGATAACGCTGCGGGAAGATGTCATTGAAGGCGCCTACTACCATTATGTTCACGGCCTGAAGAAACACTTGGGTAACTGCCAGCGCATTGCCCATGGGCATCGCTCTCCTATCCATATTGACCGTAACGGCTATCGGGACCGGGAACTTGAGAATCGCTGGGCAAAGCTGTGGCAGGATATCTATGTCGGGTCCGAAGAGGATGTAACCCAACGCTGGGTGGGCGAGGATGGCACAGCGTATGTGGCCTTTGAGTACGAAGCCAATCAGGGAGAGTTTGCCCTGACCCTTCCCGAGCGCCGCGTTTACATGCTGGAGTCAGATACGACCGTGGAACTCATCGCAGCGCACATCGCCGCGCAGCTTAAATCCGAGTTTCCCGAGGATGTTATCCGGGTCAAGGCTTACGAAGGGGTTGGTAAAGGCGCTATTGCTTCGCGCTGAGTTTCTTCTGCAGGCCCCTGCCCCCATCCATGGAGGCAGGATTATGCTTACACCAGATTGTATAGGAACACTACGGCTATACCCGCCGGCGTCACGTACCGAAGCGTAAACATAAAAGCTCTGAACGCCCTGCCCTCCAGACCTATATCCGATGGCAAGCCTTCCCGCTTCATCGCCCAGCCCGCAAACAGGGCAATAGCCAGCCCGCCCAGGGGCATCATCAGGTTCGAGACCAGAAAATCGAGCAGATCGAACACGGTCTTGCCTTCAAAGATCGTAATGAAGCCCAGTGGATGCAGGTCTTCCCAGACATTGAAGGACAGCACTGTGCCGATACCAATCAACCAGATTGCCAAGCCTCCACCCAGAGCGCTTTTCGCCCTGGTCACACCTTTATGCTCTTCCAGCCACTCAACCACCGGTTCCAGCATGGAAATCGCCGAGGTAATGGCGGCTACCAGCAGCAGCGCAAAGAAAATGGTGCCGAATAGCGCACCGCCGCTCATCTGACCGAAAGCCAGCGGCAGGGTCACGAAGATCAGGCCGGGGCCAGCACCGGGTTCGAGGCCGTTGGCAAACACCAACGGAAAGATAGCGAGCCCTGCGAGCAGTGCAACACTGGTGTCAAGAACGGCGATGGTCATGGCCGTTCTGGCAATGTTGACACGCTTCGGAAGGTACGACCCATAGGCCATGAGCACACCGATCCCGATGCTGAGAGTAAAAGCGGCATGGCCCAGAGCCGTGAGCACGCCTGCAGTGGTCAACTTGCTGAAATCCGGCGAGAACATGAAGGCCACTGCCCGGCCGAAGCTGCCACTGTTCATGGCGTAGATAACCATAGCAATCAGCAGGATAAACAACAGCGGCATGAGCATATTCACCGCTTTTTCCAGGCCGGAACGGATGCCCCGGCCAACAATAAAAACCACAATCCCCATGAACACGGAATGCCAGAGCAGCAACTCCCAGGGATTTGCCAGCAGTCCGCCGAACTGACCACCAATAGCGTCGGCGCCTGCACCCGCAAACATGCCGGCAGCCGCTTTTCCGATGTACACTAGGGCCCAGCCCCCGATTACGGCGTAGAATGACAGCACCAGGAACGACGCGATAACGCCGTTCCAGCCGATGACTCTCCATCCTCTGGCGGTACCCTCACTCGTGGTCAGGGTTCGCATCGTGGCCACAGGGCTCTGGCCGCCCCGGCGGCCAATCATGGTTTCGGCGATCAGAACAGGTACGCCAATCAGGAAAATACAGGCCAGATAAACAAGGACGAAAGCGCCACCGCCATTCTCGCCAGTGATATAGGGAAACTTCCAGATGTTACCGAGGCCGACCGCCGAACCTGCGGCGGCCAGGATAAAGGCCAGTCTTGATGACCAGAGGTTGTTGGACTGCTGGTGTGGTTGGGTACTCTCATTCATTCTTGTCTCCGGTTAATTGTTTTTGTCGGATTGATCTTCCGGGTCTGTTACGTGGGGGCTGCTGTTTACTGAACAAGGACCTCGCGTATCGAGGCCGCTACTTGTGGCAGAACAAGGTCGTTGAGCCCCGCCACGTTGAGGCGACTGCTATCGAGCATATAGATGCCATGCTCCTTGCGAAGCTGGCCCACCTGCTCCGGGCTCACGCCCAGGAATGAGAACATACCCCGCTGACGGGCGATAAAACTGAAATCGCCAACTGACGACAGGGAATCCGCAAAGGCGTGACGCAGGTGCAGGATGCGCTGGCACATCCCGTTCAGCTCCTTCTGCCACGCGGAGCGCAATCCGTCATCACCCAGTATGGTCTCCACGATTGCGGCGCCGTGGGCCGGCGGCATGGAGTAATGGGACCGGATAACGCTCAGCAGCTGGCTGGTGGCGGCCGCGTTTACGGTTGCCGTTGCCGAAATCAGGGCCAGGGCCCCGGTGCGCTCCCGGTACAGACCAAAGTTCTTGGAGCAGGAGGCGGCAACAAGCATTTCCGGCACTTCTCCAGCCAGGTGGCGCAGGCCCGCCGCGTCGGCATCCAGCCCTTCGCCAAGGCCCTGGTAGGCCATATCCACGAAAGGCAACAGGCCTTTGCGCTGGATCAGGCCGGTGATGTCCTGCCATTGAGCGAGACTCAGGTCGGCACCAGAAGGGTTGTGGCAGCACCCGTGCAGTAACACCACGTCCCCTGGGTCTGCCTGTTCGAGGGTTTCCAGCATGGCGCCGAAGTCTACCTGCAGCGTCTTTGGATTGAGGTAAGGATATTCGCGAATAGTCAGGCCGGCGCCACCCAGTAGAGGGAGGTGATTGGCCCAGGTGGGTGTACTCACCCAGACCTTTATATCCGGCTTGCACAGGCGCAGGAACTCGGCCGCCATTCGCAGTGCGCCGCAGCCACCCGGCGTCTGGATAACGGAGGCCCGACGATCCCGGATCAGTGGGTTATTACTGCCCAGGATCAGCTCTGCCATTGCGTTGTTGAAGCCGGCAGAACCGGCCGGGCCCACGTAGCTTTTGGTGGTTTCACCCTCCAGCAGACGCCGCTCGGCGTCCTGCACAGCCGTCATAATGGGCGTATTACCAGCGTCATCCTTGTAAACGCCAATTCCCAGATCAACCTTGTCTGGCCGGGGATCGTCCCGGAAGGTCTGCATCAGTTGCAGGATCGGGTCTTGTGGCAGAGGCCTCAGTGTTTCAAACATGATTCACTCCCTCATCTGCCTGTTGAGTGCGGATAAGAGTCGGCCGCCCCGTGTCCAGCGCCCTGGTCAACTGGGACCGTTTTTCTTCGATGTTCTCGGCAGCCTGCTCGCGTACCGGCCCAAATCCTCTGACATCTGCTGGCAGTTCCGCCAACTGCAGGAAGGTTTCGTAGTTGCTGGCGTTCAGTTCCGCGCCAATACGGGACACCAGGCTCTGATACTCCCGCAACATGGCTCGATCAAGCTTGCGATCCGCCGAGTAACGGAACGGGTCCACCAGGGTTCCACGCAGGCCGTGGAATTTTGCCAGCAGCCGGAAGGCCCGAAACATCCAGGGCCCGAACCGGCGTTTTTGGGGACGTCCCTGGGCATCGGTTTTGCCATTCAGCAGCGGGGGGGCCAGATGGAAATGGACCTTGAAGTCACCTTCGAAGGTGTCCTCTACCTCCTTCATGAAGTCGGTTTCTGCGAACAGACGGGCCACTTCGTACTCGTCCTTGTAGGCCATAAAGCGGTAAAGCTGCTGAGCCACGGCCCGCGTCAGGAGCAGATTGCTCTGACCCAGTGTCTCCTCGGCCTTCCGGACGTCGGCGACACCTTTACGGTACTGATCAGCCCAGCGCTGGTTCTGATAGTCGACCAGATGCCTGTGACGGGTCTCAATGAGTTCATCCAGGGTCGGTTCCGGGCTGATGGTGCCCACCTTCCCAGTACCGTTCTCCAGCAGGTCCGTGATCGCCTGCAGGTTAACTGCGGCCACCCGGCCCCAGCCAAACGCTTCCTTGTTGCGCTCGATCGCCACGCCATTCAATTCGATGGCTTTCATCAGCGCGGCTTCCGACAGCGGCAGCAGCCCTTTCTGCCAGGCAAAGCCCAACATCATCACGTTGGAGAATACGGTGTCCCCCATCAGCCTGTCGGCGATGCCGTTGGCATCGAGCTGATCAAAATGGTCCGGACCAACGGCATCCCGCAGCAGGCCCAGGCGTTTGTCCGCCTTCATGTCGGCATCGCGATAAAGCACATAGTCAGCGGTAGGCAATTCCGCCTCGTTGGCAACAATCCGGGTGTGCTTCGGCCTGATGACGCTCAGGGCTTTCTGGGATGAAGCTACGACCAGATCACCGGCGATAATCGCGTCGGCCTGGCCATTGCTGACCCGCACCTGATGCAGTTTCTCCGGGGACGGCGCCAAGCGTACGTAGCTCAGCACCGTGCCGCCTTTCTGGGCGAAACCCATAAAATCCAGTACTGAAGCACCACGGGATTCGAGGTGCGCAGCCATGGTGATCAGCTGCCCGACGGTAACCACGCCGGTGCCGCCGACGCCGCCCACGAGAAGATCGTAGGACCCTGTCATTTCAGGACATTCCGGAGCGGGCACATCGGCCAGTTTGCTGGTCAGCACTGAACCGGTATCCATGCCCCGGGACTTGCGCAGCTGTCCGCCTTCAATCGTGACAAAGCTGGGGCAGAAGCCATTGATGCACGAATAGTCCTTGTTGCAGGAAGACTGGTCAATCTTGCGCTTACGGCCAAGTTCGGTTTTGCGGGGCACAACCGAGAGGCAGTTGGACTGCACCGAGCAATCGCCACAACCTTCGCATACGTGGTGGTTAATAAAAGCCCGCCTGGCCGGATCCGGAAACTGATTTCGCTTGCGCCGCCGGCGTTTTTCAGCCGCACACGTCTGGTCGTAGATCAGTACGGTGCAACCAGGAATCTCGCGAAGTTCGCGCTGAACCGCATCGAGTTCTGACCGGTCGTGGAAGGTGACGTCCCTCGGGAACTGGTCTTTATGGCCATCGTACTTTTCCGGCTCATCGCTGAGCACCACAACCCGGCGAACACCTTCGGACGCCACCTGCTGGGCGATCATCGGCACGGTGATCTGACCATCCACAGGCTGGCCCCCGGTCATGGCCACGGCGTCGTTAAACAGGATCTTGTAGGTTATGTTGATCCCGGCCGCAACGGCCTGGCGGATCGCCATGGAACCGGAGTGAAAGTAGGTGCCCTCCCCCAGATTCTGAAACACATGGGGGTTGCCGGTATACCGGCTTTTCCCGATCCAGTTGACCCCTTCACCACCCATCTGGATCAGCGATTCGGTATTCCTGCCCATCCATGAGGCCATGAAGTGGCAGCCAATGCCGGCCAGGGCCTTGCTGCCTTCGGGCACCCTGGTGGAGGTGTTGTGCGGACAGCCAGAGCAGAAATACGGCAGTCGCTTCACACCGCCCGGATCCCGGGCCGTGGTCATGGCGGTGATCTCTGCCATGCGTTCGCTGTAATCCACACAGAAGAAACGGCCCAGACGTGCGGCCAGATAGCCGGCAACCAGTTTCGGGCTCAGTTCCCCAACATAGGGAATCAGCGGGCGCCCCAGCTCGTCCTGTTTGCCGGTAATCAGCACTTCGCCGGGACGATCCGGCTCGGACATATACTCCTTGATCTGGCTTTCGATAATGCCCCGCTTTTCTTCGATCACCAGCACCTCTTCCTTGCCGTGAACGAAGTTGAGAATGCCGCGGCGCTCCAGAGGCCACACCATGCCCACTTTGTAGATATCCAGCCCCATGTCGCGGGCCTGGTCCTCGTCCATCCCCAGCAGGTCGAGCGCTTCAAGCAGGTCCAGGTGACCCTTGCCGGTGGTTACGATACCGAAACGGGCCTCCGGGTTATTGAACAGGCAGCGGTCGATCGGATTGGCCCTGGCAAAAGCCTGCACGGCCGCCAGCTTGTGCTCGATACGGGTTTCCAGCTGGGGTCCGGGCAGGTCCGGCCAACGGTAGTGAAGGCCACCTTCGGGTGCCGTAAAGTCATCTGGCGTTACGAACTCCGGATCTGGTGGCAGCTCCACGGAAGCGGCGCTTTCGACGGTCTCGGAGATGGCCTTGAAGCCGACCCAGCAACCGCTATAGCGGGACAACGCGTAGCCCCAGAGGCCGAATTCCAGATACTCGGCGATGTTAGCCGGATTGATGGTGGGCATGAAGAAGCTCATGAAAGCCACATCGGACTGGTGAGGCATGGAAGAGGAGACACAGCCATGATCATCTCCGGCAACCACAAGTACGCCACCATGGGGTGATGAGCCATAGGTTGTGCCATGCTTGAGGGCATCACCGGCGCGGTCGACCCCCGGGCCTTTGCCGTACCAGAGGCCGAACACACCATCCACCTGGCGGTCCTCGTCGGTTTCAACCTGCTGGGTGCCCAGCATGATGGTGGCAGCGAGATCCTCGTTAATAGCCGGCACGAAGTCGATGCGGTTCTCATCAAGCAGGGGTTGGGCCTGCCAGAGTGCCTGGTCGTACGCGCCCAGCGGGGAACCGCGATAACCGCTGACCAGGCCCGCCGTGTTCAAACCGTGCTTGCGATCAAGGGCTGCCTGCATCAAAGGTACTCGGACCAGCGCCTGGGTTCCGGTCAGGAAAACCCGCCCTGCTGTCCGCAGATAACGGTCTTCCAGTTTGTAGTCGTCGAGTTGTGGAGTATCGGCGGACATGGTGCCCTCCTTTTGTCGGTTTTATAACCAAAATTCTAGAGGGAAGTCCGCAAAAGGTGCTTGCTTATTGGATGAAGGTTTTCGGGATTTGCGAAAGATTGTTTGATAAATGACAATATAAAGAAAGAATCTTTGACAATAATCAGGTGTTACCAAATGACACACGTGGATCTGGACAAACTGGACCGCCGAATCCTCTCGTTACTCCAGCAGGAAGGACGTATCAGCAACCAGCTACTGGCGGAACAGGTGGGGTTATCGCCTGCGGCCTGCTGGCGGCGGGTACGGACACTTGAGGAAAGCGGAACCATTCAGGGGTACAGTGCAAGAGTAAATCCGGAGAAAATCGGCCAGGGGCTGTGTGTGCTGGTCAACCTGTCGCTACAAAGACACAGCATCGACAGCACCGAAGAAATTGAGCAGCAGGTCAGCAGCTACCCGGAGGTACTCCAGTGTTTTGCGGTTACCGGCAACGCCGATTTCGTATTGCGGGTCATCGTTCCTGATATGGCCAGCTACGATCGCTTCCTGAACGAGAAGATTTTCACTTTGCAGGGTATCGCGCAGGTGAACTCAAACTTTGCTTTGCGGGAAATAAAGAATACCGAGATTATCCCGGTGGAAGGGCTGGACCAGGGAGGTACCGGCACCCTAAAAACAACAAACCCCCGCCCATAGGGCGAGGGTCTGTTATCGATAAAAACCGCCCGGAGGCGGTTCTTACTGTTGGCTTGACGGTGGACTAAACCGTTAAGCCGTATTGGCGTCCCCTAGGGGGTTCGAACCCCTGTTGCCGCCGTGAAAGGGCGGAGTCCTAGGCCACTAGACGAAGGGGACTAGAAATTGGTGGAGCCAAGCGGGATCGAACCGCTGACCTCAACACTGCCAGTGTTGCGCTCTCCCAGCTGAGCTATGGCCCCTCAACGGCTGCGTATATTAAGGATCGCCCCCTGGGGCGTCAACCTTTTTTCCAACGTTTTTTCAGTTTCGTGTAGATCCCTGCGGAGGGCAGTTTACAAATTCATCAATCTGGTCACTCTGCGAGCAGGCCTGCGTACGCCTTCTCCACCCGCTTGGTTTCCTTCTTGGAGAAACCGCCCATTACCTCAAGAGCATGACGCAGACGGGACCGGGTCATGTCCGGACCAATGATGGCCATGGAGTCCATGACGGACCAGGAGTTGGGTGTACCTGCCACGGCCACGAAGATGGCAAACATGAAATCGCCCATTTTCAGTTCCATGGCCTTGGCCAGGGTTTTGATGTCAGCAAAAATGTTGTCCTTACTCCAGTGGCGCTGGGCTTCCAGTTTCCACAGGGTGAACTGGAGTACCCGCTTGACCTGGGCCTCGTCGAGCTTGTTGTGGCTGAAATCTTCCGGCTTCAGGTTGAGCATGCCGGAGAACATGAACGAAGCCATCGGGGCCACATCACTGAAGACTTCCGCCCTGCCCTTGATGTGGGGTACCAGTTCCCGCAGGGCCTGCTCGTTGAACCACCAGTCACGCATGCGCTCGATGAACTGGTCATCATTGAGTTCATCACGGATCCACTGACCGTTGAGCCAGCGCAGTTTCTCCACGTCGAAAACCGGGCCACCCAGAGACACGCGCTGGATATCGAAATGATCGATCATTTCGTCCAGAGTGAACTTCTCCCGCTCGTCCGGCATGGACCAACCCATGCGACCGAGGTAATTGGTCACCGCCTCCGGCAGAAACCCCATACGCTCGTAGAAATTGATGCTGGTGGGATTCTTGCGCTTGGACAGCTTGCTCTTGTCCGGGTTGCGCAGCAGTGGCAGATGGCACAGCACCGGCATCTCCCAGCCAAAATATTCGTACAGCAGTTTGTGCTTGGGCGCGGAGTTGATCCATTCTTCACCTCGCAGAACATGGGTGATCTCCATCAGGTGATCGTCCACCACATTGGCCAGGTGATAGGTAGGCATGCCGTCGGATTTCAGCAGGATCTGGCTGTCCACCTGGGACCAGTCGATTTCAATGGTGCCACGGAGCATGTCCTCAATCTCGCAAACACCGTTTTCCGGCACTTTCATACGAATGACATAGGGGTCGCCAGCGTCCAGGCGGCGCTTGACCTCTTCCTCCGGCAGTTCCAGATCACCCTTGATGCCCGGATTCAGACCCTGGGCCTTGCGTTCTTCACGGATGGCGTCCAGCTCTTCGGGGGTGCGGAAACAGTAGAAAGCGTGCCCCTCGGTGACCAGATCCAATGCGTACTGCCGATACGAGTCCTTGCGCTCTGACTGCCTGTAGGGGCCATGAGAACCACCCACATCCGGTCCCTCATCCCACTCAAGTCCCAGCCAGCGCAGAGCCTTCAGGATGTCCTGTTCCGATTCTTCGGTGCTGCGAACCTGATCCGTATCTTCAATCCGCAGAATAAACTGGCCGCCATGTTGCCGGGCAAAGCACAGGTTAAACAGTGCCACAAAGGCGGTACCAACGTGGGGATCACCGGTGGGGGACGGTGCGATTCGGGTACGTACGGTCATGAAAGCATCCTGAAGGTTACTGCCTGATGAAGGCTGTGCGTTAAAAGCCAGGCATTATACCGGCCACGAAAGGATTTCGCATGGCCATCCACGATTCCACTTCATCTGTCACCTTGATTGTTATATTATAACGTATCATTAGTTTTCAAGGCCCGAATCACTATGATCGTTAATCATTCTGCTGGCGCCGCCGCACTCAGTCTCGCGGCGCTATTGTTTACCGGCCCTGCCCTGGCGGCTACCCAGGTTGTCACCTCTCTGAAACCCATCGAACTTCTGGTAAGAGCCGTGGCCTCTGGGGAGGTGGAAGTCACCACTCTCGTCCAACCCGGGGCCAGCCCCCACAACTACACCATGAAGCCATCCCAGCGCCGGGCGCTGGAAAATGCCGATGCTATTTTCTGGGTGGGGCCGGAACTGGAAACGTTTCTTACCCGCCTGCTTGGCAGCTCCGAGTTCAGTGAACGCACCTATTCGCTGATGCACGGAGAGAACGTGCCCGAAATCGACGCTGACGACGGTCATCATGGCCATGCCGAGCACAGGCATGGGCAGGAAAATGAAACCGGGCATGATGGCCACGATCATGGTGACGGTGAAGACCCGCACATATGGCTTGACCCGGCATTGGCACTGAACATGGCAAGGGACATTCACAAGGTGCTGTCGCAACAGGACGGCGCACAAAGGGCCATCCTTGATGCCAACCTGGAAAGATTCGAACAGGAACTGTCCGCCGCAGAGAGCGACATCACTACCCGGCTGAAGCCTGTAGCTGACATCGATCTGTTTACCTACCACGATGCGTTTACCCGCTTTGCCGAGCACTACGATCTGACGCTGGAAGGGATCCTGACCCTGAATCCGGAACTGTCTCCGGGTGCCCGGCACATCGCAGAGGTGCAACAGAAGCTGCAACAGGCCAATCAACCCTGCCTGCTGACCGAACCACAGTTTAATCGCCAGTGGTGGCGCTCAATCACTGAAGGCCTGGACATCACCTTCAGCACCTGGGATCCACTGGCCACGGACATCGAACCCGATCGCGACGGTTACGTCGCGTTTCAGCAAAGCCTGGCGGACGCTGTACTCAAGTGCCTACCACAGAACGCCCAGTAACAACGGAATCGTCAACATGGCCAGCAACGTCTGGCCACTGATGATTCCCGCCATCAGTGGCGCGTCACCACCGAGCTGACGCGCCAGGATGTATGACGAGGTGGCCGTGGGCAGCGCCGCCAGCAGTATGACCACCTGAACCATCAACCCGTCCATCCCCAACAACATCGCCAGTGCGGCTGTCAGTAACGGGAAACCTGCCAGTTTGACCGTCGACGAGACCAGGAACGGCACTGAGGCTCCACGCAGTGCTTTCAACTGCAGGCCGGCGCCAACCGTCATCAGGCCAAGTGGCAGCGCCAGGTCGCTCAATGGCTCCAGAATGCCGGCCACCAGGGGATGGAATCCTATCCGGAAATAACTCCAGACCATTCCGACCACCGAGCCAATAATCAACGGATTGGAGACAATGGCTTTAAGTACCGGCTTCAGCCTTACCGCCTCGCTACCGGCAACCAGGGAAAACATCAGGATGCACAGCAGGTTGAGTAAAGGGACTTTTACCGCCACCGCAATGGCAATCAGAGACAGGCCTTCATCCCCTAACAACATACCGGCTGCCGCCAGTGCAACATAGGAATTAAAACGAATGCCGCCCTGAAACACGGACGAAAACACGGGCCCGGGCCAACGCCAGATCCACTGAAGAGCCCCCAGCAACAACGTCATAGTCACCAGCATGGCAATGATCAGGATCAGTATGTCACCGTAGGCGGACGGCGACACCCTCGCCTGACCAAGCTTGAAGATCAGCATTGCCGGGAAAAGCACGTAATAGGTGAAGCGCTCCGCCTGGGCCCAGAAATCATCCCCCGGAAAATGCCAGCGCCGGAACAGGTAGCCTAGCAGTATCAACACAAACACAGGCGTGAGTGCCTGTACCATTACCGGCATTCAAAGTTACTCTCTGGTGAGGTTTTCCCGCATCAACTGCGCGGTACTCGAAGAGAGCTTACTGTAGACTTCCAGCAGCGCCGAAATCAACTCACCACCACGGCCCCCCAACTGGTCGTCAACCTGCTTCCTGGCCTCATCCAGGGAAGCGCCCCGCTCCACGGCCTTGACGGTCATGGCCATCCGGCGATCTGATTCCAGAATGTGAAAAGCCAGCCAGCGAGCCAGAAAGTCAAACAGGTCGGACATTATCTGGCCCCTGGGTTGATCACTGCTGCGAAACGTCTGGATCTGGGCGAAGAACATCTGGTGTGAGTCGTGGTGATTGCGGGCGATGGCAGCGCCACCAAGTGCCGCCTTCCAGATACGCTCTTCGGCGGTAAAGTGATAGTTGGCGTAAGACAGTAATTCGTCGAGGATCTGATCACACCGGGACTGGGGAACGTCAGACACTGCATGCCAGACCAGCCGGTTAACGATTTTCACAAGCGTTTGGTGCTGCTCATCAATCTCCTCAATGCCAACCTCAAAATGCCGGCTCCAAGGAAAAAACTCCAATGACGCCAATGCATCGCCAGAACTGGACATGACTGACCCCCTGAACATGAAGCTGCCGTACCTTGTCTCAACCTAGCGGATTCAGCCATTCCGTTCGTTGTCATAAGTCATTTCCGTGCAGCGGACGCTGCTAATCTTTTCGCCATAACCGTTTCATAACTGCCCGTGTAACGCTGGTTGGCGCCGTGCGGGTAATGGGCCAGAGTGCCCGGAACTGCATCGAAACCGGGCGGTGCAGTCGCGGTTTGCGCACCTGCTGCCAGACCGAAGCCGCAACCGTCTCCGGCGTCAGGTTGATGCCCATGCTGTCGAACAGGGCCGACTGCCCTTCGTTGGACTGGACCATACCGGTATTCACAAACGGCGGCATCAGATCCCCGACCTGTATATCATATTGCTCCCATTCGATATCCAGCGCCTCGGTAAGCGCACGCACCGCATGCTTGCTGGCGGAATAGGAGGCGAAATCCGGGATTCCATAGGAGGCCGACGCGGAGCTCATGTTGATCACCTGGGCGCCGGGCGTCGCCTTGAGGTAGGGAAAGGCGCCGTGAAGGACATTCATCAGGCCAATCACGTTGACCTCTACCACACGACGATGCTCGGCAGGGCTCATTTCAGCAAAGGGACCGACGCTCAGGATACCGGCGTTGTTATGCAACAGTCTCAGCCTGCCCTCTGTGTACCCGGCGAACTGCTCCAGCGCCTGCGTTACTGACGAGACGTCGGTAACATCCGCGACATGAGTACTGCACCTGTTGGTGCCGAGTTCGTCGCGCAGGGCATCCAGCGCCTCGGAGTTTCTGTCTGCGGCGCCGACGAACCAGCCTTTCCCAGCAAAGAGCCTGGCCGTAGCCCGGCCGATTCCGGCACCGGCACCGGTAATAAAAATGCAATCGTTCATGACGAGTCCCGTGTTTCGCCAAAGCCTTACGGCCAGGCACTCTGATTTCCTGATAGAATAGCAGCTCTTTTCAATGGCTCCGTTGACCTCAGCGACCAGTCACAGATTCAGATTAGGCAGTTAATGATTACCAGCAGCACGGCACCGATGCCAGAACAGACCGGAGTAAAACCGGCAATCCCTCCCACCGGACTGTCACGCCGCTTCTGCGTGGCCCCGATGATGGATTGGACGACCACCCACTACCGCTACCTGGCTCGTCAGCTCAGCCGGCACACCCTGCTCTATACCGAAATGGTCACCACGGGCGCTTTGATCCACGGGGATACCGCGCGGTTTCTGCGCCACAGCGAGGCGGAATACCCGCTGGCACTGCAGCTGGGCGGCAGTAACCCGCAGGAGCTGGCCCACTGCGCCGGGCTGGCCGAGCAATACGGTTTTAGTGAAGTGAACCTGAACGTGGGCTGCCCCAGCGACCGGGTACAGAACAACATGATCGGCGCCTGCCTGATGGCCTGTCCGGACAAGGTTGCCGAGGGCGTGCGGGCGATGATCAATGCCACCGGGCTGCCGGTAACGGTGAAACACCGGATAGGGATTGATGACCGCGAATCCTGGGAAGATCTGTGTGAATTCATCGAAAAAGTCGCGGAGGCGGGATGTCGCACCTTTATCGTTCATGCCCGCATTGCCATTCTGGAAGGACTGAGCCCCAAGGAAAACCGGGACATACCGCCACTGAAGTACGACTGGGTATACCGGCTCAAGGCCCGCTACCCTCACCTGGAAATTGTCATCAACGGCGGCATCAAGACGTTCGATGAGTGCCATCAGCACCTTGAACACACGGATGGGGTGATGCTCGGCCGCGAGGCCTACCACAACCCGTGGCTGCTGGCCGGCGTGGACAGCGAGTTTTTCGGACAACCGGGGCCGGCACAATCCCGCCACGGGGTCCTGCGCTCGGTATTACCATTCATTCAGGATGAGCTTGACCGCGGCGTGTACCTCACCCATATGTCGCGTCACCTCATGGGCCTGTTCCATGGTCAGCCCGGAGGCCGCCAGTTCCGCCGCTACATCAGTGAGAACGCTCACAAGCCGGGTTCCGGTATCGAAGTTATCGAGCAGGCCATGGCCCGGGTTCCGGAGCCCGACGACCTGGCGGCAGGGCCGGCCTGACCGCCCTGATACCTTTTACTGTCTTGTTCCTGTCAGAGCAGCCCGTTATTGTAGGCGTATGACCTTCAGCGCCCACGATACGGGCGATCAATAACAGACCTATCAGGACGACAGGACGAATGACCAGCAAGCTCGAACAACTCAAAGCCATGACCACCGTGGTAGCCGATACCGGGGATCTGGACGCTATCGCCCAGTGGAAGCCGCAGGATGCCACCACCAACCCGTCGCTACTTCTCAAGGCCGCGGCCTCCGACGCCTATCGCCCCATGCTGGACGAGGCCGTGGCCGCCGCTCGTAAACAGGGTGGCTCCGACGCCGAGCAGCTGACGTACGCCACCGACATGCTGGCCGTACTGGCTGGAAAAGAGATTCTGGGCCGTATTCCGGGCGTGGTTTCAACGGAAGTGGACGCCAGACTTTCCTTCGATACCGGCGCCACCCTCACCCGGGCCCGCCGTCTGGTAGAGCTTTACGACCACCTTGGCATGGACACCAGCCGGGTACTGATCAAGATTGCCTCCACCTGGGAAGGAATTCGCGCTGCCGAGCAGCTGGAGAAGGAAGGAGTTCACTGTAACCTGACCCTGTTGTTCTCCTTTATCCAGGCTGCCGCCTGTGCAGATGCCGGCGCCTTCCTGATTTCTCCGTTTGTGGGCCGCATTCTGGACTGGCACCTGGCTGCCACCGGCCGTGATGCCTTCCCGGCGGAAGAGGATCCTGGTGTGCAGTCCGTCAGCCGTATCTACAACTACTACAAGGCCAACGGCTATAAGACCGTCGTCATGGGGGCCAGCTTCCGCAACACCGGTGAAATCGAGATGCTGGCCGGCTGTGACCGGCTCACCATCAGCCCGGCGTTGTTGCAGGAACTGGACAACGACTCCGGCGACCTGCCGCAGCGGTTGTCGGCCAACGGCGCGACAAGTGCTGACAGGCCCGGCCACATTGATGAACGCCTGTTCCGCTGGGAATCCAACGAAGATGCAATGGCCACCGAAAAACTGGCGGACGGCATCCGCCGTTTTACGAATGACCAGATCGAGCTGGAGAACCGTGTCCGCCGGCTTTCCCAGGCCGCCTGACTTGCAGCCGCTACCGGGAGGAGTGTCGTAAACCATGATTGAGCGCCTGAAAAAACTGTTTGGTTCACCTGAGGACGAACCAACGCAGCCAGACAATCACCAGCTTGCCGTTGCCGCCACTGCACTGATGGTGCAGTTGTCCAGAGTGGACAATGAGCAGGACGACGAAGAACTGAAAACCATCGTGGATTGCGCAGTCCGGGCCCACCAGGTGACCCGGGAGGAGGCGGAAGACATTCTCCAGGACGCTCTCAGCCATGCCGATGACGCCACGTCCCTGTACGAATTTACCGGTATGATCAATGAACAGCTGGGCCAGGAAGACAAACAGGCCCTGCTCGAGAGTATCTGGCGGGTAGCCTTTGCCGATGGCCGTATCGACAAATACGAGGAACACCTGATTCGCCGCATGGCAGACCTGCTGCACCTGAACCACAGGGAATTCGTGCAGGCCCGCCACCGCGCCGAGGAAGCTGACTGAAGCTTAAGGAGCAAGTATGTTAGCCATTCTCCACCCGGATACCGCCCTGGATAGCGAAGCCTATCGCCAGACCATGCACTTTCTCGAAAACCTGCCAGGGGTGTCCGTCAGGGTTCATGAGGTTCAGGGCGCCAAACAGCGCCTCACCGAGGTTTACCTGCTGGGTGAAACCAAGTCCCTCGACAAGGATGAAATCGAAGCCCTGCCGGCCGTCGAGCGGGCCATCCGCATCTCCGACGATTACCGGATACTGGGGCGCCACAAGGACGACCGCCGCCAGAGTGGCTTCACCTACAATGGTGTTACGTTTGACCAGTCCAACCTGAACATCTTTGCCGGGCTGTGCGCCGTCGATGTACCCGAGCACGTAGAGCAGATGATGCAGGCGCTGGAGGAAAACGGTCAGGTGTGCACCCGCATGGGCGCCTACAAGCCACGGACGAATCCGTATTCGTTCCAGGGTCACGGTAAGGGCTGTCTGCCCTGGGTTTTCGAAAAAGCAGGAAAGCATGGCATTAAGGTGATTGCCATGGAAATCACCCATGAAAGCCATATCGAGGAGATTGACCACTGCCTTGAACAGCTTGGCCGCCCGACCGGCGTCATGCTTCAGGTCGGCACCCGCAACACCCAGAACTTCGAGCTTCTCAAGGCCATTGGCCGCCAGTCCACCTATCCAGTGCTCCTGAAGCGCGGTTTTGGTATCACCCTTAACGAATCCCTGAACGCGGCGGAGTATCTTGCCAGTGAGGGCAACGCCAACGTGATTTTCTGCCTGCGCGGAATGAAAACCGAGGCCGGCCAGCCACACCGCAACATGGTCGACTTCGCCCATGTGCCTGCGGTGAAACGCCTTACCCGTATGCCGGTGTGCGTCGACCCATCCCATTCGGTGGGAAGCCGTGAACGAGCGCCCGACGGCGTTCTGGACGTCATGCATGCCACAGCCCAGGGGGTGATTGCCGGCGCCAACATGGTACTGGTGGACTTTCATCCGAAGCCGGAAAAGGCACTCGTGGACGGCCCACAGGCCCTGCTGATGGAAGAATTGCCGGCCTACCTGGAAGACATCCGCCTGTGTCACGACACCTGGAAGAAACGCCAGCAAATTTACAATCGCCTGAAGGAATCCGCTAAAGCATGATCGTTTATGGGCACAGGGGCGCAAAGGGAGAAGCCCCGGAAAACACCCTTGCCGGTTTTACCCATGCCTATCGTCATGGTGTACGGCATTTTGAACTCGACCTGGTCCTGTCCAAAGATGGCAAGCCCGTGATCGTTCATGACCTCACGGTAGACCGCACTACCGACCAGAACGGCAGTGTCGGCAGCTTTACCGCCGACGAACTTGCGGGGATGGACGCCCGGCGAAACAGCAAACCCTGGCCCAGGGCCGTCGGCATTCCCTCACTGGAAACACTGCTCAACGAGTATCCCGATTTCGAGCATTTGCAACTGGAAGTGAAAAAAGACACCCGTCGCCGTCTTAATGTTCTCTGCAATCGCCTGACCGAAGTGATTCAGCGTCGCGACCTGTATCACCGCGTTGCCATCACCTCTTCAGATCCATGGTTCCTTCAACAGGCACGCCGCAGGGATACAAAGGTACGAATTGGTCTGGTTACTGACCGTAAATTCCCGAAACCCGTAAACGCCGCCGCCCGGCTGCACTGTGACTTTCTGTGCATCGGCTGGCGTATCTGCTCGGAAGCCATCGTGAATGATGCACACAGAAGAGGGATGCACGTCTCCACGTGGACCGTTAATCGCATCCACGACATGCTGCAGCTTGAGGCTAAAGGCGTCGACAGCATCATCACCGACTATCCGACCAGTACACGTATGTATTTCGATAACCGGTCTAAAGCAGCCCTGAATTTACCCGGAGGGCAAAGCAGGGCCGACAACGCCAGGTCAGAAGATCCGGTTCAGGCCGTTTAGTGCGGCTACCCGATAGGCCTCGGCCATGGTCGGGTAATTGAACGTAGTGTTGATGAAATAGTTCAGGGAATTGGCTTCCCCTTCCTGGTTCATGATGGCCTGGCCGATGTGAACAATTTCCGCGGCCTGGTCACCAAAGCAGTGAATGCCCAGTAACTGGCGGGATTCGCGGTGAAACAGCAGCTTCAACATTCCGACGGGATCGCCGGTGATCTGTGCCCGCGCCAGATCCTTGAAGAATGCCTGCCCCACCTCATACGGCACCTTGGCTTCGGTCAGCTCACGCTCGGTTTTTCCGACGGAGCTGATCTCCGGGAGGGTATAGATGCCAGTAGGCACATCGGTGACAAGGCGAAAGTAATCATCCTTGACGATGTCAGAGGACGCTGAGCGGCCCTGGTCATAGGCAGCACTGGCAAGGCTGGGCCAGCCAATGACGTCGCCTGCTGCGTAAATGTTCTCCACCTCAGTCCGGTAATGGTCGTCCACGGCCAGCTGGCCCCGGCCGTTGGGGGTCAGGCCAATATTCTCCAGCCCCAGCTTCTCGGTATTGCCGCTGCGGCCATTACACCAGAGAAAGGCATCCGCACGGATTTTTTTGCCGGATTTCAGTGACAGCACTACCCCGTGGTCGTCGCCATCCACTGACTCGTATTCCTCGTTGTGGCGGACAAGTACCCCATTGTTGCGGAGGTGATAACTCAGGGCATCGGATATTTCGTCATCCAGGAACGTCAGCAGACGGCTGCCGGGGTTGATCAGATCCACCTTCACCCCAAGCCCCGCAAAAATCGAAGCGTACTCGGAACCGATAACACCTGCACCATAGATGATCAGGGTGCGGGGGGTATGGGAAAGATTCAGAATCGTATCGGAGTTGTAGATGCGGTGATGACGGAAATCCACATCGGGCGGAAGATACGGACGCGAGCCTGTGGCGATGATAGCCTGCTTGAAGTGGAGAATCTCGTGGGACTTGTTACCACGGATTTCCAGCCGGTTGGTGTCCAGAAAGCTGGCCCTGCCGTTGATCAGGTCCACCCGGTTGCGGGCATAAAACTGGGTTCTCAGCTTGACCTGTTTCCCGATCACTTTCTGGGCATTCTGCAAAACGCGCGGGAACGAGAACCAGCGTGGCTCCCCGATATCGCGGAACATCTGATTGGTGTTGAACGTGATGATCTGCTTGACCGAATGGCGCAATGCTTTGGAGGGGATTGTGCCCCAATGGGTACAGTTACCGCCAACGGTGGGTTTGTCCTCGATGATCGCGACACGTTTACCATGTTTCGTCGCATTCATCGCCGCACCCTCACCTGAGGGACCCGCGCCGATAACGACGACGTCGTAATGATGCTCTGCCATTCTGCAGTGACTCCTTATCTACGTCGTGAGGAAGCCTCTGAAAAGACCCTGCCGTTGCGCACAGGCCAGGCAGGCGCTTTTCAGAGGCTCCCGGAATTTTTATGGTGTTCTGGTTACGCCGGATCAGCGGTTCTTTTTATCGGAGGCATCATAGGTCAACGCGTCCGCTGATTTACCCTCGTTGGCAAGGCGTTCGTTTTCTTCTTCGCATTTCTGCGTGTTACCGCCGCAGATATCACAGGATTTGCTGATACCCAGTGCCCCGATGCCCCCACACGTACCACTAATAGGCTTGCGACCGAATATAACGCCAACCGACATGCCGGCAACCAGCAACACAACAATTGTCAGAACCAGTAGAAAAGTACCCATAGGAGGTCTCTCCGTTAATTTGCCAGGAACGAGGAAAAAGCTGGCGTGTAATCCGTTTGAAACCCACCTTCGCCCCGCACAATAAAGTAAGCGGCAATGTTTTCGCGGGTGGCAAGCTCTTGAGCCTGCTCATAACCCATGACATTAAAGGCAGTCGCCAGTGCGTCTGCCGTCATACAATCCTCAGCAATGACACTGACCGAAGCCAGATGGTGCGTGATCGGCTTGCCACTCTTGGGGTCTATTGTATGTGAAAACCGCTTCCCTTCCGATTCGTAATAGTTACGATAGTCTCCCGAGGTTGCCATTGCCTGGTCCTCCAGCGCAACCACCCGGTTGATCTGCCGTCGCCCGGTCACCGGCGCTTCAATGGCCAGGCGCCAGGCTTCACCGCCAGGTTTGCGCCCCGAAACGCGCACTTCACCACCGATTTCCACAAGGAATGCGGAAATACCTTCAGACTCAATGAAACGTGAAACCGCGTCCACCCCGTACCCTTTTGCTATCGCAGACAGATCAATGTACTGGTTGGGGTCGGCCCTGAGCGCAGGCGGTTCGTCTTTCAGGGCAAGTTTGTCATGGCCGATGACTGCGAGCAGTGATGAAAGTTCATCCTCGGTGGGCACCTCTTCTGGTCGGGCATCAGGCCCGAACCCCCAAAGGTTCACCACGGGGCCTACCGTCACGTCGAAAGCACCACCAGTCAGTTCGGACACTTTCTTCGCCGTTGCCAATACCTCATAAAGCGAACGGGATATGCCGGTCCACTTGCTCTGGTCGTCCAGGCGGTTGAATCGTGACAGTTCCGAGTCGTTCCGCCAGGTAGACATGGAGGCGTCAATGTCTTCAAGCACCTCTTCGATACCATTGGCCAGATTTTCAAGCCGATCCTGATCTTCCTTCAATACCACATTGATATGATACTGGGTGCCAAATACCGGCCCTGATATCTCCCAGACTTTTTCCTCTTCCTCAAACGAACAACCCGCCAGCGCGGCAACGGCCAGCACCAAAAAGGCGCTGGCCAGAACCACCCTGACGGGTCGTAGCACGCTGAATGTCATGTGAGCTGATTAACCCCCAAAGTCATCCAGCATGATGTTTTCATCTTCCACACCAAGATCTTTCAGCATCTTGATGCAGGAGGCGTTCATGATAGGGGGTCCACACATGTAGTACTCGCAGTCTTCCGGAGCCGGGTGGTCCTTCAGATAGTTCTCATACAACACGTTATGGATAAACCCTGTCGGGCCCTCCCAATTGTCCTCGGGCAGCGCATCAGAGAGAGCCACGTGCCACTCGAAGTTGTCGTTCTCTTCCTGCAGCCCGTCGAAATCTTCAACGTAGAACATCTCCCGAACGCTTCGTGCACCGTACCAGAAGCTGATCTTGCGCTTGGAGTTCAGGCGCTTGAGCTGATCGAAGATGTGCGAACGCATGGGCGCCATACCGGCACCACCACCGATGAAGACCATTTCAGCGTCGGTCTTCTTGGCGAAGAACTCACCGAACGGCCCCATCACGGTAACCTTGTCACCCGGCTTGAGGTTGAACACATAGCTCGACATGATGCCCGGGTTGTGGTCTGTGCCAGGAGGCGGCGTGGCGATACGGATATTGAACTTGAGAACACCCTTCTCTTCCGGATAGTTCGCCATGGAATAGGCCCGGATGGTCTCTTCCTTGTTGATCGCCTTATAGCGCCAGATATTGTGCTTGTCCCAGTCTTCGTGGAACTCTTCCTCTATATCGAAATCCTTGAAATCGATCTCGTAAGGAGGGCATTCAAGCTGGACGTAACCACCGGCACGGAAATCCACTTCTTCGCCTTCCGGAAGCTTCAGTACCAGTTCCTTGATGAAGGTTGCCACGTTGTGGTTGGAAACCACCTCGCACTCCCACTTCTTGACGCCAAAGAATTCCTCCGGCACCTCAACCTTCATATCCTGCTTGACAGGCACCTGGCAGGACAGGCGCCAGCCTTCCTTCTCTTCACGGTTGGTGAAGTGCGTTTTTTCCGTTGGCAGCATCGCACCGCCACCTTCCAGAACCTTGCACTTACACTGGGCACAGGTGCCACCGCCGCCACAGGCGGAAGACAGGAAAATGCCGTTATTTGCCAGAGTACCAAGCAGCTTGCTACCAGCTTCCGTTTTCAACGTGTGCTCTGGATCATCGTTGATTTCGATGGTCACATCACCGGTGCTTACCAGCCTGGACCGTGCCGCGAGGATGACCGCGACAAGGGCCAGTACGATAACGGTGAACATGACCACGCCGAGAATAATTTCTGTATTCATGGTCTCGCCTTTTCGTTAAACCGAATCACCGGATTGGTTACAGTGAAATGCCTGAGAATGACATAAAGCCCAGGGACATCAGACCAACCGTAATGAAGGTGATACCCAGGCCGCGCAGGCCCTCGGGAACATCGCTGTACTTGAGCTTTTCGCGGATACCTGCCAGTGCCAGTATCGCCAGCGCCCAGCCAACACCTGCCCCAAACCCGTAAACCACGCTTTCGCTGAAGGTGTAGTCACGCTCTACCATGAACAGTGACGCACCAAGGATGGCGCAATTCACCGTGATCAGTGGAAGAAACACGCCAAGCGCTGCGTATAGCGCCGGAATGTACTTGTCCAGAATCATTTCCATGATCTGGATAAGCGCGGCTATAACTCCGATATACGTAAGCAGGCCCAAAAAGCTCAGGTCAACGTTCGGCAGACCTGCCCAGTCCAGCGCACCTTCCCTGAGGATAGTGTTGTAAAGCAGGTTGTTCACCGGAACCGTAATTGTCAGCACCACGACAACGGCGATACCCAGCCCGGCGGCTGCCTCGATCTTCTTCGAGATCGCCAGGAAGGTACACATGCCCAGGAAGAAGGCCAGCGCCATGTTTTCAACAAAAATGGCCTTCAGGATCAGACTGATATAATGCTCCATCAGAAGGCCTCCTTAACCGTGTGGCGGGACATCTTGAAGTCGGGCTCTTCAACCTGCTCAGGCTTCCAGACCCGCAGGCCCCAGATAGCCAGACCAATGATGAAGAATGCGCTCGGCGGCAACAGCAGCAAACCATTTGGAATGTACCAGCCGCCCTCGTTCACCACCGGCATCAGGGACACGCCAAACAGCGAGCCTGCGCCCAGCAGTTCGCGGAAGAACGCCACGAAGATCAGCATTACCGAATAGCCCAGGCCGTTACCGACCCCATCCAGGAAGCTCAGCAGCGGGCCGTTCTTCATGGCGAAGCCTTCTGCGCGGCCCATAACGATGCAGTTGGTGATAATCAGACCAACGAACACCGACAGCTGCTTGCTGATTTCGTAGGCATACGCCTTGAGCACCTGATCCACCACAATAACCAGAGACGCGATGATGGTCATCTGGACAATGATCCGGATGCTGCCGGGAATCTGCATGCGGACCAGCGACACTGCCAGGTTCGAAAACGCCGTTACCGCGATAACCGCCGCACACATGACCAACGTTACGTTCATGCTGGTGGTCACCGCCAGTGCTGAACAGATACCCAGTATCTGCAGAGCAATGGGGTTGTTGCTGAAAATCGGTTCGAAGAGAACCTGTTTGGCTGAAGCGTCTGCCATGATCAGACCTCCCCTTCACGAAGTTTTTTCAGGTACGGTGCGAAGCCCCGGTCACCCATCCAGTAATTGACCAGGTTTTCCACACCACGGCTGGTCAGCGTCGCACCGGACAGCGCGTCGACCTTGTGTTCCCTGTTGGCTGCGTCGGAGCTTACACCACCCTTGACCAGACGGATCTGGGGCTCCTCAAACTCATCGTCGTAGACTTTCTTGCCCACCCACTGACGCTTCCAGCGCGGATTGTCCACTTCACCTCCAAGACCCGGTGTTTCGGCGTGGTCATAAAAGCCCAGCCCTTCGATGGTATTGGCATCGCCTTCCAGCGAGACGAATCCGTAAAGCGTTGACCAGAGACCGTAGCCATGAATCGGCAGCACCACACGAACCAGTTCGCCGTCCTCTTCCAGGGTAAATACCTTGGCGACGTTCGGGCGGCGTTTGATGCCTGCCTTGTCAGCGGCCGACAGGATGTTGGTCGACATCTCCGGATCAGACGACGCTTTGTACATGTCGTACTTCATCGGGTCTTCAACACCGACGGATGACGGTTCCACGTATTCACCGGTATCAAGATCGACCAGACGAACACTGAAACGGGAGAAGGCGTCTTCAATCTCATCTGCGCTGGCACCCGGTTCCAGCATGCCAGCAGCGGCGAGCATGTTCGAGCGGATGTCCAGGTTCTGATTCTTGACTTGCGCCGGACGGAGCATTACTGCGGCAGTAGAAACCACTACCGAGAAGGCAATACTCAACACCAGTGCAACCATCAATGTTCTGGAGACAGTTTCTTTAGCTTTAGCCACGTGCGAGCCTCCGTTTGATGTTGGCCTGAACCACATAGTGGTCCATCAGCGGTGCAAAGAGGTTGGCAAACAGGATTGCCAGCATGATGCCTTCCGGGAAAGCCGGGTTGATCACGCGGATCAGCACAGTCATGACGCCCACCAGGATACCAAAGCACCAACGCCCCGTGTCGGTCATGGCGGCAGATACCGGGTCCGTTGCCATGAACATCATACCGAAGGCAAAACCGCCCATGACGAGATGCCAGTGTGCCGGCACATCAAACATCGGGTTGGTCTCAGAGCCGATAACATTCAGCAGCAACGACATGCCAATCATGCCGATCATTACCCCTCCGACAATGCGATAGGAGGCAATTTTCATCACCAGCAGGATAAGACCGCCGATCAGCACTGCCAGCGTCGAGGTTTCACCCATGGAGCCCTGGATCGAGCCCATGAACGCCGACATCCAGCCAATCTGGGTTTCCAGTGCTTCAAGGCCACCGCTGGCTGCCCAACTGAGAGCCGTTGCACCACTGAATCCATCAACCGCTGTCCACACTGTGTCACCGGAAATCTGCGCCGGATAGGCAAAATAAAGGAAGGCGCGGCCGGTCAGGGCCGGGTTCAGGAAATTCTTGCCGGTTCCCCCGAACACTTCCTTGCCGATGACCACACCGAAGGTAATGCCCAGAGCCACCTGCCATAGCGGAATGGTTGGAGGACAGATCAGTGCGAAAAGCACAGAGGTGACGAAGAAGCCTTCGTTCACTTCATGGCGGCGGACCGTCGCGAACAGCACTTCCCAGAAACCACCCACCACAAAGGTGACGAAGTAAATGGGCACGAAGTACGCCATGCCGTATACGAAGTTGTCCCAGATGCTGGCGGCATTGTTACCGGCCAGGGCACTGATGAAAGCCGTTCGCAGGCCACCGTCACCCATCAGGGCGTCCGGATTCTCGGCCAGGAAGCTGTTGGCCTGAAAGCCGATATTCCACATCCCGAAGAACATTGCCGGGAAGGTACACAGCCAGACCGTGATCATGATGCGCTTGAGGTCAATGCCATCGCGCACATGAGACGTAGTGGAAGTCACGCTCGCCGGAGAATAGAAGATGGTATCCACCGCCTCGTAAAGCGCATACCAGCGCTCGTACTTACCACCTTTTTCGAAATGATGCTCGATACCATCGAGAAACTGTCGGATTGCCATCGATTTAGCCCTCGATCTCGATTCGGGTCAGGTTCTCACGGAGAATCGGACCGTACTCGTATTTACCCGGACACACGAAGGTGCACAGCGCCAGATCTTCTTCATCCAGCTCCAGGGCGCCCAGCTTCTGTGCCATCTCAGTGTCGCCTACGATCAAAGACCGCAACAACTGGGTCGGCAGAATGTCCAGCGGCATGACCTTTTCGTACACCCCTACCGGCACCATGGCCCGCTCACTACCGTTGGTGGTAGTGGTCATATCGAAGCGCTTGCCACCCACCAGTTTGGACAGATAGATATTCATCACAGAGAACTTATTGGCTCCCGGCGATAGCCAACCCATGAATTCGCGCTTGTACCCCTCTTCCAGAACCGAGATCTGATTGGCAAAGCGACCAAGATAGGCACACGGACCATCGCCCCGACGGCCACCGAAAACGGAGCCGGAAATTGTGCGAACCTCGCAGTCTGTGGCAACTTCACCATCCAGAAGTTCCGTCAGGCTGGCACCGATGCGGGTGCGAAGCAGGCGCGGCTTCAGCGCCTTTGGCCCGCCAACGGCGACAATCCGCTCCACCGGCAATTCTCCGGTTTCAAAAAGCCTGGCGATGTCGATCACTTCCTGGTAGCCAATACTCCAGACCACCTTGTCTCCAGCGATCGGATCCAGATAGTGGATGTGAGTACCCACATTACCTGCCGGGTGAACACCATCGAATTGCTGAACTTCCACGTTATCGCCTGAAGGAACCGGCACATCGGACCCGGGTTTACCGGTGACAAACACCTTGCCGTTGGTCAGCTTGGCAATAATCTTCAGGCCCTGCTCGAAGGCCGCCCGGTTTTCACCGATGATGACCGTGGGGTCGGCCGCCAGGGGATTGGTATCCATTACCGATACGAAGATGGAGTGCGGTGCAGAGTCGATCTCAGGCACTTTACTGTACGGACGGGTTTTGAAGGTGGTCCACAAACCGGATTCGACCAGGTTGTCAACAACCTGCTGGCGTTCAAGGCCAGCCATATCGGAGGCGTTGTAGCGCGCAAAGGTTTCAGCGTCCTCGCCATCAATTTCAATGACAAGAGACTGGAACACGCGGCGCTCACCGCGGTTAATTTCCTTGACCACACCGGCTGCCGGTGAGGTATAACGAACGCCCTCGGTCTTCTTGTCCGTAAACAGCAGCGTACCGCGCTTTACACGGTCCCCTTCTTTCACAACCATCGTCGGCTTCATGCCGATATAGTCAAAACCGATCAATGCCACATGGCGAACGGGTTTGCCGTCAGTAATGGTCTGTTCAGGAGCGCCGCTGATGGGAAGATCCAGGCCTTTTTTGATCTTGATCATTAGCCTCATCCAATCATCAGAAACTGTTCGATGGATTTGTAACGCCCGACGCCTGCGGCCCAGGTGTGCAATCCGGCTTCCGCCGGACGGCGATGCCAGAGCAACGAATACACCGGCGTCAGTTACATGCCAGGCATCCTGTTACAGATAGCGATGGGAAGCGGGTGTCAGACGTACCCAAAATCGCGCCAATTATAGAGATTAAGGAATACTATTTCCACCAGAAACCCTGCGGAGTTTGTGCCCGAACGTAACCACACAATGGTTCATAGATCCCCAAAAAGAAACCCCGACCACTTAAATGGCCGGGGTTTCCTGTGTCACCGTGGCTATCAGGGCGCCGATCAGCCCCTGGTGCGTTTCGGGAAGATCGGGTAGGTGACGCCAGCCATCTGGTTAACCACCCGGATCACCTGGGCGCTGTAACCTGCCTCGTTGTCGTACCACACATATAGAATCAGACGCTTGCCATTGGCGATCGTCGCCTGGGCATCCACAATGCCGGCGTGACGAGAACCGACAAAGTCGGTAGACACCACTTCCGGAGAGTTGACGAAGTCGATCTGCTTCTGCAGCTCCGAGTGCAGAGCCATGTCACGAAGGTAATCATTTACCCCCTCAACGGAGACTTCTTTCGCCAGATTCAGGTTGAGAATGGCCATGGACACGTTCGGTGTCGGCACACGAATCGCGTTGCCGGACAGTTTGCCCTTGAGCTCAGGCAGCGCCTTGGCAACAGCCTTGGCGGCGCCCGTCTCGGTAATTACCATGTTCAGAGGCGCACTGCGGCCGCGACGGCTGCCCTTGTGATAGTTGTCGATCAGGTTCTGGTCGTTGGTGTAGGAGTGAACCGTCTCGACATGGCCATCTTCGATGCCGTATTCGTCCACGATTGCCTTGAGCACCGGAGTAATGGCGTTAGTGGTACAGGAGGCCGCGGAAAGAATGCGATCTTCCTCGGTTATCCAGTCATTGTTGATACCATGGACAATGTTCTTGATATCGCCCTTGCCCGGCGCCGTCAGCAAGACCCGGCTTACACCCTTTGATTTCAGGTGCAGACCAAGACCGGCTTCGTCACGCCAGATACCGGTATTGTCAATGACAATGGCGTTGTTGATACCGTACTGGGTGTAATCGACCTGGTCCGGCCCCGGGGAATAAATCACCTTGATGAAGTTGCCATTGGCAATCAGCGCAGAATTCTCTTCGTCCACGGTGATAGTGCCGTTGAAGGGACCGTGGACAGAATCGCGGCGCAGCAGGCTCGCACGTTTCTCGAGGTCGTTAGCAGCACCACCCTGGCGCACAACAATCGCGCGCAGGCGAAGGTTGTTACCACCACCGGCCTTTTCAATCAGGATGCGGGCCAGAAGACGGCCGATACGGCCGAAACCATAGAGAACAACATCTTTGGTGTCGTTTTCTGCGTCCTCTTCCGACTGCGTCTGATACTGGCCTACAATCGGTCCGATTTCGCGCTTGAGGAAATCCTCGAGGGAGCCACCCTCCTCCTTGAACTTCACAGCAAGCTTGCCGATATCAACATGCCCGCGCCCCAGATCCATTTTGTCCATTGCCTGCAGAATGGGAAGGGTGTTGTGAACCGACAGTTCGCTATCCTCAACCTGCCGCACAAAGCGGTGCGCGCGGATGATATCGATAACCGACTGGTTGATGACGGCGCGACCATAAACGGAAGTAACCACGTTGTTTTTGCGGTAGAGGCGGCCTATCAGCGGAATCATGGCTTCCGCAGTGGATTCTCTTTCAGTCCAGTTAGACAGGTGCTGGTTGATCTGTTCGTGACTCACGCTTGAACCTCTGCAGTTGGAACCTGGAAAATAGGGCGCACATTATCCAACGTTATGGGACAGACAGCAAATACAGGCCCCCACTTTGCACGTATCAGTATGTCCCCGTTGTCATGACAGCGCTATCTCTGGCCGGTAGAATACGCGCCTCGCCGCTTTCCGGCCCGTCACTTTCAGGAGAACCCAAACAATCATGAGCCAAGGTGCCTCCCATTCCGACCGACCTGCCGTGCTGGTGGCTCCACCTGCTCCACACAAGGCAGCGGATCATCGAACCTGGGGCGAGCTGCAGGGCAGCAGTGACGCTCTGGCGATCTGCGAGAGCGCGCAGGCCCATGCCGGACTGACCCTGGTCATCACCCGCAGCACCGATGAAGCCATCCGCCTGGAGCAGGCCATGCGTTTCTACCTCGGCCTGCCAGCTGACGAGGACCAGGCTGCCATCACGCCTGACGGATTGGAAGTACTGTCACTGCCGGACTGGGAAACCCTGCCATACGACCTGTTTTCTCCGCACCAGGACATCACATCGCGGCGCATCCGGGCACTGCACCGGCTGCCGGCCACGAGCCATGGCGTTTTGGTGGTGCCTGCCCGCACACTGATGCACCGGTTACCGCCCGTCAGTTACCTGCAGGGTAACACCCTGCTGCTGGAAGTGGGGCAGTCACTGGATATCGACTCCTGGCGGCTGCAGCTGGAAGCCGCCGGCTATCGGCATGCCGAGAACGTCTATGAACACGGCGAGTACGCGGTGCGCGGTGCCATTCTGGACATCTTCCCCATGGGCGCAACCCGGCCCTACCGGATTGACCTGTTTGATGACGAAATCGAAACCCTGCGTACCTTTGATCCGGAAACCCAGCGCTCCATCGACAGGATCGAGAAAATCGAACTGCTGCCGGCCAACGAGTTTCCCTGGCACAAGGAAGCCCGCTCCGGATTCCGCAACCGCTGGTTCGAGCAGTTCCCTCATGCTGACAAGGACTCCCCGATTTACCAGGATGTCACCCACGGCATCACTCCGCCCGGGATTGAATACTACCTGCCACTGTTCTTCGAGCAGACAGCCACCCTGTTCGATTACCTGCCCGGAGAAACCCTGGTGTTTACCGCGTCGGGCCTGCATGAGGCGGCAGAGCACTTCGACGCCGATACCCGTGACCGTTATGAGGAACGGCGCCACGACCGCATGCGGCCGATCCTGCCTCCGGCGCGTCTATTCCTGCAGCAGGATGAACTGTTCGGACACCTGAAGCATTTCCCGCGGGTTACACTCACCGCGGAAACCACAGACTCTGCAGGCGGCCACAATTGCCACACTGAGGTATTGCCCGATGTCGCAATGGACGGCCGTGCAGCCGACCCTGCTGCCCGCCTCAAGCGGTTTATCAATGACTTCCATGGCCGGATTCTGATTTGTGCGGAATCGTCCGGCCGCCGCGAGGCTCTGATCGAGAACCTGGCCGATCACGGGCTTCGGGTAGCAGCCATGGACAACTGGCGGGCGTTCACGGATAACCCGGACTGCACGCTTGGCATCACCGTGGCGCCAATGGAATATGGACTGGTTCTGCCAGAACAGCACATTGCACTGGTCACAGAGACAGCCCTTTTCGGGGAACGGGTGCTGCAGCGACGGCGGCGCGAAAAGCCCACCGAGTCTGATGACTCCGGGTATCGCGACCTCTCTGAACTTCGCATTGGCGCCCCGGTGGTGCATATTGACCACGGTGTTGGCCGCTATCGGGGCCTGGAAACCATCACCGTCGAAGGGGACGCCAGCGAATTCCTGATGCTGGAATACGCCGGCGGCTCGAAGCTCTACGTACCTGTCTCCAGCCTGCACCTGATTTCCCGTTACACAGGCTCCGACATCGACCACGCCCCCTTGCACAAGCTGGGCACCGATCGCTGGAGCAATGCAAAACAGAAAGCGTTGGAAAAAATACGCGACACTGCAGCCGAGCTGCTGGATGTCTACGCCCGGCGGGAAGCCCGTGAAGGTTTTTCCTTCGAAGATCCGAAGGAAGCCTACCGCGCATTCGCTGCCGGCTTCCCGTTCGAGGAAACACCCGACCAAGAAGCGGCCATCGAAGCGGTTTTCGAAGACATGATCAGCGAAAAACCCATGGACAGACTGGTCTGTGGCGATGTCGGTTTCGGTAAAACGGAAGTGGCCATGCGTGCGGCCTTTATGGCCACCTACTCCGGCAAGCAGGTAGCAGTGCTGGTACCCACCACCCTGCTGGCGCAGCAGCACTATGAATCCTTCCGGGATCGCTTTTCGGATACCGCGGTCAACGTGGAACTGCTCAGCCGGTTCCGCAGCGGCAGCCAGACCACCAGAGCCTTGACCGCCATCGAGGCCGGCAAGGCAGATATCGTGATCGGAACTCACAAACTGCTTCAGGGTGATATCCGGTTCAAAAACCTGGGGCTGGTGATTATCGACGAGGAACACCGGTTCGGCGTGCAGCAAAAAGAACGCCTGAAAGCCCTGCGTGCCGAAGTCGACATGCTTAACCTGACGGCAACCCCGATCCCCAGGACCCTCAACATGGCCATGGGGCACCTCAGGGACCTCTCGATCATTGCCACCCCGCCGGCCCGGCGCCTGTCTGTGAAGACCTTTGTGCGCCAACGGGACGAGGCCATGGTCAAGGAAGCCATCCTGCGGGAAGTCCTCCGCGGCGGTCAGGTGTATTTCCTGCACAACGATGTTGCCACCATCGAGAAAACCGCCGAGGACCTGCGGCGGCTGATCCCCGAAGCCCGCGTGGGTGTCGCTCACGGCCAGATGCGCGAGCGTGAGCTGGAACAGATTATGTCGGATTTCTATCACAAGCGTTTCAACGTACTGGTATGCACCACCATCATTGAAACCGGCATCGACATTCCCAGCGCCAACACCATTATCATCGAGCGCGCAGACAAGTTTGGTCTTGCCCAGCTGCACCAGCTGAGGGGTCGGGTCGGCCGCTCCCACCATCAGGCTTACGCTTACCTGCTGACACCACCGCCACGGTCCATCACGGCGGATGCTAAAAAACGCCTGGAAGCCATCTCCGAAGCGCAGGACCTGGGCGCCGGGTTTATGCTGGCCACCCACGACCTGGAGATTCGGGGCGCCGGCGAACTGCTGGGCGAAGAGCAGAGCGGCCAGATCGAAAGCATCGGCTTCACCCTTTACATGCAGCTGCTGGACGAGGCCGTGCAGGCCATCCGTGAAGGAAGAACCCCGAATGCGGAACTGCCGCTGAGCCATGGCACCGAGATGAACCTGCGAATACCGGCGCTGATTCCCGATGACTACCTGCCCGACGTCCATAATCGGCTGATGCTGTACAAACGAATTGCCAGCGTCAGCGACAAAGATGGATTAAAAGAACTTCAGGTTGAGATGATCGACCGCTTCGGGTTATTACCGGAGCCGGCAAAAAATTTGATTCGGCAATCGGAACTGCGAATCCGTGCGGAAGCCCTGGGCATCGTGAAAGTGGACGCCGGCAAGGAATGGGCGAGGCTGGAGTTTGGCAGCTCAACACCAGTTGATCCGCTGATGCTGGTTAAAAAAGTGCAATCCTCGCCCGACCGGTATCGCCTTGAAGGGGCCAACAGTTTTCGTTTCCGGCTGAACGACACCTCAACCAGTGGTAAACTCGACGGCATTTCCGACATGCTGGGCCAGCTGGTGTCATAATGCGCCCGGCTCAGAGGCCCGAGATGAATAACAGCAACATGGGAGCAAAGCACTTGCGAACGCCCGCTAACGTACTGCCCGGAAAGTCCACCTTCGTTTTTGTGGTCGCGCTGGCGCTGTCATCAATGGCGGCCGCCCAGCAGCCTTCTCAACAGGCCGCCGCGGCAGAGCCCCGTCCGGATTACTATCGTGCCGAGATTGTGATCGTCGAGCGCACGGTTGACCCGGAAAGCATCAATGAGCGAATGGCCAGTCGCATCCCCGAGCCGCCCAATCCGGAGATTACCGAAATTCTGCGGGCGGTGGACGGCAGCGGTACGGTAGAAACCACACGGGACCTGGTTTCGCGCAGCGAACTTCATCTCAACTACGCCGCCAGCCGCCTGGAGAACAGCGGCAAATACCGGGTTCTGCTTGCCACCGGCTGGTACCAGTCCTTCCCACCCGATTTCGAGGGTGAACCACTGCGGGTCGCTATCGGCGACTGGCTGGCCGAGGCCGGTCACCGCGATGTAGAAGGCCATATCACTATCGACCGACAACGCTACCTGCACGTCGGTGTGCATCTCAATCACTGGCAGCCCATGCCCCCTGCCGAAAACACCATCGGTTTAACGGAGGAGGTTTCTGAGGAGAATCCGCCTTCCGATACGGTAGAGAATAGCGAGGAAGGTACAGAGAATGCTGGCGCCCCCCTGGCTTCACCGGAACCAGCAGCAGTTTCCGACGTGAACTGGCCAAGAGCGGAGTTGCTGACCTGGATTCGCGAAACCCGTCGCATGCGCAGTGAGGAAGTCCATTTCCTGGACTCCCCAACCATAGGGGTGTTGGTGTTTTTCAAGAAAATTGAGGAATAAGCGCGCCCAGGCCAACCATTGAAACTTCGAGAACCCGCTTGATGCCAGACATTCCCTGGTCGATAGCGGCCTCGATTTCAGCCATGGTAATAATGTGGTCAGATTTACCGGCGGCATGGTTCACCACCAGCGCCAGGCAAACGTAATTCATCTTCAGTTCCGCCGCCAGCACTGCCTCGGGCATACCTGTCATGCCCACCAGATCGCATCCGTCGCGCTCCAGGCGTATAACTTCAGCCGCTGTTTCAAGCCTTGGCCCCTGGGTCGCACCGTAAACACCAAAATCAGAAAACGACAGGTTCTGGTCCCGGGCGGCTGCAATCAGCAGTTCACGGGCGCTTTCAGTGTAGGGCCAGGTGAAATCGATATGAGTGGTCTCGTCCAGGTCACCCTCATAAAAAGTACTCGCCCTGCCCCAGGTGTAATCAATAATCTGGTTCGGGATGACGATATGCGCCGGGCCCATGTCCGGATGAATGCCGCCCACGGCATTGACACCCACAACTGTGCGAACACCCACATCATGGAGCGCCTGCAGGTTGGCCCGATAATTGACCTGGTGCGGCGGAATACGATGCGGATTGCCATGGCGGGACAGGAAAACCACCGCCTGGCCCGCCAGCCGCCCCTCAACCAGAGTCGAAGAGGGTTGACCCCACTGTGTATCAACAGGCCGCTCCGCCGTTATCTCCAAGCCTGAAAGAGTCGTAAGCCCGGTACCACCAATGATGCCAACCGGTGGGTTGTTCTCCGACCTGCTCATGATCCTTCCCCTGTTGCCTCGGCGCTGTCCCCCTGTGTTTCCGTGGAGCCCTCACTGCCGTCCACCGGTGCCCGGCTGCTGCCAGGTTCAGCACTGGAAGCTTCGCCATCGTCGCGCTTCCCGGCCTGGTCATTGGCAAGGCGCACGCCGTCCGGCAGGTGAAGTGTGCGTGTCGGGAAGGCAACCTCAGCACCATGGCCTTCAATAATGTCACTGATTTTCAACAACACATCCTGTTTGACTTCGTGGAACCTGACCCATTCGATAGTCCTCGTGAAGGTATACACCATGATATCCAGGGAGGACGCATTGAAGGCCAGGAAATTGACAATCAGCGTCTGGTCCTGGTCGATATCTTCATGGTTCTCCAGCATGTCGCGGATTTCCGCAACAATCTCCGCCATACCGCTGACATCCGCATAGCGGATTCCGATGGTTTCCGAGATACGGCGGTTAAGCATTCTGGAGGGATTTTCCACCGAAATCGTGGTGAAGACAGCGTTGGGCACATACAGTGGGCGCTTGTCGAACGTGCGGACGGTCGTAAGGCGCCAGCCGATGTGCTCAACCGTGCCTTCAATATTACGATCCGGCGAACGTACCCAGTCCCCCACTTTGAAAGGCCGATCCAGGTGAATAATGAATCCGCCGAAAAAGTTGGCAAGCAGATCCTTCGCCGCGAAACCGACCGCGATACCGCCAACACCACCAAATGCCAGCACGCCAGAAATACTGTACCCCAGTGACTGCAGGGCGATCAGTACCGCGGTAATGATCACCACCGCCCGCGACAGTTTGCTGACCGCATTGACGGTGGTGTAGTCCATCGGCGTTTTCATTTTCAGGGGTGAGGTGAGTATCTCCTCCCCCTGCTTGATAAGCCGCAACAGGGTCCAGACCAGCAACCAGACAAAACCGATCTGCAGCAGCGTGTCATTGACGGAGAATATCTCCGCTTCGGAGTACCGGTGAGCAACCTCGGCAGCCCAGAACACCCCCTGCAACCAGACGAAAGCAATGACCGGTTTCCGGGCGGCATGCAACAAGGCGTCATCCCAGAGGTTGTCGGTTTTCTTGAAGCGCCGTTCAATAGCACCGACAATAAAACTGGCAATGTAGGCAACCACTGCCGTTCCAGCCACCAGGGCAAATACCACCAGCCCGACTCGCCAGCTTTCGGACAGCAGACTCCAGTCCTGAATCCAGTTATTCACTGTGGAAGGCATTTCTTCAAGCATCGGTTTCTCGGTTCCGTCAGTTCAGGGAGAGGCTTATTGTATAAACACCGGTGTGCCTGGCTTCACCCGGCCGTACAAATCGACCACGTCAGTGTTTCGCATGCGGATGCAACCATGGGAGCGTGGAACACCCATGGGTTCAGAATCCGGTGTGCCGTGAATGTATATGAAGCGACGGAAACTATCGACCCCGGCCCCCCGGTTTTTGCCGGATTCCAGACCACAAAGCCAGAGGATGCGGGACAGTATCCAGTCCCTTTCGGGAAACTGGCCGGCAAGTTCCGGCGAATAGACTTCTCCGGTCGGCCTGCGGGCAACGAAGACAGTGTTCAGGGGCTCGCCATCACCGACCATTGCACGAACATAATGCCTGCCCGTAGGCGTGCAGCCGCTGCTCTGGCGTTCACCGGCGCCATTAAGGGCCGTCGAAATCTGGTAGGAGATTGAAGAGGTGGCGTCTTCCGGATACAGCGTCAGTGTCTGCCTGGCCAGATCGATTTCAATACCGGGAGCTGTTGAGCGCACTGAAGGGGAAACAGGATCACTTGTCATACGGTGCGGGGCTCCCAGCCGACGAATCAAACCGGAAGCCTAACCGACAGACCGCAATTCAGGCAACTGAGCTTTTATGGGACGGAGGGACCAGCATGGCGTCCTCGGCCTGCATTCCGGCTGCGAGGAAGGGTACCAGGCGAGCCGCAATTTCCTGAACCGTGGTCTCCACCCCCAGTTTGTTCTGCAGGATGTCCCTCAGGGCATCGCTGCTGGACATGGTGAAGGCAGTTGCCCCCAGCATGAACTGAATACGCCAGTAGCGGTCGACCGACGACAGTTGCGGCGTCGCCTCTTTCAGCAAACGCATGAAGCGGCTGAATGGCTGACTGTACTCCTGCTCGAGAAACTTGCGCAGGTGCCCCTGGGACTGCGTGTAAGCCAGCCCGAGCAGGCGCATGAATATGGAAATGCCCTTCTCATTGCGCTGAGGCATACGCACAGCACTTTCCGTCAGCGCCCAAAGAGTCTGGTTCAGTGTAGGGGGCTCGCCATCACAGCGCGCCTCGAGGTCATCAAACGCGTTCTCCAGGGTTGCCGAAAAAGGCGTTAGAAAACGGGCGAACACCGCATGAATGAGCGCGTTCTTGGAACCAAAATGATAATTGACAGCGGCCAGATTTACCTTAGCCTTGCTGGTAATCATCCGCAGTGAGGTTTCAGAAAACCCGCGGTCAGCGAAAAGCTCTTCCGCCGCATCCAGAATCCGGTCAACCGTATCAGACTGAGCCATTTTATTATCAGAGCCTCTAGCAAACGTCTGTTTGAAACATACGTTTGACCGGCAATCTTGTCAAGTTCTCTGCTCAGGCTCCGACGCCACGGAGACCCAACCCTTGTCGATAGCCAGCTGATGGCCTTCAAAAAACGCCTGCTGAGCGCGGGCATAAGCCTTTTCAGCCTCAAGGAGATACACCAGATAAAGACGGACATGCTCCCTGCGCGCCATGTTTCGTGCCAGCACGCGACGCTCAGACAAGGCGACAAGCTCACTGAAACGGGTCGCCTTGAGAGCAGGGTTGAATTCCGCCATGCGCGCGCATTGCCATACCAGCCCTTCTTTCCCCTCCAGGTGGTCGACGTGCTTTCGTGCGTCCCGCAACAGGCGACGCCGCCGGACTATCAGGTCTGTATACGAGGGGTGGGAGCTATACAGGCGCCTGACTGCTGGTACCCCCGTCAACAGGATAATAACAAATGCACCGAATCCGCCACCGGCAATCCAGGCGGGCACAAAGCCGGTCATCCCGCTAAGGAAAACGATTACCGCCAACAACGCACTGAACAGCCACAGATCCCTGTTCCGACGCGCGGCGGAGAGCGTGTAATTGTCTGGCCAGTCAGGCAGTGCCAGCAATTCAAAATCCAGCAACAGAACCCGGTCGCACTGCCGCAGCATCAATCTCAGCTTACGCTGGCGGGATTCCGCCATGGTTTTTTCGATATCGTTTGTATCATCACCGGTAACATCCCGCTCACCAGAGCCCACCTCATCCGAGTCATCGTCCTGCCCGGGTAAGGAGACCTCCTGGCCGATTACTGAGGGCAGGGTGTCCGCCGATATTTTTCCGGCCGTATCCCCCTGCCCTTCGGGCACAGGGGGCTGCGGATCCGCAGGGCGCCCTTTGCGCAACAGCGGCTCCTCCGGATTAGTACGCTGCCGGACTGTGCTTTCGTTCTCTGCCATCAGGTTTCCCGTTAACTTTAACCGGGCCTACACCCGCAAAACCGTGCCCGTTCCTGGCGTTTATCGACCACGGGTTCAGATCCTTGAGCCCGGGTCAGGGGCAATAGAGTGGCAAACCCGGCTTGGCATGGCATCATGCGATCGCTATCCTTGCTTCTCACAGTGTAGCCGGTACCGGCCACGAACGTCGTCAGAGGGGAATGAATGTTTACAGGCATTGTTCAGGGTGTTGCCACCATCGACAACCTTTCGGCCGAGCCAGGGCTAAGCAGCTTCGTGGTCCGTTTTCCCGAAGAGCAGGTTCACGGCATTACCGTCGGAGCGTCCGTCGCTATTAACGGTACCTGCCTGACCGTAACCCGGCAGGAAGGCGATCAGCTCTACTTCGATGCCATGCAGGAAACGCTTCGGGCCACCACCCTGGGAGAGTTAAGGCCCGGAGACAGAATAAACTTCGAAAGGGCTGCCAGGATCGGCGACGAGATTGGCGGGCATCTGCTCTCCGGCCACATTCATACCACCGCGGATATCGTTGCGATTGACCGGCCCGAGAACAACTGCACCCTGGAGTTTGAAGTGTCGGAATCCTGGGCCAGATACCTCTTTCCAAAGGGCTATATCGCTATCAACGGGTGCAGCCTCACTATCGGAGAAGTCCGGGATAACCGATTTAACGTGTACCTGATTCCGGAAACGCTGCGTGCCACTACTTTTGGCGAGGTGTCCGTTGGCGACCGGGTCAATATCGAGATCGACAGCCAGACCCAGACCATCGTCGATACCCTGGCGCGAATGGGCTACGACCGGCCGACGCCCTGATCAGAGGCTTCAAACACCACGAACCTGGGATCGGCCTCCAGCTGACGAACCCTTGAGAAAAAGCGCCTCAGGCTGCGGTGGTACCCCAGGTGGCGATTCCCCACCATAAGCATTCGTCCGCCAGGCTCGAGATGGCGGGCAACCTGGCGGAACAGTCGCAGGGCGATGTGATCGCCGACCACACCACCCTCGTGAAACGGCGGATTCAATATGACCAGCTTGAAGTGGCCGGCATCTTCAGGAATACCGTCGCTATGGAGAAACGCAACATCGGCGTCAGGAAACGCCTGTGCGGTATTATCGCGGGCACTTACAACGGCCTGACTGGAAACATCTGAAAACGTCACGGCCAATCCAGGATTCTCCGCCAGCGCCGTCAGGCCCAACACGCCATTCCCACAGGCAAGGTCCAATACTCGGCTGCCGGGAGGCAGGCCGACGGCCTCACGGGCAACCAGGGGCAGTAGCAGGCGGGTGCCTATATCCAGTTTTTCCCTGGCGAACACGTTGGGCATGGCGCTCACCTTGTGCTCCGAGTTCGGCAGCAGGTACCCCTTCCAAAGATCATCCCAGTTTCTCAGAGTCTGCTCTCCTGCGGCTGCGACAATCACCCTTGCTTTTTTGCGAGCCGGGCACACTTCCCGGGTGTGCACCAGGTCCGCAAACACAGCAGAGCTGCTGTCCGGTAAATGCTTGATCATGCCCCCCACGATAAGGGTTCCGTCAGAGTCAAGCACAGTGTTAACCCACCTGAGCAGGCAGCTCAGATAATCCACCTGCCTCGGGATGCGCATAACCACCACATCAAACGGGCCTTCTGGGGGAGCCAGCCAGCTCGAAGGCGTCTCAATGTTCTCGCCGGCGGGCGTGTTCACCGCCAGGGCGTAGGAAAGTGAGCTGCTGTCAGCAAAGGAAACCGGCGCAAATTGCGCCAGCCCGAGCGTCAGTGCGCCAAACTGGTCGTCGACAATGAGCATGCGGGGACGGGAGTCCGGGCTAAAGCGGGCAAGGGTCTGCTCCAGTAGCTGCTCGTCAGCCGCGTCCCAGGCCCGCAGCGAACGGCTACCGCCCGGGCGTTTCAGAGGCAGGGAGAGACCACTCACTTCCAGCACGTCACTTGTCATTTCGGGCTTCCGCTATCTGGTTAATGCAACAGCGGACATTCTAGGCTGATTATTCTAGAAATTAACCCTATTCTGGGCAGACGATTTCAGGTTGCTCCGCTTTTTTTGGACGCCAACCTCTTTGCCCCTTACCCCAGGGGCTTTTTTTTGTCCTCGCGGGCAGACCAGACGGTAAAACGCTTGTCGGTGGTAATGGCCTTCACCGGACCCACATGGCGACGAATCAGGTCTTCATAGGGCAGAAAACTGTTGGCCACAAGACGCAACTCACCGCCCGGTAAAAGGTGCCCAGCCACCTGCCGCAAAAACTCCTCCGTCATTGAGGTATCCGTGCGGATACCCGTGTGAAAGGGTGGATTACTCAGTACAACTGCATACTTGCCGTCAACGCGATCCAGACCGTCCGAGGCAACGATAGTGCCGAGGGCTGCAGCGCGCTGGTAGGTTGAGCGGGCACAGATGACTGCCTGTGACTGAACATCAACCCCGTCAACTTGAGTAACCGGCTGACCCAGTGAACGCTGGTAAAGCTGAAGCCAGGTGCCTATAACGCCTGCGCCACAGGCAAAATCCAGCACCGGCCCCGCTTTCAAGGGTTCGTCAGCGAGTGATTCAAGCAGCATGGCGGTGCCGGCATCCAACTCACCGGCACTGAAAATTCCTGGCAAACCGGCCACGTCGAAACGGATACCGGCACATTCAACCGGATGCCACGTCTGCCACTGGGATATATCAAAGATTTCAGCCGGTGGCAGGATCTCCGCCTGCCAGACCTGGCAGTGCCGGGCGCTGTCTATCTTGACGGCGCCGGGTGCAACAGCCTTGAGCTGTTTCACGGCACCGGCCACTCCTTCCTTTTTCTCGCCCACCAGAGTCACGCGGGCCCCAGGTGCGGCAAGCCAGCTTGCAAGCGCCAGCCTCAGAGCCAACTCGGCCCTTGCCTTGGGAAGGAAAACCACTATTGTATCCGCGATGGCAGGAGCCAACGCCTCGTCGTCGTAACCGAACGCGGCGGCCCAGCCATCAATGGTCGTCATCTGCTGCCAGAGACCAAAATGCTCGGTTACCACAAGGCCAGAGGGCGCCAGGGCGGGCATCAGGGAAATATCCACAGGGCCCAGCACCGCCACCCGGCCGTGCAGGTGTTGCAGATTTTTCAGCAGTGCTTCGTGGGAGTTAGGCAACGCAGGCATTGTTGGGTTATTCCGGTATGGGTATCAGGTATGGATATCAGGCGCCATACTCTAACCGGAACAGAACCCGGCGTCTCGGCTCGGGCCATTGGAAAGCAGGAAAAAGTCCCCGGAGTTATTTGTACCGTGCCACAGTGTTGGCACGAAGTGCGTCTTCCGGAGACATACCCCAATCTTCGGAGGCAGCGGGCTGCGATACAGAACTGCCGGACCTGCGACGGACCTCTGCCACCTGCGATGTTCTACGCTGGCTCAACGCGCTAAGGGCTTTCTGCATGATTTCTCGCATTGCTAACCTCCTCAATTGCTACAAAATCAGTGTAACAACGAAGACAACGATTAACTGTGATGACTGCGAGGGTCAGTTAGTGACGCCTGTCACGAATAATTGACACAATTTGACACCATTGGTGTCACTTTTTTTGACGACCGGAACGAACCGGCCTTAAAATCAGCTCGTCAACACTGTTCTGCTTGATGCTTTCACGGTCGGCTTCGGAGGCAATGGAGAGCCCCATATCCCGAAGAATGCCGTCGGCCACATCATAGACAAACCCATGCACCGTCAACGGCTGACCTCTGCGCCAGGCCTCCTGGACAATGCTGTTCTGACAGACATGCCCGACCTGCTCAACCACGTTAAGCTCGCATAACCGATCCACGCGATCCTGGTCCGAGGCCAGCCCGTCGAGTACACCCTGGTGCTTGTCACGGACGTCCTGAACGTGTCGAAGCCAGTTGGAAATCAGCCCGAATCCTTCGTCATGCAGCGCCGCCTTGACGCCACCACAGCCATAGTGCCCAACAACCAGGATGTGCTTCACTTTTAAAACATCAATGGCAAACTGGAGAACCGAGAGACAATTGAAATCCGTATGCACCACCACGTTCGCCACGTTGCGGTGCACAAACAGCTCCCCTGGCATCAGGTCTACAATCTGGTTAGCCGGCACCCGGCTGTCTGCACACCCGATCCAGAGATACTCGGGGGCCTGCTGATTGGACAGCCGGGTAAAGAATTCCGGATCCTGACTCTTGATGCTGTCCGCCCATGCCCGGTTTTTATCCAGCAACTTATCAAGCTGACCCATCGAACCTCCCATCCGTAAATTTGTGATGCCGGAATTGAACGGCAATAAACACCATAAATCAATACTCAAGTGGTCGGAGTGACAACGTCCTCGTGCTGCTCATGCATGGTTGTCTGTGCCAGATCCAGAAGCTCCCGCAAAGCCACCGAGAACATGGCATATTCCGGTTCCCTGACACCTTTGAGCTCGGTCAGCATGGATTTCCAGCGGTTTATCATGGCGGAGTGCCGCTCTATCCAGTTCCCGACACAGCCATTAACGTCTGCTGGTTTTTCAGCCAGTTTGAGTACCCCCGTGGTAAGCGCACGCTGCTGCCAGTCCAGGTCCTCGCGGAAGCTCTCGCGAGCCAGGGCCTGCCAGTGGGAGGCGGGCACCAGTGCCGCAATGGCATTGGCAAACCAGTTGAGGTCAAGCTTGTCACCGAGGTCATAGTACAGATTGGCAACGGTTTTCAGCGGCATACCGGTTGCCTCCCTTGCCTCGATAATACCCAGAGAGGAGTAGAGGTAACTGGTACCGGACACCACCGAGGCAAGATCCTCGGGTAACCCGGACTCAACCAGCGCATCGTGCCGCTTCTTCCAGTCTGCCCGCGCCTGGTCTCCCAGATAATCCGGCAGGTCCGCCGTGATTTTCCAAACGCTGTCGGCAAACCTCTCCATATGGCTCTGGATACTGAGTTCGGCCCGGCGGTTACGCAGCAGCCAGCGAACAGCGCGGCGAATCAGCCGCATCAGATCCCCCATCAGCTCTATCTGCAGGTTCGCCGGAATGAAGTAGTCCAGGTATTCGATCTTGTCCCACCAGGTATCCAGGCGGAACACGTCCCGGGCGATAATCCATGCCAGCGCGATCGAGGCGGCATCGGCCCCGGTAGACTGCTTCAGCCGCTCAACAAAGGTAATCCCCATGTGGTTGACCATATCGTTCGCAATCTGCGTTGCGATGATCTCCCGGCGCAACTGGTGTTCTCCCAGCTCCCTGGAGAATTTGCGGGTGAGCTCCTGAGGGAACACCTTGTACATTTCCCCGGCCAGCAAGGGCTCGTCAGGAAGACTGCTGTTGATAAGCGTCTGTTTCAGATCGCCCTTGACGTAAGAGATCAGCACCGAAAGTTCGGGGCGTGTCAGCCCCTTTTTGTCCAGTTTTCTCTCCGACAGGGTTTCATCGTCCGGCAGGAACTCAAGGCTGCGGTTCAGCTTGCCTTCGCTTTCCATGGTGTTCATCAGGCGGCGGTATTCTTCCAGGCGCGTCACTGCACTCATGCTCGCAATACTGATCGCCTGGGTTTGCCGGTAGTTGTTCTTCAGCACCAGTGCGGCAACGTCGTCGGTCATTTCCTCCAGCATGATGTTGCGCTGCTTGTCGGTGAGATCCCCCATGGCAACGGCATGGTTGAGCAGGATTTTCATATTCACTTCATGGTCTGAGCAGTCCACGCCACCGGAGTTATCGATAAAGTCGGTATTCAACCGGCCACCCCTCAGGGCAAATTCGATGCGCCCGAGCTGTGTCATTCCCAGGTTGCCACCTTCACCCACAATCTTGCAGCGAAGTTCGGAGCCGTTAATACGCAACGCATCGTTGGCCTTATCGCCGACATCAGCGTGGGATTCCTCGTGTCCCTTCACATACGTGCCGATACCACCGATCCAGAGCAGGTCTGCCTGGGATTTCAGAATGTGGGTAATCAGCATATTTGGCGGTACACGATCAGACTTGATCCCCAGCAACTTCTTCATCTCAGGGCTGACGGGTATCGACTTGGCACTGCGACTGAACACGCCACCACCCTTGGAGATCAGGCTGGCGTCGTAGTCCGTCCATGAGGAACGCGGCAGCTCGAACAGACGCTTACGTTCTTTGTAGCTTTTGGCCGCATCTGGTGTCGGGTCGATAAAGATATGGATGTGGTTGAACGCAGCCACCAGTTTTGTCTTCTCCGATGACAGCAGCCCGTTACCAAATACATCGCCCCCCATATCGCCAATACCAATGGCGGTGAATTCGTCCAGCGCAGGATTGATCCCCAGCTCGCGGAAATGCCGCTCGACGGATACCCAGGCACCACGGGCGGTAATGCCCATTTTCTTGTGGTCATAACCATTGCTGCCGCCAGAGGCAAACGCATCCCCCATCCAGAAGCCGTATTCGGCCGCCAGGCCATTGGCTATGTCAGAGAAGGTTGCCGTGCCCTTGTCCGCGGCAACCACCAGGTAGTGATCGTCGTCGTCATGCCGGATAACCGATTCAGGTGGCTGGATGCCGGTCTCCACAAGGTTATCGGTGATATCCAGCAAACCCCGGATGAACGTCTTGTAGGCCTCTATACCCTCGGCCTGGAAAGCTTCGCGGTCCGACATGTCGGGCAGGCGCTTGGCCACAAAACCGCCCTTGGCTCCGACTGGCACAATAACGGCGTTCTTGACCTGCTGCGCCTTGACCAGCCCCAGGATTTCGGTGCGATAGTCCTCGAACCGGTCGGACCAGCGCAAACCGCCCCGCGCAACTTTGCCACCGCGCAGATGCACACCCTCAACCCGTGGCGAATAGACAAAAATCTCGAACATGGGCAGAGGCAACGGCACATCCGGAATCTCTGACGGATCGAACTTCACACTGATATAAGGCTTGGTCCTGCCCTCCCTGTCGGGCTGGTAGTAGTTGGTGCGCAGGGTGGCCTGCATCAACTCGAGAAATAGCCTCAAAACGCGGTCTTCACTGAGGTTTTCCACATCATCAAGGCCAGCGTTGAACTCGATTTCCAGCTTCTGCTGCGCGGCGGCACTCTTTCCCTCACTCTGATAGCGAGCAGGGTTGAACCGTACCTCGAAGAATTCAAGCAACAGGCGCGTAAGGTCCACATGGTTGACGAGGGTGTTGGATATAAAGGTCTGACTGTTGGAGAACCGGATCTGCCGCATATAGCGGGCATAAGTCCGCAGCAAGGCGATTTCACGCCAGCTCATATAGGACGACAGCAACAACCGGTTAAAGGCATCATTCTCCGCATCGCCATACCAGACCCGGCGGAACAGGTCCTCAAAGATGGGACGAATGCGGTGTATATCCACGACCTTTCCGCTATGGGCCTGCAGGGTGAAGTCGTGAATCCAGACAATATTCCCTCGCCGGTCACTGACCTCGAACGGATGCTCACCAATGACCCGGAACCCGAGATTATCAAAAATCGGCATCACGTCCGACAACGGCAGAGGCTCATCTGGGTAGAAAAGCTTGAAGTGCAGTGTGCTCTCGTCTTCTTCCAGCGCTCTGTAAAAGCTCATCGCAAGGTGCTTTTCACTGGCCGCACCGGAAATGTGCTCGAGATCTATGGCGGCACGCCTTGGCGAGAACATATCCTTATAGCTGGCCGGGAAACCAGCGGAATAGAGCCGGAACATTTCGTTGCCCTGCTCTTCGCCGTAAGCCTCGTTCAGGGCCTCCAGGAGCCCGTCGCGCCACGACTGGGCAAGATCGATAACCTTCTCGCGTATTTCCGAGATCGGGAGCTGGCGATTTTCCACCTGGGGCACACGAATGGTGAATTGCACCCTGGCCAGCACGGATTCGGAGAAATGGGTGACGAACTCGATATCTTCGGCGTCGAGTGTATCGTGCAACACTTGCTCCACTTTCAGTCGCAGTTCGGTGTTGTAGATGTCCCGTGGGAAAAACGCCAGACAGGTCACGAACTGGCCATACACGTCTTCCCGCATGAACAGTTCTATGCGTCGACGCTCCTGTATGTACAGGATGCTCTTGGCGACCGACAACAACTCGGTTGGCTCAATCTGGAACAGCTCGTCCCGAGGATACACGGTGAGAATCTGATCCAGCTCCTTGCCGGCGTAATCATCCCTCAAAAAACCCGACCGCCTCATGACAGACTGAACCTTGCGCCTGAGCAGAGGGATCTCGTCCGGCCGCTCGTTATAGACACGGGACGTGTAAAGACCCAGGAAGCGGCGCTCGCCAACCACCTCGCCTTTGCTGTTGAACTTCTTGACCGCGATATAGTCCGGATAGGCAGGCCTGTGCACCCGCGACCGCTGGGCGGACTTGGCGAAGATGAAAATATCGTCAGTGCGGGTCATTTCATGCCGCGTGCGCTGCGGCAATTCATTCAGTCGCACTTTATCCGGCCGTTCATTGTTGACGCGGAGAATCCCCAGCTCGGAGTTCTCCACACGGCGAACCACCAACCCGCTCTTGTCCTTTGCGAAATCGTATTCGTCGTAGCCCAGAAAGGTGAAATGATCCCTGACCAGCCACTCCAGAAATGCTTTCGCCTCTTCCTTCTGATCCTCATCTATGCCGGCGGTCGTGCTATCCAGCTCCCGGCTGATTTCGTTGACTTTTTCAGTGACAATCGGAAAATCACTGACCGCAATCCGGACTTCATGAAGGATAGTCTGAAGCACTTCCTCCAGGGACCTAAGATCATCCGGGCTGCTGTGGCGATCAATCTCGAGAACAATGAACGCTTCGTATCCGGTATTGGTCGCCTTCTTCTTGGGCGGGTGCAGCTTTTTCAGCTTGCCCTGGCCATCCCGTTCCACCTGGAGGATCGAATGCTGAATGGAATGAGTACCGATTTCACGTTGATTGATCGCAATACGCAGCGAGTCGATGAGAAACGGCATATTGGGATGAAGGATATAAATAACCGTATGGGTCGACTGCCAGCCATCACTCTCCAGATCAGGATTGAAGACCGACACCGGGGTTTCATCCGCAGCGCGCTTCTGGAGAAACTGCCAGCGGGCGAGGATGGCACCGTAGGTATCTGAGAACCGGCGACTCACGAGCTCTTCGAGAGGAATATGGGCATAATGCTGTTTTGCGAATTCACTGATTTTCTTCGCTTCGGTTTTTGCTATTTTTTCCGCGAAAGCTTCGTCCAGCTGCTGAAAGAACTGTTCCTTGCTGGCGATTGTCAGCGCATTCATAGTCGACCTCTATGAGTGTGAAATAAACGTAATCGGCGTACTGTCACATAAGCATAGTCAAAGCCTTGATTTTTGCGCCGCAGATGCGAAAACTGCGGCAACTACTTACGCGAACCTTCCGTGCACCAGGAGTAGACATTTCCCATGGCATTACAGCATACGTTTGGCGAGCTCAGGTCTCAGTTAGCAAAAAGAATAATCGGCCAGGAAAAGCTGGTGGACCGTTTGCTGACTGCCCTGCTCGCCGACGGTCACCTGTTGGTGGAAGGCGCTCCCGGCCTTGCCAAGACCACTGCTATCAAGGCATTGGCCGATCACCTTGAAGGTGATTTCCACCGCATTCAGTTCACTCCCGATCTGCTTCCGTCAGACGTTACCGGTAGCGAAATCTACCGCGCTGAAACAGGCCAGTTCGAGTTTCAACACGGGCCGATCTTCCATAATCTGGTGCTGGCCGACGAAATCAACCGGGCACCAGCCAAGGTCCAGTCGGCATTGCTCGAGGCCATGGGCGAGCGACAGGTCAGCGTCGGTATGCGCACCTTTCCGCTGGATCGCCTGTTCATGGTAATGGCCACCCAGAACCCGATAGAGCAGGAGGGCACCTATCCGCTGCCCGAAGCCCAACTGGACCGCTTCCTGATGCACGTGGTCATCGACTACCCGTCCGCTGACGCCGAAAAAGCCATACTGCACCTGGCAAGAAACGACTACCGGCGCGGCCAGGTGGCGGCGGAAGTCCGCCTGACGGCAGATCAGGTCTTCCAGGCCAGAAATGAGGTTTCAGATATCTACATGTCGGAGCCTGTCGAGCAGTACCTGCTGGCACTGGTACTGGCAACCCGGGATCCGGCCACCCTGGACCCAGAGCTTGCACGCTGGACCGCGTTTGGCGCCAGCCCGCGAGGCACGATTGCGCTGGACCGTTGCGCCCGCGCCATGGCCTGGCTCGAGGGGCGGGATTACGTCAGCCCGGACGATGTCCGCAACATTGCCTTTGATGTACTCAGACATCGGATCCTGCTCACATTCGAGGCAGAGGCCGAAGGTCTGACGGCGGATGCCATCATCCAGCGGCTCATCGACCGCGTTCCGGTCACCGCCTGAACACCGTGACCATGACCGTATCTGACGAGCCAGCCACCCATATTTCACTGCCCGGGCTGATCCGGCTGCAGGCGGATGCCCGCGCCCTGAAACTGCCAGCGGCGCGGCCGGTGAGATCCCGCCAGGCCGGGCTGCAGCGTTCTCCCCGCAGGGGCCGTGGCATGGCATTTGCCGAAGTGAGACAGTATCAGCCCGGTGACGATATACGCAGTATTGACTGGCGGGTGACAGCTCGGCGCCAATCGCCCCATACCAAGCTTTATGAAGAGGAGCGTGAGCGGCCGGTGTTGTTGCTGTGTGACCTTGGCCCGTCGCTTTTCTTTGCCAGCACCGGCGCGTACAAGCAGGTTCGCTGTGCGCAACTGGCAGGCATCCTGGCATGGCTTGCACTCGGGTCCGGGGATCAGGTGGGAGGTATCGTATTCAATGGCAGGACCCTCAGTGTCCAGCGCCCTGCACGCCGCAAGAAATCGGTACTCAGGCTGCTTGATACCGTGGCACAACAGCAGCGGGTATCCCGTAACGATCAGAACCGGCAGCCGGCAGGCGAGCCGGACCGGAACCTGGATACCGCATTGCAGGAGGCTCGCCGGGTCGCCCACACCGGCAGTCGTATTTTCGTACTCAGTGATTTTCTCAACATTACCGCAGACACGTCACGGTTACTCGGAGCACTGGCGCGTCACAATAGCGTCAGTGCACTCAGGATTATTGACCCGCTGGAGCTGAAACTGCCCGAGAGTGGTCGTTTTGCCATCGCCGGCGAAGACGGGCCGGTGTGGTTTGACAGCAGCAACCCCCGGTTCCAGCAGGCGTATGCCGAAAAGGTCCGTAAGCATACCGAAGCGCTGGGAGAGTGCTTCCGCATGGCAGGTGTACAACCCGCCAGCGTCATGACCAGCGACCAGCCGGCACTGATACTGCAGACACTGCTCGGCCCCCGTGGGCACATTGGATAACAGGACCGCTTCAGACCGATGATGGAACAGGATCCACTGAGCCAGCTCAGAGACATACACCTGCCACAACCCGGAGGCTTCTGGCCCCCGGCCCCTGGCTGGTGGATATTATTGGCTATTGCCCTGACACTGGTGGTACTGGCGTTCGTTCTCCTCCGGCAGAAGCGCAGCAAAAACCGTTGGCTGGGCACGGCAAAGAAGGAACTGCAGCGGCTGGAACAGAACGCCGTGGCGGATAATCACTGGTTCGCCGCCCTGAACCAGCTGTTGAAACAGTCCGCCAGGCAGCGCTACCCGGAACGGATACCGGAGTCCCTCTCCGGTGAACCCTGGGTCCGCTTTCTCCTCGAGACCAGCCCGAAAGACCGGGTAGCATCCCGGCCGGTGGTCGAGGCCATGGTTAACAGTGCATGGCGCCCGGTTCCCGGCTGTCGACCAGAGGAAGCCGTCGCCTTTGCCAGGGTTTGGCTGGGAGGGCAGAAATGCTGACCCTTGCCTATCCATGGTTGTTGTTGCTGGCCTTGCTGCCGCTGCTTCTGCGCCTGCGCCGTCGCAGTGCCCAGTCTGTGGAAGCACCGGTTTTTCCGGTTGGCCATTGGCTGTCCGATCTGCCAGGCGTCAGCCGCAGTGGCAGCCGGGTCCCTCTCTGGCAACAGTTGGTGACGCTGCTGATGTGGCTTCTGCTGGTGGTAGCACTGGCCCGGCCACAGCATGTGGGAGAGCAGGTACAGCTTCCCGTCAGCGGGCGTGACCTCCTGCTGGCAGTGGACATTTCTCCTTCGATGGACGAACAGGACATGGTGATCCAGGGCCGCAGCATAAATCGGCTGCAGGCGGTCAAGCGGGTCCTCGATGATTTCATTCAGCGCCGGGAAGGCGACAGGCTCGGGCTCCTGCTGTTTGGTACCGAGCCCTATATCCAGGCGCCACTGACGTTTGACCGGGCCACAGTGAAAACCTTGCTCAATGAAGCAGGCATTGGCATGGCTGGCCGTGCGACAGCCATCGGCGATGCGCTGGGCCTGGCGGTAAAACGCCTGCGGGACCGCCCCCAGGAACAGCGGGTTGTCATCCTGCTGACCGATGGCGCCAATACGGCGGGAGAAATTGCCCCGGACAAAGCCGCCGAGATTGCCAGGGCTGCCGGCGTGCGCATTTACACCATCGGCATCGGCGCCGAATCCATGGTTCAGCGCGGATTGCTTGGCTCCCGCCGTGTCAATCCCTCACGGGATCTGGACGAAGAGCTGCTGAAGCGTGTAGCGCAGCAAACCGGCGGAGAGTATTTCCGGGCCCGCAGTCTGCCCGAGCTGGAACTGATCTACGAAAGCATTAACCAACTGGAGCCGATCGAGCTGGAGGGCAAGCACTACCGCCCCGTGACCGAACTCTATGCCTGGCCTGCAGGCTTTGCAGCACTTATATGGGTATTGATGCAGGGGGTCAGGATTGCAGGCGCCGGACGCCAATCGGTAAACCCGGCACAGGAGGCAGGCAATGGCTGATTTCCACTTCCTCCGCCCACTCTGGTTACTGTTGTTGCTGGCGGCCTTGCTGTTGCCCCTGATTTTAAGGCGCTTTCACCTGAGCGACAGTGGCTGGAGCAAAATCATCCCGGCGAGATTACTTCGACCCATGATCAGTCAGTCCGGCGCTGACGGTACGCCCCGTAAATCACCCGTATGGCCGGCAGTGGCAGCTGTCGTCGTACTGGCGATTGCGCTTGCCGGGCCTTCGTGGCGCCAGGCGCCCACCCCGTTACAGCAGCAAGACGACAGTCTGGTGATCGTACTGGACCTGTCGCTGTCCATGCTGGCAACCGATGTGGAACCTGACCGGCTGACGGTGGCCAAACGCAAGATCCGCGATATTCTCAGGGCTCGCGAAGGCGCCCTGACAGCGCTGGTGGTTTATGCAGGAGATGCCCATGTGGTCACGCCACTGACCGATGACCGCAACACCATCGAAGGCATGCTCGACGTGCTGGAGCCCGTTATCATGCCCGCCACCGGGAACCGCACGGACCTGGGCATTCAGCGCGGTCTTGAATTACTTGAGCAGGGAGCGCCAGGCAAGGGACGTATGCTGTTGATCGCTGACGAGGTAGGAGAACGCTATCGCAAGCGCATCACTGACAACCTCGGGGCCAGCCGCTTTGCTCTGAGCACGCTCACCGTCGGAACTGCAGAGGGTGGGCCAATACCACTGGCTCGGCAGGGATTCATTAAAGAAAACGGCGACATCGTCATTGCCCGGGCCGACCCGGACGGCATGGCCAGGCTGGCGCGCAGGAACAATGGCAGCAGCCACGGGTTGACCATTACCGATGACGATATTCTTGCCCTGGAGCTCCGCCCCATCGACTCCGCGGACTGGAGAGACAGCGACCGGGACCTGACCGTCAAACGCTGGCAGGACGATGGCTACTGGCTACTCTGGCTGGCAGCACCGCTGGCACTTATCGGATGGCGCCGTGGGGCCATGGTCGTCATGCTGTTGGCACTGCTCCCCCTCACACCCCGTCCGGCCATGGCGCTGGACTGGGACAGCCTGTGGTCGCGACAGGACCAGCGGGCCCCTGAACTGATTGAAAAAGATCCGGGCCGTGCGGCACAAATTCTGGATGATCCTGCCTGGCGCGGCAGCGCGCTCTACCGGGAGGGCGACTTCGGGAGCGCTGCTGAAGCCTTTGCCCGGGCTGAAACCCCATCGGCGGAATACAATCGGGGCAATGCATTGGCTCGAGCTGGCAAGCTGGAAGAAGCGCTGAAAGCCTACGAAAAAGTGCTGAAAAACCAACCGGATCATGACGATGCCCTATTTAACCGTGACCTGGTAAAGCAGCTCCTGGAGCAACAGCAGGATCAGTCGGGAGGGGAAGGAAATGACTCCTCGGATCAGGACGGCAACCAGCAACAACAGGGCAACCAGCAACAAAAGGGTAATCAGCAAAATTCCCAGGGCGATCCGGAAAGGGAGAACCAGCAAGGACAGTCATCCGGGCAGCCCGGCGACCAGCGGCAGAATAATCAACAACCGGACGGCGACAGCGACAACCAGGAACAGGACCCGTCGCCAGGACAGGAAGATCAAAGCAACGCCCAGAGCAATGAAAACGATGGCCAGGCGACCCGCTCGCCGGCGGAGTTGGAAACCTCGCCACTAAGCCAGGGCCAGGAGCAATGGCTCAGACGCATTCCGGACAATCCGGGAGGCCTGCTGCGAAGAAAATTCCTGCAACAATACCAGGAACGGGAAACACCATCTGACGAGGGCGATACACCATGGTAAGCCGGCTGACCTATCCGTTTATTCTGATATCGCTGCTTCTGGCCATGGCGGGACAGGCCATGGCGGCAAATGACCTCATCGTTGAGCCGGACAGGACGCGTCTTTACGAAGGCGAAGTGCTCACCCTGACGGTGAAAGGCAGCACCAAGATCGATATCAATCTCGGCAACCTGTTTGATTTCGACATGTCCAGCCTGCCCAAGCCGGACATCGAGAAAGTAGAGGACGATTTCGAGATCCTGGCCCGTAATCAGCAGTACTCCATCCGCACTGTCAACAACGAAATGATCGGCGAGATCACCTGGACGTATCAGTTGGCCCCAAAAACCACCGGCGAGCTGACGATTCCCGGGTTCAAATTCCGGGATTCGGAGTCCGACCCGGTCACTATCGAAGTGATCAGCGGCACGCCACCCGACCAGGAAGCGGATGCCTCACGGGAAAGTTTTATCGAACTGACGGCCGACAAAGATGAAGTCTACGTGCAGGAGCAGCTGGTGCTGACCATCAGGCTGTTCTTCACCGGCAACCTCATTCGTGGCGAGTTGTCAGAGCCCGAGCATCCCCACGCCATCATTGAATCCCTGGGCAAGCAAAGCGAGTACACGCGTTACCGGGACGGCGTGCGCTACCGGGTGGTGGAACGGCGGTACGCGATCTTCCCGCAAAGAGAGGGACAGCTCAGCCTGCCACCCGTCCGGTTTGAAGGTCAGGCCCGTAATAACGACGGTCAGCTGAAATTCCTGCGGGATAATGCCACCCTGTTCGATGTGCCCGTAAAGGGCGTACCTGCGAATTTCAGCGGTGATACCTGGCTGCCGGCACGTAACCTGGAGCTGAACGAATCCGGGTTGCCTCAGAATCAGACACTGACCGCGGGCCAGAACCTAACCCGAACCCTGACACTGCAAGCTGACGGCTTGCCCGCCGAGACCCTGCCGCCCTTCCCTGACGAGATGCCGGACGGTGTGCGGGCGTATCCGGAGAAGCCAGAACGTACAACTACTCCCGGCAAGGAGGGACTGGCATCCCGACTGGCGCAGACAACGGCACTGGTGCCAGTCCAGCCGGGCCAACTGATCTTGCCGGAAATCCGCATCCCCTGGTGGGATACCGAAAGCAACACCGAACGGGTTGCCGTGGTCCCGGCCAGGCCCCTTACCATTGAAGCAATCCCCGGACAGATCGAGACCTTGCCCTCAGATCCACCCAACCAGGCGGATGTTGCTGCTGAAGACGGGGGAGAGGATATGGACGGCACAGCGGCAGGGAACACGGGCCCTGGCTTCTGGCCAGTGGCCACACTGGTATTTCTTGGAGCCTGGATGGCAACCGCTGCGGCCTGGTGGATGTCGAGGCGCAAGGCGCGCACTCCGTCACCCGTCGAGACTCCCCGTGAGGCCCGTGAAAAAGCGCAGTTCCGGGAGCTATGTGATGCGGCCCATGCTGGTTCACCAACCGCCGCCGATTTGCTGGTGCGCTGGATGGCCGCACGGCATCCGGCCACCGCTTTCCACAGCGTGGCCGATGTTAATCACTTCCTTCAGGACAAAGAGCTGGCGGCAGAGATAGAGCAGTTACAACAGCGGCTGTTCGGCACGCCAGAACAGCATGCCTCATCACCCTGGGACGGGGACCGCCTGGTGGCAACGTTGATCCGGATTCGCGGTTCCGCCCATTCGGACGGTAAAACCGAGCCGTTACCACCACTTTACCCGGACGGCTTGCGAACCAGCGGAAACTGAGGGGCTATCGCACAAGCCGGGTGTCGATAACGAGGGTGACGGGGTCAGCATCGGTGCCTGTCACCGGCACCGGCTCGTCCAGTTCGCCCTCCCAATCGCCAGCCTGAGGCCGCGCCGTTCCCGACTGTGACAGTCTTGCCTGTACACGCACCTCGCCGGCCTCCGAAACCTTTGCATCCGGTGACATATTGAAACGGTCATCCAGCCGTACATCTGCCGGTAACTGGCCGGCGGTCAGTCGGGCTACTGCCAGTGGCGGCCCACCCTGCCCCTCGGCTCTGCGAGCCAATACAAACAAAGTGGTGTCGTCCGGTACTTGGTCGCGGAAGGACTCGGCAATTTCTATCCGCACGGTAACGCCCGGCCCGGCAGCCACCTCCGATTCCTGCGCTGGTGCCTCACGACCAAGCCGTTGATAGGCCTGCTCAATACCCTGGCGGATAGAACCGATCTGGGGATGATCCGGCGCCACCGCAACAATGCGCTCCCAATAGCGAATCGCCTCCTCATAGTCTTCCTGGCTGAAGGCATGGATGCCCAACAGTCCCAGTGAGTTCACCTCGTCCGGGTTAAGCTCCCTGGCTTTCTCGATGGTTCCGGTCACCTCGGGCGTCATCTCGCCCTGAGTCAGAAAAAACCGGGCCTGGGCGGCCAGCCCCCACGCTACCGCCTTACCGTTATCGTCTTCGTCAATGCTACCGGCAAGCTGTTCAAAGGCCCACGCAGCATCGCTGTACTGTTCCAGGCGCATATAAGTGCGGCCCAGCATCGCCCAGCCTTCCGTATTGTCGGGCTTCTCCTCCAGGCGCTCCCGCAACTGGGCCGTAAGCTCCTGCATCTGACCAAGCCGGTCCCCATCCGCCGCCATCATTTCCTGCATGGAACGGAACTGTTCCACCTCGTCCATTGCGCCCCACTGCTGGTACAGAAACACAGCTGCGGCCGGGACGATCACCAGGCTGGCAAGCACCACGGCAAAGGAGCTTTTGCCGCCATGCACTTGCGCCGGAGATTCCAGCACACCCTGGTCAGCGTCCGGCACATCATCCAGCATGCTACCTGCCAGTTCTTCCCGGAGCTGCCGGTAGCTGTCCTCGTCCATGGCTCCCGCCTCAAATTCGCTGTCCAGCTCTGCCATCCGGCTCCGATAAGCCAGCAGATTCTGATTGCGCAGGTCCAGCTCGGCACGACGGCCCGAACGGTAAAAAAACAGGGGGGCGATAACAAAGGCCAGCGCCAGTATGATCATTACGGCTGTGGTGAGCCAGAACGTCTGTGTCATGGAGCAGTCATGGTCCGGTTAATGGGAAATGAGTGAAAACATTGCGATACTGAAGGGCTGAAAACCCACGAATCAGGGCTTACGATCGTAATCACCCTCAGCGAGAATCCGGGAGGCCCGGGTTCGCTCTTCGTCCGTCAACGCGGGTTCGTTTACGCCATTTCGACGGGCGCGTATCACGATAATGGCCACCACAAGAAAACCAACCGCCACTGCAATCACCGGGGTGGCCCACAGCAGAATCGTGCGGCGGTCTACCTCGGGTTTGTAGCGTACAAACTCACCGAAGCGACTGACCAGGGCATCGACGATTTCTTCGTTGCGGGCGCCTTCCGACATCATCTGGTAGACCTCCTCCCTCATATCTTTGGATATCGGGGCGTTGGAATCCGCAATGTTCTGGTTCTGGCACTTGGGGCAGCGCAGCTCCGAGATCAGGGTCTGGAACCGTTGTTCTTCCGCGCGGGAATCGAAACTGTATACATCGTTGGACTGGGCCACTGACGAAGGCCCGAATGTCATCAGTAACAACGCCGCCAGTACAGCACGAATCATCAGATCTTCTCCCGGTAACGGTTAACCAGGGGTTCAATATCCCGCTCCCAGACTTTCTCGTTGACTACCCCAACATGGCGGTGGCGCACGATGCCTTCGGCATCGATTACGTAGGTCTCCGGTGCACCGTAGACACCCAGGTCAAAACCCAGCCGGCCACGGGGATCATAGATGGACACCTGATACGGGTCCCCCAGTTTATCCAGCCAGACCAGTGCATCGTCACGGTTGTCCTTGTAGTTCAGGCCTACAATGCGAACGCCCTTGTCTTCTGCCAGCCAGACCAGGTCGTCATGCTCATCGCGGCAGGCGGGGCACCAGGTCCCCCACACATTCAACAGCGATACCTGACCTTTGAATACCTCGCGGGTCAGTTCACGCTCTTCATCGTGAAGGTCCTTCAACCGGAATTCCGGCACCGGTTTGCCGATCAGTGCCGACTCCAGCTTATTGGGGTCCTTGCCGATGCCGGCAAAAAGAACCACACCAAGTACCACCGCGACAATCACCGGTATGAACAGAAACACTCGCTTCATGACAAAGCCCCCGCCGGATCAGGACGGCTTCTGTCGCCATCCTGCGAAGCCGTTGAAGACTGTGTTTCGGTTACCTTGTCGCGGATACGATAACGGCGGTCAGAGATCGCCAGGAAGCCACCGGCAGCCATGAACAGAGAACCGAGCCACAACCAGCGCACCAGGGGCTTGTATTGCAGGCGAATTGCCCAGGCATCGTCGGAAACACGCTCACCGATAGCCACGAACACATCCCGGAACAGGCCGGCGTCTATCCCGGCTTCCGTCATGGTGTTGCGCTGCACCATGTACTGACGTTTTTCCGGGTAAAGGGTCGAAACCACCCGCCCATTGCTATCGGAGACCTCAAAGCGCCCGTATTCCGCAGTAAAGTTCTTGCCGCGACGATTGCCAATTTCCGTAAATGTTACCTGGTAGCCTCCCGCTGAGGCCGTATCCCCCGGGGACATCCTCACATCCCGTTCTACCCCATAGTTGGATACCACCGTGGCACCGGCCATGGTGATAGCCAGCCCCAGATGCCCGAGCACCATGCCGTAATAACTGCGCGACTGGCGCCGCAGCCCATAGAGCCGGCCTTTTTTGGAACCGGACTTGTCCCAGAGATCCCAGAAGGTGGCAACACTTACCCACACGGCGGCGAAGACGCCAGCGAAGGCCCAGGGTTTGAACTCTCCATAACCCACCATAACCGCCGCGGTGACCACCACGCTGACCGCCAGGGGCCAAAGCAGCTTGCGCCCCAGCCAACCACCGTCGGTTTTTTTCCAGCGCGAAAATATGCCAGCACCCAGTAACAGACCGGCAGCAATCGCCAACGGGCTGAAGGTCAGGCTGAAGAACGGCTCGCCAATGGAAAGCCGTCCCATATCAAGATAATCCAGTACCAGCGGATACAGGGTTCCCACCAGGACCAGCAGTGTCGCGGCCACCAGCAGCACATTGTTCAGCAGCAGGAATATTTCCCGTGAAAGGCTTCCATAGCGGGACCGGACATGCACCACCGGCGCCCGGAACGCATACAGGGTCAGGCTGGAGACGATGGTGATCGCCAGCAGCACCAGCAGGAAGGTGCCCCGATCCGGATCAGACGCAAAGGCATGCACGGATGTAAGCACACCCGAACGCACCAGGAAGGTCCCGAGCAGGCTCAGGGAAAATGTGACAATAGCCAGCAGGACCGTCCAGCTTTTGAACACGCCCCGTTTCTCAGTGACGGCCAGGCTGTGCATCAATGCCGTACCCGAGAGCCATGGCAACAGGGAGGCATTTTCCACAGGGTCCCAGAACCACCAGCCACCCCAGCCAAGCTCGTAGTAGGCCCACCAGCTGCCCAGGGCAATACCCAGCGACAGGAACGCCCAGGCCACGGTTGTCCAGGGGCGGGACCAGCGCGCCCAGGCGGCGTCGAGCTTGCCGTTAATCAGAGCCGCAATGGCAAAGGCGAACGCTACTGAAAAGCCGACATAACCCATATAAAGCATCGGCGGATGAACAATCAGGCCGAAGTCCTGCAACAGGGGGTTCAGGTCGGCTCCGTCCGCCGGTACGTTTGGGAGTGTCCGGTCGAAGGGGTTGGAGGTGATGATAGTGAACAGCAGGAACCCCACCGTGACCATGCCAAGGACTGCCAGTACCTGGGAGACCATCACCGCGGGCAGGCGACGGCTGAACACCGCAACCGCCAGGGTCCAGCCCACAAGCATCAGTATCCACAGCAGCAACGAGCCCTCGTGCCCGCCCCAGACCGCACTGAACTTGTAGTACCAGGGCAGCATGCTGTTGCTGTTGTTGGCCACATAAGCCACGGAAAAGTCGTCCGTTACAAAGGCGCGGGTCAGTATCCCGAAGGCCAGCGCCACAAACACAAACATCCCGGCTGAAAGTGGCCTGGCAAAGGCCTGCAACTGGTCACGCCCTGCCACCGAGCCCACAAGCGGGACCACGGAAAGCAACACTGCCAGCAACAGCGCGAGTATCAGTGCGATTTGTCCGAGCTCCGGATACATCAGGGTTCTCCAACTAATTCAACAGGGTGGCCAGCGATTTCAGTAGCTGGCAGTAGCTTCGCCATGGCCGTCAGGCAGGGCAGCACGTTTACCCGCCGCTTTATCCATTGCCTCTTTCACTTCGGGGGACATGTAATTCTCATCGTGTTTTGCCAGCACCTGGTCCGCCACGAAGCGACCATTGCCATCCAGACGCCCCATGGCAACAACGCCCTGACCCTCGGCAAACAGATCCGGCAGGATACCGGTGTATTCCATCAATACCGAAGATGTGAAATCCGTTACCTTGAACTCGACCCTCAGGCTTTCAGGATCCCTTATTACGGAACCTTCCTCCACCATACCGCCGGCTCTTATGCGCACATCCACCGGAGCTTCGCCCTCCGCAATCTGGCTGGGGTCATAAAACAGGTTTATGTTCTGCCGTAGCGCATAGGTGGTCAGCCCTACCGCCACTGACACTCCGGCAAGCAGGAAAAGGATAATGGTGAGCCGTTTCTTCCGGATCGGATGCATGGTTCGTCTACCACTCAGTCTTGTGAAGGTTCAATTCGGGTAAAACTCGCGCCCGCTGGGCTCTGGTCCCGCACTGGTGTGCTATCCATCCGGCGGCGCTGCTGCTTGATCACGAAACGACGCTGGCGCAAGGACCAGTACGCAACGGCCCCCATGAGCAGGAAGAACACGAAGTAACAGGTCCACACGTAGGGGCCGTGCCCTTCCATAACGATAAAGGCGCCGAACGAATCAAATGCCATCGGGTCAGTCACCCCCTGCCTGGACCAGTTGTTTCACCCAGCGGGTGCGGCCTTCCCGAGCCAGGATCTCGGTCTGCATCCGCAAACAGGCCAGCCAGCCAAAAATCAGGTATAGCCCCAGTACCGACAGTAGCAGCGGCACCCACATTTCCGCGGGCATACTGGGCTTTTCCGTCAGTTTGAAGGTGGCGGGTTGATGAAGGGTATTCCACCACTCAACGGAGTATTTGATGATGGGTATATTTACAACCCCCACCAGCACCAACACGGCAACCGCACGAGCCGAGGATTTCTCATCCGATATGGCTGCGCCCAAAGCTATCACACCAAAATACAGGAACAAGAGGATGAGCATGGAGGTGAGCCGGGCGTCCCATATCCACCAGGTTCCCCAGGTCGGTTTGCCCCACACAGCCCCGGTAAACAACGCCAGAAAGGTAAGCACGGCCCCCACCGGCGCGACAGCTTTTACAAATACATCCGCCAGCTTCATACGCCAGACCAACGTCACCAGACCCGCCACGGCCATCATGATGTAGACCGACTGGGCCAGAAACGCCGAGGGTACGTGGATAAAAATAATGCGGTAGCTATTGCCCTGCAGATAATCCTGTGGCGCAAAGGCCAACCCCCACCCAATGCCGGCCAACAGCAGGGCGACGCCAACCCAAAGCAACCAGGGCATCAATGTCGATGCAATACCGAAGAACCACTTCGGAGAGCCCAGCTTGTGAAAAATTTGCCACATCAGGTTGCTACCCTTCTACGTTTTAACTGTTGGACAGACTGATTCGCAAAGCGGCGGCTGATGCGAAGGGCGCCAATGTCAGGGCCAGCATCAGAAACGCGCCCATCAGTGCCAGCTGTCCAGTCACCGGCGCGCCCTCAGCAGCGGCCAGCACCGTGCCGGTGCCAAAAATCAGCACCGGAATGTACAGGGGAATGATCAGCAGTGACAAGAGCACACCGGCCGACCGCAAGCCTAGCGTCAACGCTGCCCCGATGGAGCCGATCAGGCTCAGTACGGGCGTCCCGATCAGCAGCGTTAGACACAGAACCGCAACAGAGTTCCCCTCAAGGTGCACCATTATCCCGAGAACCGGGGCCAGCAGCACCAGCGGCAGCCCGGTCAGCACCCAGTGCGCCAGGGATTTGGCCAGTACCAGCAGGAACAGAGGCTGGGGCTGAAGCACCAATTGCTCAAGGGTGCCATCGTCAAAATCGTGCCGGTACAGGTGATCCAGTGAAAGGAGCACTGACAGTAATGCCGCTACCCACAGGATACCGCCGCCGGCCTGCTGCAGGAATGATACTTCCGGGCTAACCCCGAGGGGGAAAAGGGTTACTACCATCACGAAGAACAGCAGTGGATTGAGCAGGTCCTGGGGCTGCCGGAAGGCTGTTTTCAGATCCCGGACGAAAACCGCTTTCATGGCAGTGGCCGTGCCCACCGACACATCCGCAGAACGCACGCTGACGGTGAATTCAGTGGCCATAACCGTCACCTCCGCCCAGCGTGACCCTTTGCATCGAAGGCAGCCGCAAATCATGGTGTGTGGTTACTACGATGGCGCCGCCATTTTCCACCCGCTCGATCAGCAAACGTTCCAGGGCCGCCACTCCCTGGATATCAATCGCGGTGAAGACTTCATCGAGTATCCACAAAGGCTCATCCGCTATCAGTAACCTGGCAAGGGCCACCCGACGCTGCTGGCCCGCGGACAGATTACGGCAGGGTACTGTCTGGAAACCGCCAAGCCCTGTACCTTCCAGAGCCTGCCACAGGGTCTTGTCAGGCAATGACCGACGACCATCCATCAGGGCGCGCAGATTTTCCATGGGAGTCAGCAGGGGTTTGATGCCGGGACGATGGCCGAGATAGAGCATGTTGCGGAGAAATTCTTCCCGGTATCCGTGGCGGCTTTTACCACACCAGAGCAGATCGCCACTGTAACTGTCGTTCAGCCCCGCCAGTATCCGTAACAGAGTGGTCTTGCCGGAACCATTAGGGCCCTCGACACGGATCAGAGTACCGGGCAGTATGGAAAACGAGAGGTCCCGGAACAACACCCGGTCATCACGTTCACATTCAAGATTGACAGCCTGTAGTAACGGCTCAGACATCGGGGCCCCAGAGCTGGTTCAAACGATCGGGAAGGCAAACCTCGCCGGCGCGGCGTATTATAACGAAAGCGTCTCAGGAATACTCTTGTCTGACATCAAATCAGTGGCAATGAAATTACCAAACGGTAACCCTATACCACCGCCAAAAACAGATACACCCGTGCCGGCCCCCAGCCGGCCGGCAGGCGAGCAACCGGCGGCAACGCCGGAGGCGGCATCCGCGCGGGTTCTTCTCGACCAGCTCAAACTTGCCAACCGGGAAACCACACTGGCACGGGTGGCCGAAGTGATCAACCGCCAGTCATCCACCGGCGCACAGTTGCTACTGGAAATCCGCGGCCAGTCATTGACCGTTCAGGCCGCTATCGGGGATACCGCCCTGGAAGCCGGTGACTGGGTCAAAGTCATGCGGGCCGGCAATGAATTGCAGTTGATGGGCAAGCTGGCCCAGGCACCGGAGGCTGGCATTGCCAGGGCCCTTGCCCAACGTCTGCCCTGGCAGCAGTCTATAGATGCCGGGCTGGCCAAACTTGTAGCGACAATGACGCAGGGCGTCAGACAGGACCCGTTACCGGGCCAGCTACCGTCATCAAGACCGGCCCAACCACTTCCGGAGGCCGCCCGGCAGGCTATCCAACAAATGGTCGCAAGGCTTCCCGCCAGTAATGGGCTGGCGCCGGGTTCCGGCAGTGAGGCGACAGCACCACAACAGGTTCGACAATGGCTTTCGGAAAGCGGCCTGTTTGCCGAGTCGCGCCTGGCCCAGACTCCTGCCAGCCAGCTTCCCGATCTCAAGCTGGCCCTCGGCAGGATCATTACGGCATTGCTGGCCCAACAAGGCAGCACTCCGGAACAATTCAACCGGCTGACACCCATCGCCACCCCCGAACTGATGCAGGCACCGCTGCAATTCCCGCAACCCATGACAACCCCCTCACCCCAGGGTAATGGCGAGCCGCCCAGTGTGGGACAGATGCTTCGCCTGCTGGCAGGGATGCTTAACCGCATTACGGTCAATCAGTTGCATAGCCAGGTATTGACCGCCAGAGGTGGCGGTGACGCGGCACCACCAGCTTCCACGCTACTGCTGGATCTGCCGTGGCTGACGCCTCAGAATGAACCCAGGATGGCTCAGCTACGGGTTGAGCAGTACCTGGAAGAACAGGATTCAGAACGGAAATCTCCGACAAGGCCAACCGCCGAGTGGCGGCTGTCATTGGCCATGGACCTGGATGAAGCCGGGCCCCTGCATTTCGACGTGGCTCTGCGACAGCAGGCGGTGAGTGCCCGTGTCTGGGCAGAAAAGCAGACGACCCTGCGCCGGGTGAATCAGGAACTCCCCGCCTTGCGGCAGAGCCTGGCAGACCTCGGCCTGGAGGTAACAGATCTGGAATGCCGCCGTGGCACACCCCAGAGCAGCGTCACCCGACTCGAACACAGACTTGTGGATACCCGGGCATGAAAAAAGATGACGATCACCCCAGCAAGGCTGCCGTCGCCCTCAATTATGATGGTGAGAAAGCCCCTACCATTACGGCGACCGGTACCCATGAACTGGCGGAAGAGATTATCCGCATTGCCCGCGAGCACAACGTACCCTTGTACGAAAACGCAGAACTGGCGAGTATCCTGGCGCGGCTTTCACTGAATGAAGAAATTCCCGAGTCACTGTACCGGGTGATTGCCGAGATTCTTGCCTTTGCCTTCCACATCAGGGGCTTCACCCCAGAGGACCGCAACCGGGAACAGGGAGTCAGGCCGCCTGACGTTTTCTGAGTGCTGACACCAGCTCGGCCTCGGGACGGGAAATTCCGCACGTATTCATAAGATCGTCGATATCCGCCCCCAGATCCACCAGCCTTGAGGCTTCGTCGTAGGATATTCTTAGGGGATCATTCTGGCGCATTTCGTCGAGTATGCCGCGCAGCTCATGAAGCTGGCGCTCACAGGTGACCACCCGCTGACCCACGCCCATACTGCCACTGGCGGTCGCATGAAGCTCCCGGGCCAGAGTTTCACAGCGTTCTTTTAGCTGCTCCCGTAGTTTGCGGTTTTCACGGCGAGACACCATGCCCTGGAGAAACAGCAGGCCCAGCGAGATGGTGGTCAAAATCCACGGGGCCAGGGAAGAGATATCTGCAAACATGATGGACGTCCTCGGTTGATTATTCCACGGGGCCTCCATCGTGTCTGCCTGCCGGCAACAGCCGGCGTTACAGAGCGGAGACTTCAGCCCATTCGTGGTCTGACAGCATCTTGTCGAACTCGACCAGTATGATCAGTTCGCCGTTCTTGTTACACACACCCTGGATGAACTTGGCGCTTTCCTCGTTCCCCACGTTAGGTGCAGTCTCGATTTCACTGGCTTTCAGGTACACCACCTCGGCCACGGAATCCACCAGAATACCCATCACCTGGTTGGACGACTCCATCACCACAATACGTGTTGCGTCCGTTACTTCCGCATCCGCCAGTCCGAAGCGGCGGCGGGTATCGATAACGGTGACCACATTGCCCCGCAGGTTGATGATGCCCAGAACATAATCCGGGGCACCCGGAACCGGCGCGATTTCGGTGTACCGCAACACTTCCTGGATCTGCATGACATCAATGCCATAGGTTTCGTCGTCCAGCCTGAAGGTTACGTACTGCAATACCTGATCATCCTGGGCCTGATTTTTCTGTCCGCTCGGGGATGCCATAGCCTTGTGTCTCCTGTGGGCCGCCCCTGCGGGCAACCTGATCGTCAAAAAGTCATCATCAGTGCCCAATACTATAGTTAAGGGCACAAACCGTGCCAGCACCGCACGGTTTCATTCAGTAACCGGAGTTATTCAGAAACTGTCTAACTCAGGTCAAGGTGTTGTTCGCGCTCGGCCCGCACCAGCAGGTCGGCCATGGTTTTAACATCAATCAACGCACACATGTGGTCAATGACCGTTCCCGCCAGCCAGGGCCGCTTGCTGCGGCCCGTGCGCCAGCGAACTTCGTCCGGTTTCAGGGTAAAGGACTGAGCCACGTCGTCGCAGGCCAATCCCCACTCGCTGCTGTCGAGCCGGATGACGAATCGATAATTCTCCCTGGCATCCGCTGGCGCACGGCCTGCCATGATCCACTCGGCCGTGTCCACCACCCGCAGGTTGTGGTCCCGGTCCGGACGCATGCCCATATACCAGCGCGGACTGCCGGGAATCGGCTTCACCGGTTCCTCGATGCGATGTATGGCCCCGAGCAGGACCAGGGGCACCGCCAGTTGCAGGCCGGCGACCGTAAAAATCAGGCATTCGAACGGCTTGTCGGACCACTCCGGCCGGCCAGGTGGCTCCCATGCCGGGGGTGACGGAATATCGGCAGCCTGTTCAGCTTCCGGCTCAGGGCTTTTAATGTCAGGCTCAGGTGTTTCAATCTTCACTTCCGGTGCCGGCCTGGCCACAACGGGCGCTGGTCGCGGCGCCACCCGAGCGCGCTCACGAACGACCGGTTTCGGCGGCTCCGGTTCCGGCTCACCCTGCCAGGCGGTACCCGTTGCCGTATGCAGCAATTCATCCAGGTAGCTGGCGATGGCTGAGCTTGGATCAGCTACCTGTGTCAATTTCTTGTCAGGCATGCTGGCGCTCCGTCTTGGAGCGCGTCATTTCCTGCAAATCGTTCAGCAGTCGCACATAAGCCCGTACACCGTGGGTCTCTTTGTCCAGCGAAGAGGGCGTTATGCCGGCCTGGCTGGCATCGCGGAATTTGGTATCCACGGGAACGGCAAAGCGCCAGAGCGAATCGGCATGGTTTTTCCGCAGCAGGTTAAGGCTCTTTACAGAAGCCTGGGTACGCCGGTCGAAAAGGGTTGGCACTATGGTGTAAGAAAGCTGGTTCTTCTGCGAACGCATAATCATGGAGAGCGTGTGCAGCATGCGCTCCAGGCCTTTAATGGCGAGGAACTCGGTCTGTACCGGGATAACCAGATGCTGCGCGGCTGCCAGCGCATTCACCATCAGTACGCCCAGGGACGGCGTGTTATCCAGCAGGACATAATCAAAATCGTCCCACAACTGGGCCAGGGCGCGGGATATGATCAGCCCCATGCCCTCGACACCCACCATCCGCCGCTCAAGGGTCGCGAGCGCAGTGCTCGCCGGCAGCAGGGAAAGCCCCGGGCAGCTGGTTTCGGTGATCAACTGGGCAGGCAGGCCTTCAGGCACCTTGCCCTGATGCTGGAACAGGTCGAACACACTGTGGGCGATGGTGTCCGGGTCATACCCGAACCAACTGGTCAGCGACCCATGGGGGTCCAGGTCCACCACCAGTACGCGTTTTCCGCTTTCTGCCAGCAGACCACCCAACGCCACAACAGACGTGGTTTTACCCACACCGCCTTTTTGATTGGCAACTGCCCAGATTCGCACGCTGCATTCTCCAGAAAAATCAGCTCCGGAAACGCCGGAAACTATGTGGAGTTATCGGCCGTCATCCGCTCAACTTGAAGATAATTCGGCAAGGGTTTGCCGGCATTAAAAGATGTAGGGGAGTTAATACAGATATTATGCCAACTTGCCTATAGGGACCTTCCGTCAGCTTCCGGCAAGTGCATGGGAACAAAGCGTTTATCGCATGGCACCGCGGATGCTGGCATCGCGGGAAACCAGCAATACCACCCGGCGATTGCGTCGCCTCCCCTCTTCGGTGTCGTTGCGAGCCACGGGCTGATACTCTCCGTAGCCAACCGCAGCGAGGCGCTCCGACTCAACCCCTTCCATCGACAGCATGCGCACAATGGCGGCAGCTCGGGCCGCCGAAAGCTCCCAGTTTGACGGGAAAGCATTGGTGCGTATCGGCAGGTTATCGGTAAAACCCTCCACCCGGATCGCGTTATCGCGGTTGCGGAGCACACCGGCGATTTTTTCCACCACCTCAAACGCGTCGTAATGGGGTTCTGCATCGCCACTGCCAAACAGCAGGCTGTTACGAAGGCTAAGTTCAAGCCATTCATCACTGGTTTCCAGAGTCACAACGCCCTGGTTAATCAACTCGTCAAACTCCAGGGCAAGCTGGTCGGCCATGGCACGAAGTGCCTCTGTACGCCCCTGCTCACTCATGGCAGGATTCTGGGGTGCTTCCGTTACCGGGGGGGCAATCACATCTTCGGCTGCCCGGGGTATGGCACGGCGTGGCTGGTCACCCACTTCAATGGGCTGAAAGGAGCGCTGTGGTGCATTAAAAACGCCGGTCAGGGTTTCCGACAGCACCTTGTACTTGCCCTCATTGACCGAAGACACGGAGTACATTACGACGAAAAAGGCAAACAACAGCGTGATGAAGTCGGCATAGGAAATCAGCCACCGCTCCTTGTTGTGAAGGTCATCGTCCCGGCGCCTGCGACGTCTCACAGAAAGCCCCGCAGCCGCAATTCGATGGACTTGGGATTCTCTCCTTCCGCGATGGCGATGATGCCGTCGATCATCATATCTTCGTAACGGGTGCGCTCCCTGAGGATGCCCCGCAATTTGTTGGCAACGGGGAAGAACAGGAGATTGGCCAGCGCCACACCATAGATAGTGGCAACGAAAGCAGTGGCAATACCGCTACCGAGCGACTGGGGGTCTTCAAGGTTGGTCATCACCTGGATCAGCCCCATCACGGCGCCGATAATGCCTATAGTGGGCGAATAGCCGCCCATGGCCTCAAATACCCGGGCAGATTCCAGGTCCCGCTGTTCCCGGGATTCCAGATCCACCTCCATGATGCTGCGGATGGTTTCGGTCTCGGCTCCATCAACCAGCAGTTGCAGCCCCTTGCGGGCAAATCGTTCGGATTCTTTCTCCGCCAGGCCTTCGAGTCCCAATAGCCCTTGCTTGCGGGCTTTCACGCTCCAGTCGATGACCTTACCGATACCGTCTTCGAGGCTGACATAAGGGGGAAAAAACACCCACCGGGCCTGGGAACAGGCTCTTTTCAGCAGCGGCCAGGAGGTCTGGAGAATGGTAGCGGCGAGTGTACCGCCGATCACAATCAACGCTGCCGGGCCGTTGAACAGGGAACTGACTGCGCCACCTTCCAGCAGGTTGCCGCCAAGGATGGCCACAAACGCAAGAATTACGCCCAACAGGCTGAGAATATCCATCAGCTCACCCCTTCAACCAGACGGGGGCCGATATCATCAAGCGCGAGAATCTCGGTAGACAGGCCGGCCCTGGCTACCGCCATTGGCATGCCATAGATCACCGAGGTTTTTTCATCCTGGGACCAGATATCAGAGCCACTCTGTTTCATCATCCGGCAGCCTTCCTTGCCATCCGACCCCATACCGGTAAGGATCACGCCCAGAGTCTTGCCGGGAAAACTCCTTGCCAGCGAACCGAAGGTGACATCCACACAGGGCTTGTAGTTGAGTCGGTCATCACCGGGCAGTATACGTATGCGTCCCTGGCCGCCCCGATTCTCGATCATCATCTGTTTGCCGCCGGGTGCCAACAGGGCCAGACCCGGTTTGAGCATATCGCCATCAGCAGCCTGACGAACCTCAATCTGACAGAGCTTGTTCAGCCGTTCTGCGAACGCGGGGGTAAAGCTGGCGGGCATATGCTGAATCAACACCAACGGTGCGGGAAATCCTGCTGGCAGCGCTGTCAGCACACGCTGCAGCGCGACCGGACCGCCTGTTGAGGTTCCAATGGCGACCACACTGTAATGCTTGGCGGCGCCACGGCGGGAGGTGTGCCGGGCCGTCGGTTGTGGCTCCGGTGCCGGCCTGGGTTTGTCGCGCCCCGGATGTGGGCTGACAGGTGTAGCGCGTTGTTCCGCAGCAGGACGCGGTACCGGAGCTGCAGCCGGTGAAGGAGCCGACTTCGCTCCCGGCCGGCTGCCCGCAACGTCCATTATGCGATCGATCAGAATCTTCTGAAGCTGGCTGGAGTCCCTCGCAATTTCCTCGAAATTCTTGGGGAGGAAATCCACAGCACCGGCTTCAAGAGCATCCAGGGTGACCCGGGCGCCTTCGTAGGTCAGCGAAGAAAACATCAGCACCGGAACGGGATGCCGTTTCATGATTTCACGAACAGCGGATATACCGTCCATCACCGGCATTTCGTAATCCATGGTGATGACATCAGGCCGCAGCTTTTCAGCAAGCTCCACACCCTCACGGCCGTTTGTGGCAACGCCCACCACCTTGATCTGACCGGACGCAGTCAGGATTTCCGTCAGTCGCTTGCGGAAGAAACCTGAATCATCAACGACCAGGACAGAAACCGTCATCCATTTCTCCTAAACCCGGGCCTGCTGCTGATCCGCAACTGAAAAACGGTCAGCCGTAATTCTGAAGCAGGCTTGGAACGTCAATTATGAGTGCGATACGGCCGTCACCGGTGATGGTTGCACCCGCCATGCCCGGTGTTCCCTGCAGGGCGCGACCAAGAGGCTTGATAACGACCTCTTCCTGGCCCACAAGCTGGTCCACCACAAATCCAACCCGGCGGGTACCCATGGCGACGATCACCACATGGGCGTTCTCGGGCTCCGGCTCACCGGCCGCACCTTTCACCAGCCACCGCTTGATATGGAACAGCGGGAACACCTTGTCCCGGACAACAATGCATTCGCGGCCGTCGACAATATTCTTTTTGCTCAGATCCAGATGGAAAATTTCTACCACGTTGACCAGAGGCAAGGCGAAGGACTGGTCCCCCAGCATGATCATCAGTGTGGGCATGATGGCCAGCGTCAGCGGAACCTTTATAACGATGCGCGAGCCCTTGCCCAGTTCCGACTCGACACTCAGCTGCCCATTGAGCTGGCCGATCTTGGTCTTGACCACATCCATGCCAACGCCACGGCCCGACACGTCGGAAATCTGGTCCTTGGTGGAGAAGCCTGCAGCGAAAATGAGGTTATAACACTCGGTGTTGGTCAGGCGGTCAGCGGCATCCTGCTCATAGATGCCCTTTTCCACAGCTTTGCGGCGCAGGACGTCAGGGTCCATACCAGCGCCGTCGTCCTCGATAGACAGAAGGATATGGTCACCTTCCTGCTCTGCAGACAGAGTCACCGTCCCCTGGCGGGGCTTGCCGGCTTTTTCCCGGATGTCCGGAGCTTCAATACCATGGTCAACCGAGTTACGCACCAGATGCACCAGTGGATCGGACAGTGCTTCTACGAGATTCTTGTCCAGGTCCGTATCTTCGCCGTGCATCTCAAGATTGATCTCTTTCCTGAGGTTCCGCGCCAGGTCACGAACCACCCGGGGGAAACGGCCAAATACCTTCTTGATGGGCTGCATTCGCGTTGCCATCACCGCTGACTGAAGGTCTGTGGTAACGACATCGAGGTTGGAGACGGCCTTATGCATATGCTCATCTTCACTCTGCGCACCCAGGCGCTGAAGCCGGTTGCGCACCAGTACCAGCTCACCCACCATATTCATGATGTCATCAAGCCGCTTGGTGTCGACACGCACTGAGGTTTCAGCCACAGGTGCATTCGCATCCCGGGATGGCATCGCAGGCGCGGCCGAGGCGGCACCAGCCTTGCCGTCTGCCTGCGGTTTTTCAGGCTTCAGGGGCGGTTTGACAGGGTTGTCGGAAGCGGGCGATTTGGCCGCCGGTTTACTGTCAGACGGTGCCGAAGTAGTGGCTGACGTATCGGCGGTGGGACTACCCCCCTTGCCATGCAGATCGTCCAGCAGCTTTTCAAATTCGTCGTCGGAAATCAGGTCGTCACCGCTCTTGTTGCCACTGTCATCAGCGGCTTCCGACTTGTGTTCATCAGCCTTGGCGGTATCGGGCGGACCGGCGAACTGCCCCTTGCCGTGCAGTTGATCCAACAGAGCCTCGAATTCATCATCGGAGATTTCATCGCCGGCACCGCTGCTGTCATCGCCGGCAGGTTCGCTGACATTCCCGGATGCCCCCGGGGCTCCGTTCTTCTCGTCTTCGAGAGCGTCCAGCAGTTGTTCGAATTCGTCGTCGGTGATATCGCCGTTATCGTCGTTGGGGCTGGCGTCAGCCGTTGCTTCCGCTTTGCCAGCGCCCGTATTCGCCGCTGGTGCTTCCCCTGCAGGTTGCGCCAGGGCATCAAGGGCAGCAATCAGTTCGTCGGGAGCCGGTGTCAGTTCTTCGTGGTGACGAACCTGCTCGAACATCGCATTGACATGGTCCAGCGCTTCCAGCACCACGTCCATCAATTCAGAGTCAACCTTGCGCTTGTGGTTGCGCAGGATATCGAACACGTTCTCCGCGGAATGACAGCAGCGAACCAGCGGGTCCAGCTGAAGAAAGCCGGCACCGCCTTTTACAGTGTGGAACCCACGGAAAATGGCGTTGAGCAGATCGCTGTCATCAGGATGTTGCTCCAGGTCGACAAGCTGCTCAGACAACTTTTCGAGTATCTCGCCTGCTTCAACAAGGAAGTCCTGCAGGATCTCTTCATCGGCATCAAACGCCATGGGTTACCCTCTTTTCCTCAGAAACCGAGACTGGACAGAAGATCATCAACATCGTCCTGGCCCGATACAACATCTTCGCGCTCTTCGGCTTTTATCTGCGGGCCGACACCCTGCTCCGCCGATACTTTCTCTTTTTCTTCCAGTTCGTGCACCGTGCCGGTCATCTGGTCCACATGGCTGGCCATCACCACCAGGCTAAGCAGGTGTTCCTCTACCTCTTTGACCAGTGTGGTGACCTTCTGGATGACCTGGCCGGTCAGGTCCTGGAAATCCTGGGCCAGCAATATTTCCGACAGATTCTCGTACATGGCGCTGGCGTCGGCATTGAGGCTGACGAAAAACGTGTCTATCCGGGCATAGAGTTCGCGGAATTCTGCCGGCGCCATCTCCCGGCGGCGCAGCCGCTGCCACTCATCCCTCAGTTCCGCCGCTTCATCACGAATCGAGCTGGCCCTGGGCATGGCTTCTTCCACCAGGTCCATGGTGCGGTTGGCGGCCTTTCCGGTCATCTGTACCACGTATTCCAACCGGTCCGAAGCATCAGTCATTTTCGACAGCGCCTCTGACTGCTCGGCATTACGCGGATCAATCTGGAAGTTGCGGATTGCCTCATGGAGGCTACGGGTCAGTCGGCCTACCTCGCGATACAGACTCTGGTCCCTGACCTCACTGAGCTCATTGATCAGGGTCATGGCCCGGCCATACTCTCCGGCATTTACCTGCTCAACCAACTCTGCAGCCTGGCTGCGAAGCTTTTCCGTAATCTCCGGGTCAAGCTCCTGTTGGTTCTTGTTACTTTCACTCATGGAAGCCCGTCCGACCTCTGATTACTGGATTCGCTCGAAGATTTTCTCAATCTTCTCCTTCAGGACCGCGGCGGTGAACGGCTTGACTACGTAGCCATTCACCCCGGCCTGAGCTGCCGCTACGATCTGATCCCGTTTTGCTTCCGCGGTTACCATGAGTACCGGCAGAGTCTTGAGGTTCTCATCAGCCCTGACTTCCTTGAGAAGGTCCAGCCCGGACATGCCCGGCATGTTCCAGTCTGTCACCAGGAAATCATATTTGCCGCTGCGGAGCATTGGCAGTGCAGTATTGCCGTCGTCCGCTTCATCGGTGTTGGTAAAGCCCAGATCGCGAAGCAGGTTCTTGATGATCCGTCGCATGGTGGAGAAGTCATCCACGATCAGGATTTTCATGTTCTTGTCCAATGGGACCTCCAGTTTAAAACGCCCGGAATTCGTTTCTGGCTTCCGGCTTTCAGTCCGGCAAGCCGGCAGATTTACCGCTTATTGTGTTGCCTTTGGCACGGTTGTAAAGCGCCGGTTACCAAAAGGCTACAGTAAAGAATGCTTTGCAACGCTGCACCACGACTGTGACGGGAAAGTCTCACTGTCGCCAATCGGAGAGCCGACCCCGCAAACGAAGTGCCGCCTGGCTGTGAATCTGGCTTACCCGGCTCTCGCTGACACCCAGTACCGCGCCAATTTCCTTCAGGTTCAGCTCTTCCTGGTAATACAGGCTGAGCACCAGTTTTTCGCGTTCCGGCAGGTCGCCAATCGCCGTGGCCAGATTCTTCCGGAAGTTGTCCGACGACAGACCGTCCAGGGGATTATCACTGGCCTCTGTTTCTTCTATCGGCAGGTCTCCGGATTCATTGAGCTCATCGAGACTAAAAAGTCGGCCACTGTTGGCATCGCTCAATGCGGAGTGATATTCATCGAGGCTCTGGCCGAGCTCTTCGGCAACTTCCCAATCGAGGGCTTCGCGGCCCAGACGGTCCTCAACGGCCTTGATGGCCTTGGCAATACGGCGGGAGCTTCTGTGGACGGAGCGGGGAACCCAATCGCCCTTGCGGATCTCATCCACCATGGCGCCACGGATGCGGATACCCGCATAGGTCTCGAAAGTAGCACCTTTGGTGGAACTGTAGCGTTGGGCCGCTTCCAGCAGGCCGATCATACCGGCCTGCATGAGGTCCTCCAACTGGACCGAGGCCGGCAACCGGGCCATGAGATGCAGCGCTATTTTTTTGACCAGCGGCGCCTGCTCTTCAACAAGTTGCGAGGGGCCCTGCGTGCCGGTCCGGTGGTAGATTCCAAGTTCTTTCGCCAATGTCATGTATCCGGCTTTTCGGTGACAGGATCAAATTCAGACTTCGACGAGCCGCTCCACGAAGAATTCCAGATGGCCCCGTGGCGATTGTGGCAACGGCCAGTTGTCGACCTTCTCAGCCAGGCTCTTGATAGCCAGTGATGCCTTGGCTCGGGGATAGGCGTCCAGCACAGCACGCTGACGCTGGACCGCCTTTTTAACGGCCTCGTCGTAAGGCACTATACCAACATATTGTAGTGCCACATCCAGAAACCGCTCGGTCACTCTGGTCAGTTTTTCAAAAAGATGGCGGCCTTCCTGCTCATTACGTACCTGATTTGCCAGTATACGGAAACGGTTGGTGCCGTAGTCCCGGTTCATCAGTTTAATCAGGGCGTAGGCGTCGGTGATGGAAGTGGGTTCGTCGCACACAACCAGCAACAGTTCCTGAGAGGCGCGAAGGAAGCTGACGACGGAGTCGGAAATACCGGCTGCGGTATCCACAATCAGCACGTCAATCTGGTCGCCCAGCTCACTGAAGGCATTGATCAGGCCAGCGTGCTCAAGCGAGGTCAGCTGGGTCATCCGCTGGGTGCCGGAGGAGGCAGGCACAATTTTGATGCCGCCAGGGCCGTTGACCAGCACGTCCCGCAGTTCACATTCGCCGGTAATGACATCCTGGATATTTCGGCTGGCGGTAATGCCCAGCAATACGTCTATGTTGCCAAGCCCAAGATCGGCATCAAGAAGCACCACCCGCCGCCCTTTCTGTGAAAGGGCGATACCAAGGTTTACCGCAACGTTACTCTTGCCAACGCCACCCTTCCCGCCGGAAATCGCAATCACCTGTACCGGATGTGGTTTGCTCATACTGGTTCTGATCTCTTGCCACGTTTAACCGCAGGCTGTGTTGTTATTAAACAGCGACTGCCTCTTGCTGCTGGAGTTTTTTCAGCCTCTCCACGGCCAGCCGCACCAACGGCACGGGCTCGGCGTGGTGCAGGTCTTCCGGGATCTTCTGGCCGTCGGTGTAATAGGCCACCGGTAACCCTGTCTCCATGACAAATCCCAGCGATTCTCCCAGGGTCAGTGCTTCGTCAATTTTGGTCATCACACAACCCGTCAGATTTGCCATCTTATAGCAATGCCAGACGGATTTCATGATACGCGGCTGACTCGTTGCGGAAACCACCAGATGGGTACGAATCTGATGGTGGCTACGGGCCAGTTCCGTAAGTTGCTCCTCGTAGCCTTTGTCGGTGCTGGTAAGGCCGGCGGTATCAATCAGCACCAGGTGCCGGTCCGATAACTCGTCGAGAATATCATCCAGGGAATGGCTCTCATCCACCACCCTCACCGGCACATTCAGAATACGCCCGAATACGAACAATTGCTCATGGGCGGCCACCCGATAGCGGTCCGTGGTCACCAGCGCCAGGGAGTCCGCGCCATGACGCAGTACGTAATGGGCCGCGAGTTTGCCGATGGTGGTGGTCTTGCCGGATCCGGTAGGTCCCACCAGGGCATAGACGCCGCCCTCTTCCGACCACTCGGTCCGGGCGGTTTTCACACCGGCCGCCAGCATCTTCAGCGACTGCTTCCAACCATCCTCCAGGCGCCCCGCACGGTGTCGACGGGACAGTGAGCCGGCAAGCTCATGGCCCAGGCCAAATTCCTGCAGCCGTTCCGCCAGACGTTGCTGCACGGCATTCACCGCGGTTTTCTCAGGCTCGGGACCACGGTTGGCACTGACCAGGTCCCTGAGAGAACTGATCTCTGCACGCATCTGGGCCAGTTCGCCGGAATATCCGGAATCTGCATTGACGGTCTCTTGCGGCATGACTTCGCTGCCGCTGAAGGCATCGGCTGCCATGCTGGCAAAACCCTGATCCCCGACATTATTCCGACTGCCCTGGACGGCGCGTTTTTCCCTGACTTCGCGGATTCGCTCCCGGGAACGGCCAAGCTCATCCTCCAGGCGGCGGTGCTGTTCCGCCTGGAGCTCCGCCAGCCGCGAGCCGTTGGTTGCTTCCCGCGCGGCATCGCCCAGCCGTTGACGCGCCATGTTTTCGTCATAATCCAGTGCTGTCACTATTTCGACACCACCATCCACACGACGATTGGACAGAATCACCGCATCCGGCCCCATCTGGTCACGCACCTGGCGCAGCGCCTCTGCCATGCTCTGTGCAAAAAACCGTTTTACTTTCATGATGACTCTTCCTCCCCGGTCAGCGCTCTGTGTCGCCTTCCGCCTTGCCGTCCGCGGCCTTTACTGGCCTACGGATGCCACGATGGTAATCTGTTTGTTGTCCGGAATTTCCTGGTAGGACAACACGTGCAATCGCTCTACCCCGAAACTTGCAAACTTGGCCAGTACCGGTCGCAGTGGCCCGGATACCAGCAGTATTGCCGGCTTGCCCAGCATTTCCTGGCGCTGGACGCTGTCCTGAAGTGAGCGCTGGAGCTTCTCGACCATATTCGGTTCCAGTACCAGCCCGATGTCTTCCTGACCGCCGGATTGTTGACTCTGCTGCATGGACTTAAGCAATAACTGTTCCAGGTCTGGATCCAGGGTGATTACCGGGATCTCGGCATCGTTGCCACAGATGCTCTGAACAATCATCCGGCGCAGTGACTGGCGGGCAACGGTGGTCAGCAGTTTCGGGTCCTGGCTCTTCGGATGCACGTTGACGATAGCTTCGGCAATGGACCGCATATCCCTTACCGGCACTTCCTCTTTCAGCAGGTTCTGCAACACTTTCAGCAACAGACTGATCGATACAGTAGTGGGGACCAACTCTTCAGCCAGCTTTGGCGATACCTTTTCCAGCTGGTCCAGCCATTTCTGAACCTCCTCATGGCCCAGTAACTCATGGGCGTGTTTCTGCAGGATCTGGTTGAGGTGTGTGGCCACCACTGTGCTGGCATCCACAACCGTATAGCCCAGTGTCTGCGCCTGATCCTTCTTGTCCGGCTCGATCCAGCTGGCGTCGAGACCGAAAGCGGGGTCCTTGCCCGCAATACCCTCAATCTTGCCAAACACCTGCCCCGGGTCGATGGCCAGTTCCCGGTCCGGATGGATCTCGGCCTCGGCGATGGTCACGCCCATCAGGGTTATGCGATACACATTGGGCATCAGGTCAAGGTTGTCGCGAATGTGAACGGATGGCATCAGGAACCCCAGATCCTGGGAAAGCTTCTTGCGCACCCCCTTGATCCGACTCAACAACTGACCGCCCTGGGATTTGTCCACCAGCGGGATCAGCCGGTATCCCACCTCCAGGCCAACAATGTCCACGGTTGCCACGTCGTCCCATCCCAGCTCCCGGGTCTCACCCGGAGGTGGAAGCTGGGCGCCCTGTTCAACGCTGTCACCAGCAGATGTAATGTCACGGCCAGCCGGCCTCGCACCGCCTCCCCTTGCCGGATACACACCTTCCTCTTCAACGGTCTGGCGCTCTTCCTGCCAGATGTACCAGGCAATCGCACCGGAAATAGCGCCAAGACCAAGAAAGGCCACATGGGGCATACCCGGAATCAGGCCGAGAATGATCAGGATAAAGGCGGCAATGCCCAGTGCCTTGGGCGCGTTGAACATCTGCTGCAGGATCTGTCCGCCCATGTCCTGGCTTGATGTCACTCGCGTCACCATGATGGCGGCGGAGGTGGAGAGCAGCAGGGAGGGAATCTGGGCGACCAGGCCGTCACCAATGGTCAGCAGCGCGTAGTTCTGGGTGGCAGTGCCAAAATCCAGTCCGTGCTGGAGCATGCCGATGACAATACCACCGATCAGGTTGATGGCCAGTATCAACAACCCGGCAACGGCATCGCCCTTGACGAACTTGCTGGCACCGTCCATGGAGCCGTAGAAGTCTGCCTCCTGGGCAATCTCGGAACGACGGTGCTTGGCCTCATCCTGGTTGATCAGGCCGGCATTGAGGTCTGCATCAATGGCCATCTGCTTGCCCGGCATGGCATCCAGGGTGAAGCGCGCACTGACTTCGGAAACCCGGCCAGCGCCTTTGGTAACCACCAGAAAGTTGATGATCATGAGGATGGCAAACACCACCAGGCCAACCGCGTAGTTTCCGCCGATCAGTACCGCCCCAAAGGATTCGATGACCTTACCGGCGGCGTCCCCGCCTTCGTGGCCGTTAAGTAGTACGATCCGGGTGGAGGCAACGTTGAGTGCCAGCCGCAGCAGCGTGGCTACCAGCAATACCGTGGGAAAGGAGGCAAACTCCATGGGTCGCAGGGCATAGACACACACCAGCAGGATCACGATGGATAGCGTGATGTTGAAGGTAAAAAACACGTCCAGCATGAACGCGGGCATGGGCAGTATCATCATGCCCAGCAGTCCCATCAGCATAACGGGAACGCCCAGATTACCCCGCGTCAGGGATTTGACATTATTGAGGACTAACGCTCGGTCCATGCCGGAAAATTCTCCGAAAAGCGGTTAACCGCGGTTATCCGCGGGTGGTTTTTTGACGCCTGCGCATCGATAGGGAGGGTATTCGCAAGATCCGTACCAGCCTTCAGAGTTTTTCTGCCCGCCATGCCTGACGGACCTGTCGATATACGGTATCCTTGCGCCATTTGCCGGCCTTTGCGCCGCGCGACACACAGCATCCAGACACAGACCAGAACGCAAATAAAGGTGACCCCATGCCAATCCACGAGGTGAAACACCCGCTGATCCGCCACAAACTCGGCCTGATGCGCCGCGCCGACATCAGCACCAAGAATTTCCGGGAACTGGCCCAGGAAGTGGGGGCCCTGCTGACCTACGAGGCCACCAAGGATTTCTCCCTGCAGAAAAAGACCATTGAGGGTTGGGCTGGCCCGGTGGAAATTGAACAGATCCAGGGCAAGAAGATCACCGTCGTTCCAATCTTACGCGCCGGCATGGGTATGCTGGACGGCGTACTGACCCTGATCCCCGGTGCCCGGGTAAGTGTTGTCGGCCAGGTGAGAAACGAGGAAACCCTGGAAGCCAGCACCTACCTCGAAAAACTGGTGGGCGAACTGGACCAGCGCATGGCCATGATTGTGGACCCCATGCTGGCCACCGGCGGCTCGATGATTTCCACCATTGATCTGCTCAAGAAAGCCGGAAGCCATGAAATACGCGCCCTGGTTCTGGTCGCCGCACCGGAAGGCATCAAAAAAGTGTTGGAAAAGCACCCGGATGTCTCCATCTACACCGCATCCATTGATGACAGGCTGAACGAGAAAGGCTATATCCTTCCTGGCCTTGGCGACGCCGGCGACAAGATTTTCGGCACCAAGCAGAAGGACGTGTGACCATGCAGGACCACCTGAACGACCCGGTATGGAAACAGGCCCTTGCCGGCTCGCAGATGTTGCTGGTCGCCTTTGGCGCGCTGGTGCTGATGCCGCTGATTACCGGCCTGGACCCCAATGTTGCGCTCTTCACTGCCGGCATTGGCACCCTGATTTTCCACATCGTCACCGGCGGCCAGATTCCCATTTTCCTGGCCTCTTCCTTTGCGTTTATCGCGCCGATCATTGCCGCCAAGGGCCGCTTCGGCCTGGAGGAAACCCTGGGGGGCCTTATGGCTGCGGGTATTCTCTACATTGTGCTCAGTGGCGCGGTTCGCCTGCGCGGCACGGGTTTCATCACACGTCTGCTACCCCCGGTGGTGATCGGACCGGTGATCATGGTAATCGGCCTTGGCCTGGCACCCGTTGCCGTTCACATGGCCTCCGGCCGCACCGGTGACGGCGCGGAGCAACTGGTGCCCTACGACACCGCTATCTGGATCGCCATGATTTCCCTGGCAGTGACAGTGATCATGGCTGTCTGGTCCAGCGGTATTTTCCGACTGATTCCGATCATGTTCGGCATTGTTGTGGGGTATATCCTATCCGCCATTGCCGGAATTGTGGATCTATCCCCTATCAGCGAAGCACCCTGGTTCGCCGTCCCCAATTTCGTGACCCCGGAATTCAGCTGGGCAGCCATCCTGTTCATGATCCCGGTCGCCATCGCACCTGCCATCGAGCACATCGGCGATATCCTGGCCATTGGCACCGTTACCCGCAAAAACTACCTGAAAAAGCCCGGTCTGCACCGCACCCTGCTGGGCGACGGCCTGGCAACCAGCGCTGCCTCGGCCCTCGGTGGCCCGCCCAATACCACCTACTCCGAAGTGACCGGCGCTGTGGTGCTGACCAAAAACTTCAACCCGAAAGTCATGATCTGGGCCGCCTGCATTGCCATCGTACTGGCCTTCGTGGGCAAGTTCGGCGCAGCCCTGCAGACCATCCCGGCCCCGGTTATGGGCGGTATCCTGTGTCTGCTGTTCGGCTCGATCGCTGTGGTAGGCCTGAACACCCTGATCCGTCACCAGGTAGACCTGTCACAGGCCCGTAACCTGGTCATCGTAGCCATCACTCTGGTGTTCGGTATCGGCGGCATGGCGATAGGCAATATTGAAGGCATCGCCCTTTGCGCAGTGGTGGCCATCGCACTGAACCTGATCCTCCCCGGCAGCGGTGAGGCCTGGGGCAAAAAGATCCATGAACACGACACCCTCTGACAACAGCCCTGGCAAAGACAGCTCGAGCATCAGCTTTACCGCCCTTTACACCGGTGCCGTCTGGCACCGGAACGGGCTATCAGACGACATACTGGCCACCGGCCAGGGCCGCTGGCTATACCATCTGATGACACCGTTTGAGGCAAGCAGCAAGGCTCTCCTCGGCGGCAACATCCGCACCTTCCTGCTGCAACGCCACCTGATTATCGACCACCTGATCGAACAGGCCCTCGGGCGCGGTGTCACCCAGGTGCTGGAAATTGCCTGCGGCATGTCACCGAGAGGCATCCGCTTGCGGGACAAATATCCACACATTCACATGGTGGAAGCCGACCTACCCGACATGGCCACCCGCAAGGCAGCACGGTTGCTGGTCGCCGGTCGGTTAGGCGATAAACACCAGGTCATGCCCGTCGATATTCTGGCGGAATCCGGTGTGCAGTCCCTGGAGGTGGTCGTCAAGAGGGCTTTCGACAACAACGAACCCATGGTTGTAATTACCGAGGGCCTGACCAGTTACTTCTCGCTGCCGGTCATTTCAAAGTTCTGGAACCGCCTGGCCCGGCTGATGCAGCCGCGCCCGGGCTCGGTCTACCTGTCCGAATGCTACTTGATGCCAGAACGGCCGCTGCTCCGGGGAACACTGAAGTCCCTTGGCGGTTTACTGGGGGCGGTGACGCGGAGTGATGTCAGCTTTCATTTCCTGAATGACCAACAGGCCGCTGAGCATTTTACTGTTTGCGGGTTCCCTTCTGTGGCGGTCCACAATCCTGCGGACTTTTATGATCGCCTTCCGATTCCCGAAAGCCGGCATGATCCCATGGTTCGGGTTATTGAAGCTCGGTCCTGAGCTACGTTTGGAGTTAACCGAAAGGTCAGAAGTGGTTCGTCGGGTGGGCTTTCCAAAACTGTGCGGAGCCATGGATGGCGGAGCTCAAGCGCCACAGGGATGTGCTTGAGCGTGTTTTGGAAAGCCCACCCGACGAACCACCTCCCCACAACCATCAGGCTATAAAACAGGCAAACTCCAAACTCAAACATCCCGCCGCAAATCCGAAGGAATCGGAAAGTCCGGAATATGGGGTTTCTGGCCACGCCCTTTACGGAACTGACGAAGCTGGAATACGTAGGCCAGCACCTGGGCAATGGCCATATACAGGCCATCCGGGATCTCGCCGCCCACCTCGGTGTTGTGGTAAACCGCCCGTGTCAGAGGTGGCGTACGGAGGATATCCACCTTGTGTTCGCGGGCAATCTCCATGATCTTGAAGGCCGTTTCGTCCGACCCCTTGGCGACCACAATGGGCGCTGCCATTTTCTTCTGGTCGTATTTCAACGCCACCGCATAGTGCGTCGGGTTGGTGATCACCACGTCTGCCCCGGGCACATCCTGCATCATCCTGCGCTGGGCCATTTCGCGCTGCAGCTGGCGGATCTTGCCCTTCACTTCCGGTTTACCTTCAGTGTCCTTGTACTCGTCTTTCACTTCCTGCTTGGTCATGCGCAGCTTTTTCTGATGATCGAAGATCTGGAAAGGCACGTCGATCGCAGCGATGACGATGGTAGCGCAGGCCAAAATGAAAAAGCTCCAGCCAAGGGTCCAGACAACGTGTTCCATGGCTGACCGGGCGGGTTCTTCGGAGATACTGAGCAGGTCATCTGTGCGCAGGTTCAGAATCAGGATCGCCACGGCCATGACCAGGCCGACTTTGAGAATCGCTTTCACCAGTTCGATCAGCGAGCGCATGGAGAACATGCGTTTCAGACCTTTGAGAGGGTCCATACGATTCAGTTTGGGGGCGATGGCCTTGCCGCTGACCAGCAGGCCGCCTATACCGATGGAGCCGGCGATGGCGGCAATCAGCAGCAGGACCAGCAGTGGTGCGAGAGCCCAGGCGGCTTCTTTTGCCGAAGCAATCAGTTGAACGCTCATGTGGCGGGTGTCGAAGATGGCGGAGCGTTCTATTACGAAGCTGTCGCGCATGATACTTTCCATAGAGGCGCCCAGGGAAGCTCCGAACATCAGCAGACCACCAGCGCCGGCCAGCAAAACGGCCATCGTGGCCAGTTCTTTGGAGCGGGCGGTCTGGCCATCCTCCTTGGCTTTTTCGAGCCTTCGGGGGGTGGCCTCTTCGGTTTTTTCCTGACTGTTGTCGTTTTCTTCGGCCATGCGTTGTCTTCTTTAATTCGGAGTATCGGCCGGTGGGGATGGCTATCCAAAACACGCTCCTTCGGCACATCCATGTGGCGCTTGAGCTCCGCCATCCATGGCTCCGCACAGTTTTGGATAGCCATCCCCACCGACCTCTGCGAATTCCAGAGTCAGATCTATGGCTGACCCTGCAGGTTACGCATAAATTCGAACGTCTCTCTGGTGTACTGCTCGAAGTGCGGCAGAAAATTGGCGTGCAGTACCCATATGGCAAATAATCCAAAAATCAGGCCAATCGGGAAACCCAGGGCAAAAATATTCATTTGTGGGGCTGCGCGGGTCATAACGCCGAAGGAGATGTTGACGATAAACACAGCTGTGACCGCCGGCAACGCCAGTAGCAGTGCGGACACGAATATCCAGCTTATGTGGTGGGCCAGTTCCCACACACCTGCCTGCCCCAGCCCTTCCAGGCCAATGGGAAGCGTGTAGAAGCTTTCGATAAAGACTTCAAAAGCCACCAGATGGCCGTTCATGGCCAGGTAAAGCAAGGTGATGGTAATGGTATAGATCTGAGCCAGTACGGGTACATTGACGCCGTTGGCGGGGTCCACCATGGAGGCGAAGCCAAGACCCATTTGCATGGCGATCATCTGGCCGGCCACCACGAATAGCTGGAAAAGTGCTGTGAGGGCAAAGCCCATTCCTACGCCGATCAGTATCTGCTGAAGGGTGATCACTACCGCATCCGCGCTGAAGGCGTCCATCTGGGGAACCGGGGGAATCATCGGCACCACGAGGATGGTAATCAGCAATGCCAGCCCCAGGCGGACCCGTGCCGGCACCAGTTGGGTGCCGATGAAGGGAATGACCATCATGAAGCTGGCCAAACGGAAAAGCGGCCACAGGTGCTGGCCAATCCACTGGTTAATCAGGTCAGTTGATATTTCCGTGGGCATGCCCGGGTCAGCCGATCAGGTAGGGAATGCTGGTAATCAGCCGTTCCGCGTGATCAAGAAGCTGGGTCAGCATCCAGGGGCCGAAAACGATAATCGTGATCAGCGTGATCAGCAGCCGGGGCAGGAAGCTCAGGGTCTGTTCGTTGATCTGGGTGGCGGCCTGGAAGGTGCTGACCACCAGGCCGATCACCAGGCCAGGGCCGATGATCAGGCTCGCCAGCAGGACAATCATCCACAGGGCCTCACGAAGTATGTCGATAACGGTTTCGGGTGTCATGGGTGCCCTCCCCTATATCCCGTAACTGGCGGCCAGGGTGCCCATGATCAGGGCCCAGCCATCCACCAGTACAAACAGCATGATCTTGAACGGCAGCGATATGATGATCGGTGACAGCATCATCATACCCATCGCCATCAGCACACTGGCGACCACCATGTCGATAATAAGAAATGGGATGAACAGTATGAACCCGATCTGGAAGGCGGTCTTCAGCTCGCTGGTCACAAAGGCCGGTAACAGAACCCAGAAGGAGACATCCTCCGGTGTGGCGTACTGTTCGTCGGCAATTCGCATGAACAGGCCCAGGTCGCTTTCACGGGTCTGCGCCAGCATGAATTTGCGGAACGGCTGGCTGGCCTGTTCCACCGCCTCGAGCGAGCTCAACTCCTCTTCCATGTAGGGCTGTAGTGCCACCTCGTTCACCTCTTCCAGCACCGGTTTCATGATGAAGATGGTGAGAAACAGTGTCAGCCCGAGAAGGATCTGGTTAGACGGCGTGGACTGCAGGCCAAGGGCCTGACGGAGTATGGCGAACACCACGATGATGCGAGTGAACGACGTCATCATCATCAGCATCGCTGGCAGGAAGGTCAGCGCGGTCATCAGCGCCAGTATCTGCAGTGATACCGAGTATTCCTGTACGCCCTCTTCTTCGCCCGGCGTTACGGTGAAAGCGGGAATTCCCGGTATATCCGCCAGCGCCGATGGCGCCCAGGTGGCGAAAAGTACTAGCGCCAGCGAGGCAAGGAGACGCATCCACATATCAGGAACCGTCCTTCGAAGCACCGGAGCCCCAGGACTTGCCAATCATGCCCTGGAGTTTACGGGCAAAGTCGCCGGATACAGGCTCGCCGGCACTCACAACCGGCTCGTCAAATACGTGCAGTGTGCGAATCGTCGACGGGGTAACGCCAACAAGAATCTGTGTGCCCCCAACTTCGATCAACGCTATTCGCTCCCGCGTGCCCATGGGCATCACCGACACCACCTTGATGGCCCGGGTATTGCCGCCGGTCATTCCGCCCATGCGCCTGACAATCCAGGCACACCCGAAAATAAGCGCCAACACCGCCAGCAGGCCGGCTCCAAGCGTCAGCATGGTAATCAGCGTATCAGGAGCGGAGGTCACTTCCTCCGCAGGGGGTGCCGCCTCCTGGGCAACCACCAGGGCTGGTACCAGTAGCGCCACGAAAACGCTGCCAGATCCTTTGCGAGCCAGAGCCATACTACTTCTGCAACCGCTTGATGCGTTCACCGGGGCTGATGACGTCTGTCAGGCGAATACCGAATTTTTCGTTGACCATTACCACTTCCCCGTGGGCAATCAGGGTGCCGTTAACCAGCACATCCAGCGGCTCACCTGCCAGGCGGTCCAGTTCAATCACCGAGCCCTGGTTCAACTGCAACAGGTTGCGAATCGGAATCTGGGTGTTGCCCACTTCCATGGAGATGGTGACGGGAATATCGAGAATAACGTCCAGATCGGGTGCCGGGCCGCCGCCCTGGCTGAAATTCGAGCCTTCCGGAAACTCCTCCATCGGCGCGGCACGAACATGGTCCTTGCTGTCGCCACTGTCATCCCCTGTTTCACCGGCTTCCGCCAAGGCAGCCGCCCATTCGTCCTCGCGGCCATCGTCGTCGGCATCGCCAGATTCTTCCATGGCAGATTCCCACTCGGCAGCGAGCTTCTCGTCTTCACTGAGCTCCTGCTCGTCTTTCTTGTCGTCATCAGCCATTGTTGCGTCCCACCTTCAGTTGCTTTTTCACCTTGGGCACCGTTGCCCGCTCATGGATTCTCAGTGCCAGCTTGCCATCCCGGGTACCCATCGTGGCTTTGTAGATGGGGATACCGTTAGCAGTCAGGGTCAGAAATTCGGGAACTTCCACCGGAATAATGTCGCCTTCTTTCAGCTTGGCGATATCGCGCAGGGAAATGCGGCGCCGGCACACCGTTGTATTAACAGGCACGTTAACTTCCTTGATGTCTTCCTGAAGCGCGCTGACCCAACGTTCGTCCACATCGTCAATATCACTCTGCACACCCGCGTCCAGCACGTCCCGGATAGGCTCAATCATCGAATACGGCAGCGCCATGTGCAGCTCTCCGCCGCCGCCATCCAGTTCAATGTGGAAGGTGCTGACCACCACCACTTCGCTGGGGCTGACAATGTTGGCCATGGCTGGATTTACCTCGGAGCTGAGATATTCGAAATCCACCTTCAGAACCGCGTGCCAGGCTTCCTTCATGTCATGGAACACCTGGTCCAGCACCATCTGCACGATTCGGGTTTCCGTCGGCGTGAATTCGCGCCCTTCAATCTTGGCGTGGCGGCCTTCACCACCAAAGAAATTGTCCACCAGCTTGAACACCAGCTTTGCATCCAGCACAAACAGAGATGTGCCACGCAGGGGGCGAACCTTGCACAGGTTCAGGCTGGTAGGCACATACAGCGTGTGGATGTATTCGCCGAATTTCATGATCTGAACGCCACCGGTGGACACATCCGCATTACGGCGCAGCAAATTGAAAAGACTGATACGGGTGTAGCGGGCAAAACGCTCGTTGATCATTTCAAGCGTGGGCATGCGGCCACGGACAATACGATCCTGGCTGGCCAGGTCGTAGGACTTGATGCCGGCCTCATCGGTCTCGTCGTAGGTATCAATGTCGCCATCGTCCACACCGTGGAGAAGCGCGTCGATTTCGTCCTGTGACAGTAGGTCCTGCATATGTTTCTCTGCCCCTGTGTCCGCCCTGGCCGGGCCTGTTGAGCTATTGGTTGAGCGACTTTATGAACTCGCTGACGAACTCGCTATTGAACGACGAAATTCCTGAAAAGCACCCTCAATAACGGAGGCTCGCTTTCCTGCTCGAGAGCATCGTTAACGGTCGCCAGCATATCATCAGCCAACGCCTGCCTGCCTTCCGGCGTCTGCAGCTCGTCAAAACTCCTGTCCCCGAGCACTGTGATCAGCCGGCTCCGCAACAATGGCATATGCATGCTGGCGGCGGCCAGAGCCTCGGGATTGTCTGCTTCCAGTGCAAGATAGACCTGAGCGTAACGCTGCCGGCCCTCTGCCTGCACCGTTGTGACCAGCGCCTTCTCCAACACGGTATAGGTGCTGGGCACGAAAACGTCGGTCTGCTCCGCAACCTCTTCCTCGTCACCACCCGTAATGCCGGGAATGCCCCCCTTGAGGAACCACATTGTTCCGACCACGGAGAGCCCTATCGCCAGAACAACTACCACTACCAGCAGCAGAATAAGCTTGAGTTTGCCTTTCTTCGCCGGCGCCGCTTCGGGCGTTTTATCTTCAGCCATAACGTGCTTCTGCCAGAAATCCGTCAACCAGACAGGTTATATGAAGGTATAAGCAAAGGACGGGCCAGAAAGCCCAATCCTCCTCATCCGCACAGCAGTTTAGCCTTGCGACGGAGGATGGGCAAAAGAAGAATTACCGGGGAAAGCCATTCCGGTCAGGCGAAGATATCAACTTCACCTTTCCAGGTCAGATCCAGGGATTCCGATTCCAGGTCCTGCTCATCCAGGCCCCCGTCGGCGAGGGCACCACGGCCATTTCCGCCCTGTTCACCGGGGCCCTCTTCCCCAGCCTGTTGCTGAGGAGGGTCGGATACGTCGAACTGCTCGAGGGACAACCCCTGCTCATTCAGCATGTCCCTGAGGCGGTGACTGTGAAGTTCCAGCTGATCCCGCACGGCGGGATTGGCCGAATGCACGGTTATATTGGCCTGTTCCTGCTGAACCTGGACCCGCACTTCCATCGGGCCCATATCCGGTGGTGTCAGATGTATTTCAGCAACGGACATGTTGCGTGCTGTCAGCCAGGTCAGCTTGCCAACCAGCTTGTCGCCCCATTCCGCGTGGTTGACCGGCACATCGATAGAGGTAGTGTATCCCCGCAACGCGGCTGCGTCGGCTGGAAGCCTGACGCTGTTGGGATTCGCCGCCTGCTGAGTGGCCAGTTCTGCTGCCGCCTGAAAGCGTAACGCCCCCTGAACCAACGGCGTCTCCTGGGTGCGGCCGACATCAGTCGTCAAGCCGGACATCAGCCCCTCGGCCAGTGTCAGCCCCGCCCCCGCGCCGACAATGGTACCATTGCCCTGGCCCGGTTTACTGCCGGTCGCCCCAGGCAGGCCGGCCATGATTCCGGCAATGGCCTGCCGGCCCGGAACCACGCCACCAACACCGGCCTGGCCGTTACCGGGCCCGGCTGCCACAGGCATGGCACCGCCGTCACCCTTACCAGCCGGCATCAACAGAGCCTGAAGGCCGGCAAACGTCAGTGGAATGGCTTCTTCCGGAGTGTTGTCCTCAGCCGCTTGCTGCGGCCTGCTATCGGAATTCCCGGATGCGGCATCAGCCGTTACCGCTGACTCCCCGGCCTCTTCCCCGGCATTGGTGTCTTTAGCGGGGGTTTCTTTGGCCGAAGCGGCTTCCTGGCGGTCGTCAGGGCGCGTGCTGTTCTCTTTGTCCTGACGCACCTGTTCATTGCGGGCCGATTCGTCATTACGGGCCTGCTCCCGCTTTTCGGCCTGTTTCTTGTCGAGCCGCTGCTGTTCGGCGCGGGAAACCGAATCGAACTCACTGTCACCGCTTTTCTCACGGCCGCCCGAGGCTGGCTTTATGCCGTTATCGGGCTGCGCCTTCGGGGATGTCTGGGGAAGAACCATTTGGGACATGGCAACCTCTTGCCGCTTTTTTGCTGATCGGAGTGCATTTGTCTGCGTTACCGGGCTATTGAGCAAGAGGTAGCAAAAGCAATGCCATTCGGGGCAGAAGCAAGACCATTTACGCTGTACTACTCCAGAAACCGTCGGAGAGTGACCTCTACCCGCCCGAATTCGCTTTCTATGGCATCGACCATAACCGCAGCTTCCCCCAGGCGATTGTCACGCCCGGCCTTTTCCGCCTCAGAGCAGAGCTCACCCAGTCTGGGGGCTCCAATATTGATGCAACTGCCCTTGAAGCTGTGTGCGGACTTGGAAAAACTGTCTGCGTCTTTCTGTTCCAGAGCCGACCGCAGGTGTGCGATACGATCCGAGGAATCCTTGATGTATGTGGTAATCAGGATGTCGAATTCGTCTTCCATTACATCCTGCAACTCAGCGAGTGCTTCCTGATCAAGGTGTGGCTTGTCCGTCATGACCAACCCCCTGTCTATGTGTTGGTACTGCCCTCACGGGCAGCAACCTCGGAAAAATGCCAATCATATACAATTTCTACCCGGGTACCATATTCCCGGAAGGTGAGAGAATGTCCCAGCTTCCGCAAAAGCATCAGCCCTCGCCCGGAATAGCCACTTTCGTTGCCTGCGTCGGAGACGTCACCGTAATCGAACCCGCTGCCGCTGTCTTCACAGACAATCGTCAGCTGCCCCCCCTGCGCCGTCATGGTATGGGTCAGGGTAAACCGGATGAAATGGTCTGATACGGACTGCAAACGCAGCTCCCGCTCCGCATAGTAACGGCCAAAGCCATCCGGCGTGGCCTTCCACTCCGACGACAGGCCCAATACACCATGCTCCAGGGCATTGGTGTATAACTCAGACAACAGCGTGTAGATTTCTCCACTCTTGCGGCGCAGCCCGGGCACCTCCATACAGATATGAAGCAACAACGGCAACGGGCTGAATTGCCCCAGCGAACGATCCTGAATCTCGTAGACGCAATGCCACTCCGCGGGACCTTCCAGTGCCGATTGAGGCAATCGTTCCGAAACCCCTTCCAGCTCGGATTCCTCGACCATTTCCAGCGACAGTAGCGTGACATCATCCTGTTCCGGTTGCTTGCCGGTGAAGGCATGAATGCCTGTCATAACCGCATCGAACGGTGAGCCGGTATTGCCGGCGACGTCCAGCGAGCGCTTCAGGCGCTCCTCGCCATACATCTCGCCGCGGTGGTTCTCGGCCTCCAATACACCATCAGTCATCATCAGCAGGGTATCCCCCGGCTCCGTACGAAACACCTCCATTCGGGCATCAAAACGTGCGGTGCCGAGCACACCCAGCGGCAGGTGTCGGGAGGCGATGGTCTCGCTTTTTCCATTCCTCTTCAGGAGAACGCCATCCGGCAGCCCACCGTTCCATATCTGTAACTGATTAAGATGAAAATCCGCCTGGATCATTGCGGCGCAGCAAAACATTCCAACAGGCAGTATCCGGCAGAGCTTCTGATTTATCTCCCGTAGCACATCACTACCGCTGAACCCCTTGCTGGTCATGCCATAGAAAATTTCAGCAACCGGCATGGCACCAATGGCTGCCGGCAGGCCATGGCCGGTGAAATCGCCAACCAGTATCTGCATACCCCCTGCCGGACGGGGGCAGGCGAACAGAACATCGCCGTTAAAAATAGACATGGGCGAGGCGTGATAGCGGATATTCGTCGCGTTGAGGCAGCCGGTGTGGGCGACGTTATCAAACACCCGCTTGGCAATTTCCTGTTCTTCGAGAAGCTGTCGGTTACGATCGCGGATCAGGTCGCGTTGCTGGCTCAGAGTGCGGTGCATCAGCCGCATGCGGTTGAATGCATTGATCTTGGCTTCAATGATGATGCGATTATAGGGCTTGGTCAGAAAATCATCGCCACCGGCCTCCAGGCAGCGGGCAAGCGCATCCGCATCTGAAAGAGAGGTCAGAAATATCAGTGGCACCAGTCGCTCGCCCGCCAGCGCCTTGATGTGACGAGCGGCTTCCATCCCGTCCATCACTGGCATCAGCGCATCCAGCAATACTATATCCGCTCCACAGTGGCGGAAAATTCCGACCGCGTCCTCGCCGTTTCTGGCGTCTTCCACTTCATGACCAAGACGACGAAGGAGGGTCTTGAGAATCAGTCGGTCACTGTCGCTGTCGTCGGCGATCAGAATCCTCAGCGGCCGGTTGTCTGAGAGTGAATCATCCACAACGAACCTCCGCGACCCTGCGATGTGATCGTTCAGCGAATCGCAAACAACTGTTCGAAATTGGATATGGACAGTATTCGACGCACATCACTGTTACAGTTTTCTATGCGAATTTCCGCACTGTCGCCACCGGCGTAGTCTCTCAGTAACAACAACATGCCCAGAGCAGAGCTGTCGAGATAGGTCGTATCGGAGAGATCCACCACAAACGCCGTTACGTTTTCGTCACCATGTTCATAGGCATCACGGAAGGCCTGATGGGTACTGAAGTCAAAGCGCCCTTCAATTTTTATGGTCAGGGTCTGACCATCCTCACTGCGATGCGTCTGAATCGGCATTCCGGTGCCTCCATGATGTACGGGCTTGTTTACAGGTAACAACGTGAGCCTCTGGGGCATCTTGTGGTAAAGGATAGCTCACCACACTGATTTTGCACCCGTGGTACAACGTCAGCAAACGTTTCAACGTCGCCTGGCGAAATTCCGGCCGGCAGCCTCGTCCATCAGTTTCTGATCCCTCAGATCCTGCTCCCGCTGCTCCTGTCGGCGGCAGGTTTCAATATATTTTTCCATGCCTCGGCGTCGCTCCCAGGCTTTCTGCCACTCCTCACGGCAGACCCTGAGCCGATCCTCGGCCTGGGCAAGCAGTTTCTGTTGCTGGCCAATCACCTGATCCAGCTGGGCAATAAATGCCTGCCAGCCCTGCAGCCGTGCCACCGACACCACGCCCTGCTGACTGCTGCGAATCTGGTCCCGATATTCCTTCTGGTAGCGCTCCAGATTCTCGATCTGCTGGCGCTGGGCTTCGTGATGTTTCTGGGCCTCGGCCATTTTCTTCAGTGCCGCCTTTTCCTTGCGTTCCTCAAGGGTCAGCACCACTGCCAGCCGCTGGGATCGCAACATCAGCTAGGGCCTCCGGTGGCTGCCGGTGGCATTTTGGGACGGTCGGCAGACCGCCTTTCAGGAACCACCGCCAGCAATTGCCGGACGCTTTCGTCGAGGGGTGCGCTTTCGTTCAGCCCCTGTTGCAGGAACTGCCCCATATTGCCGATATGGGTTATGGCGAAATCGGTTTCCGGATCGGACCCTTTCACATAAGCACCCACACTGATCAGATCCCGTGCCTGCTGGTAACGGGAATACACCTGCTTGAAACGCTGGGCACGGGAAAAGTGTTCGGTTTCCGTCACCTGGGGCATAACTCGGCTGATAGAGGCCTCGACATCAATGGCGGGATAGTGCCCCTCTTCCGCAAGCCGCCGAGACAGCACGATGTGGCCATCAAGGATCGCCCGAGCGGCGTCGGCAATGGGGTCCTGCTGATCATCGCCTTCCGTCAGTACGGTATAGAATGCGGTTATCGAGCCACCGCCGGGGCGGCCATTGCCGGTTCGCTCCACCAATTGCGGCAGCTTGGCGAAGACCGACGGGGGATAACCCTTGGTGGCCGGCGGTTCACCAACGGCCAGAGCAATTTCCCGCTGAGCCTGGGCGTATCGGGTGAGCGAGTCCATCAGTAACAGCACCCGCTTGCCCTGGTCCCGGTAGTATTCCGCGATACGGGTGGTCAACATGGCAGCACGCAGCCGCATCAGCGGCGAATCATCAGCGGGCGAAGCCACGACCACGGAACGGTCAAGGCCCTCGTCCCCCAGGATATCCTCAATAAACTCTTTAACCTCGCGGCCACGCTCTCCGATCAGCCCGACCACGGTGATATCCGCGTTGGTAAAGCGCGTCATCATACCCAGCAACACACTTTTACCAACACCGCTGCCGGCGAAAAGCCCGAGGCGCTGCCCCTGCCCCACCGTCATCAATGCATTGATCGCCCGTATGCCCACATCCATGGACTGGCGAACCGGAGCCCGGTCCAGCGGATTGATGATATCGCCACTAAGCGACACCCGCGCTTCCGCCTGCAATGGCCCCTTGCCATCAAGCGGTTCGCCATTGCCGTTCACCACCCGCCCCAGCAGCTCCGGGCCCACCGGTACACGGCTGGCCACCGACAGCGGCACCACCCTGGCGCCGGGGCGCAACCCTTCAATGGCGGTCAGTGGCATGAGGTAAACACGGTCATCCTCGAAACCCACCACTTCCGCTTCAACAGTGCCGGTACCCTGACCGGTAATCACACAGCGATCACCCACCACCATGGGGCAGCCCACACATTCCAGAGTCAGGCCAACCATGCGTGTCAGCCGCCCGGATAGCTCAGGCCTGAGCTCGTCGGTAAAGGAACCCTGTAATCTTGCGAGGCGTTCAGCCAGGTGCGCCGTCATTGCCCTCACCCTTGTCCGTGCTCTCATCGGAGTCAAGCACGCCGTGCTGGAAGTCGGTGAGATCGCTCATCATGGCGCCAAGCTCTTCCCCCTCAACGGCTTTCTCAGTATCCAGCTGTTTGTCGAGCATGCCCTGAATGGCTTTCTGGAACCGCTTTTCAACGGTGAAGTCCACCAGGCTGTGGCGGGTCTCCAGTTTGCAGCCACCCCGCAGAATCGAGTCATCCTCCACGATGGAGGTGGCGGCCTCGAACTTTCCGGCAACCTCGCTGACCCACTGGTAATCCTCGGGATGAACATGAACCCGTACGTTTTCTGTGGTCGATGGCAGGGAGGCCATTGCGCACCGGACCACCTCGGCGATATGAGAGGAATCCAGTGAAAGCTCCCGGAACACAATAGCGCGGGCGAGTACGGTCGTCAGGTTAACAAGCGCGGTTTCAATCTCGTCTTCGTGGCGCTGGATGGGAACCAGCAACTCACCCAGCAGATGTTCCAGCCGGTCGAGCTTCACATCCACTTCCTTTCGGGTTTCCGCCAGGCCCTGTTCCGTGCCCTGCTCACGCCCTTCCGCAAAGCCGGCTTCGAACCCTTCCTGGCGGCCCTTCTCCAGGCCCTCACTGAACCCCGCCTGGTACCCCGCCTCACGGCCTTCGTTATGGCCATCGTCATGGGCGGCCTGGCGGATTTCGTCAATGTCGGCCGCGGTCAGCGGCTTTACATCCCGCTCCTCTTCCCGCGCAACTTCGTTGCCCCGGGCGTCCAGCAGAGGAAGCTCCCAGCGCTCATAGGCGGTGAGATTTTCCTTGGGAATGCGGTCGAGGTTGCGACGGGAATCTTTCATCACATCATTTCTTCGCCGGAACCGCCAAGAGTGATTTCACCGGCCTCGGCCATACGGCGGGCGATGGTGATAATGTCTTTCTGGGCCGACTCCACTTCGCTGACCCGCACCGGCCCCTTGGCCTCAAGGTCATCCTGCAGCAATTCGGCAGCGCGCTTGGACATGTTCTTGAAAATTTTCTCCTGAACGCCATCGTCGGCGCCCTTCAGTGCCACCACCAGAACCTCGGAGGAGACTTCCCGCAACAGTGCCTGGATACCACGGTCATCAATATCTTTCAGATTGTCGAAGACAAACATCAAATCCTCGATGGTGGAGGCCAGGTCGGGATCCATATCCTTGATGGAATCCATCAGGCCACCCTCGACGCTGCGGTCCATGAAGTTCATGATGTCGGCTGCCCGCTTGACCCCGCCGATGCGACTGGTCTGGGCGGCGGAACCACCTGAGAACTGCTTCTCGAGGATATCGTTCAATTCCTGGAGCGCCTGGGGCTGGATACTTTCAAGGGACGCCACCCGCATCATCACATCCAGGCGCACCTTGTCGTCCAGAGTACCCAGGATTTCAGCGGCCTGGTCCGGATCCAGATAGGAAATAACAATGGCCTGAATCTGTGGGTGCTCGTAGCGAATGATGTCACCAACCGCACGGGGCTCCATCCACTTCAGTGTGTCCAGGCCGGTGGTATTACCACCAATAAGAATCCGGTCAATCAGGCTGGACGCTTTGTCATCACCCAGGGCCTGGGTAAGCATGGTGCGGATGTAATCATCGTTGCCAACGCCCAAACCAGTCTGGCCGCCCACGGCCTCGACAAACTGGTTGAGCACGTAGGTAACATCGTCCTTGCTGACATCCTTCATCTGCGCCATGGCCACGCCCACCCGCTGCACTTCTTTCGGGCCCATGTGTTTGAGCACTTCGGCAGCGTCGTTTTCGCCCAGCGACATCAGCAGGATCGCCGCTTGCTCTACCCGGGGAATTTTCCGTTGGGGCTTTTGCGGGGCCTCAGGCTGGCGGTTGTTTTCATCAGTCATCGACATTCACCCACTGGCGCATCACCTGGGAGACCCGCGCGGGGTCTTCCGCAATCAGGCCTTTCAGTGCATTCAACTGCCTATCATAGCTGTCTGTTGCCCCCGGCAAAAGCAGATCGTCCTGTGAGTGCATGGCTTCACGCAGGGCATCGCCACCCTCAATGCCATCCAGCCCTTCATAGCCGTCATCATCCGAATCACCCCGGCGTTCACTGCGACCGCCACCAGAGAGACTTTTAAGGGTCGGGCGGAGCAAACCCAGTACCAGTACCAGAATAACCAGCCCCGCCAGGACCTGTTTCATCAGGTCCCAGAACCAGGGTTGTTCCCAGAACCCCGGGGCCTCAAATTCCACCTGTTCCTGGGCCGCGAAAGCGGTATTCATCACCGTGACACTGTCGCCCCGGGCCGCCGAATAACCAACAGCATCACGAACCAGCATGGTCAGGCGCTGAAGTTCCTGCTCCGGCCAGGGTTCGTAGCTGACTTCACCCGTCTGCGGGTCGATTACTTTCATATCGTCAACGGCAAGGGCTACCGACAACCGTTTCACCCGCCCGAGTTCCTGGCGCACATAGCTGACCGTGCGGTCCATTTCGTAGTTGCGGGTTGATTCCTCACGCACATTCACAGGAGCCGGCGGTGCCCCGCCCTCGTCATCACCGTTGGCCTGTTCCGGTACAGCAGCCTGGGCCGGGGGCTGGTTGGACAGTGCACCGGGGATACCCCCTGCACTCCCAGCGGCCCGACGCTCGGACATCTTGCGCTCGCTACGCACGGCCTGCTGCTCAGGGTTAAACAACTCCTCTGCCTGCTCTACAGACGAAAAATCCAGATCTGCCGTCACCTCGGCGCGGAAGCGGCCGTCACCGACCACGGGACGCACCAGAGACGCAACCCGGCGCGTCAGCCGGTCCTCGACTCGTGCGGTGTAATCGTACTGGTCTTCCATTTGGCGCGTATCGCCACCGTCTTCTCGTCCCGTCAGCAGGTTGCCGCTCTGGTCAACCACCGTCACATTCTCTTTCGACATTTCCGGGATACTTCCGGCAACCAGGTTTATGATCGAGGCAATCTGTTCATGCTCCAGCCGACGGCCGGCAATGACTTCCAGAAACACCGACGCTGTCGGCGTGCGGGCATCACGAACAAAAACCGAACGCTCCGGAATGGCCAGATGCACGCGGGCGGAACGCACCGTACGCATACTGCTGATGGTGCGGGCCAACTCTCCTTCGAGGCCGCGGCGAAAGCTGATGGTTTCCATGAACTGGGAGGTTCCCAGGCCACGATCCTGATCCAGCAGTTCGTATCCCATCGTCTGTTCGTCTGTCACACCTTCGGCAGCCAGCTTGAGGCGGGCGTTATAGACCTCATCGGAGGGGACCAGTAGCGCTCCGGTACGGGGGTCCATCCGGTAATCAATACCGCTGCTGTCAAGGATTGTGGTGACGTCCTGGGGATTGTAACCGGACATATCCCCGACCACCGGCTGGTAATTGGGCTCCTGCGCCCACAGAACCACGGCAACACCGAGGGCGACACTGGCAGCAAGGCCTACCATCAGGCCTACCTGCCGTAACAGGTTGAGCCGGTTGAACCCGAATATCAGGTCACTACGGCTTTCGCCGGAGTCGTCGTCCCGCGCTGCGGGCATATTCGAGGATGAAGTTTCGGCAGGTAAACTGGCCATGGGTCTGCTCCGCTATCAAACCGGCATATTCATGATGTCTTCGTAAGCCTTGACCACCCGGTTACGAACCTGGGTCAGTGCCTCGAAGGAAATGGACGCCTTTTCGGAGGCGATCATGACACGGGTAATATCCACATTGGGGTCTCCCATGTCATAAGCGGTCTTGAGATCACTGGACGACTGCTGAAGTTCGTTCACTGACCCCACCGCGTGGCTGAGCATGTCACTGAATTTCGGGGTTTCCGGGCTTTCCTGAATGCGGGAAGGTCCATCCAGCCGGCCGCGGATATTGTTATCCTGCTCAACCCGCTGATTCTCCATCATCTGCGAGCGCATGTTGCGGATTTCAGAAAGAACACTGTTGATGTCAGCACGCTGAACCATGATTCACTCCCCGGATTACCCATTTGGCGGGCAAGCCATTGAACTGGATATTACTTTCCGGGATATAAGCAAACCACAGGCCAACAATAATTATTGCCTGTTTTTCAGAAAGTTAATGCAAGTTTTGAGCACAAGGGATGAACCGGTGACGGTCTTTTGACGAGCCCATAAAAAAACGGCACCCGAAGGTGCCGAACGAAGGAGTCTAAGAGGGCTTCAGGCAGCAGCCAGTTCAGCGTCCAGATCAATGCCGGCATCCCGCATCTGCGCCAGTTTGTACCTGAGTGTGCGGGGACTGATACCCAGTTGTTCCGCTGCCCGATTACGACGGCCGCGTTCCTTTTTCAGTGTCTGGATAATAATCCGGAATTCACGCTGGCGAACCTCGTCACCGAGGGAAGTGGGCGAAAGATCATCGATACCCGGGCTATCCAGGGTGCCGATTGCTCCCTCGTCCGCCTGCATGGCTGTTTCAGACGACTGTTGAGGTGCGGACTGCTGAGAGACGGCCGCTGAGCCGCTGTCCATCCGCCCGGTAATGCCCAGCTCCAGGCATAAGTCGCCGGCATGAATCACATTGCCCTGGTGAAGCACGAGTGCCCGCTGAATGGCATTGTCCAGCTCGCGAACATTTCCGGGCCACTGATGGGCCATGAGCGCACTTCTGGCGTCAGGAGCAAAGGTTACGCCGGTCAGTTTCATTTTGCGGCAGTGGTTTTTCAGCAGGGCGCTGGCCAGCGGCATGATATCAAGCGTGCGCTCGCGCAGAGGCTGCCAGTGCATGGGAAACACCGTCAGCCGGTAATACAGGTCTTCCCGGAATTTACCCTCGCGGACATAGTCGGACAGGTCACGGTTGGTCGTTGCAATCACCCGAACGTCCAGGACAATCGTCTTGCGGCCACCCACCCGCTCAACCTCACGCTCCTGCAACACCCGAAGCAACTTGGATTGCAGGCCCAGATCCATTTCCGAAATCTCATCCAGCAGAATGGTACCGCCGTTGGCCTGTTCAAACTTACCGGGTGACGATGCCACGGCGCCGGTGAAGGCGCCCTTCTCGTGACCAAACAGGATGGCTTCAAGCATGTTTTCGGGAATCGCTGCACAGTTAATGGCAACGAAAGGCTGATCGGAACGGGGCGACTGCTGGTGTATATAGCGTGCCAGCACTTCTTTGCCGGTTCCGCTCTCGCCGGAAATCATTACCGTTGAGTCGCTCCCGGCTACCTTTGCCGCCAATTGGAACATGCGCTTGCTGATGGGGTCTTCCGCCACGGGCTCGTCACTACTTTTCTGGCGGCTGCCGCCCACAACCTTGCTGACTGCGTCGACCAGTACTGCCGGTTCAAACGGCTTGACCAGGTAGTCAATAGCGCCCGCCTGCATGGCAGAAACCGCATGGCTGATCTGGCCGTAGGCAGTAATCAGCATGGTGGGTAATCCCGGATACAACCTCTGTATTTCATGCAGCAGGTCATGGCCGGACATACCGGGCATGTTCACGTCGCTGACCACCATGTCTACTGGCGACTCGGCCAGTTGCGCCAGCGCCTGCCTTGCATCAGCAGCTTCCCGCACCCGGAACTTTGCCAGCTCCAGCGTGGTCACCAACGCTTCGCGCAGATCGTGGTCATCTTCAACGATCAGAATTTGGGCCTTGGCCATGATTGCCTCCGGTCAGTTGTTCTGGTGTGGCTGCGGGCGACGGCCACTGGCCGACGGCGAACGCAGCAATGGCAGCGAAATGGTTGCAACAGCGCCCCCAACAGCGGGCGATTCAATGTCAAAGCGGCCCTGGTGTGCCTTCACAACGGCCTGAACAACCGCAAGCCCCAGTCCTGTGCCATGGGACTTGGTGGTGTAGAAGGCTTCCAGCAGCTGGCCGGTCTGTTCCGGAGAAAATCCGGGGCCGTTATCCGCTACCCGAACCACCAGCTCACCGCTGGCAGAAGCAATGGCAACTTTAACCTTCGTTGCGCCTGCTTCCACACTGTTATTCACAAGGTTTGTACAGGCACCGACCAGCGCATCGCGATTACACATCATCGTCTCTTCGTCGGCCTCGCTGTCCAGCTCCACGGAAACACCGACGGGAAGTTTCAGCCCATCGAGCGCCGACCCCAGCGCCTGCACCAACGCAGAGGCAGACAGCTCTTCCGCCAGCCGGGTTTCACCGCGGGCGAAAATCAGCATGTCGCGAACCTGCTGCTCAAGGTGGGTAAGACGGGACATCAGGCGGGAGGCGCAACGCTGCCGCATCTCTTCGTCCAGATCATCCTGGCTGAGGTGACCTCCATACAGAATGGCGGCAGACAACGGCGTGCGAATCTGGTGGGCCAGTGACGCCACCATCTTCCCCATGGCCGACAGGCGCTGGGCATGGGCCAGTTGTGCCTGAAGATGACGGGTCTCGGTCAGATCCGTCAGCAGGATCAACTGCCCTGGCTGATTCTCCATGGTACGGATTTCGATACTCACCCGGCGGCCATCTTTGAGCGATACCTCGTGACCGTCGTCCCGACGCGGCGCAAAGCAGCGGCGAATCACATCCACCCAGCGCTCTCCGCCAAGGGGTTCCCCCAATAACGTAATGGCTGCTGGATTCGTCTGGGTCACCACACCCTGGCTGTCGAGAACCACCACGCCTGCCGGAAGCGCATGGAGCAACGTGGAAAGACGATCTGCCAGCTCCTCCTTCTGCTCCAGCTCCGCCTGACGCTGCCGTGACTCTGCAGACAGTTCCCCGGACAACTGGTTTACACGAGACTCCAGGGTACGGTAGGAATCAGTAATCTGCCGGGACATCTGATTGAACAGGTCCAGCGCCGTACCCACAGCTTCATCATCCTGTTCGGGGAACAACGCGGTCACCTTGTCATTGACATCCGCTGCCGCATTGGCGGAAGAGTCCTTAACGACGGAGGCCCCCTTCGCCGACGACAAACCAACAAAATGCAACTGACTCATAAACTCGCCCTCTGACCGGGCCATGCCCGGCCCGTACCAATCGGATGGATCGTTTGATCAGTACTAAGCCAGCACTGTGCCAACTTTACTTTTTGTTTATATTTCAAGTAGTAGAGGAATTACTGAAAGGAGAGATGACGAGTTTCCGTCACCCCTGAAACAACAACGGCGTCGCAGGTTACAAACCTTTGACGCCGTTTGATAGCCGCTATGGGCTACTTAATTTTCCTCGGACTCCTCGTCCCGAAGCCCGTACTTCCGGACCTTTTCCACCAGGGTCGTCCGTCGAATCCGCAGTTTCTCTGCCGCCCGGGCCACCACTCCCCCGGCCTCATCCAGCGCCTGCTGGATCAGCTGTTTCTCGAGGTTGGAGAGGTAGTCCTTCAGATCAATACCGTTCACCGGCAACAACGCTGGTGCATCCAGCCCCACCAGCCCCGGAATACTGGAAGGCATGCCCGAATCCTCCACCGGGCGATTCTCATCGTAGTCGTCCACATAGCGGAACTTCTTGGGCAGCTCCTGCACCCCGATCACCCCGTAAGGATGCATAATGGCGAGGCGCTCTACCAGGTTTGCCAGCTCCCGGACATTGCCCGGCCAGTCATGGCGACAGAGGCTCATGATCGCTGCCGAGTTCATTCGCAGTGATCCGCGTTTTTCTTTCTCCATACGGGAGATGAGCTCATTGATCAGCAACGGTATGTCTTCTACCCGTTCCCGCAGAGCCGGCATTTCGATGGGGAACACATTGAGGCGATAGTAAAGATCTTCGCGGAAATCACCGCTCTCGATCATGTCCTCCAGAACCTTGTGGGTGGCCGCAATTACCCGCACGTCGGCGGACTGGGTGCGGTTACTGCCCACGCGCTCGTAGGTACGTTCCTGCAATACCCGCAGTATCTTGACCTGCATGTTCAGAGGCATATCGCCGATTTCGTCAAGAAACAGGGTGCCGCCCTCGGCCAGTTCGAATCGACCAACGCGGGCGGTGATGGCGCCCGTAAAGGCGCCCTTCTCATGGCCGAACAGCTCACTTTCGAGCAGCTCTGCTGGAATGGCGCCGCAATTGACCGGGACAAAGGGCTTGTCACGGCGGGCGGAGTGGTAATGCAGATTACGAGCCACCACTTCTTTGCCGGTGCCGGATTCGCCGGTTATCAACACGCTCACATCCTTGTCTGCAACCTGTTCCATCAGCTGACGAACGGACTGCACCTTGCGGCTGGTACCAACCAGGCTGCGGAAAAGCTGTAACCCGCGCTGCTTGCCACGCTCCCGGGACCGGGCAAACTGGTCACGGTAAATCTGGGCACGATACAGCGAATCCACAAATTTGGTGTAGTTCAGGGGCCATTCCATGCGGGCAATCACCCGGCTGGCGTGTTCCTCGGACAGCGGTTTCAGGTCAGGATACCCGATCATCAACACGGGCACCCCCACTGTGGCGTCGCACACCGACGATATGGTCTTGTGCACCCCCGAATCTTCGCCGTTAACGACCACAGCAGAGATCTCGTCCAGTGTTGCCGCATCGCCACTGGCAAGCATCAAGCGCGCTTCCTCACCGGCAATAACCTCTTCCTCACCAACAAACTCAAGTATGGTGGCGATATCACGCTTTCTCGTGTCGTCCTCGCTGAGCACCAGCAACTTATTGTTCTTCGACATTCAAACGAATCTCTTGCGGGGATTTGTGAGCGGTATTTAAGACTGTAAGTGCGCCTGAGTCAATTTTATGACGCTATTTGGGACGATTTGAGGAGACGTTCTGATAGGCTTTCGCCGCGCTTCGATTCTGATTAATCTCCTTGAGAGCTTTCTGGGCCTCGGCTTTGGCCTCATTTGCCGAAATATTGGCACGGTCACAATAGGTCTGAAGGGTTGCCAGTCGTTGTCGTACCGGCTCCGGGCTCAGCTCACCGGCTTCCAGGGCGGCCATCACCGGTTCAATGGTCGGCTTTACCAGCTCGTTCAGGCGTGACAGTTCTTCCCAGTTTTTTTCCGCAAGAGCGGTCTTCAGGTGCTCCACCAGGGTATCCACTGCTTCCAGTTGCTCCGGCACCGACATACCTGTGTCTCCAGTATCGTTGTATGGCCCGGACAATGGCCGGGGATCCGAAAACCCCGGCCATCACTGTCGTCAGCGCCGAGCTGCCCTGCGGGCAGCTGAAGCCGAGAACTGGTTGCCGCGGAAGCCGGGTTTGAAATCATAGGCCGGGAATCCATTGTCCAGACCATCAATATAGTAACGCTCCGCTTTGAGATCGTACGTCATCTCCATGGTAGTCCAGAACACCGGCTCACTGTAATAGCTAATGTTGTGGGCCTCGGATACGCGCCAGAGTTCACCCTCACTGTCATATTCTTCGCTCGCGAGAATCTGCCAGCTATCCTCATCCACATAGAATACCCGGCGGGAATAGATATGGCTGATACCGGTCCGCAGCTTCGCCTCGACAACCCATACCCGGTGAAGCTCGTAGCGGGTCAGTTCCTGATTGATGTGCTGCGGACGAATAACATCGTCAGGCTGAATGTTTTCATCATGAAGCCTGTAGGCGTTATAGGGCACAAAAATTTCACGCTTGCCTTTGAGCTCCCAGTCATACTGATTCGGAGCACCGTTATACATGTCTTTCTGGTCGACGGACCTCAGCGAGGACGAGTTCGGCAGGTCGGTTTCATAGGCCAGGTTCGGTGACCGGCGCAGGCGGCGCGAGCCGGCATCATAACGCCAGGCCAGGCGCGGCGAGCGGATCTGGTCAAGCGTCTCGTGAACCAGAGTGATGGTGCCCGCCAGGTTTGAGGGCGCGATGGTTTCGGTTTTCAGGTAGAAAATCTTGTTATCGATATCCTCCAGATCGGCCCCGCGACGGCTGTAGGCAAAAAAGTAATCATACTGGTTCACCACCTGATTGTAAGAACCGTTCACTTGCGGAGTCGCCGAAGAACTCCGGAATGTGAGCTCTTCACCCCGATACCGGAGAATGTGGTTCCAGATAACCTCGAGACCATCCTCGGGAATCGGGAAGGGGCTGGTCATGATGGTGTTCCGAACCCCGTTGCCGTTGCTCAACAGTTCAGCGCTGAGGGCGTTCTCCCGTGACTTTTCGTAGACATGTTCCGGAAAAGATGCCGTACGGCGAGTCTGGTAAACCGGCATCACGAATTCCGGACCATACTGCTTCAGCATCCGGATGTGGCCGTCGGTAAGTTTGTCGCGGTAAAGTTCCACATTGCCCGCGTTGATCACGAACAACGGCTCATCCTGCGGGAAAGGATTGATCTCCACCTGCCCCGGCCTCCAGCCCGAGGGTGGCGTGGTCAGCCCCCCGGTCCATTCCGGGATACTGCCGGATACATTACCTTTTCTTTCGGCACCGACGGGGGTGAGTTCTTTGCCCAACCGCTCGGCTTCAGACTCACTAACCTTCGCGTAAACGCTACTACCTGCAAGCCCGAGCATTGCCACTGTAAAACCTGCGACCAAATGGTTACGCATTCCCTTCCACCTCCACGGAAACAGATCTGGACAACCGGCAGTCAAGATTTTTCACTTAACGGAATTCCGCGCCAGACGATCAAAAGTCACTCAACCGGGCGCCTTTTTGCCAAATTCAAACGACCGTTTCAAGTGAATCTTTGTAGTTTCTTGTCAAAGACACGCGGATTGACGGGAAGGGAGAAATCCCTGGCCAGAAATGTTATCATTGGCAGTTAATCCATTGCTCGACACAGCTCGTTAGACAGGTCACTCCATGGCGTCACCGTGGCATTCACTGGTTTCCCAGAAAATTTTTCTTGCCAGAACCCTGCTGGCTCAGTTGGACGAGAACGACAGCGTACCAACGCGGGAAGCACTGGTTCAGGGGGCGGTGGAGCTCGGTCTGCGCGCCAGGAAGCTGATTCTGGTCATGGTGGCAAGAATGTATCAGGAGAAACTGGCACAGCCCGAAAGCCTGGAAGCACTAATCGAGTTGCTCGGAAGCGACATCCCGGAGACAACGGAACTGACCCGACTGGCTGGCGAGACCAACAGTTGGTGGAACCACCTTGATCAGCTGGAACGACATCAGGGCAATCCGCCAGTGGCCAGGAAAACCGTGAGTGATGAAAACGTGATTGCTGTTTCTGCCGATACCGGGCCGGACAGATCAAGACAGGCTCTGGAACAAACCCTGACGGCCATCAAACACTTTACCGACACCCTTGAGGAACGGCACAGCGAGTGGTAATACCATAGCCCGTCGCTGCTATCCGCCGACACCCGGGGAATGAACTGAAAGGCTAACTGAATGTCACCCTCATTTTTTGAAATTGTACAACTGAGCAACGGCGATTATGCACTTCGCCGTATCGACGACGACAGCGAACCGCTGGTAAAAATATCGTTCTCGGCCGAAGCCAGGGAAATGATGGAAGACCGGGATATGAATGTGGCCAAGGCCATGATTTCTGCCGGCATTGAGGCCGCAGGCAATGTTGCTCATGATATTGACTGGGACGAAGACGAGCCAGATGCGCATGACATCCGGCCCTCTTATACACTTCATTGACGTGGCAACTTCACCGAACGACGCACACCGCTGAGACTTCAGCGCTGGCGCAGGACGACGCCGTGACTGTTTCCTCTCGCCGAAGCCTGCTCCAGTGAAGTCAGGGCTTCACGCCCCAGCTTCCGCGTCCACATTACGACGGCATGACAGGTGCCTGCGCTGAGCGCCCGCTCTGCCAGTTGCCGGGCCGGATAGTCCGAAGTGGACCGCAATACCAACAGCTCGCCCGCCACGATCCCGCGCATGGTCTGCCACTTGCTGACCAGGCTTTGGGGCGGGTCGATCCAGGCCAGCCACCGCTTTTCCTGGTTCAGCTGAGTCAGCATCGGCAGCAGCAGCTGGAAATTTTCAACCTGCCCTTCCGGGAGAATGATTTCCGTCACATTGCCTGTCGGCTGCGCCGGGCGTGAACGGTTCGCTGTTTCACGCTTCACATCATGGCTGCTCAGACCGGCAGCCTCCGGGCCGACGAATCTGCCGCCTCCGTGAGCATACGCCTGGTTCTGATTAAAGCTGAGTTGTTCCATGATAAGCCTCGTCTGCCTTTACGCTGAGCCCGGCGGAGATTGACACCCTGCTGAGCACTGCCGGAAATGTCGGGGATCAGTGAAGATCGGACCGCCGGATAACTCCGACACCCAGACCCTCGATGAATAATTCCTGTTCTGCCAGATCCACTTCAATGGGTGCGAATTCTTCGTTCTCTGCAATGAGATACACTTTGGATCCGTCCTTGCGGAACCGCTTCACGGTCACCTCTTCACCGACCCTGGCCACCACGATCTGGCCGTTATGTACATCGCTGGTGCGGTGCACCGCCAGCAGATCGCCATCCAGGATGCCGATATCCTTCATACTCATACCGCGCACACGGAGCAGGTAGTCTGCCGAGGGCGAGAAAAATTCCGGCTGCAGCGTACAGTGGTCTTCAATGTGTTCCTGGGCCAGAATCGGGCTCCCGGCTGCCACCTGGCCTATGACCGGCAATCCCGGGTCCGCTTCAACTTCCGGAAGACGGATACCACGGCTGGCTCCCGGAACCATCTCGATGGCCCCCTTCCTGGCCAACGCCCTGAGGTGTTCTTCAGCAGCATTGGCCGAACGAAACCCCAGTTCTGCGGCAATTTCCGCTCGGGTCGGTGGATATCCGGTCTCGTCGACGGAGCGACGAATGATTTCCAGTACCTGTGTCTGCCTTGCTGTCAGCTTCATGTCTCGGTGACCCCGGTTAGCCCTGTTTTTATATACAGTGATTTGACTATATACAGTGTTTTATCCAGTGTAAAGTCTGCGCCTGAAATTTTTCCAGCGCCTGTAGGTTTTGGCCGGCAACGGTCATTTTCACTGTATGGGTCTGTGGTAAGGTATCGCTAACCCCCTGTGGAGACGCATTAATGAGCAACAGATGCAGCATGCCGGACATCATGAGAACCGATGACGGAAAGGAACGTAAAGTCGGTGTGGAGATTGAACTGTCCGGCCTGGGATACGAGGCGCTCGTTTCCCTTTCATCCCAGCTGCTTGGCGGCGAGGCGAAGGCCGTTTCGCGTTATGTATCGGAAATTTCAACTGATGTCGGTGCTTTTACCATCGAACTGGATTCCGACCCCATCAAAGACCTGGATCTGCAAGACCAGAGATTACCGGAATCGGTCCAGGAACTTGGCGGCCAGGCAATGAGCGTGATAGACGCAGCAGCCGAGAAAATCGTGCCTCTGGAGATCATCAGCCCTCCGCTACCGTTCAGTGAGCTGGAGCGCATAGAAAAGCTCTGTGACGAGCTCCGCAAGGCGGGCGCTCTTGGCAGCCGGGAGGCCATCTACTATGCATTCGGCCTGCAACTGAACCCGGAGCTTCCCGACCTGAAGGCCTCCACCCTGGTGCGTTATCTGCAGGCGTTTGCAGCGCTGTACGAATGGCTGAAGACACGTCACCAGATTGACCTGAGCCGCAAGTTCACCAGCTATATTGAACCGTGGAGCAGCACCTATACCGATCTGCTGGTAGCTGAAGATTATGATCCGGACATGGATCAACTGATGAAGGACTACCTTCACTACAACCCGACCCGGAACAAGGCGCTGGACCTGCTGCCGCTGTTTGCCCACCTTAACAGCGATCTTCTGTCCGCGTACGTAAAGGATGAGCGCATCAAGAGCAGGCCCACCCTGCACTACCGGCTGCCGGACTGCGACATCGATAATCCTCTGTGGCATTTCTCGACGGTATGGAACGACTGGGTGGTACTGGAACAACTGGCCGCCAACGCCGGCGATCTGGCGGAACTGGTCACCGAGTTCCGCAAAAGCCGTAAGCTGAGTTTTCACAACCTGACCCATAGCTGGGTCGATACCTGTGAGCAGTGGCTGCGGTCCCGTAGTTATGCCTGACGTCATCGAGGAAAAGCCGGAGCATCCCGGCCTCACCATCGGGATCAGTGGCCCTGCCCGCCGCAGCCTGGCGCATCGGTTGATCAGCTTTGCCCTGCGCATGCATGGGGCGCGCACCCATTTCATTCGCCCAGGCTCCAGGGTGGATGTTTCCCTGCTTGATGGCCTGGTACTCTCTGGTGGCACCCATGTTCACCCCTCCCGGTATGGTCAGGCACCCCAGGTCACGGCGAATTATGACCCGCGGCGGGATGAGACTGATGTTCGCCTGCTTTCCCGGGCGGAGGAGCTGAATATCCCGGTGCTGGGAATCTGCAGGGGTGCCCAGTTCATCAATATTTTCCGTGGCGGCTCGCTGTGCCAGAACGTCACCCCCCTGCGGGTAAATACCCGTCACCGCCCGCTGCTGTTGCCCATGCAGACTGTCCGCATTGTCAGCGACAGCCGTCTCGGACAGGTCATGCGCCAGCCAGTGATTGGTGCCAACCGCATTCACAGCCAGACCATCAAGAGGCTGGGACAGCACCTGCGTGTTGTCGCTCTGGATAATGACCATTTCGTGCAGGCGATAGAGAACACCCGCGGTCAGTGGCTGATGGGAATCCAGTGGCATCCTGAATACCTGCTTTATCACGGCGGCCACAGGCGTATCTTCAGGCACTTTGTCCACGCTGCAGAAGAGAGAAAACTGATAAGGCTGGATGAGCCGGCGGAGCCTGATGACTCCCCCGGTGAAGAATTTCAGAGCGGCAGGTAACGCTGCAGAACCGCTTTGATTTCGCGTATTTCCCTGGCATCACCGGGCAGGGCTTCCAGGTGGCGGGCCGCCCACTCTTTCAGTTGATCCCGGGTCGTCACATAATGGGGATCACTCCCGGTAAGCCTGAGCAGGATGTCACGCTCCCGGGGAGTCAACCTGACCTGATTATTGTGTAAAAGCATGGAGATCCCAAATGTTTTCTACGGCCCATCGATATCTGTTGACTCCAGCCGCCCTGGCCTCCCTTTCCCTGGGCGCAATGGCCGGTGAGGTAAGCCTTAGCGGCCAGGCCTCAGTAAAGTATACGCCAGACAGCGCCCGGCTGCAGTTTACCGCCAGTGCCGAGCACAGCCTGCCGGAAACAGCAACGCAACGCGTGAACGAACAAATGGAGCAATGGCGCGATGGCATCAGCGACTACCGTGACCGGCTCAACGCCTACAGCGATGCTTCTGTTAACCTCTACAGTCGCTCCATCCCGTCCCAGGAGCGTGACCAGAAACCGGAAAAAATGGCCGTCGCCTCACAAACAGTGAGCTTCACCATTGACGATCTTTCCCTGCTCAATCCCATTCTGCAGCAGGCTCAGGCACTGGGTATGGATTACAACGTGGGGCAGCACCAGTTCTTCCATTCCGACGAGAGCAGTCTCCGTAAGCAGGCGCTGGCCGGCGCCATCGCTGACGCGAGGGCAAGATGCGAATTTGTGGCCAATGAACTGGGCAAGCAGTGCGGAGAGGTGATCAACATCAGTGTCGATGACGGCTACCAGCCCCCGGTTCCGATGATGGCGGAGATGCGGGCCTCGTCCGCTCCCGTGTCCGACGTAGGTCTACGGGAACTCACCTCCCGGGTCAGTGCCACCTTCGAACTGGAATAAGAGGCTGGTTCAGAAATCCCGGGTGTAGAAAATATCCAGGGAAGCTGCCAGGCCGCTGGCAGCTTCCAGATAGAAATACTTTCCAAGATCGTAACGCAAGGCAACGGTAGTGATCGGCTCGAAAATACCCACGCCATAGCGAATACTGAGTTCATCGGTCAGGTAGCCACTGGCAACCACCGCAGACTCATCTCCGGAGCCCTCCGCTTCCAGCATCAGATTCCGTATACCCAGTTCCTCACCAAGGCCCTGAGTGACCTTGTTGGCCTGGGTCAGCCCGAGTGAAATGGCCGCCCGGCTCATCTGCCCTTCGTCCCCCCGGCTTTGAGGCGCCCGGCCCAGAATGACATAGGATAATGCATCTGTCTGGGGCATCTCCGGCTCTGAAAACACTTCCGTCTGGGGAGAACTTACCGGGCCGCTGAGTCTTATTCCCGCTACGACGGTATCCACTCGCCGGATAGCTTCGATGTCCAGATACGGCTCTGTCAGCGGCCCTACAAAAATCAACCTCGCCCTTCGCAGTTCCAGCTCCTGTCCGTAGGCTTCATACTGGCCCTCAACCAGCCGCAGCTCACCGCGGGTGTCCATGTTGTTGCCGATACGCAGGGTGCCCTTGAGGTTCCCGGTCACACCAAAGCCACTGAAACTCACCTGGTCATCCCCGACCACGACTGTCACATCCATATCCAGGGAGCGCAAACCACCCTCTTCCTGTTCCGCGCCGACAATCACCTCGTCTTCCGATACCGAGACTGCCTGGGCCGGCAGCTCCCTGATCTCGATCTCGCCACGGGGCACCTCCAGGCGGCCGGTTACCGCAAGGTCGCCCCCGCTGTAGGTGACGGTGATATCCGGAACCAGTTCTACGCGGGCGTAAGGGTCATAGCTGAAAGGCAACCGGTCCCCCGTAAGATTGATCTCAACCGAGGGTTCCGCGGACCAGTCCACTCCGCCCTTGATATTACCGGTACTGCGCTCGTTGCTGCGCCAGCGGCCGGAAAGGTCGGCGGAATATCCATTCAGCTCCACGCTTACAACCATGTCTTCCAGCGGTATCGGAAGCTGCGGGTCGGAAATCCGTCCGCCGGTCAAGCCTATCTGGCCGTTGACCGCCGGCTTCAATAACGGGCCCGAGAGCCTGCCCTCGCCGTTGAGTTCGCCCTCGACCACTTCCAGCCCGGCAAAAACGCCTGCCATCGCAATGTCCAGGCCCTGAACGCGGAACTGACCGTCAACCTCCCGCTCACTGTCGTTCGGATCAACCGCCATTGATACCGAAAGGTCACCCAGCTCCGGTCCCTTCAGCTCCACATTCAGTTCAGCAATTTCCGGCTTTAACCGAAGCGCGGTGGTGAAGGTGTCATAGCCCAGGGTCTGCCACTCGTCCCTGACCATGACTTCGAATTCGCCGGCGCCCGCGTCGAGTGATACCTCACCATCGGGCCCAGTGTCGGTCATCACCAGCCGTACGTCAGCGTTCAGCAGCGCATCCCAGCGCAACGTTTCCGGCATTAGCGGCGCCAGCGCGGTGGTGGGGAAGTTCTCGACCCGATAGGCGATGTTTTGAGTGGGCAGCAGGGTCTGATTTTCGGCACATACCGAGGCCTGCTGCCACTGCCAGCAATGGCTGCCGAAGGTCAGTCGACCGGTTTCAGCATATTCCAGCGCCGCCGGCCCCGTTAGCGTCCATTGTTGCCCCTGTTCCGGAACATCAATGCGCCCGCGTTCGACAGCACCCTGCCAACTCTTCCAGTTTTCGCCCGCCTTACCGGAAAATACCAGCCCGACTTCAGCTTCCTCATGCACGGCATCGACGTCCAGCCGGTGATTATCCCGGGTACCCGACAGCCCCAGCGTCAAATCCTGCAGCACCTGCTCGCCGTACCGGAGTTCGCTCGCATTGACATCAGCACTCAGGCTCAGCCCTTCGGCAAGGTCAGCTTTCACCTCCAGGTTGGCCAGGCTCAGTTCATCCAGCCAGGCCAGATCGGACCCAGACACGCTCACACTGCCTTGAGGCTGCTCGGGGGTTCCGGACATCGAAACGGTTCCGCTCAGCGAGCCCGTCACGCTGGGGAGGAGGATTTCAGGCGAAGGTATCTCCAGGGCCAGATCGCCTTCAATCTCGCTACTCCACTCGCCCTTGCCGGTTACCCGGTTATCGCCCACCTGGAGCTCCAGGTCAGACAACGTCCAGGCCCCGGTGTCACTCTCAAGAGCACCGCGAACCAGGGCGTCATTGGACTGCCAGGTACCTGAAAGATCCCACTGAGCCTCTACCAAAGGCTTGCCACTTTCAGCCAGCCGCCCACTCGTTGTGATATCGCCATTCAGGCTCGCTTCCAGAGCGGGCAACCAGTAGCCGGGGTTGAAAGCGTCCAGTTCCAGGCGCGCATCCCAAGCCAGTTGGTCTGCAAACGCAACCTTCCCCTGACCACCAAGAAACCCTGCCCCTGTGTTCACTCGCAAGCGGCTGATGTTGACCGCTTCCATATCACCTTCCAGTTCTCCGGACAGGTCCGCCTCTCCATGCGGGCCATCAACGCGGGCTTCCACACTCGCCTGGTAGGCACCAGACTGATACCGGACCTTACCGTTCAGTTGGCGGAGGGAAACGGGCGGCTGCTCAAAATCCGGAATCAGGCTGTACCAGGGGAAGGCTTCCATAGCGACGCGGGCATCCACCAGGAAGGCCTCCTGCCAGTCCATGCTTCCCGTCACCACCGCTTTCCCGGTCTCAGCATCACCGGTTCCCGGAGCCGAGAGCGCGAGGTTCAGGTCTTCCACGCCGGTGGTTGTTACCAGTCCCTTCAACGCAACCGCAATATCACCGGAGGCGCCGGGTAACGAGGTACGGGAATCGGAACGGAAGCCGTTTTCGAGGCTACCCTCCAATGCTACGACCGTGTCCTGGAGTACCAGGGTTTCAGGCAAACCCTCAGCGGGAGCAAATCGGGGGGATTTCACTGTCAGTTGCGCCGGCAACGCACTGTCCAGAGGGGCCACTCGGCCGGCAAGTGTGGCCTCCAGGTAACCAGTGCTTGTCCCCTGCACTCTCATGTCCACAGCACTTCCGCTCAGGTTGAGCGCAAGGTTCCAGTCGGGCCCATAGGGGGGCGGCAGGCTTACTCCCACATCCAGGTCGAGCGGCCAGTCGCCGCGTGTCTGTACCCGGCCGGACGCATCAATTGCTATATCATCACGAACAAAGGTGAGGTTCTGCAGGTGCCAGTCCGCTCCAGAGCCTTCGGCCCGCATCTGCAGACGGTCCCAGATCTTGCCGTTATTCAGGGTGAAAGTGCCAAGATCCACCTCCCTGACAGCCAGGCCCAGCGGCAGGTTAAGGCCGGGAAGCTCGATATCGCCGCCCTCTTGCTCATCCGCCGATGGTTGCAGCGTCAGATCGATGGTTTCCACCCGCAGGGTTTCAAGGCATAGCTGCTTGCTGAACAGACAGGTAGGAGACCAGTCAACCACCGGCCCGTCCAGATGAAGACCCACACCATAGCCCTGCCATTTCAGCGACCGGGCCTGCCACTGTCCCAGCAATGAGCCCTGCCCCTGCTCCACATCCAGACCGGGAACCTGATCAATTACCCACGCCGTTCCGGTCTCTGAGCGCAAGGCCAACAATAGCGCCCCGACCAGGATCAGAGGCAGCAGGATCAGAACGGCGAGCGCAATCAGCAGGCCGTTTCTCAGACGCTTTGGCTTGTGGGGCTTTTCCGCTGGCGCTTCGGTCATAACTCGGGCCCCATGGAAAAGTGGATACGCCATTCCCCGCCAAATTCCGGGTTCAATCCTTTTGCAACATCCAGGCGCAAGGGCCCCACCGGGCTTATCCAGCGAATACCAAGCCCAACGCCAGTGGCCAGGGGGTCCGCCAGATCATCAACGGCGTTACCTTCATCCACAAAGGCCGCCACCCGCCAGTTGTCGGCAAACTGGTACTGATATTCAGCACTGCCAACCATCAGGTAACGCCCACCAACCGCAACGTCTTCCTCATCTCGCGGCGACAGGGTTTCGTAACCATAACCACGCACACTCTGGTCACCACCGGCAAAAAACCGCAACGACGGCGGCACATCGGAAAAGCGATTGGTTGCTACACCTCCAAAATGGAAGCGGGTCAGGAAGCGGTGGTTATCCGCCAGCGTATACAGGCCCTTGAGGAGAACATTCACATGTAGAATGTCGACGTTCGACAACACGGCCCTGTGAGCACCGGTGATATCAAATTGAATGCGGTAACCCCGGGAAGGGTCCAGGGGCGAGTCGGCATGCAGCTTTGAATAGCCCAGCCCGGGCAGTAAAAGGCTGCTCTGCTCGGTCTCACCCTCGCCAATCCGGAAGCGTTCCCCCTCCCACCGCAGGGACGCAACCTGCAACCAGCCATCGTCGAGCTGGTGTTTCCACTGTTGACCGAGGGTCAGCAGTTCGGACTCAACATCCTCTATATCTTCCCGCTGGTAACCGGCAGACAAACGGATGGAATCTGTCATCGGTGGATCCAGTGGCAATTCATACCACGTGCTCAGATTCTGGCGGGGCACTGAAAGTTCGGTTTCGACGCCACGGCGATGGCCCATGGGATTAATCCAGTGTTCCCGCCAATTGCCCCGCAGACGTGGCCCCACATCGGTAGAGAAACCAATACCCGCGGCAACCGAGCGGGGTGGCCGTGTCGTCAGCCCGACATTCACCGGAATTACCCCCTCCTCCGCGCTACCGGGTGACGCCTCAATATCCACTCCGGAAAAATAGCCACTGTTGGACAAGTCCGTGTTAAGCCTGGCGATCTTGTCAGCGTGAAAGACTTCGCCCGGTTCAAAACGCACAAACTGCTCAAGGAGCTGTTGCTCGAATCCATGGCCTTCACTGAAACTGACCTCACCCAGCCGGTAACGTTCACCACTGCGGTAAATCAACGTGATGTCCGCAACCCTTTTTTCAGGGTCCACTTCCAGCCGGCGGGTAGTGAACCCGCCATCAAAATACCCCAGCCGGCTGGCGCGATTCTCAATTGTCTGGCGCAGCGAACTGTACTCACCGTGGTTCAGCACATCGCCCTTGGCCGGTTCCTGCGGCAGCGATCCCGTAAAACCGGGGTCTTCACTGGCAGGGCCCTCGATTTCCACCGTACGGGACCGAACACGCACCGGCTCGCCCGGCTGAACGGTAAGAACCAGGCGCGCCGGCTCTTCATCCTCGCCGGGTGGTTCGATGATTTCCCACTGGATAACCGGATTGTAGTAACCGAGTGCGCGGAGAGCGTCTTCCACCTGGGCTTCAGCGGTGCCGGCATAGCGCCTCAGACTGTTGGCAGTGCGGCCTTCAACCTCCCCGACAAACGCCTCCGCATTGTCCTGCAATTGCGGAAAGTCCCCCTCCACTTCGATTTCCACCTGCTGGGCCCTGGACAACGCCGGCATGGCCCAGACAAAAAACCAGAGGATCAGGAGCCGACGGTTAAAACGAGCGCTAATGTGGGGGAGCATCCAGCCGCGTTACTTTAGTCAGTGGGTTTCAGCCAGTGTGTTAAGGGGCACGGTAACACCCGGAGTGTAACGGGTAGAGGCACGGTTAATCCATGGCTATTGACCAACTTGCCTGCCGATAATGTACGACATGCCAATGGCGACGGATCGGCCCGGGCCCATGATCAGCAAACAATAGCCGCCCTGATCGCGTGCCGGCGAAAACAGGAAAGTGCCACCGAGGAGACAGCAGATGACACGGGACCCCATGGGCTTCGCCCTTTCCATGATGAACCGGCTTGCCGCGAATCCCCTACTGGACCGCTTTGGCCTGCGTGCACCGCTGGAAAAGACCGCCTACCACGGAACCCGAAGCGGTTTTCGCGCACTCTCTGTCGCGGGGCGGGAGTTTCGGCGTATGACCAGCTGGCTGCCCACAAACCGCCTGCCCGGGCGCGACCCGGCTGAACTGTTCGACCTCTCACTGACCGACGCCCAACGCATGATCACTGACCTGCTTGGCCGGTTTGCCCGTGAGGAACTAAGAACAGCCGCTGCCACGGCCGATGAAACCGGGAAGATACCAGACGATATCGCCACGGCTGCCACTGAACTGGGCTTGCCCCTGTATGCGATACCCGAAGCGTTCGGCGGCGTCGCGGAGCATCAGTCCCCGGTCACCAGTGTGTTGATCGCCGAACAGCTGGCCTGGGGAGACATGGGCCTGGCTACCGCGTTGCTGGCGCCTTTCAGTATGGCCCAGGCGCTCACCCGCTGGGGCACCGGTGAACAGCAGAGCCGCTACCTGCCAGCATTCTGTGGCGACCAGCCTCCGGTAGCGACAATCGCCATTGACGAACCGACGCCGCTGTTTGACCCTCTCACCCTGCAGACGTCGGCCCGGAAAACCGGAACCGGCTATACCCTCAACGGCCTCAAAAACGCCGTCGTGCAGGGCGAAAGCGCGGAACTCCTGTTGGTTGCGGCAGAACTCGATGGACAACCGAGACTGTTTATCATGGAAGCAGGAACCCCGGGCCTTGGCGTTAAAGCCGACCCGACGATGGGGCTCAGAGCCGCCGGCGCAGCCCGGTTACTGCTGGAGAATGTTGAAGTTTCAGCCGACGCCCTGCTGGGGGAGGACGACTTCGACTACCAGGCTTTCCTCGATTGCGGCTCACTCCTGCGCTGTGGGCTGGCCATCGAAACCGACAGCATGCGCATGCTCACGTGGCGGGCTGCCAGCCGGCTGGAACAGGGCCTTCCAGCGCACCGGGAAACCGCACTGGCACGGTTGCTCTGCAACGAAAAAGCAATGGCAGCCGGCACCAACGGCGTGCAACTGCTGGGTGGCCATGGCTTCGTCAAAGAGCATCCCGTTGAACGCTGGTACCGGGATCTGCGCTCCGTTGCCGCCCTGACCGGCGGCCTGCACGCCTGATTACTCTCGCGCCTCCAATCATCATTCCAGCCACAGCGAGCACAATGACATGAACCTTGAAGTCCCCGGAAAATTCACCCCACTGATCAACCAGGCCCGGCAAGTCGCCCGCGAAGTGTTCCGTCCCATCTCCCGCAAATACGATCTGGCGGAACACGAATACCCAAGGGAGCTGGACATGTTCGCATCCATCATGGACGGCATGAACGACGGCGCGGCCGATGGCGGCACTGGCGCCGGGAAACTTGCCCGCTCCGACAGCAACGGGGGTACTGATAACCGCAACGGCATCAACATGAAAACCGTTCTCGGGCTGACTGAACTCTGCTGGGGTGATGTGGGGCTGGCGTTGTCCATTCCCCGCCAGGGCCTGGGCAACTCCGCCATCGCCGCCGTTGCCAACGACGAACAGTTGGCCCGCCTGGGCAACACCTGGGCGGCCATGGCCATTACCGAACCCGGAGCCGGCTCCGACTCCGCCGCCATCCGCACCACCGCCACCGAAGACGGTGACCACTACGTTATCAACGGCGAGAAAATCTACGTCACCGCCGGCGAACGCGCCGACGCCGTGGTGGTCTGGGCCACACTGGACCGAAACAAAGGCCGGGCCGCCATCAAATCCTTCGTTGTAGAAAAAGGTACCCCCGGCATGACGGTGGAAAGGCTGGAGAAGAAGCTTGGCATCCGCGCCTCCGACACCGCCGCCATCCGCTTCGACAACTGCCGCGTTCCGAAAGAAAACCTCCTGGGCGATCCGGACATCAGCGTCGAAAAAGGCTTTGCCGGGGCCATGCAAACCTTCGACAATACCCGCCCTGTCGTCGCCGGCATGGCCATCGGCGTCGCCAGCGCTGCCCTGCAAAAAACCCGCGAACTCATCGCCCTCACCGGCACTGACCTCGACTACCACCACCAGACCTGGACCCAACCCGCTGTTACCCGCGAACTCCAGCTCATGGAGGCGGAACTCGAAGCCGCCCGCCTGCTCACCCTCCGTGCCGCCTGGATGGCCGACAACGGCCTGCCCAACTCCAGGGAAGCCTCCATCGCCAAAGCCAAGGCCGGCCGCGTTGGCAACAGCATTACCCTGCGCTGCGTGGAACTCTGCGGTAGCCTGGGATACAGCGAAACAGAACTGCTGGAAAAATGGGCCAGGGACTCCAAAATCCTCGACATCTTCGAAGGCACCCAGCAGATCCAGTTGCTAATCATCGCAAGGAGACTGCTTGGCAAGTCGTCGGCGGAGCTGAAATGAGCTAACCTGTGTGAAAGCGCCGAAAAATCAGGCAGGTGCAATCCGTTTTTGGTAACGCAGGGGCGGACACCTCAGAGCCTGATCGCGGCGGATGTATCACTTCTCCCCAGACCGTGCATTGCCATGGACGGCAATGCCGAGCCCCCATGGATGGGTTCACGGCGTGTCTGGGGAGAAGTGATACATCCGCCGCAGACTCCAAAACCGCAGTCATAAGGCATAGCCCCCTGAATGCTGAAAATAAACCGAGAAAACCTGAAAACCAGCCACCAATTCATCTGGTTCGTCATAGACTTCCTGATGCTGGGCCTGCTCATTATCAACCTGGCCTTCATCATCTTCGATTCCATCTACAACTTCGCGGGCGTCCAGAACCTTCTGGCCGAAAACGCCCCGGCTATCAAAGAACTCTACCACCCCATCCACGAAAACTTCCTGTTCTACGACCTCATCTTCGTCAGCATCTTCCTGACCGAGTTCGTCATACGCTGGGGCTATGCCATCAAGGCAAAGGTCTATGACCGCTGGTACTTCTATCCCTTCATACACTGGTACGACATCATTGGCTGTCTCCCCGTCGGCAGCTTCCGCTTCCTGCGGATACTGCGGGTAATTTCCATTGTCTACCGCCTGCACCAGTACAAGGTCATCGACTTCACCCAGACCCGAACTTTCCAGTTCTTCAACTTCTACTACGAAGCCTTCATGGAAGAACTCTCCGACCGCATCGTCATCAAGGTACTGTCCGGCGCCCAGGACGAAATCCGCCGGGGCTCCCCACTGTTTGACCGCATCCAGAACGACATACTCTATCCCAGACGGGACATGCTGTCGGACTGGATTTCACAACGCGTGGCGGAAGCGGCGCAGGAAGGCTACGTCCCCAACCGGGGCGCCCTGCGGAGTTACCTGGAAACCCGCGTGGACAATGCCCTCAAGCAGAATCTCGAATTGTCACGACTAAAATACCTGCCGGTCGTCGGGCCCACCATTCAGGAAACCCTGGAGGAGGCCGTCGGGGACATCGTTGCACATGTTATCCACCAGATCCTGGAGGACCTGGCGTCGGCCTCCAATCACGCCTTTATCGAAGACATTGTGAATGTGTTTCTGCCATCACCGGATGAACACGGCGGCGAAGAAGCTCCCAATGAAGCCCTGATCAACCTGATCATCGAGATACTGGATGCTGTGAAGTCTCAGGTGAAGGTCAAGCATTGGCGGTCCGAATTGTCCTGACCCGCTCCGGAAAACAATAACGAGGAAACAATGAACCCACTGCATTACCGCTCCGCCACCGAACTGGTTAGCGACCTCAAGAACGGCAAGCTAACCAGCGTGGACGTTACCAGGGCTTTCCTGGACCGAATCCGACAGCACAACGGCACCATTAACGCCGTGGTAACCCTGGATGAACAGAAGGCTCTGGACACCGCCCGGAAGGCAGACGAAGCCCTGGCAAGGGGAGACGCGCCAGGGCCTCTGCACGGCCTGCCTCTCACCCTCAAGGACACGTGGGAAGTGGCGGGCATGGCCTGCACCGCGGGCGCCCCGGCACTGAAAGATTACGTACCGGAGAAGCATGCCGATGTGGTCCGGCGACTGGAAGCCGCCGGTGCCATCATTCTGGGAAAAACCAACGTGCCCATCTACGCCACCGACCTTCAAAGTTACAACAAGCTCTTTGGCGTCACCAACAACCCCCACAACACGGCACATACCCCGGGCGGTTCCTCCGGTGGCGCCGCAGCGGCCCTGGCAGCGGGGATGACACCTCTGGAAGTGGGCAGTGACCTGGCCGGCTCCATCCGCACTCCGGCCCACTTCTGCGGCATTTTCGGCCACAAGCCGTCACGGACGCTGGTCTCCTTCCGGGGCCATATTCCGGGGCCTCCGGGCACCGAGTCCCGGCCCGACCTGGCCGAGGGCGGCCCACTGGCACGCTCGGCCAAAGACCTGGAATTGTTACTCAAGGTGATCGCCGGCCCTACCGAGCGGGAAAGCACCAGCTGGCAACTGGCCATGGCCCCTGCAGCCATCGAGTCGCTGGAGCAGGTGCGCGCAGGTTTCTGGCTGAAAGACCCGCTGTGCCCGGTCGATGATGAAATGATCGCCGGCTACGAGCAACTGGGCCGCAACCTGGAAAACCGGGGCGCATTGGTCGCCGAAGCACACCATAACCTGTTGAACCTGGAACATATCCTGCCGGCCTATTTCAACCTGCTCGGCAGCCTGCTGAGTACTTCCATGAAGCCGGCCCAACGGCGACAAATGAAATGGATCGCCCGCCTGGAAAAGTGGCTGCACCTGTTCGGGCCGGTGACGGCCTTTATCGGCGAATATGGCCGCGGCGTAAACCAACCGGTGTACCAGTGGATGGCATGGAACGAAACCAGAGAGAAAATGCGGGCGGAAATCACATCGCTGTTCGAGGAATTCGATGTTCTTCTGACCCCGGTTACGCCCACAACGGCAATCCGACACGATCACAGCCAACCGGTTTTCAAGCGGCAGATTACCGTTGCCGGTCAGCCCCGTGCCTATATGGACCAGTTCTGCTGGATTGCCCTGGCTACGCTACTCGGGCTACCCGCAACCTCGGTACCCATTGGCAAGACCAGAGACGGGCTGCCATTCAATGTGCAGGTGATCGGCGCTCCGGGAATGGATCTGACGACCATACGGTTTGCGGAGTTGCTGGAAGCACAGGGGCTTGCCGGCTTCCAGCACCCACCGGATCTCAGCCATTAATCATGAAGTGCACCCAGATACTTGCTCCGTAGCCCAGGGCGATTGCCGGTGTCCATTTCAGGTGGCTGAGGAAGGTATACTGCCCCCTTGCCTGTCCCATCAGGGCGACACCGGCGGCTGAACCTATCGATAACAGGCTGCCACCGACTCCGGCCGTCAGGGTAACCAGCAACCACTGGAAGTCCGGCATTGCCGGGTTCATGGTCAATACCGCAAACATCACCGGGATATTGTCCACCAATGCTGAAATCACCCCGATCATGACGTTGGCAAAGGTAGGCCCCAGGTCGCCATACAGTGTGGCTGACATCATGCCCAGATAACCGATGAAACCCAGACCGCCAACCGCCATGATGACGCCGTAGAAAAAAAACAGCGTATCCCATTCCGAGCGGGCAATGTGGGAAAACACATCAAAGGCACGACGACCCTGTGCCTGATCGCCCGAGCTGTCGCCGGGCGGCGTTTCAAAGCTCTCGTTCCAGTGGTATTCCTCGTGGCGTTTGAGGTAAAAACCAAAAACCTTGAGGTAACCCAGCCCCGTCATCATGCCGAACACCGGAGGGATGTGCAGGAACTGGTGAAAACTGATGGCAGTGGCGATTGTCAGCAGGAACAGGGCGCAGATCACCAGCCCGCCCGGACGAATGACATTGTCGTAGGACTCGGGCGAGGCCGGTTGCCCGTTCGGCAGGGCGAAGTGCATCAGCGCAGCCGGCACCAGGAAATTCACCATCGACGGCAGCAACAGCTGGAAAAAATCCTGGAAAGGAAGAATGCCTTTCTGCCAGACCATCAGGGTAGTGATATCACCGAACGGGCTGAACGCGCCCCCAGCATTGGCTCCGACCACAATATTAATGCAGGAAAGGGAGACAAAAGCAGCGCTGTCCCTACCCACCGCCATCACCACCGCACACATGATCAGTGCCGTGGTCAGATTGTCCGCTACCGGCGAGATACAGAACGCCAGAATACCGGTAATCCAGAACAGGCGCCGGTAACCATAGCCCTTGCCCAACAGCCAGATCCGCAGCTGATCGAAAACGCCGCGCTCAAGCATGGCGTTTATGTAAGTCATCGCCACCAGCAGGAAGAAGAACAATTCAGCGTATTCCAGGAAATTGTGACGAATCGCCTCCTCCACTTCGCCATTGGCTCCGGATACCCGATAGGTAATGGCCACCAGCACCCAGATCAGCCCGGCGGCGATCAACATAGGCTTGGACTTGCGCAGATGAATCCGCTCCTCCAGCATCACCAGAACGTAAGCCAGTCCAAAAATCGCCAGGGCGAGGTAACCGACCGGGTGGGTAACTAGATTCATCGAGGAGGTACTCCAAAACTGCGCTCAGTATGGTGAAGCTGACATCAACGGTAGGTCTGTGCGGTGTGGCTCCAGGGCACACCACAGTTTGGGGCCGGGCTGTTTACCCGTCAACGAAAAAAGGCAGACCAGTTAGCTACTGATCTGCCTTTCTTTTATATGGTAGCGGGGGCAGGATTCGAACCTACGACCTCCGGGTTATGAGCCCGACGAGCTACCAGACTGCTCTACCCCGCATCAAACTGGTGGTTAACCGGGTAAGGCCCCGATCAACGAGGTGCGCATGGTACGGGTAGAAAACCGGCCTGTCAAAGGTAAAAATTAACTTTTCCGAAGACTTACCGTTCCAGTATCGCCGTTACGCCCTGCCCGCCCGCGGCGCAGATAGAGATCAGCCCGCGACCGCTGCCTTTCTCTTCCAACAGCTTCGCCAGCGTGGCCACAATGCGACCGCCAGTAGCGGCGAAGGGATGTCCGGTCGCAAGGCTACTGCCCTTGATGTTGAGTTTGTTACGGTCAATGCTGCCCAAGGGCTTGTTCAGCCCCAGACGTTCCTTGCAGAACGCCGGATCTTCCCACGCCTTGAGGGTAGAAAGTACCTGGGCGGCGAAGGCCTCGTGGATTTCGTAGAAATCGAAGTCCTGCAGGGTCAGCCCGGCCTTCTCCAGCATGCGCGGCACGGCATAGGTCGGCGCCATCAGCAGGCCTTCTTTCTTGTCCACGAAATCCACCGCAGCCACTTCGGAGAACGTGAGGTACGCCTTGATCTCCATGTTGTTGGCCTTCGCCCATTCTTCGCTGGCCAGCAGCACGCAGGAAGCACCATCACTCAGGGCGGTGCTGTTGGCTGCGGTCATGGTACCCTTCTCCCGGTCAAATACCGGCTTCAGTGTCGCCAGCTTCTCCAGAGTGGTATCCGGGCGAAGGATGTTGTCTTTCTCCAGGCCCGCCAGGGGCGTCATCAGGTCTTTAAAAAAGCCTTCCTCGTACGCCGCTGCCAGTTTCTGGTGGCTTTCATAGGCCAGCTTGTCCTGCTCGTCCCGGGGGATGGACCATTCGTGAGCGGTGATCTGGCAGTGGCCTCCCATGGAAAGGCCCGTTCTGGGCTCACCGTTCTGGGGGATTTCGGGCTTCAGGTGTCCCGGGCGGAAACGGCTGAGAATCTTCAGGCGCTCACCGGTGGTTTTGGCCCGATTGAGGTCCAGCAGGATTTCCCGCAGGCCCTCACCAACGCCAATGGGTGCATCCGACGTGGTGTCCGTGCCACCGGCAATACCGCACTCAATCTGGCCCAGGGCGATCTTGTTGGCCACCAGAATGGCTGCTTCGAGGCCGGTACCGCAGGCCTGTTGAATGTCGTAGGCAGGTGTTTCCGGGGCCAGGCCGCTGCTGAGGGCAGACTCCCGGGTCAGGTTGAAGTCCCTGGAATGCTTGATCACTGCGCCCGCAACGACTTCCCCCATGCGCTGGCCCTGCAGGCCGAAGCGATCAACCAGCCCTCTCAAAGCAGCCGTCAACAGCTCCTGATTGCTGACCTTGCTATAGGCGGTATTGGAGCGGGCGAAGGGAACCCGGTTACCACCAATAACCGCCACGCGGCGAACGCCACTGCTGGCAGTAGCGGTCTTTTTCGGAGCTGAGGTTTTCTTTTGGGTGCTTTTCGGTGCCTGTGCCATGATGTTGTCCTGTTTGAACGAGTTTATTCATTGCGTTGCAGTTTAGCGCCGAGGGTGCCTGGCTCATTGGCACCCCTGACAGACGTGTGGGAGCGTTAAGTCAATCCAAAAACGGCCCGATTCTTTAACCTGTACGCCGATATCCGTTTCGCAAAAGGAAAATGCCATGTCTGATCGTTATCTCAAATTCGTCAACACTCCGGTCGGCCGAACTGCCGCCCAGTCCCTGGGGCTGCCCTCACCTGTCAATCTGAAACGCTGGAAACGCGCCGATCAGCCGTTCATCGAAGGTGATGTGCTTGTCGGTGCAGCCAATGGGAGCAAGGCCATTGCCGCTATCGGCAGCCTGCTGGGCGCCAGCCCTGCAAAACTCTTCCATGCCAGTGCTGTAGACACTTTGAACGATTCTGCCAAAAGCGGCAACAAGGCCAGGGCTCTGCCACTCAATACCGACATCGACCGGACATTCTCCGCCCTGGTGTTCGATGCCACCGGCATGAAAAACACCACCGATCTCAGAGCGCTTTACGACTTTTTCCACCCTACCATCCGTAAGCTTGCAGGCAATGGCCGCGTACTGGTGATCGGGCAGGATCCCGCCACCTGCCGCCAACCGGCCAAAGCCGCAGCGCATCAGGCACTGGAAGGTTTTGTGCGCAGCGTAGGCAAGGAAGTGGGTAAGAAAGGCTCTACGGCCAACCTGTTGTGGATGGCGCCCAACGCGGAAAAACAGCTGGATTCCAGTGTGCGATTTTTCCTCTCTCCCCGCTCAGCCTATCTCTCCGGACAAGTGGCCCGTATCGGCAAGAGCACAGACGCCCCTGCCACCAATCCGGTGGCTCCGCTGGCCGGGAAAGTGGCCCTGGTCACCGGTGCGTCACGAGGTATTGGCGCCTCCATTGCTGAAACCCTGGCCCGGGATGGTGCCACTGTCATCGGTCTGGATATTCCGCCCGCAATGGAAGACCTGCAAAAGGTCACGAATCCCATCAAGGGCAAGGCGCTCGCCTGCGATATTACCGATGAAAAAGCTCCCAGCCAGATCGCTGAGTTCGTGAAAGAGCACTTCGGTGGCATTGACCTGGTCATCCACAATGCTGGCATTACCAGGGACAAAACCCTCGGCAATATGCCGGAGCATTTCTGGGACATGACCATCGCGGTGAACCTGACGGCGGAAGAGCTGATTGATGAGGAACTGATGCACCAGGAGCTGCTGAGGGAGAACGGTCGCATTGTTTGCATATCCTCCATCAGCGGTATTGCCGGCAACTTCGGCCAGACCAACTACTCCACCGCCAAATGCGGTGTAATCGGTTACGTGGAGGCCATGGCAAAACAGGTGAAGAACGGCGTAACCATCAATGCCATCGCACCCGGTTTCATCGAAACCCAGATGACCGCCGCCATGCCCATCACCATCCGCGAAGCAGGCCGTCGCATGAACAGCCTTTCCCAGGGCGGCCTGCCAGTGGACGTGGCTGAAGCCATAGCCTGGTATTGCAACCCCGCGTCGAACGGAGTGAACGGGAATGTTGTTCGGGTTTGTGGGCAGTCGTTGATTGGCAAGTAGGGACATTGCCGCTGATGTGGTGTCGGATTACGCCTGCGGCTAATCCGACCATCCCGGTACCTGGATCGCGATCAGACTTCAAGGGGAAAATGGTGGGTGGTACTGGGATCGAACCAGTGACCCTCGCCTTGTAAGGGCGATGCTCTCCCAGCTGAGCTAACCACCCGGGAATAAAAATGGCGGAGCGGACGGGACTCGAACCCGCGACCCCCGGCGTGACAGGCCGGTATTCTAACCAGCTGAACTACCGCTCCGCATCAATCCCGGCCTGGACGGCCTTCGGGATCTGTAACCGGGCGGGGTGGCCCGGTGATGCTGAAAAGTGGTGGGCGGTACTGGGATCGAACCAGTGACCCTCGCCTTGTAAGGGCGATGCTCTCCCAGCTGAGCTAACCGCCCACTTTTACAGCACACTGGCGATTCAGCGTTGCTGTCTCGACCAAGTGAGACGCGCATTTTAAGCATTTGTCTGACGGTGTCAAATTTTTTCCCGGATTTTTGTGACTTTCTGCCCCGCCTGTTCAGCTTTGCGACTCAGCGACAGCTCCCTGACCCTCAACCTGCGGTTTTCGGGCAAAGCGCGCTCCGCCAGCGAACAGTTCATATGGTCCAGCCGCTTTCTGAGATGCTCGATTTTCTCGCTTACGCTACCCAAGCCTTCCGGAAGAATTTCCTCAGAAAACCGGCGGAATCTTGCCTGCAATGAATCCCTCAGCGACATGTTCAAGCGACCTTGTTGTGACTGACTGCTAACAGTCTAGTAACCGAATACGGAAACAACAATTCACTTCGGGCCGGAATGTCAGTATCAGAATATCCACCAGCCGCCATCACCTTCCGCCTCTTCCCTGCGCTTGCGCTCCTGCTCCAGTGCGGCATAGTCCCGCTCAAGCTCACGCAGCTTGCGGTCGCTTTCAAGCGGCACTGTCGGGCCGCCGCCAAACGGCCAGTACCAGGGCGCCTCCTCATACTTCCCCTCGGCTTTCAGGCGCTCGATCTCGGCCTCACGCTCTTCTTCCAGCAACGCCAGGTCGCGTTCGTAGTCGCCGTCTTCATTCACCTCCACGATGGAAACGGCGGCATGGTTGGGCGCCAGCAGATCGCTGTTGAGAAAACGGGTGGAGACGATCTCGCCGGCCTGCATGGCGTACTCCCGCGTGACGAGCTGCAAGTCGCCTGCGGTCAGAGGATGGTCTTCAGCCAGCTCGGGGTGAGTGCTCTCCGGGCCTTCCAGTTCGTTGTAACGCAGATAGTAGATCTTTCCCGGCTCCACCTTCAGCGTGGCATCCGCAATCAGGCTGAGACTGAAGGAGTTCAGGCCCTCCAGCCCCAGCAAAGGCCGGCGGATAGCAATGTGACGTTCTCCGGGGGCAACTTCCAGCCAGGTAAAGCTGTCGTTGCGGATATTGAAGTAATGGTTGTCGTCGATATAGACGCTCGGGGCTTCTATTTCATCAGCAGCCCACTGGGAATGAGTGCGGTAGAAGTACAGAACCGCGTTGCTGCGGTCCCACTGGTCATTGTCTATATGGACAAAGTCATGCCCGGATACCGGGTGCAGAAACGAGCCCACACTCTTGCCGATGGACTGATACACCGTGCAGCCGGAGCCGGACACCAGCACCAAAACCACGAATACCGCTGCCAGAAAACGGGAAAGACCGGGAAAAAGAAATCGGGTTTTCATTGTTGTTCACTCTTCATCCTTTCGCGAGTTGTCCCGATCATAACAACTGCAAACCTGCGGAACTGAGAGCTACCGCAAGGGATGAATACAAACTGTTACAAAGCTCAGTCCGGGGCGTTACTGCCCCGAAATGCGCGATCGCAGATCGTTCACTTCCTCAGACAACCGGACAAGCCGTGAGGTTAACTGGGCACGGGAAGAGTCGATCGACGCTACCGTGCGCTTCAGGTCCGCCAGATCATTACGGACCGCATTCAGCTGGCCGCTGCTGGAAAGGTTGCCCGTTGTCTCCTCAAGTGCTGCAATGCGGCTTTCCAGGCCATCAATGGTCAGTTTCTGCTCTCGCTCAAACCGGACCAACTGGCGCTCGACCAGTTGGTCGACGCCGGCAAGGGATTCATCCAGCCTGGTCAGTCTGGATGCGTTCTCCTGACCGGTCTCGCGCACGGCTGTGATCTGCCTTTCAAGATCAGACTCCACCTCGTTCAGCCGGCTTGCAATATCGGTTTCCAGTTTTTCCACCGATGCTGTCAGCGTCTCGCGGGCGCTTTTGCCCTCGTCGACGCCTGACCGCAGCGACTCAAGCCGTGACTCATGGTCGTCCAGCCGTTTCCGGTTGCGATCATTGGCCACACCCCAAAGTTTGCGAATTTCGCTGTCGGCTGTATCCAGGCGCTCGCCCTGAGTGGCCAGCCGCTCTTCAATGGACTGTCCTTTTTCCTGCAGGTTTTCACCGGTTTCGGTCAGATCGCCCTCGAACCGGGCCAGGGCCAGCTTGCTCTGGCGCGCCCAGTAGTCCGCCTCTTCAAGCTGTCCTTCCAGCATCTGGAGTCGCTGCTCCTGCTGGTACCACCCGGCACCGGCCGCACCAGCGACAATAAGCAGGGCAAGCGCCCACATCCCACCCCGGCCGTGACCACCTCCTCCGGAAGCCCTGCCCGGTTTGCCTGCAGGCTTGTTGGCGCCCCCACCTCCGGCAGCGGCCCGGCTGGGCGCCTCATGTTTTCTGTCACTGGCTGGCTTCTCGCCACCTCGGGGTTCCCGCTGGGCGGATAGCCCCTCTTCCCGTTGGGTATCTGCGGTGCCAGTACGTACTTCATCATCATCCGGACGGATCGGTTCCATAACAGCTCCAGGATATGGACGGTAAGGGTAACAAGGCATGATAATACCCGTACCTTGCAACGACGCAAAATGAGCACCCTCTGCGGGGCTTGTTAAGTGGAGGCTACATCATGATGGGTTTGCATGGTTACAGGGCCTTACATACAATGGCCGGCTTTCTCACACATCAGGACTGTTGCATATGCAGCCGCTTGTAGGACTCATCATGGGCTCAAAGTCAGACTGGCCCACCATGGAGCACGCCGCCGGGATGCTGGAAAAGCTGGGCGTAGCTTACGAGACGAAGGTTGTCTCTGCCCACCGCACACCGGACCTGCTGTTTGATTACGCCAAAACCGCTTCCGACCGGGGCCTGAAGGTTATCATAGCCGGCGCGGGCGGCGCTGCCCACCTGCCCGGCATGGTTGCCTCACAGACGTCTTTACCGGTACTCGGCGTTCCCGTCCAGTCCAAAGCCCTTAATGGTCTTGATTCACTGCTGTCCATTGTACAGATGCCCGGAGGCATCGCGGTTGGTACTCTGGCCATTGGCAAAGCCGGGGCTACCAATGCAGGGCTGCTGGCAGCTCAGATTATCGGTACATTCAGGGACGATGTTCGTCAGGCTGTTGATGAATTCCGTGCGAACCAGACACAGACGATTCTGGACAACCCTGATCCCAGCGATCAGTGAATTCAACTCCACAGTCGACTGAGCAGGTCGGGGCAGGCTTTCCAAAACTGTGCGGAGCCATGGATGGCGGAGCTCAAGCGCCACAGGGATGTGCTTGAGCGTGTTTTGGAAAGCCTGCCCCGACCTGCTCACAACACCGAACTTTGCAGAGGCCTACTAATGGCAGGAGATAACGAATGAGAATTGGTGTTTTAGGGGCGGGACAGCTTGGGCGCATGTTGGCGCTTGCTGGGTACCCACTGGCCAAGACGTTTGTTTTCTACGATATGTCGGGTAGTCCCAGCGCTGGACTGGGCGAGGTTATCATCGATCGGGACGGACAATATCTGGACGACTTTATTTCCAGAGTAGACCGGGTCACTTACGAGTTCGAACACTTACCGGTCGACGTAGCCGAGCGAATCGCGAAGGAAAAGCCGGTTCACCCCTGCCCTCGGGCACTCCGGGTTTGCCAGAACCGTGAGATGGAAAAAACACTCTTTGGCGAACTCGGCATCCCTACCCCGGAGTGGAAAATTGCGGATAGCGCAGAATCCTTGCAGGCTGCCGCTGAAGAACTGGGCTGCCCCGTTGTCGCCAAATCCAACACCGAGGGCTACGACGGCAAGGGACAAGCAGTTCTGCGGTCCCCGGAAGAAGCCGCAGCTGCCTGGAAGTCCATCGGCCATCCCCGTCTGATCGTTGAAAAGTTCGTCGAGTTCCGCCGCGAGGTCTCCATTATTGCGGTGCGCGGTGAAGACGGCGAACTGGCCTTTTATCCGATGGCGGAGAACACCCACCACGAAGGTATCCTGCGCTACTCCATCGCGCCGGCGCCGAAGCTGGAAAAGCACGTCCAGGAAGACGCCGAGCGTTATATCAAGGCGTTGCTGAACGAACTGGACTATGTGGGCGTGCTAACGCTGGAGTTGTTCGAAACCGCTGATGGTCTGGTGGCCAATGAGATGGCGCCTCGGGTGCACAACTCCGGCCACTGGAGTATTGAAGGCGCCATGACCAGTCAGTTCGAGAACCATATTCGCGCCGTCAGCGGCCATCCGCTGGGAAGCACCGCCCCACGTGGTGTCAGCTGCATGATCAATATCATTGCAGAGCACGGTGATATTGAACGAATCCTTGAACTGCCTTACGCTCATGTACACCTGTACAATAAAGGCGAGCGACCGGGGCGGAAACTTGGACACGTGACCGTTCTGGCCGACAGCTACGAAGAATTGGTATGGCGGGTAAAAAACTGCTCGCAGTTTTTGCCCGGTTGTCCGGAGTTCAACAGCACGCTCACGGCAAGGGGTTGATATAACTCAAAGCGCCCCTATATTTACAAGTCGACATACACATAAACAGAGAGAATCAGGGAGAACGACCTCATGGCATTTGAACTTCCCGCACTGCCTTATGAAAAGAACGCACTGGAACCGCACATCTCTCAGGAAACTCTTGAGTATCACTACGGTAAACACCACAACACCTACGTCACCAAGCTTAATGGTCTGATCGAAGGCACAGACAACGCCAACAAGTCGCTCGAAGACATTATCAAGAGCGCCAGTGGCCCGCTGTTCAACAACGCAGCACAGGTCTGGAACCATACCTTCTACTGGCACTGCCTGAGCCCGAACGGCGGTGGCGAGCCCACTGGCGCAGCCAAAGACGCTATCGAAAAAGCCTTTGGCTCCTTTGAAGACTTCAAGAAAGAGTTCAACGACAAGGCCGCCAACAACTTCGGTTCAGGCTGGACCTGGCTGGTCAAGAAAGCAGACGGCAGCGTCGCCATTGTGAATACAAGCAATGCCGAGACGCCGCTGACCACTGCGGACAAGCCGGTATTGACCGTTGATGTCTGGGAGCACGCTTATTACATTGATTACCGTAATTCGCGCCCGAACTACCTGGAAGCCTTCTGGAAGCTGGTTAACTGGGATTTCGTGAACGAAAACCTGGCGTAATAAGGCTTCAGTTCTCCCTGCCCATAATGCGGCAGGGAACAGGCGTCTGAAAAAGAAATGCCCGCTGAATGGCGGGCATTTTTGTATCTGGACGGAAACCTGCATTACAAAATGATACACCCGAACCCTGAAATATCTGAAAAAATTGCCGATACTTAATCCAGTCACTGGGAACCGATCCATACTTGCACAGAACAATAAACCGGGAGCCCCCTCGCCCCCTGAAATGCGGTGCCGGGTCTCCATCAGTTGGAATGAATCATACAGGCTTCGATGCAAAATTCCTTTGAGGTAGAACATCGCCTGGGGTACCGGGTACTGCGATGGGTGCTGGCTGTTGCGCTGATCAGCGGGATTCTTGTCAGCACCATTCAGGTGATCCTGGATGCAAGGCGCGTATCGGCCTCACTTGACGCCCAGGCACAGCAGACCATGGCACTGGTCCGGGACGCCTCAACCCAGGCCGTTTTCAGCATTGACGCTGACCTGGCGCAGCAGGTGGTCGATGGCCTGTTCGCCCAGGAATCCATCCATCTGGCACGCATCGCCCACCCGGACGGCGAGGCGCTTGGCCGTCGTGACCGACCACTCAGGGAAAATGCCTTTCGAGCTATTACCGATCCGATTTTTGGTGCCGAGCGAACTTACCGCCAGGAGCTTTCCCGCACGGGTAATTCCGGCCGCCGCAACGTTTATGGGTATCTCGAACTTCACTACGACACGGGGCCATTTGCGGGCACCTGGCTTGAACGCGCGTCGGTAACTTTTGGCTCGGGCATCGCCATTGCCGTCATTCTGGGAATGGTACTGTTCGTGGTCTTCCATTTGCTGCTGACCCGCCCTTTGCTGCGAATCGTGCAGTCCGTCAAACAGGTGGACCCGGACCACCCGGACGACAACCTCATTCATCTTCCCCACGGCCATCAGAACGACGAGCTCGGGCTGTGGGTGAATGCCACCAACAACCTGCTGGTGGCCATTGGCGACAGCCAGACCCGTCACCGGGAAGCTGAGGACCGGGTAAACCGGCTCGCCAGATATGACCAGCTGACCGGCCTGCCAAGCCGGGATACTTTTATGGAGTTACTGCAAACGGATATTGAAGAGGCCAGGGACGACAAATCCGTACTCTCTCTTATCTGCTGCGGCATTGATGATTTCAAATCGGTTAATGAACAGTGTGGCTTTCGTACCGGAGACCTGATCCTCCAGGCCGTCGCTGATCGCCTCACCCAGCTGCTGGGGGGCAACCGGTTCACCATTGCCCGCCTGGGCAGCGACCAGTTTGTTATCGTGGAAAAGGGGCTGCGTGACGGATTTCAGGCTGCCAATACCGCAGACCGTATTCTGGCGACCCTCAGCACCCCGATGATTTTTGACGACCAGACCGTCACCATGACGGCAACTCTGGGCATTGCCCTGTTCCCGGGCGACGCCGAAAAGGGCGACAGATTGCTGCAAAGTGCCGAGCAGACCATGGCACTGGCCAAAGAAAGCGGGCACAACTACTTCCAGTTCTACGTTGCCAGCGTCGACCAGGAGATTCGTGAACGGAAACAACTTGAGAAAGATCTGTCCGTTGCCCTGAGCAACCACCAGTTCCACCTCGTCTACCAGCCGCAGATCAACCTGGAAACCCGCCGGATTATCGGCGCCGAAGCACTGCTGCGCTGGGAGCATCCGGAAAAGGGCCTTGTTCCACCAGACCACTTTATTCCGGTTGCTGAAATGAACGGTAGCATTGTAGAGATCGGCCAATGGGTGCTTGACCAGGCTTGCTGGCAGGCCGCCCGCTGGGCGAGCGACAGCATGCCGCTGAGAATTGCCGTCAATCTGTCAGCGGTCCAGCTCCGCCAGGACTCCATCGTGGACGACATTCTGGACACCCTGAAGCGGCACAATATCCCCGCCGGCAGGCTGGAACTGGAGGTAACCGAAACCAGTTTCATGACCAACCTGGAAGAGGCGGTGGATAAACTGAAACGCCTGCACAGAGCCGGCATCAGCATCGCCGTTGACGATTTCGGAACCGGTTACTCATCGCTGACCTACCTCAAACGGATGCCCGTACAGCACCTGAAGATCGACAAACAGTTTATCCGTGACCTGCTGGTCAACGAAGAAGACACCCGAATTGCCAATACCATTATCGATCTTGGCAAGAGCCTGAACCTGACCGTGGTAGCGGAAGGTGTCGAAACAGCAGAACAGGAATACTATCTCGCCCAGCGGGGATGCCAGCTGGCGCAGGGGTATTACTTCAGCAAGCCACTCAAACCTCACGATTTTGAGAGGTTCGTTGCCAGTTTTCACAGTAAAATCGTGGAAAATAACGCCTGACATCTGCACTACCCACCCTGATCCCCCAGCACGCAAGGAGTTGCCATGGGAACCACGCTGATCGGCCTGATCGTCATTGCGGTCGTTGTTGTCTATATCGTCTTTATCTATAACCGTCTGGTGTCCCTGCGCAACCAGTTCAAGAACGGGTTTGCCCAGATTGACGTGCAGCTGCAGCGGCGCCACGACCTGATCCCCAACTTGGTGGAATCCGCCAAGGCGTACCTCTCCCACGAGCGCAATACGCTCACCGAGGTGATGCAGGCCCGCAATAATGCGGTCAGTGCCCAGAAAGACGCGGCCGGCGATCCTGCAGATGGCGGCAAGATCCAGCGCCTCGGAAGTGCCGAGAACATGCTGTCCAAGGCCCTTGCCAATTTCTACGCGGTGGCGGAAAACTACCCGGAACTGAAGGCCAACGAAACCATCCAGCAGCTGATGGAAGAACTCTCCAGTACCGAGAACCGCGTTTCGTTCGCCCGTCAGGCCTACAACGATGGCGTGATGAGCTACAACATTTTCCGCGAGCAGTTCCCCAATAACATCGTGGCCGGGCTGTTCGCCTTCAAACCGTCCTCCCAGCTGGAACTGGAATCTCCTGAGGCCCGCCAGGCACCGAAAGTCGCCTTCTGAGGCCGTTTGCCATGTCGCACCAGGGATTTTTCCAGCGCCAGGCCAGCGCCCGCCGGAATACGGGATTGCTCGTCATCCTGTTTCTGGCGGCGGTGGCTCTTATCACGCTCAGCGTCTGCCTGGTGGGCTATCTGGTTACCCGTAGCGAAACCACCGGCCTCGCGTTTGCTGACTGGCTGACCAGCCGTCATGGGCTGTTCACGGCGCTTGCAGTGGTCGGGCTGATCGGTACTGGCTCGCTGATCCGCTGGGCCGACCTCGCTGGTGGCGGTGAACGGGTAGCAAAAATGGTCGGTGCCAGGGCTATTGACCCCGACACCCGGGATGCAGACGAGCGCAAATTACGCAACATTGTCGAGGAAATGGCCATCGCCAGTGGCGTGAGCGTTCCGGACCTCTACGTGATGGACCACGAAACCGGCATAAACGCCTTTGTCGCCGGCTACACCCCCGGTGAAGCCGTTATGGTGGTAACCCATGGCGCCCTGACCCAGTTGAGCCGTGACGAACTTCAGGGCGTGGTTGGCCACGAGTTCAGCCATGTCCTGAATGGTGACATGCGGCTCAATGTTCGCCTTATTGCCATTCTCGCCGGCATTCTGATGGTCGGGCAGATTGGCGGCTTCCTGCTACGCGTGTCCTTCTCTGGCTCTCACCGCTCGGTACAAACATCACGCAACAGCCGGGGCACGGCAATCTTCGGCCTCGTGGGCCTGGCACTGGTGGTAATCGGATATGTCGGGGTGTTTTTCGGCAGGCTTATACAGTCAGCCGTCTCGCGGCAACGGGAAATGCTGGCGGACGCATCCTCGGTTCAGTTTACCCGCAATCCCGAAGGCATCGGCGGAGCCCTGTTCAAGATCGGCCTCAAGGGCGGGTATCTGGACACCACCAGCCACGCCAGTGACATGAACCACATGTGTTTTGGCGAAAGCACCCGGATGACGTTTACCGCCCTGCTGGCGTCACACCCACCGGTACAGGAACGCATCGAAGCCATACAGCCCGGGCTTTTTGCGCGTCTTCGCAGCCGCCTGAGAGATACTGAGCCAGAGGCAACACTACGATCAGCCGGTTCAGGCGCTTCCAGCTCTCCGCTTCCGGAAGCTGCAGCGGGGTTTGGCACCGGCACCACGTCGCCAGTGAACACCCGGCCGCCGCAAAAAATCTCGGACAGTGTAGGCACCGTTAACCGGCGCAGCGAAGACTACGCAGTGACGCTTCTGAACAGCCTGCCGTCCACTTTCCGCAATTTGCTATACACTCGTGCCGGTGCTGTCCAGTTGTGCTATGCACTTCTGGTTTACCAGCTGCCGCCGCAGACAAGACACCAACGACTGGCATTGATTAAAGGCACTTCGATCCTTGTTCCCAACCAGGAATTATTGGGCAAACTGTTACCCGCCCTGGAATCGTTGGGCCCGGGTGTTCGTTTCCCTGCCCTGGAACTGGCCATGCCTGCCCTGCGCAAGCTGGATCCGGACGAACGCGCCCGGCTAATGGCCGGGACCGAAACGCTCATCAAAGCAGACAACCGCCTGAGCCTCTTCGAACTGGCCATGCACACCTTTCTGCGCCGCCACCTGGCTGAAAACTCGGCACGGTTGGTGCCGGTTCGGTACCGTAGCTATCGGCCGGTGACAGCCCAGTTACAGGTCGTATTCAGCCTGATGGCACGGGCCGGCGCGGAGGATGGTCGTAACAGGCAATCCCTCTTTGAGGAAGCCATGGCTGGATTCGTCTCGAACGGGGAAAAACCGGAACTGCTTTCGGAAGTGTCAGTTACCCTGCTAAGACACGCACTGCTGACGCTCAATAGCCTGTCGCCACTGCTTAAACCCGGCGTCATTGACGCCTGTGGTCACTGCATCGTGGCCGATGGCGAAGTCAGTACCAGCGAATACGAGTTGATCCGCCTGATAGCGGACCAGCTCGATTGCCCGATGCCGCCAATGGCGGCCTAGACCGGGAGGTACCCTCGGCTTCCCTGCCCAGGCGACCGGCAAGAAACCTCAGTCATTAGTCGGGCTAAACAGCGAATCTTTCGTCGGTGGGCTTTCAGGATCGGGCAGCCCCAGTTTGCGGCGAACGTCGAGATTGATCTCCCACAGGCTCTGGAACTTCTCATCGGTGGCGGCGACCGACTCGGCTTTGCCCAGCATGATGGTGGGCCGCAGGAACACCAGCAGGTTACGCTTCACCCGGCGCTCCGACTCCGATGAGAACAGGCGGCCAAGCACCGGGATATCACCCAGCAGGGGCACCTTGCTCTTGTTGATCTGGAGGTCGTCCGTGGTCAGTCCACCTAGGACAATAGTCTCACCGTCATCCGCCAGCACGGTGGTCTTGATCTCTCGCTTGTTGGTGATAATGTCCGAGGCGGACTCAATACTGTCTGCGATATTTTCAGTGGTCTGCTCCACTACCAGGCGAACCAACCCGTCGGCACTGATGGTTGGTGTCACTTTGAGGGTCAGGCCGATATCCCGGCGCTCGATGGTGGTGAAAGGATTAGTGGTGCCGTCACCGGTCACGGTGGATTGCCCGGTGCGGAAAGGCACGTTCTGGCCGACAATGATTTCGGATTCCTGATTGTCCAGGGTAATGATACTGGGTGTGGACAAGAGGTTCGCTGCCGCAGAGGTAGACAACGCCTGCAGCAGAACACCCCAAGACACGCCGTCTTCATTGCGCTGGCCGGCTCCAACCGTAATGCCACCCACTGCCGGCGCCAAAAACGAATCCGACAGAATAGCGCCCAGAACGTCGCCGAGGCTTTTACCAACGTTGTCGAAATTGCTACCCGCCACGGGGGTGGAGCCGCCGGACTCATCGCCAACGGCTAATTGAACGCCCAGGTCCTGCCCTACTGAATCGCTGATCTCAACAATGGCAGCCTCAATCATCACCTGGGCACGACGCACGTCCAGCGCCTGCACGATCTGCTCGGCTTCCTGCATCATTGACGGTTCACCACGCACCACCAGCGCGTTAAGACCTTCATCCGCGAAGACGGCAAAGCCAGAGTTACGGCTGTTGCCAGAGCCCCCGCCCGTCGAGCCATTGGCGCCAGAAGACTCTTTGACCAACTCTCCCATCACACCCTTAAGAATTTCCGTCAGGTTTTCCGCATCGGCATGGCTCAGACGGATGACCTTCGTGGTGCCGCCGGTGGCAGAGGGCTGATCAAGCTTGGTAATCAGCGACCGCATCTTCTCGCGGAAGGTCTCGTCACCGCGAAGGATCAGCCGATTACTGCGTTCGTCCGCCGTGACACTGTACTTGCGGGCTGCATTTTCGCCGCCTCCCTGCCCGAGCTCATCCGGTGCCAGTTCCTGCAACAGTTCCACCATGTCGCCGACCCAGGCTTCCTCCAGCTGGATCACCTCCACTTCATACTTGGAGGGGCTATCCAGCTCCCGGACAATCTGTTCAATGCGGCGGATATTGGACGAATGATCACTGACAATCAGGGCATTTGCCGCTGCAACGCCTGCAAGATGGCCATACTTCGCCACCAGTGGCCGCAGAATGGGCACCAGCTCAAGAGCGTTGGCATTATCAATCTGGATGACACGGGTGATCAGCTGTTCCGAGGGCACCTGCGTGAACCGGTCAAGCGACTCCGCGGACTGTTTGGCATCCACCTGCTGCACCACTTTGATCACTTCCTCACCGGGAATAGCCGTAAACCCATGCACCTGGAGTACGGCAAGGAACAGATCGTAAATTTCATCCCTGTTCATCGGGGCACTGGAAAGCACTGTGACCTTGCCCTTTACCCGTGGGTCCACCACGAAGCTGTATCCGGTAATGTCAGCCACCTGGGTTACAAACGCACGAATGTCGGCGTCCTTCAGATTCAGCCGCCAGGTTTCCTCCTGGCCGTAAGCGACAGACATAAGGGGCAGCAACAGGGCCACAACGAAAGCCCGGAATAGATTGGATCTGTGGTTCAGCATCTGGCGTTCTTGTCCTGTATGGTTAAATCTGTTCAGCGCCACTGTTCAGGTATGGCATAGCTTACGGTCAGAATGGATCCGTCCCGTTCAATTTCGATTTCAAGCTGCGGCTCGGACCGCCAATTCTCCAATAGCGCCTTATCCTGCTCGAGATCACCCAGGCGCTGGCCATTGACGGCCGTAATCACATCCCCGGCCCTGAGGCTGACGGCATTGAGCATGGCATTCGAGCCATCGTAAACATAACCTGAGCTGCCGTCATCGCCCGCCGGGCTCAACCCGTAAGGAGCAAGAGCGGCAGCACCCTGGGAGTCGAGTTGTTCCCGGGCTTCACTCAGGAACTGCTCGGGGGAAGAGGCTACCGGAGCTTCCTCTACATCCTCAACCAGGCCTGCTGGCACCTCATCATCAAAGGTAAGGCTTTCATACTGGCCATTCCGACGAATCAGGACCCGGCCAGGTTCCACCTCCGAAAGCTCTGCGTTGCCGGGCAATACATCACCCACGCGATAATGCTCTGTTACGCCATTGCTTCCCGCCACTATAGCACCGGAGTCTTCCGGGCGCTCTGCTACCAGCACACCCTCAAGTCGGAGGTTAAGCCGGGTTTCCGGTGCCGAACGGCGAACCACTTCCGCCACCCGGGCTCCTTCTGGGGGCTGGCCGAAGAAATGATGGGCCGCCATGGGCTGCAGGCGCCTCGATGTGGCAGTGGTTAGGGAGCCGTCAGCGGAAGACGACGCGACGGAAACCGTGCGCTCGTCCCAGGCAATCAACCAGGTTGTCTGCGCCAACACCCACGCCAGATAAACAACCAGTCCGGCCAGTAAAAGGTTGGCCAGCACACGCGGAACACGCTGGCTGCCGAAGGCTGTTGCCAGAGCCATCACAGGGAACCTCCCGGAATCAGTGGTTGCCTGACCCGGAAAACCACATCGTCGGGACTGGCCGAGTCCGGCCAGGGCTGGCCTGCGAGATCCACCATGCGTTTGTACACCCTTAAATCCATCATGCCGTTCCAGCGTATCTCGGCATCAGCTGCGGGGCCATCACCGCTCTGCTGGGCCACAACCAGTGCAACCCCATCAGCCGTACTGTCGAGGGTCGCCCGCATCGGCGGAAATTCAGCCCGCCCAACGCTGTTACCCATAGGCCAGGTCACTTCGCCGCCCGCCCACCGGCCTACTCCGTCAGCACCGGTTATGCGGCCGTCCCGCCAGGACAACACCAACTGATCAACGGTGACATCGCCTTCGATCACCGCACCACCGCTGCGGCGTATCATATCTTCAAACTCGGCCACAGCCAGCCTGCCACTTGCATCCAGACTACCGGACCCTTGCCAGCCGAGATTAACACGGCCATTAACCGAGGATTGTGATGTCGCCAGTGAAAAGTCAACCGGCACCGCCAACTCAGATAGCAAGGGAGCGCCAAGCTGCCAATCCAGCCGGACAGGATAGCCGGCAACCACGGCACCAGCGGCGCCGGACCAGGCTTTACCGGAAACCTGCCTGACCTGGATTTCCGGTGGCAGCTGAATGTGGGCCGAAGCCTGGTGCCATAACCAGCCGGCAGGGACAAGAACCACCAGCGAAACCAGATAGATCAGCACACCGGCAAGGGTCAGAAGGAAGACCTTGCCGGGTCTGAGAAAGGCTTTTGCAGGGGTTTCGCTCATACAGTGTCACAAAGATGAATGGCCGGTTGCCGAGTCTAGCAAAGCCATTTCGCAAGTTCATGACAAAAAAACAAAAAACCCCGCGTCAGTGTGAACCGACGCGGGGTTTTCTATGGGTTTACGGGGCCATTTCTCAAAAAATGAGAAATGATCCGGGTCAGGCCGGCATTACATCATGCCGCCCATGCCTCCCATTCCGCCCATACCACCCATGTCCGGCATACCACCGCCGGAACCTTCTTCTTCAGGCTCGTCCGCAATCATCGCCTCGGTGGTGATGATCAGGGAAGCCACGGAAGCGGCTGCCTGCAGTGCAGAGCGGGTCACTTTGGCCGGGTCAAGAATACCCATTTCCAGCATGTCACCGAACACTTCGGTAGAGGCGTTGTAGCCATAGGCGCCTTCGCCTTCCATGATCTTGTTCACAACAACGGAGGCTTCGCCACCGGCGTTGGTTACGATCTGGCGCAGCGGAGCTTCCATGGCGCGGCGCAGGATGTTAACGCCAGCCTTCTGCTCTTCGTTGATGGCGTCTACCTTGTCCAGGGCCGCAATGGCACGGATCAGGGTGACACCGCCGCCCGGTACAATGCCTTCTTCAACCGCAGCGCGGGTGGAGTGCAGGGCATCTTCAACGCGGGCCTTCTTCTCCTTCATTTCCACTTCGGAACCGGCGCCAACCTTGATGACGGCAACACCGCCAGCCAGCTTGGCAACACGCTCCTGAAGCTTTTCCTTGTCGTAGTCGGAAGAGCTGTCTTCGATCTGCTTGCGGATCTGCTCGACGCGGGCTTCGATATCACCCTGGGCACCAGCGCCATCGATGATGGTGGTGTTTTCCTTGGTGATGTTAACGCGCTTGGCAGTACCCAGATCGTCCAGAGTGGTGTTCTCCAGCGTCAGGCCAACTTCTTCGGAAATCACGGTACCACCGCTGAGGATCGCGATGTCCTGCAGCATTTCCTTGCGACGGTCACCGAAGCCAGGTGCCTTGACGGCTGCCACTTTTACGATACCGCGCATGTTGTTCACAACCAGCGTTGCCAACGCTTCGCCTTCGATGTCTTCAGCGATGATCATCAGCGGCTTGCCAGCCTTGGCAACAGATTCCAGCACCGGTAGCAGTTCGCGGATGTTGGAGATCTTCTTGTCGACCAGCAGGATGTACGGGTCATCCAGCTCGGTAGACATGTTTTCCTGGTTGTTGATGAAGTACGGAGACAGGAAACCACGGTCGAACTGCATGCCTTCGACCACGTCCAGCTCGTCTTCCAGGCCACGGCCTTCTTCAACGGTAATGACACCTTCCTTGCCAACTTTTTCCATCGCGTCTGCGATGAGCTGGCCGATGGTCTCGTCGCCATTGGCGGAGATGGTGCCTACCTGGGCAATGTTGCGGCTGTCGTCGCAGGGCTTGGACAGGTCACGAATGGCCTGTACCGCAGCGATGGTTGCCTTGTCGATGCCACGCTTAAGGTCCATCGGGTTCATGCCCGCGGTAACGGCCTTGATGCCTTCACGGACGATGGCCTGAGCCAGAACCGTCGCAGTGGTGGTACCGTCACCGGCGGTGTCGTTGGTCTGGGAAGCAACTTCCTTGACCATCTGGGCGCCCATGTTTTCGAACTTGTCTTTCAGTTCGATTTCCTTGGCGACGGATACGCCGTCCTTGGTCACGGTCGGCGCGCCAAAGGACTTGTCCAGAACCACGTTGCGGCCTTTCGGGCCCAGGGTTACCTTAACTGCGTCTGCCAGAACGTTAACGCCCTGAACCATACGTTTACGGGCGCTGTCACCGAATCTAACGTCTTTTGCTGCCATGTCTTCTATTCCTGTTCGTTAAACCCAATTTGATCGTTCAATCGGATTGCTGCGTAACCGAGGTTTACTCGAGAACGCCGAAAATGTCGTTTTCGCTCATGATGAGCAGGTCTTCGCCGTCAACTTTCACGGTATTACCGGCGTACTGGCCAAAGACCACGGTGTCACCAACCTTGACCGCCAGTGCGCGGGTTTCGCCATTGTCGAGAATACGGCCATTACCTACGGCGATAACTTCGCCCTGGGAAGGCTTCTCCTTGGCATTGCCCGGCAGTACGATGCCACCAGCTGTTTTCTCTTCTTCTTCCTTACGGCGCACGACAACACGATCGTGTAGCGGACGTATTTTCATTGCTCGATATCTCCAATGTCAGGTTAGGTTTGGCAATGATGGTTGCGTTAAAAGCCGGGGCTTTTAACCAACTGTTTTACAGCGGTTATTAGCCCGCAGCGAACTTGTGAAACCTATGTGGGGGTGGCGCATTCGTTTTCAATACTTGGCAAAAAAATTTTTCACTTTTTTTTCGGCGCTTCGTCATCATCGCGATCCAGGCGCTGATGATCACGCTCAGTCTCATCCCGGTACTCTCCTTCAATGATGTCGTCATTCCTGTCGAAGGGGTTCTGACGGCCGAACGGGCTCTCGCGGCCGCTGAAAGGTCCCTGCCCATCGAAGGGTCCGCGTTGGCCACCTGTAAACGTGAAACTGCTGCCCCGGCCCGCAACAACCATACGTTTGAGCGCCTGGGCGGCGAGCCAGTGGCGGGAACCGGGAATCAGGCACAAAAAGCCGATGGTGTCGGTGACGAAGCCGGGGGTGAGCAGCAAGGCACCACCCACCGCCAGAATCAGGCCCTCGGCCACTTCTTTGGCAGGCAACTCGCCGCTGTTAAGCCGCTGGTTGGCCTTCAGCAATGTGGCAAGCCCCTGCTGTCTGAGCAAGGCCGCACCGATAACAGCCGTCAGCAATACCAGGCCCACGGTGTTAAGGGCACCGATGACGGTCCCCACCTTGATCAGGATCGTCATTTCGACGATGGGCATTACGATGAACAGAAAGAGAAAAACGCCCAAAAGAGCCTCCCGGGATGCACTGTGTCTGGTAGCGGCGACGGTAAAAAGCTCTGGTATACTCGCGTCGCTTGTTCATTCATTACCTTAGGGCGAAACATGAAACTTCAAGATTCCGTGATTGCAATTACCGGCGGTGGCCAGGGGCTGGGCCGTGCCATGGCAGAATACCTGGCGGCCAGAGGCGCCCGCCTGGCACTGATCGACCTGATGCCTGAGAAACTGGACGAAGCCGTCAACGCCTGCAACAAAGCCGGAGGCGAGGCCAAAGCCTACGTCTGCAACGTGGCGAAGGAAGAGGACGTGGAAAAAACCTTCGAAGCCATCGTGGCTGATTTCGGGCAACTCAATGGCCTGATCAATAACGCCGGCATCCTGCGGGATGGAATGATGGTGAAGGTAAAGGATGGGCAGGTGGAAAAGCGCATGGAGCTGTCCCAGTGGCAGGCGGTCATTGATGTGAATCTGACGGGTGTTTTCCTGTGCGGGCGCGAGGCGTCCACACAGATGATCAAGAACGGTGACCAGGGTGTGATCATCAACATCGCCTCCATTTCCCGCGCCGGCAACATGGGCCAGAGCAACTATTCTGCCGCCAAGGCCGGTGTGTCGGCTCTGGTTCCGGTCTGGGCCAAGGAACTCGCCCGCCATAACATACGCTGCATGGGCATTGCTCCGGGCTTTATCGAAACCGAAATGACCGCGTCAATGAAGCCGGAAGCCCTGGAGAAAATGACCGCTGGCATCCCGTTGAAGCGTATGGGTAAGCCGGAAGAGATTGCTTCGGCTGCGGCGTTTATCTTTGAGAATGACTATATGTCCGGGCGGGTGATTGAGGTTGATGGGGCGCTTCGGCTTTAGGCTTTGGCTTTGGCTTTGGCTTTGGCTTTGGCGTTTGCCCTCCCCCTAGCCTGAAGGTTTTGGGGGCTGGCTAGGGGGTGGCGGTATTTTTTCTTTGGAAAAAGAACTCGCTTCGCTCAGACATCTTTTTCTGGCAGAAAAAATACCGCCACCCCCTGCCCGACTGAACCCTTGATGGGATCGCTAGATAAATTTATCCAAAACATCATTAACGTTCACGGACGCCACTGGTACTGTTTCATCGAAATCCTGCCATCAACCACCACTACCCCTTCTTCCCGTAAGCTCTGGGCCTGTACCTCAAACGCTTCGCTGCCGATCGGAAATGCAATCTGACCGTCGCTTCTGATTACGCGGTACCACGGGATGGAATGCCCTGCTGGAAGTTTGCCGAGGGCTCTACCAATATATCGAGCCTGTCTGCCCAACCCGGCCATATCGGCGACCTGGCCGTAGCTGGCTACGCAGCCAGGGGGGATAGCGGCAACGACTTGCCAGATTTTTTGGTCTTTGGTGGGTTCTGTCATGGTGTTTGATTAGAGTTTATATTTTTCGCGAGATGCCCGCTCAGGAGCTCGATCGGCCCGCGGGCCAGCCCCCCTCAACCGGTGTTGGACTGCGGACTGCCGGTTTCGCCTTCGATTTCTTTATTGCGCGGTGCCAGGGCGTCCAGGCGCTCGCCTTTGCTGATCATAAACCATGCCAGAAGGATAGCGGGTATGCCCATCAGCCCGGCCACCAGGAAGAACTCCCCATAACCGAAGCCGGCCACCACCATACCGGAGAAGCCGCCAATAAATTTGCCGGGCAGCGTCATCAGCGAGCTGAAAAGTGCGTACTGGGTTGCCGTGAAGGCCGCGCTGGTCATGCTGGAGAGCCAGGCGATGAGTGCCACGTTGGCGATGCCGCCGCTGAGGTTGTCCGCGCTGACCACCAGCGCCAGGGTGGCGATGTTCGGCGGGTATTGCGCCAGAACCACGAACAGCAGATTGGTGGCTGCCGTCATGATGGCACCGGTGAGCAATATCTTGCGAACGCCGTAGCGTACAACCAGCACGCCACCCACCAGGGAGCCGGCGATGGTCATGAAGAAACCGAAGATTTTGGTCACATCGGCTACCTGGGTTTTGGAGAAGCCCATAAAGTCCAGGTAGAAGGGGTTGGCCATCACGCCCATGGCAATGTCGGATATGCGGTACACCGCCACCATCACCAGAATCAGGATCGCCAGCTCCTTGTAACGCCGGAAGAAGTCCAGAAACGGCCCGGCCACTGCGGCATAGAACCAGCCAACAAAGCGGGCCAGGCGGGGGTTCAGGTGGGTGCGTTTACTGGCTTCCTGCTCGATCCTGTCCGCAATATCCTGGGCAGCCGCGAAGTGATTGACCGCAGGTTCCCGCACGATGAGTACGGTCGCCATGCCCACGCCAACCAGCAGGGCCATCACCTCATAAGAGACTTGCCAGGACCAGAATTCCGCCAGGTACAAGGCCCCTGCCCCGGCAACAAGCAGCGCCAGGCGGTAGCCGAAAATATAGGTGGCGGCCAACGCCGCCTGCAGCCGTTCCTCGGCGATCTCGATCCGGTAGGCGTCAATTGCCACGTCCTGGGTGGCAGAGGAGAAGGCTACCAGCAAGCCGCAAAACGCCATCATTTCCGGGGCAACCGTGGCGTCCACATGGGCCATCAGGTATAGCCCTGTTGCAATGCCCGCCTGGGCCAGCAATATCCAACTGCGGCGCTTACCCAGCAGCCTGTCGAGAAGCGGAAGCTTCACCCGGTCCACCACCGGGGCCCAGAACACCTTGATGGAGTAGGTAATTCCCAGCCAGCTGAAAAAACCGATGGTGGCGGTTTCCACTCCCACATCGGCCAGCCGTGCATTCAGCGTGGAGAACACCAGCAGAAAAGGCAGGCCCGCCGAAAAGCCAAGAAACAGGAGCGCGATCACCTGCCAACGGGTGTAGGTGTATATAGTTTCCCTGAGCAGTGCCAGGTTGCTGCCGGATAAGATGGTTCGGCCCCCGAATCAGTCGCGGAAATTATTGAATTGCAGTGGCACGTCCAGCTCGGCTTCTTTGAGCAGGGCGATTGCCGTTTGCAGGTCGTCACGTTTTTTGCCTTTCACCCGCACCTTGTCGCCCTCAATGCTGGTCTGGACCTTCAGCTTGGCGTCCTTGATCATCTTGACAATTTTCTTGGCCATGTCGGTTTCAATGCCCTGCTTCAATTGCAGGTGCTGCTTCACCAGCTTGCCGGACTTGCTCTCGCCATCCTCAGACAGCGCCCGGGCGTCGATGTTGCGCTTGGCAAAGGCCATTCGCAGCATGTCCATCAGCTGCTCCAGCTGGAATTCCTGCTCGGCACTGATGGTAATGCCCTTGTCGTCCAGTTCGATGTCCGCTTCCACATTCTTGAAGTCCCAGCGATTGCCCAGCTCGCGTTTGGCCTGGTCAACGGCGTTGGTGACTTCGTGCATGTCGATTTCAGAAACTATGTCAAAAGAAGGCATGATGTGTTCTCACTTTTTACAATTATCCACGTCAGGCTGCGCACAAAACGCTATACTGGGGCCCTTCTGGGTAAACTCTGGTTTTATAAGGTGCCAAAGCATACCAAGACCGGGGCGGCACCGCATCTGACAATGGACTGGTGAGTAGTAGATAACAATGCCAAATCTTGACCTTCCCATCCTCGTGGTAGACGACGCCAAGTTCAGCAGCATGGTGGTGGGTCGCACCCTCCGCAATGCAGGATACCGCGACGTACGAATCGCTAACAATGCGCCTGCCGCACTGGAGTTTATCGACCAGCGCCCGGTAAGCGTGCTGATTGCTGACTGGCTGATGCCGGAGATGGACGGGCTGGAGCTTACCGACCAGGTACGCCAGCAGGACGAGCAGAACAATCACTACACCTATGTCATCCTGCTCACCGCCCGCGAGAGTGTGGAAGCCCTGTCGGAAGCCTTCGACCGCGGCGTGGATGACTTCATCTACAAGTCTGACATGACCAAGCAGCTGATTCCCCGTATCTTTGCGGCTGACCGCATGGCGGACCGGCAGAACACCCTGCTGAAAGCCAACTCCCTGCTGATCGAGAACAACCGGGAGCTGGAGAACAGCAGCATCATCGATCTGGAAACCGGCCTGTGCAATAACCGCTATTCCCGCGACAAGATCGGCAAATGCCTGCGCCAGGCGGAATCCCGTGGTGGCGCCTCCGCTTACGTGCTTTGCGGCATCCGTAACTGGCAGGAACTCAAGCGCAAACACGCACCTTCGGTCATGAGCGAACTGGCGGTAGGCATCGCCCGCCGCCTCAGCCACCTGATTCGCCCAATGGACTCCCTGTGCCGCGTGGGCGACAACCAGTACGCGATCATTGCCCACTTTCCCAACAGTGACCATTGCTCCACCACGGCGTTTCGGCGGGTGTTCGATGGCATTAACCACAAGGCTTTGAAGACCACTGCGGGTTATATCTCCGTTGAGGCGGGCATGGTGCTTTGCCGGGCCGATGCCCAGAACGGCACGCCATCAGTGCAGGAGGTGGAGCGGGCGGCGGTTCAGGGGCTGGTGGATGCTTACGAGACGCGGAGGTTTACCGAGACCAGGCCAGAGATCGGCGAGAAAGCCTGAATCACACTCCGTAACACCAAGACACACATCACAAACAGACTTCCCCGAGCGAAAGCCCTATTCTGAAATTGTGGATTCAAGCAGTATCCCCCATGGCGGAGGAGCCGAGTTGTACCTCCGCCGCTAAATGGGAAAGTCCACAGAATTAACGAATTTTTCAGGCACTTTCGTTCTTTCCTTGTTTTTAAGCCAGCTTTTTAGCTGGCTTTTTTCGTTGCAAACTTCGGTATACTTCTACCAACAATAACCCCAAGAAGTTGCCGTAACCATGAACACCCTCGGAACCGCCTCCGTTGCCGCCCTCAGACAATACGTTCGCGCCGCCAACGCCCGTGGCATTGATACCGGCTCACTATTTACCAAAGCCGACCTTGATCCGTCGAACCTGCAAACCGACGACGGCCGTATCAACGGAGAACAGTTCCAGGTATTCATCCGGCTTCTGTGTGAGGAAAGCAATAACCCCATTCTTGGCCTGGAAACCGGCGATTTTGTGCAGCCCGGGTCCTATAGTGTTGTAGGGTATATCACCATGAGTTGCGCCACGCTCGGTGAAGCGGTGGCACGAATTGCCCCGTTCGAAAAGCTCGTTGGCGATATGGGCACCACCAGTCTCTCAATGAACGGCGACGACCTGAAGCTGACCTGGAACTGCAACTACACAGACCCCGTGATCCGGCCACAGATGGTCGACAACATCTTTGCATCGTGGATCAACTACGCACGCTGGCTGGCGGATGATAACAAGGCCTCACCCAGCTCCGTGCACTTGCGCCGGTCTTCCCCGGGCCCGGAACTTGAACAGGCTTACACCGAACGCTGGGGCTGCCCGGTCCGATTCTGCGCTGGTGAAGACGCCATCGTGCTGCATAAGGCCTTGCTGAACACACCGCTACGCCAGCCAGACCCCCTGCTCCGAAAGACACTGGAAGCCCACGCTCTCAGCCAACTCGCGACCCTGGAAACCGACACCGCCCTCACCCACCGGGTAAAACACAGCATCCGCCGACAACTGATGCACGGCATCACCCGGCAGGACATGGTTGCGGACCACCTGGGCATGACCAGCCGCACGCTGCAGCGCAAACTCAGCCAGGAAGGCGTTTCCTATCAGCAGTTGCTGGATGAGGTCAGGCAGGGCATGGCGGAAGATTTCTTAACGAATAGCGAACTGGGAATTCCAGACATAGCACTAAGGCTGGGGTACAGCGAAACAACGTCATTCCATAGGAAGTTCAAAGCAGAAACGGGAAAAACCCCGGGAGAGTTCCGTCAGTTAAAAGCGGAATAAACAAAGGCCAGAACGACCAAGGCCGGTGCAGGTTCCCAGAAACGTGGAGCGCCAGGGATGGCGCGACCGAGCCCTACATGGATGTATTCACGGGCGTTTTCTGGGAACCTGTACCGGCCTTGCTCAGGCACCATTGTTCGGAACAAACTCAGCTTTAAAGTTTGCGGCCTTTGCCAGCGGCAATACGCAGGCGCAAAGCATTCAGCTTGATAAAGCCCTCAGCATCCTTCTGATCATACGCCCCCTGGTCTTCCTCAAAGGTCGCAATCTTCTCATCAAACAGTGAATCGTCAGACTTACGCCCAACCACATCCACATTGCCCTTGTAGAGCTTCAGACGCACGGTACCATTTACATAGGTCTGGGTCTGGTCAATCAGCGCCTGCAGCGCCTCGCGCTCCGGTGACCACCAGTAACCGTTGTAAATCACCTCCGCGTAACGCGGCATGATGCTGTCCTTCAGGTGCGCCACTTCGCGGTCCAGAGTAATGGACTCAATGGCCCGGTGAGCGCGCAGCATAACGGTACCACCCGGAGTTTCGTAGCAACCGCGGGACTTCATGCCCACATACCGGTTCTCAACGATATCCAGACGACCAATGCCGTTCTCGCCCGCGACCTTGTTCAGGTGCTCAAGCACCTCATGAGGCTTCATGGCCTGGCCATCAATGGCGACAATATCGCCTTTCTCATAAGTCACTTCGATATAGGAAGGCGTATCGGGAGCCGCTTCCGGAGACACACTCCAGCGCCACATATCTTCCTCGGCTTCCGCCCAGGGATCTTCCAGGTTGATGCCTTCATAGGAAATGTGCAGCAGGTTGGCATCCATGGAGTACGGGCTCTTGCCCTTCTTCTTCTCCACCGGAATGTTGCGCTCGTCGCAATAGGCCAGCAGCTTCTCACGGGAATTCAGGTCCCACTCACGCCAGGGCGCAATCACCTTCACGCCAGGCTTCAGCGCGTAGGCGCCCAGTTCGAAACGCACCTGGTCATTACCCTTACCAGTCGCGCCGTGGGAAATGGCATCGGCGCCGGTTTCGTTGGCAATCTCGATCAAGCGACGGGAGATCAGCGGGCGTGCGATGGAAGTACCCAGCAGGTACTCCCCTTCATAGATGGTATTGGCGCGGAACATCGGGAACACGTAATCGCGCACAAATTCCTCGCGCAGATCCTCGATATAGATTTCCTTCACTCCCAGCGCCTTGGCCTTCGCCCGCGCCGGTTCCACTTCCTCGCCCTGGCCGATGTCGGCGGTAAAGGTTACCACCTCGCACTCATAGGTATCCTGCAACCAGCGAACGATTACCGAGGTATCCAGGCCACCGGAATAGGCCAAAACCACCTTTTTAATATCAGACATGCCCTTGCTCCAGACTGAACAGAATGGATGTATCGAAAATAAGGCACGTATTGTACGGGACAGCGGGGGGAATGGCTATTGGTGGGAGCGGGCCCACATCAGGCCCGCACAACGCCCGCGCTCAGACCGCTTGCTGTTGCAACGCGGTGGCTTCTTCGCGGATGCCGTCCCAGCCGTCTTTGACTGAACGCAACAGGTCAGCCACTTCATCCAGCTTGGCAACATCATTCTTGGCGTTCGCCTCGAACAACGTCCGCTCCATGTAGTCATAAAGCGACTCCAGACGCACCGCCAGGTCACCGCCTTTCTCAAAATCCAGGAAGCCACGAAGGCCGCCAATGATTTCTATCGCCTTGGAGACGAGTCTGCCCTTGCCCTCGTAGTCCTTTGCCTGCATCCGGGCTTTCGCCATATTGATGCGCTCCAGCGCTCCGTTGTATAGCAACTGGATCAGCTTGTGCGGGTCCGCATCGGTAACGCTGGTTTGGGTGTTTACGCGTTGGTATGCCTGTAAACCGTTCATAATCTACCTCTTTTTTTACCGGCTTTCCGGTTATGCCGTGTTGGCCGCCATACTCTTGGTATAGCTGAGTCCGAATCTATTTAGCAACTTTAGTTGTTGCCATTGTTCGCGTTGGGTGCCAAGGCCGCCAACTGCTGGGTGACATAATCCCGGGTGCTGTTAAGCTGTGAAATCAGCGAATCAGCTGCACTGAACTGGCTAACCAGGCGCTCCCGATATGCTGTGACCCGCTCTTCCAGCCTGACACGGCTTTCCTGAATCTGCTCCAGCTCACGGTTAAGGCTGTCGGTGCGGGATTCGAAGGCGCCACCGGCACCCACCATATTGGTGACCAGATCTACGGTACGCTCGCCGACGCCTTCAATGAAATTGATGGAGCCACGATCGCCTGTCTGGTCACCCATAATCCGGACCTGCAGGCCGGAAGCACCACCGTTACCACTGGACAAGAACAAAACCTGACCATCACCTTCGGCTGCCCTGCCATCAATGGTGCCGGCCACATCCAGCCCCTTAGTACTGGTGTTGGTATCCAGACCGAAAGTCGCGGCATTTTCCGCAGAAGACAGCGAAACACCAGATTCACTGCCATAGCTGGAGGAAGTGAAATTCAGATTACCTGAACCATCCACCCCGGCCTGAACCGAAACGCCAGCCGCATTCAATGCATTATTGGAATCCAACTGGGCCTGAATTTCGTCCAGCATGCCTTGCTGGTCGGCGTAGGTTCCCTGGGTCAAAGCCAGGTTCACAGTAATATTACCGTCTACATTCAGGGTCAGCTCATCATTGGTGTCGGTGATATCGAAACTGCCGCCCAACGCAGAACCACCCAAAAGCTGGCCACGGGTGGCAGCCTGAGTCACGTTTATGTCGTACTCCCCCGGCTGCGTATCCAGACCACTGCGCACAAATTCAACCTGGCCATCAGAGACTCTGCCCTGCTCAGCGAACAGCGCAGTAACATCGTCCGGATTGGCCTTGAGCTGCTCCTCGAACTTTTCCTGATCAAACTCGAGCCCGCCGGTTTCCCAGTTGGTGGTAATCCCAACATCTGCCAGGCTGCGAACACTGGCGTTCTCCATCCCCGGAACCACACGTGTAAGAATATTGCGCAACTGGCCCTGGATATTACGAACCGTGGAATCGCCCGTCAGCACACTGCCTCGTCCTGCTTCAGCATTGAATCCGGCGAGGCTATCGATGGTGGACTGCAGAGCATTGAACTTGTCGACAAAACCCTGAACCCGGTCCGCTACTGCACCCAGGTCCTGTTCAACCTTGATGGTCGATGCACCCTCGGCAGTGATATCAAAGGTCAAACCATCGATCACATTCTCAAAAGTATTAGTTGAGCGGGTAACTTCGATGCCGTTAACCTTCATCACCGCATCGCTGGCAGCAATGGTTTGCTGCAGGCCAGCCCCCGCGTCCATAGTGTCGTTGAACGCGAAACGGGAAAGCCCCTCATTATCCGTATTGGTTCCGCCAGTATCACCACTGACCGAAATGCTTACAGAGTTGGCTGTGCCGGTTTCGTCAGCTGAAAGCACCAGTTGATAACCGTTACCGGTATCGATAACACCGGCAGAAACACCAGCGTCGGATTCATTGATGGCATTCGCCAATCCCTGCAATGAATCATTGCTGCTATCAATTGTAACGTCAGTAATCTTGTCCCCCACAGACAACTGCAAGGTACCCTGGCCAACGCTGGTCGAATCCCGGTCTGCAAATACCGCCTGGGACGCCAGCGCCTGCGCAGATGCCAGGCTGGTCACCTCAACACTATAGGTACCCCGACTGGCTTTGGTGCTATCCACGGACACCCCGATATCGCTATTGGAGGAGGACGCGGAAAAGGCCTTCAGGTTATCTGGTGAGCTGAGTTGACGCATGGGCAGGCGTAGCTCGGTTACAGCACTACGGAGCTTGCCATAGGCGGACAGTAGCGTCTCAGTTTGCTGAGCCTGTTGGTTCAGGCGGGTTTCAGTCGGTTTGCGTTCTGCTGCAACCAGCTGATCTACCAAATCCGAGGTAAGAACCCCGGAACCAATACCCAACGATGAAATGCTTGCCATAACCATGCCTCCTCAAGGGGGCGAAAATCGATACTGATCAGTTTATCGGCAAAAGGCGGCAAAACTTTGCCTTTTCCGTCTACCTTTTTGTAACAAGAGGTAATCTCCATGCTTCCCCTCTCCCCTCGCGGGAGAGGGGGTTAGTCCTTCCCCAAACGCAGAACACCGCCGGCCCCTCTCAGGTGCGGCGGTGCTGAAATCCCGTCATTCGCATCAAGCCAAAAGCAGCAATGCTCTAGACCTTAATGTTAAACAACGTCAGCGGTTCATCCTGCTGCAAGTTCTCTGCCAACCTCAATGCAACCTCATCCGGAATCTGGCGAATCACTTCCTGGGTAGACTGATCAACCACTTTTACGATCGTTTTTCCAAGGTCGTTATCCACTTCAAACTGCAAATCCCGCTGGACGGTCTGAACAAAGTCATTCAACTGCGACACCGCGTCATCCAGTTGCTCCCGCTGGGCTTCGTTACGCTTTTCGAGCCGTTCGGCTTTCGAAGGCTGCTCAGCCTGATTGGGGGCCTGACTGGGAGACTGCGCACGATCCGCACGGCCAGCCGATGAAGGTGCAACCTGGGCTGAGGCATTCCTGCCTTCGGCCTGAGATGACGACATTGCCCTTACCGGAGCCTGCTCACTGGAACGAACCAGCTTCAAATCCGGGCTGTTCAGGTTAACGTCATTCATAGCTTTACCTCACTATCCTCAAACGGCGTTAAACCGGGGCTTCTCTTTATCAGAAAAGCCCCGGCTTGTGCCGCTATGCCCCGATTACTGCAGGAGGGACAGAACCTGCTGAGGCCGCGCGTTGGCCTGTGCCAGTACCGAGATACCCGCCTGCTGCAGTACCTGGGACTTGGACAGCTTCGCAGTTTCTGCGGCGAAGTCAGCGTCCAGGATACGGCTGTTGGCAGCACTCAGGTTTTCTGAGGTAGTTGCCAGGTTTGCAATCGTGGAACTGAAGCGGTTCTGGACCGCACCCATATCAGCTCGGGCTGTGGTGACTTCCTCCAGGGCTGCGTCGGCGATTTCGAGCGCTTTCTGGGCGCCTGCGAACGTTGAAACATCCAAGTCTTTGACGAATGTTTCCGTTCCATCTGCAGCAGCAGTTGTATCAGCTGTCAGCCCAGTTCCCGTTACCGTACCTCCAATTACCAGATCCTCTCCTGCCTTCACAGAGGTAAGGGTAAGAGTCGTATCGGAAACTTCGGCGTAAACCCCCGTCTGATCGAATTTATCGTTAATAGCTTTTGCTAGGTCGACTGCTTTTGCAGCCGCATCGCCGGTATTCGCAGCCACGTCATCAATTGTAATATCGTTAATCGTCAATCCGGACACCGCTGCGTCATCAACTGTGCCTGTAACAGCATCAGCAAACATGGCACTTCCGAGCCCATCAGCATTAGCGTCAACAATTTTACCTACGCCAATCGTCTGGCCAGCATCCGCGCCAACCTGGAAAAGCTGGTTAGAGAAACTGCCGTCCAACAACTTGGTCCCGTTAAAATTGGTCTGATTCGCTACCCGATCAATTTCCGAGGCCAACTGCTCTACTTCCGCATTAAGCGCGGCGCGATCCGAGCTTGAGTTGGTCGCGTTGGCGGACTGCACCGCCAGTTCACGGATACGCTGCAGGTTGTTACCCACTTCAACCAGCGCACCTTCTGCTGTTTGGGCCAGAGAAATACCATCGTTAGCGTTGCGTGAAGCCACGTCCAGGCCGCGAATCTGAGTAGAAAAGCGCTGGGAAATTGCCAGACCGGCAGCGTCGTCTTTTGCCGAGTTGATACGGAGGCCGGACGACAGGCGCTCAAGCGCCTGATTGCTCAGATCCTGAGACTTGCTCAGCTGATTCTGAGCGCTGAGTGATGCGACGTTGGTGTTGATGCCAAGAGCCATAACCATACTCCTAATAAGCTTTATGAACCGAATCCGAAGGTCTTTGCTGCAGATTCTGGCCGTTGTAACTAACTAACGGCCAGGTGGTTCGTTTCTTTAATGGTTTAAAGCGCTAATTTAGTAATGGATTCTATTCAGCTAAGCCGAGTAACCCCGATTCAAAAGCGCTATCAATACTTACTGTAAAAGGGACAGAACCTGCTGTGGCCTTGCATTAGCCTGGGCCAGAACTGAAATGCCAGCCTGCTGCAGCACCTGGGACTTGGACAGCTTCGCGGTTTCCGCGGCGAAGTCCGCGTCCAGGATGCGGCTGTTGGCAGCACTCAGGTTTTCCGAGGTCGTTGCCAGGTTTGCAATTGTTGAGCTGAATCGATTCTGTACCGCACCCATGTCAGCACGGGCTGTGGTGACTTCTTCCAGGGCCGCATCAGCAATTTCGAGGGCTTTCTGAGCCCCGCCAAATGTTGAGATATCCAGATCCTTGACGAAGACTTCTTGATTGGCAGCAACGGTCGTAGCGTCTGTTAGACCAGACCCGTTGACGGTTGCACTGACGCCTACTGTCAAAGCTTGGTCCGCCTTGACTGAGGTCAGCTTGATTTCGCTAGAGGCAGTAATCTCTGCATAGACCCCTGTCTGATCAAACTTAGCGTTAATTGCTTCAGCCAATGCGTCAGCGGTTTCAGCCGCAGAACCTTGGGCAGCCACATCGTCAATGTCGACGTCATTTATGACAAGGTCTTCAGTAGCAGCATTTGTCACCTGTGAACCACCAGTCGTTTCGGCGGCAAAACTCGCGCTACCCAAAGCTTCTGCATTTGCATCAACGAGACTGTCGATGCCAATGGTCTGACTTACATCCGCGCCGACCTGGAACAAAGCACTGGAAAAACTGCCATCCAGCAATTTCGTGCCGTTGAAGTTGGTTTGGTTAGCAACACGGTCAATTTCCGAAGCCAACTGCTCAACTTCGGCGTTCAGCGCCGCGCGATCAGAGCTTGAGTTTGTAGCATTAGCAGATTGCACCGCCAGCTCACGGATTCGCTGCAGGTTATTACCCACTTCGACCAGCGCACCTTCCGCCGTTTGGGCCAGGGAGATACCGTCATTGGCATTACGTGAAGCAACGTCAAGACCGCGAATCTGGGTGGAAAAACGCTGGGAAATTGCCAGGCCAGCGGCATCGTCCTTAGCGGAATTGATGCGCAGACCGGACGACAGGCGCTCAAGCGCCTGATTGCTCAGATCCTGAGACTTGCTCAGCTGATTCTGAGCGCTGAGTGATGCAACGTTGGTATTGATACCGAGAGCCATAATGCTTCTCCTAAAACTATTTGCTGTTCTCGTGGAAGAGGGCTGGCATCCGTTTTTGCGTTGCTGGCTGCCGTCCTGCTGAATTGCTTAACGACCAGCGTTTTCAGTTCTTTAAAAAATTGGCAAAGAATATTGTTAGCAAATGTAAAAGCGGCAAAAGGCTTCCCTTGCCTGCGGCGATAAACCGGCAACCTCCTTCGTTACGCGCTCTTGTCAACACGAATATTTAACTATTTATCAGTTACTTATGACGAAGGCCGAAAAACTGGCACGCACTTCGCTTTCCTCCTGACAAAACGGCAACTCAACGAATTCCTGCCGGCAAGGCGTCCATTTTGATCGGGCGGCGGGTTACCGGCATCTCTGAGCAGGGAGAAAAGATATGCCTCAGGTCATTAATACCAATATTGCTTCGCTGAATGCTCAGCGAAATCTGAATACATCTCAGGGCGATGCCAATGTGGCACTTGAGCGTCTGTCTTCCGGGCTTAGAATCAACTCTGCAAAAGACGATGCGGCTGGCCTGGCGATTTCAGAACGTTTTCAGTCACAGGTAACTGGCCTGAACCAGGCCCAGCGCAACGCCAACGATGGTATCTCTCTGGCGCAGACCGCTGAAGGCGCGATGGATGAGATCACCAACAACCTGCAGCGAATCCGTGAGTTGGCAGTGCAGTCTGCCAACGCCACTAACAGTATTTCCGACCGCCAGGCACTTAACCAGGAAGTGCAGCAGCGGATAGAGGAAATCAACCGAATTGCCAGCCAGACCTCCTTCAACGGCCTGAAAGTACTGGACGGCACCTTTGGCACGCAAACCTTTCAGGTGGGCGCTAACGCGGGTGAAACGATTGGTATCAGCGGACTGGATTCCCGGGGGAGTCAGTTGGGAGCGACCCTTGGAAAAACCGACGGATTTGCTGACAAGATTGTACCCTTAACAACTGAGACCAACGAGCTCGGGCTCAATTACGCAGGCAACGTTAACTATACCTTCTCAATAGACGATACCGAGTACACTGGTACCAGTACTACTCCAGGCACTCTTACAGATCTTGCTGACGATCTCAATGCAGAGCTGCCTGCCGGCAGTGAAATTACCATTTCGGCCAACACCGCCGAAGACAAACTTGTTTTTACCAACAGCTCCGGTGAAACGGTGCCGGTTTCGCTAGACCTGGTAGATGCGGATACCACCCAGCCGGACTTCGCCCAAAGCTTGAATGCCGAAGGTGGTGATCTGGCTGCTTACTTCGATACTAACCAGCAGACCACAGTTGACTTCAACATCAATGGCGTATCCTTTTCATCTGACAACATCACGTCTTTGAATGACCTTGTTGGCAAGATCAACGCCAAGTCCAACGAAACGGGTGTCGAAGCGAACCTGGACAGAACGAACAAAGACATCGTCTTCTCGTCACAGTTCGGCGAAGACTTTTCGGTCCAGATCACTGCAGACCTCGATGGCGATACTGCAACTAACGAGATCGACGTGGACGAAACCTATACCGCCGCGGCCAATACCGTGTCGGTCAATGACACAGACATTTCGACTCCCGACGGCGCCGACGAGGCAATGGTATCCATTGACTATGCCATCGATAAGATCAACAGTTTCCGCGCCGAGCTAGGTGCAGTACAAAACCGATTCGAGTCCACCATAGCAAACCTATCCACCACATCGGAAAACCTGTCAGCGGCAAACAGTCGAATCCGCGATGCGGACTTCGCGGCCGAATCCGCCGAACTGGCCCGCACTCAGGTGCTCCAGCAGGCCGGCCTGTCAGTGCTGGCCCAGGCAAACGCAAGGCCACAGCAGGTGTTGCAGTTGCTGCAGGGTTAAGTATCGATCCGAAGTAAACGAACAAAACAGCCGGGCTTTGAGCCCGGCTGTTTTGGTTTAGGCTTCCCTGTTGGGTTGTTTTGTCGGATTACGCCGGAACAAACACCCCCTCAAACAACGCAGTTCGCCGCATTACCTGCCCGCCCTCATCCCGCAACCTTGCATGCTCTGGATCCAGCTCGATCAGGCCGAGGAGCTGAAACAACGTCAGCATTCTCGAGCGCAGCGCCGAGCGTACCTTCTGTTCCTCACTCATATAAACCACAGGGTAGGCGTCAAACGGCAGCCGCGGAAAGGCCTTCAGCATATCCTCCAGGTACTCGTCCACCGGGCGCCACTGATCGCCTTTTCCTGACAGTAGCCAGAAGCAGAACGGCGCGGTGTACTGTATTGCATCCAGGCCCTCGTAGTGGTCCATCGGCGCCCAACTGAGACGGGTGAGCACTGTTGAGAGCAGATCCCGGTATACACCCAGCCAGCCTTTTTTCTCCAGCCTGGTTTCAGCGGACTTCTTGAGGGAAAGTACGCCTTTCTGTTTTTTTGTGTAGCCGGCAATCTCCAGCAACATGCGGGTAAGGATCACCGCCAGCACGTGCTCTTCAGAGCGAATCGGCGAATACCTTGCCATCGGTGCCACAATGGGTTGTCCGCCTGCTTCAATCATTGCCTTCACGTGCTTCAACGGCAGATTGCCCTTGCCGGTCAGGCGAATGCCTTTGCCCTTCATCGATTCCACCAGCACCCTGGCCATGCGGATAACCGGTGCCGTATCGATCCGTTTATTCACCGCGTCGGCATCAAAAAGAGGATTGAAAACCGAGGGACAGTTCAGTGGATTCTGCAGCAATTCATGCACCTGCGCCGGGCTCAGACCCTGGAAATCACTGGCTGCGGGTGCGCCATGCTCCGGATCCTCTGGGAACCACTCATCGCGTTCGGCAAGGTCTGCGTTAATCTGTTCGAGATCGACGAAGTCCGGGTCGAACCATTCGCCGCACCACTCGCGAACGGCGATGTGTTCAGGATGGGCCATATCTTCCATGGCCTCGATAAAGTCGTAGAAGCCCGGCAATCCGCCCACATCCTCCGGCGGGCATTGGCGCACGGCCTTGATACAGCGTGGCAGTGTATCGCTACCGGCCTCAACGGCTGCGATCTTTTCAAGCACGATTTGATGCTCCCAGCCATCACCGAAGTCATACTCGTAACGCAGCGCCCGCCCTTCTTCTGACAACACAGCGGAGACCGGCACAACGGCCTCATCCCGGAACTCCATCATGCCGTCAAAGTCCTCGGCCGGGTCGCCAATCAGGATGCCGTCTTCTGCCTCGAACAGATGCAGGTGCGAGGCCTGCCAGCCCATGGCCACCTGGATAATGCGGTGGAAATCCTGGAAGGTGGTGCCGGGCTCAATCAGTAAACGCCGCCATATTGGGGGTTCAGCGCCGGCGAGGGTTACTTTGAGCTGATAGGCAGTTTGGGATTCGGTGGGCATGAGGGCTCCTGAAATTTGAATGCCACAATAGTTGTCAGTTTACTTTTGTGATCCGATTATGCGGTAGTACGTTGAACCCGGCAATGATAAACTAACCTAAATTAGCTAACCAATCGGAGAGCACCATGGAATCCGTCAACATGCACGAAGCCAAAACCCGCCTCTCGCAACTCGTTGCCCGGGCCGCCAAGGGCGAAGCATTCATCATCGCCAAAGCGGGAAAGCCGGTTGCTCGGGTAACGGCTTTCGATTCTCCCGAGGAAAGCCAGCAGAAAAGGATTGGCTTCATGGCAGGGGAATTTACAGTGCCGGACGATTTCGACCGGATGGGCCAGGACGAAATCGTTGAGATGTTCGGAGGCTGACGTGAACCTGCTTCTGGACACTCACATTCTGCTATGGGCAGCGGCCGAGCCGGATAAGCTGTCTCCCGAGGCCGCAACCCTGATCACCAGTGAAAGTAACCGGCTGTATTTCAGCGCAGCCAGTCTTTGGGAAGTGGTTATCAAGAATGGGCTGGGCCGACCAGATTTTCACATTGATCCGCATTTGCTGAGGCGCGGCCTTGTAGACAATGGTTATCTGGAATTGCCGATATCGTCGCAGCACACACTCGCAGTGAGCCACCTGCCAGATATTCACAAAGATCCCTTCGATCGCATTCTGGTTGCCCAGGCCGAAACTGAAGGCTTCTTGCTACTTACCTCTGATGAGCTGGTTGGGCGCTATCCGGGGCCTGTTCGGCTGGTTTAGGGTCGTTCAAATCAACTGGGGTCAGACCCCAAGACATTTCGATGCAGCAAATGTATCGGGGTCTGACCCCGCTTTGAGATTACGGCTTTGCCTAATCTGACCTACGGTGGGGTTCTGAAATGTCGGACTGGGTGACGAAGTATTCGACGGCGCGCTGAACTGCTTCGTTCAGGCCCATTCCTTCGCCCGCTGCCTTGATTGCCAGTTTTCGATGAAGGTCCCTACCAATCCGGATATTGAACGACCCGTTGAAAGGTTTGTTTGGCTCAATGCCCATGTCAGCGCAGTCTGACAGGTATTCATCAACCGACACACAAAACTCCTGCTCCAAGCCTCGCAGACTTTCAGATTCGTAAGTCACCAGGTCTTTGATGAACAGCAATTTCCCGTAGAGTACGCCACGGTCTAAATCATGCTCAATAGATCCGATCTGGCCTTTGTATTTTAATGCCTTGCTGTTCATAGCAGCCCCCAAGTTTTTAAGGTCTGGACCACGTCTCTGATCATTAACGGGCCACACACTTTTTCCGGATGCGGTCTGTGTAGCCGGATCATCACGCCTCTATCCCCGGATTCACCTGGCTTATAAAAACGCACGCGAGATCCGCTGCCCTGCAATTCTTCGAAACCCAAACTCAAAAGAAAGCTTCTTAAGTCGTTCCACTTGATATCTTTGGGAGTCTGCTTTCGCAAAAGCCGCTCCCGAAACCTGTCCTTGTTTACCATGCGATCATCCTGATCATTTAACGCAACTGAATTGTAGTTGCATAGAGTCGTCAGGTCTAGCTCATTTGTTGAATTACGCCTAACCAATTGGGGTCAGACCCCAAGACATTTCGATGCAGCCAATGTATCGGGGTCTGACCCCGCTTTTGTTGGCTTGCTTTGTCAGATTGCGCTTTGCTAAACCGACCTGGGTAGGCCTCGGAGACCTGATCGGCCCGGGGGTGGGGGTTCCTTTTCTGCCAGAAAAAGGTGTCTGAGCAAAGCGAGTTCTTTTTCCAAAGAAAAGGAACCCCCGCCCACGGGCCAGCCCCCAAAGCCCCAAAGTCCACAAACTGGCACACCTTTCGCAGTATCACTTTCAAAGCACTGCAAAACGTCAAAAAACTGCAGACCATTGCCGCTCGGTTGCCGCGGCGGGGTTTTACGAGGTGTCCCATGCAAGCACAGCACAACGTTCACGCTACCGAAGCACAAAAGGCTCATATCGCACGGCTTCTGCTCCAGGCGAATCTGGCCTATGGCGAGTCCAACAGCCCCGTCTCGCTGGCCCAGCGTGTCAAAGCGCGGCATGAATGCCGGGGATACCTGAACGAAGTACTGGCGCAGGAGCCCGGCAATGCCGGAGCACTCGGCTTGCTGGGCCGGGTGGAGATGGACGACGGGGCGCTGCAGAAAGCCCACACCCTGTTCACAGACAGCCTCAGCCAGGACCCTGCCCAACCGCAGCAGTTTACCAACCTGGGCTACTGGGCCATCAAATCAGAACGCCCTGCCCTCGCGGCGCAGTATTTCATTCAGGCCCTGGAGAGGGACCGGCAATCCGCCGCCGCTTTCTGCGGGGTGGCCCACGCCAAGCGCCTGCAGGGCCAGTTTGACGTGGCTTACCTGCATTATCGCAAACTGCTGGAAATGGGCCTCGAATGGCCCTCCCTCTACAGTGGCATGCTGACCTGCGCCGAAAATCTGAACGTTCAGAATGCCGATACCAGGCTGGCCCGGGACGCCATCCTGCTATTACGCCATGATGGCCTGCCCCACCAGGAAATTGGCCGATTCGTAGCCGCTATCATCTGCCAGCAGTACGACCTGGAAAACCCGAACGCCCAGGTAGCCCTGGACGCCGCCAGCGAAGACGAACTGCTGATTCTGGCCCTGAAAAAGACCCTGATGCCAGATCCGGCCGTGGAAGAACTGATCACTCTGTTGCGCCGCGCCATTGTCGCCGAGGTGGCCCAGACGGTTGAACTGAGGGAAGAGCTGCAGCCACTGGCGTTGGCCCTTGCAGTCTATGCCGACCGCACCGGCTACGCCCTGACGGCAGAAGATGATGAAGAACGCCTGGTCTCTGCCATCAATGACAGCATCTGCGCGCAACTGGCCATGGGTGAGGAACAGGACGGCATGATCGGCTCACTGATCATCAGTGCCATGTATGGTGCAATGTTCCACCAGAGTTTTGCAGTACAACTTGGCCGCTGGAACCTGGTGGACTGGCCAGTTGCCTTCCAGCCGGTAATGGCGGCAAGTTACTACAACCGCACCGCCGAAGAAGCCATCAAACAGAATTTCGACGAAAAAGCAGAAGAACTCTGCCTGGAAAAAACCGACGTGCCCCAGGCCTGGCCGAGCTGGTCAAAGCTCGCCTACCGCACCGAGTCCAGCCTGAAAGCCATGATGGCTACGGAGTTGGGCATGAACACCGAACAACTGCCAGATACCCTGCGCATCATGGTGTGCGGCGCCCAGTCTGGTCAGCGTGCCATGGAACTGGCTCACTACCTGAAAGATGTCGAAGTGATCGCGGTAGACGAGTCCCTGGCAAATATCGCCAAAGCGACACGGCGGGCCGGAGAAATGGACATCAGCAACATCGTTTTCTGGCCCTGGTCCATTGCCCAGCGCTTCGTAGCTGATGACCATAAGGTTCACTGGATCGAAGTCGGCCGACTGCCCTCGGCAAAAATGACCGACGTCTCCCTGGCAGCCCTGGTCAGCTCCGCTACGGGTAATGGTGCGGTAGTGCATATGCACACCGCCGTCGATGAACAGACCGATGGCGACCAGCAGATCCGCCGCCTGATTGCCCAGCACAACCTCAAACCCTCCCGCACAGCCCTGCGCCAGCTTCGCAAAATGGTACTGACCAACCGCCAGGACCCGATGTGGCAAGCGCTGGCATCAGAAACCGACTTCTACGGCCTGGGTGGCTGCCGGGACCGCTGGTTCCGCCAGCAGGATACCGCCCAGTTGAAGGAACTGATGGCGTTGGTGAGTAATGAGGTGGAGTGGAAACTGGTGAAAGCGCGCGACACGGATGGGCATAGCCTGGCAACAAAGCCGGTACAGAAGCAGATTCAAGCCGAAGCGCTGGGGAACGAGGTGCAGAGTCTGATGGGGCAAGGGCTGAGTGTTTATTTCCAGCGGCGGCGGTGAGTTTTTGCTGGGATGAGCCCCTCTCCCCTCGCGGGAGAGGGGTTGGGGAGAGGGGGAACCTGATCAGTACTACACTTCCTTTTTTAAATGCTCCCATGCTTCATCTTCCTCATCCTTGAGCCAATCATCCTTCAGCGCAGACTCTGCCGCCACCAGAACCTCTTCCTGAGATTCGTCATCGTCCAACAAAGTAATTAAAACTCTGCGGTATCCTTTTATAGATACCTTCTCGAGCCACTGTATATGGCCCTGCTCGTCAATTAATGCCTCTACTGTTTGCAACACCTTGTGCCTCCTGTCTGGATGGCGTTTTAGTTATTCTCGCACCGGGGCCGGGGGAGAGGGGGCATTCAAAAAGCGGCGACTCCGAAAGAGCCAACATCCTTATACATAAGGAATCAAAGACTCCCCATACAAATGCAACTCCTCCAGCACATGTCGCTTCTCGGGCGTCAGTTCCGGGTCTGCTGCAAGCCGCTGTAATTCCATGGCAAAGGCCTCCAGTGACCGCCACCCCTTTTTCGGTTTCATCAATCGCTGGCCCCGAAACGCTTCCCAGCGCTCCATCTCTTCACCGATCAGCGTATTGGGGTAGTTCCTGGCGCGATAGCGGAACAGCAGCTCGTCCAGGCGGCCATCTTCAAACCTTATTTCCTGCTCTCCCAGGGTTTCCACCGGTTGTTGCAGCAGCCAGTTGAGCTTTTCGCGGTCAGTTTTGCTGATAAAGCCACCCGCGTAGAGTTGTTCGTCCGGGTCAGTCAGGTCGCCCTCGTGGGGTTGGTCAAAAGCCTCGGCAATGCGGGCGGACAAGTCCGGCGCCTTGCGAAGGATGGCCAGGTGTTGCCGCAGCTTCTCACCGTCCAGCTCCAGTTCCGCCAGCCGTTCTTCGGACAGGGATTTCAACATGGTGGCGGGAGCCAGCACCGGGCACTTGTTCAACTGAACGCCTTTCAGCGGAAATCGGCTTGTTCCCTCACCCAGGTCCGCCTGGGAAGTAAATACCCGCTCACGGATTTGTTCAGAGCTGGCGTGGATCAGCTCGCTGGGGTCTTCCCTAAGATCATAAACAATCACCAAATTCTTGTTGGTGGGATGCTCGGCTACCGGGGCCACCATAGCGCAGCAGCCTCTGGTGGCCGGGTACTTGGCGGAAACGTGGAACACCGGCTTCATGCTCGCGGTATCCAGCATTGCCCGGGCGGAGTGTTTATCCTTGTTCTGAAGTACGAAGTCGAACAGCTTGGGCTGCTTTTCCTTGATCAACTTTGCCACAGCGATGGTGGCCTCCACGTCTGACATCGCATCGTGCGCTGCTTCGTGGGCTATGCCGTTGGCGACGGTCAGCTCTTCCAGCCGGAAGCTCGGGCTGCCGTCTTCCTTCTTCGGCCAGTTGATGCCTTCCGGCCGCAGGGCGTAGGTCAGCCGCACCATGTCGATGATATCCCAGCGGGAATTGCCACTCTGCCATTCCCGGGCGTAGGGATCGCGGAGGTTGCGATACAGGGTGTGGCGGGTAACTTCGTCGTCGAAACGCAGGCTGTTGTAACCCACGGCGCAGGTACCGGGCTGGCTGAAGGCTTCGTTGATCCGGGCGATGAATTCCGCTTCCGGGTAGCCATCTTCCAGTGCCTTTTGCGGGGTGATGCCGGTAATCAGGCAGGCTTCCGGCGAGGGCAGGTAATCGTCCGCCGGGGCGCAGTAGATGACCAACGGATCTTCAATGATGTTCAGATCGGCATCCGTGCGCACACCGGCGAACTGGGAGGGGCGATCATGTATCGGATCGACACCAAAGGTTTCGTAGTCGTGCCAGTAGAAAGAACGGATCACCAAAAGGACTCCTGCATTACGTGAATGGGCGAATGCAGGGTATTGTAATCAAAACATCCCCGTACCACGATCCACGTAATGCGTCCGTTCCCGCTGCACCCCGTTCTGCAGCGTCTGCATATCCAGCGTCATACTCGTAGGCAGATTAAGGAAGACTCCTTGCGGCCCCTGGATCACGTTGGTGCCATCCAGGTCCTGCCAATCCACTGACTCGCTCTGGAATGCCAGGAACAGGTCTTTGGTGAAGCCCACAGTGTCATCGCCATTATCGACACCAATATCCATGGAAAGCAGATTGGTCAGTGGCACACATTCTCCACAGCTTCCGTCTTCTGCCGCCAGGCCAATCTGCGTAGCGCGGTAATTGGTGGCTACCCCTGCGCTATCAAACAGCGTGGCATCCACCGGGTTGCCACTGGCATCGTTGATCTTCAGGCCAAGGTTGCCGCTAAAGCTGGCGATCTCACCGGAAAGCGTGCCCCGCGCCTGGTTCAGGCCAAAGCGAAAACCGGACAGCTTGCCGTTTCTCTCAGCCAGTTCCAGATAGGGCTCGACACCCTCAAACGGAACCACCTCGTTCACATCGTAGGTGTTGCCATCCAGCTGAATGCGGTCTTCGTCACCCTCGCGCACATAATGGCCAAGGGCGAAATTCTTGATATCAAGGTCGGCGCCAGAGTCGTCCCCGCCCATGATCACACGGTCGGCATTCAGCCGCTTCTCGGAATCAATCCCCAGTGTTACGCGGGTAAACTGGTGGTCAGCTCCAGCCACATTGTCTACCCTCATCATTGCCTGCCCTTGCACCTGGCTCATCTCCCGGTCGGAAATGGGCTCCAGTTCTGCCAGGGCAACAGGCGAAATACCCAGGCAGATGGTGAGAGGGACAGCATACCAATAAGCATCCTGTCTCATAGTGTTGCGTCTCTGATGTGTTAGTAGGCCTTGCCATCCGACGCCCGGCCCTGCGGACCGCAGTTATTATTTTTGTTACTGCTTGTTACCGCAGAGACACTATATCCCAGGCACCAGGGCCAATAGAGTGAGATAGATCACAGGGCATAGAATTCGGAAGGGCCGCTGCTATACTGACGAAAATAATAAACGGAGCCCCCATGACCACCCGCGTTCTTATCTGCGACGACTCCTCTCTCGCCCGCAAACAAATGGCCCGCGCCCTGCCCGCCAACTGGAACGCTGATGTTACCTTCGCCACCGATGGCCGCGACGCCCTGGAAAAGCTCCGGGCCGGTGCCGGCGAGCTGATGTTCCTGGATCTCAACATGCCGGAAATGGACGGCTACCAGGTGCTGGAAGCCGTACTGAAGGAAGATCTTCCGGTGCTGACGATTGTGGTCTCTGGCGATATCCAGCCCGAGGCTCGGGCCCGCGTACGCAAACTGGGTGCTATCGACTTCATCAAAAAACCCACCGACACTGACCTGGTGATAAAACTGCTGCAGGATTATGGCTTTCTTCGCCCTGAGGAGCTGGCCCAAGTCACTGAACAACCGGATAAGCAGCAAGCCGCCTCCACCCCCGGCGAAAGCCCCATCAGTCTCCACGAGTATCTGCAGGAAATCGCCAACGTCGCCATGGGCCGTTCGTCGGATCTGCTGGCAAGGCTGCTGAGAGTCTTCGTTAAGCAGCCGATCCCTCGAGTGGAGATGATTGCGCGATCAGAACTGAGCATGGCGATCTCCGCCGCCGAGGAAGACAGTTGTTATTCCGCCGTCTGCCAGGGGTTCACCGGGGCAGGAATAGCCGGCGAGGCGTTGTTACTGTTTTCTGACGCCAGTTTCAACGACATGGCCGAGCTGCTCCATTACGAAGAGATGGACCCCGAAACCGTCCAGGTTGAGGTGCTCATGGACATGTCCAGCATCCTCTTCGGTGCCTTTCTCAAAGGTATTGGCGACCAGCTGGACCTGAAACTCGGCCTGGGCCACCCTACGGTACTGGGCCAGCACCGGCAGATCGGAGACCTGCTTGAGCACCACAGCACACGACAGGAAAAGCTGCTGTGCATTGAAATCAGCTACGAACTGGAAGACAGGGACATCAGTTGCGACATGCTGGTACTGCTTACCGAAGACTCAGTACCCTTCCTTGAACAACGGCTGCAGTACCTGGTGGATTAATCATGGCAATGAACGAAATCGAGGCAAGTACCTTTCACTGGCTGGTCGACATGCTGGAATCGGTGGAAGTGGGCCTGGTGGTGCTGGATCTGGAGTTCCGCGTACAGGCCTGGAATGGATTCATGGAGCACCACAGCGGTATCACCGCCAGCAGGATCCGTGAGCAGGTACTGTTTGACGTATTCCCGGACATCCCCAAGCCCTGGCTGACCCGCAAGGTAGACTCCGTGGCGATGCTCAACACCCGGGCCTTTACGTCCTGGGAGCAACGCCCTTACCTGTTCCGCTTTCGCAACACCCGGCCCATTACCGGCACCGAAGATTACATGTTCCAGAACCTGACCATCAGCCCTCTCTCCGGCCCCGACGGAAACGTCGAGAAAATCTGCCTGATGGTCTACGACGTGACGGATGTCGCCACCAGTAAACGGGCACTGGAAAAAGCGAATGAACAGTTAGCCAAACTGAGCATGACCGACCGCCTCACCGGGCTGCTCAACCGCGGCACCTGGGAAAACCTCATAGACGCCGAGTTCGAACGCTACCGCCGCTATGGCCACCCCACCTGCCTGGTGATGTTCGACATTGACCACTTCAAACCGGTGAACGACACCTACGGCCACCTGGCCGGCGACGAAGTGATCAAATACACCGCCAAGGTCATGAAAGACAGTCTACGACAGGCCGACAGCCCCGGCCGCTACGGCGGTGAAGAATTCGGCATCATCCTGCCGGAAACCGACCCGGAAGGCGCAAGGATCATCTGCGAACGCATCCGGGAAACCATCCAGAACAGTACCGTACAAACCACCGCGGCCCCCATCCAGTACACCGTCAGCATCGGCATCGCCCCGTTGACCGACGGGCCAGAGAATCACATGCAATGGCTACAGCAGGCGGATGAGGCGTTGTACGCGGCAAAGGAGGGAGGAAGAAACCAAGTGGTGGTCTACAGTACGCCGGATTAGCGCCAACGGCGCGTAATCCGACACCAGGGTATCCGCTTACATCAACAATTCAGTCCTGCTGCCAACCCTGCACAGTTTCCTTCCCATGCTTCTTCCGCCACTCATTCAAAACCTTGTGATTACCACCACGGGTCTGAACCACTTCGCCAGTGTGCGGGTTCTTGTAGGTCTTCATCGGTCGCTTGGCGCGGCTACTGGTTGAGGTGTCAGCCTTGGCGCCCGCAATGGAAGGATCAATAGCACCCAGAATCTGGAGAACGTCTTTTGGCGACTTATCATATTTCTTCATCAGCTCGCGAACCTTGGTTTCAAACTCAAGTTCGCCCTTCAGCGCCTGGTCCTCTTCCAGTTTCGCCAGTTCTTCAGAGAGCTTTTCCATCAGCTGCTTTTTCTGGTAATAATCATTAATCTTTGCCATGGATACAAACCCTTATTTAATTATCTGCAATTGAAATGACAAAAGTCAGATCAGATAATAATAGATAAATTAATACATGGCAAAATAATTAATTTTGAACTCAGTCACCCATAAAAAAACCAGCCCGAAGGCTGGCTTTATTAAATAACCAGAAGGACTACAAACGCAAATCGGCCTCACCCAAAGGCAACACGCCCTTGAGATCAAACAACACGCCATTGCCATTCAGGTATTCCCGTAATTGGCCGGAAGAACGCTCTGCATATTCCCGGTGTGGAACGGCCAGCAATACCGCGTCATATTGGCCTTTCTCAGGGTTCTGATGTAACGAAATGCCATACTCGTGTTCGGCTTCTTCGTTATTGGCCCAACAATCGGTTACATCTACCTGGCAACCAAATTCAGCCAATTCTTTAACCACATCAATTACGCGGGTATTACGCAAATCGGGACAATTTTCTTTAAAAGCAAACCCCATAATCAACACACGGGCGCGGGCGATGGTGTGGCCTGCCTTGATCATAGCCTTTACCAGCTCAGAGGCGGCGTACGGGCCCATATTGTCATTTACCCGGCGCCCCGCAAGAATAATGTCCGGGTGATAGCCAACAGCCTGAGCCTTGTGAGTAAGGTAGTAAGGGTCTACACCAATGCAATGCCCGCCAACCAGGCCAGGCTTGAAGGGTAGGAAGTTCCATTTGGTTGCCGCTGCAGCGATCACTTCATGGGTATCGATTTTGAGCTTTGAGAAAATCATCGATAACTCATTCATCAACGCTATATTCAAATCGCGCTGGGTGTTCTCAATCACTTTTGCCGCTTCAGCCACTTTGATGGAACTGGCTTTATGGGTGCCGGCGGTAATAATGCCGGCATACAACTCGTCCACTTCTGTCGCTATTTCCGGCGTAGAGCCAGACGTCACTTTTTTAATCGTTGTTACGCGGTGTTCTTTATCACCGGGATTAATCCGCTCCGGGCTGTAACCGGCATGGAAGTCCTGGTTGAACACAAGGCCGGATACCTTTTCAAGAATCGGAACACAGACCTCTTCCGTCGCGCCGGGATACACCGTGGACTCATAAATAACGATATCGCCACGCTTGAGTACTTCCCCCACACTCTCACTGGCTTTAACCAGCGGTGTTAAATCCGGCGTTTTGAACTCATCTATCGGCGTAGGCACCGTCACAATATAAATCTGGCAATCCCGAATACCTTCCAGGGAATCAGAAAAGGACAGGCCTTTTGATGACGCTAACTCTTCCCGGGAAACTTCGCGGGTGAAATCCACACCATCTTTTAATTCCGCAATGCGCGTTGCATTGATATCGAAACCAACAATCTCGCGTTTTTCCCCGAAAGCTGCTGCCAGAGGCAGGCCGACGTATCCAAGGCCGACTACGGCGATTTTCTTCATAATCCCTGCAATCCTTTAATAACAAATAACGGGTTCAGGCCAAACCGGGGATCATTATCCCCTTTAGCCCAATGGAATGAAATTGACTTTTTAGTAATTCCTTTGCACCGGTATCCCCATGAACAATTCGGATTTCTGAAGGAGGTGGCTCGATTCCACTCACAAACCTCACCAGATCCGACTGCCCCGCGTGGGCCGAATAACCGCCCACCTGGTGTATCCGAGCACGAATATCGTAACGCTTCCCATCCAGCTCAACCCAACCACCACGAGGGCCATAGGTGAGGATGTCCCGCCCCGGCGTCCCTTTCGCCTGATAGCCTACAAACAGCACATCATTGCGCTTGTCCGCCAGCATGGCCTTCAGGTAGTTCACCACCCGGCCACCGGCACACATGCCAGAGCCTGCCAGCACTACGCAGGGCCGGTGGGATTTTGCCAGGTATTCAACCGCGTTCAGGTGGTCTTCGTGGGAATTGATGACGGTGAGTTGCTCGAAAGACAGCGGGTGCCGGCCCTGGTTGACCAGCTCGATGGCTTCGGCGTCCCAGAAGGGTTTGAGGTCGCGGTAGATGCGAGTGAAGGTAGCGGCCAGTGGCGAGTCGACGACGATTTCGAGATTGCTCCAGATGTCAGTAGGTGTGGGGTCTGACCCCGAGGGGTCAGACCCCTTAAACTCTGCAATTAGCCCCTCAATCTCATACAACAACTCCTGCGTCCGCCCAATACTGAACGCCGGTATCAAAACCGTCCCGCCATCCTCAAGTGCGTGCTCCAGCACCGCCTTCAACCGGTACCGCCTGTCCTCCCGGCTCTCATGGTCTTTGTCGCCGTAGGTGCTTTCAATCACCACACGGTCCGCCCGCTCCGGCGGCTGGGGCTCCGGCAACAAAGGTGCATGGGGCGCGCCAAGGTCACCACTGAACACAATCCGCTCGAACTCGTCGTCGCTCTGCGCCTCACATTCCACATAGGCCGACCCCAGAATGTGCCCTGCCATCTGCAACCGAACCGACAAAGATTCACCCTCGCCATCAAAAACCGTATGCCACTGCCCATAAGGCACCGGCACAAGCCGGGACCGAATCAGCCCAAGCACCCGCTTTATCAGTGCCCTGTCGCGAGTGAAGCCAATCTTCAGGGCATCCTCAAGAATCTCCGGCAACATGATGGCCGACGGCTCCGAACAGATAATCGGCCCTTCGAACCCGGCCGCAAGAAGATAAGGAATGCGCCCTACATGGTCGATGTGGACGTGGGTGACCACCAGCGCGCGAATGTGGCTATTGGGAAAATCAATGGAAAGATCCGAGGCACTAGCCCCGTTGCCTTCTTCCTCGCCCTGGAAAAGGCCGCAATCGATAAGAATGCCAGAGCTGCCAACGACCAGCTCATGACAGGAACCCGTTACGCCTTTCACCGCTCCGTGGTGTTTTATGTCTATCATAGTCCCTTACTACTTACTCTAGATATTCGGCATCGAATTCTGGCTTACCACCCCAAAACCCGACATTACGCAGCATGTGTTTTCACTAAAGGCCACGCACCATTTTTTTGCGCATCAAGAACCACAACTTCAACGATAGAACCGTCGGCTGCATAACTGATGTGAGTATTCCAATCCTGTGAAACCTCTTTCACAATCGTCTTGTCATTGAGATGGATTGTGAGGATATCATCTGCTTCATCATAGACGGTGCGCATCGCTCTCAACCCTCCCATGAAAAATGGTGCATAACTGTTTTCACTATTAACAAATTTTCTTCAAGCACTACCGGAGCGCACAGCAAATTATCAAGCCGCTCTTCAAAATGATGAGCAATCCACAATCTCTGCTCATCCTTGTAACGAGTTTGCCCTTCTTCAACCAATATCTCCAGCTCAGCATCCGCAATAAATCGGGTTCTCATTCTCTGCATTGCGTGGTGGGTAATTCTAACTTCGCGGCCAAAACGCTCTGAATACATATATACACTCTCCTTCCATGGATGAATGTTACTCCCTAAAAAGTTCGATCGGCTCGGGGGTGGGAGTACCTTTTCTGCCAGAAAAAGGTGTCTGAGCGAAGCGAGTTCTTTTTCCAAAGAAAAGGTACTCCCACCCCCGGGCCAGACTTCATAAGCAGCAGGCTACGAGGTGTCGGATTACGGCTTCGCCTAATCCGACCTACAAGGACCCCAATCAGAAACCCCAGACGAAGGGGATCAGACCGATAGCGGTTGAGCCTACCAACAGGCTCAGCGGGAAACCCAGGCGCACATAGTCCATAAACTGGTAGCGCCCCGGGCCATAGACCATCAGGTTGGTCTGATAGCCCAGCGGAGTGATGAACGAGGCTGAGGCTGCAAACATCACCGCTATGGCGAAAGGCAGGAAATTAACACCCAACTGCTCGGAGACCGCCAATCCAATGGGAAACATCAACACCGCCGCCGCATTGTTGGTGATAACTTCCGTAAAAGCGGCCGTAAGAATGTAAACCAGAGCCAGAGCCAGCCAGGGCGTCAGCGGCCCAAACAGGCCCAAAAGGCTGGATGCTACCCACTCTGCCCCGCCGGTCTCTGTCATGGCGGTCCCCAGGGCGAACGAGGCAGCAATCACCACCAGAACTGGCAAATCCACACTACGCCGGGCACGGCTGGCCGTAATGCACCCAGTGACTATCATCGCGCCCGCAGCAAGGAAGGCAGCCTCGATGATCTGCAACAGGCCGGACGCACTGACAAGCACCATCAGCAACAAGATACCCAGCGCGCGGGGCGCCTTGTGGAAATCCGGCGGCGTGGAATCGTTCAGCCCGCTGACCAGCAGAAAGTCCCGGCGGAACCGGTACTGTTCAACGAATTCATGGCTGGCTTCCAGCAACAGGGTGTCGCCCATTTTGAAGCTGATATCCCCTAGCTTCCCCGGCACACGGTTACCCTCGCGGGAAACAGACAAAATGGCCGCATTGAACCGGGTACGGAAGCGGCTTTCCCGCACCGTCTTGCCCAGGGCTGGGAATTCCTGGCCAAGTACCACTTCCACCAAACAACGCTGATGATTGGCCAGGTCCAGCTTCTGGATGCTGGCCTGGGCGGGCTTCAGCCCCTGAATCCGGCGCAGTTCGCTGGCGCACTCTGGCGCTCCTACAAAATACAGCTTGTCGCCGGGCTGCAACATCCGGTCCGGCTCCACCGCCGTAATCAAACGCCCTCCCCGGTCAATTTCCGTCAGGTAGCCATAATTAAGTGCCCGCAAACCGGCCTGCGCCACTGTCTTGCCGACAAGAGGTCCGGAGGCTTCCACTTCCACCTCAACCCCATACTGCCGCACCTGCTCCAGTTCCTCCTTCATGCCTCCACGGTCCGGCAGAATACGGGAAGCCACCAATACCAGATAAATACCACCAACCAACAGCAGCGGCACACCCACCCAGGCCAGCTCAAATAACCCCAGGTTGATCCCCAGGCGTGCCTGCAGCATGCCGTCCACCACCAGATTGGTGCTGGTGCCAATCAGCGTACAGGTGCCCCCAAGAATGGCGGCATAACTCAGAGGTAAGAGAAGACGGGAGGAAGGAATGCCCAGGCGCTGGGCCCAGTCCTGAATGGCGGGGATAAACATGGCCACGACGGCGGTATTGTTCATAAAGCCGCTGAGAATACCGGTGGGCGCCAGCATGCGCAGCTGGGCACCTTTCTCGGTTTTGGGGTGGCCCAGTAACAACCGGGCAATCCACTGCACAGCACCGGTTTCTTTCAGACCTGCTGCCACCACATAGAGCGTTGCAATGGTAATCACTCCCGGGTTGCCGAACCCGGCCAGCGCCTCAACCGGGCCCAGAATGCCGGTTATCAGCAGGAATGCCAGGGCCGCCATCAGCACAAGATCGGCAGACACCCGGGTAATAACCAGTGCTGAGAGAACCGTAAACAGGGTAAGCAGGGTAACAATGGCTTCCCACGCCATAGCTACTTACACTCCAGCAGCGTGAGGCGGGGTAAAGATCAGTTGTCGATCAAGGAGGTAATCAATCAAGCGGTTTACACAGTCTTCAACCGACATCTGCGACGTATCAAGGCGCACTTCCGGCCGCTCCGGAGCCTCATAGGGGGAATCGATCCCCGTAAAGTGCTTGATCTTGCCGGCCCTGGCCTTCTCATAAAGCCCTTTAGGGTCCCGCTCTTCACAGGTCTCAAGCGGCGTATCCATGAACACCTCGATGAACTCCCCTGCCGGGAACAGATTGCGCACCAGGCGCCTGTCGCTGGTGAACGGGGAAATAAAGGCGCTTAGGACAATCACACCGGAATCGGTAAACAGCTTGCTTACTTCCCCAATACGGCGAATATTCTCAACCCGGTCCTCATCGGAAAAGCCCAGATCCTTGTTCAGGCCGTGGCGTACGTTGTCACCGTCCAGTAGAAAGGTATGGTAGCCCCGTTCGAACAGGGCCACATCCAGCGCATTGGCAATGGTGGATTTACCGGAGCCACTTAGGCCCGTAAACCATAAAAGGCAGGGGCTCTGGTTCTTGATGGAGGCGCGGTCCGCGCGGGTGACTTTCTGGTGATGCCAGACAACATTTTCAGACATTGATCAGCTACCTTGCTTTTGAGACGTTGTTTTCCCTACACCGACAATCGATGCACTTTATCATCACTGCGCTCTGTCGCCACTACATCGAAGTGCCCATTACACCAAACCAGATCTTCCAGGGCGCCATTAGGCGCATAACCCGTTTTGGCTTCTTTAAGAACCTCGATAATCGCGGCGCAGTCGAAGGATTGGCTGGCACGTTGCAATTGGCTAAGGAACTCTTCAACCTTCTCCCAGGGTAATGATACTTCCCTGGCCATCATAATACGGGGATGCGAGGTACCCTGTGGGTCATCACCAATCAGCAACTCTTCGTACAGTTTTTCCCCCGGGCGCAGGCCAGTGAAGACCACTTCGATATCACCGCCGGGGTCATCGTCAGTTTTTTCTTCCAACCCCATCAGATGGATCATCTTCCGCGCAAGGTCCGCAATCTTCACCGGCTCGCCCATATCCAGCACAAACACCTCGCCGCCCACGCCAATACTGCCCGCCTGCAGCACCAGTTGGCTGGCTTCGGGGATGGTCATGAAGTAACGGATAATATCAGGATGGGTAACGGTAACCGGGCCACCATCACGAATCTGGTCCCGGAACAGGGGAACCACGGAACCGGAGGAACCCAGTACGTTGCCAAAACGCACCATCGAAAAAATAGTCTGCTGCTGCCGCTGAGCCAACGCTTGCAGCACCAGTTCCGCCAGCCGCTTGCTGGCCCCCATCACGTTGGTGGGGCGAACGGCCTTGTCGGTAGAGATCAGCACAAAACGCTCCACTCCAGCGGCAATCGCTGCTTCGGCAGTGTGCCAGGTGCCGAATACGTTGTTCTGTATCCCCTCAATAACATTGTGTTCTACAAGAGGGACATGCTTGTATGCTGCGGCGTGATATACGGTCTGGATGCCAAAAGCCCTCATCACGGTCTCACAGCGGCGACGGTGACTCACATTGCCTAAAAGCGGATGCAACTCTACCTCAAGCCCTTCGATCTGATTGATGGAAGCCAGCTCACGCTCAATGGCGTACAAGGAAAACTCGGATTGCTCGAACAGCACCAGCTTACTCGGGCGATGCCGAATGATCTGGCGGCAGAGCTCCGAGCCAATTGAACCGCCCGCGCCGGTGACCATAACCGACTTCTGGTATAGACTCTTCGCAACAACTGCAGAATCCGGCCGAACCGGGTCCCGACCTAACAGGTCCTCAATCTCCAGATCACGGATATCGTTAATACGTGCCTGGCCGGCCACCAGTTCCGACATGGAAGGAACCGTCTGAACGGGAATAGAAAGTGGCTCCAGCTGCTTCAGCAATTTCTTGCGATCAACCTGCGTGTTCTCATCCAACGCCAGAAGAATTCGCTGCACGCGGTGCCGGGGCAAATACTTGGCAATGTGGGTAATACTCACCACCGACAAGCCGTTGATCATGGATTTGTGATTGGCACGGTCAAGCGTCACAAACACCACTGGCCTATACTCAGTCCCCTGCTCTAGCGCAGAGGCCAGCTGCATACCGGTTTCGCCAGCCCCAACGATGGCAACAGCCTCCTTTGCCATCTGTTTGGGGTGGTTCACAATTATCCGCACGCCTAGGCGAGTACCGCTGACAAAAAGGAAGGCCAAAGCCCCATATATGATTGGCACAGAGCGTGGAACGAACACTTGTAACAGATAGCCCAAGGTGATCAGGGCTACACTAGAAGCAATTACCCCATAAACAATGGTGAGGATAGCCCGGTCACCCAGGTAACGGATCACCGCCCGGTAGAGCCCCAGGCGAACAAACACTCCTATGGTAAACACCACAGTAATGGCAGCAGCCGTCAATTGTCCCTGGGTAGGCAGCCAGAGGTGCTGCTCCAGGCGTAGTGCAAAAGCAGCCCAGATCGCGAAGAACAGGAAGAAAGCATCTGAAAGTACCGAAATAATCCGCTTATGAAGCCGGGGAAGGTTCAGAAACGCCCTGATCAGTAAACTATTGTTACCACTCTTTGCCAACTCCCCCTTGTTCAAGCGCTCGCCTCCTCCGCTACGCGCGCAATTACTTCACACGTGAGTTTGATTTCATCGGAAGTCAATGTAGGGTGCACCAGAAACATCAGGCTGGTTTCACCCAAATCCCTGGCCACCGGCAAGCGCTCCACCGGCGCCATGCCTGCATCTTGTATAGCCTTTTCAAAATATACTTCCGAACAGGAACCTGAAAAACAGGGCACGCCTGCATTAACAATCTCCGCCTGCACTCTATCCCGGTCCCAGCCCGCTTTCAGGGCTGCAGGCTCCACAAAAACATAACATTTATAGCCGCCATGGCCGATGTACTCCGGAACGTCCGGCACCCGCAACGCCTTGCACTTCCTCGCCGTCTGCCAGATAGTCTCGCAGTTCGCCCGGCGGCGGTCAGTCCAGCCCGGCATACGCTGCAGCTGGATTCGGCCTATCGCAGCCTGCATCTCCGTCATCCGCCAGTTAGTGCCAAAACTCTCATGAAGCCAACGGAAGCCGGGCGGGTGCTCGCGTTCATAGACTGCTTCCCAGCTTTTACCATGATCCTTATAAGACCACATACGAGACCAAAGTTTCCGGTCATTGGTGGAAACCATGCCACCCTCACCACCGGTAGTCATAATCTTATCCTGGCAGAAAGACCAGGCGGCCACATGCCCAAGCGAGCCGACGGGATTGCCCTTGTATGTCGCTCCGTGGGCCTGAGCACAATCCTCAATAACCGATAAATCATACCTGGAGGCCAGCTCATTCAGACCATCCATGTCGCAAGGCCATCCAGCCAGGTGTACAGCAACAATCGCCCTGGTATTCTCGGTGATCAATGGAGCAACCGTTTCAGCGGTAATTCCCTGGGAATCCGCATCCACATCTGCGAACACCGGCCGGGCACCTGCGTTAACAATACACGTTACCGAGGCCAGAAAGGTTCGGGAAGTGACAATAACTTCATCACCATTGCCAATACCCAACCCTTTCAGAGCAAGGTCCAGAGCCACTGTACCGTTAGCAACCGCCACGCAATACCCGGTGCCCGCAAACGCGGCAAACTCTCGCTCGAATTCGCGACCCTCCTGGCCAGTCCAATAGTTGACGCGATTGGACAGCAAGACACGGGCAACCGCGTTAGCCTCTTCCTGCGTGTAGGAAGGCCAAGGAGAAAAAGAAGTGTTAAGCATTAACAAACTCATCTGTGGAAAATGTTTACAGTATGCGAACGGGATTGCCGACAACCGTCACTTCAGGAGCAACATCCCGAAGAATCACACTGCCCATACCGATTACCGCCTTGTTGCCCACCGAGACCAACTGTTTTATTGATGCAGCAGCACCAACCCAAACCTCATGGCCAAGAGTTACACCCCCCGAAAGCACAGCGTTAGGGCTAACATGCACGTAATCACCCAAACAGCAATCGTGCTCGATCACCGCGCCAGTATTGATAATTCCACCGGCACCAATTTGAACGTCAACATTAACTGCCGCCTTGGCGCAGACCACTGTTCCTTTACCAATGAGGGCATAATCACTAACCACAGCAGATGGATGGATAATTGTTGCCAACTTTAAACCCTTGCATTCGATTAGCTTCATTTTCTCGCGACGAACGCTGTTATTACCAATGCCCACCGCTATGCCATCATAGCCTGCCGCAAAGCACAAAAGGCTTTCAGTATTGCCCAATACAGGCCACCTGCCATTTGAGGAAACGTTTGGCCAGGCATCATCAAAAAAAACGATTTCACTCCATCCTTGAGCCAAAGCCGTATCCGCAACAACCTTGCCATGACCGCTAGCTCCAAGGATAGCAAGGCGCCTCATTCCCGATTACCCGTAAACTTACTCATGGTAGCTTCACCATCAGCACTGATACCTTCGCGTGCACAAACTTTCTTTACTGTGAGAAGGAGAATTTTCATATCTAACCAGAAACTACGGTTATCCACATACCAAACATCCAACCTAAACCTCTCCTCCCACGAGAGCGCATTACGACCGTTAATCTGAGCCCAACCCGTTATTCCGGGACGTACTTGGTGGCGACGAAACTGCTCCTTTGAATATAGCGGCAAGTAATCCATTAGAAGCGGTCGAGGCCCGACCAGACTCATGTCACCTTTCAGAACATTCCAGAGTTCGGGAAGTTCATCAAGACTGCTCGATCGAAGTAACTTCCCAATACCAGTCATCCGCTGGGAATCTGGCAGTAGGCGCCCCTGGTCATCCTCTAAATCAAGCATAGTCCGAAACTTAACCATCTTGAACGGCTCACCGTTTACACCAGGCCGAACCTGTGAAAAAAAAGCAGGCCCTCCAAGTTTTAGGCGGATGATGATTATCAACAGTAGAATACACGGTGAGAGAATCAGCAAAGAGAAAAGAGCGACTGAAGCGTCAAAAATCCGCTTACCCATTGTAATCCCGCAAAGCACGCTCTAGCGTGTCGTTTAATTGTTCTGCCAATATAGCCCGGTCAAACCGTGATTTTGCCAATTCGAGGGCCGCTTTGCGAGCCGACTTAACCCTTTCGGCATCCTTCACAAAACTTAAGATTTCAAGAGCAGCTCCACTCGCATCTTCGCATGAGACCTCAAACCCTGCCCCTGACTCCCTTAGAATTTCGGCCTGCCACCCACCATGATTGACAAAAATAGGCCGTCCTGCCGCAAGAGAATCAAAAAACTTATTAGCAGAGTTATGCCATAGAGCTTTATTTGGAATGACAAGAGAGGTCGTTATAGTCGCAGCGCTCAGCAATGCAGGCATTTCAGACTTCGATACTGGAGGCTCTATAAAAAAGTTTCTATCCAGCACCCCCAAAGCCTCCGCACGCTGCTTAACCTGTTTAGCTTCAGCGCCATCTCCAACTGCCAAAAAGCGTACTTCCGGATCATAATCAAGCATTACACTTGCGATATCGGCAAGATAGCCCACACCATTTACAAAACCAAAGGTTCCTGCGTAAAGAACCAAAGGCCGATTTCCAAGCCATGGCCGAGCGAATCTAACCCTATCTCCATCACTTTCAGGAACGTCGAAAAAATCCAAGTCAGCGCTATTAGGAATACAGTGGACTTTTTCGGGACTAAAACCGGTGCGAATAACACCCTCACACATTCCCGGCGAGAGACCCACCACCCTTTCAGAGTGACTATAGGCCCATGACTCCAACCTTCTGGCAAGAAATTTTGTCACCGGGGATTTCAATACGCCCAGCGCGATTGGAACCTCGGGCCACAAGTCCCGCACTTCGAAAACGAGAGGAGCTGCCAGAGCCTTGCTGGCCTTCACTGCCGGGATTGCAATAGTTAGCGGGGTACTGGTTGCAAACACTACGTCTGCCTCCAATTGTGAAGCGTACTGCCCCGCCTTTCTGGCAAAGCTGGTAAAAGCGAGCAACCTGCGCGTATAGCTCATAGCGTTGCTATACGGAACCGGCAACCAATGTACGTGGATGCCCTCAATTATCTCCAGAGACCAATTATTCCCTTTTAGTTTTCCATCAGTTCTGGAAGTTACCATGTGCACATCATGGCCAGCTTTCACAAGTCTTCGGGCCATCTCATAGGATCGGGTTCCGCCCGACATATCCGGCGTCCGGAAATATTGATGCAGATAAATAATCTTCAAGAAAAACACCCCAAATATTCAGAAGCAACGTTGTCCCAACTAAATCGCCTGATTTCCCTCTGAATCCATTCGTTCGGAACGCCATCTGGGTAATTCCTTAACAAAACCATCAAAGACTTGGCAATACTAGCTGGTGATCTTGGATCAACAGGAAGCGTAAAGGGCTCGTTCCACATGCCATCAATACCCTCTCCCTCGCTAAATACAACAGCGCACCCCTGAGAAAGAGCTTCTACATAAACCAGCCCAAAAGTCTCCGTCAGTGATGGCATAGCAAAAACACGAGAACTGCGATAAACGTCCCTTACTTTCTGTGCTTCACACAGTCCACGAACTTCAACGAAAGACGGCACCGCATCAAATCCAGTTACCTGCAAAAACTCACTTTCGGATCCACCTACAAGAACCAAGCGGAATTCCGGAATGGCACCATGAATAATTTTTGCCGCCTCTCCAAGCTTGGTAAGATTTTTATTTTTGTTAAACCTTCCTACGAAACACGCTTGAAAGGGCCTTTGGATGGGTTCCGTAATCAGATTCTCCAGCCACCAATTGGTAATGGCATTGGGAATCACCTTTACGCGTCTCGAAGCTTTTAGCACACTGGGCCAATTGCTCTCAAAGCGATTACGGTGTGCCTGGCTTACAAAAACCACCCCCGACGATCGACGAACCATTAGCCGCATAAGCCACCTATAGTGAGGAAGTTTAGCGACAAAATAATTGATATCGGTGTTCCTCACTACAAGCACATACTTTAACGGATAGAAAAAAGAGAACAAAAATCCGACCATACCATCGGACCAAAAATTATGGCAAAGCAGCGCCGGCTCTTTTCCTATTTTTAGGACGGCATCACGAGCATCCTTAAGAGCGAAAAAGCACTTTAAAAACACATAAAAAATTTTTGCGAGCGGAAAAAATCGAATCACCCTGTTTCTAAACAAACAAAACTTTATGTGAACCGCACTTCCAACCGACGAATTATTAACCATGAGCTTACGATTTCGAACCGGCACCACAACATACTGGGCGCCATCAATACCAGAAATCGATTTTATCAAATTCAGATGAACTGAACTGCTCACAAAGTTATTGGAAAGATGAATCATAAAAACCTTTCAAGCGAATACGACTTATAATATACGTAACCCATATCAGAGCAAAAATCGATATTACACTCGGAATAAATAACCATATAGCATTACTTAGGACAGCAAACTCAACTTTAGGCAAAATAAACCAGAACCTCACCAAGAGCGCTGAATAAACAAGAAACACCAGAACGCTTTTGGATCGCGATACCAAATTAAACGAAAGAGCCCCTAAATAGCCAAAAATATATGCCGCCACTAAACTACCGAAATACCCAAAATTCGCGTACAACTCATGTATCAAACCTGGAGGTATACCGCCAACATTATTTGGATACCATATATCGCTAATTCCGTAACCAATATAAGTACCATTCCAGGTCGGGACAAACGCAGTGATCCAATTAAGCAGTGACTCGCCCCACAAAAAACCCTCAACACCTCCGTAATGATCCTCATAAACAATCATGGCAGGAAGATTTGGCACGTTACCCTTGCCAAAAATTAGCCCCATAAACTGAGGTAATTTTTCGGAAAATGCAGAAAACCAGCCAATCTCATCCCCCGAAATTCTTGACAAATAAACCTCAACACTTACAAGACGGAGAAAATAAGCACCTACCATTACGAGAAAAATAGTCGGAAAAAGTACTAATGCCCAACGAAAATAAGCTCTTCTATTTCGAATTAAGAAGTACTCCAAAATGAAGATAAACATTAGTACTGAGAATGTGAAAAAAATCTGACCCCGCGATACCATTGCGAAAAGCGTAATGACAAGCATAGAAAAATATATAAAGCTGCGCCGGAAACTCCACTCACTAAACGAACACCGGAAAAGAACAAGGCCAACGATAAATAAGTTATAACCCAAGGTAGTATATATCCCATCATTAACCATATCTCTATGGCGAGCAACACCAAAGTTTAGGAAATAACCGACCGGATCGCTAGGACTAAACAGCCAGACGTTGTACAACACATTCGCAATGGCTACAAGAAAAAGAAAATAAATAGAGACCTTCAAAACCAGAGGATCTACGCCTTTTAATGGTTCTGAAACAACGTTATCCACGTCTTCTTTGAGGGGAACTTTCCTTATCGATAAATATCCACCGTAGAATACCAAAAGCCAAATCGAAATATATAGCACCACCAATGGAGCACGCTTTTGAAGCTCTGCGATACCATGGATAGCATGTTCAGCTCTAGAGAAACCGGATACAGAAAAATATATCACCGCTAGAGCAAAAAGTGCATACATTGCATTTACAGCAAATACAGGTTCATACCATTTCACGTTTCTGAAGAAGAGGGGAAAAAATAACACAACGACCAAAATTAGTGCAGATAAAGCCAACTCATAGAAGATCCCGAACATTTCCAATACAGTAATGGATGCCAATGTGGTAATTGATATTATCAGGAACCACGATGAATACTTAATCAGCCTCATGCAACTCCTCACTAAAAAAAGAAGCTGCGCGCTGGGCAAGCACTCCCTCCGTAAGGTTGGCCATAACCCAGTGGCGGCCCTCCACATTGAACGGCAGCCGCCCACACACAAACTTTTCCCTAAGGTGGGTCAGGTTTTCCTCCATATCCCTTATCAAGTTGGGCGAACGATCCGGCTCAGGCAACAAAATCGCTGACGGGTGCGGATAGGTATATAAAACATAACGACCACATAAAAGAGCCTCCCGAACCGTGCCTCCCATTGCATCGTGCCTGACGGCACGTAACACAACCACGCATTTAAGGTACTGGTCTTGCGCGTGAGCCCACCCCAAAAAGGTAAGGTTTGGTGGGCAATCATCACACCATGCACCCTCTCCGCCCATTATGCGGAATTGAACATTCGGCATTCTTCGAGCCAGCTGAGCCAGTTCATCCCCGCAGTAATTGCTGTAATTATGATCAGGGACGTATGAGAGAACTGTGAATTCACTCGGCCACTCCGGATGAGATGCACCGGCCTCCTCAAACTCGTCAGTCGGTGTCGGAAAAGGAAGGCTTTTGGCGCGACACCCGAACTCCGCCAACTCTTTTATTAACCAAGGCGCAGCCACACAGTGCTTGCTATGTTGCAGGAGATAACGCGTAACGGGAATTGACCAATAACCTGCAATCGCACCAGGTGATTTGAGCAAAAGGGCCGTCCTTGGAACATCCGAACCGGTCCAATAGAAAAATAACTTACCGCCAAGAGCCACATAGAGCAAACAAAGGATGTCTATCACAAATGCTCGCGGGCGGAACTGTCCTGGTCTAAACCCCACGCGGATGACCGCTTGTGTTCCAAACAACCTCAAAAGCGAAAATAAATCTTTTACTTTGACCTCGGACACTGGTGAACATTTCAACTCAGAATGCCGGCTCAGCGATAAAGCTAACCGACGTGTCCACATACCAGTACCAATAAGGCCGACCCTCTCAGACATACGCAACCTTTTTACCTGCGATGATGATCATAATTGCTGTCAACATGCCGGCTATCCAAAGGTGGCCATGTATAAATAACATCCAGCTCGACACCAAGAGAGTGACCACACCAAATAGATGGATCCGAATCATGCGAAAAACCCTCAACAGACTGGCGTTAGCTAGCGTCATCGCACTCATTACCGATATACCATAAACAAACACCCCGCCAATTCCGAGTGCCGCTGCTGCCACTACAACGTCTTGGTAAAGAAAACCTATGGCCAAGGCCATACACCGGTTGGCCACATCCAACATGCTGAGGCCAAAAGACCAACGTGTTCTATTCAGTGCAACAAATACCATCGCAAGCGGCGAAGCGATGAACCAAAATCCTACTAATAATGACAACCAGGGGACAAGCTGAGAAATCCCTACCCATTCCTCCCCCATTATCAAAGGAAAGAGAGCCCCCCCATAGACTGCAAGGCTGCCGTACAAACAAATTGCAGTAAGCAATAAATTACCGACGCTGTGCTCCACAAAGCGATTTATTGAGGCGCCCTTACTCGTGCGCTTCCCCAATTCAACAAGCAGCGTATCGCTAGCCACCTTTGAAAGCAGTGAGTTCGGAACTACCACCATCCTATAGATCAGCAAGAATGTGCCTGCCGCAGCAGCACCGACCGAAAATGGCATTCCCAAAGGCAGCATCTGCAGAGCTAAAGCCCCCAGTAGGGCACTGGGTAACAACCACTTGGCTGTTGGCCATTGACTGGAAAATACAGCCCTTAACTGGCAGCTTGAGCGCCGTTCAAACCTTTGGAACACCAAAACAAGAGCAACACAGCGGCCAGCCAATTCTCCCCATAGCAACCCTGGCAATCCGATTCCAGATACGCCAAAAGAAACTTGCCCGCCTATAACACCTGTGGCCTGAGTAGCCCTCCCTGCAGAGGCAAGAAGGACTCGTCCATTCACGATGAGATAGTAATAAAAACCGTTAAAAACAGCAGCAGCAAGTGTTGTTCCCGCAATAAAAAAAGCCTCAAGTGGCGAAAGGAAGAGCAAACCGATCAGGCCGAGCAGAAACGCACCAACCATCGAAAAAGCAACAACAACCCAAAGAGTCGCGTGAGGATCCTCACTTGCTGGAATCAACTGTTCAAAACGCACAGTTACAGCCACGACGGAAATTCCAACAATACCCAATAAAACCGAGTATCGGCCAAACTCCTCAGGGGTAAAGATGTGGGACAGCAATGGGCCCGACGAAATGCCCACGAAAAGCGTGACCACCGGGCCGAGCAAAAGTTTTAAAAAGCGGGATCGACTATTCACGAGATTGTCGTGACTTCAAAGCGATTAATAGAAGAAGGGTAATGACAACACCCAATCCTGCCCACAGCAGAATTCGATGCAATCGATTAGTCCCAACCTGTTCCACCACTACAGGCATCTCCATTCCGAAATACGGACTAATAAATGGAAAACTTTTTGCAGACTTCTCGAAATCAGATGCAATTTGGCCGATTTCTCCCCTATCCTCTTCCAGAAAACCCAAACCTCCCTGCTCAGACAGAAGCCGTAAGGCTCGCCCCTTACGACTCAACCAAGCAGTCAGAGCCTCACTCGACCTTACCGTACTCTCCTCCTTAATTTCATCCACCCATTCCAACAGGCGATCTTCTGCATACTGGGGATTATCACCAGCCACGGTGAATGTAATCGAACGTTGATTTAAACCATCTATCATTCCTGGATTGGTGCGGGCATATCGTTGAAATTCATCCCCGATATTTCCAGTACTCAGGGCGCCGTCCACCACAAACCTGAATAGATTGTTATCAAGGAAACGAAACCAGGAATTGAGCAGCTCAGCCGTGAGGGAGTCAAGCGTAACGCCAGAGTCTGAGTCAGTTGTTACCAAGCTGTTCCGTACCAACTCTGCCTTGATAAGAAAATCAGGAGCAGCATTCCAATACTCGTCAAATAAAACCCTTTCTTTCAGCTCCAAGGATGCGACATATCGAGTTGAATCCGTGGCATACAACTGGATAGCACCAACACCTGCGCCAACGATAAGCCCAAAAAATGACCACACTATCCAGCGTAGATAACCCACAGAACACCCTCTTAAAGTTAAGATCTATTACGAATAATTATTAATCAGGCACGCTACCGCCCCACCAACCAGGGCTCAGCGTACTAAGGCTAACGGTATTTCCGTCTTCGAGACGGCGCAATTCTACGTGAGAAGCGTCAGTTATTCAGTTAACACGCATTATATATTTCAGCGTCTTTACAGGCACACACGCAAACATAGCCCACGAAAGCTTCGAGCCTGGGGTTTCTGGGCTGGATAAACTAAGGGGTTACCGTAAGCAATGGGGTGGACTCCTCCTCTCCTCACTCCTGCGTCAGCACGCCATAATGATGGGTGAGGCAAACCACCATCTTTAGGATGAGGAGAACTCCACATGACCATTGTCCGGGTTGGAGTCGACATCGCAAAGTCAGTTTTTCATGTTCATGGCGTTGACCGTCATGACACAGTTCTCTGGACCGGCAAGTACTCCCGCCGGAAATGGCTGGACGCTTTGTGCAGGGGGTGCCTGTCGGGGCTGAAATTGGCATTGAGGCTGCGCTTCCTCCCACCATTGGGCGCGACAGTTTCAAGCCCGTGGGCATCATGTGAGATTAGTTGCTGCCCAGTTTATTAAGCCTTATGTGAAGAGCAACAAGAATGATCGGGTCGATGCTGCGGCCATCTGCGAGGCAACGGGTCGCCCGCATATGAGATTCGTGCCGATTAAGACGGTAAACCAGCAAGATATTCAGGCCACTCACCGGATTCGGGAAGAATTGGTGGGACAGCGAACAGCAAAGTCTAACCAGATCCGGGGTCTTGTGGGTGAATATGGAATCGTTGCTCCGGCTGGCATCCAACAATTGCGCAAAGCGCTACCCTGCTGGCTGGAAGATGCCGAAAACGGGCTGACCGATGCCTTTCGCATTCTTTTGAATGGCCTGGCTGAGGATCTTCGTTACCTCGATGACCGAATTGCTTCGCTTGATGAACGGATTTCTCAGAGTGTTCAGCAAGACCCCGTCGCAAGTAAGCTGATCACACTGCGTGGCGTCAGGCCATTGAGGGCCAGCACTCTAGTGTGCCTTAACAAAAGTTCATCGATATAATTACAGCTCAAGAGTATAATTGCAGAAAGCATCGATGGAGCTACTGCAATGGGTCGACCCGTTATTCCTTTGATCATTACAGGCGAAGAACGCGAAGAGCTTAGTTC
>NZ_JBDWCL010000016.1:0-14996 GCF_039977835.1 Marinobacter sp. | reverse complement strand
ATTAAAGACTACCTGGCAAGATACAACGACGATCCCAAACCTTTTATCTGGCGCAAAACAGCGGATCAAATCATTGCATCAATCGCTCGTCTTTCCGATAAGCTGAATAATAAGACGAACTTTTGTTAAGGCACACTAGCTGGGGCTCTGGGGAATGAACGGCATTTCATAGAGGACGTGACTTGGCCGCGTCATTAGGATTGACACCGAGGCAACATAGTACTGGGGGACGAGACCGCCTACTCGGCATTAGTAAGCGGGGCGACAGTTATTTGAGGAAGTTGCTGGTCCATGGTGCCCGAGCCGTCCTCTGTCGCGTAGACGATAAAGAGGACAACCTAAATCATTGGATCAAAGGACTACGGGCGCGGAAGCATGCCAATGTATCCACCGTTGCGTTGGCAAACAAAACTGCACGGATGGCTTGGGCGCTGGTTCGTCATGACATGGCATTTGATCCAAGGCTGGCAGCAGTAGCGCTATAAACTGAGAGGGACCACTCAGGTAAACTTTAAGGAGAAGACCACCACGATTGCAGAGCAGTTTGATTGATGGCGACCAGGTAGAACCGATCGTGGGAAACCCCTACCGGACGCGGAGCCCACAAGCTCGTGTAAGCGTTTGGGAACCAGCATGCGAATAGCCCATCAGGGTACAATGGTCATCTACAGGGCATCATTATCGAGACCGGATACACGTGGGCAGTCGTACCTAATCGTGATTAAACAGAGTGCTTGCAATAGAGGAGGAGTCCATTCACGTCCGGCTAACACACCTTGTCAGGTATAGCCGGCTTCCAGTTGTGGGGCAATAGCTCATCGATGGCGTTGCTGTTCTGCGTCGGAAGGCGGGTCAGCACATCCTTCAGGTAAGCATAAGGATCATGCCCATTCAGCTTCGCCGACTGGATCAGTGTCATCACAGCCGCAGCACGTTGGCCACTGCGCAGTAATCCCGCGAACAACCAGTTGCTGCGCCCCAGCGCCCAGGGTCGGATCTGGTTTTCCACCCAGTTGTTGTCGATGGGCACAGCACCATCGTCCAGGTAGCGCGTCAGCGCTTCCCAACGGTTGAGACTGTAATCCAACGCTTTGGCCGTGCCGGAGCCATCCGGCACCTTCTGGCGATGCGCTAGCATCCATTGATGCAGTGCGTCAGCCAGTGGTTTGGCTTTGGTTTGTCGGATTTCCCGGCGCTTATCCGGTGGTAGGTCTTTGGTTTCCCGCTCGATCTCGCAGAGTCCGCCGGTGTCTTCCAGTGCTTTCGCAGCCAACTCGCTCTTGTTGGCTTCGTGCAGGTCGTAGAACTTGCGCCGGGCGTAGGCGATACAGCCGATTTCAGTGATGCCGTTGCCGAACCCGGCCTTGTAGCCGGCGTAATCGTCACAGACCAGCTTGCCCTGCCAGTCACCCAGGAAGGTGCGTGCAGGTTCACCCCCCCGGCTGGGTGCGAAGTCGTAAACGGTGGCTTCCAGGTCTGAGAACGGCGTGGTGCAGTAGGCCCAGACATAGGCCTTGTGAGTTTTCTTCTTGCCCGGAGCCAGCATGCTGACCGGGGTTTCATCGGCATGCAGAACGTTGTGTTTCAGCAAGTCGCTTCTCAGCGCATCTGCCAGAGGTTGCAACTGCACACCGCAGGCGCCGATCCATTCGGCCAGAGTGGAGCGCGGGATTTCGAGTCCGGCGCGGCCGAAGATGCGTTCCTGTCGGTACAGTGGCAGATGGTCTGCGTACTTGGCCACCAGCACCTGAGCCAGCAGCCCGGCGGTGGGGATGCCCTTGTCGATCACTTGCGGTGGTACCGGTGCCTGGATCAAGGTCTCGCATTGGTCGCAGGCCCATTTGCCGCGGATGTGCCGCTCCACGGTGAACTCGCCCGGGACGTAGTCCAGCTTCTCGCTGATGTCTTCGCCAATACGTTTGAGCTGACATCCGCAGCGGCAATGGGTGTTGTCCGGTTCGTGATGGATCAGGGTGCGGGGCAGTTCCGGCGGTAGCGGTGTACGTTTGGGTTGCTGCTTTGGCCGAGCGGCTTTCTGCTCCTCGGTCATCACCTGCTCAAGCTCGGCTTCGATGGCCGCCAGGTCGCTGTCGATCAGCTCGTCCAGCAGTTTTCCCTGGACTGCGCCCAGTTGCTCACTGCGGCGGGCGTACTTGTGACGCTTGAGAATAGCTACTTCGTGAGTCAGCTTCTCGATGACCGCATCACGGTGCACCAGAGCGCGCTCCTTGTTCTCAACTCGATCGAACAGTTCCGTGGCAAGAGCACGGAGCTGATCGGCAGAGAGTTGGTCGAGATCGGGGCGCTGAGTCATGCCCGTTAGTATGCCAAGCCCTTGTGCGGCAAGCGATTCGCAGTTTTGGCTATGGCGATATCATTCAGCTTGTGGTTACAGGATGGAGATCACGCCATCGGCCCCAAGGCGTTGCCAGGGCAGGCCCTGAACCAGAGCGGATAACTGTTCCTCGGTCAGTCGCAGTTGGTCACCGCGCCAGGACTCGCCCCAGTGGAACTTGCCCCGGTTCAGCCGGCGGGCACACAACCAGATGCCGAGGCCATCGTGGATCAAGACCTTCATCCGATTGCCCCGTTTGTTGGCGAACAGATAGGCACAATGTGGCCTGGCTGAACCAAATACCTGGATGACTCGCGCCAGCGCCTTGTCAGGTCCCGCCCGCATATCCAGTGGCTCGGTAGCCAGCCAGATCTCGTCGATCCGGATCATCCCAGCAAATCCCGCAGCAAAGCGGCGCACTGGTGGGCCTGCTCCGCCGGCCACTCCACCACGACCGAGCCACCGGCGCGGGGAATCTCGATGCGGATGGTGCTAGGCTTGTTCGAGACCGACTGGTGGCTCGGTGCAGAGGTTGCCGCAGGCAGATTAACCGGTACAAATCCCGGCGTTTTAGGCGCTCGCTGCACCTCGCGGATCCAGCGCCGGACCATATTGGCGTTGAGGCCGTTATCCAGCGAGATTCGAGAAACGGATGCTCCGGGTTCCAGGCATTGGGCAACAATCTGGGCTTTGAATTCCCGGGAAAACCGGCGACGTCGTTGGTAGGGCTTGGTTACGCTTAATTCGTTCATGTTAAGTGTCCACTAGAAAATAAGTGGACACTATCCTGACGACAGCAGCGCCTGGCTCAAGATGGGATCACCGGACGCTTACGATGCAGAATGGTTACGTCGAGAGCTTTAACGGAAAATTCCGGGATGAGTGTCTGAATGAACACTGGTTTCGGGATCTCGCTCATGCTCGTGAGAAGATCAGCAATTGGCGCTTGGACTACAATGAGCAGCGTCCGCATTCATCCCTGGGGTATCAGACACCCTTGGAGTTTGCCTCCGCTCTCCGACTTGGAAAAACTAATTCAAAAGTAACGGACATTACTAGGGAGCAGTTGGATTAAAGACAGGGGGCAGGTCACTGGTTTTATGCAAAAAGTCATCGCGCACACTGACCGTTTTCTGGTGAATCTTGCATGACATTCTGACTAGAAATTCAGATTAAATCACGGCAATAATGCTAACAGATATCGCTGAAGACTGTGGGGGCCGCAGGGGGCATTTGACCTGAATTTACATCAATCTCTTAGGAACCTACCCTTAAGGACTCAAGAAGACTGTGACACCCCAGTTTTAGTTGATCGACTTATTGTAGGCTTGAGAGCTTTAACTAACCATGCCCAGATCCTAGGGGTGGATAAGACATCGCTTTGACCCCTATAAGCCGCACATAAATCTACCATCGAGAACTAAACTTAACAGAATCGAATCCGTATATGTTGGCCCGATGTACGTTCAACCTATGCCCGGGATCAGTAGAAAAATACTCCGCCCTAACGAACTCTTTGGTCGCCCTAAAATTGAATTTGTAAGGAGAGAACACAGGGTCCGTCTTACCGGCCTTCTGAGCCGCCACCACATTCTCCAAATGCCCAGAGTAAGCCGCATGAAAATCGGAATACACGTCAAAGGCCTGCCGGAGGTACATCGATGACGAAATGACAGCCCCAATGCCGCAAATCCAAAAAAGAAGCGGAACCCTAGAAAGATAGAACAAAGCGCCAGCAGTCGACACCGCAAGCGCAGCATAAGACGCAAACAATAGTCGCTGACCAATGAGCGGAGATGCGGTTACTGTGACTGCCATTCCCAGGGAAACCAGGAGCATCAGCGCTGGCCAAAAGGCCACAGAAATTTCCCGTCGAAACCACGCCCTCAAAAACACCAACGCAACCAAAATTACTGCGAAAATAAAGAATGGGACAGAGTGCTCGACCAGAAGCGTGAGAACTTTCCATACACGCACCGGCAGATTGGTCAGAAGCTCCTCAAAACCAGAGTTTTTATCTACATTTGAGTATCTGACGTCCTGTCCAGGAGCGAAGAAAAGCAGAAGATAACCAGCCAAAAGCGAGAAGAAAGCATGATAGTGTAGTCGCTTTAATTTCAAATCAACTAGGCCCATCGCATGCACAATGATAGCGACAGCCCCTATACCCAAAACAACAGGAGGTGTGTGCTCGTTAGAGAGACCCGCCAACAGACCAATTGGAAAAATCAGGAAAGCGACTTTTTTCGAAAGCTCCATCTCAGTGCCAAGCCTAACGGTAGCCAAGAAGAGCATGAGCAAACCAAATCCAAAAACATAATTTGTGGTAAAAGGAACATAAAATAATGCCCTTCCAACTTCCGCACCCGCAGCACACATCACTGCAAAAATGATAGTCGCGACAAAAGTGTGCTTAAGTCGTAACGGGTTTATTAGTTGACCAGTTGCAACAACAACCCCGGAAACAAGCAACAGCGTAAGCGATAAAACACTTACTAAGGCAATAGCCCAGTGGCCATAGCCCGAAATCCCAAGCATATATTGGCCAACCCTAGGGTTGTTTGTCATATAGCCCTGAAAATAGCGCTGGGCAAGATCAATTGGTGTGAGACCTTCAGCTCTTGCCAGATAGCCCCATGTATCACCTGTCGGCGGAGCCAGCCACGAAATGGCTGCAACTATCGTTAAAAGAGAAAGCCATATTAAAACACTCAGCAGCATCGCGCTTTGAGATTTAGTCATCGCTTTTCTCGGCAATAATGTATCTAGGCCTGCGCTTCGACGAATCGTAGATTCTTCCTATATACTCGCCCAAAATGCCTATTGAAAAAATTTGCAGCCCCCCAAGGCCTAATAAAAGAACGATTGTGGACGCATAGCCCGGCACATCAGTGCCGTAAACCGCCGTCTTAACAACAATAAACGTGAGATAGGCTAAAGCTACAAGAGAGGAACTGATACCGACAATAGACCATGCCCTTAAAGGCCAAGCGCTGAAAGATAAGATTGCGCCAAGCGCGAGCTTGAGCATCTTTAAAGTCGATGATTTAGGTGTGCCATTAGCGCGAGGCTGGACAGTAATCGGTACGATTTTCTTCTTAAATCCGACCCAAGACACCAATCCCTTCATAAAGAGATGGTCTTCATTTAGCCGCCTGAGTGCAAATACCACTTTCGGCCGAAAAACGTTGAAGTCCCCGACACCTTCATGAATTTCTTCTTTGGACATCAAATGAAAAATCTTGTAAAAACACGATGTCGCGAATCGCTGGGCCGGCGTTTGATAATCGCGGTCAGTTCTTGCTCCACACACAAGATCGACATTGGAGTTCTCGGCCTCTACGATCAGCTTCAATAAATCATCGGGCGTATGCTGCCCATCACTATCCATGTAGGCCAATAAGTCAAAATCGTTTCCGCACTCGTTAACACCCGCCATTAACGCGGCTTCTTTGCCAAAATTACGTGAAAAGCTGATGAATGAGATCTCTGAGTGCTTTTGTGAAAGTTCAGCAATTACCTCGTTTGAGCCATCCGTGCTACCATCATTCACGATTAAAATTTTGATCGAATAAGAACTTTTCTGAAGCGCCTCTAAAATAGCTTTGGCCAGTTTGGCAATGTTGGCCGCTTCATTATGAATAGGAAGTATCAATTGAATATTTTTAATAGCTGGCTGTTGTCGATTAAGTCCAGCTTTCGAACGTTCGACCTGAGGACCGCGCTCCGCTATCTCCTCATCGGGGGTTCTTCCGTCGTTATATATATCGGTTTGTTGGCTGCACTGATTCACGCTTTTTCCTATTCAGATTTTTATGCCAATGCATTAGCTTATCTAGTCGCTACCACGTTCAATTATTTACTGAACTATTACTGGAGCTTTCGAGCAACGCGGAATCACTTTGACGCGATTTGGAGGTTCGCGATGATAGCAGGCGGGGGAGTAGTCCTCAACTCAGCGTTCGTAATGTCTTTGGTTTCTTTGGGAATTCAGCCCGAGTGGGCGGCACTCGTGTTCGCTGCGTTGTGGCCTTTTGCATCGTTCCTATTGATGAAATTTTGGGCCTTCACATAGCTACCCCAACTGACCCTTTGGATCCACTTAGCCAGCCCGAAAAACTATCAGCCGAAAGGGATATTGATTGGTCGATTCAAGGGCAAAACCGTCAATCTTAGGTCCGCCCATCGCTACCAATTCCGCCCGGCGAACCGGCAGTCTTCTCTGTCAGCTTGTGGGCGTTGGTAGGTTTGAGTTGGTGACGATTCTACGGCATAAGCTATTACAAACAAGTAACCTAAAGGGGTGCATGCGTGTTTTTGACAGCTTAGCGTGTGAACATTTGTCAAAGGGTAGGGAATGCATTTGATACATTTGGGGTCAGACCCTAGCGCATTCTGCCTAATGAAATGTCTTGGGGTCTGACCCCAAGTTTCAATTGTCGGATTACGGCTTTGCCTAATCCGACCTACCTGACCTGCGGGGGTGGATGGTTGAGAGGGGGACTTTTACGGTTTGTTGTTTTTGCATGAAGCTGATGAGCACGATGGCGCGCTCTTCGCCGTCGTAGGCCTGGAAGATGGCGCTGATGCCTTTGAAGGGGCCTTCGTCCAGCTCTACGTGTTGGCCGGGCTTAATGCCACCCTGCTCTGCTACGGTGTGCAGGCTGTCTTTGATGTGCTGGATGACGTCGTCTGGAATGGCCGCTGGCTTATTGGCGAAGCTTACTATGCGCACCACACCCCGGGTGGAGCGCAGTTTCGACCACATGGGGTCGGTTTGTTCCAGGTTGACGAACAAGTAGCCCGGGAACAGTGGCTCGAGCTTTTTGGTGCGTTTGCCCGCCTTGATTTTTTCTACCGTGATTTTGGGGTAGAAGCAGATGATTTCCTGGTTTTGCAGATGCGCCAGGGCTCGATTGCCCTGGGCGGGTTTATGCTGGAGGGCGTACCAGGTCATTGGTACCTCTTGGTTGGGAAAATTTTTCAGTATTTGGCGTTGGCGCGCATTTTCCAGTATGTAGCCAAAACCACCTAGGGAGCAATTGATCCTGTGGTAAGAAGTTAAGGTCTTCCTCCTGAGGCCAGGGAACTTAACCGTGGTGAGGTAATCTTGCATTGACGCGGATCAGTCCAAGATGACGTGAGGCATGACCGTGACGTACCCGCGCACTCGGTGTTAATGCTTGAAGGTCACTCCGGCCAGACTACCAACCGACTACTTTCCAAGGCTTCAGACAAATCCTTAAAGATCGTCTTGTGGTCCTCAGCATAATTATAGAGGTCTGTGGCGAAGATACCGCCATCCGCCCGTTGCCGGCTGAAGAAACGCCCCCGTCTTTCACATGTGTACTTATCGTTGTTTTTCGGATAGATAATAAGATGCACAAAGCGACCAAGGCGCGTGCTGAAGTGATCAACTACTTCCAGATGAGAAATATCCGACCATGGAATCTCTTCGAATTCACAGTCGTCGATATTCAGAAATTGGGGAGTGATTTCAATAACATTGTTGCGGATTCTGAAATCGTGAGACCAGATACTGAAAAGAAATAGGCCGATCAAAAGCATAAGACCTATTGTGAACGTAAGTGATGTGTCCTCGTACATAAAGTAACCAGTCAAGCCTACTGCACCGAGGTGCAGCACTCCCATCGAATACATCCCTGTATTAACTCTAGGCCAAACTACGCCAACATTGCCCCACCCTGCTCCTCCGGCAACGGCAGGCCCCGCCCCTGGATATGGGCATCGAGGATGCACGGGTGATGGAAATTCGTACTTCGCAGGCGGTCCCAGTAGGTTTGCTCGTGATTCTTGCGCCAGGACTCGAGGGACATTTTCCGCCACTTGAACGGATCACGCCCGGTGCGTTCGTCCCAGTGTGCAGTAACAGTGTCACGGGGCCGGAAGGGCTCAAAGATGGGGACGTCTGGCAGGGGCCGAGTGACGTCCATGTACTGCTGGAGCATGCCCCAGTATGCATAGACTTCCCTTTGGTCCATGGCATCGGTGAGCAAACCCTTCATCCACAACTGGTGTTGGCTGTAGCGGTGTTGCAGTACTAGGTTAAAGTACCGACCACCACGGCCCGACGGGGTATGGACTAAGTACGCATCGAACTCAATGAAGGGAGCCTCGAAGACCTCCTTGCCTTCCTTGATCCGAACCACACCCTCTTGACGGTACAGGCCCGTGGGGTTGGCTCGCTGGCGCTTGTCGGTGAGGTGGGCTAACAAGAGGCGGCCGTATTTGCCGCCGAAGTAGCCGATGGCTATAAACAAATAAATAAACTTGAAGGTATCGTAGACCCATATCGCGCCTTCAACAGTAGGCCCTGTAAACAAGACCTTAAGAATTAAAAGACCTAACGGAATTAAAAAAACGAAAAAAGCGAGCCAAGAACACATATAGAACAGATATAAAAAGCCCTGCAACCCACTCAAAAACCCCTTGCTGACCGAGAATACCGATTCTCCCCAGGGATGCCCATCCTCCGCATCACTTTCATCCTCGAACAGGCGGGCGTAGGCCAACTGCGTCTCCATGGTGTTGGGCATTACCGGGTTCTCATAGTGCCCCCAGGGCAGGCGCTGGAATGCCTTATCCATGCGCGGGTGCCCACCCGGTGGCAGCGCCGGGATGGCATCGGAGCGGTAAGCGGTGTCTTGGTAGTCGTCCATCATCAGTTGTTAACTCGTAATCGTGAGCCAGCGGGGATCCTTGCCGGTATGTGCCGGCTCATCCACGGCCGGTGCCAATGGCTGCTCCATGTCACTGACCGGCAGCTGTCCGCCGTTGCCCAGCGCAATCTGCACCTTTGCCTTCAGTTGTTCCATGGACCGGAAACGGCCCATACCACGCCACTGGGGTTTGGGCAGGTGAAACCGGAGCATCTGGTTTTCAGCATCGTAATACACATATTCCGGGGTCAGGACTTTTGCCTTTCCTCCATGCCGCCAAGTCATCCAGAAATGGGCCTGGAACTGTTCCTCGGGCCTGTCCACTAGCGCAAAGGCGGAAGAACGCACGGTGATCACTTGCCCTTCCGTGCGATCATTGTCCAGCAGCCAATCCTTTTCCGTATTGGATAACAGCCCCCGGTCATTGAACTCCGCCAGGTTTCCACTGCTACCGATGAGCGGGAACAGTCCCCCTATCAGGAACTGGAAAGCTTCCTCCGGTTCGCTGTGAAGGTGCAAGTACTGGCTGGAGGGCTCTTCCTTACCGAATGGCCCATGCTTGAGCCAGGTTTCCAGTGCGTCGTCGGTGTTCAGGATGGCCCATGCCAGAGCCGCCAGCGCAACGATCAAGGCAACAGCTGCCAGGGCAGCCGCAAAGCTCACACCCAGAATGGGGAGCAGCGCCGCTCCCGCCAGATGGGAGAACATGAATACGCCAAAACCTGCTGCTGCAGTAAAGTATCCGGCAGCGGCGTCCATGTCGTTGGCCTGCATCCGCTGCACGCCTTCCCAGAGGGACAATACCACCTCCAGGGCTGCGCCTGTGACGCCCGCAAACTTGGCGATCGACAACACTTTGTTGGTGAAAAGCCCCTTGGCCACCGATTTGAGAGTGCTATTACTGATCTTTTCGACATCTACTCGAGGTTTGGTAAGCCAGGACAGGCGGGTTTCCCGAGCCAAGTTTTCAGCCTCTGCAATATGACCTAGCCAATACATGAAATTGAACATTCCATAGGCAAATGCGGTTACTTCTTTTACGGGAATACCTTTTTCCAGACCTGATGAGAGCATAGCCTGAGCGCTATTGGCAATGTTGAAACTAAACACCCCCAACATCCCCGGTGGCGCCCAGCGCATGAGCACACTACCGGCGCGGTGCTCAAACCCCTGCGACATCCTGGCAGCTACGCTGTCCTTGTGTGCCAAGAACATTTCCACCTGAGCAGGCGCGGTGGAGGTGCTACCCTGCAAGCCTGCCACCGAGGTAGCGTTGGCGAGAAGTTTGCCATTGCCATTACGGATGACGGCGTAATTGCCGTTCATGCCGGGCCCTACGCGGTTGACCACCCCGCCCTTGGGTCGGACCACCTGGGCGCCGTTGGACCGTTGCAGCGCGTGGTTGATGGCTTCATCCGAGAAAGTGCCTATACCCGCAGCTTGGTTACCAAAACGTATGCCCAATGGGACCATTTCGGGATTGGGGTTGAGCATTGTGGGATTCGCATGGCCCAGTACCAGCCCCCCAAAGAAAGGGTTCCCCAGTTTCATGTACCGTGTCGGGATCTGCAGCGTGTCTGTCACCTGATAGATTGGGCCATTGCCAATTTTCCTCAACAGCGCCCGCTGGGTATACAGGTAGAACTCACTGCTCAGGTCCGCCATCAGTTGGCCCATGGTGGTGTAAGACGCAGTCGCCCACTGGAGCAATTCCGGGTCCGCCATATTGCGGATATTCTCGTAGACCTTCTCTCGCTCATGCTCGCTCAACTCGTACTGGTTCTGCAGGGCCTCTGGCAGGTCACCAGCTACCGGCCGCTGGCCCTGGAGCCATTTCAGAAGCCCGGGGCGGGGTTTGCCTGAGCCGTCGTTCGGCTCCGGCTCACCAACCTGCTCTTGGTCGATACCCTCCTCTACCACCAGGAAGGCAGACAAACCGGTTTGCCCCCGAGCCAGTTTCTTGATGAATTCAGCCCCGGCCTCGTCGCGATAGGCCTCCCTATCCCTGGCGACCTTGCCTACTAGCGGATCGAAGTGGAAGACGGAGGTTTCCAGATGGGTGAGCAGCGGGTTAAGTGTTTGCAAGGCAATGGCGTGACGCAGGCCGTTGAGCGCAAACAGGTCGTTAAACACTGGTACGGCCTGGTTTTCGAGTAACTTGATCCTGCGCTCTATCAGTTCGTAGCAGGTGGCGCGGCAGGTATCGCGGTCTTCCTTGCGCAGCGCTGCGTCCAGCTTTTCGGTGTCAACTACATGTCTATAGTCGTCGAACGGGCCGCGTTCATAACCCTTGTAATCAAAGATGGCCGAGTGTACCAGCATGGCACTCTTGAAGTGGGGATGCTCCTGGCCAGACTCTGCCACCGTCGAGAGGTATGTTAAGTGCAGGCAAGTCTGGTTCGTGAGCCACTCCAGCTCAAACAACAAATCCGGTAACGGCACGGCGGGTATGTGCCGCTCCCTGAGCGAGGCGAGCTGGTCCTCATCACTGTCGCCGGCCCTCAGGCGACGACGGACCTCATCCAACAGTTCCTTACGGGCGGCTTCGGCTTTATCCGTGGCCTCTGCCGCACCCGGGGCGGTCTGCCCGCCGCCGAACTGGGCACGCCAGTCCTCCCCGAGCAAGTCGTCCACCCATCGGGTCAAACCGCTGGCGAAGTCAACAGTCTCTGCCGCCTTACAGGCGAAGCCTTCCATCCTCTCCAGTTCGTACCGAATTTTGCCCAGCATGCTGTTGTCATCGTCCAGGCCGCTACCGTCCAGTGCCTGGGCCACAACAGCAGGGTTGGTGGCATCTTTTTCACGGCCCGGGTCCCGGCGACGACAAGGGGCCACATCATTCACCAACACCCAATCCTTGCCGGATCTACTCTCGGGGCCGAACCGACGGCGGTGCTCGTAACCCTCCAGCATATCCAGAGCCCTGCATCGGGCCCCGCGACGGGCATTGATGATCTGCGCTCCGCTCTTGCCGTAAGCCGGAATACCTGTCAGTTCGCGGTAACTGGCCGGAAGGTGGATGATTTCCTGCCCGGATTCCAGGGATTCAATGTACTCCCAACTCCACTGTTGCTCGGACCAGGCCAGTTCCACATCCCCAATGGTCCACTGTGCCGCCCCCACGGCCTGGAAACGAGCCGGTACCCAGAGCGTGTCCAATACCACGCCGGCGTGTTCACGTTCGCCCGCGGCGGAAGGGCCTTCGCTTTTTGCCAGTTCCCTATAGTGGGGCAGATCAATATCCCGCAACTTGCCGGTTTCGTCTGTCTGGAGTTCACGCCAAAGGATGCCTTTCCAGAAAACGTACAGGTAGCCGGGCCTTAGCAGGGCGTGCCCGGCGTCGCCCTCCACCCGTGGCATTTCAGCCAACGGGTAAATCGGCAACAACAGATTGGGCTGGGTGTACGCGGAAAGCCGGGTTGGGTGAGGCTCATCCAGCAGTGGCAATCGCAGGTTGCCCCCCTGCTCTTTTTCAACCGTGAGCGTCAGGGTATGGTCAAAACGCTCAGCGGCACCCACCGCGTACTCGCACTCATAGCGCTGGTGCCATTGACGCTGTTCCATTGAGAGTGTGCTGACAGGCTCACCGTTTTTCTCCAATACCAGCCCATAGCCTGGGTGAACGTCGGTTCCGGCCACTTCCACATATAGCTTTTCCGGCTCCTTACAGGGGGACCCTGCTGAAATACATGGTGCTGTCACTGTTGACCCTCCTTCCAATTCCGTTTGGACATGAGCCCCTGACGAATGGCCCGCTGGCTTTCTGTGCTTAGCTGTAACCACCCTTCGCTCAGTGCCTGATCTTCTGTAAGCATTTCTCCTGGCCGCTCTGCCTGGCAGATCTCCCTGCCCCGGGGCCAAAGCCATTGACAGATCGGTCCATGGAACCTGGCCCGCTCTGCGTAATCAAGGGTTGGGTAGAGCGCACTGGCAATCCAGGAATCGTGGAAGCGAAATAAGGCATCCGCGCCACCTTCAATCCGAACAGACACCAGTGTCCGCAAATGGCCCGCGACAGTTTCCAGGCTTTTCTCCGAGCCAAGCATCGAACCGGCAAGGCCGGGAAACGACTGTTGCCACTGTTGTAACCATTTGTGGGGTTGGTCCAGCTTAATCAGTACCGGACTTACCTTGATGAGCGCTTCGTAGGGAGCAAACTGATAGATTGCCACCCACTCCGGGGTCGCTATGTTTTTATAAACCAGATCCAGGGTGTTGTAGGTTGGGTGAGCGCCTTCCAGCAGTGCATACCATTGCAGATCCTTTTCAGGAAAGTGGAGATTCCCAGCGCCCAACGTTGCCATCGCACCCATTATGCGGTCTCCCTACAGGGGCAGTGATCGAGCGGGCAGCTGCCATCGGGCTGTTCCATGCATTTGTCTACCAGAGCCAAGTCTTCCACCGCTGCGACTTCCAGCAGTTCTATGGTCTCATCTGCCTTGCCAATAGGACGAACAGGGGCTTCTGCCAACTGCATAGGCGCAACAGCCCCACCATTCTTCTCCACCAACCCCGGCAGCTCCGGCACCTGAACCTTCTGCCCACTCCCCCTACCCGGTGAGCCACCCGCATTAAGCTTGATAGCGGCGCCACCCATAGCAACACCACTGGGATCAATCTTCACAAAGCTGCCGCCAGCCTTAAGGGTGATTTCTGCACCCGCTTCAATCACGCATTTCTGGCCGGCCTTGATGTGCAGCTCGGTGCCGGAGTCGCTGAGCCAGGCGGTGCCGGCCTTCAGGTGCAGGGTGCCGGTAACGTTGAAGCTGTGGTCCTTGCCGGTTTGTTCCCGCTTTTCGCCATCCACGGTGGCGTGGTCATTTCCCTTGATGTGGGCCTTGCGGTGGCTGTCCACGGTGAGGTGGCTGTCATTTTTGATGACTTCGGTGCGATTGTTTTCCGTCAGCAGGTCCAGGTCTTTCTGGGCGTGGACATAGATCTGTTCCTGATCCGCTTCGTCCTCGAATCGCAGTTCGTTACTGCCCTCGCCCTTGTGGGTCTGGGTCTTGAGGGTGGTTCGGGTCTTGTGTTCCGGCAGCGCGTACGGCGGTGTGTTGGTGGCGTGGTAGGTTCGTCCGGTAATGATGGGCTGGTCCGGGTCGCCGTCCAGGAAGGAGACGATGACTTCGTTGCCGATTCGCGGCAATGCCATAAAGCCATACTGGCCACCGGCCCAGCCCTGGCTGACTCTAAGCCAGGCGCTGCTGTGTTCGTCGTTTTTACTGTAACTGTCCCAGGGGAATCGCACTTTGACGCGTCCGTGTTCGTCGCAGTGGATCTCTTCACCTTCGGGGCCGGTGACGATGGCGATCTGAGGGCCGTCCATCAGGGGGCGGTGGTCCACCTGGGGGCGCCAGGTGCGGTCCGCCGGAATGGCATTGAAGGCGTTGTGGTAGGTGGTAGCGCCACTGTTACCGTCTTCTTCCAGGGCCTGGGGTTGTTCGCCGGTGTGGGCGATGCTGGTGAACAGCCACTCCCGGTTCAGGCTCTGGTCGTCGTGTTCGGTGAGTTCGACCTTGGCGCCCACGGTGAAGTCCGGGCGGTTGCTCTGGCCACCGGCCGTTGCGGCGTCGTTTCTAAGGGCGTCCAGGCGGCTTTCGGTAAACGGCTGGCCGCTGGCGTCGGCTTTGAAGCGGCCGGGGTAATCGTAGTGCTGGTAGTCTTCGCGCTGGCCTTTCAGTTTGTCGGCCTGCTGTTCGTGCATCAGGGCGTAGGCGGGGTTGCGGAAGGTGTAGTCCTTCATGGCCACGGAGGCGGCCTTGATCCGCTCCCGGTAGCTGAACTGGAAGACGGCGCTCTGGCGGCTGCTGCCACCGGCCTTGCCGTTGTATTCCACTGGTTCAAGCCTGGGAGCGTCGCCGTGGTGGTCGGCGATGATCAGGGCGGGTTGGTCGTTGCCTTCCACATCACCGTGACTATAACGGTAGTGCCAGCCTTCCTCGGCCGCCAGCCGTTCGATAAAAGCCAGGTCGCTTTCCCGG
>NZ_JBDWCL010000015.1:0-13395 GCF_039977835.1 Marinobacter sp. | reverse complement strand
ATTAAAGACTACCTGGCAAGATACAACGACGATCCCAAACCTTTTATCTGGCGCAAAACAGCGGATCAAATCATTGCATCAATCGCTCGTCTTTCCGATAAGCTGAATAATAAGACGAACTTTTGTTAAGGCACACTAGCTTCTGTCCGGCGTTCGATCAGCCCCTCGGCTTCAAGCCGGTCCAGCGTGCGTACCAGGGTCGGCCCCCGCACTCCGACCGCCTCGGCCAATTCACGCTGGGTTGCCGCCTGGGGCAGGCGAGAGAGATGTAACAGGGTCAACCAGCGGGACTCGGTGAGGCCAAAGGTGGCCAGCCGCCGGTCGATTTCGGCGCGCCACAGCCGGGCGACCAGCCCGAGGCGAAGGCCGAATTGTTCCTGATCGTCGAGGGGCTTCGTCATCTCATTGCCTGCATCATTATGTAGCTGTACTATAATCAATAGATAGCTATGTATCAAATGGCGAGGGATGTAGGCCCCGAAGGCTGCACTGTCTAGAGCAGAGGACCGGGAAAGGCGTTCCATCCCGATCACAGAAAGGAGCACCACGATGTACCGGACGATCCTCCTAGCCTATGACGGCAGCCGGCAAGGCCGTGAGGCGCTGGATCAGGGGGCCGAGCTGGCTTCGCTTTGCCAGGCTCGTGTCTATCTCCTCGCCGTCGTCGCCCATGAACTGGTTGTCGCGCTCGCTGAAGCGGCGGCCCCCTCAGACCTGCCAGAGCGAGAATATCAGGAAGTGCGCCGCGTGCTGACGGAGGGCGCGGAAGCGCTGCGGCGGGCGGGACTTTCCGTCGACACGCGCCTCGCCGCGGGCAACCCCGCCGAGGAGATCGGCCGAATGGCGCACGAGGTCGGCGCGGATCTGGTCGTGGTCGGTCACCGCGAACAGAGCGCGCTGGCCCGGTGGTGGCACGGCTCCGTCGGCGCTTCGCTGCTCGCCCACGCGCCATGCAGCCTGCTGGTGGCCGTTGCGGACCGGTAGTTGTCAAGGAATATGTCGCAGGGTCTTCATCAAGGTCTTCGCCGGCTAGGCCGAGGAGAAAGCCCTTGATTCAGGTGTTAATCGGTTGGCGGCCACTGCTGCGCAGCATGTAACACGCGCAGTATTCGTACCGTCAAGGCATCCTCCTGGTACACGAGGATATAGTTCGTGCCCATCCAGAAACTAATAAACACCTGATTTTCTGGAAATATTTCTGAGGAGGGATAAAAAATCCTCTTGGCTCTGGTATGTTTCAAGTGCAAACCAAAAACAGCCAACAACCAAGAGGATCCAGCATGCGAGAGACCCGCAATGCTCAGGCCAGTATATTCGAACATTACTCGGATCACGAGTATGGCGTCAGACTCCGGAAGCTGTCGGAGGTTTTGGACAGTCAGCCTGAGATTCTTGATCTGGTGGCCGCCGATCTGATCGACACCTCGGTATCGGCCGTGGGGCGGACCGGTCTCAGCGCAGAGAATGTTCTGCGCTGTCTGGTGTTGAGGCAGCAACTGGGGTTCAGCTACGAACAGCTGGCCTTTCATTTGTCGGATTCGGTGACCTACCGGACCTTTACCCGGTTGCCGGCACACCTGTCACCCAGCCGGTCCTGCCTGCAATCCACGATCCGCAGCATCAGGCCGGAGACTCTGGCGCAGGCATACCAGGCATTCACCCGAAACCTGATCAGCCAGGGTGTCATGTCGCTGGATCAACTGCGCATCGACAGTACCGTTGTAGCCAGTCACATTGCCCCGCCCAGTGACAGCCAGTTACTGAATGATGGGGTTCGTGTCATCAGCCGCCTTCTGGCCAAAAGCAAAACTGAAACCGGCGTTAAAGTCCGCTTTACGGATAAACGCAAGGCGGCAAAATCCCTGGCATTTCAGATATTCAACGCGAAAAGGGCGACCAAAGACGAGCTTTATCCCGACTTGCTGAAGCTCGCGAGGCTGGTATTGAAGCAGGCGGATCGCGGGCGACAGCAGGTCACTGAAGGGGCAGAGGCGTCCACCGCCTGCCAGAAGTGGCTTGATGCTCTGTCTCATTATAGAGAGCTGACATCGCGGGTGATTGAGCAGACCGAACGTCCAGGGCGAAAAGGTACCTTCCTCCGAGAAAATCGTCAGCCTGTTTGAATCCCACACCGACATCATCGTCAAGGGGTTCCGTGACGTGCAGTACGGCCACAAGATCAACCTGAGCAGTGAGGAGAGCGGCTTTATCACCGCGCTAACCATCGAAGAGGGCAACCCCGGTGACAAGACGCTGTTTGTTCCGGTTCTGGATTACCATCAAAACATTCTGGGCAAGTTGCCCCGCTCTGTCGTTGCCGATGGTGGCTACGCCAGCCAGGCGAACGTCAAAACCGGACGCGCCATGGGCCTTAAGCACGTAGTGTTTCACAAACCCGTTGGCGTATCGCTCACGGCCATGGGTGTGAAATCGAAGACCTTTAACGCATTACGCCATTTCCGAGCCGGCGTCGAGGGCAATATCTCGGAGCTGAAAAGAGCCTTCGGAGCCGCAAAGGCGAAGTGGAAAGGTCATGATGGCTTCAAGGCGTTTGTCTGGGCCGCGGCTCTGACCTATAACCTGGTGCGGCTGGCTCGACACGGTCCCGATTAGCCGGCAGGTCCGGACTGAAAAGCTGTAAACAGGGCGCACGGGCAGTCGTGCGGTGCACGCCCGTGGCCTGAACACGGGTTAATTGATCAAATAATAGCCGCATTCGCCAGTCTTTGGCCGCTTTCATTTTTTTGAAGGCAATCAGCTCACCTCCAGGAGTGGAGGCTGATCTAAACTGGCTGAAAATGCGGGTTTCTGGATGGGCACTAGTTCGACCAGGCGACGAGTTCCCGGGTCCCTTCAACCCGACCAGGGCGGCCTATTTTGGGGAACTCCGGCAGCTTTTCAGCTTTCATCTCGATATCATCTTTTTAGGCGCTGTGCTGCATCGGGATTGTCATCAGAGATGTAATCGACAATCCCTAGACATGATGTTTTGACCTGCCCGTCCTCAACGATCGTGGGTTATCGTTGGGGATGGGTAAACACCCCTTAAACAGAGCCACATTGAGGAGGGCAGGTCATGACCAAGTTTAACTGGTGGGTGGCGTAGGCATGGCGCAGGGCATGAATGCCTCCGCTTTTCTGAATGCCACTGGCGCTCTTGGCCTGATGGTACACCTTCTGGGGCGTGGTGATATGAAGGGTGCCGATCAGGCAGCAAATCACTGGGAAATAACCACGGCATGGGGCGACGGGCCCGCCAATACTGACGAAGCACCTCAAGTAGTCCTGGTGACAGGGGCACCATTCGGTCCTTGGCTCCCTTACCCTGGGCAACCCGAAGCAGGTGGCGCTCCCCATCAACGTCCTTCACCTGCAACGCCACCGCTTCACTGACTCTCAGGCCACAGCCATAGATGATAGACAACAACGCCTGATGCTTGGGATTGGAGACGACCGACAGTAGTCGAGTGACTTCCTGACGGGTCAGCAATTCCGGAATGCGCTGGGGGCGCTTGGGCAAGACCAGCGTCACATCAAAGTCCGCCCAGTGCAGCACTTGCAGGTACAAAAACCGGATGCCGTGTAGGTAGAGGCGACAACTGGCTGGGGACAGGGCGCGCTCCTGAACCAGATAGTTGAAATAGACCTGCAAGTCATCGACTTTCAGTTGGTCCGGCGAGCGCCGGTAATATCGAGCCAGCTCGGTTACGACGTACAGATAGCTTTGCTGGGTTCGGGGGGAAAAGCCATGTTGGCACATGGCCTGGATCATGGTCTGACGTAACGGTGTCATGACGGTATCTCCTCTTTTGAACAGCCCACTCGGGCTCATCAAAAGTATCCGTCAATTCACCGGATCTCGCAGGGAATCCCAGGCCCGCTCGCTACCGCGAAGCGGTTTAGTTCAACGAACCCCTTCCCCAACGCTAAGGGAATGAGCCAATGCTTTTGGCGTCATAGGACTTGATCATCACACATAATCTATCTATCATTCATTTGAAACTTAAGTGTCAGCTGACTTAATTACACCATTTTGCCTCAAACTCATAGGCATGGAGTGGTCTAGTCAGCAGAAGTAAGTACCCATAACGAATGAACGGGCGAAAGCCATGACAATGATAACGAAGCACCATTTCCATATGAACGAGTCGCTTACACTGGCAGCAACCCGCCAGATGCAGGAAGACAGACTGGTTCAGCAGATGGCCTACCTGAAGCAGCACTCGGAGTTTTACCAGCAGAAGTTTGCGGAGGCTGGCGTCGAATTTGACGACATACATAACATCGAGGATTTGGCATTAGTTCCTTTTACAATAAAGCAAGAACTACGAGATAGTCTTGCAGCTAAACCTCCTTTCGGCATGCATCTAGCTGCTCCGATAGAGCAGATTGTTCAAGTACAATCATCCTCTGGTACAACCGGTAGCCCGGCCTATGTCGGCCTTACCAGACATGACGTCACGGCTTGGAGTGACATGATTGCCCGTGGGGTTTTTGCGTGCGGCATTCGGCCTGGAGATTTCGTGCTACACGCATTCGCTTTAAGCAAGGGGTTCGTTGGCGGAATCCCCATTTTACAGGGGCTTCAATACATGGACGCCATCGACATACCCGTAGGTGCCGATGGTGGTTTAGGTCGGTTGCTGCGCGCTGCTGCCGATGTCCGTCCTCGCGCAATTATCGGAACCCCCTTTTTCATTCAGCACCTTGGCGAAAGCGCACCTGAGCTCATCGGCTGTGAAGCCAATACCTTGGGTGTTGAGCGACTAGTTGTCGGCGGCGAACCCGGCGGCGGCATCCCGTCGGTTCGCGCTTCGCTGGAGGCAACCTGGGGCGCCAAAGTTTGCGAAATGATGGGTGGCACCGACCTCGGTTCCATCTACTGGGGGGAATGTGATGAACAAAGGGGCATGCACATGAATTGTCCCGATTACATGATCACCGAGCTTATTGATTGGGATACCGGGCAAGTATTGCCTTGGGAAGCAGGTGTCAAGGGCGAACTGGTTTACACCGCACTAGGCCGAGAAGCTTCACCGTTGGTACGTTTTCGAAGTGCCGACCGTGTTGAAGTCCTTGGAACCGAATGCGCCTGCGGCCGAACCGGCCCCCGCATCCGCTGTCTTGGGCGCAGTGACGATATGTTGATCGTTCGTGGCGTCAATGTATTCCCCTCCGCCATTCAGGACATCGTCGCAGCCATGGATCCTCGCCGCACAAATGGTGTGATGCGCGTATGGGCCGACTTTCCGGGGCATTCGACCCAAGCCAATCTAAAAGTATTCGTTGAACGTCAAGAAAGCGCCGACACCGCTGGCGACGCGACGCTAAAGCGGCACATCCAGGACAATATACTTAATTCCTTGGCAGTTAAGACTGATGTAAAAATCGTCGCTCCTGGCACTTTCGAACCGCCTGGCGTGAAAAAAATCGCTTTGGTTATCAGGGAACTCCCTGACGGCCTCAGCCATTGAAACATCTCGTTTCCCTGTTGCTTAAGTCTTTACTGGAGTTTCGCCTGTGACTGTCATCATGTCTACACTGTCGACGCATTCTGAATCATTCAAACGCAACCAAGCCCACTACAAAAATTTGGTCTCAGAACTACAGGCCCGCCGCCAACTGGCCCGCCGTGGCGGCAAACAGCAAGCTCGGGATCGCCACGAGGCTGCCGAAAAGATGCTGCCGCGAGACCGCATAGACGCATTACTCGATCCCGGCTCTCCCTTTTTGGAGATCGCGGAATTGGCCGGTGACGGCATGTATGAGGATAACCCACCCGGGGCCGGAATCATCACTGGCATTGGCCGGGTGTCCGGGCGCGTTTGCATGCTGATCGCTAACGAGGCGACGGTGAAGGGCGGCACTTATTACACTATGACCGCCAAAAAACATGTACGGGCCCAAAGAATTGCGTGGGAACACAAACTGCCCAATCTGACGCTGGTTGATTCAGGGGGCGCATATCTGCCCGAGCAAGCGGGTATATTTCCCGATGAAGGCCAGTACGGCTCCGTTTTTCATCAGATTGTGCGGCAGTCCGCTGAAGGGATTCCGCAGCTTGCTGTCGTACATGGGGCCTGCACTGCAGGCGGTGCCTATGTACCCGCCCTCTGCGACCAAACGGTGATCGTCCGTGGTCAGGGGTACATGTATCTCGGCGGCCCTGAAATCACATACGCAGCCACCGGCGAGCGCGTTGACCGCGAGAATCTCGGTGGTGCGGAAATGCATACGCGCATAAGCGGGGTTACGGACTACTTGGCGGACAATGACCGTCACGCGCTTGCAATCCTGCGTGAACTCGTATATGACCTTCCGCAGCGGCCAGCACATACAATCCCTCCGCAAAAGCCTTTGCCCCCACGTTACGACCCCGAAGAGATCTACGGGATCGTAAGCAGTGAACCCCAAGTGCCAACCGATACTCGCGAAATTCTTGCGCGCTTGGTCGATGACAGTCGTTTCGACGAGTTTAAACCGAGTTACGGTGATTCACTGTTATGTGGCTTCGCCCATATAATGGGATTCCCTGTCGGAATTATTGCAAACCAAGGGGTATTGTTTACCGAAAGTTCTATCAAGGCAGTTCACTTCATCGATCTTTGCTGCAAGCGCAATATTCCTCTTCTTTTTATGGCTGATGTGCCAGGTTACATGGTGGGACGAGAGGCTGAGCAAGGGGGAATCACCAAGGCTGGAGCAAAGATGATTACCGCCATGTCCTCCGCAAATGTCCCAAAATACAATCTGATTATCGGCAACTCCTACGGAGCCGGTTATATGGGCATGTGCAGTCGCCCGTTTGGGCCCCGTCTCGCCTTCGGATGGCCCAACGGCCGCGCCGCACTTATGGGACCGGAGCAAGCCGCGACGACCCTCGCCATGGTGCAGCGTCAAAAACGTGAACGAGATGGCATCGCGTGGTCCTCCGAGGAGGAGGAAACGTTCAAACAGCCTATTCGTGATCAATTCACATCGTTCGCCAACATGTACAACTTCGCGTCGAATATTTGGATCGATAATGTCATTGATCCGTTAGAAACACGTACCGTTATGGGGTTGTTATTGGACTTGGCTGCGCGGGAACCTGTCAGTCCCACAACCTTCGGCGTCCTAAGGATGTAATAAGGAGATCCCCTTGTTCGAAAAACTTCTCATTGCCAACCGTGGTGAAATCGCCTGTCGCATCGCCAGGACTTGTCGCCGACTGGGGATTCCCGCAGCGACCGTCCATTCAAGTGTGGACCGTAACGCATTGCATGTTCAAGAGGTAGGCGAGTCAATAGAGATCGGCGGCGCGCCCGCCGTCGAAAGCTACCTGAACACCGCCGCCATACTAGAAACTGCAATTGCGGTCGGTGCGGATGCAATCCATCCTGGTATCGGCTTTCTTTCCGAGGATCCCGAGTTTGCGGAGGCGGTAGAGGCTGCTGGACTCGTATTCGTTGGCCCTCGCCCGGAAACGATGCGATGCTTTTCTGATAAGTGGTCCGCCAAAGGCCAGGCGCGTCTTGCAGATGTCCCGGTAATAGACGGAAGCGAAGGTAGTTTTTCGGATCCGGAAGAGATTGAGGAACGGGTTCGACAAATGCCTTTGCCGGTGATGCTCAAAGCTGTTGCCGGTGGTGGTGGCCGTGGTGTACGGGTAATAAAAACCATGGACGGTCTATCCGCAGCAATTGCATCGGCAATGCGAGAAGCGTCTGCTTCATTTGGCCGTCCTGACTTGCTGATCGAAGGCTTCGTCGAGAATGCGCGGCACATTGAAGTGCAAGTTGCGGGAGATGGGCAAGGCAACGTGCTGCATCTCTTTGAACGCGAGTGTTCCTTGCAAAGACGCTTTCAAAAGATTATTGAGGAAGCACCCGCCGAAAAACTTCTTAGCGAGATGCGCGAACGAATTCTTGAGGCTGCGGTTCGCTTAGCGGCCACCGTGGAGTATCGCGGACTTGGCACCGTCGAGTTCCTGGTAAAAGATGGCGAATACTACTTCCTCGAATGTAATCCACGCCTGCAAGTTGAACACACCGTCACTGAGGCCATTACAGGTCTAGACTTAGTAGAGCTTCAACTGCACATCGCTAGCAAACGGACGCTACCGATGCGGCAGAATGAGGTTACGCTCAGCGGGCACGCGATACAGGGCCGCGTCTACGCCGAGAGTTCAGCTGGTGGTTTTATCCCGTCCACTGGAACTGTACTTTGCGTCGACTTTCCCAAACGCGATCTCCGGGTAGACAGCGGCGTCAAGGCCGGTTCCACAATAACCTCTCATTATGACCCGATGATTGCCAAGCTGGTTGCCTACGGTAACGACCGGGGTCAGGCTTTGGCAATTCTGAAGCAGGCCGTGCGCAAGACGGTGGTCCTTGGTCTGGAAACCAATCTCGACTTCCTATCATCACTGCTCAGGCACCCTGTTGTCGTTGCGGGAACTGCAGACAATGGATTCATTGATCGCGAGATCCAGGAACTGCACACTCCTCCCCCGCCTCCCGAACTCGCCGCAATCGCTTCAATCCTCTGGATGCGGCGCATGCATACACAAAATGAACAGGACCCATGGAGCGCCTACGGTTCCATGGTGGGGTGGCGCCTTTCAGATGGTATTGATTGCGCGCCGAGTCAGCCTGCTTTTTTATTACGTAACGGCAGTACCAGCGTTCCGATATCCTTCGGTCACGAAAATAAGGACGGTTCAGTAGTAGTGGCCTTAGACGGGGTGGAAATATCGGCGCGAGTAATAGATGGGGGAGGCGGCCATTACGAGGCTGCGCTTGGAAGTAGAGTGATTTCCGTTTGCGCTGCATTTGGGGAGCAGACGGTTTACCTGCACTCCCAACACGGAAGCACCAAATTCGCAGTCGAGCCTTATCTCTCCGTAGACTCGGGCGCCGACAGCCTGAACGGCGTCCTATCGGCTCAGATGATGGGGAAAGTCGTACAGGTTTACGTGAAGGCCGGTGATAAAGTCGCCGCCAAAGCTCCCTTGATCGTGCAGGAATCCATGAAGATGGAGCTCACTATCACCGCACCCTTCGACGGCACTGTTGTCTCGGTCGGTTGCCGCGAAGGAGATCTGATCGAGCGCAACCATCCTGTAATTGAAATCGCACCCACGGCACAAAGCACGAAGGAGTCCACATGAGCGACTTACCAAATCAAGTAGAGTTTCACGAAGAGGGCCCCCGGGAAGGGTTCCAGATGGAAAAGACGCGCTTCCCGCTAAGCGAGCGAGTAGCCCTCGTGGAAGCGCTGGCCGAGACCGGTTTGCCACAGATCCAAGTTGCATCGTTCGTGAGCCCCAAGGCCGTACCGACCATGGCGGATGCATCTGATCTTTTCGCGGCCATAAAACGTCGCCCCGGCGTCCGTTACACAGCGCTATGGCTTAATGAAACCGGATTTCGAAGAGCCGCTTCCACGCCCGGCGTCACCTTGGATGGCAAGATATTCATGTATACGACAGAGAGCTTCTGTCAAAAGAACAACAACTGCAGCGTCTCAGAAATGCAGCGCCGCCAAGCCGACTGGCTAGCACTCTACGATGCTTCGGACCTACCCTTAGAGCAAGTCTATATCCTCACTGCATTCGGCTGTAACTTCCAGGGTGAGGTGCCGCTATCGGCGGTTGTTGACGCGGTGCAATACGTAGCGGACCTATGTCGCGAAACAAACCGCCCATTGCCCGACTTCTATCTTGCCGACACAGTTGGATGGGCCAATCCGGAAGAGGTAAAACGCCGCATCGGCGCCGTGCGCGAACGAGTGCCAGACGCTCGCATTGGAACACACATCCACGACACGCGCGGCCTGGGAGCTGCCAACGTGCTTGCTGCGCTGGAGATGGGGGTAGATCTATTCGACAGTTCGATCGGCGGACTTGGCGGTTGCCCCTTCGCCGATCACAAGAACGCGCATGGTGCCGGAAATATCTGCACTGAAGACATGGTATTTATGTGCGAGGAAATGGGTATCGACACTGGCATCAATATCGAGGCACTCCTCGAAGCATCGCGACTGGCCGAGCGAATCATCGGTCGACCGCTGGCAGGAAAACTGATGCACGCAGGATTACCAAAGCGAGGCTGACATTCTATTCGCAACCAATGATAGATAACCCGGAAGCTGATCATGAATACACTCGTAGATAATTTGGAAGACGCAGTTCTTTTCAGTCATGCGGACGGAATTGCCACGGTAACGATTAATCGTCCGAAACAACGCAACGCAATGAACATCGCCGTGTCCAACGGACTAAATAAAATTTGGCAGAAAATCGACGATATGCCCGAGATTCGCGTTGTCATATTCACCTCTTCCGACTGCGGCACCTTTTGCGCCGGCATGGATCTAAAGGAAACTGCACGCGTCAAAGAAGAAACAGGAGAAGACATTCTCTCCTTTATGAAAGACCCGTTTCAAAGCCGTATGCGGCGGGTCAAAGTTCCGATCATAGCGGCGATGACGGGGCATCTCATGGCCGGGGGCATGATGTTCAGCCTGAATTGCGATATTCGTGTCGGTCTGGTCGGCACGAAGATCGGTATTACGGAGTCGAAAATCGGTCGCGGTTCACCGTGGGGCATGCCACTCGTTTGGATGCTGCCACAACCGCTTCTTATGGAAATGGTACTAACAGGGAATATGTATCCCATCGAGCGTTTCCAGGAGCTAGGCTTTATAAACTATCTCGAGTCGACCTCAGACGCGGTGCGCGCACGTGCCATGGAATTGGCCGAGCAAATCCGGGATAACGCCCCTTTGTCCGTGGCCGCTGGCAAGCGCTCCATCCTCACTGCTATGAGCGTAGGATGCGATACCGGTTCCGAGATGGCGTGGCACATCTACCGTGAGGCGTATGCCAGTGAGGATGCGCAAGAAGGCGCGCGAGCGTTCGCCGAGCGCCGCGACCCCGTTTGGAAAGGTCACTGAAACACCCTACTTCTTCTTGGAGGAAACAACACGTGCTATCACCTCACTTCACAGATGATCATCAGCAGTTCCGCGCTCAACTAAGGCGATTCGTCAGCGAGAAGATCAAGCCGTTTGGTGACGAGTGGGAGCGTAACGGAAAAGTCCCTCGCGATGTACTAAGGGAGATGGGCGAACTCGGATTCCTCGGGATTCGCTATCCAGAAGAGTATGGGGGCACGAACCTCGGAATGTTCGGCCTCATCACACTGGCCGAAGAGCTTGCACGCTCGACCTACGGTGGTGTGACAGTTACGGCGATGGTTCACACTGCAATGGCGTCTCCGCATTTATTGCATGCCGGTTCCAAGGAACAGCTCGAACGCTACGCACCAGGAATCGTTTCCGGCGAGACTATTACGGGTATTGCTGTAACCGAGCCCGGTGCAGGGTCAGACGTAGCTGGTCTTCGCACGCGCGCTCGGCGCGAAGGCGGCGAGTGGGTCATCAATGGGACGAAGCTCTATATCACCAACGGATGTTATGGGAACCTATTTTTTGTAGCGGCGCGAACCGATCCAAATGCACACGGTCCTCACGGCATAAGCATGTTCATAGTTGAAAAGGGGACGCCAGGATTTTCGATAGGACGGAAACTCGAGAAAATGGGCGACCTATGTAGCGATACAGCTGAGCTCATATTTGAGGATTGTAGAATTCCCGCGGAGAACATGCTTGGTGAAGAAGGGAAAGGATTCTACGCCGCAATGCGCAATTTCCAGAGCGAACGTATCGCCCTTGGAGCCATGTCCACTGGGGAAGCGGCTGTCGCGCTAAAAATGACTATTGACTACATTCGGGAGAGAAAAGCATTCGGGGCCCCGCTTATCGAGAATCCTGCGATTCGCCAAAGGTTGGCGGCGGTTCATGCAAAGTTAGAGGCTGGCAAGCAGTTACTCTATTTTGCAGCATACTTGGAAGATCAAGGTCTGGATGCAGCCCGGGAGGTCTCGATGGTAAAAGCATTCTGTCCTGAAATCACCAACGAAATAATGTATGTCTGCCAACAATTTCATGGGGGCATGGGTTATATGCGGGAATGCGCCATTGAGCGCATGGTCCGTGACGCACGACTACATGCTATTGGCGGCGGTGCAACGGAAGTAATGCTCGAAGAGATCGCTAAACGCTGGGATACGGTTCCATACTGGAAGTAGCAGGAATCATTGACCTTAATGCAACTCCAGAGACTCCACCACGGCCGGAAGGTCAACCGCGTGAACGCATAACGATGCCTTCTCAATCATGAAAAGAATTGCGCCACGCCGAGCCCTTGAGAGAGCATCTAATGGGGAACAGAAACTCATATATCGCAACTCTAATCGAGCGCAACGTCTTGCCGAAGGAGGTGATCTACAGCTGCACTAATCAATCTAGGTACTACCTTGCTGATAGGCATTCTTGCTTGAACGAACGCGCGAGAAAGCCAACTCGCCAGATGGCTGGAGAGTATAGGGTATAAGCTCCTCCCAGCGGTTTTGCATCACGAACCACAGATCACGGGTGCCTATTCCATCGATCAAAAGGAAATCAAAATGAAAAATAAAAATTTCAAAGGTATGATTGTAAGCTCTGTCTCTGGCCTGCTGCTTGTGGCAGCGGGTTCGACCTCGGCTGTTGAGTTCGACGTCGGTGATACGGCGGTTAAATTGTCAGGCTATGCCAAGCTCGACCTCATCTATGATGTTGACTCAGATTTAGGCAACCTGATAACTCATAGAAACATTCGACTCGACAAGCAAAACGGGCCGGATGGCCATTCTCGGATGCAAGCAATCCAATCCCGGCTGAGGGTAAGCACCCTCACGCCTACCACCGCTTCCGGTCCGGTGAAGACCGTAATAGAAGGAGACTTTTTCGGCAATGGCGGTGGTGATCTCCGGCTACGACATGCATACGGTGTTTGGAATGGTATTCTTGCTGGCCAGACTACGACTAACTTTACAAGTTTTCTCGGCTTCACCCCGACCATCGACTTCTTGGGTCCACTTGGAGAAGGAAATCTCTCCCGACAAGCCCAGCTTCGCTACACGGCCGGCGACTTTTCTGTAGCATTGGAGGACCCCGGTTCCCTCGGAGGTGCAAGCACGATCCTCGCAGCTCAATCGCCAGAACCGATCATCCCGAACGCCTCCTCGCAAAACAATATTCCAGATCTGACGCTCCGGTACGAGTCCTCAGCTGGCTCAATCGCTTATGCGACCTCTGCTGTCGTTAGGCAACTCGGGGTATACGATGCCGATACAGACAGCGAGGAGAAGGCCTTTGGTTACGGTGTCTCGCTAGCAGCCTGTCGGACTTGCACCTGACAGGCGTTATTTAACGTTGTCTGTTCGCTTGGTTTCCCGAGTTTGACCGTTAGGTGGTCATCAGGGAGTCCAGATTGGCCTCTATGGCACTTTTAGGTGCTCCAGATAA
>NZ_JBDWCL010000014.1:0-83087 GCF_039977835.1 Marinobacter sp. | reverse complement strand
ATTAAAGACTACCTGGCAAGATACAACGACGATCCCAAACCTTTTATCTGGCGCAAAACAGCGGATCAAATCATTGCATCAATCGCTCGTCTTTCCGATAAGCTGAATAATAAGACGAACTTTTGTTAAGGCACACTAGGACATCACCCCTGAGCACGACACAAACCCTGGCAAGACTGAAAGACCTGAAGTTAGGCGGCATGGCTGCCGCCCTGGAACACCAGCAAAACCAGCCGGGCACCTACGACGAATTGCCGTTCGCCGAGCGCCTGGAACTGCTGCTGGATCGGAAGTTCCAGACCCGAGAGTACCGGAAACAGGACCGCCTGGTACGCCAGGCCCGCTTCAAGCTCCGTGCCTCGATCCAGGACATCGACTACCAGCACCCACGCAATCTGAAGAAAGCTCAAGTGGCCCAACTGGCTCAGACCGACTGGCTGGAGCGTGGTCAGAACCTGCTGATTACCGGCCCCTGCGGCAGCGGTAAAACCTACCTGGGCTGTGCACTGGGGCATCAGGCCTGCCTGAACGGACTTAGCAGCCGGTATTACCGGATCTCCCGATTACTGCTGGAACTGACTCAGGCCAAGGCTGACGGCACCTACCAGAAGACGCTGAACCAGCTGGCCAAAGTGAAGTTGCTGATCCTGGATGACTGGGGACTCGAAGCCCTGAAACCGGCACACCGGAACGACCTGATGGAGATCATGGATGACCGTCACGACACACACTCGACGATGATCATCAGCCAACTGCCTACCGATCAGTGGTATGCCGCCATCGGCGATAACACCCTGGCTGACGCTATCCTGGACCGGCTCATGCACAACGCCCATCGCTGGGCTCTGAAGGGGGAATCGATGAGAAAACGACTTCAGGAAATTGACTGAATGTGAACACCGGAGTACAAACACCGGTGGGTGATGCGTTAAGAAAAATGGTGTTCACGTTCAACCGGTATGGGTGTTCACGTTCGCCGGAATACGCAACCCTTCTGTTCTTCATGATTGCGTCGCCAACGGCATATGTATCAAGAACTCCCCAACTATAATCGAAGGCAGTGATGCCTTTGGAGCAAGCAGCTGACTATGCAAGCTGCGAATAAACATCACAAAGCCAGCGGGTGTAGTAGCCCCCATTTAAACCGGACATCTTGGTAGAAGCAAAGGCCTAGGCATAGACCTAGTGCAAAGGAGTGTCCAAGGTGGAGAGAATCGAAGTCATAACCGGAGTGCAGCGCCGTCGCCGGTATTCCGCGCAAGAGAAGGCATTCATGGTTGCGGAATGTGAGCGACCAGGCATGTGGGTATCGCTTGTAGCCCGGCGTCATGGTATATCAGCAAGTCTGTTGTTCCGTTGGAAGAAGCTGATGAAAGACGGTGGCATGTCGGCGATTGAGTCCGGTGATGAGGTTGTAAGCGCATCCGAGGTGAAAACCCTGAACAAGAAGGTTCGGGAGCTGGAGCGGATGTTGGGCCGCAAGACGATGGAAGCTGAAATACTCCGGGAAGCCCTGGAGGTGGCTCAGTCAAAAAAGTTGATCTCGCGCATGCCGTTGCTGCCGCCGGACGTTACCCTCTAAAGCGGGTTGCGGAAGTGCTGAAGGTATCGCGCTCCAATCTTCTGGATCGCCTTCATGGTCGCCAGAAAGGCCGAAGCCCGAGATACAGCAAACAGGACGATGATCGACATCTACCGTTTATCCGTGAGCTGTGCGATGCGCGTGCTGCCAATGGCTATCGAAGGATTACCGCACGCCTGAATCGGTTGCTCGCAGCCAACGATGAGCGAGTAAACCACAAGCGCGTGTACCGACTGATGAAGCAGGATGGGCTGCTGTTACCCCGGTATACAGGGCGGCCTCAAGAGCGCTGTCACAATGACCAGGTCATTCCGTTGAAGCCGGACCTTCGCTGGTGTTCAGACGGCTTTGAAATCCGCTGCTGGAACAAGGAAGTTGTCCGTGTAGCCTTCAGCCTGGACTGCTGTGATCGCGAGCTGATGCGCTATGTAGCGACCACTGGTGGCATCACTGCTGAGGTGGTTCAGGACTTACTGTTGGAAAGCCTGGAATACCGGTTCGGCCAGTCAGAGCGAGTGCCTCACCCGCTGGAATGGCTGACGGATAATGGCAGCTGCTACATTGCCAAGGAAACACGATCCTTCGCGTCTTCTCTGGGCTTCGTAGTGTGTACCACGCCGGTCAGAAGCCCTCAGAGCAACGGCATGGCTGAGGCCTTCGTGAAGACGTTCAAGCGGGACTACGTGTATCTGAACGATCTTCCTGATGCTGCCACGGTGATGGCCAGGTTGCCGGAATGGATCGAAGACTATAATCGCAGCCATCCACACCAAGGACTGACAATGAAATCGCCCTGGGAGTACCGGGCGGAGCTGGCATCAAATGAATGAGGTGGTGTCCAGTTTAGCGGGGGCAACTACATTTCCTCTTCACTGTGGCATAACGAATAGCGAACACTTCATGCACATTCTCAGACATTGCCCCTCCTCCACATTTTTATTTTAAGAGACGCTCAAATAGCACCCTCTGTCCGTGATGTACCTACTCCCTTTCACTCATAAAACGAAAGATCTCCGTATGATCACGACCTTCCGGCATGGAATGTTTTGCCTGATTCCAAAGCTCCGCACATGCTTCAAGCACCGGGGAGTTCCTGTGCAACCCTTCAGCCATAGAGAGTGCTATACCCAGATCCTTTGCCATCAAACCCAAACTAAAACCGGAGTTAAATGCCTGAGATAGAATAAACTGCTGAAACTTTCCTTCAGTGCTGTTGTTTCGCCCACTTGATGCATTAAGTACATCAATGGCTTTAGCCGGTTCGATGCCAAAGTTTCGGGCAATCTGTACCGCATCCGACGCAGCTACCAATCCGGCTGCCGACACATAATTGTTCAAAGCCTTGATGGCGTGACCTGCCCCCAGTGGGCCGACGTAAAACAATTTGTTCCCCATCATCGCCAGCAAAGGGCTGATGTCCTTATAGATCTGCTCATCACCGCCGACCATGACTGCCAACTCACGCGACTCAGCTTTCTTGACGCCCCCGGAAACCGGTGCGTCGATGAAAGCGATGCCCAGCTCCGCCAAGGCTTGCCCTCTCTCGCGGGTGCCATTTGGTTCGGAGGAGCTCATGTCAATCACCAGACTGCCTTTACCAAGCCTGTGGGCCAGTCCACTGGCCCCGCTCTCCCCACCGCCAAACAGCACGGAATTCACAATGTCACCATTGGGTAGCATCAAAATAACGACGCCCAGTTCCTCATCCAGGTCCTCATATGATACAAACCTGGCGCTGTACGTATCCGCAAACCTTTTAGCGACATCCATATCGGCATCATTGACGATTAAACGGATGCCGCTGCTCGACAGATTTCTCGCGATCGGCCACCCCATTTTCCCGAGACCAATAAACCCCACCGTTGATTGTTTCAGGTCCATATCACTTATCTTCCGCATCATATTCCGCAAGCACCTGGCGAGCAATGCGGAAACTATCGATACCAGCAGGGATTCCGCAATAGACAGCCACCTGAAGGAGTATTTCCCGGATTTCCTCACGAGACAATCCATTATTCAATGCGCCCCGGAGATGCAATGCCAGCTCATGCGGGCGATTCAAGGCGCTGATCATTGCAAGGTTGATCACGCTCCGCTGCTGCTTACTTAGCGTTTCACGCCCCCAAACGGCTCCCCAGCAAAATTCGGTCGCCAATTCCTGTAGCGGCATCGAAAACTCATCCGCATTTTTCAGCGAGTTATCCACGTATTCATCGCCAAGGACCTCACGGCGGATGTTTAGGCCTTTCTCAAACAGTTCACTGGACATATCGTCGTCTCCTGCATCTGATAATTGATCAAAACGATGAGGTTGCCCGTTTACGCTTGAGCAGCCTCACCAGACCGTCCTTCAGGTATCGGCCCCAACAGTCTTTTCCCCGGATGCCGCAACTCGCTCCTTCGAAACAGCCTTCTTATCCGGTGCTCTTCTCTTAATTGCTCTCAGCGCTTTTCTCACATTGCTGTGCGGATCCAGCGATTCACCGACAATTCCTTTACGGAAGGCCATAACGATCAGTACAAAAATCGCGCCCTGAATAAACATGACCCACTGCCCGGCTTCTGCGAGAGAGCTTTGCAATGTCACAATGATTCCTGCCCCGACAATCGGCCCCAACATGGTTCCAACACCGCCCACCAGAGTCATCAATACAACTTCACCTGACAGATGCCAGCTTGCACCATTAAGGGATGCAAGTCCGAACACAATGACCGAGAGGCCTCCCGCCAAACCTGAGAATGCTGCAGAGAACACAAATACCCCAAGTTTGTAATTTGCAATGCTGTAACCCAACGACACCGCCCGATCCGGATTTTGGCCAATTGACCGCAACACCTGCCCAAACGGAGAGTACACAATGCGATAGATCGCCAGGAAACTAAGCACACAAATGCCAAGCACCACATAATAGAAGTTGACGTTGTCCTTGAGATCGATCAGCCCCAACAGCTCTCCTCGGGGTACGTTCTGAATCCCGTCTTCTCCACCGGTAAATGGTGCCTGCAGATAGATGAAGTAAATCATCTGTGCCAAAGCCAGGGTAATCATGGCGAAGTAAATCCCCAGCCTTCTAACCGCAACAAGGCCAAAAACCAGCCCCAACAGGGTCGCAGCGATAACACCGGCGAGGAGGCCAAGCTCAAAGCCCAAGTTCCAACTGGTTAGAGCGTACGCAGTGACATAACCCGCAGTGCCATAAAAGGCTGCGTGCCCAAAAGACAGCAATCCTGCGTAGCCAAGCAGCAGATTAAAGGCACTGGCAAACAGCGCGAGGCACAAGATCTTCATCAGGAAAACCGGGTAAAACAAAAACGGGGCAATCAGCGCAACAATTGCCAATCCCACCAAGAATGCGATACGCATTGGATAAACCTCCTTAAACAGCCTTTCCGAAGAGCCCGGACGGCTTAACAAGCAGTACAATGACCATGACAACGAAAATCACCACGCTAGACGCTTCCGGATAAACAACACGAGTCAGCCCCTCGACAATCCCCAGGCCAAACCCGGCAATAATGGCTCCACCAATGGAACCCATTCCGCCTATCACAACGACCGCGAAGACAATGATGACAAGGTCAACACCCATGAGCGGAGACACCTGATAAACCGGAGCAGCCATCACCCCGGCAAGCGCTGCGAGAGCAACACCGGCTCCATAGGTCAGAGTGATCAGAGTCGGCACCCGGATACCGAAGGCTTGGACCAGTTGGGGGTTTTCCGTAGCCGCGCGCAGGTATGAACCAAGTTTGGTTCGCTCAATGAGATACCATGTCGACCCACACACAATGACCGAGGCGACAAGAACCCAACCCCGATATATGGGAAGGTACATAAAGGTAAGATTCAGTGTACCCTTGAGGAGTTCTGGCACTTCGTATAGTTGCCCGGAGACACCAAAGAGATTGAGAAATAGTGCCTGGATCATGAGCGCTATGCCGAATGTCAGGAGTAGGCCGTATATATGATCAACATGGTAGAGCTTGCGGATCAGAAATCGCTCCATGATAACTCCGAATATCCCGACAATAATGGGCACCAGTATCAAAGCGAACCAGTAGTTAATACCCAAATAATTCAACAACATCCAGCCAACAAAGGCGCCCAGCATATACAACGCGCCGTGGGAAAAGTTGATGATATTCAGAAGCCCGAAAATAATGGCCAAACCCAGGCTGAGCATTGCGTAAAACGATCCGTTGATCAGACCGATGGCCACCTGCCCCATGATCACCTGGATTGGCATACCGAAAATATCAAACATGGCTGCCTTCCTCCTCCTGAATTACTTCAATACTCAGGTATCGTTCCACTTGTGCCGGGTTATCAAGCACTTCCTGATTAGTGAATTCGTTAACGATTGCCCCTTCCTGGAAGACATAGTGGCGATCCGCGACCTGACTGGCGAAACGCGAATTCTGTTCGACGAGAAGAATGGTGGTACCCCGAGCCTTGAGCATCTTAATGACATTGGCAATGGCATCTATAATGATTGGCGCCAGACCTTCGGTAGGCTCATCCAGCAAAAGGAAGTTCGCACCAGTACGTAGAATCCGGGCCATGGCCAGCATTTGCTGCTCACCGCCAGACAAATGGGTGCCCCGGCTGTCCAGGCGTTCCCGGATATTGGGGAACAGCGAATATATTTCATCCAGAGTCATCGGGTTATCGCTGATGACAGGAGGCAGCATCAGGTTCTCCTTGACCGTCAGCGAGCTGAATATACCTCGCTCTTCCGGGACATATCCGATACCACACCGGGCTATCTGATCGGAAGATAGGGAGATAATTTCTTTCCCATTGAATCGGATACTGCCTTCCCGCGTTTGAAGCACTCCCATAATGGCGCGCAGAGTCGTCGTTTTGCCCGCGCCATTACGACCAAGTAAGGTAACAACCTCCCCTTGATTGACATGAAATGACGCATCGTGGACAACCTTGGATTCTCCATATCTTGCTGAGAGATTTTCTACATAGAGCAGTGAATCGTTCATAGTCAGGCTCTCTTATTCTCGCCAGTCCCTACATAGGCCTCGAGGACCTTCGGATGCTGGGAAACATAGTCATAATCCCCTTCAACCAGGACCTGTCCACGCTGCATTACAGTGATCACATCGGACAATTGCGCAACGACACTCATATTGTGCTCGACCATCAGGACCGTTCTGCCTTTCGCAACATGACCAATAAGGTTGCTGATTTTATTGATATCCTCTTGTCCCAGACCAGCCATAGGTTCATCAAGCAGCAAGACATCTGGCTCAAGAGCCAACGTTGTAGCGAGTTCAAGGGCCCGTTTCCGACCATACGGAAGCTGACCGGCGATATGGTATGCGTAGTCCATCAGCCCTACATCTTCGATCAAGGCAAGGCATGCCTCATCAAGAGCATTCAGGGAACCAAGCGATTTCCAAAACCGGGAAGGAGTGCCATATTTGCGAAGGCGCGCCATTTTGACGTTCTCAAGCACAGTCATTTCCGGAAATATCGCAGAAATCTGAAATGATCGGACCATACCCTTGCGGGCAAGATTGGCGGGTCGAATTCCGGTAATATCCGAACCCTTGAACGTTATCTTGCCTGCCGACGGTTGGTGGAACTTGGTAATCAGGTTAAAGAGCGTACTTTTGCCTGCCCCGTTTGGGCCTATCACCGCATGAAGGGTTCCCTCGCGAATCTTCAGATTGACATCGTCAACGGCCGTAAAGCCCATGAAATTCTTGGTAAGGCCCTGAGTTTCAATCACGTATTTCCTGTCCACAACGAACAACCTCTTTTTGCTGGAGTAGAGTGGGGAGGGCCTGCCCCTCCCCTTGAGGCTATCTGGTTAGTTGTTGCCGGATACGTATTGGCACTCGCTCAGTTCTAGCGGGCGATATGCTTGGTCACCGGGGATGACACGAACAATCTCCGCCATGTCCCATTCGGACTTTGACTCCGCCGGAGTTTTGATCTTCGCCAAGTACATGTCATGGACCATTCGACCGTCCTCACGGATGTAGCCGTTACGGGAGAAGGCGTCATTAATGGGCTGAGACTTCATATGTTTAACAACAACATCCGAATCGTCTGTACCGGTGGCCTCAATCGCTTTCAGGTACTGGGTGACGGCGGAATAGATACCCGCGTGTATCATGGTAGGCATGCCGCCATGGCGTTCATAAAAGCGCTGTGCAAACTCACGGGTCTGGTCGTCATAATCCCAGTAATAGCCGGTCGTAAACTGCATACCCTGGGCGACATCGACCGTCAGTGCCTGGATGTCTGTCAGGAATACGAGCATGCCGGCAAGAATTTGACCGCCCTGCGTAATACCAAACTCGTTAGCCTGCTTAACGGCAGTGCTGAAATCATTACCGGCATTTGCCAAACCAACCACCTGGGCTCCTGAGCCCTGGGCCTGCAGCAAGTACGATGCAAAGTCGGTTGTACTTAACGGGTGCCGCGCCTTGCCGAGTACCTCACCACCGTTCGCCAGCACAACTTCCTCGGTGTGCTGTTCCAGGGAGTGGCCGAAGGCATAATCCGCAGTGATAAAGTACCACTCCGTATTGCCCTCCTTCACGATCGCATTACCGGTACCGGTTGCCAGTGCAAAAGTGTCATAAACATAATGAATGCCGTATTTTGAGCACCCATCACCGGTGAGCCGGGTCGATGCGCTGCCCGCCCCGATCGTCACCCGCCCACGGTCATCACCGAGCCCGAATAGTGAGAGCGCTGAAGCGGAATCCATCGACTCCACAATCATGTCCACGTCTTCGTCGTCAAACCAACGACTAGCCGTTGCCTGAGCGACACTTACCTTGTTCTGGTAGTCCGCGGAAACGAACTCGATCGGCTTGCCCAAAATCTCGTTGCCATAGTCCTCGATTGCCATCTCTGCCGCCAGCACGGCTCCGGGACCACCATTGGCGGAATACACACCAGACATATCAACCATCGCACCGATCTTTACTTTCTCGTCACTGAACTCCTGAGCATTTGCTGTGGATATAGACAACGCCAGTGCCGTTACTGAGATGAGGGTTTTACTCATCTTTTGAGAAATGATTGCCACCATACTGTCCTCTCTTTGGTCATATCGACCTTCTTGTTCTCACATGCAGCTCACTAGAAAGCCGCCCAACATGTATAGAGGCAAAGTGGAGACCAAGATTGCAAAAAACATTTAAATACAATAGTTTAATCCATTTCTTGGCATGCAGAACGGGAGAGCAAGGCAAAATTTTGTAGTCGGCGAGAACACTTGGCCCGACAGCGTACACTGAACTTCAGGAACGAACGGGCGATAGTTCATGGTTGAGAGGGCTAAAATTCCACAAAGCGGAAGGTTACAAAGCGCCGCTAGGAAGGAAGGTAACGTTCAACGGGGGTCCGATACCACTTGCAGAAGCCGATAGGCGGTACTGTTCAGAAGTGGCCATTCAAACTTGAGGGCTTGATGAGCTGAGCACTCGTTCCATGCTGACGCCACCACACCTGGCCTGACGCCTTCAATCAATACCGCAGCTTCCCGTGGGAAACTGAAGCCTGACGGATTTGTGAAAAAGGGTTGGTTCGCGCCATACAACCAGAATTTTACAGAAGTGATACCCGACAACGGGAAAATTTGATGACTTAGCATATTCAGGAGAGACGTGACATGAAATTCGCTGTTCATTGCAAGCCGGAAGGTCATTGCGGTGCCGCCAATACTTCGGTTCATACTCAGCACTAACCCACCACCAAGGTGGCTGATCCGGGATATGAACCCGGGAATCGAGTCAGCAGAGCCCGAATTTTCGCATGAAAAGGGAGAATGTGTATTTCTCAAAGACACTGTATTTGCCGAGGCGTACTCATAGAGGCAAAAATACCGCGGCCCCTCTGACAAGGATTCGTAACGCCTTACCTGGAGAAAATCCTTGCCTTGAAAAGCCGCAGGCTGCTCAACATTAGTAAACCAGTCATCCAGTTCCTTGCCACTGTTGACCCCTGCATCGAACCAAACACCGAGAGCTCCTTCCATACGTTCTCCTGGGCACCTGAACCATCAAAGAAATAGCGTCTTATCTTCCCAAAACCACCAAAAGAGACCGATCAAGAGTCAATGGGCCTCTGGAACCTAGTCCGCTACATGCGCGTTATGGAATGTCGCTCCGAGCATGCCTTTCCTCCGCAACAGCGGAGAAACCCGGTATCGATTCAGTCCGTAAAATTTTGACAGGTTGTCTAAAACCTCCACAACATTGGCCAGTCCAAGCTCATCCGCCCATGCAAGAGGCCCCTTGGGATAATTCACGCCACTGCACATTGCTTTATCACAGTCAGACACATCACACACACCAAGATGAACAGCATCCGCCGCTTCATTGGCTAGCATACAGACCGTTCTCATGACGACCATACCGGGGATATCGTCTATCCTGGAGACCGCTCTGCCGGTGGCTTGAAGTAACGCCTCAACAGTCCTGACAGCATCTTCCGCACACTGGTCCGAGGGGGCGATAGCCAGGCGGGTAGCCGTTGAATAATCAAGCGCCAGGTCGAGGAGAACAAGATTGGCGTGCCCACATTCCAATGCTCGCTGCGTAGCCAGACGACCATCCGTCAGAGCCAGAACGGCGTTGCCTACGCGGATGATGCCCTCGCCCTCTTGCCTTCGCACCCTGACGCCGCTGTCAACAATCAGGTCAATCAACGGCTCTGCCTGGCCCACCGAGCCCTCAACAACAATGTCCTCCATTGTTTGATCGGCAGTGTCAGCCATCACAGTGCTCTCAACCTCACAACCGTCATAATCATAAAATCCACGCCCGGTTTTACGGCCAAGCAGACCGCCATCGACATACTCTTTCTGGAGAAGGGATGGCAGGAAGCGAGGATCCTGATAGTACGCAGAGAAAACCGAACTGGTTACGGCATAATTGACGTCCAGCCCAATCAGATCCATCAACTCGAAGGCACCCATTCGGAACCCGCCACACTCCTTCAATACCGCATCGATCATTGCCACACTGGCGGCCCCTTCTTCCAGAACCCTCAGGGCCTCCGCATAGAAGGGCCTAGCGACCCGATTAACAATAAATCCGGGGGTTGAACGTGCACGCACCGGATGCTTCCCCCATATCCGGGACAGCTCGGTAACGCGATCCAGAATCTCCGGGGAGGAGGCCAGGCCACTGACAACCTCAACCAGTTTCAGAATCGGGGCCGGATTAAAAAAATGCATCCCCACCAGACGCTCTGGCCGTTTCAATGCCGAACCAATAGCGGTGATCGAGATGGATGAGGTGTTCGTGGCAAGGATGACCTCATCGCCACATATCACCTCAAGGTCAGTAAAAAGCGTCTGTTTGGCGCTCAAGTTTTCAACGATGGCTTCGATTACGAGGCCTGATGACCCCAATTGCTCGATGTTGGAAGCAGGAGTAATGTGCCCAATGATATCGTTCAGCTGCGTTTCAGCGATTTTCCCCCTTTTCACCAGTCCTTCAAGACCACGCTGGATTCGGGAAACACCCTGTTCCGCAGCGCCCTCCGTCACATCGTAAAGAAACACTTTGTGGCCCGCGCTCGCTGCAACCTGGGCGATGCCGGCCCCCATGGTTCCGGCACCCACAACCCCGATACACAGAGATGAAAAAGGATTACTCATTCAATAACTCCAATGTTTGATTGGCCACGAGTATGCGATAACCGCATATCGTGGCGATTATCCCTGCGCCATTGTCAGCACTGCTTTGCCACGGATCTGGCCCTGCTTGACCAGATTCAGGAGTCGCTTGAATTCAGTGAGGGGCTCAATCACCTCTGCATGGGGTTTTATTTTCCCCGACCGATACAACTCGTACATATGTCGCTGGGCCGCAGCCATTTTCCCTGGCTGACGATCGCGGTAATCGCTCCACTGCAGTCCCGACACAGAGATATTTTTCACCAATAAATAGTTAGCCCTAACTGTCGGTATCTCTCCGGCGGCAAAACCAATGACCACCAACCGGCCACACCAATCCAGTGCACGCAGACTGGCTTCGAAAATGTCTCCACCAACAGGGTCAATGACAATATCAACGCCCTGTCCATCAGATGCCTGACGAACCTGATCGCGCAATCGATCACGGACCGGAGCGTCCATTAAATCGATGATATGGTCTGCACCATAATCCTTTGCCACCCGGGCTTGCTCCTCATTAATCACACCAGCGTAAACCACACCACCCAGAGCCTTCACAAGCTGGACAGTCGCCAGACCGACTCCGCCCGCGGCACCGTTCACCAGAACCCGTTCACCCTCTTTAAAACCAGCCCTTTCCATTAATGCAAAATAGGCTGTCTGATAACTGAGGCCCAGGGCCGCAGCATCGGTATAAGGCATCTCACCGGGGATCTGGAAACAATGACTTGCAGACACGATCGCGTATCCTGCAAACGCTCCATATTCAACCAAAGCTGCCACACGATCACCGGGTTGAACGCTGGTCACGCCTTCTCCGATACGCTCAACCTCGCCACTCAGTTCCTTTCCAGGACTGAATGGCAACGGTGGGCGAACCTGATAATTACCCTCAATAACAAGTACATCCGGGAAGTTCACTCCGGCAGCACCTACTCGAACCAGAACCTCTCCGGGCCCAGGCTCAGGAATCGGCACATCCTTTACATCGGCCGACTCAACAGGGCCAAACTCCTCAATCCATACGGCTTGCATCATCGCTACTTCTCCTCCCCTGACACCAATCGCTCATTATTCTCTCCCAGGCCGGGATAACCCGTTTTCCGGGGAACCTCCCGAAAACCAGGGGCAACAGGAACGGGTAAGGCGTTAATCGCCTGACCAGTGTTGGAATTGATCGAGTACTGGAATAGCTTTCGGTGCTGAAAATGGGGGTCTTCAATAGCTTCCGCCAGAGTCGCGACGACACTGCAACATACATCCTGACCGGCAAAACACTCGGACCAGTATGACGCAGGCGCTTGAGCTATTTTCTGTGCAACGGCTTTTTTTACTTCCGTTTCATGATTTTCATCGCCCCGATATTCTGCAGGTAAGTCGATCAGTTGACAGAAATTCTCCCAAAACTTTTGTTCAAGAGGAGCCGCCGCCACAAAGCGATTATCGGAAGTGCGATATATCTGGTAGCGGGGGGACCCACCGGTTACCAATTCATCCCCGGACCGAGGCCAGTGATTGGCCGCCTGGGCTTCCCCCAGCGCCCAGTACATAAAGGTGAACATGCCGTCGGCCATGGAAATATCTAGATGGCAGCCGTTTCCACTCTGATCGCGAGTTCTAAGCGCCAGCAGGATATTCATGATCGCCGGATAGGCACCCCCAGCTATATCAGCAATCAAGGCCGGGGGAAGTATGGGAGCGCCGTCAGCACCTGCACTCAAACCAAGCAAGCCGGTTTCAGCGATATAATTCAAATCATGGGCTGCCGTCCTGGCTTTGGGGCCGCTCTGACCGTATCCAGTAATCGAACAGTATATGATTCCTGGATTAAGGCTCGACAATTGCTTGTAGCCAAGACCAAGCCTGTCCATAACCCCCGGGCGAAACTGCTCAACAACAATATCAGCCTCCTGAATCAGGGGATTCAGTTGTTCAAGGGCCTGGGGGCTCTTCAGATCAATTGTGATACTGCGCTTTCCCCGGTTCAGTAGCGCGAAGTTGACACTGTCCGCACCAAAACGGGGGGTATACGAGCGCATTTCGTCCCCCCTGTCAGGTCGCTCCACTTTTATAATCTCGGCACCGGCCTCAGCCAGCAGCAAGGTTGCAAGAGGTCCCGGCAGCAACGTACTAAAATCCAGAACCTTTATTCCTTTCAGTGGTTGCATGCCGACCTCACCTCTGTGTGCGCTGTTTTGCAACGACGGCACGCCGTGCAGGCGCGTATGCACGTTCCCCATACACCTCAAACAACGTCTTGGTGACATCATGGTGATCGGCCAGCCCGGCTCGCTCCAACAACTCGATTGGCCCTTCCGGGTAGCCCAGACCAAGCTTCAGGGTAAGATCCAGATCATCAGCGGTGGCCAGGCCTTCATCAAGACGGCGCAACGCTTCGTTGTAGTAAGGTCGAACCAGGCGGTCGATAATCCGCCCCGCAAAATCACGACACACTGACACCTCAAGCCCGGCCTCTTTAAATAGCTGTACCGCGCTGTCTATAGCCTCATCAGAGGAGTTCGGCTGACAAACCAGCTCTACCAGGTCAGATGGCGCATCGTTACCAAGCCTGAATCGGGCAAAACCCAGAATATTTGACCCTTCCCGGCCCCGTGACTCACCAGTGTGCAACGCTAGGCACTCCGTACCCAGCTCAACCAGGATAGCCCGTTTGCTTTCCTGGTCAGACAACGCCCCCAATGCATCTCCCGCTTTGGAACCAATCAACACCACGATTTCCGACGATTCGGATGCGTTACTCATAAACTCGCTACCATTCGGAAACGAGCGACTTTCACCTTCTGTTTTAATGACTTGATATTCCATGATCTGCTCAGCCTCCGAACATTGCGTCCTGTTCATAATTATAAAAACCCTGGCCGGTTTTACGCCCAAGACGATTTGCTGCGACCATACGCTTTAGCAGTGGCGGGCAAGCTGCACGAGGATCTTTCGTAACCTCATAGAAAGCCTCACAAAGGCGTACCTGCGTATCGAGCCCGATAAGATCAAGCAGTTCACAGGGCCCCATGGGATAACCCAACCCCTTTTTGATAGCCCGATCAACGTCTGCAGGCTCAGCGACGCCACTCTCGATAAGGCGAATCACATCGTTATTAAAGGGCACCAGGAAGTAGTTCAGGATGAAGCCCGGAGTATCCTGAGTTCGGACAGGCTTCTGCTTCAGTGACTCACAAAAGACCCAAGCTTTATTGAAGGTTTCTTCCGAGGTGTTCAGACCGGGAGACATTTCCACTAACTTCATAAGCTGGGCCGGCAAACAGAAATGCATACCTACAACCCGATCAGAACGTCCGGATCCGCCAGCGATTTCGCTAATCGACAGGGTGGAAGTATTGGAGGCGAATATCGTGTGCTCAGGGCAGACATCATTCAACCGCCCAAAAAGGTCATGTTTAACCTTCAGGTCCTCAAACACAGCCTCAATGACAAGATCACAAGTCGCAAGGTCCTCCACTTTGCTCGTGCCATGCATTCGGCCTAAAATTTCCGATACCTGCTCTTCGGTCAACTTGCCTTTGGCAACCGACTTGGCAAAGAAGCCTTCGGTCTGTTTACGAGCACGAGCAACTGTGTCCTCACTGGTATCAAACAGATACGTTTCGAAACCTGCCCGAGCTGCGACGATTGCGATGCCAGAGCCCATGGTACCTGCACCGGCAACGGCAACTGTCTTGATGTCATCCATTTATAATCTCCTAACGCTGCAAAAAACTACGACCGATCACCTGACGATGAACCTGGTTAGTTCCTTCCCATATCTGGGTGATCTTGGCGTCGCGCATTAACCGTTCCACCCGGTAATCCTTGCAATACCCATAACCACCGAATAACTGAACCGCCTCCGTTGTCACCTTCATTGCGAGATCAGAAGCACGTTGCTTGGCAATAGATGCCTCTGTCGCAAAATCCGTAGAACCGCTTTCCACGAGATCCGCAACGTGCATCAGCCAGTTGTCACAGAGCGCCAGTTCAGACGCGAGATCCGCCAGCATGAATTGAATCCCTTGGAATTCCAGGATTCGACGCCCCGACTGTTTTCTCTCGTTGATATATCCGACGGCATCCTGAAAAGCGGCGCTGGCAATACCCAGCGCATGCGCGGCAACACTGGGGCGGGATTTATTCAACGACGCCAGAAGGACGTTCAGGCCATCACCCGGCTCGCACAACAGGTTAGCCCTCGGTACCCGGCAATCATCAAAAGACAGGGTGCAGGTACTGGAGGCACGGTGCCCCATTTTGTCTTCTTTACTAACGACCTCGAGACCTGGAGTACCTTTCTCCAGAACAAGCACCGAGATGGACTTCTTGGGATCATCGATCTCACTCCATTTACCGAAAACAAGGTAGAGGTCCGCTGCATCGCCATTAGTAATAAAGGTTTTGCCGCCGTTAATGATGATGTCCTCACCATCCGGCTTGAACTGAGTTCGCATACCCAACGCATCGGAGCCTGCTGAGGGTTCAGTGATGCACAACGATGCCAGCCCTCCTTCGGCAATACGCGGCAACAGGCGCTGCTTTTGCTCTTCGGTAGCGAAATCAATCACCGGCTTCATCGCATGACAATTGGTTGCCCAGATAATTCCGGTTGAAGCGCAGGCAATACTGATCAGCCTGACGCAGTGCAGATAGGTGAAAAAGGAAAGACCAGCCCCGCCATATTCCTCGGGAATAAACACACCATTCAGGCCCAGCTCATTAATTGCATGTACGTTGTCCCAAGGAAACTCGCCCGTGACGTCGTAGTGTTGAGCCCGAGGCTTGATCTTGTCTTCACAAAGCTCCGCTACGGAGTTGACCAGCATGCGCTCTTCTGGCGACAGCCGATCCAAACTCCAGATACGATCAAAAATGCTCATGTCTGCTCCGGTTTCAGGTCGGTTACAACAGGATTCCCTGGCCACCATCGAGGTAGATGGTTTCACCCGTCAGGAACGGCATGTTTTCGGCAAATAACGCCCCCACCAATTGCCCGACTTCCTCTGGCTGAGCGGGTCTCTTCATCGGAATCCTTGAACGCAAATACTGCTGGAACTTTTCATGCTTCAGATAGTCTCGATTCAGATCGGTTTCGACAAAGCCCGGCGCGATATTCACCACCCGGATATTGTCCCGCGCCCACTCCACCGCCAGGCACCGGGACACCGCTGCGATCGCCGCCTTGGACGCGCAATATGCGGCATTTTTCGGCACACCCGCCCGATCATAAAAAGAGCCGATACTCACGATCAGACCGCCCTCATCACACAGGTACGGATGGACGATTTGAGCCAACACGAATGGCCCGATCACATTTGTACCCAGCACGGTATTGAATTTCTCTGCTTCGAAACTGGTGCTCGGACCATCGAGATGGATACCTGCATTGTTCACCAGACCGCCAATGCCATTATGATCCGAAGCAATCTGTTCGACCGTTCTAACCAATGCCTGATGGTCTGTCACATTACAGGCATAGGCCTTGATCCGATCCTTGCTGGTGGAGTCAACCTCAGCATCTTCCACCCCCTGCCCTTTTCGGCTGATGCAGGCTACTTGATACCCTCGGCTAGCCAGATTACGGACGATGGAGGAGCCGATACCCCGACTTCCGCCAGTGACGATAATTACTTTTTCATTCTCCATATCAATAGTCCTTAAACTGGGGATTACGCTTCGCAACGAAGGCTTCCATGCCTTCGGCAGCATCTTCGGTCTGATAGGCGAGAGTAGAAAGATCGGCCTCCACTTTCAGGCCCTCTGAAACCGGCAGGTCCAATGCGCGCTGGACGGCTTCGCGAGCATAACCCAGAGCCAGCATTCCAAACCCTGAAAATTCACGGGCGAAACTTGCACCAGAGTCAAGGGGCTCCCCCTTGATAACCCGGTTCACCAGCCCGATTCGCTCAGCCTCTTCCGGTTTAACGACACGGCCCGTCATAATCAGCTCCAGGGCCCTCGACTCACCAACTACACGAGGCAATCGTTGCGTTCCGCCATACCCGGGAATCAGGCCCAGCTTGATCTCCGGCAGGGCCATCCGGGCGTTCTCTGTTGCAAGCCGGAACGTACAGGCAAGTGCCAGCTCCAGTCCGCCACCAAACGCAAAACCATTGACAATGGCAACCGTTGGCATAGGCAGTAGCGACAGTTTATGAAACACACGTTGCCCCAGCTCCGCCCCCTGCTTTTGCTCGCTTATTGAACGCCCCATCAACTCTTTGATATCCGCGCCAGCACAAAAAGATTTTTCGCCCCCCCCAATTATCAGAGCCGCTCTGGCATTACTGGTGGCAACTTCCTCAATGACCACGTCCAGCTCACGGATGATCGCGAAGCTCAAAGCATTCAGAGCCTCCGGCCGATTCAGTCGAATGACCGCAAATTCTTCAAAATATGATAGCTCAACGGTCATTGGAGGCCTCCTTTTGCGTCCCTGGCTCCGTCCAACGGATGGGAACCAGCTCCAACTCACCCTCACGGGCCCAGTCGGCCAGTGTACGTTTGAGTATTTTTCCACTGGCAGTCATCGGGAAACTGGGCAAGGTGACGTAGTATTCAGGCATGTCATACTTGGACAGGCCCTGAGCGTGAAGAAAGGCCAGCAGGTCTTGCGGATCAAGCTCCCGTCCGGAGGCGGGGATAACAACCAGGCAGACCTTTTCCCCCAGGCGCTCATCCGGCACGGGAATAACCGCAATCGACTGTACTGCCGGGTAGCGAACCGCAATCGACTCAATATGGGAGGGATGAATGTTGTGCCCGCCACGGATGATCAGATCTTTCTTGCGCCCGACAACATGCAGACAACCGTACTCATCCAGCCATCCCAGATCGCCACTCAGGAACCAGCCACTGTTATTGAAGGAATCCTCTGTCGCTCGCTGATTATCGTAGTACCCGAGCATGAGGAGGGCCCCACGGGTACCAATTTCACCAATTTCGCCGGGACCCAGGCGAATATTGGGATTTGCCGCGTCCCAGATGGCCGTTTCATACCCCGGACATGCCTTACCGCAACTCGATACAATGGTGTCAACATCGTCCCCGGGACGCGTATATTGATGTGATCCGTTCTCGGTCATGCCATAAACATTCTGCGGCTTAACGCCCAGTTCGAGAAACGCTTCAGCTACGCTTTTGGGGATTGGCGCTCCCGCCATGTAAAACGTCCGCGTTTTACCCAACGAGTTCGCTCCGCGTTTTCTCAATTCCGTCAGAATATCCATGGCGTGGGTTGGCACACCCATGACGTAAGTCGCCCCTGTCTCGGAAATCCAGTCAATCGGCGACTGCCTGGAAGGAAGATCATTGACGACCAGCTCACAACCCGACACAAGGAACTGCTCAAGGGCCACTGTGCCAATGTGATGGCTCAACGGGCTGAGCGTAAACATCACATCAGCCGGACTTAACTGCCAATCGGCCACCATGCCGCGACCATTGGCCAGGAGGGTATTATCACTGTGCATGACGCCCTTGGGCTCACCCGTAGTGCCCGACGTAAACGCGAGATAAACCACTTTGTCTGGGTTCGGGTCACAATCAGGCAACTCTCCCGTATTGTCATCGGACGACGGCTCAAACCTCAGACCAAAACCGTCTTCATGTCCCGGTTCGCCGACGGTGACGATGTGACACAATTGCGCGACCTGCCTGGCAGCGGAAAAGATGTCGCAGGTTTTCGCGTCCGCCCCATATCCGGGTTTCACAAACAGAACTCGTGCCCGCAGCCGCTCGAGATTACGAACAACCTCGGCCACTGTGTAGTTCTGATGCAAGGACGGGTTACACACGTACCCGTTGCGGGCGCATGCCAGAAACACAACGATCGACTCAACACAGTTCGGGAGCCAGACACACACTCGGTCGCCGGACACCAGGCCATGGTTGTGCAACCGCGCTGCCAAAGTATCGACCGCCACCACGAGCTGACCAAAACTCAGGCGGCGCTGGCCGTCACGCACAGCCCACGAATCGGGCTGCCGACTCGCGTGTTTCCTCAGCAGCGAATACATCGTGTCCGCTGTCCAGTAACCGTCGTTGTAGAACTTCTTCGCAACCGCCGGGTTATGTAATGTAAGTAACGGTTTCATGGCTTATCCCTTTCCCAGCGATCAGTGGCCGAACTTTTTACTGTCTGGAGAACGACGGTTTGCAAAGGAATCAGAAAGTTCTTTAGATTCTTCCGTTTGCAAGTAGGTGCGCAGTAACAGATCGTGCGCCATGCGCGCCAGCCCACCGACACCACCATGACGGGCATTGAAGGCGGATTTCAAGGAAGCAAGTGCAAAACTGCCGCGCTCGGCAATAGTCAGGGCCCACTTGGTCGTTTCCTCTTCCAACTGATCATCCGGCACCACTTTATTAATCATTCCGAGCTCTAGCGCTTCCTGTGCAGACATTTTCGGATTCGCGAACCAGATCTCTTTCGCCTTTTTCTTACCAACCAGGTCTTCCAGGAACCACGTACCGTAACCAGCATCAAAACTCCCCACCATGGGACCAACCTGACGGAACATAGCGCTTTCCTTGGAAATGGTAAGATCACACACCACCTGCAGAACGTTGCCTCCACCAACGGCGTAACCATTGACGGATGCGATGACGGGTTTCTGAATTCGCTCTATCGCTTCATACATCTCAAGCGTTGGCAGCACACCCGCATACATCAGGCTGTCTTCCATACCGTCTTTACGCCCACCAATACAGAAGAACTTGTCACCAGCTCCAGTCAAAACTACCACTCGGGTACGGGTTTCACGTCCAATCTCATCCAGGCACGCACGCAGCTCCTGGCACATTTCAGCGTTGAACATGTTTCCATCATCAGGACGATTCAGGGTAATCTTCGCAATTGGGCCTTCTTCGCGGTAAAGAATAGTGTTGTAAGTCATGAGAGCAGATCTCCTGGAAATGTATTAAATATTTTATTGCGTAACAGACTGAAAAATTTCAATAACACCGTCTTCACAAAGATGGTGAATCTCGCTTTGACCATACCCCAGGCTTTGCAATACTTCTCCTGTATGCTGCCCCAGGCGTGGAGGCAAAGAACGCAAAGTTTCCGCGCTATCATCCAGCCTCATTGCAGAACCTACCTGAGGAATGGTGGATGAGCCGTTTGCTACCTTATAAAACATGCCATTGGCCTGGAAGTATTCATCTTCCACCAGTTGATCAACGCTGTTGATCGGGCCCGCAGGAATACCTGAACCACGGAACAAATCCAGCCAATGCGATCTGGGCTGACTGATCAGGACCTCCTGAATTTCATTAACGATCGCGGCTCGCTGTGCCCGACGGTCAGCATTACTTCCCCGTGACGAATCTTCTGCTTTCTCCGGGAGCCCGAGCACCTTCCAAAAGCGTTTCCAGATACCGTCGTTACCCAGCCCGAGCGTTATCGGATAATCAGCCGTATCAAACGCTTGGTAGACGGCAATCACACTGTCGGTTCCACCACTTCGCCGCGGCACCTCACCGGAACCGAGATAGGACATAATTCGGGGCGACAAGAAACGGGTCATACTGCCAACGAGAGAAATATCCAGCTTATGGGATCTACCGGTCCTCATAACATCGAAAAGCGCTCCTACGGTGGCATAAGCCGCATCAACTGCTGCCAGCATGTCGGCAGCCGGTGCACCGATTTTCTGAGGCGCCGAATCGGGTTCTCCAGTCAAATCCATGATCCCGCTGTAGCCCTCGGCGATGAGGTCGTAGCAGGTCCAGTTGGCGCGCTCCCCCGTCAAACCGAAACCGGTAATTGAAACAAACACCAACTTGGAATTGATCTTGATCATGCTTTCGTAATCGATCCCGAGCTTTTGCTGGGTGCGCAAAATATTGTTCACAACGACGACGTCAGCTCGTTCGATGAGTTGCTCAAGAACACGTCGCCCCGCCGGATCAATAAAATTAAGCACGACACTGCGCTTGTTTCGATTGGCACTGAGAAACCAGAGTGATTCACCGTCCAGGTCTGGCGGCCCCCAATGTCGGGTATCATCACCACCTCCCGGACGCTCTACTTTTAGGACATCAGCACCAAGGTCGGCAAGGAGCATCGTAGCCACGGGTCCAGCGATGGATGTGGTAAGGTCGAGAACCTTGACCCCCTCAAGCCAAGTGACGCCTTTGCCACACGCCTGCATCGGCAAACTCTCTAACGGCAACATAGAATAGATCCTCTTTGCTTTTAGCACTTACAAAAAGCAAGACGGATGCCAGTATTTTTTTTCACATTAAATCAATGTGTTATGAATATTTAAAGAATGGTTATGCCGGCGCATGTTGCCTACTCGCGCACACATGTGTATTTATTGAAAACACTAAAAGCCTCTTTCAACTGTTAACAATAACATTAGCAGGCTACTTAATAGACGACTAAAAGAGGAAATCAAACTGATGCCTAGCCGCGAACAAAGCTACGGTCTGATTGTTCTTAATAAAGAGGGAGACGCTGTTTTCTCTGCGGGCTTGGGAAATTCAGCTGAAGTGGTCGAAAACATTCGCCAGGAAGTAAATAAAGATAAAAGGCAGATTTCCGGGATCCAGGCGGGCTCTACACAATGTATAGCCACCGTAGCCCCAATAGCAGAAGGACTCACCGCAGCTTTCATTCAGGAATCCTCTTCTGCGAGTACGCTGATTGATTTCCTGGCGGCGGTGGATATCGCGCCCGACATTCTGAACCACTTGCTTACCAACGCATTTGACGGCATGACCGTTACTGACAATGAAGGGCGCATTGTGTATTTAAGCCCCGTCCATGAAAAATTCTTTGGACTTGCCCGGGGAGAAGCTACTGGACGCCATGTCACTGAAGTTATTGAGAATACTCGCTTACACATTGTGGCCCGTACCGGAAAGCCGGAAATTGGCCAGATGCAAAAAATGCTCTCGAGTAACCGAATTGTGAGCAGGCTCCCGATCCACAGTGGCGGAAAGGTTGTCGGCGCTATTGGTCGAATCATGTTCAAAGGCCCCGAACAGCTACTAGCAATGAGCAGCGAGATCGCGTCACTTCGCAATGAAGTTGAATTTTATAAACGCGAAGCGTCCTTCCTCCGCAATCGCACTTATGGCATTGAAGACATCATTGGCGACAGCAAAGCAATTCGTCAGCTAAAGTCGGATATGACGAAAGTTGCATCCCTGGATATACCTCTGCTGATCATCGGTGAAAGCGGTACGGGCAAGGAATTGGTCGCCCAGGCCCTTCACCGCCTTAGTCTGCGGCGCGACAAGCAGATGATCATGGTAAACGCGGGAGCCTTACCCGAGAGCCTGGTGGAAAGTGAACTCTTTGGGTATGAGCCTGGGGCTTTTACCGGGGCGAAGAAAAAAGGGCGAAAGGGCAAATTTGAAGCAGCTCATGATAGCAGTCTGTTTCTGGACGAAATTGGCGAAATGCCGCTCGACATGCAGGTCAAACTTTTGCGGGTCTTACAGGATGGCTCTTTTGAACGCGTGGGGGGGGATGAACCAAAACAGTCGGACTTTCGGTTGATCGCGGCTACCAATCGTGACCTGACCAGCATGATAGATACCGAGCAGTTTCGGCTCGATCTTTATTATCGCATCAGCGGAGTAACTCTCAGAGTACCTCCCTTAAGAGAACGACTGGAAGATATTCCAATACTGGTTCAGCATTTCATCCGTTCCTTCTCAAATCGTCAAAGGACACCGGTCATGAGGGTCAATCCCTCTGTCTACCGCTACATGCAGAGCCGCCCTTGGCCTGGCAATGTCCGGCAACTACAGCATGAGGTAGAAAGAGCTCTTATATTCTCCGAAGGAGAAGAGCTGGAGGTCGATGATTTTCGACCATCAGAAATTTTCTCCAACGAATATTCAGCTAACAGGCAGCCTACTCAAACAAAGCACGGTGAAGCCCTCAAGGACACGCTGGAAAGGGTGGAACTGGAGAAAATCAGCGATGCCATGGCGCGACATAACGACAATAAAAAACGTGTATCCGAGGAGCTTGGGGTATCGCGCTCATATTTATACAAGCGCCTGAGGGAACTCCAGAGCCCTTAAAAGTGGCACCTGTCGGCCTCCGGGATAGCGTTTCCCGGAAATTACTCCGACGCAGCGGAAAAATATTGTATGCCACCGAAGCATGGACGACGCTCCAATGCTCCTCTGGCTTAAGAGCGCCTTACCAATGTAGCTACCCAATTCCGTGCCAATTGGCCAATTGCTCAGCCAGCGACAAACCTCCCTACTTGATCTTTGCCTGTACTGGAGCCAGCGGACCCGCCAAAGCATGGGAGAAACGCCCCAAATCTCTCCCCCAGAAAACCGCTAAACTGAATCCAGAATCATAAGCTCCTCGCATTCTACTACAATTTGGGGTGTAGCCACGTAAAATAAAAACGTCGAAATGGCTGTTTGGGACTAGAGCAAGTATTCGCCGTTTCAGCAATATTTGAAACTGGCCTTCAGGTTTTAAGTTGTCGAATGTTACCTGCGACTTCTCGTAATCTGGGTAGATAAACGCGTTGCAAAGTTTCTAGGGATACCCGTGCCGCGTTCGTACTAATATTGACCGCTCCTAGTAGATCACCGTTACCAGAGAACATTGGCAACGCCACTGAGCGCAGGCCAGAATCCAGTTCCTGATCAACGATTGCGTAACCCTGATCTCTGGCAGTCAAAATCTTCTCTTTCAACGCTTGCCTGGTCGTAACTGAGAATGGAGTAAATGCTTGCAGTTCAACCTTTGCCAAAAAGCCATCTATCTCCGCTTCCGGCAATTGCCCCAATAATACTCGCCCCATCGATGTGTATGCCGCTGGCAGACGTGCACCGACAGAAAGCGTAATTGCCATCAGGCGGTGTCGCGCTGCGGACCTCACTACATAAACCACCTCGTTACCATCAAGCACTGCTAGGGAGGATGATTCACCAAGTTCAGCGGTAACTTCCTTCAAATACTGTTGAATCGCCGCCCTGTACTGGTTGGATGCCTGATAAGCATAGCCAAGCTTCAATACCCGCGGGGTCAGCTCGAACTGGCGGCCGATTCGTTTCACGAATCCAAGTGCATGGAAAGTCAGCAGGAAACGTCGCGCCTTTGCCCTGTCTATATTGGCTCTTGCAGCCACCTCGCTCAGGGTCATGCGGGGATGCCCAGCATCGAAGGACTGCAAAACCTCTAACCCAGCCGCAAGCGCGCCAACATAGTCCCGATCGCCGGGCTTGAGAATTTGATCGTCCATTCCCACCTTCCTTATCCCCTAAATCAGGTTTACAGGCAATGGTACCAGCTCGTTCGGAATCCGAACATTAGTATTTTTTATCAGCTAACAGAAATTGGGACTTGACGACAGGAAAACCTTCGAGTCAATATTCGCATATAAAACTTATATTCGTATATCGAACTCTTTAACTGCCGCCTAAATGGAGACATGGCGATAGCTGACATTCTAAAGCTCGGCTACAACACAGAAGAGCTTGGGGTCACATCCCTGCATCTGGGCATTGTTCCGGCAGAGGTAATCAAGGCCGCCGACTCAGACAGCCGGTTCGCAGATCAATTGGAAACAACCCAGTAGCCGACCACTCGCGAATACAAGGCTCTGCGGGACCTGAAAACCCACGTCGGCGCGTACAGCGTCGGCCTACAGTGAGCTCCACCATGACCAACGTCTATCTCTGCCACCCCCGCCGTTCGGCCATCGGCCGTTTTGGCGGCACCTTGTCCGGCGTTCGCCCAGACGACCTAGCTGCCCATATTTTCAAGGCCGTGCTGGAACAGGCCCCGGAACTGGCCCCGGCCAACATCGACGAGGTCATGATGGGCTGCGCCAACCAGGCCGGTGAGGACAATCGTAACGTAGCTCGTATGTCTGCCCTGCTGGCCGGCTTGCCCACCTCCGTACCTGGCACCACCCTCAACCGCCTTTGCGGCTCCGGTATGGACGCCGTGGGCACCGCGTTCCGCGCCATTCGCGCCGCTGAAATGGATCTGGTTCTGGCCGGCGGTGTGGAATCCATGTCACGTGCGCCCTATGTCATGGGCAAAGCCGATTCTGCGTTCTCGCGTGGCCAGGTCTTAGAAGACACTACCATTGGCTGGCGCTTCGTGAATTCGCTAATGGAGAAACAGTACGGCATCGATTCTATGCCGGAAACTGCCGAGAACGTTGCAGAACAGTTCAATATTTCCCGGGAAGATCAAGACCTTTTTGCCTTTCGCTCCCAGGAGAAAGCTTCTAAGGCGCAACAGGAAGGACGCTTCGCCGAGGAAATCGTCCCGATCAGTATCCCGCGCCGTAAGAAAGAGCCGCTTGTATTTGACACCGACGAGCATCCGCGCAACACGACTCTAGAAAAGCTCGCTGCCCTACCCACCCCGTTCCGGGACAACGGCAGCGTGACCGCTGGCAACGCTTCCGGTGTGAATGACGGTGCAGCCGCCATGTTTGTGGCCAGCGAAATCGCTGTAAAAACCTACGGACTGAAACCAATGGCAAAAATCCTCGGCATGGCCTCCGCCGGGGTTGAACCCCGGGTCATGGGAATTGGGCCGGTTCCCGCCGTGCGCAAGCTGCTGGAGAAACAGGGCATGCGCATTGATCAAGTGGATCTCATTGAGCTCAACGAAGCCTTTGCCGCACAAGGACTGGCCGTATTGAGAGAACTCGGGCTGGCCGACGACGATCCCCGGGTGAACCCCAACGGAGGCGCGATCGCGCTGGGCCACCCACTGGGTATGTCCGGTGCAAGACTGCTGCTGACCGCCGCCCACGAACTTAAGCGCAGCGGTGGCCGCTATGCGCTGTGCACCATGTGCATTGGGGTTGGCCAAGGCATTGCCACACTCATTGAAAGAGCCTGAGGCTAGGATAGTACACAGCGTTTCTGAAGTACGAAGACCATCCGGTCTGATACCGTCTGCTAGGTGACCTCGACAAACCGCTGCTAGTAAAAGACACCCCTAGGTATGACCCAGGGGTGTGGGATGGACACATGATTCCTACACTTCTGGACAAATTCCGTATTCTGACTCGAGATTTGCCTGGGCACGGAGCAAGCGCAAGCTAGCCAGATGAATCCGACAAGAATACCCCAAGGCCTGACCGAGGAAGCCTTGGCGCTCGCAGCGGCGGCCAGCGCAAAAAAATTCCTCTTTGTCGGAACATCCATTGGTGGTGCTATCGGCCAGAAACTCATCAGCCAGCATCCTGACCGGTTGATTTCCGTCACGCTCACCAATACCGGTGCCATTACCGGTACATTCGAGGCTTAGGATACCCGCTCCGCCCACGTACTGGAGCTTGGCCTCATCACCATGGCGGTGGCTATCATGCCCCGCTGGTTTGGCCCGTCGGTTCGTGACCGACAGCCAGCTGCGGCGGAAGGGTGGCGCAAGATCACGGGGCGTGAAGATAATCGCAGTTACGCCCTGTTACGCGAAATGCTGGCGTATCGACTTTCGCGATCACCTCAGAGGCCACCGCGTACCACTCCCTTTGATTGGTGGCTCCGATGACGTTACCCCACCTTCGGAAACGCTGAAAGCACTGGCCCACTGCAGTAGTGCACCAGTTTGAATATCTTTCGGAATCTTCTTGGGAAACCAGTCTATCCAATCGTGCCTGTCTTTAGCTCCAAAATACATCGTTCCGCCAGCCAGGGTAATCCCCTACCCTCTTCCGAGACAGCGGGGAACTCATCAAACACCCCTTTCGCTCTTTGATTCCAACTCGTATGCTAACGAACTCGCTCAGAAACCAAGACCTGTCCATTTCCAGACACCAGAAACCGGACAGGATTGAAAGTGTTGAATATGAGCAATGCGTAGGCCAGCCTTTATTGGACAAGTGGAGCGCAGCGGTCGGTAGTTTCAAGACAAAGCTAACCGGACAACCATGTCCCCAGAAGCGACGTAAATCGTGCAACCAACGTTGATATAGGGGTTTTCTAAGAGCTCAAAAGTTGAAACCAACCGATTGAATATCTTGTATTGTATTAAATTCGATTAACCCCGCATGAAAACACCAAGTAATAACGCCCTCCAGAGGCAACGGTCTCGGGTTCGAATCCTGACTTCCTCCTTGTGACTTCGCGTCTCCTAACAGACTGTCTCCAGAAGCGTCTCCAGTGTCCATCGGAACCTCTATAACCTCACGTGATCTAAACAGCCCACAGTCATTGTTAAAACCACCGTTTTCTTGATGTCGGACGACGTGACTCGTACGTGCTGGTAGACCCGTTGGGTGAGCGAATGCCGATTGAAATGTTCTTCAATGCGTTCGATATCAGCCGTTCCAGCTGCTACGAATACCGCCAACGGCGAAACCATGTGGTTAGTGAGCGCCTGGCCCTGAGGACTTAGATAAATCGTCTGTACACGACGAGCCGCAGCTCTGCCGGTAGCCGGACAATCAAAGGCCAGCTCCGCGAAGAAGGCGCTGTTGGTCACTTCAAGGTGCAACGTCTGATGAACGAGTTAGGGCTGATCTGTAAGCAGCCAGGCCCTGATGCTTACGCGCAGGTCACCGTCGAACGACCGGATATCCCGACCACTTGGCCCGTGAGTTTACGGAGTACAATACTGGAGCCAGAGATGTGTTTTTGGCGGCTAATTAACCGTTTCCCGCAATTAGCCGCTTATTACTCATTTATTGCTTGCTTCTTTTGCCAGAGGTCGATGAAAGGTACTTCTCATAAGCGTTCATCAACTTCCTGCGTTTTTGGACGAGCTGGTCCCGTTTATAGGCCTCTCGTGTGGACGAAGTATCGATATGCGACAGTGCAAGCTCCGATACGTAGTCCTCCGCATGGTTAATCTCAGTGGCCCAATCTTTGAACGCCGACCGCATCCCGTGAGCAGTTGCTATTCTCCCCGACTCGGGGTCCAGAAATCCATTTCCTCCATTCTTGATGTCAATCTCGTGAAGCTCTTTGACAGCATTGTTTAGAGCATTCTCACTCATTGCTGGTTTGCCACGATATCCGGGGAAGACATATGCCCCATTACGCGGCATCGACTTGAGAATCTCGATGGCCCGTTTCGTGAGCGGAACTTTATGAGGTTTTTTCTTGTCTTTTCGACCCTTTACTTTCCATCCGGGAATTGTCCATAACCTGTTTTTGAAATCTATTTCGTCCCATTCTGCAAATCTAATCTCTCCCGGACGACCTGCTGTGAGTTTTTGGAACTCCACCCCCCTTTGCAGGAATGGTATCGCGCTTCTGAAGCAGCGCCCAAAAACTGGGTATTGCTTTATACCCGACAGTCGGCTGGTGTTCTTCATCATGAATTGCAGCAGGAGATGCAAGGAAATTCTCAAGGTTTCCACGCCACTGGGCTGGGTTCAATCCGTTCCGCAGCACGCCATCATTTCGAACAATCTCACACACATTTTGTATCGTGATTCGTACACGCTCAGCAGTGGGATTCTTCTCCATCCAAATCTCATTGAGTGCCTGCACCACCTGTCGGGTTTCAAGGTCTGAGATTAAGATTTGGCCAAGCAACGGTAGGCAATAGTCCTGAAGGTGCTGTTTAAGTCTCCGCGCCTGTTGTTCCGGTTCGCGCCCCTTAAACTCCAGGCACTTTTTCTCGTAATACTGCCATGCCAGATCTGCAAACGTTCTCTGTTTCGCTTGCTCGGCTAGCAGCTTCGATTTGACTTCTTTTTTTGCCGCTATCGGGTCATAGCCTTCAACACGGATTCGTTCTTTGAGCTCTCCAGCCTTCTCTCTCGCCTGGGCCAAAGAAACCTCAGGGTAAGGGCCCAATCCCAGATCAACACGCCGTGACCCAACGACCGTTCTTAATATCCAAGAGCGTGCCCCAAACCCGGCCGATCCATTTGGTGGCCGGCAATACAAACAAAAGCCTGAAACACCACCTACCGGATGAAGCGCTGGACACGGGTCGCCAATTTATTTGCCATTCTTCGCTCTTTTAACTGTCCCGTGTTTTAGCCGTTTAACTTGAACAGCCGCCAATTCTACTGCAATTTTAGGCATTCTCTGACCTCCCGAAGCTCGATGCCCCATCATCTGTCCCATCATTAACCGAGCGATTGACCGCAATCGGATAAGACAAAACGATACTGAAATTTAAGCGAATAGGAAGATTTAATAATACAGATCAGACAGTTACCGACTTCTTGCGGCGGGATGAGACATGAAAGTGGTGCCGCCTCCGGGCACCAAGATTCAGTTACTGGGCAGTTGTTTACCCCCTTTCTCTCACTCATTCAGTCAATGCAAATCCCGCTCGATGCTTCCGGCGCGCCGTATTTGAACAAAACTTGATCAATCAGGCTATAGATCTACACTTGGTTTGTGAACGTGCGTTCAAGGGCGGTAAGCACGCTGGAAAATCCTCAATAACGATGGGAGCGAACTGCAATGTCTCAAAAACTGCCCAAGCGGTATCTTGGCCTATTCGCAGCTACTGTCCTGGTTGCCAGCCTGCCGATGACCGCGAACTCAAACACTGACACCCCGAAGCTTGACCAAACCACCGTGCTATCCGGCCTGGAAAGTCCATGGGATATGGCTTTTCTCCCTGACGGAACCATGTTTTTCACCGAGAAGTGTAAAGGCCTGTCGGTACGGTTGCCCGACGGGAGTGTTAACAACCTGCTGGGAATGAGGGACTCCGAAGGCTATGCGACCAAGGCTGACGATCTAGCCTGCGAGGGGCAGGCAGGGATGAACGGTGTTGCCGTCGACCCTGACTTCACTGACAACCGAATGATCTACCTCTACTCAGCCTCCAGGATGAGCAGCCCCCCTACCAACCGGGTACTCAGGCTGGAAGTGAACAGTGATCTCAGCGGTGTCTCAAACCGCACGGATATTGTCGAAGACATCCCTTATAAGGAAGCCGCCAGTGACCATCCGTTCGGCGATCCTGGTGCGCACAACGGCGGACGCATCCGCTTCAGTCCGGATGGCTACCTGTATGTGCCCACTGGCGATAACCATAATAGTGCACTGCCCCAGGCCGGGGACAAGCTTGGTGGCAAAGTACTGCGTATAGACAGGAACGGCAAAGCAGCACCCGATAACGCTGCAGCCACACCGGAGGGCTTCGACCCGCGGATTTTCACCTACGGACACCGCAATGTTCAGGGCCTCGCCTTCCATCCGGAAACCTCTCAGCCGATCATAACCGAACACGGCCCCTGGCATACTGATGAGATCAACGCTCTTGTGCCTGGCGCCAATAGCGGCTGGGATCCACGCCCAAACATGGCCGGACGGGGCGATTGCCCGGACGACTACTGCGGCTACCAACCGAATCAGAATGAAGGCATGGATCCGGAAAAAAGGTCTGACTACATGCCGATGACCGACACCAAAACCTACCCTGACGCCATGACACCTGTGTGGGACAACAATGGCCTCTCTCAGGGCATCAGCAGCGCTGCCTTCCTGACTGGCGAGCAATGGGGTGCCTGGAATGGTCGCCTGGTCGTGAGTTTCCTCGGCATCGGCTTCGGGGAAACGCCTGTCGGACAGCGGATTAATGTTATCGATCTCGAGAAGAACGCCACTTCGGTAGGAGATATTGCCGAAATGAGTGTGCCCGAGGGCTCGGCACGCTTCCGCGCACTGGTCCTCGGACCAAACGGCGATCTGTTTACTGCAGTGGATGAGGGGCAGATCTACAGGCTCACTCCAAACTGAGACTGCTGCTGAGCGGCACTGTCCGTAGACGGTGCCGCTTCTAACGATTGCTGGCCGGATTGGGCCGCCACTTTACTTCACAACACAGGTGCCCGCTCTGCGCTCGAGAATCGCCAGCGCATCTTCCAGCTTGCCAATACCACTGACACCACCGTTTTCGGCAAAGTTGCCCGCGGCCGCCATTTTGGGCCCCATGGAGCCGGCTGGCAGCTTCAGCTTGCGGGCTTCGTCGAGGGTCAGCTCATGGATGGGTGTGGCGGACTCCTTGCCGAAGTCGCGGTAGATGGCATCCACGTCGGTGAGCAGCAACAGGGCATCGGCACCCAACTGGCTGGCCAACAACCCGCTGGCGGCATCCTTGTCGATGACGGCTTCGATGCCGATCATACTGCCATCATCCCGGCAAAGAATGGGGATACCCCCGCCTCCGGCGCAGATCACCACAACGCCCTGTTCCAGCAGCAGCTGGAGCACCCGCATGTCAGGTATTTCCAATGGCTTGGGCGAAGGCACTACCCGACGCCACTTGTCGCCATCCTGGGCGATGTGCCAGCCCGCGGCTTCGGCTTTATTCTCGGCTTCTTCCTTGTCGTATACCGGCCCGACAAACTTCGTGGGTTTGCTGAAGGCGGGGTCCTCCTTGTCCACCAGTACCTGGGTGAGCAGGGTTGCCACAGGCCGGTCGTGGCCCAGGGCGTTTTCAAGCTCCTGCTCGATGATGTAGCCGATCATGCCTTCGGTTTCCGCGCCCAGTACGTCCAGCGGATAAGCTTCGTCCGGCTTATAGGCGGCTCCCTGAAGCGCTAGCAGGCCTACCTGTGGACCATTACCGTGAGTGACCACCAACTGGTGGCCGGCGCGGACAATTTGGGCCAATGATTCGGCGGCGATTTTCACGTTGGCGCGCTGGGCCTCAGCTGTGAGGGGCTCACCGCGCCGCAACAGGGCATTACCTCCTAGTGCTGCTACCACAAGCATGTCGATCTCCTTGTCTCAGCTTCCAAGAGTGGCAACGAGCACCGCCTTGATGGTGTGCATCCGGTTCTCGGCCTGATCAAACACGATGGAAGCAGGGCTTTCAAAGACGTCGTCGGTGACTTCCATGGCGTCGATGCCGAACTCCGCCTGCATCTCCTTGCCCACGGTGGTTTCCGTGTTATGGAAGGCCGGCAGGCAATGCATGAACCTTGCACGGGGGTTGCCGGTTTTCTCCATCAGGGCGGCGTTGACCTGATAGGGCTGCAACAATTTGATCCGCTCCGCCCACTTTTCCTTGGGTTCACCCATGGACACCCAAACGTCGGTGTAAACAAAGTCCACGCCCGCAACGGCGGCATCAATGTCTTCGGTGATCATGATCCGGGCGCCGGTTTCACTGGCAATAGCCTGTGCTTCTTTCTGAATTGCCTCACTGGGCCAGCAGGCTTCGGGGGCACACAGGCGTACGTCCATTCCCATCTTGGCACCGCCAATCAGCAAACTGTCACCCATGTTATTGCCGGCGTCGCCAATGAATACAAACGCCACCTCCCTTAGTGGCTTTTCCACGTTCTCCTGCATGGTCAGGAAGTCCGCGAGAATCTGTGTAGGGTGGAATTCGTTGGTCAGGCCGTTGTAAACCGGCACGCCTGCGTATTGTGCCAGCTCCTCAACCACCGCCTGGCCAAACCCCCGGTATTCGATGGCGTCGTATACACGCCCCAGCACCCGGGCCGTGTCCTTCACGGATTCCTTGTGTCCGATATGGGTGCCCGTCGGGCCCAGATAGGTTACCCGGGCGCCCTGATCAAACGCTGCCACCTCAAACCCTACCCGGGTCCGGGTGGAGTTCTTTTCGAAGATCAGTGCTATGTCCTTGCCCTGCAACTGTGGCACCTCGGTGCCGGCGTACTTGGCGGTTTTCAGGTCGGCGGAAAGCTTGAGCAAAAAACTGATTTCCCGGGGCGTAAAGTCCCGCAGGGTCAGGAAATGCCGGTTCTTGAGATTGAAAGCCATGGTTCTATTCCTTCCTTGTCAGACTGCGTCTCGTATTGTCGGGCAGCTCATGCAGCGGCCACCGCCCCGGCCCCGGCCCAGTTCCGCGCCAGGGATGGCGAGCACTTCTATTCCGGCCGCTTCCAGGGCAGCATTGGTGTCGTCGTTGCGGTCGTAACCGATGACAACACCCGGGCTCAGGGCCAGTACGTTGTTGCCGTCGTTCCACTGCTCCCGTTCCCGCTCTGCCGGGGTATCTCCGCCGGTGGCGACCACCTCCAGGGACGGGTAACCAAGTACCTCTGCGACAACGTCAAACAGCGGCCGGGGGTCCGGGCTGAACGAGAGGTGTTTATCACCCTTACCCGGTCGCAGGTCGTAGCACACCATCTGGTCGGCGACTTCCTTGAAGGTTGTCACTACATTGCCACCACAGAAGGTGAACACGGTATCCAGGTGCATGGCGGAGCGGGTTTTCGGAATCTGGCAGGCGATCACCCTGTCCGCCGTGCCGTTGGCAAACAGCGCCCTGGCCAGCTGGCCGATGGCTTGCGGGGAAGACCGCTCCCCCATTCCCACCAGTACAGCGCCATTACCCACCGGCATGATGTCTCCTCCTTCCAGGGTCGCCAGGGCATGATCAACAAGAGGGTCGCCCCAATGCACGTTCACCTTGCCGGCGAATTTCGGGTGGAAGCGGTAGATCGCGCTCATCAGTAGCGTTTCCGGTTTGCGCGCCGCCCAGTACATCGGGTTCAGGGTGACACCCCCATAGATCCAGGCGCTGTTGTCCCGGGTGAACAGGAAGTTTGGCAGTGGCGGCAGTACGAACCCGTGCGGCCCCAGGTGATTACCAAACAGTCCGGAGGGATCGAAAGGCAGATCTCCCACTTCCAGGCCGCCGATGAGGAACTCCGCCAGCATCTGGCTCGGAAGTTCATCCATCCAGGTTCGGAGGTCGGAAACCATGCCTACCCCGATATGATTCCAGGTGATCCGGTTATCCAGAATCCAGGCGCGTGCCTCGGGAATCCCAAGGGTGTCCGCCAGCAGTTCGTTCACGTCCAGCACATCCACGCCCTTGGCGCGCATGACTCCGGCGAATACGTCATGATCCTTCTGGGCCTGCTTGACCCAGAAGACATCGTCAAACAGCAAGGCATCGCAGTTGGACGGGGTCAGCCTGCGGTGGGCAAGCCCGGGGCGGCAGACAATCACCTGCCGCAGGGTGCCGGTTTCGGAGTGAACTCCAAGAGTCTGTTCAGCCATGTTGCATGCTCCTTTGCTCTGGATTAAAGAAACGCTCCGATGCTGATCACCACGGTGATAAACACAGTGAGAATCAGCAGCAGGGGCCAGATGAATGCCAGCCAGCGGTCGTAGGAAACACGGCCGATGGCCAGGCCACCCACCACCACGGCAAAGGTCGGGTTTATCAGGTTTACCAGGCCGTTGGCCGACTGATAGGCGGTGACCACGAGATCACGTCCCACGTTGGCAAAGTCCGCCAGCGGCGCAAGGATCGGCATGGAGAGTACCGCCAGGCCGGACGAAGAGGGCACGAAGAAGCTCATACCCACTTCGATCCAGAACATCAGGTTGATAAAGGCCAGTTGCGGTAACCCGCCCAGAGTGGTTTCGGCGCTGTGAAGGATGGTGTCCGCAATCATGCCCTGCTCCATGATCACCACAATGCCCCTTGCCAGACCAACTACGAGGGCCACACCCAGCAGGTCACGGGCACCGTCAACAAAGCTGCTGGTCAGTTTTTTCTCACCCAGCCGGGCGATGATGCCGATCACAATGGCGGCACCAAAGAACAGTGCGCCCATTCTGGCCATCCACCAGCCCTGAGAGGAAACACCCCATATCATTACGATGAAGGTCAGTGCGAAGATGACCAGGGCGATTTTCTGGGTGCCGGTGAGTTCGAAATCTTCCAGCTCATCGTGGCCCTGAAGGAAGAGTTTGCGGTGGGCATCCCGCTGTTTGGCAACCACGGAACGGGACGGGTCCGCTTTTACCCGCTGGGCATAGCGCATAACGTAGGCCGCACAAATAATCAGCCCACCCAGCAGAAGTACAAACCGCAGCACAATGCCGTCTGTAAAGGGAATATCCGCAGCGTTGGAGGCAATGACCGTTGCAAAGGGGTTGATCGTTGACCCCAGCACACCAATACCGGCCCCCACCAGAATGATGGCCACTCCGGTAACGGCGTCATAACCCGCCGAGATGATCACCGGAATCAGAATGGCATAGAACGCCAGGGTCTCCTCTGCCATGCCGTAGCTGGTCCCCCCTAACGCAAACAGCGTCATCAGAATCGGTATCATCCATATTTCGCGCCCTTCCAGCCTGTGCATGGCGCTGCGAATGCCTGTGTCGATGGCCCCGGTGGCGTTCATCACGCCGAGAAAGCCACCGAGAAACAGTACGAACAAGGCCACGTCAATGGCGTTGGCGGCGTAGCTGTCCGGGTCGTAGAAGCCTGCCGTAGGTGCCAGCATCACATCCACAAAGCCCTGAGGATTGGGGTCAACGGTCTGATAGGTGCCGGGCACCGCAACTTCACGCCCAACCTCTTCGTTCATCGAGCGCTCATATTGCCCCGCCGGAATAATCCAGGTGAGTGCTGCCACCAGAATGATCAGCAGAAACAGGATGGTATAGGCGGTTGGAAATCGTGTCGCAAGGTCTTCCTCGGGGTTCGAGGAAGGGAGTTTTTCATCAGTCACGTGGCGTCTCCTGTCCATTGTGGCTTACTGATGGGGCTTTCCACCGTTTCAAGTATGGCCCTCGAGGTCGTTCCAGAACCTGATTAGCGTCAATTCCACATCAAGCTGACATTGCCACTACTACCTATCCGCATAACTGCTGAGATGGAAGAATCGAGGTTTGCGTCTAACATCCTCACCACCCAGAATGACTCAGGTCATTCAACCTGCTGACCCTATCGGCACATACTCAAGGAACTACCATGCTTCTCTCGTTTCTGGCTATAGTCGCCGGCCTTGCTTTACTGGTGTGGAGCGCCGGAAAGTTTGTAGAGGGCTCGGCAGTCACCGCCGGGCACTTTGGTATGCCCCCACTGTTGATCGGTATGGTGGTGGTTGGCTTTGGCACTTCGGCGCCAGAGATGGTGGTATCCGCACTGGCCGCAACACAGGGCAATCCTGGCCTGGCCCTGGGTAACGCCTACGGTTCCAATATCACCAACATTGCCCTGATCCTGGGCATTACGGCCCTGATCAGCCCGATCGCAGTACATTCACAGGTGATGCGCAAGGAACTGCCGATCCTCACGGCAGTGACAGCACTGGCGGCCTGGCAGTTATGGGACGGTGAACTGACATTTGTGGATGCCCTGGTGCTGCTGGGCGTGTTTTTCCTGTTGCTGGCCTGGTCCATCCGCCAGGGCCTGACCCAGCAATCCGACGCCCTGGGCGCGGAAATGGCCGATGAAATGATTCACCGAACCATGCCACTTCGTACTGCGATAATGTGGTTGATTGCCGGCCTGCTGGTACTGATTGTCAGCTCGAGGATTCTGGTGTGGGGCGCGGTTGAGATTGCCCACGGCTTTGGGGTGAGCGATCTGATTATCGGCCTGACGATTGTCGCGGTGGGTACCTCCCTTCCGGAGCTTGCATCGTCTGTGATCGCTGCCCGCAAGGGAGAACACGACATTGCATTGGGCAATATCCTCGGCTCCAATCTCTTCAATACCCTGGCGGTGGTGGGCATCGCCGGCACTATCAGCCCTATGGCGGTGGCTCCGGAGGTGTTCTACCGGGATATTGCGGTTATGTCTGCGCTAACGCTGTCTCTGTTCGTTCTGGGCTATGGTTTCCGAGGCCCAGGGCGGATCAACCGGATTGAGGGCGGGTTGCTGCTGGCCTGTTTCGTTGGTTACACGGCCTATCTTATTTCAACTACCTTCACCTCATGAGCCGACCGGGCCGGCTCAGCCAAGCATGCACTCCCGTGACAGCTTCTGGCTGACCTCCCGACGCTGTCGTCGCAGACGGTTACCCTTATCGTTGGAGTAGCCGGCCCGCAGCTGCTGCTGAATGCGCTCAAGCCGTTCCCGGTATCCGGCGCAACGGGCATTTTTGCGCTTGAGCTCGCGGGCTTCCTGCTGCGCGGAGGCCTTCTGCTTGCCACCATCGTTCGCTTCCAGGCTGCGATTGACCTGGCGATTGATAGTGCTTACCCGCTCGCCCCGGCTGATGTTCTCGCGCATGGGGATAAGCGAAGGGGGCCTCAGCTCCACCTGCCTGTGCTCGCGGTCACTGGGTTTTATATCCGTAAAATGAGCGACACCCTGCTCGTCGATCCAGGTGTACATTTCAGCTGTTGAAACGGCTGGAATCAAAAGCAATAGAAATATGGCGGCCTGCCTCCATGGCATTGGAATCCACTCCCTGTGGTCTGTTTAATGGCCCCGGCATTATAAACAAAACCACAGGCGAGTAAGAGGTGCACGCCACACATCAGGCGTCCAGTAATTCAATCCAGTGCTGAACCGGCACCTTTGCCTTTGTTTCCAGGTGCATCTGGCAGCCGATGTTGGCAGTCACAATCTTGTCCGGGTTATCCACAGTCAGGGCCTTGAGCTTGTTGTTCAGCAGGCGCTGGCTGAGTTCGGGCTGAAGGATGGAGTAGGTTCCTGCCGAACCGCAGCACAGGTGTTTCTCTCTGGTTTCCGCCAGTTCGATACCCGCCTTGCGCAGCACCTGATCCACAACCCCGCTTTGCTGCATAGCGTGCTGGAGCGTGCAGGGGCAGTGGAAGGCAACCTTGCCGGCCGACTTCGGAACATTCAGTTTTTCCAGGTCCTGCTTTAACAGGAAGGCACCAAGATCAATGGTCATATCGCTGACTTTCTGGGCCTTCGCGGCGTATACCGGGTCGTCTCTCAGAAGGTGGCCATACTCCTGCACCATGGCGCCACAACCGGAGGCAGTCATGATGATGGCTTCGGCGCCGGCATCAATAGCGGGCCACCAGGCGTCGATGTTGCGGCGCATGGCGTCGAGGGCTTTTTCGTGTTCCGACAGGTGGTGATTGACGGCACCACAGCAGCCAGCTTCCGGCGCTTCCACCATGGTGATACCGAGGCGGTCGAGCACGCGGGCAGCCGCCGCGTTGGTGTTCGGGGTGGCGGACGGCTGAACGCAACCGGCCAGGGCCAATACAACGCGGTCGTGACTGGCCGAAGGCCATGGACTGGCCTTTTTTCTTGGTGGCACTTTGGTTCGCAATACCTGCGGAAGGACCGGGCGGAAAACCTGCCCCATTCTCAGCAAAAGGCCAAATAGCTGGCGATTGGGGAGAACCCGGGCCAGTGACCAGCGAACCCATCGCTGCTGAGGGGGCCGGGGCATTTCCTGTTCCATCAGGCCACGGCTGATGTCCAGCAGGCGCCCATATTTGACGCCGGATGGGCAGGTGGTTTCGCAGCTGCGGCAGGTAAGGCAGCGGTCGAGGTGTTCGCGGGATTTTTCAGTGACTTCTTCGCCTTCCAGGAACATTTTCATCAGGTAGATGCGGCCTCTTGGGCCGTCACGTTCGTCGTTCAGCTCCTGGTACGTTGGGCAGGTGGCGGTGCAGAAGCCGCAGTGTACGCAGGCTCGCAGGATGGATTCGGCTTCCTGGCCTTCCGGAGTGTTGGCGAATTGTTGGACTAGGTTGGTTTGCATCTTTTACCTGCTTTCTGAATTTGGAGCACAAGTGAGCGTTTGGAGCACAAGTGAGTGGTACCCCCTTTTCTGAAACACGCTCCTTCGGCACGTCCATGTGACGCTTGGACTCCGCCATCCATGGCTCCGTACAGTTTCAGAAAAGGGGCTACCACTCACTTCCCGGGCATCTCAGAAGGGCCGCTCATCTTCCGTCACATATCACTGGCTGCTACAGCCAGCTATACAGTCTCCCCGGGTTAAAAATACCATCGGGGTCGAAGGACTTTTTCAGCCGTCGCTGGATTTCCTTTAACGCCCTCGGCTGATGGTGCATCACCTCGTCCGTGCGGTCACCACCACGGAACAGACTTACCTGGCCGCCGGCGCGCTGGGCCAGGGTTTCCAGTTGGGCCATGTCGGCGTCTCCGCGGTACCAGCGCTGGGAGCCGGCCCAGTCGATCAGCCAGGGGCCATCGAGCTTGGGGTTCTCTGCGGTGGAGCCAACGGAGAAGCGCCAGAGGGGGTCGTCTCCGGCAAAGAAATCGTGTTGCATATGCTGAAGTTGATGCCAGAACTGATCGCCCTGCTCCATTATCTCTCCGGACCATTTTTCTGCGGTGGCTTCTACCGCGGATTTGGCGCCTGCCAGGCGCAGGTAGACTTTTCCATCCACCCAGGCAGCCCCGGTAATGGGTTTGGGTTCCTTGGCGCGGCTGTTCATGTAATCAATAACATCGTCTATCGGCATGTCCTGCACCAGGGTCAGGGACATGGCCGGTCTGGGCATGACTTTCAGGCTGATTTCGGTGATGGCACCCAGGGTGCCCATCGCGCCGGCCTGGAGCCGGGAGGTGTCGTAGCCGGCCACGTTTTTCATGACCTGACCGCCAAAGCGCAAGTGCTCCGCCTTGCCGTTGAGCAGTCGGATACCCAGGACCTGGTCTCTTACCGAGCCGGACCACGGCCTTGCGGGACCGGAAAGGTTGCAGGCCAGGGTGCCTCCGAGAGTAGAACCGTCACCAAACCTGGGTGGCTCGAAGTGGAGGCACTGGCCTTCTTCCGCCAGGGTGGCTTCGATTTCCGCCAGGGTGGTGCCCGCGCGGGCCGTCAGCACAAGTTCAACCGGGTGGTATTCAACAATGCCGGTATGTTCACCCAGTTTCAGGGTGCCGGCCTCTGTGTCGGCGGCGCGCCCCATAAAGGCCTTGGTGCCACCGCCCTGGATATTGAGTTTCTGGCCGGATTGCCGGGCCTGGAGAACCTGCTCTATCAGCGCCTGTGAGATATCAGCCATGGGCAGCGTCCACCGTGTCGTGCTTGTGTTGTTTGTGTTCCAGCGAGCGGTATTCCTGGCAGAAACGCAGCGCCGGCACCCCTTTGCCCGGGTTGAGGATACCGGCAGGGTCGAAGGCGGCTTTCACGTCGTGGAACTGTTGTAGCTCTTCATCATTGAACTGCACCGCCATCTGGCGGATTTTTTCCACGCCCACCCCATGCTCCCCGGTGATGCAGCCGCCAACGTCCACGCACAGGTTGAGGATTCGGCCACCGAAGGCTTCGGTGCGTTCAAATTCCCCGGGTACGTTGGCATCAAACAGGATCAACGGGTGCAGGTTGCCATCGCCGGCGTGGAATACGTTGGCGACCCGCAACCCGAACTCTTCCGACATCTTTTCCATTTCCAGCAGCACATGGGCCAGGTACCGCCGCGGGATGGTGCCATCCATGCAGTAATAGTCCGGCGATATACGGCCTACCGCCGGAAACGCAGATTTGCGGCCCTTCCAGAGCAGTGCCCGTTCTTCCTCGCTCTGGGAGGTCTTTACCGACGTAGCCCCCAACTCGCGGAACAGGGCTTCTGCCTGTGCAATATGCTCGTGCACTTCTTCTTCCGTGCCATCCACTTCACACAACAGCAGTGCCTTTGCCTCCCGCGGATAACCCGCCTGGGCGAAGTCGTCGGCGGCGATAATGGCGTGGCCGTCCATCATTTCCAGGCCGCCCGGGATAATACCGTGGGAGATGATGCCTCCCACGGCGTCGCCCGCTTTCTGTACGCTGTCGAAACCGGCCATCACCACCTGGGCTACCTCCGGTTTTGGCAGCAGCTTCACTTTCACTTCGGTCACGATACCCAGCAGGCCTTCAGAGCCGGTCATCAAAGCCAGCAGGTCCATGCCGCAAACATCCAGAGCGTCACTGCCAACGGTAACCCGCTCACCCTCCGCTGTGATCATCTCCACGCTGAGGATATTGTGAACCGTCAGTCCATACTTGAGGCAGTGCACGCCGCCGGAGTTTTCGGCCACGTTGCCACCAATGGTACAGGCGATCTGGGAGGAGGGATCAGGGCCGTAATAGAGACCGAACCGGGCGACTTCCTCGCTGATCGCCAGGTTGCGAACCCCCGGCTGCAGTCGCGCCGTCCGTGCCAGCGGATCGATGTCGAGGATGCGGTTGAACTTGGCCAGCGACAGCACCACGCCCTCCTGGTGTGGCATGGCGCCGGCACTCAGCCCCGTACCCGCGCCACGGGCAACCACGGGCACCCCGTGCTCGTTACAGATGCGCATTACCCTCTGCACCTGCTCGGCGGTTTCCGGCAGCACCACGAGCATGGGCATCTCGCAGTACATGGACATACCATCGCATTCATAGGGCTTCATGGTTTCGTCATCGGTGATGACAAAGTCCGGGTCTATAAACGCGCGGAACTGTTCCGCCAGGTCCGCTCTGCTCACTTTCGGCTTGATGGTCATATCGTTCTCTGGAGTGATGGGCTTCAGGTGTGACAGCCCTCAACCACGTTTGGTTTCAAAATAATCGATGCCCGCCTGCGCACAATCCATGTCCTGCTGCGGCGTGCCGGAGCTGATGCCAATGCCCCCGACAACCTCACCGTCGACAATCACTGGCAGGCCACCACCTACAGAGCTTATGCGGCCACCCACCTCGGTGTGGATGCCGAATGCCAGCTTTCCGGGCACGTTGACAGCGTTGTAGTCGTGGGTCGCCTTCTTCGCGGCCGACGCAGTGAACGATTTGTCCTGGGCAATGGTCACACTGGTGATCTTGCCGCCGTCCATCCGCTCGAACGCAATCAGGTTGCCGGACTCATCCGTGATGGCGATGCACATGGGCACGCCGATTTCACGCGCTTTCTCCGCGGCACCCTCGATCAATAGTCTGGCGTCCGCCAGATCAAGACGTTTAACGGTCAACATAAGACATTGCTCCTCTTTTTAGCCATAAACCAGATTGGGCAGCCAGGTAACGACGCCCGGGATGAGCACACAGATAAACAAACCGAATGCCTGGATGGCAAGGAATACCAGGGATGATTTGAAGATCGTACCCATGGTGATGTCAGGCGGGCACACGCCCCGGATATAGAACAGTGCATAGCCGAAAGGAGGGCTGAGAAACGACATCTGCATGTTCACCAGGTACAGCACACCGAACCAGAGCACCACGTCGGACCCTTCCACGCCTGGCAGTCCGAACAGGCCCGGAAACTCCAGGGCCTCCACTATCGGGATGAAAATCGGAACCGCCAGCAGCAGGATGCCCACCCAGTCCAGGAACATGCCCAGCACTACCAGCAGCACCATCAACAACAGAAGGACGGCGTAAGGAGACAGGCCAATGCCCAGGATTGACTCGGTAATGAAGTCCTGGCCGCCCTGCAGGATATAGAAGCCGACAAAAACCGAGGCACCGAACATGATCCACAGCACCATGGCCGACGCCTTCGCGGTGGTTACCGACGCGTCACGCAGGGTGGCAATGGTGAATACCTTGTGTTTCATCGCCACCAGAATTGCCCCAAAGGAACCGATACCCGCAGCTTCAACCGGGGTGGCGACACCGCCGAACAGAAGGCCCAGAACCAGGAACACCAATATCAGTGGCGCAATCAGATCCTTCAGCAGAAGCAGCTTGTCCTTGAGACCGATGCGTTCCTCCTCTGGCACGGGCGGGCCCAGTTCGGGGTTCAGCCAGGAGCGGATTCCAACGTAGAGAATGTAAAGCGTGGACAGAATCAGACCGGGAAGCACCGAGCCCAGGTACAGCTCGCCCACTGACTGCTGCGCTACTACCGCGTACAGAATCGCCAGAATCGAGGGGGGAATCAGAATGCCCAGCGTTCCCCCGGCCATTATCGACCCCAGGGCGATCTTGTGGTCATAACCGCGTTTGAGCATCGCCGGCAGCGCAATAATACCCATGGTGACCACTGCCGCCCCGATAACCCCCACCATGGCCGCCAGAATCGTGGAAGCGACGATGGTTGCAATGGCCAGACCGCCGCCAATGCCGCCCATCCACTTGTAGACCACATTGAACATTTCCTCGATCAGTCCCGCCCGTTCAAGCATGGACGCCATGAAGATGAACAGCGGAATCGCCGCCAGGTCCGAGTTGGTCATCATCGGGAAGATCCGGCTGGGAACGATGTTCAGCATCATCGAATCGCCCACCAGATAGATAAAGGCAATGCCCAGACCACCAGTAACAAACGCCAGCGGCAGGCCCATCATCAACAGCACGGCCAGAGAGCCGAACATGATATAGGTCAGCGGTCCTATCCTGATATCCGACATACTGCCCGAGAACTTGAACAGGAATTTCTCATCGCTGAACGGGTCGTAAAACAGGATATTGATCACTTCAACCAACATCACAAAAGCAAGAGCAACCGTGGCGATAATCATCAACCAGGTGCCGAGCTTACCAGTCAGGGAGCCACGCCCCTGTGTGCTTGCCATATCGGAACTCATGCGTGTTGCTCCCGGCCAAGTTTTATAAATATTGAGATATCCTTCAGCAGCTTGGACAGGCCCGCCAGGAAGAGCAGTGTCGAGCCCAGCAGCATCACGGCCTTCACCGGCCAGTACTGAATGCCCCAGGTTTCAACGGTTCGTTCGTCCATCGAGTAGGAGTTCTCAAAAAACGTCCAGGAGGTAATCATCAGCGCGATGGCGAACATGAAAAAGAACATGGACGTAAAGATGTCCATGCCCACGCGACCACGCAGAGGCAGGAAGTTGTACACCACGTCGACCCGCACATGGGCGCCGTGGAGCAAAGCAAAGGCACCAGCCATCAGGTACTGCATGCCAAACAGCAGGAAACTGGCCTCATGCACCCATATGGTGGGTTGGTTGAACGCGTAGCGCATTACCACTTCGAAGAAATAGAACACCACCGCGTTCACCGTCCAGAAGGAAATGAACACGCCGGATTTCTCGCTGATCCAGTCCACCGCTTTGGTGAACCAGTTGCCAACGTTGCTGTAGTCAGCGCTTTTCTTCAGTTCTGCTTCAATCTGCTGAAGCTTTTCATTGGCCTCAGCATTTTTGTCGACGGCTTCCACGCCGCGCCGGGACAGCCACCGGTCAAGCGCCATCATGATCAGCGGCATGACCGCCAGCCAGCCCCAGTAAAACCAGTGAGGCATTACAAAGCCGAACGCACTCAGGTCAGACATGTTTTGTCACCTTAATCACAGAGCGGGGAAGGCAGGTTGCGCCGCAAGTGCACTCCCTGGCCTTCCCCGTGATCAGTTTTGTTATGGTTATACAGGCTTACATGCCTTTGATGTCTTCCTCGTCGATATAGCCGACGGTCTCGTTCATCATGTATTCAAGCTGGATATCGAGAATCGCCCTGGCATCGTCATTCTTGCTGGCCCAGTTGAACCAGATCGGAATGGCTGCCTTACGGAATTTCTCAAGATCCTCCTGGCCAAGACGAGTCACCTTGGAGCCGTCTTCCTTGAACTTCTTCATGGCCTCGATGTTCCGCTTCTGAATGGTCAGGTAGTGCTTCTGGGAATAATTGCGCACCTCATCCTCAACCAGTTGCTGCAACTCCGGGTCCAGTGCATTCCAGGCCCGCAGGTTGACGGTCAGGTCCATCAGGTCCACCGGCTGGTAGATGGACATTACCCCTGGAGGGCCGAACATGATGTAGTCAGTCACCTGGGAGAAGCCCAGTTCATAGTTCACGGCGGGGCCAACATAGTCCGCCGCATCGATGGTGCCCTTCTCCAGGGCCGGGAAAATATCGGAACCCGGCAGGCTTACCGTTGACACACCGAACTGCTGGAAGACCTCGGCCACCATGCCGCCCGGCACCCGCATCTTCATGCCTTCCATATCGGCGAGGCTATTAACCGGCTTTTTGGAGTGAATGATGTTGGCGTCGTGCTGAATCGGTCCAACATAGAACAGGCCGAACTTCTCATAGATTTCCCGCGTCTTTTCCAGCATGCCCATGGAATAGAACATGATGTCCCACTGATGGGGCTGATCAGGGCCTGCGGGATAGGACGACAGGAAGACCGAGGCCGGTATTTTTCCGGACCAGTACAGGGTGAAAGGGTTCATGCCCTGCAGAACACCGTTGCGAACGGCTTCGAAGAGGGCGTTGTTGTCCGCTGCCACCGACTTGGCCGGGTAGGGCTTGATGATCAGTTCGCCACCGGACTTCTCTTCCATGCTGTCCGCCCATTCCTCGAACAGGTCATAGCCGACAGTGCCGGCATCCCAGACAGACTGGATTTTCCAGGTGGTTGCGGCATAGGCCTGGCCCGCGCCCAACAGGGTCGCTCCACAGAAGGTGGCGGTCAGTGCGGCTGTTTTGAGAAAGCTGCGCCTTGGGACGACGGTTTGCTCAGTATTGTTGTTGGTACTCATCGACACATCTCCGTTGACGTTGTTGTTATCTGCGTCAGGTAAACGCCGACAACTGCCGGCATTAAATCGATATTCGTAGCCCGGCCGGTTTTAGTCCAGAAGAATGCCCGGTGGTCTGACCAGTTTCGTAAATGGCCGATGGACGAATGCCCCGGAATGAGCCATATTTACTGACCCCGGAAGAAAATCTTCGGTTAACGGGGAAACAAAAATAACTGGTCAGACCAGTAGGCATAAACAGGAAAACCATGGCTATTGCGCAGGACATTTCCTATCGACTCGAACGGCTGATTCTGGATGGCGGCCTGGCCCCCGGGCAGAAAATGCCCTCGGAGCGACAACTGGCAACACGGCTGAGCGTATCCCGCGCCATCATCCGTGAGGCATTGCATGAACTGCAGGGCCGCGGCGTCATTGAGACCAAACACGGTAAGGGTTCTTTTGTGGCGCGAATCGTGCCCGGTGTTGAAGAAGACGGCGGCGACAGTCCGTTGCTGCAGATGTTCAACGGCCATCCCCGCACCCTCTATGACCTTCTGGAAATCCGGGAGCAACTGGAGGGCCAGGCGGCGTACCTTGCAGCAAAGCGCGCCACCACCCAGGACCTGCACCGCATTACCAAGGCCTACGCCGCACTGGAACAGACCGACCCACTCTCTAACGCCAGGCCAGACCACAACTTTCATCAGGCGATTGTGGAGGCGTCCCACAACCCGGTGCTGGTGCATGTTCTGAACGGCCTCAAAAACCTGATGCTGTTGACAGTGCAGGCATCGGTGGCCAACCTGAACCCTCGAGAGGAAATGCGCAACAAAATCGCCCGGCAGCACAAACGTATCTACCAGGCAGTGATGGCAAAGAAACCCGAGGCAGCCAAACGCATTGCCATGGCTCACGTACGCTTTGTCAGCGACGCCATGCGGGAAATCGAACAACAGGGTACGGCTATCATCCGGGTGCCCGTTAATGCGCCAGCCTCCAAGGCTGCCGCCCCGCAAAACGCATAATTGGCGGAATACTTGCGCGATGGCTCCAGTGATTCACAATTACTGGGTATTGATTTTCGGGACCACTGTCCGTAAAACTTGCGCCTTTGTTCAGACAGCCTCAGGAGCCATCTATGGCGGAAACAGCGCCTCTGATCTGCAGGGATATTCACAAGACCTTTGACCAGCTGGAAGTACTCAAGGGTATTTCGCTGGAAACCAGGAAAGGCGATGTCATATCCCTGATCGGCAGCTCCGGCTCCGGTAAAAGCACCTTTCTGCGTTGCATCAACATGCTGGAAACCCCCACATCCGGCGACATAATTGTGCACGGCGACCCGATTCGGTTCACAACCAACCGCAAGGGTGAGCGGATACCCGCGGACAACAAACAGGTGGAGCTAATTCGCGCCCGGTTGTCCATGGTGTTCCAGAGCTTCAATCTGTGGTCCCACATGACGGTGCTGGAAAATATCATTGAGGCCCCTGTTCACGTTCTCAAAGTCCCTAAAAAAGAGGCGATTGAAAGAGCGGAAGCCTATCTGAACAAGGTGGGTATCTATGAGCGCAAGGACTACTACCCCGCCCAGATGTCCGGGGGGCAGCAACAGCGGGCGGCGATCGCCCGGGCGTTGGCCATGGAGCCGGAAGTCATGCTGTTTGATGAACCGACCTCGGCACTTGACCCGGAACTGGTAGGCGAAGTGTTGAGAGTCATGCAGAACCTGGCCGATGAAGGCAGAACCATGATCGTGGTAACCCACGAAATGTCTTTTGCGCGGGATGTGTCGTCCCAGGTCCTGTTCTTGCATCAGGGTGTGATCGAGGAGCAGGGAACGCCGGATAAGGTCTTCGACAATCCGGATTCAGAACGGATGAAACAGTTTCTGGCTCCCAACTTTTGATGTGCGTGCTATCTTGAAATCAGCAAAAAGGCAGACTACTGCCGATAATAAAGCCCACAAGGCAAATAACGACTGGAGAAGTGACTCATGAGAAAACTGATTGTTGCAGCAAGCGTTGCCCTCGCCATGATGGCAGGCGTTGCTCACGCCCAGGAACGTAATCTACGCATCGCATTCGACGTGCCTTACGAGCCGTTCGAATACAAGGACGAAAACGGCGATCTGACCGGTTTTGAAGTGGAACTGGCTGAAGCCATGTGCGAAGAAATGAACGCCAACTGCGAGTTCGTCATCCAGGCGTGGGACGGTATGATTCCGGGCCTGCTGGCACGGAAGTTCGACCTGATCATGTCCTCCATGTCCATCACCCCGGAGCGCGCGGAGCGGGTGCTGTTTTCCGACCCGTACTACAACACCCCGGGCGGCTGGTTCGGCCCTGAAAGCTTCAATACCGACGTGACCGACATGGAAGCCATGGAAGGGAAAACCGTGGGTGTGCAGCGCGGCACCACCATGGACACCCATGTGACCGAGGAAATGGGCGGTGTGGTTTCCATCAAGCGCTACACCACCGCGGATGACATGGTTCTTGACCTGGAAGGCCAGCGCCTGGACGTGGTTTTTGTGGACTACCCTGTCGGTGAACAGACCGTGCTGAGCAAGGACGGCTTCAAGGAAGTGGGCGAGCCGGTCAAGCTGGGCCAGGGCGTAGGTGTTGCCATGCGCAAGCGTGACAAGGAACTTGCCGAAGAGGTGAACGCGGCACTGGCTACCCTGAAGGAAGATGGCACTTACGACACCATCATGGACAAGTACTTCAAATACGATATCAAGATGTAAAACAGGCCGAGGGGCAGCCGTTTTGGCTGCCCCTGCTCACCGGATGTTCCCATGATTGATTTGAAAGGCTATGGGCCGGCTCTGCTGGACGGGGCTGTGGTCACCATTCAACTGGCCTTCCTCTCCCTTGCTCTCGCATTGGTTCTCGGGCTTATTGGCGCCTCCGCCAAGCTGTCCAGAAGCCGGGTAGCCATAGGGATTGCCACCACCTATACCACTCTGATCCGTGGCGTACCGGATCTGGTCATGATGCTTCTGTTTTACTACGGTGGTCAGGTGGCCGTGAACAACCTGTCCGATTATCTGTATGACGCCTATGGCATAGACTTCTTTTTCCAGTTTGATCCGTTTATTGCGGGCGTTCTCACGATTGGCCTGATCTTTGGTGCCTACATGGCAGAAACCTTCCGCGGCGCCTTCCTGGCCGTTGAAAGCGGCCAGATTGAAGCGGCCCGGGCTTACGGCTTCAGCCGCTGGCGCACGTTTCACAGAATCATATTTCCCCAGATGCTGCGCCACGCCCTGCCCGGCATTGGCAACAACTGGCAGGTACTGCTGAAAACCACGGCACTGGTTTCCATTATCGGCTTGACGGATATGGTCCGTGTGGCGGAGGAAGCCGCCAAGGCGGAGCGCATGCCGTTCCACTTCTTCATCCCGGTGGCATTTGTCTACCTCAGCCTGACAGCGGGCTCCGAGCTCTTCATCAAATGGCTGGACAAGCGCGCCAATGTCGGCGTGGTACAGGGGAACTGAACCATGCCTGACTTTATTGCTGAACTGCTCAACCGCAACGATATCTTTACCGCATGGACCATCATGGAATACTGGGGCGGCCTGGTCACTACCGTCCAACTGGTCTTCCTGTCGCTGGTTCTCGGCCTGGTGCTTGCCGTTCCGCTGGCAATCATGCGCACGTCGAAAAATCCGCTGATCAATGGTCCGATCTGGTTCTATACCTATATTTTCCGCGGCACACCGCTGCTGATCCAGCTCTACATCATTTACTACGGTCTCGCCCAGATCGAGGGTATCCAGCAGACATTCTGGTGGGACATCTTCCGGGAAGCTTTCTACCCTGCCCTTCTGGCCTTCACCCTCAACACGGCGGCCTACACCACGGAGATCATTCGCGGCGCCATTGTGGCGACCCCCAGCGGTGAGATTGAAGCGGCCAAGGCTTACGGCATGAGCTGGGCATTGCGGATGCGCCGGATCATTCTGCCCAGTGCCGCCAGGCGGGGAGTGCAGGCGTATTCCAACGAAGTCATTTTCATGCTTCACGCCAGTGCGATTGCCAGTGTGGTGACGCTGGTGGACCTGACCGGCGCGGCACGGAATATCTATTCCCGGTTCTATGCACCCTTTGACGCCTTCATTTTTGTGGCGCTGCTGTACATGGCGTTAACTTTTTTACTGGTGTTCGCATTCCGCAAACTGGAAAACTATCTGTTGCAGCATCAGCGGCCAGTGAGTGGCTGACATTCAGATCTGGTTCCTGGGATAACGGGGAGTCACATGAGCGTTCGTGAATTACTTTTTGGTCCTGGTCGCGACTGGCTTTCCCATACCCTGTCTACCGCCGAGCATGCGTCTTCAGAAAAGGTTGTGGTACTGGATGATGGCACCGGCCTGCAGCTACAGGACTCGGGGCTTTTATACCTGGAACCGCCTGCCGGCCGCGCTAACCCCGATAATGAGGCGCTGATAGTCTCCGCCGGCATTCATGGCAATGAAACGGCACCCATCGAGGTGCTGAACAATCTCCTCAACGAACTGCTCGACAACCAGTGGCAACTGGCCTGCCCCATGCTTCTGATATTGGGTAATCCGCCAGCGATGGACGCCGGTAAGCGGTTCATCGATGCGAATCTGAACCGGCTGTTCGGCGGCGCCCACCGCAACCCCGAATACCAGGGTCTGCCTGAGGCAGATCGGGCACAGGTTCTGGAGCGAGCCTGTGACGCGTTTGCCGCAAAGCATTCCACCAACCTCTGTCACTATGATCTGCACACCGCCATTCGCCCTTCCCTGCGGGAAAAATTCGCACTTTATCCGTTTGTTGACGGGCGGGATGTGCCCGGGGAACAGGTGGATTTTCTACTGGAGGCTGAGGTCGACACCCTGTTACTGCAGCATCGCGAGGGCACTACGTTTGCGTCGTTTTCCTCAACATCGCTGGGGGCCGAGAGTTTTACCGTGGAACTGGGCAAAGTAAGGCCGTTCGGGCAGAACGACCTCACCCGGTTTACCGGGATCAGCAATGCGCTGCGACGGCGCATGAAAGGAGAGAAACCACCGGTGCGGGATAAAGCCTCCGACCAGATAACCGTGTTCGAGGTGGTGCATGAAATCCTCAACACCGGGGACAGCTTCCGCTTTCATGTACCCGATGACGTCGCCAACTTCACGATGTACGACCCCGGCACCGTGATCTGGGAAGACGATACCAGCTGCCACAAGGTTGGCAGCTGCCCTGAGGGTATTGTCTTCCCCAATCGCCATGTGCCGGTGGGTCAGCGCGTTGGCCTGATGGTGAAGCGCCGTAACTAGCTAGGCCGGCGCGTTTTCAGGCTCAGCCACCTTACAACTGATCACATGGGTACACACAGACGGTACCACCAGCAATGTCAGCACCGTGGAAGCCAGCAAGCCGGAAATGATAGCCCAGGCCATGGGCGGCCACAGCGTGGAACTGGAGAATGCCAGCGGCAGCAAACCCGCAACCGTGGTGCCAGTGGTCAGCAGGATGGGCCGGGTGCGCTGCTCTACCGCCTTGCGAACCGCATCGCGGATGTTGTCCCCTTTTTCCAGCTGCCGGTCCATCACATCCAGCAGTACAATGGCGTTGTTAACCACAATACCCACCAGCGCAATCACACCCAGCAACGACTGAAAACCGAAGGGCGAACCGGAGAACACCAGCCCCGGGAAGATACCCACGGTCGCCAGTGGCACGGTCAGCAGGATGATCCCGACGCGCCGGAACGAATTGAACTGTATCAACAGGAAGAACAGCAACAGCAGTACCCCGATGGGCGCGGTGGTCAGCAGGGCATTGTTGGCATCGCCCGAGCCCTCGGCATCACCGCCCATTTCCAGCCGGGTTCCGGGGGGCAACGGGTTGTCCTGAAGAGCGGCATCCAGCCCTTCCAGGGCCTGACTGAAACTGTAACCGGTATGCAGGTTGGACCAGACCGTGTTCATCCGGGTGCCGTTACGCTGATACCGGGCAGCGGACTGCCATGAGGTTTCCACCGAGGCAATCGCTGACAGGGGTACGGCATCACCCTGATCGTTATAGATATTTACGGACAGCAATCTAGGCAGCGAAAGGCTGGTTCCTTCCCGCGACCGCAGCACCAGTGGGATCGGATCGTCCTCCTGCCGGTACTGCTCCGCCACCACGCCAAAGCTCTGACCGTACAGGCTCTGGGCCACATCCGATCTGTTCAGGCCATAGCGGGCAGCACTGGCGTCGTCCACGTTAATGGCAAGGCTGGGAACCCCCATATCCAGGTTATGGCGCACGTCCACGGTGCCCTCAACACTGCGAAGGGCTGCAAATAGCTGCTCCACCGCCCGGGCACGGGTTTCGTCGTCAGCGTGATAAACCCTCACCTCGACAGGTGCTGCCCGAGGCGGCCCCTGGCCAAGAATACCGGCGGTTACCTGCAACTCGGGCATTTCCTGCGCGGCATATTCCCGTATCCACCGCACCAGGCCCGTGGTTTCCTCCAGGGTGGGTGTCGCTACCACGATACGCCCACGATTCGGCGCCTGGGGTTCCCGCTGCAGGTTGTAATAGAAACTGGGGCCGGTAAAACCGGTGAACCGGTGCACTTTGAGCGCCTCTGGGCGGGAGCGTATGGCCCGTTCAAGGTCGGCGGCCACACTGGAGGTGCGCTCCTGGTCCGTGCCTTCCGGCATGTACAGCTCTACCACAACTTGCGGGCGATCAGCGTTGGGGAAAAACTGCTGCTTCATGAACGGTGTCAGGGAAAGGCTGAAAACCACAAGTGCGGTACCCGCCAGAATCAGCGTTCCAGGCCGCCGCGCGACCAGGCTTCCGAGAAAACGGGACAGGCCGATCAGCCTGTCTTCCCTGGCGTCTACTTTACGGGGCTTGAGGAAACGGGCTGCCAGCAAGGGTACGGCGGAAATGGCCAGCAGGTAACTGACGGACAATGTAAGCATGATCATGACTGGCACACCACGGGTAAAGTCCGCAGTGCCGCCCTTGGAGAGCAGCAGGGGCATAAACGCCGCTATGGTGGTTCCCGTAGAGGCGCCCAGCGGCCCCGCGAGTTCCCGTACCGATCGTTTCAGGGCATCCAGCCGCCGCATGCCGTCATCCAGATACCCCTGGATGCTCTCCACAATCACAATGGCGTTATCAATCAGTATGCCCAGTGAGATCACCATGCCGATGACGGCAATCTGATGCAGCACGCCGCCGCCCAGGTCGTAGAGGCCAATACTGATCAGTGCCACCATGGGCAGGATGGAGGCCACCAGAATACCCATGCGGATACCCATGCCGGTGAATACCACCGCCACGATGATGATTACCGACATAACCAGGCTCCACGCAAGGTTATCCAGCCGCTCTTCCACCTTGTCGGGCTGGAAGAACATCTCGCGGATGTCGTAAGGAGCGAACTCGTCACGAATCAGCGACAGCCGCTCGCGGACTCGCTCTCCAAAGCGTATGGCATCCGTGCTGCCCTCCTCCATGATCAGCGAGACCAGTACCACCCGCTCGCCGTCGTACCAGGCCTCGGGCTGCCTGGGTTCGGCCGGCCCCCGCCACACTTCTGCAGCGGCAGCCAAAGGCACCTGTGAGCCGTCAGGCAGTTCAATGGGTGTGGCGCGAATGGCTTCAACACTGGTGAATTCGCTGTTGGGCAACACCGACAGACGGCGCCCATCCGCCACGATAAAACCACCGGGAGTGGTCTGGTTACGGCGGGAAAGGGTTTCCAGAACCCGGGCCGGTGATATACCCAGCCGGTACATGGCGGCATCGTCCAGCGCCAGGGTGATCTGCTCGTCCGCATCGCCGTCCAGCTCAATACGGGAAACCCCGGGAATATCCGCCAGGTTCTGCTTCAGGCGTTCAGCAACGTCGCTCAGCTCTGTTACCGAACCCGAGCCGCTGACAGCCAGGGTAATTGCCGGAATATCGATCATGCGATCATCCAGCACCATCTGGCCGACATCATCCGGAAAATCCAGCCGCGCCCGGTCCATCGCCTGGCGCACCCGGTCCCACGCGGAATCCGTATCGTAGATGGTATCGTTCAGGCGAACATTGAAAACGGCCACACCGGTTCGTGCGGTGGCCTGGGTGAAATCCACCTCTTCCACCTGGCGAAGCTCATCGGAGAGCGGCTGCAGTACCAGGCGCTCTACGGCCTCGGCACTGGCCCCCGGGTAATTAATGGTGATCAGGCCGGCACGGTAGGGAAAGGAAGGGTCTTCCTGACGCGGCATAGTGCTGTACGCGGCGATGCCCAGCAGACACAGCATGGTCACCACCATGCCCAGCAAACGCTGGAAATTCAGCAGGCGCACTGACATTAGCGCACCTCCACCGCATCGCCGTCGGAAATCCGGGTCATACCGGCATAAACCACCTGGTCACCGGCTGTGAGGTCATTGGCGTCCACTACAACGCGCTCGCCGATGATCCGTTGAACCGTAACCGGCACCCGGCGGGCAATGCCATCGGACACACGGAACACACTGGCACCGCCATTGGATTTCATTACCGCCAGTAGCGGTACAGTGGTGGCGACGGTTTCCCTGGGAGTAATCCCTACCTCTACTGGCTCACCGGGCTCCAGAGTGTCTGCAGGAAGGCTTACAAGCACCGGATGCAGCTCCCCGCGTACACCGCCGGACTGGGCAATTTCCACGATCGATCCGGTTTCCGGCGCGCGGTTGCGCTCCTGCACTGACCACACCGGCAATAGCTGCCCCAGTGAGACATGGTTAAGCATGTAGGCTGGCACCCGAACTTCCACCTCGCGGCCATCGGGAGACGACAGGCGCATCACCGGCTGTCCGGCCGCCACAAACTCGTCCCGTTCCACCAGCAGGGCTTCAACACGGCCATCGAACGGGGCTTTCAGTTTACTTTCCTGCAGCAGGCGCGTGGCTTCCGCGAGGGAAGCTTCCGCAGTCGCCATGCTGGCTTTCAGGCTGTCACGCCGTGAGGCCAGTTGTTCCAGCCCCTGCTCCGACACCACGCCCCGTTCATGCAACCGGCGGGAACGCTCCCATTCCCGCTGGGCCTGCTCATACTGGGTTCGGAGTTCTTCAAGCCGCGCCGCAGCGGAATCCCGGGCCGGCTCCAGTGCCGGATTGTATACCCGTGCCAGCAGGTCACCGGTTTTCACCGTCTGCCCCAGTTCAACCGCCCGCTCACGCAGGGTACCGCTGACCTGAAAGGTCAGTGTTGCCCGCTGGGCCGCCCGCACAATGCCGGAGAAACGAAGCGACACACCTTCTGTCTGGCCACCGGTCACCTCGGCAGCACGCACGGTGACAGGGGCAGCGCCCTGATCCGGCGCCGGCTCACTGGATTTACAGCCGCTGGCAAGCAGGACGGCAAAAGCCGCGGGAAACAGGATGGCGGAACGCCAGATGGTGTTCATTGAGAGACCCTCTCTTCCATGTTCATGATGTTTGTTACTCGCCCATCCGGTGGACAAAATATTATTATCAGACATAATGTCATTCTTTGACAATTTGTCAATAATCAGCTTTCATTCCCAACCATGTATCATGAGAATGCCGTCCCAATAATCCGGAACCCCTATGAGTGAGCCGTTAAAGACCCGTAGAGAGAAAGAAAAGCAGGCCAGGTACGAGGCCATTCTGGATGCCGCGGAACTGGCGTTTTCGGAGAAAGGCTACGAGCGCACGTCGATGGATGACATTGCCCGCACCGCTAGCCTGAGCAGGGCGTTGCTGTACGTTTATTTCAGGGACAAGGCCGCCATCCAGCGTGGCATCATGCTGCGCGCCGGCCACAGCCTGTGTCGCCGTTTCGAGGAGGCACGCCAGACGGCAGACACCGGCCTGGCGCAGATTCGGGCCATGGGGGCGGCCTACTACCAGTTCTATCGCGATCAGCCGGATTATTTCTCGGCCCTGACGACGGCTTCGACAGCCATGGCAGAAGCAGACGACGAGTTGGCAGACGAGATGTTCTGCTGCAAGACACAGACCATGGACCTGATGGTCGGCGCAATACATCTGGGCCTGGAAGACGGCACCATGAACCGCAACCGCATCCATGATCCGGTAGAAACGGCGCTATACCTTCGGGGCGCCCTGCACGGAGTGATCATGCTGTGCCAGAGCGAGATGGCCGAAAGCGGCCTGGAAGAGAGCTTTCCCGCCGAATCACTGATTCGTCACACCATGGAGATGCTGACGTCTTCTATTGCGTCCTGACCCGGGAGTTATCAATGCCTGTCGGATTAGCCGAAGGCGTAACCCGACAAAACTATCACAACTGAAAGTCGTAAATCGATCCGAGCCCCAGAATCCCGGTCAACTCATCCAGGGCCTTGCGAACCTCTTCGAGCAACATCGGATCCCCCAGGTCATCCTGGGACAACTCCTCCCGGTAATGCGCCTCCACCCAGGTGGTCAGCCGCTCATAAAGCGCATCAGTGAGCAACACACCATGATGCATGGCCTTGAGCTCGTCGTCATTCAGCACCACCCGCAACCGTAAACACGCCGGGCCACCGCCGTTGCGCATGGACTGTTTGACGTCGAACACCTCCACCGAGGTGATCGGCCCCACCCCGTCCACAAGCTCGTCCAGGTAACGGCTGACCGACTCGATTTCCCGGCACTCTCCTGGCACCGCCAGCATCATGCCATCAGGCGTGTTCAGCAACTGGCTGTTGAACAGATACGAGGCCACGGCATCTTCCAATGGCACCTGGTCACTGCTGACGCGAACCGCTTCCAGCTCTGCTCCGGTCAGGCGAGCGCGGATGTCGGCAAGCACCCGCTCCTCATCCAGAAACGCCATCTCGTGGTAGAAAAGGGTATTGCCATTGCCTACCGCAATCACGTCGTTGTGGAAGACGCCAGCATCAATGGCTTCGGGGTTCTGCTGCGCGAAGACCACATGACTGTCTTTGAGGCCATGCAAACGGGCGATAGCCTGGGAGGCTTCCAGGGTCTGGCGCGCCGGGTAAAGCCTGGGCGCCGGAGCCTGGTCGTTAAAGGCGATCTGGCCGTATACAAACAGCTCCACGCCCGGCTCGCCATACCCCCTGCAAAGTCGGGTGTGATTGGCCGCACCTTCGTCACCGAACTGGCTGACCGATGGCAGTGCCGGATGGTGGGCAAACCAGGAGTCGTCCGAAAAGATCGATTTCAGGGCCCGGCCAGTGACCGGGTGTTCGATGGAGCGATGAAACTTGGCACTCAGGTTCGCGGGCGTAAAATGCACCCGGTGGTCAGAGGTATCAGCGCTGGGGGAAACGGTGGCGGCATTGGCCGTCCACATGGTAGAGGCCGAAGACACTGCTGCCAGGATAGATGGGCTCTGCTCGGCGACAGCCCGTAGTACGTCGCTGTCAGAACCGCTGAAGCCCAGTGCCCGCAAGGTCGGGATATGCGGGCGTTCGTGGGGTGGAAGCACACCCTGCACGTAACCCCGGTCTGCCAGCCGTTTCATCTTGGCCAGGCCCTGTAACGCCGCTTCCCTGGGGTTGGAGACGGACCGCACGTTGGACCTGGAAGCCACATTGCCCCAGGACAGGCCGGCGTAGTTATGGGTGGGCCCTACCAGGCCGTCGAAGTTGGCTTCTACCGCATGCTTGGCCATATTTCGTTTCCGTCAGTCGAAATTCAATCCCGGTGCAAGGCTATCCGGCATTTCGCTCTTTTTTGCCTCCAGCGAGGCCATCGGCCAGGCGCAGTAATCAGCAGCGTAGTAAGCACTGGGGCGATGATTGCCGCTGGCACCAACCCCACCAAAAGGAGCTGCACTGCTGGCCCCTGTCAGTGGCCGGTTCCAGTTAACGATGCCCGCACGCACTTCGTCCGCAAGCCGCTCGTAAAGCTTGTGGCTATCCGTCAGAATACCCGCGGACAAACCATAACGGGTGTTATTGGCCAACTCCAGCGCTTCGTCAAAGCTCTTGTAGCGGTAGACGGTCAGCAGGGGACCAAAGAACTCCTCGTCCACCAGATCCAGGCCAGTGGCATCTACAATACCGGGCGACAGCAGGCCTGTGTCCTGCTTCAGCTGTTTCATTTCCAGCAGGGGTTTGCCGCCGTGGGTCAACAGAGTGCTCTGGGCCGACAGCAGCTTGTCGGCCGCTTCAGGTGATATCACCGAGCCCATGAAGGGCTGCGGGTCTGCGTCGAACTCACCCACTTTTATGCGGCTGACGACCTCTGTGAAGCGTTCCAGGAACTGGTCACCCTTGGTACCTTTGGGCACCAGCAAGCGGCGGGCGCAGGTGCAGCGCTGACCGGCAGACAGGAAGGCCGACTGCAGTGCATGGTGCACCGCGCCATCCACGTCATGGATGTCCTGCACAATCAGGGGGTTATTACCGCCCATCTCCAGAGCCAGGATTTTCTCGGGCTGGCCACCGAACTGCTTGTGCAGCAAATGCCCGACGGTAGAACTGCCGGTAAAGAACAGACCATCGACGCCGGGATGAGAAGACAGGGACATACCGGTTGCCGCTGCCCCCTGGACAAGATTGATCACACCGGAAGGGATGCCGGCCTTCTCCCACAGCTTCACTGTCATCTCGGCGACGCCCGGAGTCAGTTCACTGGGTTTGAATACCACGGTATTGCCTGCCAGCAAGGCCGGCACGATGTGCCCATTGGGCAAGTGCCCGGGGAAGTTGTAGGGGCCGAACACCGCCACTACACCATGGGGTCTGTGTCGTAGCACGGCGTGGCCGCCAGCCACGTCGGACTCGGAATGGCCGGTACGGTCGTGGTAAGCCTTCACGGATATCCCGATCTTGCCGATCATTGCGGCCACTTCGGTGCGGGATTCCCACAGGGGTTTGCCCGTCTCCAGTCCAATCCGGTACGCCAGGTCTTCCTTGTTCTCCTCCAGCAACCTGCCAAACTTTTCCACCAGTGCCTGGCGCTCCTCGAACGGGCGCTTGCGCCAGTCAACAAACGCGGAACGGGCTTCGCGCACGGCGGCGTCGACATCTTCGATACTGCCGCTGACGCCTTCCCACACTGTCTCGCCGGTAACAGGCTGGAGGGATTCAAACGGGTCTCCGTGGCCTTCCAGCCAGAGCCCGTCAATAAATAATTGACCGCTCATGTTATCCATTCTCGCTACCTCCTTCCGGTATCTTTCAAAGGGGCCAGCCGCACACGGTCCCCGGATTCAACCTCCAGCGCCTCTGCCACTTCGGCCGGTATACTGACAGTATCAAGCTCGACACATCCGGCGGGTATGGTGGTTACCCGAAAGTCCCGAAAAGAACCGTTGGATATCATCACCTGATCTTCCGGCGGCACGTTCGAATCCAGGGGCTTCTTGCGGATCATCACATGGCGGTTGATACCTTCGCGTACAGTGCGGATGTTATGGATAAAAGCCTCCACCACCGGGCCACCATCAAAAATATCCACCATTCCGTTGAAGTTGAACCCTTCCGCCTGCAGCATCCTGAGCGCCGGCGCGGTGTTATCGTGGACCCGGCCAATCACAGCCCGCGCTGCGTCTGGCAGCATTGGCAGGTAAATGGGGTATTTCGGCATCAGTTCGGCAATAAACGATTTGTTGCCCAGGCCCGACAGCATATCCGCTTCGCTGAACTCCATATCGAAGAACTGGCTTCCGAGGGCATCCCAAAGCGGGCTCTGGCCGTTGCCGTCGGAAACGCCCCGCATTTCAGCGAACACTTTCTCCGAGAAATGCTTTCGGAAATCATCCAGGTACATGAACCGACAACGGGACAACAGCAGCCCGGCGCCACCGCCACGATGGGAGCCGGACAGCAGCAATGAACAGATCTCGGTGGTATCCGTCATGTCATTGGACAGGTGCAGCGTTGGCGTGCGCACATGCACGCCCAGCTCACGTGACGCATTCACGGTGACGCTCAGCCGGTAGTTGTAGAACACCTCATCCAGACCAACCCGCGCCTGAATGCCGCTGATACCCACGCACCGTTTCAGTTCGGTATCCTCCAGCGCAAACAGATAAAGCCCGGCTTCCGGGGCGCATCGCTGGTTGAACGTTTCCCGGGCATGGGCGATTTTTTTCTGCAGCAACTCCCGGTCTGCGGGCAGCGTGGTCAGCCCCTTGCCGGCTCCCTGCGCCATGGCATACAGGGCATCCAGATCGTTTTCCTGTAGTGGTCGGATCAACAACATACCGGCCTCCTGCGTGCGATCGCCCTGTTCATAATGGAGTGATCCTTACCTCGTCACCAGAGCTCCTGCCCAGGCACTTCCAGGTTTTCAGTGGCACTTTAACCTCGTCAGCGAGGCCTTCGGCCAGTGGTGTCAGCGTACAGCGGAAGTCTTCCCCTTCACCGCCGGAAATCAGGCATAGCTCGCCGTCGTCAGTATTTGCGGCATGCAGAATTTTCGGGTGGCTGGTAACCACGGATTTGAGCGCGTCGGTGCGGGCTTCAAGCACCGGCCCGGCATCAAAAATGTCCAGGTAGCAGCCGCAGTGGAAGCCCTCATGCTGCAGTAGCTGAAAAGTTGCACGGGTCTGTTCGTGCGGCTGCCCCAGAGCTTGCCTTGCCGCCTTGCTCAGCAAGGTGACATAGATCGGGTTGGGAGGCATGAGTTCAGCAATAAAGGTTTTGCTCAGCATGCCGGAATACTGGTCCGCGGTTTCAAAGTCCATATTGAAGAAATGCCGGCCCAGACTGTCCCAGAACGGCACTTCGCCACTCTCCGTCTGCACGCCCTGTATTTCCACCACGGTGTGATCCGTGAACAGGTGGCGGTAAGCCGCAATAAACAGCATTCTGGCCCGTGACAGCAATTCGAAGGCGTCCGTGCCACGCAACTCCGGTTTGATGGCAAACGAGCACAGCAGGGTGTGGTCGGTCAGTGCATGGGAGGGGTAAAGAACTTCCACCCGCCGCGAGACGCCCAGCTCGTGGGACGCATGGATCAAAGCGTCTCTACGGTAGTTGTAGAATGGTTGTCCGTTCCCCGCCCGGGCATCGATACCGGACACGCCATGGACTTTGCCGGTGGCAGTGTCTTCCAGCACGAACAGGAACCGTTTGGCTTCATCCGACCTGTTGTTGCCGGCAAACGAGCGGGCGGACTGATCAATCTTGAGGGACAGTGCCTCTTCTTTTTTTGGCAGCGTGGAGGACATCCGTGGGCCCTGGCCCCCGGCGATGTCGAGAATATCTTTCAGGTCACCCGGCTGAGCCGGACGTACCAGCCACATAGGCAGCTCCCCTGGTTACTTCCTGGAATTTATTTCCCGCAAACCTTTTTAACGCCGGCCTCAAACCGCACCAGTGCTTCGTCAATATCCGGCTCTGGAATAATCAGCGATGGTGCCAGCCGAACCACGTTGGGGCCGGCAATCAACACCATCACACCTTCCGCCAAGCCGGCATTGAGAAACTCCTTGGCCTTGCCTTGCCATTTTTCCGTCAACACGCAGCCCAGCAGCAGGCCTGAGCCACGCACTTCGCTGAAAATCCCGTAACGCTCACCGATATCCACCATGCCTTTGCGCAGCCGGTCCGAACGGGCTGCCACGCCCTTGAGGATGTCTGGCTGGCTGACGGTGTCGATTACCCGCTGAGCAACCGCACAGGCCAGGGCGTTGCCCCCATAGGTACTGCCGTGGGTGCCGACACCCAGGCTTCTGGCAACTTTTTCAGTGGTCAGCATGGCCGCTACCGGGAAGCCCCCGCCAAGGCCCTTTGCCGTTGAGAGAATATCCGGCGTTACTCCGTACATCTGGTACGCGTATAGATGGCCGGTACGGCCAACCCCGGACTGGACCTCATCAAACACCAGCAGGGCATCGTTGTCATCGCAAAGCTTACGCAGGCCCTTCAGGAACTCCGCATCCGCGGGCATAACGCCACCTTCACCCTGAATTGGCTCAACCACCACTGCGCAGGTTTTCTCTTTGGAGATCAGCTTCTTCACAGATTCCAGATCGTTGTAATCGGCGTGGTGAATGCCGCCCGGTGCCGGCTCGAAACCCTCCAGGTATTTGGGCTGGCCACCGACGCTGACAGTGAACAGGGTGCGGCCGTGAAAGGCATTTTTGAAGGCGATGATTTCGTTCTTTTCCGGGCCAAAGTGTTCCCAGCCGTAGCGACGCGACAGCTTGAAAGCGGCCTCGTTGGCCTCACCGCCGGAATTGGCAAAAAACACCCGTTCCGCAAAGGTAAGGTCACACAGGGTTTTTGCCAGCCGCAGGGCCGGCTCGTTGGTCATCACATTGGACAGGTGCCAGATTTTCTCGGCCTGCTCGGTCAGAGCGCTCACCAGACCCGGGTGCGAGTGCCCAAGACAGGTCACCGCGATACCGCCCGCCAGATCGATATATTCCTTTCCTTCCTGGTCCCAGACGTGGGAGCCTTCCCCTTTTACAGGAATCACCCCCCCCGGTGCGTAGTTGGGGACCATTACCTCATCGAATAATTCACGGCTGACGGGTTCTCTGTTCATTGGTGTCTCTCAAACAAAACGTGAAAAAGTAAATTTAATCATACGCCACTCAGGGCATGAGCACATCCGGTGTGCCCACCGCGCCCAGCTCCATCACCTTCAGCGACCGGCCATCCCGGCCCATCAGCGCCTTGACCAGCAGCTTGTAGGAGTCGAGGTCGAAATTGACGGCCTGGCCCCGCAACGACAGGGTGTCCAGTTCCTCCATGCTGTCCAGCGTCGCGACATGCATCCAGTTATAGACCACCAGAACATCGGTCTGCCCGGTTCTTGGGTTGTGTTCCAGAACCCCCACCGGCCCCTTCCAGGGCCAGGTTTTCAGGCGCAACGCATGAAACGCAATCTGCACCCTCAGGTTGTACTTCACCACATCCTCACCGCCATCACAGGCCCCTTTGCAGCGCCCCAGTGTACGTTGAAAGCAGGGGCCCTCGTATTCAGGCTCCAGCCCCAGCAGCTTGTTGCAAAGGTCATTTTTCGCGGCAATGCCACTCAGTGCCTTTTCCGCATCCCTCTTACTGCGGAACAGCCCGAAATAGTTCCCCAGCCGGTGAGGCTCGATTTCACGAACCAGCCGGGCCTGCAGATAGCCGTCACCATTCGCTGCAAGTTCAATGCTCACCAGGTTCTTGGCGGCCCGGGAGCGGCGATTGAACAGTGGCTTCAGATTCTTTATCTGCTTTAATTCAAGCAGTAACGCGCCCAGCTCGCCAGCGGTTTCGGTCCACTCCACCCGCCGCAGGCTTTCAGACATACGGATACCGCGGCTGGAATTGTGGTCTCCGGAGAAGTGGGAGGCCACTCTCTGGGCGATGTTAGTACTTTTACCTACGTACAGAAGAACGTCGTTTTCGCCATAGAACCGATACACACCCGGCCCGCGCGGAAGATCCTGCAATACATCGACCGGCAGACTGGATGGAATGCTCGGCCGCTGAAGCAGCTCGGCAATGGCAGTTTCCATGGTGTCTACGCCTTTTTCCGCCAACGCATGCTCGAAGAAAGCCAGCATGGCGGACACGTCCCCGAGAGCCCGATGCCGCTGAACCTGGCCCAGCCCGTGGCGCGCGATCAACGCATCCATATTGTGGCGGCGGAACCCGGGGTAGAGTTTGCGGGACAGCTTGACGGTGCAAAGCACCTTTGCTGAAAACAGCAATCCCAGCCGGCGGTACTCGGCCTTGATAAAACCGTAATCAAAGCGGGCATTGTGGGCGACAAAAAGGGTGCCTTTCAGCTGGTCTTCCAGCTCACCGGCGATGTCTGCGAACACCGGAGAGCCCGCCACCATGGCATTGGAGATGCCGGTCAGGCTCTGAATAAAAGGGGAAATACGGGTTTCCGGATTGATCAGGGTCTGCCACTCGCCCACTACTTCTCCTGACCGCCAGAAACGGATGCCGATTTCCGTAATACGGTCGTGGGAATGGTTGCCACCGGTGGTCTCAATATCGAGAAACGCGAAGGTGGCCGTGTCGAGAGTGCGGGTTTTCTTTTTCATGGGAGACAGGTACGCAAAGCCGGAAATAACCGATGTTTTGCCCTACTGGCGCACGGAAATAAACACAATCCTCAAAAAGTTCCCCTAACCCACCGATTTCGTTGTATAGACATTCGTCTAATTAATGCAATAAATTATTTGAAATGTCATGAATTCGTAACTACTTTGAAGTGGGTCCAACAAAAATAATGTGTGGAGACAACAACGATGCAAAGCAACAAATTAAGAATGGCAATTCGCTCAACGGCTGCGGTAGCAATTCTGGGGTGGCTGCACAGGCACAAGCTTTCAGCTTCAGCGCTGGTGATGTAGATGCAAGTGTTTACGGCTACGCTCGCCTGAACATGAGCTACGACCTGGATGAAAATGTCGCTAATTCAGGTCACCGAGGCGGCACTTTCCCAACTGTCGACGATAGCCAAGACGTAGACGGCCATTTTGGTGCCGCTGCTTCTCAGAGCCGGATTGGCGTGAAAGCCACCAACTCTGACGGTGTTATGGTTAACATTGAAGGCGATTTCATGGGTGCCGACTATAAAGGTGGAGCTCTTCGCCTTCGTCACGCCTACGGGTCCTACAACGGCATTCTGGCTGGCCAGACCTGGTCCAACTACAACAGCTTTGTCGGCACAACCTCAACACTGGACTTTGACGGCGTGGCAGGCGTAGCGGGCTTTGGATCACGTACTGCCCAGCTTCGTTACACAACCGGACCTTTGTCGTTCTCTATCGAGGACCCTAAAGGCGGTGGCTTCGACGACAGTAAAAATGGCATGCCGGCTCTGACCGCACGACTGGAAGATGGCACTGGTAATTTCTCCTACTCTGCCGCTGCGCTGGTCAAGCAAAATGAATATGACGATCCGGTCAACGACACTGATGACTCGGCTATGGGATATGCGGTGTTTGGCGCTGCAAGTATGGGCCTGTCCGACATGATCACGATCCGGGGCGCAATCAACTACACTGACGGCGCTAATGCTTACCTGTACCGCTCTGGTGGCGACGATGCCTACATTGACGCCAACGGCGACCTGGAAACTATTTCCGGTATGGGTGGTACTATTGGCGCGTCCCTGAGCCTGGGCGGTGGCCGCACGATTAATGCCACTTATGGTATGACCAAGCTGGACGTAGATGACCTGAACGACCCCACTGCTGGCGAAACAAACACAAACGCTTTCATTAACTACCAGTGGATTCCGATCGAGAATGTCATGATGGGTATTGAGTACGGGTACTACAACGCTGAGAATCAGGGTGGCGACGACGACGCTAACCGTCTGATGTTCGCAGCCCAGTACAACTTCTAATCGTTCCGTTAGAAGTTAGTTAACTCAGCAGAAACCCCGGCTCCGGCCGGGGTTTTTGTTTATGGCTATTGAAATTACTCCCCCGCCCGCAATCTTGTTCGCACACCACGACTGGTCATCACCGTCAGCACTTCCATGAGAGACAGTACCCCGCGATCGTGTTTCCTGGGCGTCCTGCCCTTGCCCATTCGCCCCAGCTGCCGCGTGTACCAGCTCACCTCCATCAGTGCCATATCATCAATCATGCGGATGCCCGTGCGAATCGGCCTCACAGAACTGGTGAACGTCTCCCCTGAAATAATCCGTTTCGGGAAATCCGGCTCCACCGCCAACGGCCGTGCCAGCCCTACCAGGTCCGTCGCACCCGAAGCGACCGCCTCTGCCATACCGGTTTCGGTGCGAAATCCGCCGGTGACCATCAGTGGCACATCCACTCGCTTGCGGACCTTCTCTGCGAACTCCAGAAAGTAAGCTTCCCGGGCTACGGTACTTGCCTTGTTTCCTTTCGCCATTGCCGGGTTCTCATAGTTGCCCCCGGAGACCTCTACCAGATCAATCCCAAGGCCCGCCAGAGTGTCGATGACCTCCAGCGATTCCTCCTCGGTAAACCCGCCGCGCTGGAAATCCGCAGAGTTCAGTTTGATGCCAACCCCGAACTGCTCGCTGGTCGACGCCCGAATCGCCTTGTACACCTCCACAACAAACCGCATCCGCTTCTCGGGGCTGCCACCCCAGTCATCCTCCCGCTGGTTGTGATGGGGCGAGAGAAACTGGCTGACCAGATACCCATGGGCCCCATGAATCTGCACCCCGGCAAATCCCGCCTTCTCCGCAATCGCCGCACTGGTGGCAAACCGCCGGACAACCTCCTCAATCTCCGGTGCTTCCAACGCCCGAGGCGTCGCAAACATCGCCTGCAACTCTTTCCGGAACGGCACCGCACTGGGCGACACAGGCGCCCTGTTCAGCATCTTCGGGCTTTGCTTGCCAGGATGATTGAGCTGCATCCACAACTGACACCCGTTCCGCGACCCTTCCCGCGCCCACTCCTGCAACAACGCCAAATCCTGCTCATCCTCCAGCACCACATTTCCCGGTTCCCCGATATGGCGGCGGTCGATCATCACGTTCCCGGTAATGGAGAGCCCAACGCCCCCTTCCGCCCAGGTCCTGTAAAGCCGCGGTAGTTCCTTCGTGACACGATTATCCATCGTGCCCAGAGTTTCACTCATGGCGGACTTGGCAAAACGGTTGGGAATCACCGCCCCGTTTCTCAGGGTCAGCGGTTGCGAAAGAAGTTCAGCGGCGTTCATTGATCGGTCTCCTTAGGATGCCTGGGGTTATCTGAAGGCGAGACCCGATCATGGAGAGGAAACACTGTGGCTACATTGGCCGGAATGCCGAGGAGAATCCAGTCAACAACAAGTCCGCCGCCGCAGTAACCAGGCGAGAGTGCGATATTACCGGAGCCAAAACAAGCGAGGCCGGTAAGGCTATTCAGAACCGTGGAGGGCCATGGATGGCCCGACCGAGCCTACATGGACGTACTCGCGGCGTGTTCTGAATAGCCTTACCGGCCTCGCGATCGCTCCGTAACCCGAAGACTACAAAGCGATCAATCACCAAAAGTCAGAGAAGAAGAGAGCGAATATCCCCCATCAACTGACTCAACAGGGAAGTAAACCGGGCCGCATCCGCCCCATTCACCGCCCGGTGATCATAGGACAGCGACAATGGCAGCATCAGCCGCGGCTGGAAAGCCTTGCCATCCCAGACCGGCTTCATCGCCGCCTTCGAGACACCAAGAATCGCCACCTCCGGCGTATTCACAATCGGCGTAAACGCCGTGCCACCAATACCACCAAGACTTGTGATGGTAAAACAGGCACCCTGCATCTCCGCCGGCTTCAGCTGCTTATCCCGGGCCTTCTGGGCCAGGTCCGCACTTTCCGCGGCCAGTTCCCAGAGCCCCTTTTTGTCCACATCCCTGATCACCGGCACCATCAGCCCATTGGGCGTATCCACCGCAATCCCGATATGAATGTACTGTTTGCGAACCACCTCCTTGCGATCCATGTCCAGCGACACATTGAACTGAGGCAGCTCCGCCAGCGCCGTGGCACAGGCCTTCAGGATGAACGGAAGCGGAGTCATTTTCACCCCTTTCTTCTCACCCGCCGCCTTCTGCGACTTGCGGAAGTCTTCCATATCCGTGATGTCCGCGTCCTCGAACTGAGTGACGTGGGGCACGTTCAGCCAGCTGCGCTGCATGTTGTTGGCCGTGGCGAACATCATGCGTGACATGGATTCACGCTCAACCTCACCGAACTGGCTGAAGTCCGGCAGCTTCACACCGGGAATGCCGGCACCACCGCCACCGGCCACCGTACTGCCCTGCTGCGTCTGCTGCAGCTGGCTCTTCACGTAGGCCTGCACGTCGTCTTTCAGAATGCGGTTCTTGGGGCCAGAGCCCTTGATACGGGCCAGATCCGCCCCGAATTCACGGGCCAGCTTGCGAACCGCCGGGCCGGCATGGACCTTGGCACCCGGAGTAGGCGGCTCATAGGTGGCTGATGCCGGCTCAGGCCTTGGCTCCTCGCTCTCACCTTTCGACTCCGCTTTGCTTTCCTGCTTCTCATCACCGGAAGACTCAGCCGGCTCGGACGAAGCTTCTTCCTCTTCGCCGCCTTCATCGCCTTCACCGCCTTCTTCCACAACGGTCATTTCGAGCAGGTCCTGGCCTTCCGAGATCTTGTCGCCCTCTGACACCAGGACCTTGCCGACCTTCCCCGCATAGGGAGACGGAATTTCCATGGTGGCCTTGTCGGACTCAACAGTGACCAGCGGATCGTCCACTTCGATTTCGTCGCCCTCACTGACGTTGATCTCGATAATGGGCACATTATCGAAGCCGTCCAGCGCTGGCACCTGGACGGTTTCCTTGCGGGAACCACCAGATTTTTTCGGGGCCGGCTTCTTCTCTTCGGCTTTCTCTTCCTTGTCGTCTGACTCGGCTTCAGCTTTTTCATCCTTGCCAGAGCTGGCTTCTTCACCAGAATCCTTGTCGTCATCGGAACCACCAGAGTCATCACTGGCTTCCATCATCCCGACAACGTCGCCTTCCTTGACCTTGTCACCCACCTTGACAGTGATTTTGGTGATCTTGCCGGCACCCGGTGACGGCAGCTCTACGGACGCCTTGTCGGACTCTATCGTCAGTATCGGATCTTCTTCCTCAACCGAATCCCCCTTGCTGACGAGGACTTCGATAACCTCGACCTCGTCTGCACCGCCGAGATCCGGAACCTTGATTTCCTGTTCACTCATGGCGGTCTCCTTAGCTCAGCACCGGGTTCGTTTTGTTGCGGTCGATTCCGTACTTGCGCATAGCGTCGAGAACCACGTCATTCTTCACTTCACCATCCCGCGCCAGGGCCGCCAGCGCGGTCACTGCCACGTAGTAGCGATCCACCTCGAAGTGGCTCCGCAGTTTTTCGCGGGTGTCACTGCGGCCGAAGCCGTCGGTGCCCAGGGTCAGATAGGTTTTGGGGATATAGGCCCTCACCTGTTCGGATAACAGCTTGATGTAGTCCGTGGAAGACACCACCGGCCCCTGCTGCTTTTCCAGGCACTGGGTGATGTACGCCTTCTTGGGCGTGTCGTCCGGATGCAGGCGATTCCAGCGCTCAACGTGCAACCCGTCCCGCGCCAGCTCGTTGAAGCTGGTGACGCTCCAGACATCACTGGCAACGCCAAAGTCATCCTTCAGCAGCTCGGCGGCGGCACGCACCTCGTTGAGGATAGCGCCGGAACCCATCAGCTGAACCCTGGGGGTTTTCTTACGGCCCTTGGTTTCAACGGAATCCAGCAGGTACATACCCTTGATGATGCCGTCTTCCACTCTCTTGGCTTCCTTGCCTTTCGGCATGGCGGGCTGCTCGTAGTTTTCGTTCTCGATGGTCAGGTAGTAGAAGACGTTCTGGTTGTCTTCAAACATTTCCTTGATGCCATGCTGGACGACCACGGCCATTTCGTAACCGTAGGCCGGGTCATAGGCCTTACAGCTGGGAATGGTCTGGGCCAGGATGTGGCTGTGTCCGTCCTGGTGCTGCAGGCCTTCACCGTTGAGCGTCGTGCGCCCGGCGGTGCCACCCACCAGGAAACCACGGGCCTGGATATCGCCGGATGCCCAGGCAAGATCCCCCACACGCTGGAAGCCGAACATGGAGTAGAAGATGTAGAACGGCACCAGCGCGAAGTTGTTGGTGCTGTAGGATGTGGATGCCGCCATCCAGGCCGCCATGGAACCGTCTTCGTTGATACCTTCCTCGAGGACCTGACCTTTCTTGTCTTCCTTGTAATACATGATCTGGTCACGGTCTTCCGGCACGTACTTCTGGCCTTCCGAGGTGTAGATACCCAGCTGGCGGAACATGCCTTCCATACCAAAGGTACGAGCCTCGTCCGGCACAATCGGAACCACCCGCTTGCCGATGCGCTTGTCTTTGGTCAGCGCCGTCAGCAAACGCACGAAGGCCATGGTGGTGGAAATTGCACGGCCATTGGAGCCTTCAATCACTGCCTTGAAGGTGTCCAGTGGCGGCGTCTGCAACGGCTGGCAGTCCTTGCGGCGCTTGGGATAGAAACCGCCCAGTTCCTGCCGGCGTTTGTTCATGTAGACAATTTCAGGGCTGTCCGGCGCGGGCCGGTAATACGGCACGTCCTTGAGCTCTTCGTCTTTCAGCGGCACGGCAAACCGGTCGCGGAAGGCCTTGAGCTGCTCCATGTCCATCTTTTTCAGGGAGTGCGCTGTATTCTGGGCCTCGCCGGCGGTGCCGAACCCGTAACCCTTGATGGTATGGGCCAGAATCACCGTGGGCCGCCCGCCATTGTTGTGAATGGCGTGGTGATAGGCCGCGTAAACCTTGTAGGGGTCGTGGCCGCCACGGTTGAGCTTGTTGATGTCCTCATCGGTGAGGTTTTCCACCATCTTGGACAGCTCCGGGTATTTGCCGAAGAAATGCTTGCGGGTATAGGCCGGGCCGTTGCTCTTGAAGTTCTGCAGGTCGCCGTCCACCGCTTCGTCCATCACCCGTTGCATCAGGCCGTCCTGATCTTGTTCGAACAGCGGGTCCCACATGCGGCCCCAGACCACTTTCAGCACGTTCCAGCCGGCCCCCCGGAAGACACCTTCCAGCTCCTGGATAATCTTGCCATTGCCCCTCACCGGGCCGTCCAGGCGCTGCAGGTTGCAGTTCACCACGAAGATAAGGTTGCTGAGGTTCTCGCGGCCAGCCACGGAGATGGAGCCCAGGGTTTCCGGCTCGTCGCACTCGCCGTCGCCCACGAAGCACCACACCTTGCGGTCGCCCATGTCGATCAGTTCACGGCTGTGCAGGTACTTCATGACGTGGGCCTGGTAAATGGCCTGAATCGGCCCGAGCCCCATGGACACCGTCGGGAACTGCCAGTAATCCGGCATCAGCCAGGGGTGGGGATACGAAGACAGGCCATTGCCGTCCACTTCTTCCCGGTACTTGTCCAGCTGCTCCTCGTCAAAACGGCCTTCCAGGTAGGATCGGGCATAAATACCAGGGGAAGAGTGACCCTGGAAGTAAACCAGATCCGATTCCCGCTTGTCGTCGCCACCGTGGAAGAAATAGTTGAAGCCAACATCGTAAAGCGTGGCCGCCGAAGAAAATGACGAGACGTGCCCGCCAAGTTCACCGGGGCGCTGGTTGGCACGCAGTACCATTGCCATGGCATTCCAGCGGATCAGGGAACGGATGCGTCGTTCCATGAACAGGTCACCCGGCATGCGGGCTTCCTGGGTCACCGGAATGGAGTTGCGGAACGGCGTGGTAATGGAATAGGGCAACTCGGTGCCGTCGCGGCTGGCTCGTTCGGAGAGCCTTTCGAGAATGTACTTGGCGCGATCAACGCCCTCCTGTTCGATCAGAGACTCCAGCGCATCCAGCCATTCGCTGGTCTCAATGGGATCATCGTCCTGGTACATCAAACCTCCCCTTGCCATAAAAAAGTGCGGCGCGTGCCACGATCAGCAGCTGAACGCCTTGCAGTGTCGATAAGCTGCGATGGAATGCAGAACGTTTTGTTGTGGGTGTTCGCCTGTTTCTTTCCTTGAACAAGCATAGAACACGATTGCCAGTTTTACTGCCTGAGGCGCCTTGCTTTAACGGCTTTTGGCCTGCCACATTCAGACGGTGACAACACGTCCGCTGATACAATCCGAGAATTACGTAGTATTTTTACTACATTTTGGTGCGAAATTTCAATTTAATGAACAAATTTACGCCTGACTACCGGACTATTTCGGTTACTTACGCAAGAATGGCGCCTTTTTCGTATTCAAACAAGCATATTCAGACCAAGGTCGTAGGATTCCTACGGCAGCCTAAACCTTAACGGGCTAAAAGAAAAACAGCCCTGAATCCTCGACACTTTCTGGCTGATATGGAGTTTTAATCTTTTTTATCAAAGCGTTATCGATCAACAAAATCCTATTGAAGCGACACTTTTAATTAGACCTGAAAATGCTTTTAGATTTATGTATACTCGCCTGCCCGTTTTTTAACCAGCGGAGCGGTGGCGAAACCCATCCTCCTGAATTTGGCGCACAGACAAAGAGGGCGAGCTATGAACTCCATCGTCACGTTCCCGAACCGCATCCCGACTGCCGAGTTCGAAGAGCGGCGTTTCAAGGTCTACACAGACCGCCAGCTCGACAAGATCGACGTTATACAGAATCTCCCGGAGGAGACCCTGTTCGAAATGAAAGTGGTATCCAGTGTGCTGCCCTTCCGTGTCAATGAATATGTCATCAATGAACTGATCAACTGGGACAAGGTGCCCAACGACCCCATCTACCAGTTGGTATTCCCCCAGAAAGGCATGCTGAAGGACGAGCATTACGAGCGCATGGCAGCAATGCACCGGGAAGGCGCCGATAAGAAAGAAATCCAGGCAGTGGCGAAGGAAATCCGCGACGAACTGAATCCGCACCCCGCCGGCCAGATGGAAATGAACATGCCGGAACTCAACGGCGAAGTTCTGGATGGCGTACAGCACAAATACCGGGAAACCGTACTGTTCTTCCCGGCCCAGGGCCAGACGTGCCACTCCTACTGCACCTTCTGCTTCCGCTGGGCGCAGTTCGTGGGTGACAAAGACCTGAAAATGGCCAGCACCGAAGCCGAAAAGCTTCATGGTTACCTGCAGGAGCACACCGAGGTGACCGACCTGCTGGTCACCGGGGGCGACCCCATGGTGATGAAGACCAAGAATCTGGTGCAGTACCTCGAGCCGCTGCTGCAACCGGAATTCGACCACATCCAGACCATCCGTATCGGCACCAAGGCCCTGACCTTCTGGCCATACCGCTTTGTGACCGACAAGGACGCAGACGAGCTGATCGACCTGTTCGCCCGTCTGGTGGATGCCGGCAAGCACGTGGCCATCATGGCCCACTACAACCACTGGCAGGAAATCACCACCGACATCGCGGAAGAGGCCATTCGCCGCCTGCGAGCCACCGGTGCTGAGATCCGTGCCCAGGGCCCACTGATCAAGCATGTGAATGACAACGCCGACGACTGGGCAAAGTTGTGGAACAAGGAAGTGCAGCTGGGCATCATTCCCTACTACATGTTTGTGGAGCGGGATACCGGCGCCAAGAACTACTTCGAAGTACCTCTGGTGGAAGCCTTCCGCATCTACCGCGAGGCCATGAAGCAGGTTTCCGGCCTGGCACGTACCGCACGCGGCCCGTCAATGAGTGCCGGGCCCGGCAAGGTAGAAGTGCAGGGCATCACCGAGATCAACGGCGAAAAAGTCTTCGTGCTGCGGTTTATCCAGGCCCGCAACCCGGACTGGGTACAGCGCCCGTTCTTTGCCAAATACAGCGAAACAGCCACCTGGCTGCATGAGCTGGAACCGGCCCTTGGGGAAGAGAAGTTCTTCTTCGAGGATGAGTATGAGGAAATGAAGAAGGGGAATGGCTAACGGCCGCCCTTGTTTGCAAACGGCCCCTTCTTGGGGCCGTTTTTTTGAGGGGCACCTAGTGCATAAGGGTATACAGCTTACGCCGGTATGTGCGCACGTCCGGGTTATTGTTGCCCAGCTTGTCGAATAGCTCGATCAACGTGGTTTTCGCCACTTCATCCTTGTACTTGCTATCCACCTGCATCAGGCGAATCAGCAGCTCCATGGCTTCGGGATTGTTCTCCTGAAGGATGTGATGCAGCGCCAGCAGATGCAGAGCGTTGGGGTCTTTCGGGTCCTTGTCCAGTGCATCCTCCAGCTCATGGACCGGGGGCAGCTCGGCGGACGCCTTGAGAAACTTGATGCGGGCCGCCAGTTGCTTGGCCTGGTGCTGCATTTTTTCTTCCGGCGGCAGACTTTCCAGAACCTGTTCGGCCGTTTCCAGGTCGCCCAGTTCGGCCTTGAGCTGGGCCAGATCGATGAGCACTTTCAGATCTTCAGGGTTGTTCCGGTTCATCTCCGTGAGAACGGCCAGGGCGGCTTCCACGTCGCCTTCCTCCCACAGGCGATGCGCCTTGTCGTAGGGGGCTTCCTCGTCTTCCGGTATTTCAATGTGTTTGTCCAGGATCTTGCGAATCTCGCTTTCGGGCAGCGCGCCATTGAAGCCGTCAACGGCCTGGCCGTCTTTAACCAGAATCACCGTGGGCAAGCTGCGCACGCCCAGGCTGCCTGTCAGTTGTTCCTGCTCATCAGCGTTCACTTTGGCCAGCATGAAACCGCCACGGTACTCCTCCGCCAGCTTTTCCAGCAGTGGCATCAACTGCTTACAAGGGGCGCACCACTCCGCCCACACATCAATCAGTACCGGCGTTCTGGACGACGCTTCCATGACATCCTGCTGGAAGTTGTCCATGGTGGCTTCAAAAATATACGGCGAATTGCTCATGAGTGGCACCTGAAATTGGTTTTCTGGAAATAGTTTCCTGAAATGTCGTAAACGGATTGTTGATGGTTGTGGGGGCTGGGCGCGGAAATTCAAGGTTGCAACGCCCCGCCCTGATTCGTGCAAATACCACTACCTGCCTTGAAATAATCGCTGCTGCCGCTACATAGGCTGTAGACCCGGGAGCACTGCTCCCAGGATTCACATTCCCGGAGGATGCTTGCACGGTATGAACGACGACAACCGCAACGACTCTTTTGAAGCGCCCGAAGAAGACCTGACGGAATACATCGGCAAGGACGAAAACAGCAAAAGCCTGGTGTTGCCGAAACAGCATATGCCCCGGCGCATGTACGTTCTGCCAGTCTCCAACCGGCCATTTTTCCCGGCCCAGGTGCAGCCAATTGTAGTGAACCAGAACCCCTGGCAGGAAACTCTCAAGCGCGTGGGTGAAACCGATCACAAGGTTCTGGGCATCTGCTTTGTGGAGGACACCGACCCGGAACAGGGCATCCCCGGTAGCGAGGAGCTGGAAACCGTCGGCTGTGCGGTGCGGGTGCATCATGCTCAGGGGGAAAACGGCAAAGTCCAGTTTATTGCCCAGGGCCTGCAACGATTCCGCATTACCCAGTGGCTTCGGCGCCGCCCCCCTTACCTGGTGGAAGTGGAATACCCGGAAGAGCCGGAAGAAGCGGCCGACGAACTGAAAGCCTATACCCTGGCCATCATCAGCTCCATCAAGGAGCTGCTGCGCACCAACCCGCTCTACGGCGAGGAAGTGAAGCAGTACCTCTCCCGGTTCGGGCCGGACGACAGTTCTCCCCTGGCAGACTTTGGCGCCTCCATGACCAGCGCCCCCGGGAATGAACTGCAGGAAGTGCTGAATACCGTTCCCCTGCTGCGGCGCATGGAAAAAGTGCTGCTGCTGATGGCGAAAGAGCAGGAAGTCGCGCGCCTGCAGAGTGAAATCAGTGAGGAAGTGAACGAGAAGGTCCAGAAACATCAACGAGAGTTCTTCCTCAAGGAACAGCTCAAGGTTATCCAACGCGAACTGGGCATGGCCAAGGACGACAAGACCGCCGACGCCGAACGCTTCCGTGAGCGCATGGAAAAACTGAGTCCGCCTGAACAGGTACGGGAACGCTTTGACGATGAATTGCAGAAACTCCAGGTACTGGAACAGGGCTCCCCGGAATACGGCGTTACCCGCAACTACCTGGACTGGCTCACACAGGTGCCCTGGGGCCTGACTTCGGAAGATCACTTTAACCTGGCCGAAGCCCGGCGCATTCTGGACCGCGACCATGACGGCCTTGATGACGTAAAGGACCGCATTGTCGAGTTCCTGGCCGAAGGTACCTTCAAGGGCGAAGTCAGCGGCTCCATCCTGCTGCTCGTAGGCCCGCCCGGCGTGGGTAAAACCTCCATCGGCCACTCTGTAGCGGATGCCCTCGGCCGCAGGTTCTACCGCTTCAGCGTGGGAGGCATGCGTGACGAAGCCGAGATCAAGGGCCACCGGCGCACCTACATTGGCGCCATGCCCGGCAAGTTCGTGCAGGCCCTCAAAGACTCAAAGGTGTCCAACCCGGTGATCATGCTGGACGAAATCGACAAGATTGGCGCCTCCTTCCAGGGCGACCCGGCCTCCGCGCTGCTGGAAACCCTGGACCCGGAGCAGAACCGCGAGTTCCTGGATCACTATCTGGACGTGCGCATGGACCTGTCCAAGGTTCTGTTCATCTGTACCGCCAACCAGCTGGATACCATTCCCCGGCCACTACTGGACCGCATGGACGTTATTCGCCTGTCTGGTTACATCGCCGAGGAAAAACTCGCCATCGCCAAGCACTATCTGATGCCCAGGCTGCTTAAGCGGGCCGGTTTGCTCAAAAAGCAGATGAACATTACCGATGCTGCGATCAAACAGGTCATAGACGGTTATGCCCGGGAAGCCGGCGTACGTGGCCTGGAGAAGCTGCTGCACAAAGTGATCCGTAAGGGCATTGTGCGGTTGCTGGAGAATCCGGACCAACCAGTGAAAGTCGGCGTGTCCGACCTGCACACCTACCTGGGGCAACCCGCGTTCCGGAAAGAAAAATCCCTGAAAGGCACCGGCGTAGTGACGGGCCTGGCCTGGACCGCCATGGGCGGCGCCACCCTCAGCATCGAAGCGTCCCGTATCCACAGCACCCAGCGCGGCTTCAAACTCACCGGGCAGTTGGGCGAAGTAATGAAAGAGTCCGCCGAAATCGCCTACAGCTACGTGTCGTCAAACCTCAAGCGCTTCAAGGGCGACCCGACCTTCTTCGACAAATCCTTCGTGCACCTGCACGTGCCCGAAGGCGCGACCCCGAAAGACGGTCCCAGCGCCGGCGTCACCATGGCCACCGCCCTGCTGTCGATCGCCCGTAAGGAAGCTCCCCAGCAGAACATCGCCATGACCGGCGAGCTGACCCTCACCGGCCAGGTGCTTCCGGTCGGCGGCATCCGCGAGAAAGTCATCGCCGCACGACGCCAGAAAATCAGCAACCTGATTCTTCCTGACGCGAACCGGGGAGACTATGAAGAGTTGCCGGACTACCTGAAGGAAGGGCTGACGGTGAACTTCGCCAAGCAATACAGCGATGTGTTTCAGGTGTGTTTCGGGGATAAGCCGAAAAAAGGCGCGTCCGTGCACTAATTTTGGTGATAGTCGAGAGGTAAGATCGGTTTGGGGGTGGTGATAAATTTTCTGCCGGAACAAAGGTGTCTGAGCGCAGCGATTTCTTTTTCCAAAGAAAATTTATCACCACCCCCGAACCAGCCACCATTACTCAAGCCTTGGCCTTCCACCCATCCTCACGAAGCACTGGCCCCACATCCAGAACCGGCGACGCATCAATATCATCGGCATCCATCATATTGGCCACCCGCTGAAGCGACGCCAGAATCATCGTCTGCTCCCACTCCGCCAGGCTCTGGAACTTCTTGATGAAATCCTCCTGAAGTGGTTCCGGAGCACGAGCCAGAATGTCGACGCCTTCCTCAGTCAGGTGCGCGTGCACCTTCCGCTTGTCCCGGGTGCTGCGAACACGGTAAACCAGCTTACGGTGCTCAAGCCGGTCCAGAATCGTGGTTACGGTGGCCTGGCTGAGACTGACCTTGTCCGCAATGGTGCCAATCGTCACCTCGCCCAGGTCGCGGATACTGCGCATGATCAACAGCTGCGGGCCTGTCAGCCCCGCATGCTTGCTCAGACGTTTGGAATGCAGGTCAGTTGCGCGTATCACCCGTCGCAACGCCACCAAAACCTCTTCATAATTGTTCAACGCATCGCTCCACTGCCAGATCACCAAGTTATTTATACCACTAACTATTAGAGGTCTTTACTCCGGATTTTGCAAGCCAGTAGTCACCGCAACCCGACACCCTATTGCACTGACATAACGGCTCTTTTACCAATTTCAGCATTTTTTCCGCTGGCCACTATGCTAAGGTCACTACCTTGTTGAATTTCCGCAAAACGGACACGGCCAGATGAATACCCGAGCACAGAATATCGCCCCCCGCTGCCCTTCCGGGACACGCCTCACAGCCCTCATTGCCTCCTGCCTTCTGGCGCTGTTTTTCACGACAGGAGCTTTGGCACAGGAGCCCCCGGAAGATCTGACGGCGGAAGATGTACAGCAGCGCATCGACACTCTGGAAAAGCCCATGTACACCCCGTTTGTCGAGCTGTACCTATTGGAAGAGAGCAAGGCGCTGCGCAAGGAAATGATGAACACCCGCGCGGAGCTGATAGAAAAGGTGGTCGACAAAGAACTGTCGGTGGCGGACAAAACCATGTCCTACGCCACGGACACCGTCACCTACTTCTTCTACCTCATCGCAGGTGCCACCTCCATTCTGGTCGTGATCGGCTGGAATTCCATCCGCGACATGCGCAATCAGTTGACCACCCTGGCCGAAAAGCGGGTCAACGAACTGGTGGTGGAGTACGAAAAACGCCTCGAGTTCATTGAAGACCAGCTACGGCAGAAATCGGATATCATCCACCAGAATCAGGCGGAGATTGAGCGCACCAACGAAGTTCACTCCCTGTGGCTCAAAGCCAGCCAGGAAACCTCCCAGCAGAACAAGATTGCCGCCTACGATACCATCCTGGACCTTCGACCGGATGACGTGGAGGCACTAAGCTACAAGGCAGACGCGGTGCTGGAAATGCAAGAGCCCCTGTGGGCCATCAGTCTTTGCCAGCGCGCCCTTAAACTCGCCCCCGACAACGGCCATGCTCACTATCAGCTGGCCTGCGCCTATGCCGAAATCGGGCGATGGGATGACGCAGTTGCAACGCTGAAGAAGTCGATTGATATTTCCGAGGCGTACAGGGACGATGCCTCAGTGGATCCCAGCTTTGAGCAGCTGCGGGATCACGAAAGCTTCCGGAAACTTATTTTCCCGGAAGATGAGGAGCAGTCCGACACCTGATTGCTTGACAACCAAGCATGTGTGGTGTTTGTTTACATCGCTGAGACCATAAGAATAACCCTGAAACAGGACAGACCCAATGAGCACACCAGTCAAAAAACTCGTAACTGCTATTGCAACGTCAGTCGCCGTCATGGGCGCCGGACATGCTGCCGCTGAAATCAAGATCGGCATCGCTGGCCCAATGACCGGCCCCGTCGCCCAGTATGGCGACATGCAGTTCTCCGGTGCCCGCATGGCGATCGAACAGATCAACGCCAATGGCGGTGTTATGGGAGAGGAACTCGTCGGCGTTGAATACGACGACGTGTGTGACCCCAAACAGGCCGTAACCGTTGCCAACAACATGGTCAACGAAGGCGTACGCTTCGTGGTCGGGCACCTGTGTTCCAGTTCAACCCAGCCGGCGTCCGATATCTATGAGGACGAAGGCATCCTGATGGTCACACCGGCCTCGACCAGCCCGGAGATTACCGAACGTGGATATGAGCTGGTTTTCCGCACCATCGGCCTCGACAGCATGCAGGGCCCGGTTGCCGCCAATTACCTGATCAGTCAAAACCCGGAACGCGTCGCGGTAGTACACGACAAGCAGCAGTACGGGGAAGGCATTGCCACAGCGGTGCGTGACACCCTCGAAGAAGGCGGTGTTGAAGTGGCCATGTTTGAAGGCATTACGGCCGGCGCAAAGGACTTCTCGTCACTGGTCACCAAGCTCAGACAGGCTGATGTAGACTACGTCTATTACGGCGGCTACCACCCGGAACTGGGCCTGATCCTGCGCCAGGCGCAACAGGCCGATCTTGACGCCACGTTCATGGGCCCGGAAGGCGTTGGTAACAAGGACATCAACACCATTGCCGGCGAAGCAGCTGAAGGTCTGCTGGTAACCCTGCCACCGAGCTTCGACGAGAAAGAGGAAAACCAGGAACTGGTCCAGGCCTTTGAAGAAAAAGGCGAGGATCCGTCCGGTCCGTTCGTGCTTACCTCCTACACTGCCGTACAGCTCATCGCTGATGGCATTGAAGCTGCCGAATCCACCGATCCGTTCGAGGTAGCCGAAGCCCTGCGCGAAGGCACCTTCCAGACACCAATCGGTACCGTTGAGTACGACAGCAAGGGCGACATGGAATCGTTCGAGTTTGTTGTCTACGAATGGCATTCAGATGGCAGCAAAACTCCGGTAAACTGAGCCAAAATCGTTAACAAACGGTAATCATGAGAACACCTTCTCACCGCGATCCGGGAGAAGGTGTTTTTCTAGGCTCCTGTTGATCCTGCAGTCTGAGCGCCCGGCACACCGGGGTCATGCCTGAATGCAGTGAAGGGAGCAGGCTATCGGAGTCCCACACAGATGCAAGATCTCCTTTATTTTATACAGCAGCTCATTAACGGGCTGACGATCGGGAGCACCTACGCCCTGATCGCCATCGGTTACACGATGGTTTACGGCATCATCGGCATGATCAACTTTGCCCATGGTGAGATCTACATGATCGGGGCCTACACTGCCCTTATCGCCATTACCGGCCTCGCCGCGCTGGGTATCGCCTGGCTGCCGCTGATTCTTATCGTGGCACTTGTCTGCGCGATGATCGTCTCCAGTTCCATGGGGTGGGCAGTAGAACGGGTCGCCTACCGACCAGTGCGAGGAAAGCATCGGCTAATTCCGCTGATCTCGGCGATCGGCATGTCCATATTCCTGCAGAACTATGTTCACCTTGCCCAAGGGTCCCGCAACATCGGTTTTCCTGCACTGATTGAGGGCGGCTTCCGCTTCGGTTCCGACGATTCGTTCCAGACCTCAATTACGTACATGCAGATCACTATTTTTGCGACCACCCTGGTTTGCATGACCATTCTCTCCCTCTTCATCTCCCGTTCCCGCATTGGCCGCGCCTGCCGTGCAGTATCCCAGGATCTGGGCATGGCCAATCTTCTGGGTATCGACACCAATCGGATTATCTCGGCCACATTCGTCATTGGCGCCGCGCTGGCAGCAGTCGCCGGCCTGCTTCTGGGCATGTACTACGGTTCCATTGACCCGTTGTTCGGTTTCATTGCGGGGCTAAAGGCCTTTACGGCCGCGGTGCTTGGGGGCATCGGCAGCATACCGGGCGCCATGCTTGGGGGCCTTATACTCGGCGTTGCCGAGAGCATGACCTCCGGTTACCTCAGTGGTGAGTACAAGGACGTGGTGTCCTTCGGGCTGCTGATCCTGATCCTGCTGTTCAAACCCACCGGCCTGCTTGGCAAACCGGAGGTTGAGAAGATCTGATGGCTGCTTATAACCTGAAACACGCGCTGTTCTGCGCCATTGTCACCCTGATAATTTCCTATCCCATTCTGGGATTCAACCTCGTGAGCGAGGGTATAGACGTCACGATCGAGGGAGCAAAAACCTCTACAATACTCGGCGTATTGCTCGCTGCGGTTATTGTTTTCCTGTTCCAGCTGTTCCGGGACAACATAATGGGGTCCCTGCGCCAGTTGCCCGCAGTCAACCCGCTTGCCAATCGAAAACCCATGGAGCAGAGCAAACGGCTGAAACTGGAATCCGTCCTGCTCACTCTGATGGTCATAGGGGCACTTATCTGGCCGTTTGTTGCCTCCCGTGGTGCTGTCGACCTGGCAACACTGGTGCTGATATACGTCATGCTGGCCCTGGGCCTGAATGTGGTGGTGGGGCTGGCCGGCCTGCTGGACCTGGGCTATGTGGCTTTCTACGCTGTCGGTGCCTACACCTTCGCCCTGCTGTCGCAGTATTACGGCATATCCTTCTGGTTCGCCCTCCCCATAGGCGCTGCATTGGCTGCCCTGTTCGGATTGGTGCTTGGCTTTCCGGTGCTGCGATTACGGGGCGACTACCTCGCCATCGTGACACTGGGCTTTGGCGAGATCATCCGTATCCTGCTGAACAACATGACCAGCCTCACCGGTGGCCCCAACGGCATTGGCGGCATTCCCGACCCAACTCTGTTCGGCATGGAGTTCGGCCGCCGGGTCAAGGAAGAAGGTAACACCTCATTCCACGAGACCTTCGGCATAGCCTACAGTGGTGAACACAAGGTGATCTTCCTCTACCTGATTGCCCTGGTACTGGCCGTGATCACGGCTATCGCCATCCGTCGCCTGATGCGCATGCCGGTGGGCCGTGCCTGGGAAGCCCTGCGGGAAGATGAAATCGCCGCCAAGTCCCTGGGTCTGAGCCGCACAGCAGTGAAGCTGTCGGCATTTACCATCGGCGCCTTCTTTGCCGGCTTTGCGGGCACCGTCTTCGCCTCCAAGCAGGGTTTTATCAGCCCTGAGTCGTTCGTGTTCCTGGAATCGGCCATTATCCTGGCGATTGTGGTCCTCGGTGGCATGGGTTCCCAGATGGGGGTCATCCTTGCCGCAATCGCGGTCACCATCCTGCCGGAACTGGCACGGGAGTTCTCCGAGTACCGGATGCTGATATTCGGTGCCGCCATGGTGTTGATGATGGTCTGGCGCCCCCAGGGCCTGATGCCCATGCGACGCATCCACATCGAACTGAAACGGCAGGAGTGACGGGTAATGCTTGAAGTACAGAATCTGTCAATGCGCTTCGGCGGCCTCCTGGCGGTGGATCAGGTGTCGCTGGACGTAAAGGAACACGAAATTGTTGCGATTATCGGCCCCAACGGGGCCGGCAAAACCACTGTCTTTAACTGCATGAGCGGGTTCTACAAGCCCTCAGGCGGCAAGATCCTGTTCGAAGGTCGCGAGATCCAGGGCAAACCGGATTACAAGATTTCCCGCCTTGGCCTGGTCAGAACCTTCCAGCACGTGCGGCTTTTCAGCCGCATGACGGTGGTGGAAAACCTGCTGGTGGCCCAGCATCGCCACCTCAATACCAATCTACTCTCAGGTATTCTCAAGACACCGAATTATCGTGAGAAGGAGCAGAAATCTCTCGACCGGGCGGCCTACTGGCTCGACCGGGTCGGCCTGATGGATATGGCCAACCGGGAGGCCGGCAACCTTGCCTATGGCCAGCAGCGAAGGCTGGAAATCGCCCGCTGCATGGTTACCGAGCCCAAGCTGCTGATGCTGGACGAGCCAGCTGCCGGCCTCAACCCGGCCGAAACCAAGGATCTCAACCAGTTGATCATCAGCCTGAAGGAAGACTACAACGTTTCCGTGGTGCTGATTGAACATGACATGAGCCTGGTGATGGATATCTCCGACCGCATCAACGTGATCAACCAGGGCCGCCCCCTGGCCAGCGGGACGCCGGATGAGATTCGCCGGAACGACGACGTTATCAAAGCCTATCTGGGTGAGGCCTGAGGAATAACCATGCTTGTACTAGAAGATGTCCATACCCATTACGGCAAGATTGAGGCGCTCCATGGCGTCTCTGTTGAAGTAAAGAAAGGTGAGATCGTGTCCCTGATCGGCGCCAATGGCGCCGGCAAAACCACGCTGCTGATGACCGTCTGTGGTAACCCGCAGGCGACCTCCGGCCGGGTTACTTTCCAGGGACGCGATATCACCCGGGACCTGACGTCGAATATCATGCGTTCAGGGATTGCCATTGTGCCCGAAGGCAGGCGCGTCTTTTCCGGCCTGACCGTTGAAGAAAACCTCCACATGGGCGGTTTTTTCAATACCAAATCGGAAATCCGCAAAAGCCAGGAGCACGTCTATGAGCTGTTTCCGCGCCTGAAAGAGCGGGAGCACCAGCGAGCCGGCACCATGTCCGGTGGTGAGCAGCAGATGCTGGCTATCGGGCGGGCGCTGATGAGCAAACCCAACATGATCATCCTCGATGAGCCGTCCCTGGGGTTGGCGCCGCTGGTGATCAAACAGATCTTCGAGATCATCGGCAAGCTGCGGGAAGAAGGCATTACCGTGTTTCTGGTGGAACAGAACGCCCACCAGGCTCTGAACCTTGCAGACCGTGGATACGTGCTGGAAACAGGACGCATCCGTCTGCACGATACCGGGAAGAACCTGCTGGCCAACCCCGACGTTCAGAATGCGTATCTGGGTGGCTAGTGTCCCGTCTGGGTAATCCATTTATTTATTATCAATGACACTCAGCTTTGCTCGCGCCACTGAAGTCATAATCGATTCTGCGCTCTTGTGCCAGCGGAATGGCTTCGCCAGCTTCTCATTATGAGTTTGGATAA
>NZ_JBDWCL010000013.1:0-151128 GCF_039977835.1 Marinobacter sp. | reverse complement strand
TCACAACCCACTCCTTCACTGACATGCCCCCGGCCATCGATAAAAGCCGGGGACAGTAGCTGGTTCTGTGGCCTGACGGCCACTCGGAGGTGGGTCAAAATTAATGGCCAGTAGTGGGTCATTTTAATTGGCCATTAACAGCGCCTTCGTCGATGAGGCGTTGGGCCGAGGCCAGGCCGATGCCGCTGGCTCCGCCTGTGATCAGTACGATTTTACCGTTTAGTCGACTCATTGTTGGGTCTCCGTGTGTGTTGACTCGATTCGCTATCAAGATATATAAATCACTTACAAATGTTCAAGTATGCACCTTTTGGTAAGTATCGTTATGGCGAAAGAAAACTCAGAAAACCCACGTTTCATTTGCGGCTTGCATGCGACGCTGCACGTGATCTCCGGGAAGTGGAAGCCGTTGATTCTGTTCTTTTTAAACAAGGGTCCGACGCGTTACGGCGAGCTCAAGCGAAGCGTCCGGGGCGTGAGCGACAAAATGTTGATCCAGCAGTTGAAGGAGCTCGAGTCCGACGGCATCGTCCTGCGAACCGACTATGGCGAGATACCGCTGCGCGTCGACTACTCGCTGACGCCCTTCGGGGCAAGTCTGGTGCGGGCTATGGAGCCGCTTTGCGGCTGGGGCGAAGAGTACGAAGAGGACATTGCCGCAGCGATGGACCGCCGGAGAGCCAGCCGGTAGGAAGGGAAGCCGGGTGGCGGTTGGTGGACAGGCACCCAATCATGCCATCCGGCGAGTCCTCCGGGTAAACATGCACATTTTTCCCGTATGGCAAGGGATGGCCGCTTTTGTTCGAAGAAGAGCGCGATCGTCTCCTTTATCTGTTTTCAGGTAGCTTTCTGGCGGTCGAACATATTCGAAGCACAGCTGTACCAGGCCTTTCAGCCAAACCCATTATCGATATCCAGGCGGGGGTAGAGGCAATGCCACGCGCTGATGCTTTGATGGAACTGTACGCGGCCGAAGGCCGCAGGACGCCCTTGACAGGGCGGCTCTGTGTTCAGCGTTACAAAGCGGGAAAGAGTGTGCGGTTATGATCGCCAGGGAATGGAAGTGTTGAGTGCCTGAAGCCCACAGTGCAGGGAGTCCTAAAGACGGGTTTTACTCGGAGTACGCTCCCGTAGAGGCCGAGAACGTTTGGACGATACCCCGTGAGTTGACAACCGAGCAGGCTGGCGTCATGCCAATTGATGCGAGGACAGCACTACGCGGTCTTCGAGACGCGCTGGAATTGAAAAACGATGAGGCACTGATGATCTTCGGCGCCAGTGGAGGCATCGGGCACTTGGCCGTGCAACTCGCAAAGAGAATGGGAGCCCGTGTATTGGCGGTGGCCTCGGGTGACGACGGGGTGGCCCTGGCCCAGCGATTGGGCGCCGACGCCGTCGTCGAAGGACACTCTGGTGAAGTAGCAGCCGCCGCACGCGACTTTGCCCCCCACGGCCTCGACGCTGCGCTCGTCACCGCTGGCGGTGAAGTTTTGGAGCAGGCACTTGCGGCGATACGTGACGGCGGGCGCGTCGCCTATCCACACGGCGTCCAGCCCGAGCCAAAAGCACGCGCTGGTGTGATGTGCATGGCTACAGCGCCAACTACGATTCGGAGTTGATGGAGGTGCTGAATCAGCTAATTGACGCAGAACCGTTCGAAGTACATGTCGCCCAAACGTTCTCGCTTGATCAAACGGTTGAAGCACACCGCACGCTGGATTCTCACTATATAGGCAGGCTCGCCTTGAGGCCAAATTGAACTTAATTACCGTATAACCAGGCGCTGCAACCCATAGCGGCAAGTGAGCTTCGGCATCAATCGCCCCATCGGAGTCTCCGCTTTGCGAGCGTCCAGGTCTGCCAATTCCTGAACAAAAGCGGAGGCTGGCAAAGTTAGCAAAACCCCGCACAATGAAGGGGTTTTGCCAACATAGGCGATTACTTGCAGCCTACCGTTTTAACTGTATCGGTTCCCGTGAACAGTTCGCCATCGAATGTCTCGCCGGTTAAGCTTGCTTCCGTATCACCGCAAACAATCCCTGTTTGCTGAGTTTTAAAGTGCATCATCCTATCTATAAAGCCATCGTTATTGACGTCTTCGATATGGCCGTTGTGAGCAGGTGGTGCCTCTGCCGGCCCGAACCTAACCGTCGAGGTATCGAGTTGCATGGCGTCGAAGTCAATCGACCCCAGAACCGCTACCGGAGTTACGCCCTTGCTGCGGGGATTTATGGGATTCGTATTGCTGCCAGGCTTGATGTCGACGTCGAATACTGTCGCAAATGTCACCATCCAGAGTGTTGCGTGTATCTCTCCCGTTGCCGTCTCGCTTTCGCCTACGACTTGACCCGCGGAATTGATCCCGAATGCACTACTGTTAGCACCACCTAGTGTGCCTAATGATTGCATTCCAAAATCGGCATGCCAGATGAAGGCAACGGTTTCTCCCGTGGCTGTTTCACTACTACCAACGATAGTTGTTTCATCGTTTATATCACGCGCTACACTATTTTCGCCCCCCAGTGTTCCCAAATCCTGCACGGTAGCTGGATTCGGCCACAGCGTTGCATGGTAACGAACGGGTGGCGCAAGTAGGCCGCGTCCCACCACTTCCCCCAATTCATTGATCCCGTAGGCATCTTCATCAACACCATCAGGCTGGAGTGGCACTAGCGGTTCAAGAACGCCAGCTTGCCAGCGAAATCCCACTGCATTGGAAAGTAAGGTTCCAGCGGCTTGCCCCGCATCGTTGATATCGAAAGCTATTGCTGGTGTAAATGGTCCAGGATCGGTAACGCGGACAGTAGGCGGAAACGGTGGGTAAGTTGGCACGCCAGACAAATCCCATACCACGCCTGCGAGATCGATGTTTCCCGCTATTAATCCGCTGTTATTGATTCCACGCGCGAAACTAGTGGAATTGATGTCGTCTTCAGGGGGGAATGCACCCAAATCCCGAATCACGCCTCCCTGCCACTCAAAGCCATGGGTAACTAGTTCCCCAGTAATTGGGTTTAACAGATTTGAAAACCCGACCACCTGGTCAACATCGTTAATTCCGGTTGCTCGGCTAGCGTCTCCTCCCGGTAGCGTGCCGAGGTCGCTCATCACCCCTCCCGAAAGAAAGAAAGCGTGGGTATCGCCTGACAGGACTTCACTACTGCCTACAATATTGCCTGCATCATTAATGTCCCGGGCACTGCTGGTGGACCCGCCCGGTAATGTGCCCAAATCGATGGCTTGTATGTCGCCTATAGCTATTTCTGCCCAAACCAGGTTCGCGCCCGTGAATACCGGAAGCATCAACACCAGGAAAGTGAATTTGAAATAGTTCATGTTGTCCTCCCACCAGTCTAGGAATGGACTGGCAGGTGTACCGCATATCAGAAGAACGTCCTGTCAGTCTGTGTAATTGAGTACAACCTTAAAAGAGAATAGACAGCCCATTGCCTAAAATCTAATCGTGTTGAACGGCAACTCACAGAGCTATCGAGCTACACCCAGAAATTGTCGTGACCACACTCGATTGAAGCCGTGGTCCCGGAAAGTGGGCCTGTTTCCAGTAGCGGAGACAGGCCCCTGGCTGGCTGGGACTCAATGTTCCCACTCAACCAGATGTGTCAGAGCCGGGAGAGTTCCGCGTCGAATGTTCTGGCGCCCGCATCGGTAAACTCATAAGCGCCACGAATATACTTCAGCGTTGCCATTTCAATATCGGTAACGCCTTGCCCGTCCTGAGCGGATTTAAACAGGTCTTTTGCTTCGTCCACAGAAATTTTGCCCTCGCCCTGGCCAGTGGTGTGTTTTACGGCCAGGTCAATAAGCTCTTTTTCATATTTGTTACCATCAATTGTTACATAAGCCATAAGAGTGTCCTTCCGTGAGTTGTGGATCGTTCTTTCTGGAACGTTAATGCTTATGCCGGAGAATGTGCCGAACGCCAGCACATTCTTTAATCTAGCCCTTTGTTCAAAAAATGCACAGCTATTTGGGGTGGGGGTCTGAAGTATCTGCGATTACAGGGGCCGGTTCCTGTGTTCAGGCTGGCGGGTTTCCGTGACGGGCACCGACAGCATCAATACGAAGCCAACCACCAGGAACACAAGGATGGTGCTCATGCCCCAGCGTTGACTGTCGGTGGCCGCGGTCACCCAGCCCACCAGCAGGGGGCCGGCGAAGGCAGTAGCTTTGCCGGAGAAGGCGAAGAGGCCGAACATCTGGGTTTGTAGGTGCGGCGGGGCCACCCGGGCCAGATGGGAGCGGCTGGCGGACTGCAGAGGCCCTACGAATATGCCCAGAATCATGCCCCATACCCAGAAGGCCGTGGTGCCGTCTACCAGCAGGATGCCCAGCGCGCTTGTACCCAGGCCGGCCAGCGACAGCAGGATGGTATTGCGACCGCCGAGGGCATCGTCAACCCAGGCAAAACCCAGGGCGCCCAACCCGGCTGTTACGTTCAGGGCAATGGCGAACTGCAGAACTTCCGTGGAACTCATATTGAAGGTACCGGCAGCGTAGACACCACCGAAGGTAAAAATGGTGGCCAGGCCATCGGTGTAGAGCATGCGGGCAATCAGAAAACGTACGATGTCCCTGTACTGGCGCACATGAGCGATGGACTCTCTAAGTTGCGCAAATCCGGCGCGGGTGGCGGCGGCCAGGCTCAGGCCTGTAGAGGGGCGGTCAGGAATAAAGATGAAGGCCGGCAGGGCGAATACCAGGTACCACACTGCGACGAGGACGAAGGTGGCGCGAACGTGCTCTGCTTCGTCCCGGTTCAGGTTGAACAGGTTGGCATCAGTTTCGATAAAGCCATACAGCGCCACCACAAGGCTAAGTACGCCCCCGACATAACCCAGTCCCCAGGCCCAGCCGGACCAGCGCCCGGTACGCTCCTGGCTGGCCAGGTCCGGCAGCATGGAGTTGTAGAAAATGAAGGCGAACTCGGCACCGAGTGTGCCCAGGCCCACCCACAGGGCGGCGTTCCAGAACTGGCTCTGGTCCGGGGTGACCGTCCACAGCATGGCACAGGAAACCACGCACAGCAGGGTGAAGGTGATGAACCAGGGTTTACGCCGGCCGGACTGGTCAGCTATGGCCCCCAGTATGGGGGCGAGGACCGCAATGATCACGCCGGAAATGCCGACGATATAGCCCCAGGCCTCGGTGCCTTTCACCTCGTTCTGCATTACCGACACACTGAAGTACTGGGCAAACACAAACGTGAGGATGATGGTGAAAAAGGCACTGTTGGCCCAGTCGTAAAAGGCCCACGCCCAGAGGGCGCGCTTGTTTTCCTGGGCACCCGGGGGCTGGGCAACGCTCGATTGCGGTGGCATGGCGCGAGGGGCTCCTGTTCCTTGCAAGGGACATCCGTGCGCCGATTGTCGCCGTTATCGCCGCCAATGCCCAGCCCTGCCGGGTTAAACCGCCTTCAGGTTTTTGGTCTCGTGCTCGAGTAGCCAGGCCTTGCGTTCCAGGCCTCCGGCGTAACCGGTAAGTGTTCCGTCAGCACCAATGACCCGGTGGCAGGGAATCAGAATGGCCACCGGGTTGAGGGCATTGGCGCGCGCCACGGCGCGTACCGCCCTGGGGTTGCCCAGGGTTTCGGCCAGCGCCCCATAGGAACGGTGCTCCCCGCTCGGTATGCCGATAAGCCCCTGCCAGACCTGTTGCTGGAAGTCGGTCCCGGTTAATTGGAGCTGTGGCCACGGCAGGGGCTGGAATACACCGGCGAAGTAAGCCTCCAGCCATTGTGTAACGGCTTCGGGGGCAGATCCGGTCCGTTCCTGCCATTGGGCCCCACGAAAGCGTCGCCCCTGGAGGGTCTGCATCCGTTCGTCGTTGCCCTCGAAGTCCAGGTGAACCAGTTTGCCATCGACCGTGGCCATGCTGAGTGGGCCAATGGGGCTGGGAAAGTGGCTTACATTAATGATTGTGTTCATGAGATTGTCTCCTCCCGGCCTGATGGGGTGGCCAGTGATGTCCACAGGTACTGAGCGGCATAGGCCCGCCACGGGCGCCAGCGTTCGGCATGACCGGTTAACGTCCCGGCGGTTGTCGGCCCGCCAAGGCTGGCTGAAGCCTTGAGCAGGCCCAGATCACTGGCCGGAAAAGCGTCCGGGTCTCCCAGGCCACGTAGCGACAGGTAGTTGAGGGTCCAGGGCCCGATACCGCGCAGGGATGCCAGTTGCTCCAGCAGGGTGTTGCCATCCAGCTCGGCAAAACCGGGTTCGGCGAATCGGGCCGCTACCTGTGCCAGAGTTTCGGCCCGGCTTCGGGGCATTCCTGGATTCTCCGGCGCTTGGCGTGCGATCGCCTCTGCAGGGGGGAACTGGTGGGTGATCCCTGTGTCAGCGGTTAAATCAGGGGAAAGGGGGTTGCCCAGGCGGGCAACCAGGCGGCCTGCAAGAGTGCGGGCGGCCGTAATGGATATTTGTTGTCCAAGCACAGCCCGGACAGCGAATTCGAACCGGTCCCAGCAGCCCGGTACCCGCAGCCCTGGGTTCTGTCTGACCAGGGGCTGCAGTATGGGGTCGTTGGCAAGGTCAGCGGTGATGCCCGGCAGATCGGCGTCCAGGTCGAACAGGCGGCGTACCCGGGCACTCACTTCCAGGATGCCCTGGCGTGCCGGCCCCCGGACAATAAGCTGCACGCCAGGGGGACTGGTTTGCGGACGACAGATGACCAGCCCGGGTTGGCCCCGCATGAACACCGAGCGCGCGTAATACTGTTCCCCCACCGATTCCAGCCCGGGAATGGCGCGGGCACGGAAGAAAGACAGCAGTTCATCGCTGGCAAAGGGCGGGCGGGCCTGCAGGAACAGGACAAGGTCATCCTTTGCTGGCAGAAACGAACTGTCAGGGCTCTGTGCGCCCGCACTCACATGGGGCTTGAGCCCCCGTCGCCAGGCGGTAGGGGCGCCGCCATAGGCCTCTTTGAGCGTCTGATTGAAGCGGCGAAGGCTACCAAAGCCTGCAATGTCGGCAATGTCGGTCATGCTCAGGTTGCTGTCCACGATCAGCTGCCTTGCCCGCAAGAGACGACGGGCCCGCGCATGCTGGCTGGGGCTCACGCCGGTATGGCGTTGGTAAAGCTGGCGCAGGTAGCGATCAGTAATGCCCAGGCGTTCGGCCAACTCGGATACCGAGCCGGTGTCCAGGGCTCCTTCTTCAACCAGCCGCACGGCCCGGGCCAGCGTGGTGTGCACGCCAGCGGCTGCCGGGCTGCCTGGAGCCGCTTCCGGGCGGCATCGCAGGCAGGGGCGAAAACCATTGGCCATGGCAGTCTCCGCCGACGGATAAAAACGCACGTTGTCACGCCTGGGGGTGACCGCCGGGCAGATCGGGCGGCAGAAAATCCCGGTAGTCACCACGGCGGTGTAGAAACGCCCGTCGAAGCGGGCATCCCGGGTTTTCAGCGCCTGGTAGCAGAGGTCATCAGTGAGCGTGTCCATAGACGGAAGTTTAACAGCGACTCACGGAAAAACTCGCCGTATTCGGAACTGGGGATGCAGAAGTAAGGAGTGCCCGTCGTCTCAGGTCCTGGTGGGTCTGTCGGCAGGCCCTGCCGGAAGCCAGATGCTGACACAAAGCCCGCTCTGACCATCGCTTCGTTCACTGAGGGTAAGCTGTCCTCCATGGAGTTCCGCGATACGCCTTGCGATGGCAAGTCCTAGCCCGGCACCACCGCCTTTGCGTTGGTCCAGCCTTACGAAACGGCTGAGTGCGCGGTCGTGCTCCTGAGGGGGAATGCCCGGGCCCTGGTCACACACGGTTATCTGATAACCGTGACCGGAGGGCGTCAGGCGCGTGGTAACGACGGTGTGTTCCGGACTGTACTGAATGGCATTGGCGAGCAGGGAGCGCATAAGGGTATTGATCAGTGCGCTGTGGCAGCACGTCAGGGCTTCACCGGTGTCGTCTTCCAGTATGGGGTCGATGTCCTTTTTAAGGGCCAGCGGTGCAACATCTGCCACGCTCTGTTCGAGAATAGCGGAAAGGTTATGGTAGCCGGGGACAAAATCATTGCCGGAATCGACCTGGCTGAGCAACAGCATTTGCTCGACCAGGTGCACCATCCGGTCGACTGACTGAATGATGCCGCCGAACCGCTCCGGGTCCTTCTCGCAGGCTTTCTCGAGGTTCAGACGCAACGCCGTCAGTGGTGTGCGAAGTTCATGGGCGGCATCAGCCGAGAACCGGCGCTCCCGCTCAAGAGCCTGGTTCAGGCGTTTGAGCAGACCGTTTACCGCCTGAACCAGTCCCGCGACCTCCTTCGGTGCCTGTTGGTCGTCCAGCGGATGGATGTTTTCCGGCGCCATATGGCGGATAGGGCGCTCCAGTCTCCTCAGGGGTCGGAATCCCAGCTGAATGGCGACACTGGCAGCAATCAGCAGCAGCGGTAGTGCTATAAGCAGAGGCAGTACATTGCCGAGCGCCAGTTCCTGGCTCAGTTCCTCACGAATGTCTTCGCGCTGGGCGGTACGGATCCAGAAACCGGTGGCCGGGTCCTGGAGCGTGAATACACGCCACCGGTGCCCGCTGGACTCGGCCCAGGAGTAACCCGGAATCAGGCCCTCGGCGTCATCGGCCTTGAGTGTGTCCAGTAGAGGTTCGCGCTCCCGTGTCCAGACCTCAAAGGCCAGTTTTTTCTCATATTTATGGCCGGTTCCACCTGGCAGGATTTCGTCATAGTCCCCCTCAAAGTCGATGCCCAAGTCGTCGGTTCGGGGGAGTTCCAGGGTTTCACTGAGGGTTTTCGGTAATTGTTCCATGGACTGGGTATCGGCCAGATGGCGAACCAGACCCTGGACGATCCGTGTGCTCTGGGCCAGTTCGGCATCAAACAGCTCTTCCAGCTCATGGTTGCTCTCAATGTAACTCCACGCGGCAGCGATGAGGGCAACCAGGAGCACCGTTGAGGTAACCAGCAGTGTCAGGGTGCGGGTCAGGGACATTCCTGCACCCCGGCGGCGTGACTGTCGAGCAGGTAACCCACACCACGAATGGTGCGGATAGTGGCCTTGCCGACCCGGCGTCGAAGATGATGGATATGCACTTCAAGAGCGTTGCTCTCCGCTCCCTGGTCCCAGCCGTAGAGCTGTTCTTCCAGGCGCCTGCGGGTTGCCACCTGGTCGGGATGGCGCATCAGGTAGTGCAGGATCTGGAACTCGCTGCGGGGTAGGGTGATGACGTCGTTGCCCCTGGTAAGCTGACCGGAGTCCGGATTCAGCAGCAGTTCTCCCACCGACAGCCCGTTCTGAGGTGCAGAGACGCCCCGGCGGGTCACCGCCCTTATCCGGGCCTTGAGCTCAGCCATGGCAAACGGCTTGGTCAGATAGTCATCGGCACCGGCATCAAGGCCGTCCAGTTTTTCATCGAGACCGGCCCTGGCGGTAAGAATGATAACCGGTGTCTGAACGCCTTGCTTGCGGGCGGCTTTCAGAACCTCAAGCCCATCCAGTCGCGGCAGGGTGAGATCCAGAATGGCAAGATCAAAGTGTTCGTTGGTGAGGGCGTTTACCGCCTGCTGGCCGTCGTCCAGCCAGTCCACGGTGTTCTGGCCGTCGCGCAGCATGTCCAGCATGGTGGTGGCCAGATGATGGTCATCTTCTACGAGCAATATCCGCATGGCAGGTCCTGTAACGGGTCTGAAAACTATTCTGGCACAGAAACCTTAAGGCGAGCTTAAGAAAAGTCCCGAATCCTCTTAAGCCTTGGTTAAGGCTGCCCCTCTAGTCTGGCTCCTGTACCCAAGGGAGATTGTTTATGACAGACCCGCTGATGATGTCGACCTGTTGTGCCCCGGACTGCGGGGAGGTGGTTCCGGTCATCCGTTGTGCCGGTCGCTGGTTCTGCGAAATCCAACCGGACACCGCAATGGCCGGTAAGGTTACCGGATTCATTCGCCGAAGGTTTCTTCATGCCTATGGCGCGGAACCTTCCCTGCGCATTCCGGCCTTGCTCGCCCTGACAACGGCACAGGGATCTCTGCTGGCAGCGGTTGGCGTGCGCAATGCGGCTCTGGAAAGACTGTTTCTCGAAGACTACCTGGCGGTGCCGGTTGAAGCGGTGATGCCGTTTCCCGGCATTGAGCGCTGCCGGATCGCCGAGATTGCCCATCTGGCCGGTGTGGAAGCCGGTGTCAGCCGTTATCTCTTTGCCTCGTTATCGGTGTGGCTGGATGGCGCTGGTTATGACTGGGTGGTGTGCACAGGTACGGATCAGCTGCGCAACAGTTTTCACCGGCTGGGTATTGCCACTCAGGTGCTGGGCGATGCTGACCCGGCGTGCCTGCCGGATGGCGGTGCTGGTTGGGGGCACTATTACGACCACCATCCGGTGGTGATGGCGATTCGCGTGGCCGACGGAATGTCCGCTCTGCGCAGCGCCGGTTTGCTGAGATTGATCCAGCCGGTTATGGAGCAGGCTGGCGATGAGGAATCCTCGACAGGAGGCTCCTATGGCTTTACTGCCTGAATTGTTGGAGCGCCAGGCGGAGAGGCATCCCTCCCACGTTGCCCTGCAGGGACCGGATTCAGCGTTTACTTATGCCCAGATGTTGCAATCCGCGCGGGCACTGGCCGACCAGTTGAGCCGGCTGGGAGTGCGACGTGCCGGCCTTTGTGGGGACAACTCGGTGGCCTGGATTCTGTCTGACCTGGCCTGCCTGCTGGCGGATGTCGTTTGTGTTCCGGTGCCCGTGTTTTTTTCGAAATCCCAGACTGCTCATCTCATCGAGCGAGCGGGGCTGGATGGCCTGTTAACTGTGGAAGCGGATACAGGCAGCGAACACCTGGGCCATGGTGTCTGGTTTCGGGCTTTGCCGGTCTCTGCAGCCGGGGCCTGGATGCCGCAACAGACTGCGAAAATCACCTTTACCTCGGGCAGTACCGGCACACCCAAGGGTGTATGCCTGTCTGTCGGGCAAATGACGGCAACTACCCTTGCCCTGAAAGAGCGGCTGGCCGGTGTTGAGCCTGAACGGCATCTTTGCATCCTGCCGATGGCGACCCTGCTGGAAAACATCGCCGGGATCTACCTGCCGCTGCTAATGGGCGGCACCGTTATGGTGGCGCAATTACAGACTCTGGGCATGACCGGCAGCAGTGGCCTGGATCTTGACCGCCTGGTTGAGGGCATCAACCAAACCACGCCGCATTCACTGATTCTGGTACCGGAGCTCGCCATGGCCCTGGTGACTGCGGCCGAGCAGGGGCAGTTGAAGACCACGTCGTTTCGCTTCCTGGCTGTTGGGGGTGGCCGGGTTTCCTCCGAGCTGCTGGTTCGTGGCCGAGCCGCCGGTTTGCCACTCTACGAGGGCTATGGGTTGTCCGAATGCAGCTCCGTGGTTGCTCTCAATGTTCCCGGGGGCGAGTGCGAGGGTTCTGTCGGCAAACCCCTTTCCCACGTTGAGGTTCGGGTGGATGAACGCGCTCGCATTCTGGTCAGAGGTAACACCCATCTTGGCTATCTGGGCGATGAGCCTGAAGCGGATGAATGGCTGGATACCGGGGATCTGGGCGCCTTGGACCCGGCGGGTTTCCTGTCGGTGAATGGCCGCGCCAAGAACCTGCTTATTACCAGCTTTGGCCGAAATATCAGCCCTGAGTGGCTGGAAAGCGAGCTCATTCAGGCTGTGGGTGCCCGCCAGGCGGTGGTGTTCGGAGATGGTGATCCGCATCTCTCGGCGCTGCTGGTGGTCCAGGATGGCCGTTCTCCGGAGCAACTGCGTTGGTCTCTGAGCAGGCTTAACGCCGGACTGCCAGATTATGCCCGGCTGGAAGCGGTGTATATCCGTCGCCAGCTGCTGACCCAGGCGCAGGGCCATATAACCGCAAATGGCCGGCCCGTCCGCCATCAGCTCCAGGCTGACCTGCCAACCTTGTTGGCGGGGGCCTTCCCGATTTTCATGAATCTTACTGTTGCTCAGCCAAACGTTCCCAACACACCAGGAGACACCGTTATGGGATTTTTCGATCGTCTGCAATCTGAAACCGCGCAAGCCCGCGCCCACGTCACCACAGCCCCGGTTATCGAAGCTATCCGTAAAGGCCGCTTTGATATTCAGGGATATACCTGGTTTCTGACCCAGGCCTACCATCACGTTAAGCACACCGTACCGTTGATGATGGCCTGCGGTGGTCAACTCCCGGAACGTCTGGAGTTTGTGCGCAAGGACCTGGTGGAGTACATCGAGGAAGAATATGGCCATCACGAATGGATACTGGACGATCTGGAGGCCTGTGGTGAGGACAGGGACGCGATCCGCAACAGCCGTCCGGATACCTCGATTGAGCTGATGGTGGCCTATCTGTACGACCGTATTCAGCGTGGCAACCCGGCTGCGTTCTTCGGCATGGTTCAGGTTCTTGAAGGCACTTCCATTGAGCTGGCTACCCCGCTGGGCGAAGCCATCCAGAAACAGCTGGGCCTGCCAGACAAGGCCTTTAGCTACCTGTACTCACATGGTGCCCTGGATCAGGAGCACTTTGAATTCTTCCGTAATCTGATGAACGAAATCACCGATGAGGATGATCAGCAGGCGATTATCGAAGCGGCGCGGATGGTGTATCGCCTGTATGGAGACATGCTCCACACCATTCCGCTGCCGGCCAGCTCCGGGGAGTCGCGTCATGAAGCTGCGTGACAGGGCATTCCTGCTGCTGGGCGGCACCGGCGGTATCGGTAAGGCATTGGTGGAGCCATTGGTAGATGCTGGAGCCAAGGTCATCGTGGCATCCCGGCATCCGGAGAAGCTCGGCCACCGGGACGGCGTGGCAGTGGTGCATCTGGATCTTGCTGCCGCCGATCTCGATCAGCAGCTTGTGCGTCTGAGCGAGGCCTATCCGGAGATCGACGGGATGATTCACTGTGCCGGCCAGAACCGGTTCGCTGGGCTGCCTGCCATGGCCGTCAGTGAACTGGACGCCCAGCTCACAGTGAACCTTCGCTCCGCCATGTTGGTGGCGAGACATTTTGTGCCCCGTTTCGAGAAGCCCGGCCACGGCGCCCTGGTGTTTGTGGGGTCCACCTTCGGCAGCATCGGTTTTCCCGGGTACACCGCCTATTGCGCCACCAAATTCGGTCTCCGCGGATTTACCGAAGCCCTGCGCCGGGAGCTGGCGGACACCGCTGTTCAGGTGGTTTATGTGGCGCCCAGGGCCACCGCCACGGAAATGAATCCGGAAGAAGTGAATGAACTGAATCGGGCCCTTGGCAACAGTGTTGACGCACCGGAGGCAGTGGCCTCCCAGATTCTGCACGCCATGGTAAACGACGATCGCCGCCGGTTCCTCGGTTGGCCGGAGAAACTGTTCGTGGTCATCAACGGAGTGCTCCCGCGCCTCGTTGATAAAGCCATGCTCAAGCAACTGCCGATCATCCGGCGTTTTCTCAATTCAGGAGTATTGTCATGAGGTGGATGGTTTTGATGATGGTATGGGTGACCGCCACACCGCTCTGGGCCGCAGCCCTGGCAGCTGAGCTCGCGGATATCCAGCACCGCTGGGCGGAGATTCAGTATCAGTTACCGGAAGATGAAAGGGAAAAAGCGTTCGAAAAGCTGGCCAGTGAGGCCGAGCAATTCGTTGCGGATTACCCGAACCGCGCGGAGCCACTGATCTGGCAGGGGATTGTGCTGAGTACTTATGCTGGCGCCAGGGGAGGGTTGGGTGCCCTGGGCCTGGTCAAGGATGCCCGCAAATCACTGGAAGCGGCCATTGCCATAGATGACCGTGCTCTCCACGGCTCGGCGTACACGTCCCTTGGTAGTCTTTATTATCAGGTGCCGGGTTGGCCGTTGTCGTTCGGCGATGACAAACAGGCCCAGCAGTACCTGCAGAAGGCCCTGGCTATCAACCCCGAGGGGATCGACCCCAATTACTTTTTCGGTGACTTCCTACTGGAACAGGGTGAGGAGGCCCGAGCAAGGATCTATCTGAACAAGGCTCTCAACGCGCAACCCCGGCCGGGCCGTGGAATCGCGGATGGAGGCCGTAGGCAGGAGATCTCCGACCGCTTAGGGAAACTCTGATCCTGACCGGTCCTATGGTTCGCAGCTGCTGTCACCTTGCTCTACACTCCATAACAGGGGGCCAGTCCCGGCTCTCTGCATCTGGAGTTATCGAGCGTCTATGCCGCGATTTGATGACGACTGGCCGGGAAACATCCGGCCGACGGAACTGTTTCCGAAACTGGCGTCGGGAGTGCCCGGGGTTCTGTTCATTTATGAGCGCAGCGCTGACGGGAAACATCACCGGTACCCCTTTGTCAGTGAGCGTGTGCGGGACCTGTTCGGCCTGGAGCCCGCAGATCTGCGCAGGGAGGGAGAAACGGTATTCTCTGTCATCCATCCGGAGGATGTGGCGGGTGTGGCGGCCAGTATTGCCGAATCTGCCGAAAAGCTTTCACCGTGGCAGCATCAGGCGAGGATGCGCCTGGCAAGTGGTGACTACCACTGGTTTGAATCCGACTCCGTTCCAGAACTCCAGGCGGATGGCAGCATACTCTGGTACGGCCAGTTCAATGACATCCAGGCGTTCAAGGACCTCGAGTTCTCCCTTCGCGAGAGTGAGGCCGAGTTCGCTTTCCAGGCGGGATTCCAGAAACTCATCGCACGATTGTCCTCGGATTTCATCACCCGCGGCTTCGGCAACATTGATCAGAGCATCAATCAGGTGCTGGAGGCGATCGGCCAGTTCTTTGGCGTTGACCGTGCTTACCTGTACCGCTTTTCGGATCAGCGGGATGAAATGACCAACACCCATGAATGGTGCCGCGAAGGCGTTGAACCGCTGATCACCACGCAGCAGCAGGTGCCAATTGATACCTTTGCCTGGTGGCATGACCAGATCGACCGGATGATCTGGGAAAACGGGATCGTTTTTATCGAGGATGTGAGCGCACTGCCCGAGGAAGCAGCCCCGGAAAAAGCCCTGCTGTTGGAGCAGGGGGTCAGTTCCATGTTCTGTGTTCCGGTGCGCACCCGGGGGATTGTGTCCGGTTTCTTTGGGGTGGACTCGCTCAGCCAGAGAGTCTGGCGGACTGATCAGGCGGACCTGTTGATCATTGTCTCGGGCTTGCTCTCTGGCGCCCTGGAGCGTCACCGCCTGGAAGAGGAGCTGATGAACCAGTCGATACGGGACCCGTTGACCGGGCTTCACAACCGCCGCTATCTCGACCCCCGCCTGGATGAAATGATCGCCCTATGGAATCGTGAGCGGCAGCCATTCGCATTGGGGCTGTTTGATATTGACCATTTCAAAGCGGTCAACGATACCCTCGGCCACCTGGCTGGCGACTACGTGCTCAGGGAGTTCACCGGTATTCTGCTCGCCCATACCCGAGCCACGGATGTGGTTGCCCGCTTTGGGGGCGAGGAGTTTATCGTCGTATTTTCCGCCACCGACGGTGAGGCTGTCGGGGCATTTGTGAACCGGGTTATCAGCAGGGTCCGCGGGTACGAATTTGTATTTGAGGGAGAGAGTATTTCGCTGACCGTCAGCGCCGGTGTGGCAGCGGTTGGCGACGACGCCGCCATCGCTCCGACGCCGGAAGGCCTGATAGGTTGCGCTGACAACCGGCTCTATCTGGCCAAACAGGCAGGGCGCGACTGTTACGCCGATGCATCAGGGCCATCACGGCTATAACAAAAGATCATTTCCTTCTATATTTCATTTTAGTATATGCTTAGAACTAAATTTGAATGATCGGGAGATGAGTATTATGACCAACCCACTCGTCCAGCACTTTTTCGACGAACCCACCAATACGTTCAGCTACGTTGTCAGGGACCCCGACAGCAATGCCTGCGCGATCATCGACTCCGTTCTCGATTTTGACTATGCCGCAGGAAAGACCGATGTACGCTCTGCCAATGAAATTATTGACTATATCCGGAAGAATAATCTCAAGGTGGAGTGGATCATTGAGACCCATGTCCATGCGGATCACCTGTCTGCAGCACCCTACCTGCACACAGAGCTTGGCGGAAAAACCGGCATTGGGGCCCATATCGTTGAGGTGCAGGAGATTTTCGGCAAGGCCTTCAATGCCGGTACCGAGTTCGCACGCGACGGCAGCCAGTTTGATGCCCTGTTCAAGGAAGGCGACCGCTTCCGTATCGGCAATCTTGAAGGACGGGTGCTGCATACGCCGGGCCACACACCTGCCTGCCTCACTTATGTAATTGGTGACGCGGCCTTTGTAGGGGATACCCTGTTCATGCCCGACTACGGGACGGCACGTTGTGATTTTCCCGGTGGGAATGCCCGAACGCTGTATCAGTCAATCCAGAAAGTTCTGGCGTTACCGCCGGAAACCCGCATATTCCTGTGCCACGACTACAAGGCGCCTGATCGGGAGGAGTTCCAGTTTATGACCACGGTGGCGGAGCAGCGCCGCGATAATATTCACGTGCACGAAGGCATCTCCGAGGACGATTTCGTGAAAATGCGCACCGAGCGTGATGCCACCCTGGATATGCCACGGCTGATACTGCCGTCTGTTCAGGTAAATATGCGGGCAGGGCACATGCCCCCGGCGGAAGACAACGGCCAGGTTTACCTGAAAGTACCCGTCAACCTGTTCTGAGGTAGGGATGAAACTGAACCAGTACCTGCCTTTTCTGGGTTGGCTGCCGGCCTATCGGCGCGAGCACGCCGTCAGCGATCTGGTGGCGGCGGTCATCGTTACGGTGATGCTGATTCCCCAGTCCCTGGCTTATGCCCTGCTGGCCGGGTTGCCAGCCCAGGTAGGCCTGTACGCCAGCATTCTGCCGCTCGTGCTCTACGCCCTGTTCGGAACCAGCCGCACACTGTCTGTTGGTCCGGTGGCCGTGATTGCTCTGATGACGGCGGCAGCGCTTGCTCCGATTGCCGAGGCCGGCAGCCCCGCGTATGTCGCCGGGGCGGTGTTACTGGGGGTGATGTCCGGGCTGATGCTGTTTCTGATGGGTGTGCTGAGGCTGGGGTTCCTCGCCAATTTTCTCAGCCACCCGGTCATTTCGGGATTCATCACGGCCTCCGGGCTGGTAATTGCAGCCAGTCAGCTGAAACATATCCTGGGGGTGCAGGCCTCCGGCCATAACCTTCTGGAGATCGGTTCGTCACTGTTGGCGAATATGGGCAATACCCATCTTCCTACTCTGCTGATGGGTATTGGTGCGCTGGTGTTCCTTGTTCTCGCCCGCAAAAAGCTCAAACCCCTGCTCAGGCGGCTGGGCGTGGGGGCACGAATGGCGGATATTCTCACCAAGACCGCACCCATTCTTGCAGTCTTCGTGACCACCCTGCTGGCCTGGTGGCTGGGGCTGGACGCGAGAGGAATGAATGTTGTCGGGGAGATCCCCCGGGGCCTACCTGAATTTACCCTGCCACCGCTGGAGCTGTCGCTCTGGAAAGAGCTGGCGGTGGGGGCGCTGCTGATCAGCGTTGTGGGGTTTGTGGAATCGGTATCGGTGGGGCAGACACTGGCCGCCAAACGGCGCCAGCGTATCGACCCGGACCAGGAGCTGATAGGCCTTGGCGCCGCGAACCTGGGGGCGGGTTTCTCCGGGGGAATGCCGGTAACGGGCGGCTTCTCCCGTTCGGTGGTGAACTTCGATGCCGGGGCCGAAACCCCGGCTGCAGGCCTGTTCACTGCCGTTGGTATTGCTCTCGCGACTCTGTTTCTGACACCCGCCATTGCCTACCTGCCGGTGGCAACGCTGGCAGCAACCATTATCGTGGCCGTTGCCACATTGATTGATCTGCCTGCACTGGCCCGCACCTGGCGCTATTCCCGTTCCGATTTTGGTGCCATGCTGGCCACAATCCTGCTGACGCTGTTTTACAGCGTGGAGGCCGGTATCGTGGCGGGTGTTGCGCTGTCCATCGGTCTGTTCCTGTACCGTACAAGCCGCCCACACAGTGCGGTGATTGGCCGTGTACCGGGTACCGAACACTTCCGGAACGTACTTCGTCATCACGTGGAATTGTGCCCGAAAGTGACTTTCCTGCGCGTGGATGAAAGCCTGTATTTCGCCAACGCCCGCTTCCTGGAAGAAACCGTGATGGACCTTGTGACCCGGCAGCCGGAACTGCAGGACTTGGTGCTGGTATGCCCGGCGGTCAATCAGGTGGACGCGTCAGCGCTCGAAAGCCTTGAGGCGATTAACGAGCGGTTGACGGATGCAGGCGTTCGCCTGCATCTTTCAGACGTAAAGGGCCCTGTTATGGATCGCCTTGGCGGCACTGAGCTGTTGGCGAACCTTGGCGGGCAGGTCTTTCTGAGTGCCTACGAGGCCTGGCGGGCATTGACCAGGCCCCCCGAAGCGGCGGCTGGCCGGTCTGAATCGGAGCAACGACATCATGGGAATGACAGAGAACCTGCTCTCTGCCGACCAACTGATCATCACGGGGCTGATATTCCTGGCGGTCCTGGTTAATGCTGTACGGGGCACCAACTGGTCGGAATTCCGCCGCGACCAGGCCCTGCAACATTCCTTCTTCGGCGCCGCTGTGGTTCTGGGGTTTGTCTGGCAATTGAGGGCAGGGATCTCCCCCGGGCTCTCGATTCATGTGTTCGGCATCACGCTGATTACGCTGATGCTGGGGTGGCGGCTGGCGGTGCTGTCCGGGCTATTGGCGCTTATGATCACGGTGATTACCGGGCGCGAACCGCTGATCGCCTTCGCGGCTAACGGGCTGGTGACGGTGATGGTGCCGGCCCTGGTCAGCCACGGGATCATGCGCTGGGAGCGGAAACGCAATTTCAGGAATTTTTTCGCCTACATCTTTTTCTGTGGTTTCTTCGGGGCTGGCATTTCTGTGGCCGTGGCGGGTGTGGTGATGTGCCTGATGCTGTGGTCTGCCGGTGTGTATACGTTGGGTGAGCTGATCCACGAGTACCTGCGTTACCTGCCGCTTTTCATGATTCCCGAGGGATTTGTGAACGGTGCCTTCGTCACCGGGCTGATGGTGTTCCATCCGGACCGGTTGACGACGCTGGATCAGAGTCGTTACCGCTGAGCGGCCGGTAGCTGACTAGTTTCGCCAGTGCGAGTGTTTCTGGAGTTTTCGCTGCAGTGTCCGGCGGTGCATGTTCAGGGCACGGGCCGTGGCGGAGATGTTGCCATCGTTGTCGTTGAGAATTCGCTGGATGTGTTCCCATTCCATCTCTTCCACCGAAGGGGGCGCATTCCGGAGATTCGGTGGCACATCGAGCGGCTCGAAACTCGCCAGTAACTGATTGACCGTCACTGGTTTACAAAGGTAGTTCACAGCGCCGCGGCGCATGGCTTCTACCGCCGTTGCAATGCTGCCGTACCCCGTCAGTACAAGGACTTGCAGTTCCGGCTTCGTGTTCAGGAGTTCCGGTAGCAGCTGGAGGCCGCTTTCCCCTGCGAGGTTCAGATCCAGAACACAGCGCTGGATGTAGTTTGCGGTCAGCGCCTCTCTGGCCTCCTGATGGTTCCGTGCCAGTCGCGATTCTATGCCCTGGCGACTGAGTGACCGTTGCAGAACCTGCAGGAAGGCATCGTCATCATCCACAAGAAGCCAGAGACGTTGCTTGCTCACGCATAGTCTCCTTTGTGGTTGCTGTTCCCGGTTGCAATCGGCAGTGTAATAATCATGGTGGTGCCCTGTGCGGTAACGCGGGCTTTCAGGGTCCCCCCGAGCCGCTGGATGGTGGCATTGGAGAGAAACAGGCCAACCCCCAGCCCACTTTCAGAGCTCACCACCTGTTCGCCGGGTGCGTCCCCGAGGGCGCTCTCCAGTCCGTCGCCGTGGTCCTCCACAATCACCTCCAGCCACCCTTCGGCGCCCTCACAAGCGCTGATGGCAACCCAGGACGGACTGGCTTTTACGGCATTGGCAAGCAGGTTCAGGAGAGCCTGGTCAAGCGTGGCATCCACTGCCACCGGGCAATCGGGGAATGGCGGTTGCCATTCAATGGTCGCTCCGGGCCAGAGCAGGGTGGCGGACTCCCTCAGCCGCATGATCCACGACTGGGCCGGCAGGGTTTCCAATTGCGCGGTTTTTGCCTGCACAGCGGCGCTGGTCAATTGTTGCAGGTGCCCGCTGCACAGTGAGAGCTGGTCTTCCATCAGCCTGAGGTCCTCTCCAAGGGAGTGGCTACCCGGTGCTGCGGATTTCATCTCCTCCACCAGCAATGCCAGTGTGTTTAGCGGGGTGCCCAGGCGGTGGGCCACGGCGGCAGCGGAAAGCCCGAGGGCAATGATCTGCTCATCCCTTAGGCGGGTCTCCCGTATCTGTGCCAGCTGTGACTGTTGCAGTCGCAGACGGCGGGAAAGCGCACCAACCACAAGCAGCAGAATGACGGCGGTAATCGCAAAGGTCACCCACATGCCCACCAGGTGTAACTGGGCCAGATTGGCGCTGTGGTGTTCATGGGTAAGCGGGGTATGCCAGAGCACCAATGAGGTGTAGATCGCCACGCCGGCAATGGTAACGACGATGCTGTGGCCCAGTGGCACCAGGATAATGGCCACGGCGATCGGCAACAGCAATAGCGAAACCAGGGGGTTGGTGTAGCCACCGGTGAAGTAAAGCCAGGCGCCGATCAGCAGCAGGTCGACGGTCAGAGCCAGGCTGACCGTCACGGAGGAGCGGGGCGGCCGCCGGGTAAGCCAGAGCCAGCCCAGTGTTGCCAGAACGGCATACGTCAGGCACAGGATCAGGGCTTCGGCCCGATGCGCCAGGGAAACCATGGTTTCGGCAACGGCGACGGTGATCAGCTGAAGCGCAACAAGGGTTAGCCGCATCCCCAGCAGATAGCGGGCCGCCTGTTGAAAACCGGTCTGAGAGTGGGTGAGCCATTCCATGGACGGGATTCTAGCAGCAGCGCCCGGGAAGCGGTGGAAAATCGGCCGGCTGTTTGTCAGGGGTCAATCCGCGAAGTAACAGACCAGTTGCTGGCGGATAATATCGCCCTGCAAGTGAAGTGGCCGGCGGCTGAAGTCATGTACCTCGACAGCAGTGGCGGGTGTGTGTGGTGACTGTGAGGAAACAGGTGCGTCGGTCAGATGCTCCGGGTAATACCGGCACTGGCTGTTTTCCGGAAACAGGGCGGCGTAGGCAATGCCGGTTTCCACCAGATCCTGGAAAAAGTGGGAGCCATAGGACAGGTCCGGCACCATGTGGCCTGCCTTTTCCGACACCTCAACCAGAGCGGCGACACCGGAAATATCCGAGAAGCGAACCGGTACACCGAGCTCCGGGCTGCTGGTGCCCCATCGGCCGGGGCCAATCAGCAAGGTCGGAGTGTTGGCGGATCGGACTTGCTCACCGACCAGCCGGGCGGCCTCGTAGCGCTGGTTGGTGTCGAGCTTCCCGTAAACAGCCGCATCCACCCGGATCACACGCTGGATCGACAGGTTGATGTTGCCACCCATAAAGTGTCCTTCCGTGCGGAACACAAGCCTGTCCTCGGGCACGCTGTCCGGAAGGTTCACCGGCCCGGTCTCGCCAATTGTGGCCAGCGGCCGGCATTGCACAAGATTGAAGGACGGATCGCCCTCGTCGTCGAGATGCAGGGTGAACTCCACATCCACGGGATGCCGGTAGCCGGCCTCAAGTGTTTGCAGCAGTCTGGCCAGCCTAGAAATGAAGGCGCCCCGTTGTACCAGCGGCCGGAAGGTCAGGCGCCAGACAGGGCCTGTCAGTCCGATCTGTTCGGCACGGATGGTGGCCGCCCGGTCCACTTCCGCGAGGTGTGTCATGGGCAGGTCGGTAGCGGTCTCCAGTAGCTGGCCAAGGGGCCGAGTATCGAGCGTGCCATCCTGCAGGTCCAGCAGATCAACCAGGTGCTGGGAGTCACGGTAGGATTCGTCCTGGTTGCGGAAGGGTTGCCGGGTGGGCTGGTCCAGGGCCATGACACAGGCATGGTCACCCTCGATCCGGTCCACCGCCCGCGTGCCAAGCCCCATGACCATCCGCACCATGCCGGCTTTGGGGTCCATCGTAGGGTCCCAGGCAAAGGTGTTGCGGGATACGCCCACCCCTGCCGCGTCCGGAAGATAGTAGCGGCCATGGAAGCGGCCATTGACCCGCTGGATCAGCAGGGCCATGGGCTCTTCCCGCTGATCCAGCCCGCGTTGTCTGCGGTAGCGCAGGGCATCTTCACTCATGGAGGAGGCATACACCTTGCGGATGGCAGCGGCGAGAGCCTCCAGTCGCTGCTCGGGGGCGCCCTGATTGACCAGGAAGACGCTCTCGTACTTCCCGGCAAAGGCGTTGCCGAAGCCATCTTCCTGCAGGCTTGATGAGCGCACCAGGATGGGGTACTGGCCATAGTGGTCCAGCAGTCGCTCCAGTTCGCTACGGATTTCATCGGGGAACTGGCCGGCCAGTATGCCCTCCTGCAGTGCCGGTGCCTCTGTCAGGTAGCCGGCTTCAGAGCGCTGGCGCATTATTGCCGGCCACAGCCCGTTGTGTACCAGGAAGGCGTAGTAGGCGTCGGTGCCGAGGTAACTTGAATCATGGGGCTCCAGATGCTGCTGCCACAGCTCCGGTGTTTCCTTCAGCAAGATATTCCGGGCCAGCAGCATCCCCGTGGCCTTGCCACCGATGTAGCCGCTACCCACCAGCCGGGCGCGGATACTGAGCAGATCTTCCAGCGACAGGTAGCGCCGCGCCAGTGCCAGTATCTGCGGGTCTCGGCTGATCATTACCTGCAGCACCTGCTCCTGCAAGTCGGCAATGCAGCCGTCATCCTGTTCGGAGATCGCCCGGCTGGCTTCCTGGAACAGGCGGTCCCAGTAGTCCAGCAGCGGCTGGCGGTGCAGGTGCTCCATTTCCAGGGTGGCTTGCAGTCGGGTTGCATCGCTGCTGTCGGTAATGGGATGGAACTGTCCGTCCTGTTCCCGGTGAGGCAGAAACATGGTGGGTGATTGCCGGCGCCAGGCCTTGATGGGATGGATCTGGACATTGTCGCCGTGGCGATGCACGTCAATCATGACCTGTGTTGTTTCGCGGATGCGATCCAGGGTCATGCGGGAATGTCGGTCAGGATGCAGCGCAAACCAGGCTACGGTGTCCAGTTCAAACAGGAACGGGCACACCACCCGGAAGAAATTGCCCACCATGGCATCGGTAGCCCAGGCATTCAGCAGTTCGCTGAGGCTGTCACACACATAAAAGGCGCCCCGACCGTGCTGTTCGATCAGGTGCCAGACCCTGCTGGTAAAGCTTTCGAAGCCCCCCAGCGCATCGATCTCGATGGTGCGAACCGCGGGGTGCTCATCAATAACGGGCGGGTGCTCGCCAAAGCGAAGGTAAATGATCTGCCTGCCGGTATCGGCGGCGGCATTCAGGAAAGGGTATACGAACCGGCGGTAGTCATTAAGATCAGAGACCCGCCAGACCACGTTATCGCCGATGCGTAGACCATCAAGAACCTCGTCCAGCCCGGACAAACCGGTGGATACCCGGTCTTCAGGCTGGAGAGGCTCCTGGCTGGTCATGGCCGGATCAGATCACGCCCATGTCGTTCATCGCCCTGGCAACGCGCAGGAAGCCTTTAATATTCGCGCCCAGCACATAGTTGCCTTCCGCGCCAAACTCGGCGGCCGTTTCATAACAGTTCTTGTGGATATCGATCATGATTTCCTCAAGGCGCTTCTGGGTGTAATCAAAGGTCCAGGAGTCGCGACTGGCGTTCTGCTGCATTTCCAGCGCAGAGGTGGCAACGCCACCGGCGTTGGCCGCCTTGCCGGGCCCATAAGCCATATTGGCTCGCTGGAATATATCGATGCCTTCCGGAGTGGTGGGCATATTGGCGCCTTCGGCGACCGCGATGCAGCCATTCTCCACCAGGGTTTTTGCATCTTTACCGTTAAGTTCGTTCTGAGTGGCGCATGGCAGGGCAACGTCACAGGGTATGCTCCATATGTTGCCACCTTCCACGTATCTCGCGTCCTTATGAACCTCAGTATAGGCACTGATGCGACGACGCTCCACTTCCTTGAGGCGTCTCAGTGTCTGCAGGTCGATGCCTTTCTCGTGCACGATCATGCCGCCGGAATCGGAGCAGGCGATGACCTTGGCACCCAGCTCGTGGGCTTTTTCGATGGCATAGATGGCAACGTTGCCGGAGCCGGAAACCACCACGGTTTTGCCTTCCAGGGAATCACCGCGGGCCTTCAGCATTTCATGGGTAAAGAACACGGTGCCGTAACCGGTGGCTTCGGTGCGGGCGCGGCTGCCGCCCCATTCCAGGCCTTTGCCAGTAAACACGCCGGACTCGTAACGATTGGTGATGCGCTTGTACTGGCCGAACAGGTAACCGAGCTCGCGGCCGCCAACGCCAATGTCGCCGGCCGGAACGTCAGTGTACTCGCCCAGGTGGCGATACAGTTCGGTCATCAGGCTCTGGCAGAAGCGCATGATTTCGTCATCGGAGCGGCCCTTGGGATCGAAGTCGCTGCCGCCCTTGCCGCCACCGATGGGCAGGCCTGTCAGGGCATTCTTGAAGATCTGTTCGAAACCCAGGAACTTTATGATGCCCAGGTAAACCGATGGGTGAAAGCGCATTCCGCCTTTGTAGGGGCCCAGGGCACTGTTGAACTCGACACGGAAGGCACGGTTGATGTGGATCTCGCCGCTGTCGTCCTGCCAGGGCACCCGAAAAATAATCTGGCGCTCGGGCTCACAGATGCGCTGGATGATTTTCTTGTCGGCAAATTCCGGGTACTTCACCAGCACAGGGCCAAGCGTCTCCAGAACTTCATGGACAGCCTGGTGAAATTCACTTTCACCCGGGTTGCGGTGCAGTACGTCCTGGAAGATGGGTTCCAGCTTTTCATCAAGTTTTGCAGTCATGGGAATAGCCCTTCGGAATGCGCGTATTGAAGACTGACTAAAAATACAGTCGGTAAAAAAAGGGCAATGATTGCACCACAACAGAGCAGTTATTGGCAAGCTGGACATGGAGCTATTTGCCACGCCTTAACGGAGTACCCCTTCAGGGGTGCGGCATTGTGTCTCAAGCCATGGTTGGGGCGGCGCCATACAATTGCGGCTGTCGAAATGATCCTGCAGTGACTCATCCAGCTATAAGGGCCCTTTGAAATGGTAATCAGACACCTGGCTCGTTGTATCGGCCTGAGCCTGGCCGGTTGTGCCATCGCCCCCTTCGTTCAGGCAGAGGCTGACACAGCGGGCGGGCTGCTGATCAGGGTGACCGAAGGTCGTTCAGCGGAGATAACCCGGCTTAACAGGGCGGCGGTGACGCACGAACCCGTGGAGCGCTTATCTGCCAACCCCTCGGTTTCTCTCTCGCGTATGGGTGGCCGTGGGCTGGAGCCGGTGGTCCGGGGCCAGAGCCAGGAACGCGTGGACGTTCTGCTGGATGGTATCCGGGTGGAGGGAGCCTGCCCGAACCGTATGGACCCGCCAACCAGTCGCCTGAGTACGGCACTGGCGCCGTTGCTGGAGGTGCGCACCAGCAACCAGACCCTGCGCTGGGGCCCGATAACAGGGGGGCAGGTGGTTGCAACCACTGCTGCACCGGCTTTCAACGGCTCCAGTACGACGGGGCATCTGACCGTTGCTGGCGCTGACAATGGCGATGGCAAGCTGATTAATGGTAGTACGGCTGTTGGCAACGATAGCGCCTGGCTGAGGCTGGCGGGCGGTTATGAGGAGGCCGATGATTACGAGGACGGCGACGGCAACAAGGTTCGCAGTGCCTACGAAAACTCCGAAGCCCGCCTGGATGCCGCCTGGAAGGCAGACAACGGTTTCTATATCAAAGGGCTGGTCAGCCGTCAGGAGGAACGGGATGTGAAATACGCCGGCTCGGGCATGGATGCGCCGGAAACCGATACCGATATCCTGCGCCTGGAACTTGGTTCGCCGGTGGCCAACGGCGAGTGGAACCTGCTGGCCTGGCAAGCCGATGTCGACCACATCATGGATAACTTCAGTCTTCGTGATGCCATGATGAAAATGCTCACGGCGTCCGAGACTGAAACGAGGGGCCTCCGGTTGACACTGGATCAGAGCCCGGACGCCAGAACGGACTGGGCCATTGGCGTTGATGTTGAAACCAATAACTGGCACGCCGAGCGGTTCGGCGGGGCGAACCTCGATGTGCTCACCTCGGTACTCTGGCCCGACGTGGACCGGGACCGTTTCGGTCTCTTCGCCGAACGTTTCTATCGGGTAACGCCGCAGTTGCAGCTGGGCGGTGGTGTAAGGTACGACCGCGTGGAGATGTCCGCAGCGGAGGCTGACAAAGTGTTTGGTAGTGGCATGATGGCCATGTCGGCGGCCGACGCCTACCAGAGCATCTACGGCACCACCGATACCAACGCAAACGATGACAATGTCAGTGGTTTTGTCAGCAGTGACTGGCGTTTCTCTCCGATCCAGTCAATGGTGGTTACCGCCAGCCACAGTCTCCGAAGCCCGGGGGTGACCGAGCGTTACATTGCCAGCTGGAACAATATGGACCCCTCGAAGCGCTGGGTGGGTAATCCCGACCTGGACGCCGAGGTACACCATAAGCTGGAGTTGGCATTGCCGGGCCGGCGCAACGGCTGGCACTGGCGCCCTGCCGTGTGGGTTGATCAGGTTGATGATTTTGTACTTCGCACCCGAAACGCGGATGGGGTCAGCGTCTACCGCAATATCGATGCCCGGTTGATGGGTGTTGAGGGCCAGGTGGGATGGAGCAACGGCACCTGGAACACCAACAGCAGCCTGGCGTCTGTGCGCGGCGAAAACCGGGATGACGACAAGGCATTGCCCCGGATTCCGCCTGTGCAGTTTATCCAGACCCTTGGCTGGCAGCATAGGGGCCATGCGGTTGAGCTGGAGTGGATGCTTGCGCGCAGGCAGGACCGTGTGGATCTGGAGTCCGGCCAGGACGCCGGTACGTCACCTGGCTATGGAGTGCTGAACCTGTCCGGCAGCCACCCGCTGGCGGACTACCTCAGTCTGAGCTGGGCGGTGGACAACCTGTTTGATAACACCTGGGCACCCCACGTCAGCCGCGCCAATACCGACCCCTTCAATCCGGAAGCCGTGCGGGTGAATGAGCCTGGCCGGACCCTGCGTGCTGCGTTGACAGCCAGGTGGTAAGGCCTTTTATGGCGGTTACCCCCATTTCATAGCTGGGGGTAACATCGTACCCCGGGTGGAACCAACTCCGTCACCCGGGGCTTTTTTGTTGAGTTGTTGCTGATGGAGAAAACGCGGGGACAATCCGGTTGCGACCTGCCTCCTTGGCCTTGTAGAGACGGATATCCGCCTCGCGCACCAGCTCTCGCAGAGTGTCGCCGTCGGTTCCAAATTCGGCGACGCCGCCACTGATTGTCAGGCGAATTACGTTGTTATTGATGTGCACGGGCGTGGACGCTACGGTGGCGCGAATTTTTTCAGCGACCTCCAGCGCCTGCCGGCTGTGGGTGTTGCTGAGCAGAACGCCGAATTCCTCGCCTCCCAGGCGGGCAGCCAGATCGGTAGCGCGCAGGCATTCCCGGAAAATTTGGGCAACGTGTTGCAACGCCAGGTCGCCGGTTTCGTGGCCGTGGTCGTCGTTTACATCCTTGAAGTGGTCAAGGTCGAGAACCAGAATGGATGCTGGCGAGCCGTATCGCCGTGCGCGGTGTTTTTCCTGCTCAAAAACATCGCTGAGCCGTGCGCGGTTGGCCAGGCCGGTGAGCGGATCGGTCTGGGCGATTTTCATGAGCTGGCGCTCGGAGGTTTCCCGGGTTACTTCGTACACATGCGAGAACACCAGAATGCACATGGAGATCACGGCAATGTTGGTGATCGGCAGCGCCTGCATCATTTCTGGTCGGTCCAGGTGCCTGAACAGGAAGATCACTGCCGCGACGCTCATGAAGAAGAGAGAAACGGCCAACCCCAGTCGTCGGCCCATTAGAAGGTGGGAAATAATGGGTATCAGTAGCACCCAGGCATGAGCAGAGGACGTCGCCCGCGGGGTTGCCATCGCAAACATCATGGCGATGAAAAATGGGATGAGATAGGCGAGGATCCAGCGTTCCAGGTGGCGGGTATGACGGATGGCCCGGTAAACGACGACGGAATAGATGCCCATTGCGATTTCAACAAAGGCAAGGGGGTAGCTGCCTTTAAGGAAATTCATGGACGAGAACAGTATGGCGCCAATGACGCACAGTACCAACAGCGCCTTCAGCACCGCCTTGCGGTAGGGGCGCGCCAGTTCTTTCAGGGGGGCTTTATAGCTATCCATGTGCTAGGTCTGTGGCAGCGGGGAGCGTGCTGATTCCGGGTCGTGGAATGTGTAGATAAAATGAGCACAAGCAAGAAGCGTGGATTAGATCAGATTCTCAACAGAAAGTGATGGAATTTAAGACTAAAGTCTAAGTTGTCCTGACATTGATCCCACATGCGCTATATTGACGCACCATGTCAGATTCGGATCCAGAAGCGGGTTCGGGTTGTATAGTAAGAAGCCGGATTTTATCCAGGTTTCCTCACCGCCATCGGCCGGATAATCATGATAAAGCGATTTGTTCCTCTACTGATACTTGCCATGGGTGTTGCCGGTTTCATTCTGCTCAAGGTCACCAGGCCCGAGCCGGAAACGGTCAGTGCCAGAGAGCGCAGCTGGCTCGTTGAGGTTATGACGGTGACCCCGGATACCCGCACACCGGTATTACCCTTGTATGGCGAAGTGGTTGCGCCGGAACAGACCACCATTGCCTCGCCTCTGGCAGGACGAATTGGCAGCCGACCGGTGCGGGAAGGGCAACGGGTGAAAGCGGGCGAGTTGCTGGTCGCCCTGGATGAGGCAGATGTGGAACCCCTGGTTGCCCAGGCAGAAGCCGACGTAAAAGATCTTCAGGCCCAGTTGGCCTCGGAAGTGGTGCGCTATGCCACCGACCGCGATGCGCTCAAAGGTGAGCGAGCCATTCTGGAAAATGCCCGGCGGCAGTTCGAGCGAACGCAATCGCTGGTCAATCGGGACCTGACCTCGCAGGAAGCGCTCGAGGCCGCCTCCGACGCTCTTGCCCGTGCCCGCCTGACGGTTACGGCAAGGCAGCGGGCCGTGGACGAGCACCCCTCCCGCATACAAAGCCTGGAGGCCAGGCTTGCCCGTGCCCAGGCAGCCCTGACTTCCGCGCGCCGCGACGCAGAGAGAGCCACCGTGCGTGCTCCCTTCGACGGTATCGTGACGGATATCCAGGTGGCAGAGGGTGATCGTGTATCGCAGAACGCCAGGTTACTTTCGGTCTACCCGGAGCAGGGGCTGGAACTGACAGCCCGGGTACCGGATGTCTTCCGCCAGGAGTTGCTGAAAGCCCTGGATGCCGGCGAGGAACTGCAAGCGGTTACGGATGATGGCCGGCATCGATTTATCCTCTCCCGCTTTGCAGGAACCAGTGATCCTGCGGGAACCGAGGCGATTCTCACGTTGAGGGGAGGAGCCGGGGGGCTGCGCCCGGGTGGTTTGCTCCCGGTTACTCTGGAAAGACCGCCAACACGGAATGCCATTGCCGTCCCTTACAGTGCTCTCTATGGCAGCGACAGTGTCTACCGAATGACCGGTGACTCCCGGATGCAGCGCGTTACCGTGAAACGTTTGGGAGAAGCCAGAGGTTCGAACGGTGAGCGCCGTGTGGTGGTGTCCGCCGAGGGGTTGGAGGCCGGCGACTCGCTGATTACTACCCATCTCCCCAATGCCATGACGGGCCTGAAAGTGGAACTTGCCGGCGCCGCGCCTGAGGCGGTCGAATGAGGCGCCGCCGCGGTGTCATCGGTTTCTTCGTACATCACCGGGTAGCGGCCAACCTGATGATGTTGGTGATGCTGCTCGGTGGCTCCCTGGCGCTGACCCGGATGAACATCCAGTTCTTCCCCAATTTTGCACTGGATATTGTCAGTGTCCGGGTGGTGTGGAGCGGCGCCTCAGCGGAGGACGTGGAGCAGGGCATCACCAACCCTCTGGAGCAGCGACTTCGCAGCGTTCAGGGCCTCAAGAAAATGACCTCCACCTCCGCCCAGGGGGTGTCGTCCATCACCCTGGAATTTACCGAGAATACCAACCCTATCCAGGCGCTGGATGATGTGCGCCAGCAAGTCGATGAATTCAACAATCTGCCGGCGGAAGCGGAAGAGCCGCAGGTGACCCGCTTTGAACGCTACGAGCCTGTGGGCCGGCTGCTGGTCTATGGTGACCTGGATCGGTCGGAGCTTCGCCAGCTGGCCTTCCGGTATGAAGATGAGCTGCTTTCCCGGGGTATTGACCGGGTATCCATTCGCGGCCTGCCGGAGCAGCAGATCAGTATTGATGTGCCGGTCGAGCGGCTGGAAGCCCTGGGGCTGTCGCTGGACCAGATTGCAGAGCGTGTAGGGGCTATTTCCCGTGACTTACCGGCGGGAATGATGGGGCAACAGGACGCCACCCGTGAACTACGGTCCGTGGAACAGCGCCGCAGCCCCCAGGACTTTGAAACCCTGCCGGTGCTCAGCGGTGAACGTATTCAACTGCGCCTGGGCGACATTGCCATCATCCGCCAGGAAGCGCGCGAAAGTCAGGTGAACCTGACCCGCGATGGGCTTCCGGCGGTCGAGCTCCAGCTCCAGCGGGCGGAGGACGGCAATTCGCTGGAGGCGGCCGGGGTTTTGGAGGCCTGGCTGGCGGATACCCGTCCGGTGCTGCCGCCGTCCGTGGAACTGGAAGTCTACGACGAAACCTGGCAGCTACTCGATGACCGGATTTCCCTGCTGATCAAGAACGGCATGGGAGGCCTGGTCCTGGTCATTATCCTGCTATACCTGTTTCTGCCGGGCCGGGTCGCCCTGTGGGTGGCCATTGGAATTCCCACAGCCTTTCTGGCGGCGCTGGCGGTACTCTGGGGCATTGGCGGCTCCATCAACATGATTTCCCTGTTTGCGCTGATCATGGCGCTGGGGGTGATCGTGGACGATGCCATTGTGGTGGGCGAGGACGCTGACGCCCACGCACGCATGGGGGAGGAGTCCATCTACGCGTCAGAGGGGGCTGCCCGGCGGATGGTGTGGCCGGTACTGGCGTCATCACTGACCACCGTGGCGGCCTTTATGCCGCTGCTGGTGGTAGGGGGTGTCATCGGTAATATCCTCGGGGATATCCCCCTGGTGATGATCTGTGTGCTGATCGCGTCGTTGCTGGAGTGCTTTATCGTGCTGCCGGCGCACCTGCGCCACGCCTTCATCCCCGGCAAACGCAGGAAGACCGGCCCCGGCCCGGTGGAACGTGTGCGTAACCGATTTGAATCGGGTTTCGACCGTTTCCGCGACGGGCCTTTTCGCAAGATCTCACGCTACACGCTGCAGCACCGGGGCCTTACCCTGGCTTCGGCGCTCGCTGTCGCACTGCTGACGCTGGGACTGCTGGTTGGCGGCCGGCTCGGGTTCAACTTCTTCCCCACACCGGAGCCGTCGGTCCTGTATGCCAATGCGAGCTTTGTGGCCGGCACCAACCGCGAAACCGTGAACGACTTCATCGCCCGGATGCAGCATGCGCTGAACGAAACCGAGGAGGCACTCGGGGGCGACCTGATCCTGCACTCGGTGGCCAATCACGGCACCAGTCAGGGTGCTGAGGGCACCACACGTACGGGGGATGAACTGGGCTCTATCATGGTGGAGCTGGTGCCCTCGGACCGACGTTCCGTTCGCAACCCGGAATTCATCACGGCCTGGCGGGACCGTCTGAACCGGCCTGCAGGACTCGATAACCTCACCATCTCCGAGCGCCAGTCTGGCCCCCCGGGCAAAGATGTGAACGTGCGGCTGACGGGAGAGAGCGCCATCGACCTCAAGACGGCGGCGGAAACTCTCAATGAATCCCTGCGCACCCTGCCCGGAGTACTGGATACCGAAGATGACATGCCCTGGGGGCGGGAGCAGCTTATCTATCAGGTCAGCGCCCACGGTGAGGCGCTGGGGCTGACCACAGATGACCTGGGGCGCCAGCTGCGGGCGGCGTTTGATGGTCGTATTGCCCAGATTTACCAGGATGGGCGTGATGAAGTGGAGGTGCGGGTACAACTTCCACGCCACCAGCGTGAAAGCATGGCGACACTCTCGCAGCTTACCGTGCGGGTTCCGGACGGTCGCTTCGTGCCCCTCACCCAGGTCATGAATCTGGATCACCGTCAGGGCTTCCAGGCCCTGCGGCATGCGGAGGGGCAGTTGTCGGTGGAGGTCACAGCGTCCCTGAATACCCGCGTCAGCACCGCCGACCAGATTATTGCCAGCCTGGAGGAGAACGTACTGCCGTCACTGGCCAGTCAGTACAACCTGCGATACAGCTTTGAGGGCCGGGCGGCCGACCAGCGTGAAACCATGGAGGACATGCAAACCGGCCTGATCATCGGCCTGGGGCTGATGTATGTGGTCCTGGCCTGGGTGTTTGCGTCATGGAGCATGCCATTGATAGTGATGGCCATTATTCCCTTTGCCCTGGTCGGGGCCCTGATCGGCCACTGGCTGATGGGGCTTCAGCTCACCATACTTTCCCTGTTCGGCCTGTTTGGCCTGTCCGGCATTGTGGTGAACAACGCTATTATTCTGGTGGCCTTTTACAACCAGCAGCGAAAGAAAGGGCTGGGCATTACCGACGCTCTTAACGAGGCCGCGGTACAGCGGGTGCGGGCGGTTTTGCTTACCTCCCTGACCACCATTGGTGGTCTGTTACCATTGTTGTTTGAAACCTCACTGCAGGCCCAGTTCCTGATCCCCATGGCCACCTCCATCGCCTTTGGCCTGGGGTTGTCGACCTTGCTGGTGTTGGCGGTGATTCCGGCATTGCTGTCTTATCTTGAACAGTTCCGGGAATGGCGCGCCCACCGACGCGGGGAAGAACCGGAACCCACTATCCAGCGGAGCGTTTAATGTCTGGTCCGGTACTGGCCACAGAAGGGTTGAGCAAAGGGTTTATCAGTGGTGGGCAACGGCTGCCCGTGCTCAGCGGCCTGACCCTGGGAGTCTTGCCAGGTGAGTCTTTGGCGGTTGTCGGCCGCTCTGGTTCCGGCAAGAGTACCCTGCTGAACCTGCTGTGTGGCCTGCAAAGAGCGGACGAGGGCGTCATAACAGTAGCAGGGGAATCCTTTGACAGCTCTGGTAATCGCGGTTTCGCCACACGCTGGGCAGAGTTGCGGCGACGTTCCATCGGTGTGGTGTTCCAGGATGCGAATCTGATGCCGGCTCTCTCGCTGGTAGAGAATGTCCGGTTGCGCACACACCTGGCCGGCCTCACAGGCGGTGACGAACGCGATTGGCTGGAACGCCTGGGCGTGGGCGCCGAGGCTGATCGTTATCCGGACCAGGTTTCCGGCGGCCAGGCCCAGCGCGCAGCACTGGCTATGGTATTTGCCATGTCGCCGGCGCTGATACTGGCAGATGAACCGACCGGGAGCCTTGACCGCCATACTGCCGATGAGGTGGCCGAGTGCCTGTTTGACATGCAGGCCAACAATGGCTGCGCTCTGGTCCTGGCCACCCATGATCGCGAACTCGCTGGCCGTTGTGACCATTTGCTCGACCTGAGCGGAACCCACTAGCTGATGATGCTTGTACGGGCCTTCGTCAGCCATTATCGCCGCCATCCCTTCCAGCTGGCGGCCCTGGCGGTGATGATTATTCTGGCCACCATGTTGTGGACAGGGGTTACCGTGCTGACAGAGCAGGCCCGTAGCAGCCTGTTCCAGAGCGAAGAAGCAGTGGCGGCCCGGGTCCAGGTAGTGCGCGCGGACGGCCAGCCAGTCAACGTGGAAGACTTCGCGCGCCTGAGAATGGCCGGTTTGTGCATCGCACCGTGGCTGGAAGTACAGCGCCCACCTCCCGAGGGCCGGGCCATCGGTATCGATCCCCTGGCCATGGGGTGTTTTGGCGACGCGACCCCTGGTGGGGATTCGGGGGAGCTGGATGGTGCACCGTTTCTTGATATCGCGGAGGCGGCAAGGCTTGCCAGCGAAGGATACGACAGACGGCTTTACCTGCTTGCCAAACATGAAAACGTGACGTTGCCCGAGAGCTACATGCTACGGGAGTTTTCCCTGGGCCCACCCACGGGTGAGCTGGCAGACAGTTTTCTGCTCAATCTGGATGCACTGAGCCTGCTGGTACTGCTTATTACCGGCCTGCTGGTACGCAGCGTGCATCGCCTGGGCATAGCACAGCGCCAGAGCAGTTTTGAACTGCTGTTCCGGTTCGGCGTACCCGTCCGGCGCGTGCAACAGTTATTGGCTCTGGAACTGGTGGTGCTGACCGGGATTTGTGTGCTGCCCGGGCTCTGGCTGGGTGCAAAACTGGCGGGAATGCTGGGCGGTGGTTTCGGGCAGGCTCTCGACAGCCTGTTTGATGTCACTCTCTATGCCGGTTCTGCGGAGGCTTTGCCCTGGCAGGCCGCCGGGGTCATGGTGTTGCTGGTGCTAGCGGTTTGTCTGGTGGACTGGCTGGTGCCGCAGCGCTGGCAGGGGGCTGTCAGTTCAAATCGCGGCCGCCTGGTTGCCGTGCTGGTTCTTGTGGCCGGGTTGGCGGTTGTTGCGCTGGCATCGGATCTGGCCCGGGTTTTTGCGGGTACAGCGCTGGCGTTTATCGGTGCCGGCTGGCTTACTCCTGGCATGCTGGCCTGGTTGGCGCAAAGACTGTCGGACCGTGCCCATCCGGACGGTGCGGGGCCGCTCACACGCTGGCGTCGTCGGGAACTGGCGGTGATGTTCCGGCATCTGGCGCTGCCGGTGGTGGCGCTGCAGTTCGCCATGGCAACCGTGCTGGCAGTCCAGGCATTGGTGACAACCTTCGAAAGCACCTTCGACGACTGGCTGGCCCAGCGCCTTGAGGCGGAATTCTATGTGGAAGTGCCGCCCGGCGCGGATGCCGGGCTGGCGGCGGACCGATTGCGGGTTCTTGAAGGTGTCGGGTCCTGGCATCGGGTGCTCCGTGGCGAGGCTATCATCAGTAGTGATGGTGCTGGTAGTGACGATAGAACCTTGCCCGTTGATCTGTTTGCGCTGGCGCCCATCAGCGACCTTGTCTCGGACTGGACCCTGCTGGCGAGCGTGGATAAACCCTGGCAACAACTTGAACAGGGTGGAGTGATGGTCAATGAGCAACTGGCCCGTCGCCGGCAGCTTGAATTAGGGCAGGCTCTGGAAGTGCTGGTGGCGGACACTGCGATCAGCGTCGCAGTGGTGGCCATCTACGCCGACTATGGCCGCCCGGCCGGGGAGCTATTAATGGCCGGGGCCGCCCTGCCGGAGGGTTTTGTCACGCGTTTCGAGAGCTTCTCGGTGAATCCCGGCGAACTGCCCATGGCTGATATCCGTGCGCAGCTTGCGGAGGTCTGGAATGTAACCGATGTCACTGTCAGGGATAACGCGAGCGTCCGCGCCCTGGCTTCGCGGGTATTCGGCCAGACCTTCCTGCTCACCCGGGCGATCAGTTTGCTGACGCTGGTGCTGGCCGCAGTCGCTCTGTTGATCATGAGCTGGGTGTTTTTCACCACACGCGTCTGGTACTTCCGGTTGCTGGGCATATGGGGGCTGCCTGCCAGAGCCGTTCGCAGCCAGCTGCGGCGCCTGTCGGTCACCCTGACATTGGCAGTCACGCTTGCGGCCCTGCCGCTGGGCATCTGGCTGACCTGGGTGCTGGTCAGCCGTATCAACCCGCTGGCGTTTGGCTGGTCACTGCCGATGGCGCTGTACCCCGGGTTCTGGCTGGAGCTGGGGCTTGTGGCGGTAATCACGGGCCTTGTGGTAGCACGCCTGATGCGTCGGCAGCTGATTCACCGGGAAAGTGGCAAACAGGTGAAAGCATGAGACTAGGTGCCGGTTTTACTACGCTATTTTTGGCCATGGTGGCCGCAGGTTGCTCGGATCCCTCAACCGGGAACGGTTTCGCCGGGCTGGCCCAACAGCCAGGAGACGTGGACCAATCCGGTTTCCTGCAACCGCAGCCCGGCGATACCCTGACCTTTCCCGAGGACTGGGGGCCTCATCCGCAGCATCGCATCGAGTGGTGGTATCTCACCGCCAACCTGAAAACCGCCGACGGTGAGCCCCTGGGCGTGCAATGGACCCAGTTCCGTCAGGCCCTGCAGCCCAGAGCCGTCGAAAGTGAACCCCCCGACCCTGACCACTGGCCTCTGGAAGCCGCCTGGATGGCCCATGGTGCAGTGTCGTTTAACGGTGAACACTGGTTCGCCGAGAAACTGGCTCGTGGCGATGTGGGTCATGCGGGCGCCACGGTGGAGCCATTCCGGGTCTGGCTGGATGACTGGCAGCTGAAATCGGTGCCAGACTCTGATCATTGGCGTTTACAGCTGCAGGGGGATGGCTGGGCCTACGACCTGCGGCTCAGCAACACCGACAGGGTTGTGGCCCATGGCGACAATGGCTTCAGTGCCAAGTCCGCCAGTGGCGAAGGCTCCATGTATTTCAGTCTGGTGGATCTGCGGATTGAGGGAACGGTGACGCTTGATGAGGAAACCCTTGAGGTCTCCGGTAAGGGCTGGTTTGACCGTGAATGGAGCAGCCAGTTTCTCAAGGCCGGCCAGCAGGGTTGGGACTGGTTTGCTCTGCATCTGGACGGTGGCGAGAAGCTGATGGGATTTCGCCTGCGCGAGGACGACGGTGCCTTCTTGGCCGGCAGCTGGATCACGGCCGGGGGCGACGTCGAGGCGCTGGACAGTGAGGATCTGACCCTGTCACCAGCCAGCTGGCAGGCCTCGGAACAAGGCCGGGTGCCTGTTGAGTGGCGTTTGACCATTCCCCGGCATGGTGTGGACCTGACGATCGCAGCGCCGCCCGGCAATTACTGGAATACCGGGCTTTATCCGTACTGGGAAAGCCCGGTTTCGGTCACCGGATCTCACCAGGGGGTGGGTTATATGGAACTGACCGGCTACAGCGAATAGATAGCGCGGGAGGCTTTACCGAATGACCGGGGGCTGGAGCCCGGAGACCAGTTCCTGGATGCCCTGGTGCCATTGCTGGCGGAGCTGATGGAAGTACTCGTTGTGTTCATCCACCTGGTCAATGAAACAGGGTTTCAGTTCGTTATTACGGTAGATCGCCACATCCAGGGGCATACCCACGGACAGATTGCTTTTCATGGTGGAATCGAACGAGATCAGCGCGCATTGGTAGGCCCGGTCCAGGGAGGACTGGTAATTCACCACCCGGTCCAGAATAGGTTTGCCGTACTTGGACTCGCCGATCTGGAAATAGGGGGTTTCTTTGGTAGCTTCGATGAAGTTGCCTTCCGGGTAGATGTTGAACAGCCGCGCTTCTTCGCCGCGAATCTGGCCGCCCAGTATCAGTGAACAACTGAAATCCACATGGTTGACCTTGCCTTCCGGGTTGTCGCGGTGGATAACTTCACGAATGGTCTTGCCAACAATTTCTGCGGTTTCGAACATGGACGCAGCGGAAAAAACGTTGGGCACTTCGGAGCCTGCGCGTTTCTCCAGCAGGCTGATCACGCTCTGGCTGGTGGCGAGGTTGCCGGCAGACAGAATCACCAGTTCCCGCTCCCCGGGCTGCTCGAAGACATGCATTTTGCGGAAGGTCGAGATCTGGTCAAAGCCTGCGTTGGTGCGGGAGTCGGATGCGAATACCAGACCATCGGCCAGCCGCATCGCCACACAATAAGTCATCGGGCTACCCTCGGGTGATTCGGAATTCGCCCAGTTTACCCCTTTCGCTGCAGAAAACATGGGGTGATGTGTCGTTTTTGCCGGGCTTTTTGTTACTGGCTCTCCCCCGCCCTGGTCACCCACGCCCGTGTCTGCAGATGCTCCATTCCGCCGCCGCTGCGGATACCTCGCACCGGAGCAGCATCCCGGTAATCCAGTCCCGTAGCCAGTTTGATATGGCTTTCTGCCACGTTCAGCAGGTTCACCACGTCAAAGGTTTGCCAGTTGCGGCCCAGCCAGGCCTCCGCCCAGGCGTGGGTGGCCAGATGATCCTCGCTGAATGTGTGGATATAACCACTGACGTAACGCACCGGAACCCCGATGTGGCGGCAACAGGATATGAAAATGTGGGTATGGTCCTGACAGACCCCGGCTTTCTGTCTGAAGGCTTCGGCGGCGGTGTGGGTCACGGTGGTGACGCCGGGGGTAAACTGTATGTGCTCCAGTATGCGGTTCATCATCCGGACAAGGCTGCGTTTGTTGGGCGTGAACTGGTTGGCAAAGGCTTTGATGGCCTTGTCGGCCTCCGTCAGCGGCGTGTGGCGCAGGAACACTTCCGGCGGGAAGGGAGAGTCGTCCCGGGTCAGGGGTTTGCCGGTGAGGTCTACCACTCCTTCGGCTGTCAGGGTAATTTTCGAGACGGTCTTGTCCATGGTCATCACCGTGACCTGGTTGCCGAAACCGTCGATCATCTGGCTGGTCTCGCCGGGGGTGCTCAGGTGCCATTCCAGAATTCGCTGTTGGGGCGTGTTGCGGGGTGTCAGCCGCAGGTACTGGATGCTGTTATGCATTGGCGCATCGTAGGAGTAGGTGGTGTCATGGCGGATGTTCAGTTTCATTGTTTCCACCCCATATAATCCTTCTGGATCTGACCGGAGATGCGCTGGATGCGAGCCAGGAAATCCGTCAGGTACTCGTGGAGGCCACGCTCTGCAATGTACTCCCGGTCGCCGTAGCGAATGTTGGCGTACAGACTGGTGGCCAGACGCCTGGCACGGCGGGCCTCACCGCTCTCGATCTGTTCCAGCAGGTCGGCAATTTCCTGCAGGCAGGCGTGGAGCGAGCGCGGAACATCCGGTTTGAGTATCAGCAGTTCCGCCACGTTCATCGGTTCGATGTTGTGACCGTAGGTATGCTGGTAGGCCTCGAAGGCAGCCAGTGAGTGCAGCAGGGCGGTCCATTCGAAGAACGATTGCGTGGGATGACCTTCGAGGGATTTGGTGGCCATGTGATGGCGTATATCGAGAACCCGCGCGGTGGTGTCGGCCCGCTCGATGAAAGTGCCCAGGCGCAAAAAATGGAAGGCATCGTTACGGAGCAGCGTGCCGTAAGCGGCCCCGCGGAACACATGGGAGCGCTCCCGGGTCCAGTCGAACACCCGGCTGGCGTTGGATTCGGTCACACCCGTGTGGTGCAGCTCCTTCAGTTCCATCCAGGCCAGGTTGATGCTTTCCCAGACGTCAGCCGAGAGGTTGCCCCGCACGTGCAGGGCATTGTCCCGGGCGCTGCGTATGATGTTGAACACGCTGGCGGGGTGACGGTCGTCCAGCAGCAGAAAGTCGATGAGATTCTGGGGAGTGATATCGTTGTACAGTCCGTCGAACACCTCGCGGGTGCCGGTGACCAGAAGTGGAACAGACAGCTGCTCCTCGCGGTCTTCGGGAACGTCAATCAGTGCCATGGTCAGGCTGACGTCCAGAAGACGGGCCTGGGTTTCGGCACGCTCCAGGTAACGGGCCATCCAGAACAGACTCGATGCGGCGCGGCTCAGCATTCGTCGCCCTCCAGTACCCAGGTGTCCTTGGTGCCGCCGCCCTGGGACGAGTTCACCACCAGTGACCCTGCTTTCAGGGCCACCCGCGTCAGCCCTCCGGGCACCATCTGTACTTTCTTGCCGGAGAGTACGAAGGGCCGCAGATCCAGGTGCCGGGGTGCCACACCCTCGTCCACAAAGGTGGGGCATGTGGACAGACTCAGGGTAGGCTGGGCGATGTAGTTGTCCGGCCGTGCTTTCAACAGCGTGCGGAAGTGGCTGAGCTCCTTTTTACTCGCTTTGGGTCCGATCAGCATGCCATAGCCACCCGCGCCCTGGGTTTCCTTGACCACCAGTTCTGGCAGGTGCTCCAGCACGTACTGCAGGTCCTTGGGCATACGGCACTGCCAGGTGGGCACGTTCTTCAGGATAGGCTCTTCATTGAGGTAGAAGCGGATCATGTCCGGCACGTAGGGGTAGATGGATTTGTCATCCGCCACGCCGGTACCCATGGCATTGGCCAGCACCACATGGCCGCTGCGGTAGGCCGCGTAGAGGCCGGGGACGCCGAGCATGGAATCCGGATTGCCAGCCAGGGGGTCCAGGAAGTCGTCGTCAATACGCCGGTAAATGACATCCACCTGCTGGGGGCCGACGGTGGTCTTCATGTAGACCCTGTTCTGGCGCACAAACAGATCAGCACCTTCCACCAGCTCGATGCCCATCTGGCGCGCCAGGAAGGCATGCTCGAAGTAGGCGCTGTTAAAGCGGCCTGGTGTCAGCACCACCACCGTGGGGTTGGGGTTCAGAGACGCGGCCCGGAGGGTTTCACCCAGCAATGCCGGGTAGTGTTCCACGGGCGCAACCGGCGCCTGGGCAAACAGCTCCGGGAACAGTCGCATCATCATGCGGCGGTTCTCCAGCATGTAGGAGACCCCGCTGGGGCAGCGGAGGTTGTCCTCCAGCACGTAGAAATCGCCATCGTTGTGACGGATCAGGTCGATGCCGGCAATGTGGGAATACAGGTTGCGCGGCAGCTTCAGGTTCTGCATGCCGGGCTGGTACTGGGGGTTGGCGAACACCTGTTCGGCGCTGATAACACCGGCGCGGATGATGTCAAAATCGTGGTAGATATCGAACAGGAAGCGATTGAGGGCCTGCACCCGCTGCCGCAGCCCGGCCTGCATGCGTTGCCAGTCGCTGGCGGAGATCACCCTGGGTATAAGGTCGAAGGGGATAAGGCGGTCTGCGCCCTGGTCTTCGCCATAGACATTAAAGGTGATGCCCAGGCGCTGGAAAAGGACATCGGCTTCGCGGCGTTTTTCGGCCAGCAGGTCCTCATCAGAGCTGATCAACCAGTCTTCCAGCATCCGGCAGCTGGCCCTTACCCGGTTATTCTCGTCGAACAGCTCGTCGTAAATACCCTCGGGTGGGGTTTGTATCAGCATAACCATGACCCTCTCCTGAACACGCCGCCCACCGGATGTGAGAAGTCGATATCCAGCTGTCCCCTGTGCTTGAAGGACTAGCAAAAGCCAGGCCACTCTGGCGGTGGTGCTCTTATTCTGGTCAGAGCGGGCTATTTAAGAAAAGGCCAGGAAAGAGAAAGTGTCAATAAAAGAGACTGTCAGCCGCCGCAGTGGCGGCTGACAGGCAGGGTTTACTCCAGGGATGTAGCGCCAATGCGGTGAATACTGACATCCGCACCGTTGAACTCTTCTTCCTCGGACAGGCGCAGCCCGGAGATGGCGCGGACAACACCATAGACAATCAGGCCGCCCACAAACGCCACGGCAACGCCGGCGATGGCACCGATAATCTGTGACATCAGGCTGACACCGCCCAGGCCCCCGAAGGCTTCCTGACCGAAGATGCCGGCCGCAATCGCGCCCCATACACCACAAACACCGTGCAGGGGCCAGACGCCCAGTACGTCGTCCAGCCGTTCGATTTTGTCCTGGGCCCATTCGAACATGTACACAAAGACAGCACCGGCAATGCCACCGGTTATCAGTGCACCAACCGGGTGCATCAGGTCCGATCCGGCGCATACGGCTACCAGGCCGGCGAGCGGGCCGTTGTGGATAAAGCCCGGGTCCTTGCGGCCGACCAGCATGGCTACGAGAACGCCGCCCACCATGGCCATCAGGCTATTCACTGCCACCAGGCCACTGATGCCGTCCAGAGTCTGGGCAGACATAACGTTAAAGCCGAACCAGCCCACGGTGAGAATCCAGGCGCCCAGTGCCAGGAACGGAATGTTGGAAGGGGCGAAAGCCACCACCCTGCCATTGCGGTAACGGCCCTGTCGCGCCCCGAGAAGCAGAACGGCAGCGAGGGCTATCCAGCCACCGACGGCGTGCACTACAACGGAGCCGGCAAAGTCGTGAAACGCTGCACCAAACTGGTTCTCCAGCCAGGCCTGGAAGCCATAATTGCCGTTCCAGATCATCCCCTCAAAAAACGGGTACACAAACGCCACAATCAGGCCAGAGGCAATCAGCATTGGGTAGAATTTTGCACGCTCGGCAATACCGCCGGAGACAATGGCGGGAATGGCCGCTGCGAAGGTCATCAGGAAGAAAAACTTGACCAGGTCATAGCCATTGGCGGCGGTCAACTCCGTGGCGCCGGCCATGAAGTGGCTGCCATAGGCAATGTAGTAGCCGATGAAGAAGTAGGCGACGGCGGAGATGCCGAAGTCGGTCATGATCTTGACCAGAGCATTGACCTGGTTCTTGTGGCGCACAGTGCCCACTTCCAGGAAGGCGAAGCCGGCGTGCATGGCCAGCACCATAATGGCACCGATAAGAATGAACAGCGTGTTGGCGCTTTCGGTCAGGGTATGTACTGCACTCGTGATATCCACGGGTTGGATGCTCCTGGTTATGCATTGATAGCGTGCACACCAAGCAAGGAGTGTTCCGTTATGAAGCAAAATCAGGAGGGGTAGTGGATTAGAGGATTTTTGCGCCCGATAAAAGGGCAACCGGAGAAGGATCCCGGTTTATCGCTGCCCTGATGTTGTGCGTCATTGGTGGCCCTGCACCATTGTGGTAGCCGTTTGTTCGGTCCGTTCCTTCCAGGCCGCATACCGAAGCAGGTCTGATTCGACGAAGGTCAGGCAGGCTGCCACCACGCCGGCGTCGTCCAGGAAACCAATTCCCAGAAGCAGGTCCGGAATCAGATCCAGGGGGTTAAGCACATAGATCAGGGCGCCGGCGATGGCCGCAATACTTTTCCACGGTACTTGCCGGTAATTTCCCCGCCAATAGTCCCCCAGCATCGAAAACATCAGGCGGATGTCAGTGCTGAAGCGGTTTAGCTTGCCGCTGTTCCGGACCTTGTCTTCGATGGCCTTCTGACGGCTCAGCAGGTCAGCCACATCATCGCGGCGAACCTTGCCGGCCTCGGTGTTCAACTGTTCGTTTGCCTTGCTTTCGCTGAAAGTAGCCATGAGCAGTTACCTGTATTGAAGTGCCTTTCCCGATCCATGATCCACCAAGGCTGCGGCAAAACCAAGGGGTTTGCGGGTTACATCCGGGTCATGGTTATACTGTGGGGATGGCCGATTACGTCAAAAACAATCCTACGTCTTTTCCCGGTGCCCTGTTGTACGAGGCCAGGGGACTCGAGCTGTTGGCAGAAACACTGAAAGAAGCCGGTGTCAGCAAGTTGCGTGTTCCGCAGGTAAAGTCGGTGTCGGAACGGCAACTGGTGATTCCACGCATCAGTCCGGCACCGGCAAGTGAGGCAGCAATGACAATGCTGGGGGAGGGGGTGGCGCGTATGCATGCCGTTCGTCAGCCTCAGTATGGGTTTGAGAGTGACAACATGATCGGGTTGTCACCACAGAAGAATCGCCTGACGGACGACTGGGGCGATTTTTTCCTGAAGGATCGCCTCGGTGTTCAGGTCGCAATGATTCGTAACCGGCAGGTGAGGAATGAATTCAAGGCCGTGCTTGAGCGGAAGGGCGATGTCCTGGCGCAGTTCCTGAACAGGTACTGTGAGCACCCCAGCCTGCTGCATGGCGACCTATGGTCGGGCAATGTGCTGTTCGACAATACCGGCCCCTGGATGATTGATCCGGCCGTTTATTACGGCGACCGGGAAGCGGACATCGCCATGACAGAACTGTTTGGTGGCTTCTTGGCCGCCTTTTATCGCGCCTATGATCGGGCTTATCCAAGAACAGAGGTTTACGATACCAAGCGGGCGATCTACAACCTCTACCACACCCTCAACCACTACAACCTGTTCGGGGCGTCCTATCTCGATGCGTGCAGGCGTAACCTGAGAGTAATGGAAGCGCTGTGATGGGGGTGGCTACCACCGAGCCTTGTCCCACATCTCCGGATTGGCCCAGTTGTCCGGATTGTTCCAGGCGCGTTTATGGTTGTAGCTGTCGATATTGTAGGTGTAAAGGGTTAACGTGTTGGTGCCATCCCCCAGATCTGCCTGGCGGCGAAAGCCCAGGCCAATGAAGTCGGTAAACGTCCATTCCGGACAGTTCGCCACCACTACAGCAATCTGGTGGGTGCCGTAGTTGCGAAGCTGACCCAGCAGAACTTCTCCCTGTTCATGGCTCAGATGCTCCAGCGTGCCGGTAACAAGTGCCAAATCCTGGGTTTCAGGGAGCGGGAAAGCATTGTTGGGCGCCTCGGGGTCCAGCGTTGTCATGGCCGATTCGCTGTGGTGGTGGCACCAGTGCTCACCCACCTGGCCAGCTACCTTGCCACAGACCACCAGAGTAGTGGGTTGGCAGGTGTCGATAATGCGGGCCAGGGCCTGGTGGGGAGTTGTCATGGTAGAGTGTGTCCTGTCGGGGGTGAGCCGTCAGTATCCCACTGGCCAGTCTGCGGCATCAACCAGGTGCAGACCAACCGGCTGGGCCGCGTTTCCCCGCCAGCGCTCCACAAAGTCTCCGTCGGGATCGAATTGCCGCGCCTGCTTTTCCAGGTTGAAGTGCCGGGGCCCCTTGGGGTCGGCACCGACTCCGGCCTGGTACTGCCAGTTGCCGTAATTGCTGGCAACGTCATAATCCACCAGTTGCTCTTCGAACCAGGCGGCGCCGTAGCGCCAGTCCAGTTCCAGTTCGTTCACCAGGCAACTGGCGACAATCTGTCGGCTGCGGTTACTGATGTAGCCGGTCTCCCGCAACTGATTCATGGCTGCGTTCACCAGAGGGTATTCGGTGGTGCCTGCACACCAGGCCTTGAAGCGATGGGGGTAGAAGGAGGCAGAGCGTTTTATCTGCTGGACCCCGTCCCGGCGAAACAGGTTAGAGCCGTGTTGTAGTGCGTACCAGTAGAAGTATTCCCGCCACAGCAACTCGAACCACAGCCAGTAGGTGGATTCGTTCCTGACGTGCCTTTTTTCATACCTACTGATGGAGTCGGCCACTTCCCGGATGGACAACGATCCGTTTGCCAGCCAGGGTGACAAACGGGAAGAGCCCTCGGTATCGTCCAGCGCATCGCGGGTCTCCTTGTAGGAGGCGATGTGGTGATTGACGAAGAGATAGTCGTGAAGGCGTTTAAGGCCCGCCGACTCACCACCGGTAAACGGGACAGGCTGTCGGGGTTCGGGAATGGCAGGGCATTCACCCCGGTTGTCTTCCGGGTAGCCGGGTGCCGGCGGCAGCGCCGTCAAAGTGCGTATGCGCAGGCTTCCGGAGTTGCGCTCGCCGGTCTTCTCAATCTGTTTGCGGAAACCGGAAAAGGTGCCTGGCAGACTCTCGATCGTCATTGGCAGAGCGCGCTCGGTGAACAGGCTGAGGGTTTCGAACTGATGGAAAACCGTCTCCGGAAGCCTGGCTTTGATAGCCTGCCATTCACCTGCTTCCCGTGTGCCTGGCAGGCGCGAGCGTATCACTCGCCCGATCCGGTGATTACGTACCAGTTCCGGGATCACCGCTTCGGGCTCACCGAAGGCGATGTGTAACCGTTGCCCCATTGACCTGAGGCTGCGTTCCAGCTCCATCAGGCTTTGCCACAGAAAACGCCAGCGGTGATCACCCATGGTTCTGCACTGGAATGGACCTGGTGCAAACCAGCGCGGGTTGACCACATACACGCAAAGCAGCATGTCCGACTTTGAGGCGGCCAGCAGGGCTGCGTTGTCATGGAGTCGCAGGTCCCGTGTGAACCAATAGAGAGTGGTCAAGATCAGAGAACCTCATCGAATAACATGGACGAGGAATAGTACGTTATGTGTGTGGTGATGGATTGGCACGACAAAATCGGAGTGGTTCGCCTCAGGTGCCGCCCATATAAATCGACATTAAATGATTGTCGTCCCGGATGTCCTCTTGGGTACCCGCAAATTTACGCTTACCACCTGCGAAAATATAAACACTGTCGGCGACGGGTAATGCTTCACGAATATTCTGCTCGACCATGATGACGCCGACCCCTCGCTCCTTGAGGCTGACGACTCTTTCCATGGTTTCATGGACCAGGGCGGGCGAGAGTCCGGCCGACGGCTCGTCAAGCATCACAAACACCGGGTCTGTCACCAGGGCCCGGGCTATGGCCACCATCATCTGTTCTCCCCCTGACAGTGAGCCCGCGGGGGTATTTCTGCGGCGCTGCAGGTTCGGGTAATCAGCAATCAAGGATTCAATGCGTTCTTCGATGAGCTGCTTGTTGTTTAGCGCATACCCGCCCATCCTGAGATTTTCCAAAACGGTAAATCTCGGAAACACGCCCCCGCCCTGGGGCATCATCACAATGCCCTTGGTCACCATGTTGTGTACGGGTAATCCGGTGAGCTCGGTATCGCCGAGTGAGATCCGTCCGGACCATGCAGGCAGGAGGCCGGCAATAGCCTTTATGACAGTGGACTTTCCGCTGCCATTGGGGCCGAAAATACAGGTAATCTGTCCCGGAGGTGCAGAGATGGTGATATCATGCACGATCTCCTGCTTGCCGTAACCGGTAACCAGATTGTCGACTCTCAGCTCGTTGCTCATGTACGCCCCAGATAGGCTTGTTGGACATTGCTGTCGTTGGCGATGGTTTCGAAATCGCCTTCCGCCACCACTTTGCCCTGATCCATCACCACAAGCCGGTCGCAGATTTCCTTTACCATTTCCATGTCGTGTTCGATGACCAGAAAAGTGATGCCGGTTTTTCGTAAACGCTGTATGGCGTCCAGAATTATCTGACGAATATTGGGGTGCACGCCGGCAGTGACTTCATCAAGCAAAATGACTTTCGGGTCCCGCACGCAGACCCGTCCGAATTCCACCAGTTTTTGCTGGCCGCCGGAAAGCTCCGAGGCGAGGTTGTCGACCACGTGGCTGATCTCGAGCATTTCCAGGGTACTTTCCATCCTCTCACGGGCACGTTTCCAGTCCCCTTCGACGGCGGCCGCCAGCAGGTTGTCCCTGACAGACATGTTGAGAAACAGGGAAGGAATCTGAAAGGTCCTGCTGATGCCGGTACGGGCGATTTTCCAGGTGGGCCAGCCAGTAACGTCGATTCCCTGCAAACGTATTTTTCCGGCGTCAGGCTTCTGTCCGCCCGCTGCAAGACTGAACAGGGTCGACTTACCGCTACCATTGGGGCCGATAACCCCAACCACCTCGCCTACGTCGACGGAGAGCGAAACGTCGTCAACGGCGGTAATCCCACCGAAATGCTTGCTAACCGACTCTATCGCCAGTGGTGAATACTCTGATGATTCGGCTTTGTGCGACGCAGATAACATCAGAAGACCTCTCCTAAAGTTTGCCGAGAATTCTGGAGATAAGTTCCCTGCCACGTCGGCGCCCCATGAAAAGGCTGATCAAGCCGTTGGGAAGGAACAGAACCACCAGCGCTATAATAACGCCGAGTATCGGCAGATAGATGACGGTGTCTCCGAACGTCGACCAGATGTAACGATTGGTGATCCAGAGCAATACCCCGCCAAGGGCCGGGCCCCAGACGGTTCCAAGCCCGCCGAGAAGAACCATGACGACCATCTGGTCGGTGATCTCGGGCCCCATGACGGAATATGGGTCTATGTAGGTTGTCCAGTATGCGTAGATGCTTCCGAAAAGCGCTGTGATTGCTGCCGATAGGGCAAAGGACTGGACCTTGACCAGGTTTGTCCTGATGCCCAGGGATTCGGCGGCCGGTTCGTCGTCCCGCAATGCCTTGATTCTGAATCCGAAGCGTGAGCGTTCGATTAGCAGCCAGACTCCGACGAAGCTGGCTGTCGCAGCGAACAGCATGAGGTAGTAGAAGAAAAACTCATTGAGGTAGGCAGGCAGCGAGAGCCCGGCAGTGCCTCCCGTAAAGTCGAGTACCGTGACCAGTTGCATCAGCATTTCGGCGAACGCCCAGGTTGCGATGGCAAAATAGGCACCCCTGAGCCGCATGGTCGGCCCGCCAATAGCGACAGCGACGGCGATGGAGAGAATGATCGCCGGCAGCAGGGTAACAAAGAATGAGGCGCCGAAATCGGACTGCATCAGGATAGCGGTGGTGTAGGCGCCGATACCGAAGAACGCCGAGTGCCCGAAGCTGATATACCCGGCATAGCCCCCCACAATGTTCCACGCACAGGCCAGCCCCGCCCACATTAGCGCACCGGTGGCAATTCTCAGGGTGTAAGAGTCAATAAAAGTGGGCAATACCGCCAGGGCGATCACAATGGCGCCGATCAGGAGTGTCCGGACGATGAGTTTTGGGGTCAGAACAGGTTTAGATGCCACGTCCCAGAACTCCTTTGGGTGCAACCAGAAGGGTAAGGTACAGGGTTCCAAAAACGATCAGTAAGGAATACCGCGCCCCAATATAGGTGGCGACATAGGCTTCAAGCAGGCCGAGAGCCAGGCCGGCCACCAGAACGCCACCCACTGAACCGAGGCCGGCGAGTACGGCGACAAAGAATGCAAAGAGCGTGTAGCGAACGCCAACGCTGGGGTTGACCGAATAAATGGTCGCAATCAGGACGCCGGCGGATGCGGTCAAAGCGGTATAAATACCATATACCCAGGCGGAAACCCGTTTCACGTCTACCCCCATCAATCCGGCATGGTCGTGGTTTTGCGCCAGTGCCCTTACGGCCATGCCAAAGCGACTCCTGTAGAGCAGAATGAACAGCCCCAGGCTGAACAGCAGCGCCATGAGAAAAGCAGACAGTCGCATCAGGGGAATCGTGATGGGGCCCAGGCTCAGGAATTGACCAGACAACACGGAGTCGACGCTGCGGCTGTTGTAGGACCATAGCCAGAGGGCACCCCCACGCATGAACAGGAAGATACCGAAAGTAAAGGCCAATGCCATCAGGTCAGGCCGCGCATACCGGCTGGTTCTGACATGGTAGATCAGCGGGCCAAGCCCACGACCGATCAGCAAAAAAAGCGCGAACACCAGGAAAATACTGATGAACGGGTCGATGCCGGCCAGGGTTACCAGCCAATAGGCAGTGTAGCCGCCGAGCATGGTCCAGCCCCCGACCGCAAAGTCGATCACGTGCAGTACACCGAAGGTCAACTGGAACCCGATGGTGAGGCAAATCAGGATTCCACCGATCAGAATGCCGTTTACAAGTGTCTGAAGGAAAAGGTCCAAGGCGGTGCTCCCAGTCCAGGCGTCATCCACGTGTTGTTACAGTCGCCGACAGACTTCCTCTCTCAGGAGAACTCTCGACGACTGTAAGTCCGGCTCGGTGTCAGGTAGAACCGGGGATTGGGTAAACGAGCTCTCCCTTGGACGCATTCTCCGGAGCCACTGGCACCACATCGCCACTCTTGATCTGGACGACAGCCGGCACTGGTTTGGTGTTGTTGTGGAAGTGACTTCCTTCCTTGGCAAACCCTACTGGACCGTAGAAGGTTTCAATGTCCGTATCTTCAATCGCCTTGGCGAGTTCGGCACGGGTTCCCTGGTCCCAGGGTGGCGCTTTTCCGAGCCGGCGTGCAGCGTCCTGCAGCACCAGCCCGCTGGCTGAGCAGGCTGCTTCGGTGTAATCCGGCCGTGTTCCCCACCGGGAAAAGGACAGATCTGAATAGTCGCTGGCGGTTCCGAACAGTTCATCCTTGTAAGGCAATCCTTCGGTCCATACGGAAACTCCAAGGATACCGTTTGACTCGCTTCCGGTTTCTTTAATGAAGGCTGCGGAGGTTACACCGTAGTGCATGATCAGTGCCTTGGGCTTGTAGTTCAGCGCCTTCGCCGTATTCACAAAATTGATAAAGACGTCTTCATGCCCGCCGACAGCGACAATATCCGGGTTGCTTGACTTCAGCTTGGATACAATGGCCGAGAGATCCGAGCCGGCAGGAAACAACTCGTAACTGAGGAGATCCAGCCCGGATTCCTCCACACCTTTGCGGAAGCCTTCCGCCGTTTCCTTGGAGAAGGGCTCATCAACCCCGATAACCGAAGCGGTTTTCGCACGGTCACCAAGGTTTTCCGCCAGCACCACCATGGATTTATCAGTGGTGAGATCCACCGCCGGAATCATGCCGAAATTGAACGCGGGTTTTGCCAGCCAGACATTCGGAGACTCCGCGGATCCGGAAATCATTGGCACCCTGTATTTCTGACTGATTGGTTGCACCGCGAGGGTCACGCCAGAGGTGTAGGGTCCGAACAGGACATCGACCTCGTCCTGGATGATCAGCCGTTCTGCGGCATCCGCCCCGGAAGCGGGCCGTGATTGGGCATCGCCATAGAACATTTCCACGGGATAGCGCTTTCCCTCAATCTCGATGCCTCCAAGCTTGTTGATTTCTTCCGCCCATAGATCGTAGCCCCGGCGTGTCAGATTGCCGCCGAAACGATTCGCGCCTGACAATGAAGTAACGACACCAACACGAATCTTGTGTTCTTCCGCGTTAACCTTCAGCGCTGGAAAACCAAGGGTCATTGCGCCGGTGCCGAGTAAAGAGTTCCTTAGAAACTTCCTGCGGGAAAATTTATGACTCATGAGCCTGCTCTCCCTCAATGGGTGCATTCAGTGGCTTGTTGTTAATCTGAATACGTCGTGCTGCCGCTCAGGAAATCAGCAAATGCAGTTATTCCAGATACATATTAATGGTTAGTCCAGTTTTCCGGCGATTTCAAACCGGATAATCAGTCATGTCTGGAGAATTTTGGTTTTTGGTGTGCGGAGAAAGGCGATGGAAGGAGGGCAAGTCTTTGCACAAGATGCCGCAACGCCGCCAGTGGAGGACGGCGTTGCGAGAGGAAAATCTTCAGGCGATGGTTTCAAGCTCTTTGAGAGTCGGGTAATCGGTATAGCCGCGTTCGTCGCCACCGTAGAAAGTGCTGTCGTCCCATTTGTTCAGTTCTGCATGCTGGCGAAAGCGCTCTGGCAAATCCGGGTTGGCGATGAATGGACGGCCAAAGGTAACCAGGTCACAACGACCACTGCCGATGCGCTTGCGGGCTTCTTCAGCAGTGTAGGCGCCGTTTGCAATATAAGTGCCTTGAAATCCAGCCTGAATGGCATCAATCACTGACACCGGGCGGCCATTCGCATGGTTGCCCTGGAAGGAGTCTTCCACGACCTCGATGTAGCTGACACCCAAAGCGTTCAGTCGCTTCGCGAATTCACCAAAGGTTTCTTCAGGGTCTTCGTCGTACATTGCATTGAAACTCCCGGTCGGGCTGACTCGAACACCGACATTGTCCTTGCCCCATACGTCGATCACGGCTTCTATGACCATCAGTGGCAGGCGCATTCTGTTCTCGACGGAGCCGCCGAATTCGTCGCTACGCTGGTTGCTGCCGCTCTTGAGAAACTGGTCCAGCAGGTATCCGTTGGCGGCGTGTACCTCAACACCATCAAAGCCGGCGGCTTTGGCGTTCAGGGCGCCCTGGCGATACTGCTCTACGATGTCTCCCATCTCGCTCGCTTCCAGGGCTCGGGGCTCGGGAACGTCCACCATACCGGAGTCGGCACTGATGAAGGTTTTGGCCCCCTCCGGTTTGATCGCCGATGGCGCTACAGGCTTGTTGCCATCGGGCTGCAGAGCCGTGTGGGAAATGCGGCCGACGTGCCAAAGCTGCATATGAATGCGACCGCCTGCCATATGCACCGCACTGGTCACCTTGCGCCAGCCCTCAATCTGATCTTCCGAGTGGATGCCTGGCGTGAATGCATAGCCCTTCCCCTGGGGCGAGACCTGGGTGGCCTCGCTGATGATCAGGCCGGCGCCCGCACGTTGTTGGTAGTACTGGGCATTCATGTCATTCGGTACGTCCCCGGGCTGACTGGAGCGGGAACGGGTCAGGGGCGACATCAGCACACGGTTGGGCAGTGTGAGAGTGCCGATATCGTGCGGTTGAAACAGAGCATCGTTTACATTGTTCATTAACCATTCTCCTACGGGATTACCAAGATTTAATTAGACCAGTCTACTAGAGACTTTGGAAAAAAAGGTGTGTGGTCAGCGAATACCAAGGCACTGATGGAAAAAGACCCGCACAAACCGCTCCATGGGCTCGATGGACTTCAGGACCTTGGCCCTGAGAATAGCGCCTTCCCAGCCGGACAGCAGGAAGCTGGCCACATCAGCGGGGTTGATGGACTTATCCACATCCCCCGCCTGCCGTGCTTCCTCAATGCAGCGTTCGAAGCGCTTTTCCCAGCCCTGGAATACCGTGTCCAGGCGCTTGCGGAAGGTCTCGTTCTGCCCCGCCAATTCCTGGCCAAGGTTGCCGATCAGGCAGCCGCGGGTGAATTCGCCGCTAGCCATGGACTCCAGTCCGCTATCGAAGTAGGCACGCAGACGATCCACGCAGGAGCGGCTGCTGTCGTTGAGGATCCGATCCAGTTTGGTGTCGTATTCCTGCGCAAAGGTGTCGATGACAGCCAACCCGAAATCGTTCTTGCTGCTAAAATAATGGTAGAACGACCCTTTGGGTACACCGGCAGTGGTCAGCACGGCGTTGATGCCCGTGGCACCAAAGCCTTTCTGGCCGATCAGGTCGGCACCGGTGTGGATGATGTGATTGCGCGTGTCGCTCGATGTCATGGTTGTTATATTAGACCGGTCGTCTACAATGCGTCAAACTCGTAAAACCCGAGACGTTTAATCCCGAATTTTTTTGAAGGAGTCTGCCAGTGATTAAATCCCGTGCTGCGGTGGCGTTTGCCCCCAACAAACCGCTGGAAATTGTGGAAGTGGACGTGGCTCCGCCCCAGAAAGGGGAAGTGCTGGTGCGTATCGTTGCCACCGGCGTGTGCCATACCGATGCCTACACGCTTTCCGGTGCCGATTCCGAAGGTAACTTCCCGGCCATTCTGGGTCACGAAGGCGGCGGTATCGTCGAAGCCGTCGGTGAAGGGGTGACCTCGCTGGAAGTGGGTGACCACGTGATCCCGCTATACACCGCCGAGTGTGGCAAGTGTAAGTTCTGCACCTCCGGGAAGACCAACCTCTGCGGAGCCGTGCGCGAAACCCAGGGCAAAGGCGTCATGCCCGACGGCACCTCCCGGTTCTCCTACAAGGGGGAACCCATCTACCACTACATGGGCTGCTCCACCTTTTCCGAATATACGGTGCTGCCGGAAGTCTCCCTGGCGAAAATCCCCAAGGAAGCACCACTGGATAAAGTCTGTTTGCTGGGCTGTGGCGTTACCACCGGCATTGGCGCGGTACTGAACACCGCCAAAGTGGAAGAAGGTGCAACCGTGGCCATCTTCGGCCTCGGTGGAATCGGTCTGGCCGCCATCATCGGCGCCACCATGGCCAAGGCGAGCCGCATCATCGCTATCGACGTCAACCCTGGCAAGTTCGACATCGCGAAACAGCTGGGCGCTACGGATGTGGTCAACCCCAAGGATTACGATAAGCCGATCCAGGAAGTCATTGTTGAAATGACCGACGGTGGCGTGGACTACTCCTTCGAATGCATTGGTAATGTGGACGTAATGCGTTCGGCCCTGGAGTGCTGCCACAAGGGCTGGGGCGAATCCATCATCATAGGCGTGGCCGGTGCCGGCGAGGAAATCCGCACTCGCCCGTTCCAGCTGGTGACCGGCCGGGTGTGGAAAGGCTCCGCCTTCGGCGGCGTCAAGGGGCGCACCGAACTGCCGGGCTATGTGGAAAAGGCGGAAAAAGGGGACATCCCCCTGGATGTGTTCATTACCCACAACATGCCCCTTGAGGACATCAACGAGGCGTTCGAGCTGATGCATGAGGGCAAGAGTATCCGGTCGGTTATTCATTTCTGAAATGGTTCGAACAAAGCCCCGCGTTAATGAGGCGGGGTTCAGGAGCAGTTGATGACCGCAGGTAGTTCTTTCCGCTTCCGTTTTCGCGTTCGCTACGGCGAATGCGATGCCCAGAGTGTTGTGTTCAACGCCCGCTATGCGGACTACGTGGACATTTCCGTCAACGAATACATCCGCACTCTGTTCGGGGATTACCAGAATTTGCTGGACCAGGACCTGGACATCCAGGTGGTGAGCCTGACAGTGAACTACCGGGCGCCGGCACGCTTTGACGATGTGCTGGAGGCGCGGATCAGGGTAGGGCGTCTGGGCAACACCTCGTTCACCCTGCATCTGGAGTTTGTCCGTTTCGGTGATGAACAAAGGGTCGCCGAGGCGGATATTATCTACGTACTGATTCAGCCATCCGAGATGGCAAAAACACCGATACCGGCGCACATCCGCGAAAAGCTTGAGGTGGGAGGCCCCGGCGTGCTCATCAGTCACGCCGGGGAATAGAAGCCCAGAATGGCGGTCAGCCTTCCTGAAGCGCCTGTACCACGGCCTTGGCCGCGCCTTCAGAGGACGCGGGGTTCTGGCCAGTGATCAGCTTGCCGTCCACCACGATGTGCGGTGCCCAGTCGTCTCCCTTGGTGTAGGTGGCGGTGTTTTCCTTCAGCATGTCTTCCAGCAGGAAGGGCACAACACTGCTCAGGCCTACTGCTTCTTCCTCACTGTTGCTGAAGCCGGTCACTTCGCGGCCACCCACAATATTCTGCCCCGGCTTGATTTCCACATTCTTGAACACGGCCGGTGCGTGGCATACCGCGCCGATAATCTTGTCCTGCTCATGGGCGGTCTTGATAAGGGCCATGGACTTGTCGTTGTTTACCAGATCCCAAAGCGGGCCGTGGCCGCCCGGGTAGAAGAGGGCGTCGTACTCGTTCATATCCACATCTGCCAGTTTTTTGGTGCTGGCAAGGGCTTCCTTGGCATGGGCGTCTTCCTGGAACCGGCGAGTGGTTTCCGTCAAGGCATCGTCTGTTTCGCTGTTGGGGTCAACCGGCGGCTGACCGCCTTTTGGCGAGGCGATGGTAATGTCGGCACCGGCGTCCCTGAACACATAATACGGCGCGGTGAACTCTTCCAGCCAGAAGCCGGTTTTATGCCCGGTGTCTCCCATCTGATCGTGCGAGGTAAGAACCATCAGTACTTTCATGCAATCTGTCCTTTTGATCGTTTAATGGGTTCGTTATGACTGCCTACAGAGTCTTTGTTGCGTCGACTGTGGCGGAAATCAACTGTTGTTGAACAGTCATTACGGGCATGAGCGACGATCAGATCCTGCGGATGTCACTTACTGTATATTGTCTATACTTTGGGAGATCATGGACAAAAGACTGAACCGGGATTCCGGTATACGGTTTTGCATTCACTTCATGGAAGGGTGAACCCCTGTGCGTCACGTTATATTCTGTTGGCTTGTTGGCCTTGTTTTCGCCGTTCCATTGGTTTCCGCCGCAGAGGACAGACTGACCGTGACCGTGGGCATCAATCACGCCCCACCCTATCGTGTGGTAACCGATGAGGGTGTTACCGGCCTTTATGTCGATATTTTCAATGAGATTGCGGACAGGATCGACTGGAAAGTGCATTACGTGGAAGCACCGTTTCGTCGCATATTACGAATGATGGAAGACGGCGATATTGACGTCATGCTTGGCCCCCTGAAAACGAACGAAAGGGAGGAAATGATGGCGTTCGTGGCCCCGGTTTTTCCGCCAGAACGAAAACTGTTTTTCTATTATCGTGATCAACACCGCGTAACGGAGTATGACGACCTGTATGGCATGAAGATCGGCGTGCTGTCCGGTGCCAGTTATTTTGAAAAATTCGATACTGACGACGAGCTCACCAAAGAGCCGATAGCACGTTACGAAAACCTGATGCGAATGCTCGAGATGGGGCGGGTAGATGTAGTGGTCGCCCCCGAGCTGGTGGGGCGTTACACCGTGGATCAGTTAGGCATCAATGCCTCAGAATCACCCTATCAGGTGCCGGGTGAGCATTCCTATATTGCCATCTCGAGAAACTTACACGTGCTCTCCTGGCAGGACCGGATAAGTGCCACGTTTGAGCAGATCAGAAAGGATGGCACTTACGACAAGCTCGTATCAGGCTACAGGAAGCACGCCAGTAAATGACGCCTGACCGGAATGACCTGTGGTTTTTGCCTCTGGGAGGAACCGGCGAGACTGGTGATCACCCATGCCCATGAGGATCATATCGGGGCTGTACCCTATCTCTGGCCGTTGTTGCAGTGCCCCATCTACACCAGCCGCTTCACAGCGGAAATATTGCGCCGAAAACTGGCCGAGTTTGACCTGCTGCATCGGGTGCCCATTCACGTTGTAGAGGTGGGCGACCGCAGGACGATTGGTCCCTTTGAGGTGGAGTGGCTGGCGTTAACCCATTCCATCCCTGACCCTAACGCATTGATGATACGTACGCCGGCTGGCCGTATTTTCCATAGCGGCGACTGGAAGCTGGATGACCACCCTCTCACCGGGCGCTATAGGCCATCCCCGGCAACGAGGAGGCCATCCACACACTGATCAACAACCTCCGAACCCTGGGCGTGACAGTGGTTACCGCAGAGGACGCAGGATTCCCGATTCACGCTTCCGGTCATCCTGCACAGGACGAACTCAGAGCCATGTATGAGTGGGTGCGACCGGCCGTGGCCATCCCGGTGCATGGTGAGGAGCTCCACATGCAGGCCCACGCTGATATCGCCAGAGGCTGTGGTGTGCCCAGACGACTGGTAGGGCGGAATGGCGACCTGTTCATGATTCGCCCCGTTCCCGGGATGCGACGCCAGATTGTGGAGACTGGCCGGCTGGGCTGGCAGAAGCAGAAGCAGGAGCTGGTGCGGGTTTTCTGATTGTCAGATGAAATCGTCGAAATTCCGATAGTCGTTCGCAGCCTACCTGTATAAACTCAAGTCTGTTTCAAGCGTAATAAACGATCTCAGGAGGTAGTACCCCCATGGCAATCTGGACCCGCAGTATTCCTACCCTTGAACAAATGGCCGAGGGCAGCAAAAACACCGCTGTTGCTACTATGGGCATTGAATTTGTGGAAATCGGTGATGACTACCTGGTCGGCCGCATTCCCGTGGATGAGCGCACGGTGCAGCCGTTCGGCATTCTCCACGGTGGGTCATCCGTCGTGCTGGCGGAAACTCTGGGTAGCATGGCTGCCAACTATTGCCTGCGTAAGGAAAACCAGATTGCAGTGGGGCTGGATATCAACGCCAACCATATCCGCTCTGCCAGCAGTGGCTGGGTCTATGGCACAGCCCGCGCCCTTCACCTCGGTGGCACTACCCAGGTATGGGAAATACGCCTGGAAAACGAGGAAGGCAAGCTTACCTGTATTTCAAGGCTCACCATGGCCGTCATTGACCGGGGCTGATACTTCCGGGGCCTTGCGGTTGAGGATGCCCTGTTCGATGAAATCCTTCATCACAATGCCGTAGCTTTCGTCCGGCACTTCCCGGGCAATCCGGTAGGGGTGCCCGGCGCTGTCCGGAGTCTCTTTCAGCAGGTCCACTTCGCGAAAGGTGGTCAGCGGGTGTTTGTCCGCGTCTCGCACCAGTAGTACCCGGGGTTTGAGTTTGCTGGTGGGGTGAGTGGCCACGACAATGCCCACCTCACCGTTGGTCATTTCCACGATGGAGCCGGGCGGGTAGACGCCGATCATGCGGATAAATTCCACTGCCAGGGCCGCATCAAACTGGGCGCCCTTGTTCCGGTGAATAATCTGCAGCGCCTCCATTGAGGCCCGGCCCTTGTCGTACACCCGGGAGCTGGTGATGGCGTCGTAGGTGTCCACGAGCCCCACAATTTTGGCAAACAATGGAATCTGGTGCCCTGCCAGGCCGCGTGGGTAGCCCTTGCCATCCATGCGTTCATGATGCGAATAGGCCACATCGACCGCCGCGTGCGCAAGTCGCGGCAGAGCCGCCAGCACATCACGCCCGAACGTGGTGTGTTTCTTCATAACGGCGAACTCTTCGGGCGTGAGAGCTCCCGGTTTATTCAGGATGTCATCGTCAATGCGCATCTTGCCCACGTCATGGAGCAGCCCGCAGAGGGCGACAGTGCGGATCTCTCCTTCCAGCAGTCCCAGGTGCTTGCCGAAGGCCGCGGACAGAATAGAGACGTTGATGCAGTGTTCGGCAGTGTATTCGTCCTTGTTCTTGATTTTGGTAAGCAGCAGCAGTGCGTTATCGTTCCGCAGTACGCTGTCCACACAGCTATCCACCACCTGGTGGATCTGGTTCATCTCCAGTGTGCGCCCCAGCCGCAGGTTGGACATGATGTTTTTTGCGGTGGCCTTGGCATCCGCGTAGCTCATTGTTGCCGCGGCCATTTCCCGATTGGCGTCGACCTTGTTGATGTAGGTGACTTTGCGCTTGGGAATGGAAGAGGAAGCTGTTGATGTATCCGGTGGCGCGGGTTTGCCTGTCCTGGTTTTCCGGCTTGCGGGCAAACGCTCCGGGGTTTCCGGCACAACCTGCACCCTCCCTTCGACAAAGACGGTCTCGCACTGTTGCTGTACAGCGAGCAGGTCTTCTTCGTTCTGGAGGATAAACCCCTGCAGCAGGAAGTCTGTTTCTTCCCAGGGCCGGTCCAGACGAACCACATGCATCCCGATCTGCAACTGGGATACTGGGATTTCTGTCTCTATGATGTCCTGACGGGCCGTGTGCATAATGCAGAATCTCAAACCGGGAATGACAAGCTGACCAAACGCGCCCTGGTCAGACTTTAAGCACTATGACTAAAGTATGAGTGAATGCCGCTTCAGTGTATCGCTTGATTTCTAAAACATTGTCAAATGCTGTAACAAAAAGCGATGCTTTGTAGTCGGGATTCGCGAATGTCAGACATGAAGAAAACGCTATGTATAACGGGACAAACAGCATTCCGATGTGGGGGCTGGCCATGGCCGCCGCGCTGACGCCGTTGATTACCATTCACACAACCTTCGCGGTGTCGATACTGGAAGGCCATGTTTCCTGGTGTATTCCCTACTGGGACAGCTGTACCAGTATCAGTCGCACGGGCCGATACGGCACGAGTTATTTCATCTTCAAGGGAACCATGCTGCCGGCGGCGATTCTCGGCATCCTGTTCTGGTTTCTGAACGGGCGCTGGCTACTTCAGCTGGGAGCCACCACCCGGGGCCGCCTCTGGATTCCCTGGCTGGGCTTTGTTGCCTGTGTGTCGCTGGCGGCCTATACCCTGGCGCTTGGCCATGAAGGAGACGGCTTCAACCTGATCCGGCGTATCGGCGTGGTACTCTACTTCTCACTCACTTACATTGCCCAGTTACTGATCAGTTCCGCACTCAAGGGGCATCCTCGTTGGCACGTTAGCGGCAAGCGCCTGCTGTGGTTGTGCGAGTTGGCATTGTCGGTGGGCATACTCTCGGTGATCCTGGACGCCGTGGTGCCAGGGGTTCATGACCAGATAGACGATGCCTTCGAGTGGGTGCTGGCATTACTGATCAACCTGCACGCAATCTGGATTGCGGTACTCTGGAAGCAAAGCCGTTTCCGGGCCCGCGTATGGGCTGAATAGGGGGGTGTGTTACAGCGATACCAGGCCACGAACCAGCGCCGCTGCCCCTGCTACGGCGGCAATGCCCAGAATGACCGGCCGCAGCCCGTCAAACGGCATGCGATTGACCAGCTTTCCGGAAAGCCAGAATCCGATCAGTACACCGGGAAAGGTAACCGCAAACAGTTGCAGTTCCCGGTGCCCCAGGTATCCGGATGCCACAAGGGCGGCAATACTGAAAAAGCTTGCTACCAGAAAGAATGCGGACATATTGGCCCTGACCAACGGGCCCTTCTGATTCTGGTAGATCAATGCAATGGGTGGTCCACCAACAGCGGTTATGGTCCCCATATAGGTCGAAGCAGCCCCGGCCAGAACGCTGTTACGAGCATTCAGTGCAGGCCGCAAACCGGCCACGCTGAGCAATACGCCAATCAGGATCAGCACGCCGAATACCAGCTCGAAGCCCTTGGGTGAGATCATCATCAGTGTGACGCCCGCCAGTACCATCCCGGCAACTCCGCCACCGATGGCAAAGCGCACTTCCCGTATCTGCAGGGCGCCCCGGTTTCGCAGCACCATAAAAACCGTCAGCACTACCGCGTTCAGTACCAGCGGCGCCGGCACCAATACGGGGCTGATGAGAAAAAGTAACGGCGCAGCCAGGGTTCCAATGCCATACCCGGCCACGCCCTGCAGACAGGAGCCGGCCAGCAGGGCGAGGTTAGCAAGGATAATCTGCAGCAGGGAAAGGTCCGTCACAATCAAGGGTCTCGAACAGGTGGATGAGTGTTGATATCACAGCGGCGGAATAACTAAAACTGTTAAAATGAACCAATTGTCCCGGTCAGGAGATTTGTCATATGGTTGCAGAGGTAACCCCGGAATCTTGCCCCTGTGGCAGTGGTGAACCGTACAGGACCTGCTGTGGACGTTACCATCAGGGCAAACCGGCACCAACACCGGAAGCACTCATGCGCTCCCGCTACAGCGCATTTGTGCTGAAACTGGTCGACTATCTGAAGTCCACCTGGCACAGCCGTACCCGCCCGCAAAGCCTGGACCTTGAGGAATCGCCCAGGTGGGCGTCATTGCAGATACTGTCGTCGGGCGTTTCCGGTAGCGATGGCAATGTCCATTTTCGTGCCATCTACCGGGCTGGAACCAGTTGGGGTTACCTGGAAGAAAAATCCCGCTTCGTGCTGGAGGACAAGCGCTGGTACTACGTCAGCGGCGACACCACCGAAGGTGTTCTCAAGCCCGGCAGGAACGAGCCCTGTCCCTGTGGTAGCGGCAAAAAGCACAAAGCCTGCTGCCTCTGATTCGCGCTTGTGTCATCTGAAGTGTGCTAGATTGACGCACCGGATCATGAGGAAGCTATGAAAACCGCCACACCCGAAGCCACCAAGGGCGTTCTGTACGGCCTTTCCGCCTATACCATCTGGGGCTGTTTCCCGCTGTATTTTGCCCTGTTCGCTGGGGTGCCTTCGTACGAGGTCCTTATTCACCGGGTTATCTGGTCCTGCGTCTTTCTGGTTGTTGTGGTGACGGTTCTTAAACGCTGGCAGCCGGTAAAGGTGGCGCTGGCACGCCCCAGGAAACTGGGTTTCGTATTCGGTTGTGCGGTTTTTATTGCGGTTAACTGGGGTGTCTACATTTACGCGGTGGAAACCCGCCACGTACTCCAGGCCAGCCTGGGTTACTTCCTCACGCCACTGGTGAACGTGGGGCTGGGTATGCTGGTGCTGCGGGAGACGATTTCCCGCGTGCAGGTTGTGGCTGTAGTGCTGGCTGCCGTCGCCATTCTGTATCAGTTGTTCCTGCTGGGCCTGGTGCCCTGGATAACCCTGGTGTTGGCCTTCAGTTTCGGCACCTATGGCCTGTTACGCAAACAGGTGGAACTGGATGGTCTCTCGGGCCTGTTTGTGGAAACCCTGCTGCTTCTGCCTGTCAGTTTACTGGTACTGGGATGGTTGGGCTCTGCCGGCCAGTCTCATTTCATGGATAGTACAGCCCTCGCGCTTCTCCTGGTCTCCAGTGGGGTGGTCACCGCCGTTCCGTTGCTGCTCTTTGCCGGGGCAGCCCGCCGGTTACGCCTGGCTACGGTGGGCTTTCTGATGTATATCAACCCCACGCTCCAGTTCTTTATCGCATTGTTTGTGTTTGACGAGCCAATGAGCGGAGAAAAGCTGCTGAGCTTCGTGATGATCTGGATAGCGCTGGGGCTTTACTCCTGGTCGGCGTGGGCAGGGCGCGCGCGTTCCGTGTGAAATGCGGTTACACCGCGCAGGTACCACAGGCGTATTTCCGCTCGTAGCGTTTGTCTGCCCAGTTCTCGTAGACACGCGCTGCCAGGGGGTAAATGCCCGGCCATAGTAATGGCTTGAAGCAGAATCCGAAGCGGGTGTGAGACCAGGCGCGCACGTTGGCAGGCAGGCCAATTACCCAGTTGCCGTCACCGGTCAGCAGGTGAAGCCTGCGCAACATCGCTTCGCGGTCTGGCAGCATGCCTTTGCGGTTTTTTTGGGCATGGATATCGGCAAAAACCAGGTCGCCCCGCTGCAGCTTTCTCAGGGTACCGATTTCCTTTGCGCACAAAGGGCACTGGCCATCATAGAACAGGGTGTCCATCAATACCTCCAAGGGTCAGTATTTCATTCCGCACGCAGGCCTTTTCTGAGGCCAGGCTCGATATCAGGTTATTCAGCCCTGCCACGGATACCCGCATGTCGGGTTCGGTGGCAATGCTGTTACAGAAGGTGGCCAGCATTTCGATCTGCACGTGCAAATCCTGGAAATCGCCGAATCGTTGCTGACGATGTTTCAGTTGCCTGAGCATTTCCCGGAATGCAGGTTTGTCCAGTTCGGCAAGGTAGCGAATACGCTTGAGTAATTTCCGCAGTCGGTGGTAATCGCTGTCGGCAGACTGCCCGCTCAGTTGGTGAGCCAGCGTGTTGTATTGCTGTATACGCTTGTTCAGTGCCTTCCGGATGTCTTCGGTGGCCAGTTTCCGGATTATTTTTTCAAAGTGGCGGGATGTAATGAGCCAGTGCCAGTCGCCCATATCATTCCGGTATTTACGGCCCGTCAGTCGTGTGGTGAGAGCATGGTGCTCAAGGTCCGCCAGATTACTGAAATAGCTTCTGGCGCCGGAGCTGGTCAGCCCCGCCTGTATGTCTTCGTCGAGTTGCCACCGCTGCAGATCTGCCAGGAACACGTGAAGGTCCCGGAGTTGGCTGGTGGCCCGGGCATGTTTTTTCAGAGTTTTCACCGCCCTGCGCAGATCGGTGTCGGCGTTGATTTCACAGACAGATTCGGCAATGGCACGGCTGCGTCGGACAGCGATACGGTACTGATGCAGGAACTCGTTGTTATAACCCTGGATTACACCGGTTTCGAGATCTTGCATGCGACTGTATTGGTGCTGAAGCGCTTCGGGGATTTGTTGCGTCGGTGGAGCACCTGTACTGCCCGGGGTCTTCCGGCGTTTACGGTTGAACTGCTCATAGCTCACGTCTCGGGGCGTGAGGAACTGCTCCAGCTGACCCTTTCCCCTTGCCAGTTTGTGCCAGTGATGGACGGGCAGCGCAACTTGCATGAAAGCGCAGGTGGGGAAGCTGTCCGGCGCATGTTTTAACAGATAGCTCGCCAGCCCCTCCAAAGCTGGGTTGTGTCCGATCAGGGTAATGCTTTCCGAGTCCTCTGCCTTGCGTAACCAGTCAACCAGCACTTTATAGTTGAAGGTATATAACCTGGGGTCTACGTGGGTGTACTGGCGCAGGTCTTCAGGTACCAGGCCGTGCAGGGTCTGCTGTGCACGGGTCGCTATGCTGCAGAATATCGGGCCATTCAAAATACCCGCCGCCTGTACAGCCTTGCTCATGGGCCCGAGCTGTTTCAGGCCACGGCTGTTCAGGGGGCGCAGATGGTCGGGCAGGCTGTTATCGGCCCAGCTCGATTTGGCATGTCGAATCAGATACAGGTATTTCATCTGTGTCTCTGGGCAGGCGCTAGGCCTTTAGTCTAAATCCTGTTCAAGCCATTCGCCCGTCTGCCGATAAACCTTCAAGCAATATATCCCGGGACGTTAACGAGTTACGGCGCGAAAATACAGGGATGCCGCCTGCCTGTTTACGTTCGTATTACAAACTGGAACACACCCCGATGCACCATTGTGGATAATTGCGCGGAGCATCCAACATTTTACGGAGTGATAACCAATGACCTTACTGAGCCGGCTACGTATTCGTTCCCGTCTGTTGCTGGGCGTGCTGGTGCCTGTACTGATTACGGCGGCGACCCTTGCCTGGATTACAGTCGCCCAGATCAAGAGCGCTGGTGAGGCCGAGCTTGAGCGGCTGGAGGCAAGCTTGCTCGACTCCCGTAAAGAGGGCCTGAAAAGCCTGGTGGATGCCGCCCGTTCCGTAGTTCTTGAGGCCAAGAATGATCCGGACCTGTCAGATGCCGAGGCCCGCGAAGAAGCACGTAATCGCCTGCGCTCCATAAGTTTCGAGGGCGGCAACTATGTATTTGCCTACGCCCGCGACCTGGAAAACCTGGCCTATGCGCCGGACCCGTCCCGGGAAGGGCCGACAACCAATCCGGATGTGCAAAAGCTGGTACGGTCGTTGTTCGATGCGGCAGAAGAAGGTGGTTTTTTCGGCTATGACTGGCCCAATCCCGCCTCCGGTGATGTGGAACCCAAAGTTTCCTTTTCTACCATCATTCCTGACTGGGACTGGATGATTGGCACCGGTGTGTATGTCACTGACATTGACGAAGTGGTTTCGGCCGCCCGCACAGACGTTGAACAGGAAATTGCCGAGACCCTGGGCTTTATCGTGATGGTAACCGTGGTTGTGGTAATTATTGCCCTGTTAATCGGCATCTTCGTGGGCCGTACCGTTACCAACCCGCTCAACAGGGTCATCGCCCTGATGAAAGACATTGCCGAGGGGGAAGGCGATCTTCGCCACCGCCTGCCGGATGAAGGTGACGACGAACTGGCCGAGCTGGGTCGTAGATTCAATGCCTTTATCGTGAAGATCCAGAACACCATTCGGGAAGTGGGCGCCACAACCGATCAGGTTGCGTCTGCCGCCGAAGAGCTCAGCCGTGTTGCTACGGAAACCCGCGCCTCGGTTCAGGAACAGGGCTCCGAGACTGACCAGATCGCCTCAGCCATCAACGAAATGGCGGCCACTATCCAGCAGATCTCCGGCAACGCCAACGAAGTGGAAAGCGCGGCTTCCGATGCCGATAAGCTGGCCAGGGACGGTGGCGAGACCATCGCCAATGCCCAGTCTTCAGTCAATCAGCTGTCGCAGGAAATTGACGCAAGCTCGACCCGTATCAGCAACCTCGCGGAGAAAACCGACGAGATTACACAGGTGCTGGATGTGATCCACGCGGTTACCGATCAGACCAATCTGCTGGCACTCAATGCGGCCATTGAAGCTGCCCGTGCCGGTGAGCATGGCCGTGGTTTCTCGGTGGTTGCCGATGAAGTACGTCAGCTGGCGAAGCGCAGCGCGGAATCCGCCGACCAGATTCGCGGCATGATCGATGGCTTTGTGACTGAGTCCCGCGCGGCGGTTGAGCGGATGGATGCCTCACGCACCCGTTCCACTGAGACAGTCGAGCGAATCAACCACGCCACCGATGCCCTGCGTACCATCGAGAAATCCGTAGGTCATATCCACGACCAGGTTACGCAGATTGCCACTGCCGCCGAACAGCAGAGCCAGGTTGCCGAAGAGATTAATCAGAACGTGGTGCGCATTGTGGATGCAGCGCAGCGTAGCGATACTGGCGTAACCCAGACCAACGAAGCAAGCCATGAACTGGCGCGCCTGGGTGAGAGCCTGCGTGACCTGGTGGGCCAGTTCAAAGTATAAAATGATTACTGTTGGCCGGTTGACGATTGGCGTGAGCCGGCCAGCAGGCTATGATGTGAGCCGACTGATCCAACTCCAATAAAAAACGGAAAAGGGCTCGCTTATGTTAACGTTCAAACCCCTCCTGACCTCACTGGCTCTGATGCTGAGCTTGACCAGCACTTCATTGCTGGCCCAGGAAACCTACACCATTCGCCTAGCTGAAACCTGGGGGCCCAACTCCCCGATTCTGGGCGAAACGCCGCGCAACATGGCAGCGATGGCCGAGAAAATGTCCGATGGCCGCCTGCAGTTCCGGATTGACTCTTCCAACAAGCACAAGGCACCTTTCGGTATCTTCGATATGGTGAAGGCGGGCCAGTACGATATGGGGCATACCGCGTCCTATTACTACAAGGGCTCGATTCCCAATGCCATGTACTTCACCACCGTACCCTTCGGGATGATTGCCGCTGAGCAATACGCCTGGTTCTATTATGGCGACGGTATGGAGCTGATGAAGAAGGTCTACCAGCCTCACGGCCTGCTATCGTTTCCTGGCGGCAACACGGGTAACCAGATGGGCGGTTGGTTCCGCGAGGAAATTGAGAGCGTTGAGGACCTTAAAGGCCTGAAAATGCGCACACCCGGATTTGCCGGCGAGGTAATGTCCGAGGTCGGTGTCGCCGTGACCAATATCCCGCCAGGTGAGCTTTACAGCGCACTGGAAAGAGGGACGATCGACGCTCTGGAATGGGTCGGCCCGGCACTGGATTTCCAGATGGGCTTCCATCAGATCGCGAAGTACTACTACTCGGGCTGGCAGGAGCCGGGTGCGGAAGTGCAGTTCCTGATCAACGAAAAAACCTGGAACAAGCTTCCTGCCGATCTGCAGGAAATCCTCAGGGTGTCCATGCGCACCGCCGCCTATGACATGTACATGCAGAGCATGCACGAGAGTGGCGTGGCCTGGGACCGCATGAAGGAAGATTATCCGGATGTGACCCACAAAACCTTCCCCCCGGAAGTTATTGAAGCGCTACGCGAGGCAACCGAAAAGCTGCTGAAGGAAGAAGCTCAGAAGGATGAGCTGGCCAAAGAGATCATTACCTCCCAGCAGGAATATCTGAAACAGGTACGTCAGTGGACGAACATCTCCGACAAGGCGTATCTGAACAGCGTTTCGGGTGAATGAAGGAAGCGCTCTTCTCGCTGAAGAACGTCTCCAAGGCGTTCGACGGCAAAACCGTGCTGGACTCGCTGGATCTGGACATTCTGGACGGCGAGTTCATCACGTTACTGGGGCCGTCCGGCTGCGGTAAAACCACACTGCTGCGGCTGATGGCAGGCTTCGAACTGCCGGACACCGGGTCGGTAACCCTCTCCGGCCACGACATCACCCATGCGGCCCCCGAACACCGGCCGCTCAATACGGTGTTCCAGAATTACGCGCTGTTTCCCCATATGTCGGTTTACGACAACGTCGCCTATGGCCTGAAAATGGAGAGGCGGCCAAAGGAGGAAATCCGCCAGCGGGTGAGCGATGTACTGGCCATGGTGCAATTACAGGACTTCGCCCGCCGCAAGCCACATCAGCTATCGGGCGGTCAGCAGCAACGGGTCGCCATTGCCCGTGCGGTCGTCAAGCGCCCGCAATTGCTGTTGCTGGACGAGCCCCTGTCTGCCCTGGACTACAAGCTGCGCCGCACCATGCAGGTAGAGCTGAAGCGCCTGCAACGGGAACTGGGCATTACCTTCGTATTCGTCACTCACGACCAGGAAGAGGCCCTGTCCATGTCGGACCGGGTGGTGGTGCTGAAAGACGGCGAAATCCAGCAGCTGGGTACGCCGCGGGAAATCTACGAGCGGCCCGCCAATCTCTTTACAGCGCGCTTTGTAGGCGAAACCAACCTGTTCCCCGGCTATCTGGCGGCGGTTGATGACGGGGCAATCACACTGGATATTCTGGGGCTGCGCCGTACCCTGCAGAAACCGGCGTTTACCGTGCGTGAAGGCGAGCAGGTCAATGTACTGTTACGCCCCGAGGATATCCGCGTGCTGGCCCCGGAAGACGACCACGGCCTGGCCGGCAAGGTTGTCGAGCGCAACTACAAAGGGAGTACCCTGGATTCGGTGATTCATCTGGAGGATGGCACCGAGGTTCTGGCCAGCGAATTTTTTGATGAAGACGACCCCACGTTCGACTACAAGCTGGGCGAGCCGGTGCGGGTCAGCTGGGTGGAGGGCTGGGAGTGGTTACTGCCAGTCGAACTGGAGCCGGTAAACGAAGAGGCGGAAGGGCTGGCTACGGATGCATAGAGTGTTACAGCAGCCTTTCAAAACCGCTGTGCTGGTTCTGGTCTGGGGTTGGCTGTTGCTCCTGGTACTTACGCCCAATCTGCTGGTGGTGGGGGCCAGCGTCATGACCCGGGATCCGGGTACTTTCCTGTCGCTGCCGCTGAATCTGGACAGCTACCGGCAACTGTTCGATCCCCTGTACCTGGACGTGTTCCTAAACTCCCTCTATATGGCGGGGGTAACCACGATTTTTTGCCTGCTGATTGGCTACCCCTTCGCCTGGGCCCTGTCTGGCCTTGGCAAGCAGCGCCAGACCCTGCTGATCTTCTTGCTGATCGTGCCGTTCTGGACCAACTCCCTGGTGCGCACCTACGCACTGAAGCTGCTTCTGGCCACCAACGGGCTGCTCAATAACGCCCTGATGGGCATGGGCCTTATCGACGAGCCATTGAAAATGCTCTATACCGAAGGCGCGGTGATTGTCGGGCTGGTGTACCTGCTACTGCCGTTCATGATACTGCCGCTGTACTCGGTGTTTGATGATCTCAGGCAGGAGCTGCTGATGGCTTCACACGACCTGGGGGCGGGTAAGCTTTCAACGTTTCTGCACGTCACCATTCCCCTGACCCTGCCCGGTGTACTGGCCGGCGTGATGCTGGTGCTGTTGCCGGCCATGGGGCTGTTCTTCGTGGCGGACATACTTGGTGGCTCGCGCAATCTGCTGGTGGGCAACGTGATCAAGAACCAGTTCCTGGACGCCCGTGACTGGCCCTTCGGCGCCGCGGCCAGCATTCTTCTGACGGTGGCCATGGCGGTATTGCTGTTTGCCCATCGCCTCAGCCAGCGGCGGCTGGGCGAGGAGGCTCAAGCGTGAATCGCTGGCTGCCGAAAACCTACCTCACCCTGGTGTATGTGCTGCTTTACCTGCCAATCCTGGTGCTGGTGGTATTCTCCTTCAACAGCTCCCGTACCGGCTACCGGTGGGGCGGGTTCAGTCTCGAGTGGTATGAGTCGCTGTTCAACAATCACGCCATGGTTCAGGCCATGTGGAATTCACTGTGGCTGGCACTGGCGGCGGCCACGGTGTCGACGATTATTGGTGCACTGACGGCGCTGGCCCTCCACCGCTATCGTTTTCGCGGCAAGCGCATGCTGCGGGGCATGCTGTTTGTGGTGATGATGTCGCCGGAGATTGTCCTGGCTATTTCACTACTGGCGCTGTTCCTGTTGGTGGGGCTGCAGCTTGGATTCGTCTCGCTGCTGTTGGCCCACGTAACCTTCTGCCTGCCGTTTGTGGTGATTACCGTTATGGCGAGGCTCAGTGGCTTTGACGAAAGCCTGCCCGAAGCGGCACGGGATCTGGGGGCCAATGATTTCACCATGACCCGCACGGTGTTGATTCCGGTTATCATGCCGGCGCTGATGGCCGGGTGGTTGCTGGGGTTCACGCTGTCGCTGGATGATGTCGTGGTGAGCACCTTTGTAAGCGGCCCCAGCTACGAAATTCTGCCCTTACGCATTTACTCGATGGTGCGTGTGGGCCTGAAACCCGAAGTGAATGCTTTGGGCACCCTGTTACTGGTATTTTCCCTGACAATGTTGATGCTGTCCCAATGGATACTGACAAGGAGCAAACGATGAGAAAACTGGCGCTCGCGGGCCTTGTGGCTGCCACCCTGACCGGGTGCAGTTCCCAGGAGGAACCAGGCGTACTGAATCTGTACAACTGGTCTGAATACATGCCTCAGGAGGTATTGGACCGCTTCGAGGAAGAAACCGGTATCCAGGTGGTGTACACCACATATGACAGTAACGAGGCCATGTACGCGCGGCTCAAGCTGCTGGACGAAAGCGGGGATTACGACCTGGCGTTGCCGTCCACCTATTACGTCAACAAAATGCGTAAAGAGGGCCTGCTGGAGAAAATTGATCATGAAAAGATTGCAGGCTTTGAAAAGCTGGACCCCGAGCTGATCAACCTGGAGATCGACCCTGACAACGAATACAGCGTTCCCTACCTCTGGGGAACCACCGGCCTTGCCTATGATGCCAACGACGTCGACGGCAGCGAAGTAACGGCGTGGGAAGATCTCTGGGACGAAGAATACGAAGGCCGGGTGATGCTTACCAACGACATGCGCGAGGTGTTCCACATCGGTTTGCGGGTTCTCGGTTACTCCGGTAACAGTACCGACCCGGACGAGATCGAGGAAGCCTATGAAAAACTGACCGAGCTGATGCCCTCGGTACGCACCTTCAACTCCGACGCCCCAAGGATGCCCTACCTGGAAGGTGAAACCGACATCGGCATGATCTGGAACGGCGAAGCGGTCATGGGTAACGAAGACATGCCCTCCCTGGAATATGTCTATCCGGAAGAGGGCACCATTGTGTGGCTGGACAGCTTCGTCATTCCCAAAAACGCCGGCAATCCGGATGCCGCTCACCAGTTCATCAGCTTTGTGATGCAACCGGAAATTTCCGCCCTGATCAGTGAGGACATTGGCTACGCGACCCCCAACCTGGCGGCCCGCGAACTGTTGAGCGAGGAAGTGGCCAACGACCGCACCAGTTATCCGACGCCGGAAGATCTCACCAACGCCGAGTTTCAGGAAGATGTGGGCGACGACGCCATGCAGGTGTACACCAGATACTGGGAGATGTTGAAGTCCGGGCAGTAACGGTATTGTCCAGTACATAAGCATGACAGGCTGATCGGTGCGGTAAAGATTCGTGTTTATTGCGCCCGTGAGAGCGTTTAATGACACGGGTGTTCTATAATGTATGCACTGTATCTTCAAGCGACAGGCGCCGTGCCGTATGCAGAAGCTGTCTCCTTCAAAGGCCGTCAGCCTGATCATCTTCCTCCTCTTGAGCCTTTCAGGTGTGCAAGCGGCTCACGCCGCCGTTGACCTGGAGGCGGGTTGGGAATATCGCTGGGGGGACTCTCCGTTTACTGATGACGGCGTTCCGGAGTGGGTGCAGGCTGGCGAACCGGAACAGTGGCAGGCAATCGGTTTCCCCTCCAACCCGCCAGGCAGAGAAGGGCATGAACATGTCTGGTTCCGGGTTACCTTGCCCGGCGGCGAATGGCAGGAGCCCGTCCTCTACATATTCAGCGTGGACCTGATTGTCCAGGTCTGGCTGGATGGCGAGAACATCTACCAGTTCGGTACGTTTGACCATCAGGGCAGGGGACGTTTCGAAGGCTGGCCCTGGCATGCCGTTCCCCTGCCTGAGGGCTTCGAGGACAAGCAAACATATTTCCGCGTCTTCTCCGATTACACCGATATAGGTTTGTGGGGAGAAGTGTCCATCATGGACAGGCCGGACCTTGTCCTTTTTATCCTCCGGAATTCCCTTGATGCGCTGGTGATTGCCGGCTTTTCCGCCCTTATTGCGTTGTTATCCTTGATATTTGCCCTGCTTCAGACAGAAAAGAAGAGCTTCGGCAGTATTGCTCTTTTTTCCTTTTCATCAGCGCTGCTGCTGCTTTCGGAGAGCCAGGCAAGCCAGCTGCTCTGGAAGGCGCCACTGGCCTGGGATTATCTGGCAGCCGGCTCTTACTACATGTTACCGGTGGCCATGGCCCTGCTTCTGGAGCAGTGGCTGACGGACCACCGTCCATGGCTGATCAACCTGGTCTGGAAGGTGCATCTGACGTATATGGTTACGGCCATCGGGATGGCGTTATCAGGGTTCGTGGATCTGTCATCCACATTTCCCGTATTCGATGCGCTGTTGCTGACCTCCCTGGTTATGATCGCTATTGTCATGGTCAGGCGGTTTCGCCACTTGCAGGTTGAGCAGCAGGTCATACTTGCCGCTTATGGCATCTTCTGCAGTCTTCTGGTGGTGGATATGGCCGTCGCTCATGGCGTACTTCCCTTTTGGAGGGTACCGGTCAGCTGGGGCACGCTGGTCTTTTCATTGTCAGTTGTGTTGATCTCATTGTGGCATTACGCCCGCACCCAGCAGGCCTTGCAGCAGCTAAACCTGTCGCTTGAGCAACAGGTTGCGGAGCGGACTGAAAAGGCGGAGGCCCTTGCTCGTCTTGAGCAAGCCAGGGTTCGCCTGCTGACCTTCGAGAATGAGAAAACCCGTGTTCTCAACGATATCATCGCGGAGTTACAGAATTGCATTACCCTGAACCAGACATTCGCGGTTCTGGCGCGCCGGCTTCCGGACCTCTGCAGTCCCCTCAAGGGAAGGCTTTACCAGAGGGTTGATGGCGGTCGGGCATACGTGCTGCTGACACGTTGGGGCTACGCGGGAGAGCCCGAGTCACCCGCCCGTATTGAAACGCCTGATGGCCCGCCGCCCCAGAATCAGATTCCGGCCCGTTACAGTGCGGAATCTGGCCAGTCCTGGTCGGAATGGGAAGAGGATGTGGGAGGGTCCCTGTGTCTCTGGATCAATATCCAGTCTGCGACACAGGGGCAGGTACCCATGGCTTTGCTGTTCGTCGAGGTGCCGGAGGAATTTGCGGGCGCTAGCAACGATTACGGCGCCGCCAGGCTTTTTCAGGCGCTGAGCCAGGGGGTACAGAAAATTGGTATTACTCTCTCAGGCATTGGCTTGCGCGAAGAACTGCACAAGTACTCCTATGAAGATGCCCTTACCGGGCTGAAGAACCGCCGCTATTTTGATCAGTTGTTTGAGCACGAGTCCGCCGTCGCACTTCGCAGTGACCAGCCGCTGTCTTTGCTGATTGTGGATATAGATCACTTCAAGCAATTCAACGACACCCATGGCCATGAGGCCGGTGACACCGCTCTGAAGGCAGTAGCGAGTATGCTCGCCAGACACTTCCGTGACAGTGATGTGGTGTGCCGCTTTGGTGGGGAGGAGTTTGTCATCATCATGGCGGGTTCCAATGCCAACGCCGCCTATGACAAGGCGATGGAGCTTGCCAGGGCAATCCGGCTGATGCCGGTAGAGCACGATGGCATCGACCTGGGGCCTGTTACGATCTCCGTCGGTGTATCGAGCTGGCCCGAATGCAGCGAGTCTCCGGATAGCCTGCTGGGACTCGCCGATCGGGCGCTATACCGGGCCAAGCAGGCCGGGCGGGACAGGGTAGAGGTGGCCTAATGCCAGATATTGCTGTCTATCTTCTCATGCAGTTCCGGGTAGTCCTTTGACTTGAAATGCGGCACCTCACCCTGTTTTCTTTGGGCAAGGTAGTCTCTGGTCAACTTAACCACCGTACCCGAAAGCATCACGATCGCTATGAGGTTAATCGTGGCCATCAGTCCCATGGAGGCATCGGCCGCATTGAAAACTGTCACTACAGCCTCGTAGCCACCCCATACCACCATTCCCAGTACTGCCGTGCGGAGCAGGGTAATGGCAATATTATTGTCACCGCCGAGATGAATCAGCGCATTTTCCGCATAGGTGTAGTTGGCCACAATGGAGGTGAACGCAAAGAACAGAATCGCGATGGCAATGAAGTAGGCGCCGAAATCTCCGATATGGCTTTGCATGGCATCCTGGGTGAGCTGAGTTCCGGTAACGCCGGAGCCTGGTTCCATGACACCGGACAGCAGTATCATTACCGCTGTGGCGGTACAGATAATAATCGTGTCGACGAAAACACCGAACCCTTGGACCAGCCCCTGCGATGAGGGGTGGTGAGGTGCCGGTGTCGCGGTTGCGGCAATGTTGGGGGCCGAGCCCATGCCCGCCTCGTTGGAGAACAGCCCGCGCTTGATACCGTTCAGCATCGCGGCCGTAATGGAGCCTGCCGCGCCGCCGGCGGCTTCTTCCAGCCCGAAGGCACTCTTCACAATGGTGAGCAGCACGCCTGGTACTTCCGTGATATTGATGGCCATTATGACCATGGCAATCAGAACGTAGATGCCAGCCATCAACGGTACTACCAGTTCCGCGAAACGCACGATCGAGCGCAGGCCACCAAAAATCACGACACCTGCCAGAACGGCAATAACGACACCCACCCAGAACTTGGGCACACCAAAGGCGCCCTCCATGGCATCGGCTATGGAATTGGCCTGTACCGCATTAAAAACCAGCCCGAACGACAGAATCAGGCAGACAGCAAAGATGCTCCCGGCCCAGGGCGCATTGAGGCCTTTGGTGATGTAAACCGCCGGACCGCCACGGTATTGCCCTTTGCCGTCACGGACCTTGTAGAGTTGCGCCAGCGTGCTTTCCGCATAGCCGGTGGCCATACCGACCAGAGCGACCATCCACATCCAGAAAATGGCGCCAGCGCCGCCGAGATAGAGTGCCACCGCGACCCCAGCCAGGTTGCCCGTACCCACGCGGGACGCGAGACTGGTACACAAGGCCTGGAACGGAGATATGCCGTGAACATCACTCTCGCGGGAGCCGCGAATGGCCCGGATCATTTCACCGAAATTGAGGAACTGCAGAAAGCCCAGGCGAATGGTGAAAAAGACACCGACGCCTAGCAGGCCATATACCAGAACATAGCCCCAGAGTATGGAGTTCAGAAAATCCACGATAGCGGTCATGGTTCGTCCTTAAACAGTTGTTTTCCTTAAACTCTTAAACCACCAAAACCGGGCACTTCGCCTTGGAAGCGACGCGGTGTGACACGCTGCCAAGCAGCATGCCGTCCTTGTCACTGTGAGTGCCCCGTGTGCCCACCACAATCAGGTCCACTTCTTTATCCTGGGCAAATTTGACGATAACACTGGAGGGGCGCCCGGCCTTGACGAAGCCCCGGATTTTTACCGCACCCTTTTCTTTTGCCTTCTCCTTGGCGTGGTTGACGATTTCCTTGGCGTAATCAGAGAGAACCTTGTCAGGGATATCCATGCCATCGGGACGCCCGATTGAAAGTGATGCCTCAAACAGGCTGTGGTGTTTATAGACACAGATCAGATAGATCTCGGCGTCCGTGAGCTTTTGTAGCGCAATGGCTTTGTCCACAGCTTTAAAGGATGACTTGGAACCATCAACGGCCACCAGGATTCTTTTGAACATATTCTTCTCCCTGAAATCGGTTTCAATAGCCTTTAACGGAACGCCAGGTCACGCAGGAACAACGCAATTTGTGGGAACGCAATGAGTAGCCCGGCAGCCGCTATCAACATAATGACAAACGGTGGTGTGCCGCGTATTACTTCCCAATAAGGGCGCTTGAATATGGCTATGGCGGTGAAGATGTCACAACCGAACGGAGGCGTGGCCGATCCGATGGCTACCTGCAAGGTGATCAGAACGCCCACCAGCACCGGGTCCAGACCAGAGGCAGCGATGGCCGGCGCGAAGATGGGTGTCAGCACCAGAATCACCACGATCGGATCAACGAACATACAGGCCACAAAGAAGGCGATACAGATGGTGATCATGACGCCGACCGGGCCCATATCGCTGACCCCGACCGAGTCAAGAATCGACTGGGGAATCTGGGCAAAGGAGATGATCCAGGAAAAGCCGGTGCCCACGGCGACCAGAATGAATACCACGGCGGTAATCAGACCGGTGGATTTTGAGATTCGATAGATGTCCGGGAGTTTCAGAGAGCGGAAAACCACGAATTCCAGCAGGAAGGCGTAGAGCACGCACACGGCTGCAGCCTCCGTCGGGCTGAAAATACCGCCGTAGATACCACCCACAATTATGACGGGGAAGAACAGCGGCCACAGCGCTTCACGGACGGCGACTCCCCGCTCTTTCCAGCCGGCCTTTTCCTCGGTGGGAACCTTTTTTACATGAGCATAGATCAGGCAATAAATCGAAAACATCAAAAGAATCATGATGCCGGGACCAATACCGGCGATGAAGAGCTCGGCAATGGAGGTCTCGGAGATAACCCCGTAAATAATGAAGCCGATGCTGGGAGGTATCAGAAAGGCAATATCACTGGAATTGATGATCAGCGCCAGCGAAAATGAGTCGGAGTAACCTGCCTTTAGCAGTTTCGGCCGCAGCGGTGAGCCAACAGCCACAACAGTGGCCTGGGTAGAACCGGAAACCGCGCCGAAGAGAGTACATGAAGTGGCGGTACTGATTGCCAGCCCGCCTTTTATGTGCCCGATAAACGCCATTACCATATGGATCAGGCGGTCGGCGGACTGGCCTCGGGTCATGATATCCGCTGCCAGAATAAACATGGGCACGGCAATCAGCGATGCGGGACGGATGCCTCCCATCATCTGCTGAATAAAGGTGCCCATCTGGCCGAAGCCATCAAACATCATCACAAAGCCGACCACCGCACCGGCAATCAGCGGAACCATCATCGGGAAGCCCAGTAGCAGCAGCCCGATCATGATCACCATCATTATAGTCGCCATGATTCTTTATCCTTTGTTTTTACAGCTGCAGGGGTCAGACCTCGGATTCGCTATCTGCGTAGCCGTCAATCACACCGGTGGATAGGTATACATCCTTGCTGGTGAAGTTCTTGATGGCGGTCAGCAAATACTGGATGCCAGTGATTGCGAAGCCTACCGGCGCCCAGATGTAGACCCACCAGATTTCAAACCCCAGTGCCGGGAGGATGCGTCCGCGGCTATAAAGAGTCTCAATGTACCCATAAGAGTGGTAGCAGAGGAAAAACATCACCACTGAGGTAAACAGGGCAATAAAAATCATCAGCACCTTGCGCCCCTTTACCGGGATGGCATCGTAAATCGCGGACATACGTATGTGGCGGCCATGGCGTGCCGCGTAGCCAATACCTGCGAATGTAATCAGAATAATAAGAATCCGGTTGATTTCACCGGAGAAAAACAGGCCTTCACCGAAGACAAAGCGTGCAATAACGTTGGTGCACGTATTGACAGCCATGAGTATCACGCCAACGGCTAGCATGATGGCTTCGGCTTTGGCGATGATTTCGTCAATGGTTCCCAGAAACCCGGGCAGGCCGGACTCGTAGGTGCCGGTATCGTCTTCTAGATCCGGGGAGTTCTCGGACATGGGCTCTGCTCCAGAACAGATTGCTCCCGACCGGTAGGAGGCCCCCGGCGGGGCGGGGTTAAAACAGATTCCCGCCGGGCAGGGCCGGCGGGAATGGTTCCTTCAGGTTCAGTTGCTCTGAACTTCCTTGAGGTCTTCCTTGAACTGGTTCAGCAGTTCCTTACCGCTCTCGCCAGTCATCTCGATAAACTTCTCCTCGACCTGCGGTGCGCGGGCCTTGAAGGCTTCGATCTGCTCGTCGTTCAGGCGGGTAACGGTCACTTCGTCGCTGGCGGCCTTGATCTTCTCAAGGGCTTCATCAGCGAGGCCGTCAATATGATCAATGATCTTCTCGAATGCATGGTCCGCCGCGTCCTGGACCAGCTTCTGGTCTTCCTCAGACAGGCCATCGTAGAAGTTCTTGTTGGCCATCATCGCCGTAGTAAACCAGCCATGGCTGGTGAAGACCAGATTCGGAGAAACCTCGTAAAGACCGCCGGACTCAATCCAGAAGATGGGGTTTTCCTGGCCCTGGATCATGTTGGTCTGCAGCGCGCCATAGACTTCACCCCAGGGCAGAGGTGTCGGAGTTGCACCAAAGGCGTCGTAGGTTTCCGACAGCAGCGGGTTAGTCATTACCCGGATTTTCTTGTTGTTGAAGTCTTCCGGCTTGGTTACCGGCTCGTCCACCGTCACGACCATTTCGCCTTCCGGATACATCTTCAGCAACTCAAGGCCATTCTTGGCATAGAGCTCCGGGAAGTCCTCGTTGATGGCTTCACTTTCACGGAAGAACTCGATCACCGTATCCATATCGGTCGGCATCAGGTAAGGAATGAAGAAAATCTGCGCTTCCGGAATCAGGGAGCCGGTAAAACCGGGGGACTGGTTAACAAAATTGAGGATGCCCGCCTGGGTCTGCTCCATGATGTCGTCGGATTCGCCCAGCTCGCCAAACCGGTAGACCTGAACGGTGTGGTCAGAGTTGTCCTCGATGTATTCCTTGAAATCGTAAGCGAATACGTCCTGAACGTCACCTTCGTACTCTTCGTGTGCATAGCGCCAGTTGGCCGCATTTACCGAATTCGCCGCTGTCATTGCGGCAAAGGCAAACGCAGAAAAACCTGCCAGTTTCTTGAACTTGCTTATGGTGCTCATTGCGTTCTCTCCGCTTATTTTTCTGCTGAAATGAACTGTTACATTTTATTAGACTGGCAAAACAATCCCGATTTCGCAAGAAATTGGCAAATTTACCTGGCGCCGGAAGCGACCCGTCCGGGCAGCCAGATCAACTTGTGATAGGCTTTCAATTCTTACCCGAAACTATCACACAGGGCAGGTATGCCAGCGACGCCAACCATTGAGCCCGGCTTTCACGCCATTCACGCCAATCACCTGGAAGACCTGCGCCGGGCGGTGGTCTGGATCGGCCGGCAGAGCCCCCTGCCACCACTGGAAAGCGAAACCTTCCTGGTGCAGAGCAATGGCATTGCCCAGTGGCTGAAGCTTGCCCTGGCCGAGGATCCACTCAACGCCGGTGTGGGTGGCGAAAATGGCGGCATGGGCATTGCCGCAGGGATGGATTTCCTGTTTCCCGCCCGCTTTATCTGGCAGGCCTACCGGGCAGTGCTGACCTCCGCAGGGGTACCGGAGCAGTCGCCCTTCGACAAATCCCGCCTGGTCTGGCGCCTGTTCCGTTTGCTGCCGGAGTTGATTGCCGGGAACGATGTCTTCGCACCCCTGCAACGATTCATGGCCGGGTCAGACACCGAAACCCGTCGTTACCAACTGGCAGGCAAGATTGCTGATCTGTTCGACCAGTACCAGGTGTTCCGCGCCGACTGGCTGGCCGACTGGGAAGCCGGCCACGACCGCCTGCAGATGGCAAGGGGGGAATACCGGGAACTGGACGAAGAGCTCCGCTGGCAGCCCGTGCTCTGGCGCAAACTGGTGGAAGATGTCGGAGAACGTGCCGGTACCAGCCGCTCACGAATACACACCAGGTTCATGGAGGCAGGTCAGAGGCTGACCGCCGCTGACAGGCCTTCCGACCTGCCACGACGTATTGTGGTTTTCGGTGTTTCTTCGTTGCCAAAGCAGGCGCTGGAAGCGCTATCGATTCTCAGTCGGGTGAGCCAGGTGGTGCTCTGCGTTCACAACCCCAGTGAATTCTACTGGGCCGACATTATCAGCGACCGTGATCTGCTCAACGCTGATCGCAAGCGGGGGCTTGCCCACCCGAAACTGGCACAGCTGACTGACCCTGATGACCTTCACCAGCACGCTAACCCTCTTCTGGCGGCATGGGGCAAGCAGGGGCGCGACTATATCCGCCTGCTGGATGAATTTGATAATCCCCAGAGCTACCAGGACCGTATTGCCACGCCGGACGGCCGTATTGATATCTTCACGGAGCATGGCGATCCGCAGCTGCCGTTGCTTCTGCATCAGATCCAGAACGACATCCGCTCACTCACCTCACAACAGGAGATGCTGGGGCAGGGGCGCACTCTGGACCCGTTCCGGGATGACTCGGTGGTGTTCCACAATGCCCACAGCCCCCAGCGGGAAGTGGAAATTCTTCATGACCAGTTACTGGCCGCATTCAACAGTAATCCGGAACTGCGACCCAGGGATGTGATTGTGATGGTGCCGGATGTGGATACCTACGCGCCCCATATCCAGGCTGTGTTTGGCCGGTATCCGTCATCGTCACGCCGCTATATTCCGTTCACCATCTCTGATCAGGGCCAGCGTCATCGTCAGCCTGTGCTGATTGCGCTGGATACCCTGATGGCGCTGCCGGAAAGCCGCTTTGGCGTCAGCGAGATCATCAGCCTGCTGGAAGTACCGGCGGTCAGGAGCCGGTTCGGCATTGCCGACGGCGACCTGCCCCTGGTGCGTCAGTGGGTGGAAGGCGCCAATATTCGCTGGGGCCTGCACAGCGACCATCGCAGCAGCCTGGATCTGCCCGATGGCCTTGAGCGTAACACCTGGCAGGCCGGCCTGCGGCGCATGCTGCTGGGTTATGGCACCGGCCGCGACACCCCCTGGCAGGGCATTGAGCCCTATGAGGAAATCGGTGGCCTGCAGGCCAGTGTGGCTGGCAACCTCTGCCGCTTTATCGACCGTCTGGAAGACCTCTGGCACGAACTGCGGGCGACCACGACCCCGTCAGGCTGGCTGGACCGGTTGCAGTCAATCCTGGAGCGTTTTTTCGACGACCTGTCCGACGAAGAGCTGCTGCTGGTCAACCGCCTGCGCCGGCAGGCGGAGCAGTGGCTTCAGGATTGTGACAGCGCCGGCATGGAGCAGGTGGAGCTGCCTCTCACTATTGTTCGGGAAATTCTGCTGGAAGGTCTGGAAGAAGGGGGCCTCAACCAGCGCTTTATGGCGGGCAAGGTCAATTTCGCCACCCTGATGCCGATGCGGGCCATTCCTTTCCGGTGCGTCTGTCTGCTGGGGATGAATGACGGTGACTACCCACGCTCCCGTCCACCGGTGGATTTCGACCTCATGGCTCTGGATTACCGTCCAGGGGACCGCTCCCGCCGGGAAGACGACCGCTATCTGTTTCTTGAAGCCCTGCTCTCGGCACGACAGCAGCTTTATATAAGTTGGGTGGGGCGCAGTATCCGCGATGACTCTGAGCGGCCCCCTTCGGTGTTGGTGAGCCAGCTACGGGATCATCTGGATGCGGTCTGGCAGGTAGAGGCTTCTGCCAAGCCAGCTTCCGCTGCCCTTACGGTTGAGCATCCACTGCAGCCGTTCAGTCGCGAGTACTTTCCGGCGGAAAACCGGGGCGCCGGTGAGGAGAATTCACCGGATGTGCACGAGGTATTGGCGGCCCGCAGGCTGTTCACCTACGACAGCGAATGGCTGAGCGCGCACCAGTCCCGGGACGCCGAAGTAGAGCAAACCGAGCTGCCCTACCTGCCCCCGGCAGACCCGCTGACCCTGGCCGAACTTGGCGCCTTCCTTAAAAGGCCGGTGGAAGTCTTCTACCAGCGTCGGCTGCAGGTACGGTTTACCGATGTTGAAAGCCTGGACACCGACAACGAAGCCTTTGCAATGGATGGCCTCCAGCACTGGCGGCTGGAAGACGAACTGATCCGACACGCGGTGATGAAAGCCGATAACGAGGAAGAGCTCGAGCACTGCGTCCAGTCCTCCCTGGCCAGCATGGCCCGCCGTGGCGAGCTGGGCATGGGGCTGACGGAGTATGCCCTGGCCCGGCAGCTGGAAAGCAGGATGCCGGACCTGCACAAGCGCTACCAGGAGGCCCTGGCCCTCTGGCCCGAAGCCATTGAAGAGGTGATCGGGTTCGAATACCACCATGAGCGTGGCGAAGAGACTCTGTCGATCAGTGACCGTATCGGGGATCTGCGCACCCGACCGGATGGCGGGCTCTGCCGGGTGGTGATCGCCAGTAGTAATCTTCTGGAGGGTGGAGGAAACTATCGTCAGCTGCGATTCCCGGCGTTGCTGGACCACTGGGTTACGCACCTGGCGGGGAACCTGCGCTTTGAGGCTTTCCACACCCTGGTCATCGCAAAGGAGGAACAACGGGTTGTAAATCTGTTGCCCATGGAGAAAGCCACCGCCAGCGACTGCCTGGCGACGATTCTGGATTACTGGATGCAGGGCCAGACACGGCCGCTGCCGGTTGAGTCGGGGGCAGCGTTCGCCTATCTGCGGGGCCTCTATCCGGCCAGGGGAGAGGGCCACGAAGACAAGGCACTCCAGAAAGCCGAGGAAGCCTATAACAAAGCCCTGGCCCGGGACAGGGGATATCTGCACAGGGCCTACCCCGAGTTCGGGCAGATGTTTGCCGTTGAGCAATTCCCGCAACTGGTGTCCGCTTTGTACGAACCTCTCTGGCATGCAGAGCAGGCCGGCCGGGCGAAAACCGGCAGCGCAAAAAGGGAGGAAACCGGATGACCGGGAGCGTTCGCACACTCGACCCGTTGACCCTGCCCCTGCGTGGCAGCCAGCTGATAGAAGCCAGCGCCGGTACCGGCAAAACCTTTACCCTGGCGCTGCTCTATGTGCGGCTGGTTCTCGGGCACCGCATTGCGGAAGAGCCCCTGGGAGAGGGCATCATGCCGCCGAACCTGCTGGTGGTCACGTTTACTGAAGCTGCTACCAAGGAGCTGCGGGACCGTATCCGGGCGCGCCTGACCGAAGCTGCCGCGCTTTTTGCGGCCAAACCTGAAACCGTGGACACCACCTCAGCGGTGAAAGACCCGCTGGTCAACCTCCGCAACGCCTGCCCAAAGGCGGACTGGCCGGCCTGTCGCCGCAAACTGCTGCTGGCGGCGGAATGGATGGACGAAGCGGCGGTTTCCACCATCCACGGCTGGTGTAACCGCATGCTCAGTGAACACGCCTTTGATAGTGGTAGCCTGTTCCGTCAGACCCTGGAAACCAGCCAGACGGACCTGCTGGACAACGTGGTGCGGGACTATTGGCGCACCTTCGTGTACCCCTTGCCACCGGAGTTGATGGGCGAGGTGCTGGATACCTGGAAATCGCCGGAAAGCTTGCGCCAGTCCGTTCGTAACCTGTTGCCACACGTGGACGCACTGCCTGTACCGGGGCGTGACCCCATGGCCGCCGCGGAAGCCGCCAAAACCCGACGTGAGGAGAGGCTGCGGGACCTGAAAGCACCCTGGCCTGCGTGGTGTGATGAGCTGGATGAGTTACTGGCGGAAACCGCAAAGCGCAAACCAAAACCATTGCACGGCGGCACTAAAAATTCCATCCAGAAGGCCGTGGACTGCCTACGGGAATGGGCCACCACCGATGCTGCCGAACCCCATGATTTCCTGTCCAGAAGTCGTCCCAAAGGCTTCGACACCCTGGGAGCCGACGCCTTCGCGGAAAAATGGACCGGCGATGACCAGCCGCCTCACCATCCGGCCATGGACGCCATCGCCGAGCTTAAACCTGCGCTGAAAGCCATGCCGGTGGCCAAACCGGATATCCTCAACCACGCTGTCTGCTGGATTGCCCGACGCCTGGACAGTGAAAAACAGCGCCTTGCCAGTATGGGTTTTGACGACCTGCTCACGCGGCTGGATGACGCCCTGGGCGGCCCGCAGGGCGCGCGGCTGGCCGACACCATTCGCCGCCAGTTCCCGGTAGCGATGATTGATGAATTCCAGGACACCGATCCGGTCCAGTACCGGATCTTTGACCGTGTCTACCGGGTGGCCGGTAACGATCAGGATACCAGCCTGCTGATGATCGGCGACCCCAAGCAGGCTATCTACGGTTTCCGGGGGGCTGACATCTACACCTATCTGGATGCACGCCGCGCAGTCAGCAGTCGCACCTACACACTGGGCACCAACTTCCGCTCCGCCGTGGTCATGGTGGACGGCGTAAACCGCGTGTTTGCCCGGGCCGATCAGTCATTACCGGACGGGGCCTTCATGTTCCGCACCGGTGACGACAACCCTTTGCCGTTCAACCCGGTGAACGCCAAGGGTACGGACCGGCAATGGTGTGTGCGCGGCAAGCCACAGGTGCCATTGACCTTCTGGACTCTGGCGGATGACCGGCATATCGCCAAGGAAGCGGGCCGGGAAGCCATGGCGGATGTCTGCTCGGCGGAAATTGCCCGTCTGCTCAACCTTGGGCAGGCCGGTGAGGCCGGCTTCGCGGCAGAGGGTCGTCCCATCGATCCGTTGCGGCCGGAACACATCGCCATCCTGGTGAACAAGCGCGACGAGGCGGGTGCTGTCCGGCAGGCCTTAAGCGCCCGGGGTATCCGTAGCGTGTATCTATCAGATCGTAATTCCGTGCTTCAGTCGGCGCAGGCGCTGGAGTTGCTGCAGTGGCTGCAGGCATGCGCCGAACCCGGTCAGCTGTCACTGATTCGCGCTGCGCTGGCCACACCCACCATGGGCCTGGCCTACCAGGATCTGGACCGCCTGCTCAACGACGAGAATGCGCTTGACCGGGAGATCGCCCGTTTCCAGGGTTACCGTGAGCTCTGGCAGCAGCAGGGCGTACTGCCCATGCTCAGGCGCCTGCTGATGGACTACGAAGTGCCTGCAAAACTGTTGGCGGGCCCGGACGGCGAACGCGGATTGACCGATATCCTGCATATTGCCGAACTGCTGCAGCAGGACAGCCAGCAGTTGGACGGTGAGCATGCCCTGATCCACCACTACACCGAGATGCTGCGGGAGTCCGAAGATGAGGATGAACACCGCACCATGCGCCTGGAAAGTGACGCCGGGCTGGTCAAGGTGGTGACTGTGCACAAATCGAAAGGCCTGGAATACCCGCTGGTGTTCCTGCCGTTCGCCACCGAATTCCGTGAAGAAAAGCCGAATCAGGCCTTCATCAAGTACCACGACGACGAGGGCAAACTACGGATATCCCTGGAACCGGATGACGACACCCTGGCGCGGGCCGACCGTGAACGGTTGGGTGAGGATATCCGCAAATTCTATGTTGCGCTCACCCGCTCCCGCCACGCCACCTGGGTGGGTGCCGCCGGCATCAAGGGTTGGCGCCGGAGTGGGCTGGGCCATCTGGTGGGCCAGACGGCCAACGACGAGGATACAGACCTGACGCCTTTCCTGCAGGCCGTGGCATCCGGAGAGCCCGCAATCGAGGTGGCCCCGGTGCCTGAGCCGGGAGACGATGTTTACGCAGGCGAAGCCGAGCCGGAGCTGGGCAGCGCCCTGGAGCCTACACGGGACGCAAGGGAGAACTGGTGGATTGCCAGCTATTCCGCGATTACCTATGGCGCACGCAGTGGTTTTGGTGACGACTTCGCGCCGGCCAGTGAAGACGCGGAGCAGGAGAACCTCCGTGAGGAAGATGAAGCTTCAGGCGCCGAAGTGGCCTCCGAAGTAAGCGCGCAAGGCCCCCTTTCCTTTAACCAGCACAGCTTCCCCAGGGGCGCCGGCCCCGGGACTTTCCTCCACGACATTCTGGAGTGGTGTGCTGAGCGAGGATTCCGCAAGGTAGCCGAGGAGCCCGCTGAACTCTACGAGTTGCTGGAACGTCGCTGCAAACTGCGCAACTGGAGCGACTGGGCGGATACCCTGAAAGCCTGGATGCACACACTGATTACCAGGGACATCCCGCTTCCGGACGGAAGAGGCGTCTGCTCGCTCGCGGGCCTGGACACCTACCGCTCCGAACTGGAGTTCTGGTTTGAAAGTCATCAGGTGAACACCCGCGACATGGACGAACTGGTTCGAGACCAGACCCTCAATGGCGAGCATCGCCCGGAAGCCCTGGAGACCACTTTCAACGGCATGCTCAAGGGCTTTATAGACCTGGTATTTGAACACGATGGCCGCTATTACGTGCTGGATTACAAATCAAACTATCTGGGCGAGAACGATCAGGCCTATGTAACGGATGCCATGAAAGGTAAAATCCTCGAGAATCGATATGACCTGCAGTACGTCATCTACCTGCTGGCGTTACACCGGCTGCTGAAGTCCCGTCTGCCGGACTATGACTATGATACCCACGTCGGCGGTGCAGTTTACCTGTTCCTGCGCGGGTGTGACGCGCCCCGTGCCGGCGCCTTTACCGAACGGCCGGGCCGGGCCCTGATCGAAGAGCTGGACCAGCTGTTCAGTGGCCAGCGGGAGACGGCGGCATGACGGGTGAGAGCGGATACATTCAGGACCTGTTCGACGCTCCTCCGGCGCAACCGGCCACCGCACCTGAAAACGTCACTGAGGCACTGGCTCTGCTCGACGACTGGGTGGAGCGCGAGTGGATCCGCGCCCTTGATCACGCCTTTGCCGCCTTTGTCTGCAATATTGTCAGTGAGCAGGGTGAGCAACCTTCGGCCATGCTGGCGTTGCTGGCGGCGATGGTCTCTCACCAGGTGGGACGCGGGCACGTGTGCCTCGATATAAAACACCTCTGCCAGTCTACTGAGCCCACTCTGGTACTGCCCCCGGAAGGAGTCGGGTCGCTCCCGGAAGGCAGCCTGCGGCCGGCGGAGCTGTTTGCAGACATCAGTGCAGACGAATTGCTGACCAGCCTCAGCAACAGCTGCGCGGTCGGTAATGGCGAGCAGTCGACGCCCCTGGTGCTGGATGGCCCGCGGCTGTACCTGCGCCGGTTCTGGCGTTACGAACAGGTCATTGCTGCGGGTATCCGGGATCGCCTTGAGCATCGTGCCGAATTGACGGACGAAGCCCTGCTGGCACGGGCGCTGGATACGCTGTTTGGACGCAGCCGGGAACCGGACTATCAGAAGCTGGCCTGTGCCCTGGCCGCCCGGAACCGTTTCAGTGTGATCACCGGTGGCCCCGGAACCGGCAAGACAACGACTGTAGTGAACCTGCTGGCCGCGTTGCAGTCGGTGGCCTGTGAAACAAATGCCAGCAGTGGAGTCAGCCCCTATCTTCGTATTCGCCTGTCAGCCCCCACCGGCAAGGCCGCCGCAAGGCTGAGCGAGTCCATCGGCGGCGCGGTTGACCGCCTGCCCCTTGAGAATCTGCCGGGGCGGCCCGAAAAATCCGCAATTCCCACCCAGGTCACCACTCTGCACCGGTTGTTGGGGAGCCGGCCTGGTTCGCGAAGTTTTCGTCACAATGAAGACAACCCCCTGCCACTGGATATACTGGTGATTGACGAAGCCTCCATGGTGGATGTGGACCTTATGGCCTCGGTGTTCGCGGCGTTGCCGGCAAAAGCTCGGTTGATCATGCTGGGTGATAAGGACCAGTTGGCGTCAGTGGACGCAGGCGCGGTACTGGGGGAGCTCTGCCAGCGCGCCGAAGAAGCGCATTATTGGCCCGAGACTGCCCAATGGCTGGAAGCGGTGACCGGCTGTCAGCTACCGCCGGAACTGACCGATTCTGACGGTGTGCCTCTGGACCAGGCGGTTGCGATGCTGCGCAAGAGCTATCGCTTTGATCAGCGCAGCGGTATCGGTGTGCTGGCCTCGGCCACCAATGCCGGAAAGCTGGGCGGGCAGTTGCTTGGTCAGTGCCGGGAGCAGGCTTTCGAAGACGTGGCGTGGTTGGCATCACTTGAGGACCACGCCCTCACCGGCAGCCCGGAACGTTTTTACAATAGTGGCCAGGGGCGCCAGATCAACGGCCAACCCGTTGAGCCTCCGGTGGGCTATGGCCATTATCTGCGCATTATCCGGAACCACCGCCCCGCCGCCGGCAGTGGAACTGACGCCAGCGAACACTGGAATGCATGGGCGAACGACGTGCTGAGCGCATTCAACCACTTCAAGGTTCTTTGCGCTCTGCGCCAGGGCCCGTTCGGCGTGGAAGGGCTGAACCGTGACATTGCCGAACGGTTGCGCGGCACCGGTCTTATCGAGCGAACCGAGGGCTGGTACGAGGGCCGTCCGGTACTGATCACCGGAAACGACTATAATCTGGGCCTGATGAATGGCGATATCGGTGTCACCCTGAGTGTGCCTTGGGATCGCAACGAGGCCGGGGCGTCGGTGGAAACGCTCCGGGTGGCGTTTCCTTCCAATGATGGCAGCGGCAGCATTCGGTGGATATCCCCCAGTCGACTGCAGTCGCTGGAAACGGTGTACGCCATGACGGTGCACAAATCCCAGGGATCGGAATTTACCCATGCCTGCTTGGTGATTCCGGACCGCCTGACTCCAGTGCTGACCCGGGAACTGGTGTATACCGGTATCACCCGGGCCCGCCACTGGTTGAGCCTGGTGGCGAGCCAGGAAGGGGTATTGAAAGCAGCCGCAGGGCGTGGGGTGATCAGGGCGTCAGGGCTGGCCGGGCTGCTGGCGTGAAGGGCCTTTGCCAGGCTGCAACAGGGAGGAGTGGAATGAGAAATTCAATGAAGACGGCAGGGTATGTGGCAATGCTGTTCGCTATGCTGGTGCTGGCCGGTTGCGTAAGTTCGCCTGCGACGGAGGCGCCGGGCAGGGATGTCGTGGCAATGCCGCTGACCAATACCTACTGGCAGTTGGTGAGCGTTGCCGGAGAGCCAGTGCCGGATACGGAGGGCCAGCAAAAGCCCCATATACTGTTCCTGGACGACGGCCGGGTAAGTGGGTTCAGTGGCTGCAATCAGTATATGGGTGACTACCGGGTAACCGGCGAACACCTGCTGTTTGACTCGATGAGCAGTACGCTTATGGCATGCCCGGATAACCTTACTGAAGAGTTGCTGTTTGCCGCATTCGCAAAGACCGTAGGCATCAACCTGGAAGGCATCGAGCTCCGGTTACTGGATGAGGCCGGAGAAGAGCTGGCGGTATTCGAGGCCACCCGAATGAAGTAGCTCGCTGTCTGTCAATTTGGAGACAGGCAGTCGGCCATGAAGATTCTGAATTCACTCACCAGGCGATCCAGACTGTTTTCCAGCCGGTGCCCGTCAGGCAATACCAGCAGTGGAAGCTTCTGTTCCCGTGCCAGTTCGATCACCGGCATGGGCAGCACCACATCATCGTCCCAACCATGAATGATCTGGGCATGCCGGGCCTGAATCCGCGGGCTTGACTGGGGATAGGCCGACATTGCCAGCGCCGGGGCCAGCAGGAAACAGCCCAGGACCGGCGTTTCTGCACTGGTGCGGGCACAGACCCAGCCACCCATACTGGACCCCACCAGAATGGTGCGTTCCGGGTGGGCTCCGGCTTCGGTCATGGCCTCTTTCATTTGCTGCAACCGTTCCATCGGCACTTTCGTACTGCGATGGTCCAGTGCCATAGCGGTGACTCCCGGGAAGGTTTCCGCTTCGGCTTTCAGAGCCTGCACCTTGGTGCCGCCGGGACCACTCTCCAGCCCGTGGGACAGGAATACGTGAATGTCAGATGTCGCCATGGTTACCTCCGGTGGGCAGGTTCAGTGTCGGGTTGCACCAAGAATATCCAGCGCGTGCCGGCGCTTTTCGGGGTCGTAAAGGTCTACGGTGAACATCAGTTCGTCCACTTCCACAGTCTGATGTAATCGCTTCAACTGCTTGCGAATGCTGTCCTCGCTGCCCAGTAATTGCAGTGCCAGGAAATCCTTTACGCTGGCCTTCTCACCGCTGTTCCACAGGCCATCCATGGATTTCACCGGCGGGCGCATCCACAACGGCTGACCCCGGAACAGCGACAGAATGCGCTGATAACTGGTGGTTGCCAGGAACTGCGCTTCCTCGTCGGTATCTGCCGGAACGGCCGGGACGGCCAGAATGACGTAGGGTTTGTCCAGTTGCGCGGAAGGCTGGAAGTTATCCCTGTAGGTCTGGATCGCTTCGCGGTAGAGCCGCGGCGCAAAATGGCCGGCAAAGGCATAGGGCAGCCCTCGCATGGCGGCCAGTTGGGCGCTGTAAAGGCTGGACCCCAGCAGCCAGATGGGCACGTTGGTGCCGGCACCGGGAATGGCTTTTACCGGCTGGCCCGGCTGAAGCGGGCCGAGTAATGCCTGCAGGCGGGCAACGTCCTCCGGGAACTGCTCTGCCCCCAGGCCTTCCCTGCGCAGCGCGCGGCTGGTAATCGGGTCAGTGCCCGGTGCACGGCCCAGGCCCAGGTCGATCCGTCCCGGGTACAGGCTTTCCAGTGTGCCGAACTGCTCGGCGATCACCAGGGGAGGATGGTTGGGCAACATGACGCCGCCGGAGCCCACGCGAAGGGTTCGGGTTGCACCGGCAATGTGGCCCACCAGCACCGCTGTTGCGGAGCTGCTGATCCCTTCCATGTTGTGATGCTCGGCCAACCAGAAGCGCTGGAATCCGAGGCTTTCCGCATGCTGGGCATAGGCCACGCTGTTGGCCAGGGTCTGGCCGACGGAATCGCCTTCGCGGACCGATGCCAGCTCCAGAAGCGAATAGGCTGGGGATTGTGCCGGGGATTGGGCGTTGGAAGACTGCGACATTGTATGCTCCGGTTCTGAACTATCCCGCAGCATAACAAAAACCGGCGGGCATGCCGCTATAAGGAGTGGCCGGTATTGCCGTCCGGCATCCACCAGCCAGGCAGTAACTGGCGGATGTCGGGGCGCAGGAAGCGGTCGTCAATCAGCCAGATCACACCCCGGTCTTCCGATGTGCGGATCACCCGGCCGGCAGCCTGGGCCACTTTTTGCAGGCCGGGGATCAGATACGTATACGCCTGGCCGGCACCAAAGCGCTGTTCCAGTCGCTGTCGCAGGATCTCGTGCCAGGCGTCAAACGGGGGCAGACCCAGGGTGGCCACGAAGGCGCCGATCAGGCGGTCTCCAGGCAGGTCGATGCCTTCGCTGAAGACGCCACCAAGTACCGCAAAGGCAACGCCGGAGTTGTCCTCCCGGAAATCATCCAGGAACGCGGTCCGCTCCTCGCCGGACATGCCCGGTTGCTGGGCCCGCAGGGGAATGTCCGGCGCCCGTTCGGCGAGGGCGTCGCGCACGCGGTTGAGGTAGGCAAAGCTGCTGAAAAAGGCCAGGTAGTTGCCCGGCCGGTCCCGGTACTGTCGGGCGATAATGTCGGCAATGGGCGCCAGAGAGCGTTCCCGGTCTGCCTGTCGGGTGCTGATCCTGGGTGTGAAGTGGACTTCCAGCTGTTCGGCCGAAAACGGGCCGGGCAGAGACTGGAAACAGGTGTCTTCAGGCATGCCCAGCAGGTCCCGGTAGTAGATGCCGGGTGACAGGGTCGCCGAGAACATCAGGGTACTGTCGGCCGCCTCGAAACGGGGCCTGAGAAAATCCGCCGGGATCAGATTGCGGATGGCCAGTTGTGCCTTGCCACGACCGGGCCTGACCAGTTCGCACAGGGAATGATCACCAAAAACCTCAGCCAGCCTTGTAAAGGCGAGGCTCTCGAACATCAGTTCCTGCAATGCCAGATCCGGAGGGTTGTCCGCCAGGTAGTCGGTAATGGCAGAGACCAGACGGTTCAGGGCGCCGGTGAGTGAACCGGGCACGTTATCCAGTATCACCGGTTCACGGCGGATCTCCGGGGCATGGTCGCGGATGACCGATTGCCAGGCCCGGGAAACACCATCCAGTTTGGGTTTCAGGGCCTTGGGTGCCTGCTTACGAATCCTGAGCAGGCGCGCCTGGCTCAGTTCCACCGAGTACATGCCCCGGGCCCGGTCCACAAGGTTGTGGGCTTCGTCAATCAGCAGGCTGGTCTTCCAGTCATTCTGCCGAACCAGTGCGTGAAGCAGGGCGGACTGGTCGAACATGCGGTTCACATCGGCCACTACCACATCACACCAGCGGGCCATTTCCTGGGCCAGGAAATAGGGGCAGATACCATGGTTGCTGGCAATGTCGGCCAATACCGGTTGAGTCAGGGCGCCGGTGTGGCTGGCCGCTTCCGCCCGGGCCTCCGGCAGTCGGTCGAAGAAGCCTTTGGCCAGTGGGCACGAGTCGCCATGGCAGGCTTTGTCCGGGTGTTCGCAGGCGTGGTCCTTGGCCACCAGTTCCAGGGCCCGCAATGGCAGCGATTCGGGTTGTTTATCCCGCAACAGATGCACGGCATCCACCGCCAGGTGGCGGGCGGTGTTGCGACTGGTGAGGTAGAACAGCCGGTCCTGTGATGCTGCCGGCATGGCCATTAGCGCCGGGAACAGGGTGCCCAGGGTTTTACCCAGGCCGGTGGGCGCTTCCAGCAGTAACGACTGATTGCGCAGGGAGTTCTTGTAGACCGTCTCCGCCAGGACACGTTGCCGGGGGCGGAAGTCAGGGAAGGGAAATGTCAGCCGTCGCAGGGCCAGGTCCCTTTTTTGCCGATGACTGGCCTCCTGTTCCGCCCAGCCGCTGTAGATTCCGCATAGTTGTTCCAGTTCCTGCCAGAGGTCGTCGGCGCTGGCCGTTTCGCTGACGGGGGTTTCCTTGTCCTTGCCCACATCGTAATAGATCAGGGACAGCTCAAGGGTTTTGAGTTTTTCCTGACGGCACAGAAGTGCCCCGTAAACCCTTAGTTGCGCCCGGTGGAGGGTGCGCTGGGCTTCCCGTACCCGTGACAGGTCGCCACGGTGGGTCTTTATTTCTTCCAGCCGGCCGGCAATCGGGTCGTACCCGTCGGCACGACCACTGACCATCAGATTGCCGCACTGGCCGGCCAGTGCAACCTCGCTTTGATACCTTGGCCCGCGACGTGCCTGCACGGCGCCATGGCCGGCAATGCCTTCTTCCGACGTGGGTGCCGGCGTGTAGCGCAAGTCCAGGTCACCTTTACGGGCCGCGAACTCGCAGAGGGTTCGCACCGCAACCCTGAGGTCGTTCATTCCGCCGCCCCGTTCCAGCGAACATAGCAAACGGACACGGGAATGCCGTGTTCCACGCAGAACTCCAGCCAGCGGGTCTGGTGATCCTGCAGCCGGTCGCCGGGGCCTTTCACTTCGATCATTTCGTAGCGGCCGTTCGGATCAGCATGGCCGGGATGGAAGCGGATCAGGTCGGGGAATCCGCTGCGGTGCTCCCGCAGGTTATCCAGCAGGCGCCGGAACATCAGCTCCAGGTGGTGGGCGGGAATACACTCAAGGGCCAGATCCAGTAATTCCTCCGACAGCACCGGCCATATCACGAAGGGTGAGGCGATACCCTGTTTCTGTCGCCAGGTGTTGCGAATCTTGGTTTTATACTCGTCGGTGGCCAGGCTGCTCAGGTACTCGTCAAAAAGTGCTTGCCGCTGTGCCACAAAATCTTCCCGGTACAGATCCACCGGTCCGGTGTGGAATGGGTGAAAGAAGGCCCCGGGCACGGGGGCAAATACGGCAGGCCAGCACAGCAGTCCGAACAGGCCGTTGATCAGCGTATTTTCTACATAGGCAACGGGGGCTTCCGGCTGAGCCAGGTGTTCCATGGTCACCCACTCCACCGATTGGTCCTGCGGATTGTCCAGCTCCAGGGTAAAGGCTGTCAGCACCGGGCGTGTGGATGGTGGAGGCAGGGTTTTGCCCAGTTTTTTGGCCAGGCGTGACTGGATGCGTTCAAGACCTCTTTCTTCCGCGCCAAACCTTGTCTGCTTACCGGCGGCTATGATTAGCTGCCAGGCTTCGCGGTATCGCTTCAGCCGTTCCATCAGGCGCAATTGCCGCAGGCGGGCCTCACGGTGGCCGCTCTGCTCATAGGCGGCCAGTGCCAGCTCAGTGTTCCTGCCACGCTCCGCCAGCTTGCCGAGTTCAAACAATAAGCGGCCGCGTCGACTTTCCAGCCAGGAGTTGTCGGAGGCGGCCGGCACGTCCTGCCAGACGGTTTCCGGTGCTTCGCCGTTGTCCAGGCGTTCGCGGCAGTGATGCATGACCAAATAGCGATCCACATCGTCGCGCTCGTCAAAGGCGCGGGATTCGGCAGAGAGGGGGACCTTTTCGTATTGTTGGTGACCCAGCTCCACCAGCACGAAATCGGACCAGCCCTGGCGCAGATTACCGAAGAACATCAGCCTCAAGCGATCAAACAGGGCCATGTGGTTCAGCCGGATTACCCGGGTGGGCAGGCTTGGCAGCCAGTGTTTCACGGGAGCGGGGGCTGGATGCAGCGGGATCAGTGTGTCCTTCAGTAGTCCCTTGGCGGCAGCGGCCGGCAAGCCAGTCGCGGAGATCCGGGCCGCCAGGTCAGGGCGAAGTTCGGCAAGGGTGAACAGGCGAAAGACCTCAGCCAGGGAGATGTCGGGGGCGTCATCAATCCAGCCGCTGCGCGACAATCCGCTGGCGGCGTCAGCCACCGGGATGCCTAACTCGGGATAGCTAAGCTTTTCCACCCGGAACAACTCGCCCGTGCGCATCACCAGCCGCGCCAGCAGTGCCCGCTCCGGCTGGTTCAGCGCCAGCAGGCTGTCTATGTGCCCGGTTTCTTCTACGGTCAGCAAATCACTGTGGTGCCGGCGTACCCAGCGTACGACTGTCTCGAAGTTTTCGAGATAGTACAGCGGATTGTCCAGGTCGGCGGTGCCGGGAATGGAGGAATCTGGAGCTGATACGGGCGTCATAGAAACTGTTTTGCTGGCCGGAGCGTAAGCATAGAATGATCACTGATGATGCCCTATGGAGAAGCCGATATGCGAGCCCTGATTGCCGTGATTTGTATCTTGTCCTCAGCGTCGGTGATGGCCGCTGAGTGCCCGGCCTTCCTCAATCATGACCTGCGAAAGCTGCATTCGTCGGATTCCGTCAACCTGTGCGACATCGCCGCCGGTAAACCCATGCTGGTGGTCAACACCGCCAGCCGCTGTGGCTACACCGGGCAGTTTGAGGGGCTCGAAGCCCTGCACAAGGAGTACAGCGACAAGGGCCTGGTAGTGGTTGGGTTTGCCAGTGATGATTTCCGCCAGGAGGCGGCTACCGAGGAAGAGGCTGCCAACGTCTGCTTCGTTAATTTTGGCGTCAGTTTCACCATGATTGCGCCCTCGGCGGTGACCGGAGGCGAAGCCAATCCGGTATTCCGGGCCATCAACAGCCAGAGCAGTCAGCCCCGCTGGAACTTTCACAAGTATGTGCTGAATGCCCGGGGCGAGGTTGTGGATGCGTTTCCAAGTCGTATCAAACCGGATGCCCCTGAACTTCGCAGTGCCGTTGAGCGGGTCGTTGCGGACCGCTGAGCCGGAGCTCTCACAGGTCTACGACGATTGGCGGATTCAGCGGTTTGAAACTGCCGTCGCAGGTGCTGGCATTAACGAACAGGCAGTCATTCAGATTGAGATGACCATGGCTCTCATGAATATGTCCGAACACGTGCATTTTCAGCCGTAACCGCTCCAGTTCCCGGGTCAGGTCGTCGCACCCGACCGACTGGGAGTGTGTGTCTGTGATTACTTCGTCAAGAATGCCCGCTGGAGGGCCGTGGGTGATCAGGACATCGGTATCGCCAGGAATCTGTTCCCATCGCTCGGCGATGGCCGGGCCGCGCGCGAGGTTGAAAGCCCAGTCGAAGAACACCGGTGTCCAGGGGCTGCCCCAGAACTTCAGTCCCTCTATCTCAGCACCGCTGTCGCGCAGGTAAATAGCGTTTCTGATCAGGGCTTCTGCCTCCGCCGGTTCATCCTGCAGGCACCAGTCGTGGTTGCCGGCAATCAGGATCTTGTGGCGGTGCGGCTGTTCGGAAAACCAGGCGTCCAGGTCTTCCAGTTCCTCAAGGGTTCCCACGCCCAGGCAGTCTCCGGAGTGGATCAGGATGTCGCCGTCCGGCACCTGTACCTGGCGGTGCATGCTGTGGGTATCCGATATGCAGACCAGTCTCATGAAGGCTCGTCGGGTTTGTCAGGGTTGCTGGATTTATTGAAAGCTCCGTGTCGTCCGGCGCCGCCGGCGAACCGGCCGGCGCCTTCGATAGCTTCTTCAAAGACCACAGGATAGCCCCCGGCACCTTCCGCGGCCAGGGCATCGGACATTTTCATATCCCATTGGTGAATGGCGGAGTACCGGTCGGCGCGCAGGCACTTCTGGGGGAAGCCGGCGATGTCCGCAGCCAGTGCTTCTGCAGCAGGTCGGGCCTGGCCATCCGGTACAATCCGGTTGACCAGGCCCATGGTTTTGGCTTCATCAGCGTTGACGGGGCGGCCCGTCAGGATCATGTCCATCGCATTACCGTGGCCGACGATCCTGGGCAGGCGCACTGTGCCGCCGTCAATCAGAGGTACACCCCAGCGCCGACAGAACACACCGAATATTGCCGTTTTCTCCGCCACTCTCAGGTCGCACATCAGCGCCAGTTCCAGGCCGCCGGCAACCGCATATCCGGATACAGCGGCAATGACAGGTTTCGACAACGCCATGCGGGATGGGCCCATTGGGCCCGCAGCGGTGCCTGTGGCTTCAATGTCGTTGCGCCGTTCCGGGTCGCCGACGGCTTCCAGGTCGGCACCCGCACAGAAATTGCCGCCTTCGCCCCAAAGCACGGCCACTTTCAGTTCACCATTCTGTTCAAAGTCGGTAAAGGCCTGGTGCAGGGCGTTCGCGGTTTTGCGGTCAACGGCGTTACGTTTATCGGGGCGGTTTATAACAATGGTAACAACAGCGCCAGTGGTTTCAGTGTAAACGGGGGGGCGTGTCACAGGGGGCCTCCTGGTGGTTATTGTTATCGGGTCTGAAAACCAGAGATACTGCTGTGTACTCTGCAAGATAACCACACCAGGCCGGGTAGGCAAGCCGCCAGCGGGGCTGGCGGCCTGTTTCATCAGGCGGCTTTAAGGGTTTTCATGTCAATCACGAAGCGATACTTCACATCGCCTTTCTTCATGCGCTCGTAGGCTTCGTTGATATTGTTGATATCGAGCATCTCCACATCACAGGTGATGTCATGCTCGGCGCAGAAATCCAGCACTTCCTGGGTTTCCGGCATACCGCCGATCAGTGAGCCGCCCAGCACCCTGCGTTTCATCACCAGGGCGCCGGCCTGCAATGCAGGGTCGACTGGCTCCAGCAGGCCAACCAGGATGTGGGTGCCGTCGTACTTCAGGCAGTTCAGGTACGGGTTCAGGTCGTGCTGTACGGGTACCGTATCCAGCATGAAGTCGAAGGCCTCCGCGGCCGCTTCCATCTGGTTCTCGTCAGTGGAGATGATCACATGGTCCGCGCCCTGCTTCTTTGCCTCGGAAACCTTGGCTTCGGAACGGGTGAAGATGGTGACTTCCGCACCCAGTGCCTTGGCGAATTTCACGCCCATATGGCCAAGACCGCCCATACCTATGACGCCGACTTTATCGCCGGCCTTCACGCCGTAGTGGCGAAGGGGGGAGTAGGTGGTAATGCCGGCGCAGAGTATGGGGGCGGTTGAGGCCGGGTCCAGCTTTTCCGGAACCTTGACCACGAACCTCTCACTGACCACCACGTTGTCGGAGTAGCCGCCATAGGTGATGGAGCCGTCGTGGCGATCTTCGCCATTGTAGGTGCCGGTCATGCCCTCCAGGCAATACTGTTCCAGACCGGATTCACAGGCTGAACAGCTTCGGCAGGAATCCACCATGCAGCCAACACCTACCGTGTCACCTACCTTGTAGCGTGTTACGTCGCGGCCGATAGCGGTAACCCTGCCGATGATCTCGTGTCCCGGCACTACCGGAAATTCAGTCATGCCCCAGTCATTCTGGGCGAAGTGGATATCGGTGTGGCATACGCCGCAGTAATCAATCTCGATGGAGACATCGTCCGGGCGCGGCTCGCGACGGTCAAAACTGAAAGGTGCCAGCTTCGAGCCTGCGGATTTGGCTGCGTAAGCTTTCGTATTCGCCATGGTCAGTGTGTCCTTCATTGCCAATGAGTGTTCGAAGCCATACGCACTAGTTTCGGGCTGGGTTCAGATTTTCAACCATAAACGCCACGCATTAACAGAATGTTAGTGACGGTGAGTGTGCCGGTAATCGGTGGGAGACTGGCCCATGACTTTCTTGAACAGGCGCGAGAAATAATAGTTGTCATCATAGCCAAGCGTACTGCTGATCTGAGTGAAGGAGTGGTCGGTGGTATCCAGCAACTGACAGGCCTGCTCCACTTTCAGGTGCAGGAAATGCTGTATCGGGGAAACCCCGGTGAGCGCCCGATAGCGGGTGGCAAAATGGGCGGGAGAGAGGCCGGTCAGGTCCGCCAGCTGGCCGAGAGTGATGCGTTCGTCCAGATGTTCCCGCATGAAGTTATGGATGATGTCCAGGTCCGGCTGCTGGGCATGGCCGGCTTCGCCAACGCTCAGAGGAACGGCTGCCAGCAACTGCCGCAACCGGTTGGCCACATGCACCAGGCCGGGGGTGCGGAAACCGGTTTGCCGAACCGACAGCAAGCCGTTGAAATCCACCAGTAACCGCGGCTGCCTCCCGATGTGCTGAATGCATATGCCGTCTGTAAACCCCATGTGTTGGCGGAAATTTTCCGCCAGCGGTCCGGCATAATGCACCCAATGGATTGTCCATGGGTTCTCCGGTGCAGCGGTATATCGGTGGGCAGCCCCGGCGGGTATCAGTACCAGATCACCGGCCCGGACCACGCAGGGTTCGTCCTCCACGCTCAGATAGGCTTCACCTTCCGTGCAGTGAATCAAAAGATCGTCGTTGTGGTGCTCGCGGTGCATGTGGTGGCCCGCCGCCCGGCGATAGTGGCCAAAGGCCAGGGGGTAAAGATCGCGGGTCAGGGGGTGCCGTGACAGGCTGCGTATTACCGGGTCCGGAATGACGTAGCGGATGCTGTCTGGCGGCACCGGCCACTGGGAGGTTCGGGTCATAATCGTTGCCTGCATTCCTGATGTATCGAAAGATAATCCATCATGGTCGAAACTTAGTCAATCATGAAGCGGCGGACGGCTGTGCTAGGATCGATGACAACCTGAGGGCATAAGACCCCATTCCTACAACAATGACAGGGAACATTGCTATGAAAAACGTACCCCTTTATATCGCTGGTGAGTTTGTCGAAAGCCAGACTGACCAGTGGATTGACGTTACCGATCCTGCCACCAATGAGGTGATTGCCCGCGCACCCTGTACCACGGACGCGGAAATGCGCCGTGCCATCGATAATGCCGGTGAAGTGTTCAAGGCGTGGAAAGAGACGCCGGTTTCCGAGCGTGCCCGGGTGATGATGCGTTACCAGGCGCTGCTGAAAGAGCATCACGACGAAATCGCCGAGATTCTGTCCAGTGAAACCGGAAAGACCTTCGAAGATGCCAAGGGCGATGTCTGGCGCGGCATTGAGGTTGTGGAACACGCGGCCAATATTCCGTCCCTGATGATGGGTGAAACCGTTGAGAACGTGGCCCGTGAAATCGACACCTATTCCTACACCCAGCCTTTGGGTGTGTGTGCCGGCATCACGCCGTTCAACTTCCCGGCGATGATTCCGCTGTGGATGTTTCCGATGGCCATTGCCTGCGGCAACACCTTTATTCTCAAGCCGTCCGAACAGGACCCGCTGACGCCCATGCGCCTGGCCGAGCTGTTTGAGGAAGCCGGTGCCCCCAAGGGCGTGCTGCAAGTAGTTCATGGTGGCAAGGAACAGGTGGATGTGCTGCTGACGGATCCGGCGATCAAGGCGGTGTCCTTTGTCGGTTCCGTACCCGTGGGTCGCTATATCTACGAAACCGGTACCCGCAACATGAAGCGTGTTCAGAGTTTTGCCGGCGCCAAGAACCATATGGTCGTGCTGCCGGATGCCGACAAGGACCAGGTCGTGAAAGCACTGGTAGGTGCGTCTGTGGGCGCCGCCGGTCAGCGTTGTATGGCGATTTCCGTAGCGGTTTTCGTGGGTGAGGCCCAGCAGTGGATTCCGGAAGTCAAGGAAGCCCTGGCGTCGGTCAAGCCGGGCGCCTGGAATGACAAGTCTGCCAGTTATGGCCCGATCATCAGCCAGAAAGCGAAAGAGCGGGTGGAATCACTGATTACCCGCGGTGAGCAGGAAGGTGCCAACCTGCTGCTGGACGGTCGTAACTGCACCGTTGACGGCCTGCCGGACGGGAACTGGGTTGGCCCCACACTGTTCTCTGGCGTCAAGCCGGACATGGACATCTACAAGGAAGAGATTTTCGGCCCGGTACTGTCCTGCATGGAGGTGGATACTCTGGCGGATGCCATCGCTCTGGTGAACGACAACCCGTATGGTAACGGCACCTCCATCTTTACCAGTTCCGGTGGTGCGGCACGCCGCTACCAGCATGAAATCGAAGTAGGCCAGGTGGGTATCAACGTACCCATTCCGGTGCCCCTGCCGTTCTTCTCCTTCACCGGCTGGAAGGGGTCCTTCTACGGTGACCAGCATGCCTACGGCAAGCAGGCGGTGAAGTTCTACACCGAGACCAAGACTATTACTGCCCGTTGGTTCAGCAGCGACGCGGTTGCTGAAACCAACTTCTCCATCCGCATGCGGTAAGGAGAACCCATGAATTTTGATCTGACAGAAGATCAGCTGGCTTTCCGCGAGGCCGCGAAGGCCTTCGCGGAAAAGGCCATGGCGCCCCACGCGGCGAAATGGGATGCGGACCATGTGTTCCCGGTGGAAGTGATCCGAGAAGCCGGCGAAATGGGCTTCTGCGGCATCTATACCCCGGAAGCCCAGGGTGGCATGGGGCTGTCACGACTGGATACCAGCGTGATCGTGGAAGAGCTCGCGGCTGCCTGTCCTTCCACCGCCGCCTACATCACCATCCACAACATGGCGACCTGGATGGTGGCGCAATTTAGCAACGCCGACATCCAGAAACAGATCGCCCCGCGCATGGCCAGCGGTGAATGGCTGGGCTCCTACTGCCTGACCGAACCCGGTGCAGGCTCCGATGCCGGTAACCTGCGCACCAAGGCCACCCGGGACGGCGACAGCTACCTGCTTAGCGGCAGCAAAGTGTTTATCTCCGGTGCCGGCGCCACCCAGATGCTGGTGGTGATGGCCCGGACTGGCGCGCCGGACAGCGGCCCGAAGGGCATCAGTGCCTTTGTGGTGCCTGCCGACAGCGATGGCATCCACTACGGTAAGGCCGAGGAAAAAATGGGCTGGAACAGCCAGCCTACCCGCCAGATTACCTTTGAAAACGTGCGTGTGCCGGCCAATAACCGGCTGGGTGAGGAAGGCCAGGGCTTCATGATCGCCATGAAGGGCCTGGACGGCGGCCGCCTGAATATCGCCACCTGCTCGATCGGTGGCGCCCATGCCGCCCTGCTGCGGGCCCGCAACTACATGCACGAACGGGAGCAGTTTGGCCAGTCCCTGGCGGGGTTTCAGGCGCTGCAGTTCAAGCTGGCGGACATGGCCACCAACCTGGTGGCCGCCCGGCAGATGGTTCGTCTGGCCGCCTACCGGCTCGACCAGGGCGACAACGAGGCCACCCTCCATTGCGCCATGGCCAAACGCTTTGCCACCGATGCCTGCTTTGACGTGTGCAACGAGGCATTGCAGCTTCACGGCGGTTATGGCTACATCCGCGAATACCCGCTGGAACGTTATGTCCGCGATCTTCGGGTACACCAGATACTGGAAGGCACCAACGAAATCATGAGGCTGATCGTGGCCCGCCGGCTGCTCGAGCCGGGTGTTGCCGAGGCTATCCAATAACAGCATCGAATAACAGGTGAGAACTCACATGAGCGAACTGATTCAGCTGGAAAAACGCGACCACACCGCGATTATCACCATCAACAATCCACCGGCGAATACCTGGACGCTGGATTCCCTGAAAGCACTTGAAGAGACCATTGAGGCATTGAACGCAGACCGCAATGTCTTCGCACTGGTGGTAACCGGCCAGGGCGAGAAGTTTTTCTCCGCTGGCGCTGATCTCAAGAGCTTTGCCGACGGTGATATTGCCAATGCCGAATTAATGGGCAAGGCCTTCGGGCGTGCCTTCAGTGCCCTGAGCCGTTTCCGCGGCGTCTCCATTGCGGCCGTGAATGGTTACGCCATGGGTGGTGGTCTGGAATGCGCCATGGCCTGCGATATCCGCATCGCCGAGGAGCATGCCCAGATGGCCCTGCCGGAAGCCACCGTGGGCCTGCTGCCCTGTGCCGGTGGTACCCAGAACCTGCCCTGGCTGGTGGGTGAAGGCTGGGCCAAGCGCATGATTCTGTGCGGCGAGCGCATCAAGGCGGACAAGGCGTTGAGCATAGGCCTGGTGGAAGAGGTGGTGCCATCAGGCGCCGCCTTTGACAAGGCCCTGGAGCTGGCGGAAATGGCTGGCAAGCAGAGCCCTTCTTCCGTGGCCCGTTGCAAGACGCTGGTGATGAGCGCCCGGGACGGCCGCAGCCACGACGACGGCTGGCGCATGGAGCGGGAACTGTTTGTCGATCTGTTCCGCACCGAAGACCAGCGAGAAGGGGTGAATGCATTCCTTGAAAAGCGCACACCGGAATGGAAGAACCGATAAAAAGCACGGGTGAGAAAATACCGATAAACCGGGCCGGATTAACGAGTTAATGGTATGAGCAATCAAGCAGTCATTTTTGAAGAACTGGAAGCCGCCGACGGTAAGCGTATTGGTGTTGCGAGGCTGAATACGCCTCGCTCCATGAATGCCCTGTCGCTGGAAATGATTCACCTGCTGAAACCCAGGCTTGACCAATGGGCAGCAGACGACTCCATTGGCGCGGTCTGGCTGGAAGGCGAGGGCGAAAAAGCCCTTTGCGCCGGTGGTGACATAGTGGCTTTATATCGGGATATGACCGAACCGCGTTCGGACAGTCGTGCTGTCAGTGAAGGGGATACCTTCTTCGCCGACGAGTACGAACTGGATTACCAGATACATACCTACCCGAAACCGTTCATCGTCTGGGGCAACGGCCTGGTGATCGGTGGCGGGCTGGGCCTGATGGTGGGAGGCTCTCACCGCGTGGTAACCGAGCATACGCGAGTGGCAATGCCGGAAGTGAGTATTGGCCTGTACCCGGACGTAGGCGCGGGCTGGTTCCTGAACAGGATGCCGGGGCGACTCGGGTTGTTCCTTGGCCTTACAGGTGCGCGAATGAATGGCGCGGACGCCATTTTTACCGGGCTGGCGGACCGTTTCATCGGCCACGATATGCGTGACGAAGTGAAGCAGGAATTGCAGCAGTCCGGCTTTGGCAGCGACGCCCATGCTGCCATCAATAAAGTACTGCGCCGGTTTGAGGCGGGCTCCCGGGAGGCGATTCCCCAGGCCGTGGTGCGTGAGCATTTCGACGTAATTCAGGCCCTCACCGACGGCGATTCGCTGGTGGACGCGGTGGACAATCTGGGCCAGTACGCTGGCGAGGACCCGTGGCTGATCAAGGCTGCCAAAACCGTCTCCGCAGCGTCGCCGGCTTCCCTGACCCTGACCTGGAAGCACTATCACGACACTTTGCACGACAGCCTGTCCCAGGTGCTCGACAAGGAGCTTCGGATATCAAAGCGCTGCCTGAAAATGGGGGAGTTCGCCGAGGGTGTACGGGCGCTGCTGATCGACAAGGACCTGAAACCACGGTGGCACTTCCCGACACTGGAAAGCGTGGACCCGGCGTGGATTGACCGGTTCTTTATGGAATCCTGACGAAAACCGAACAGACCCATCCTGATCAAACAACGGAGAACAATAATATGGCGACTATCACGTTTATCGGTCTTGGTAATATGGGCGGCCCCATGGCCACCAATCTCGTAAAGGCGGGCCACAATGTGACGGTGTTTGACCTGTCTTCCGAGGCGGTAAAAACGCTCACCAACGAAGGTGCAAAATCTGCAGCAACCATTCAGGAAGCGGTCGAAGGTGCCGAGGTGGTGATTTCCATGTTGCCCGCGGGGCAGCATGTGGAATCGGTTTACCTGGGTGACAACGGCCTGTTAAAGAACCTGCCATCGAGCACCCTGGTGATCGATTCATCAACCATTGCACCAGAGACAGCAAAAGGTGTGGCCGAAGCGGCCGTTGCCGCTGGCATTACCTTTATGGACGCACCGGTTTCCGGTGGTGTGGGTGGCGCAAAGGCGGGCACCCTGACGTTTATCTGTGGTGGTGAGGCAGACGCGTTCGAGCGCGCCAAGCCGATTCTTGACGGTATGGGCAAGAACATTTTTCATGCCGGCCCCCACGGCGCAGGGCAGATCGCCAAAATCTGCAATAACATGCTGTTGGCCATTCTGATGAGTGGCACCAGTGAAGCCCTGGCTCTGGGCGTAAAGAACGGGCTGGATCCTGCCGTGCTGTCGGAAATCATGAAGCAGAGTTCTGGTGGTAACTGGGCACTGAATGTCTATAACCCCTGGCCAGGGGTTATGGAAAACGCGCCAGCTTCACGCAACTATGAGGGTGGCTTCCTGGTCAACCTGATGAATAAAGACCTGGGGCTGGCGCTGGACAACGCCGTCAGGAATCATGCGCCGGTTCCGATGGGATCACTGGCCCGCAACCTGTTTGAGCTGCACGCCAGCGAGGGTAACGGCGGCCTGGATTTTTCCAGTATCCAGAAATTCTATTACCGCGAGCAAAGCTGAGCAGTCAGCGCCGTCGTTGTTCTCCCGGCGGGTTTTACCCGATCCACCGGGTACCGGAGGCGTTTATTTTTAGCTAAAAGTTTACCTTTACGTAAACTATAGCCTGTGCTAAACATTGAGGACAGAAATCGTCCACAACAATAAAAGGACTGGATCATGAGTCTCCCGGATTACCAATCGGTCTATGACAATTTCGATCCCGCCAGCCTCGAAGCCGAGATTCTGGAGGGTAGCCTGGACGCAGGACTGAACGTCTGTACTGAAATCTGTGACAAGTGGGCGAGTGACCCCCAGAGGGTTGCCCTGCATTATGAAAAAGCAGACGGCGGTTCCGGCAAACTCACCTTTGCCGAGCTGAAAGAAAAATCCGCCCGCTTTGCGAATTACCTGAAGTCCCGGGGTATTGGCAAAGGCGACAGGGTCGCTGCTCTGTTGCCCCGTAGTCCCGAGTTGCTCATCGTTATCGCCGGCACTCTGAGGGCGGGCGCTGTCTACCAGCCTTTATTCACCGCGTTCGGACCGGGAGCCATTGAATACCGCTTCGAGCGTGCTGATACCAAACTGGTGGTCACCGATCCGGTCAACTATCCCAAACTGATCGAAGTAAAAGACTGCGCGCCGGTGGTGTGCGTGAACGCCGCCGAAGTCAGCGGTGAAATCCCGGACTTCGACAAAACCCTGGCGGACCAGTCTGACCAGTTCGAGCCGGTGCTGATCAAGGGCAGTGATCCGTTCCTGCAGATGTTCACCTCCGGTACCGTGGGCAAGTCCAAGGGTGTGGCGGTGCCGGCCAAGGCACTGCTGGCGTTCTACGTTTACATGAAGTACGCCATAGACCTGCGGGACGACGATGTGTTCTGGAACGTGGCCGACCCTGGCTGGGCTTATGGTCTGTACTATGCCGTGGTTGGCCCGCTGCTGATGGGCCACGCCACCCACTTCAACCCGGGTGCCTTCACGCCGGAAACAACCTACGACATGATCCGTAAATACGGGATCACCAATCTGGCCGCCGCACCTACGGCCTATCGCTTGCTTAAAGCCAACGACCATGTGTTGCCAGAGGGTGAAAATCTCGGCCTGCGGGTGGCCAGCAGTGCCGGCGAGCCGCTGAACCCGGAAGTGGTGAACTGGATCGAGAGACGGCATTTCTGCCCGGTAAAGGACCATTACGGTCAGACTGAAACCGGCATGACTTGCTGCAACTTCCATGGACTTGATCACCCGGTGCGCCCGGGCTCCATGGGCTATTCCTCTCCGGGCCACAAAGTTGTTGCCCTGAACGAGAAGAATGAGGAAGTGGGTGAAGGCGAAATCGGCCAGTTGGCGGTGGATGTCAAAGCCTCGCCCCTGTTCCACTTTGATGGTTACACCTGGGGGGAAAAGGACCCGTTCGTAAACGGTTACTACCTCACTGGCGACATGGTGGTGAACCACGGTGATGGCTGCTTTTCCTTCAGCGGTCGCGACGACGACATCATTACCACGGCCGGCTACCGTGTTGGCCCCGCTGACGTGGAAAGCACCCTGCTGGAGCACAAGGCCGTTGCGGAATCCGGTGTGGTGGCCAAGCCTGATGAAAAGCGGGGCTCTATCATCAAGGCCTACGTAGTGATCAAGGCCGATCAGGAGCCGGATAACGAAGACGACCTGAAGGACGAGCTGCAGGAACTGGTGCGCCACCGCCTGTCTGCCCACGCCTACCCGCGGGAAATCGAGTTCGTGGACGAGCTGCCGAAGACGCCCAGTGGCAAGATCCAGCGATTCGTTCTGCGCAACCAGGCGAAGGAAGAGAAGCAGGGATGATTGTTACCTTCGAGGAACTGCAGGCTTTCCTTGCCGAGCAGTTTCCCCAGGGTGCCCGCTACGGCACCCTGGAGAAGCTGGGTGATGGCTGGGCGGAAATGAAGCTGGAGGTGGACGACGAGCACCTGCGCCCGGGTGGTACCGTTGCAGGCCCCGCCATGATGGGCCTGGCAGACGTGGCCCTCTATGCCGCGCTGCTGGGGAAAATCGGCCTGGTGCCGCTGGCGGTTACCAGCAACCTGAACATCAATTTCCTGCGCAAACCAGTGGCCCACAGCCCGATCAGAGCTCACGCCAGGATGCTGAGAATCGGCAGAGCCAGTGGTGTGGGCGAGGTTTATATCCACTCCGATGGCCTGGAAGATCCGGTCGCCCATGCCACCATCACCTATGCCATCCCGGCGAAGCGGTGATGCCATGAATGTCAGTGACATTGCCGTCCCGCTGGAGGATGGAGTCAGGGTTCAGGCGCGGCGCCTTCGTCACGAAAAAAGTGCCGGACCGGTGTTGGTATTCCTCCATGAATCCCTGGGTAATATTGCCCTGTGGAAGCAGTTCCCCCGCCGGCTGGCAGAGGCCACAGGCCTGGATGCCCTGGTCTATGAACGTCAGGGCTACGGTGCTTCCAGTGACGAACCATTGCCACGCCCCTATGACTACCTGGAGCAGGAAGGCAGGGTGTGGCTGCCCCGGCTGCTGGATGCGCTGGAGATCGACGAGGTAATCCTGGTGGGGCACAGCGACGGCGGGTCGATCGCCCTGATTGCAGCTGCGGTATTGGGTGACAGGGTGAAAGGTCTGATTACCATGGCGGCTCACACCTGGGCAGACCATCTTACCCTGGCCGGTATCCGCGATATGGGGCGGCGCTATACAGAAGAGGGCATCCGCGAAAAACTGCTTCGTCACCATGGCGAGCGCACGGATGCATTATTCAATGCCTGGCAGGAGGTATGGCTGGATGAGGGGTTCCAGCGGTCGATGAATTTTGCGCCCTGGCTGGACGCCATCCAGTGCCCCGCTATGATCATTCAGGGGGAAGAGGATGAATACGGAGTTCCAGACCAGGTAACCCGTATCGTGGAGGGTATCGGAAGCCAGGCAACGCCGGTGTTCATGCCCGAAACCGGCCACTCGCCGCATCTGCAGCAGCCAGAGAGGGTGCTGTCGCTGATTTGCGACTTTCTGCGAGCAGAGATTGATCAAAAAAGTGCGAATTACAGTTGACGTTTACGTAGACGTCAATCTGCTCTGTGGTTAGTATAAATGCACAACAATAACAAAAGGTAGAATGGCTCATGAGTGACCCGTTCGTTCTGGAGACCCGAAACCTCGTCAAAGAGTTCAAGGGCTTTGTTGCGGTCGATGACGTCAACCTGAAGGTGCAGCGTGGCCACATTCATGCGCTTATCGGCCCCAATGGCGCAGGCAAGACCACCGTCTTCAATCTTCTTACCAAGTTCCTGATTCCTACCCGCGGAAAGATCCTGTTCAAGGGTAAGGACATTACCTCCATGAAGTCCGCTGCCATTGCCCGCGAGGGTGTGGTCCGTTCCTTCCAGATTTCCGCCGTGTTTCCACACATGACTGCGCTGGAGAACATCCGCGTGGCGCTGCAGAGCTTTGAAGGTAACTCCTTCCGTTTCTGGAAATCCGGCGAGTCGCTGAACAAACTGAATGACCGCTGTATGGAACTGCTGGACAGTGTGGGCCTCACCGAATTTGCCAACACGACCACCGTTGAGCTGGCCTATGGCCGCAAACGTGCTCTGGAACTGGCTACCACTCTGGCCATGGAGCCGGAGTTGATGCTGCTGGACGAGCCCACCCAGGGTATGGGCAGCGAAGACGTGGAGCAGGTTGTCGAGCTGGTCCGTAAAGCCGCCCAGGGCCGAACGGTTCTGATGGTTGAGCACAACTTGGGTGTTGTCAGCAAACTCTGCGACCGGGTGACTGTTCTGGCCCAGGGCTCGGTGCTGACCGAGGGCGATTACCAGGAAGTCTCTGAAGATCCCCGGGTACGTGAGGTTTACATGGGCGGCAGTGCGGCCACGAAGCAGGAGACAGCGGAATGAGCCCGGCTCCCCATAAAGAATACGAACAGCTGCGCATCTCTGGCCTTCACGCGTTTTACGGTGAATCCCACATCCTCCACGGCATTGATATGGAGGTTAAGCGAGGAGAGCTGGTCACCCTTCTGGGCCGCAACGGGGCCGGCCGCAGCACTACCCTGAAAGCCATTATGAATATGGTAGGCCGGCGAACCGGTTCGATCATGATCAACGGTGAGGAGACCATGTCCTGTGCGCCTCACCACATAGCAAGGTTGGGAGTCGGGTATTGCCCCGAACACCGGGGCATTTTTTCCGGGCTTAATGTCATGGAAAACCTGACTCTTCCACCCATCGTCAGAAGCGGCGGCCTGGGGCTGGAGGAAATTTTCTCCATGTTCCCGAACCTTTATGAGCGCCGCACCAGCCAGGGTTCAAAGCTCTCTGGCGGGGAGCAGCAGATGCTGGCCATGGCCCGGATTCTGCGGACCGGCGCCAATATGCTGCTGCTGGACGAAATTACCGAGGGTCTGGCCCCGGTGATTGTTGAGAAGCTGGGCGAGGTTTTGGTCAAGCTCAAGAAGAAGGGACTGACCATCGTCCTGGTTGAACAGAATTTCCATTTCGCCGCACCCCTGGCGGACCGTCATTACCTGATGGAACACGGCCAGATTGTGGAGGAGATCAGTGCCGACGAACTTGAAAGCAAGCAGTCGACGCTGGACAGATACCTGGGGGTCTGATTCCCGGGTTCGAAAGTGCAAGAGAGCGCAGTAGAGAATGCAACAAAAGCAACAAGAACGATTTCCGAAAACCAACGCAACGAACAGTAGCGGAGAAACAACAATGACAATTACCAAAAAGCTTCTGACATCAGCGATTGCATCAGCCATGCTTGTGGGCGGTGCCCAGGCTGCAATATCCGACAACACAGTAAAGATCGGTTACCTGGCCGATATGTCCGGTACCTACCGTGACCTGGCCGGCCCGAACGGCGAGGCTGCCCTGCGAATGGCTATCGAAGACTTCGGTGGCAAGGTCAATGGCGCGAAGATTGAGGTATTGACCGCCGACGACCGCAACAACCCGGACCAGTCATCCAGCACGGTTCGCCGCTGGCTGGAAGATGACAAGGTCGACCTGGTCGCAGGCCTGGTTGCTTCATCTGTCACCATTGCGGTCACCAAGCTTCTGGACGGCAGCGATACCCTGGGGATTGTCTCCGGTTCGGCGGCCTCAAGCATCACCAACGAACACTGTACCCCAAACCACATCCACTACGTGTATGACACTTATCCGCTGGCGAACGGTACCGCCAAGGCTGTTGTTCAGGAAGGCGGCAAGAGCTGGTATATCCTGACCGCAGACTACGCGTTCGGTCATGCCCTTGAGGGAGACGTCACCCGGGTTGTGGAGGAGAACGGCGGTGAAGTCATCGACACCGCCCGTCATCCCTTCCCGACCTCGGATTTCTCATCCTACATTCTGCAGGCGCAGTCCTCAGGGGCCGACGTGGTTGCCCTGGCCAATGCCGGCGCCGATACCACCAACGCCATCACCACTGCCGGTGAGTTCGGCCTGACCCAGAGCGGCCAGACACTGGCAGCGCTGTTGCTGTTCCTGACAGACGTTCACGCACTCGGCGCCGAAACGGCCCAGGGCATCCAGCTCACCACCGGCTGGTACTGGGATCTGAACGATGAGACCCGCGAATGGTCTGACCGCTTCATGGAAGAGACCGGCGTACGTCCGACCATGGTTCACGCAGGCATCTACTCCAGTGCCATGCAGTACCTGAACGCCGTCAAGGAAACCGGTTCGGATAAAGCCAGCGATGTTCGCAAGCAGATGATGGCCACGCCCATCAACGACATGTTTGCCAAGAACGGCACTATCCGCGAGGACGGCCGCATGGTGCATGACATGTATCTGGCAGAAGTGAAGACACCGGCAGAGTCCGAGAGCGAGTGGGATCTGTACGAGATTCTCCGCACCATCCCGGGAGACGAGGCCTATCGCCCGCTTTCCGAGAGCAAGTGCTCGCTCGTTTCAGGCAACTGATGTACTGACCGACGAGCCGCCCCGCGCTATCCAGTAGTTCTGGCGGGGCGGCTGCTGACCTGCAGACACGCAATTCGCCTTTGCAAGTCGAACATGCGCTGCTTTTGGAGTTTGTAACATGACCGAGATTCTGGGAGTCCCCACGGCCGTGCTGTTTGGCCAGTTACTGCTCGGGATTATCAATGGCTCGTTCTATGCCTTACTGAGCCTTGGGCTGGCGGTTATTTTCGGCCTGCTCAAAATCATCAATTTCGCCCATGGTGCCATGTACATGCTGGGCGCCATGGTCACGGTTATCATGTTCGACGTTATGGGCATCAACTACTGGGTGGCGCTGTTCCTCGCACCTGTGGTGGTTGGATGTTTCGGCATGCTGATCGAATACTTCCTGTTGCGGCGTATTGCCGGCCAGGATCATATCTACAGCCTGCTGCTGACCTTTGGTGTGGCGCTCATGATCCAGGGCATTCTTACCAACATCTATGGTGTCTCCGGCATGCGCTATTCCATGCCGGAGGTCTTCCAGGGCGGGTTCCGGCTGGACTTCATGTATCTTCCCTACTACCGGGCCTGGATCATCTTTGTGGCGCTGCTGGTTTGCTTCGGCACCTGGTTCATGATCGAGAAAACCAAGCTGGGTGCGTACCTGCGGGCAGGTACTGAAGACTCCCAGCTTATGCAGGGGTTCGGTATCAACGTACCGCTGCTGGTAAGCCTCACTTATGGTTTCGGGGTTATGCTGGCGGCGTTCGCCGGGGTGCTCGCAGCGCCTGTCTACTCTGTTAATCCCGTAATGGGGTCCAATATCCTCATTGTGGTGTTCGCCGTTGTGGTTATTGGTGGCATGGGTTCCATTGCGGGAGCCATCATTACCGGTCTTCTGATGGGCATTATCGAAGGCTTTACCAAGGTCTTTTACCCCGAGTTTTCGTCTGCGGTCATCTTCCTGGTCATGGTGGTTGTACTGCTGATTCGCCCTTCGGGCCTGTTTGGTAAGGAGGCGTAATCATGAGCAATTCTGAAAACCAGAGCGAACTCCAGGCGACAATGATGAATGACCTGAAAGCGGACCAGCGCAGGAAGATGATCCTGAACCTGGTCATCCTGGCTCTGCTGATCCTGGCCCCGGCCGTGATCTACGCCACCTTCCTGATGAAAATCCTGTGTTTTGCGTTGTTTGCGGTAGCCTTCAACCTGCTGCTGGGTTTTACCGGGCTGTTGTCCTTCGGTCATGCTGCGTTTCTGGCGGCAGGCGGTTATACCACCGGCTACCTGTTATCGAGTTACTCGGGGCTGACGACGGAAATGGGCATCATCGCTGGTACTGCAGCCGCTACGGTGTTGGGCGTGTTGTTTGCCATAGTGGCAATCCGGCGCCAGGGCATCTACTTTGCGATGATCACACTGGCCCTGGCCCAGCTTGTGTATTTCGTGTTTGTCCAGGCGCCGTTCACTGGCGGTGAAGATGGCCTGCATGGGGTGCCACGGGGGCACCTGTTCGGCATCATCGACCTGGAAAACAACGTGGCCATGTACTATTTCGTGCTGGCCGTGTTTATCGGCGGGTATCTGCTGGTACAGCGCATCGTCAACTCCCCCTACGGGCAGGTTCTGAAAGCGATCAAACAGAACGAACCGCGTGCCGTGTCCCTGGGCTACAATGTCGACCGCTACAAGATGATTGCGTTCGTGATCTCGGCAGGCCTGGCGGGCCTGGCAGGCTCCCTGAAAACCGTGGTGTTCCAGCTCGCTTCCCTGAACGACGCCCACTGGCACATGTCCGGCGAGGTCATTCTGATGACCCTGCTGGGCGGTACCGGTACGCTGCTGGGTCCCGTGGTAGGGGCCACCTTCGTGGTGAACCTGGAGTACCAGCTTTCACAGGGGCCGCTGGGTGACTGGGTAGACCCCATCCTCGGCGCCATCTTCGTGCTGACGGTAATGGCCTTCCGCTCGGGTATTGTGGGGGAGATCCAGAACTTCATGCGGAAGAATATGAGTTAGTCACCGGCTGCCCAACTGCCATACCCCAGCTCCATAACCCTGGCTACATCTTCCTCAGGTATGGCAGTGAGATCCCCCAGTTCCAGGGTGTCGTAGTGGAAGGCATAAAGGCGAGAAGTAAATTCCGCAACGGGCAGGGAAGCTTCGCCACGGATCTCTCCGTGGCCTCTTGTTGAGCAGGTGATGCCCTGGCCCCAATCCTGGCCGCTGTCATTATTGGGGTTGAAGAAGTACACCCGCATCTCGTTCGTGGGGCTCAGGGCGACACGCTGGATGGTAATGGCGTGGCGGCCGACGAAGCGGGCGGCACTGTCGGTGACGGCAATGCCGGCGGGCTGGTGGTGAATGACCGGCAGATTGCCGTTGTAGTAGGGGTGATAACTGGCATAGAAGTGTCGGATAAAACCCTCGTAGTCTTTTACTTCTCCGGTGTGGATGTCGGCTACCACCTTGAAACCATGACTGACCCACCAGCCATAGAATTCCGGGTTGATCCAGCGGTGGGCGTCGTCGTCTCTGTCTTCACAGCGGCGCCACATTTCGCCGTAAAGGCGATCCAGGTGGGGAATCAGGATCAGCGACACGGGGTCCACATCCACCGGAGTGTCCTTGACCAGCCCTGGCTCCAGGTTCCTGGACGACACTTCCCAACCTTCAAAGCGGCCCAGTACCTCATTATCCCTGGCTGCCCAGGCAAGCACCTGGAGCAGATAGTCCGCCTCATTGGCCGCCCACATGGACAATCCGATGGCAGACTGACAACTGGGGTTGTTGCCCTGGCCCACGCCCAGGGGTTGTCCCAGCAGGTTGAGCACACCCGCTAAAAGGAACACCCTTGGCGGCACGGCATCGCCGAAGGCTTCGATCAGAGCCTGGCTGGTTTCGGGCGAAAGTTTGAGTTTGATCTGCCGCCAGAGCGCCTGGGCCACCGGCGGGGAAAACAATGACCCACGCTCAAGCATCATGGTGAGGCCATAGACAGCCTGACAGGTCTCGGGAAAGATGGCTTCATCAATCAGTGCGTCCACGAGCTGGTTGTAGCAATAAAAATCATCGAGCCCTGTCATGGTCAGCCCCATGGCAGTGGGGATCAGCTCCTCTTCGTCGCTGGTACGCAGGAACCTCAGAAATACCGCGTGGTAGGGTGAAGCAAGCCCGGTGTCATGCATGTTGCGGGCAAATTCCGTGGCTTCGGCTGACAGCTCCACATCGTCCATTTTGGTAAGGCGCAGCTGATAGACATCCAGGCCAGGGTCTTCCTTACTGCCGGGCGTGGGCGCAAAAAGGGCGCGGACCAGCCGGGTGGCATCGGCGGTGCCAGTGGTTTTCAGCTCAGGGTCATACAGGCATTTGGCAATCTGGCCGATCATGTCGCAGATGCTGTCCACCTGTACCGGCCCCTGCTCCAGGAGTCGCCATACCTCAGCCACCAGGCTGTCGAGCAGGCTTTCGTAACCAAGATGCGAAATCAGGTACTGGTAAAGGCCCTGTACGACGATGCCGAGCTGCTTCGGGCGTTCCCTGTCGGCCTCGGTGAGCGTTCCCGACAGCAAGTCGAGGTTCAGGGCCATGACCTGGGTGAGGAAGTGCCGGGCCTGTTCGGAGGAAATGCCACGATGAAAATAGTCGCCACGAACAACCGCCAACAGGCGGATTTCGCTGATGGCCTCTACCACTGTGGTTACGGCACCCGCCTCACGCAGGGAGTATTTTGCCAGCGCAGGCTGCAGGATACCGGGTGTGGACCAGTCGCTGGTGCCGAAAATGCCCGCCGACTCCAGTGCCCGAACCCGACGGTACAGCACATCAAAGCCGCCCGGCATCGTCATCAGTAACCGTGCCCGCTCCAGCAGGCTTAGGCTGGAGGCGTTGGGCGACATGCTCCGGGCGCGGGCGAAGTCCGCAAGCGCCATATCAAACTGCATCGAGGCCTGAGCGATATCCAATGGTCAGCTCCTTTTGTGGTATCCCGCCCTGATCAGGAAAGATCGGCGTGCCGCCACTGGCAGTGTAGTTGCACCGGAGCAAGAAACGAAGTGACCAATGACCGGACGTGTGTTTATTGTCTGGCGCAGCGCCGTCTCTCGGCCCGCCACATCAGATACCATGCAACAAATGCAATCAGCGACACCGCCAGAATGATCAGCGCAGCCAGCGCATTGATTTTGGGGGACACGCCCATGCGCACCGACGAAAACACCACCATGGGCAGGGTGGTGGCCCCTGGGCCGGAGACGAAGCTGGCGATAACCAGGTCGTCGAGCGATAACGTGAAGGCCAGCAGCCAGCCAGATATCAGTGCCGGCATGATGACCGGCAGAGTGATCACGACGAAGGTCTTCAGCGGTGTGCAACCCAGATCCATAGCCGCTTCCTCCATGGAGCGGTCGACCTCTCGCAGGCGGGCACTGACCACCACCGCTACATAGGCACTGCAGAAGGTGGTGTGGGCAATCCAGATGGTGGCCATGCCCCGGTCTGCCGGCCAGCCGATGGTTTGCGCCATCTGCACGAACAGCAGCAACAGCGACAGACCGGTGATCACTTCCGGCATTACCAGCGGCGCACTGACCATGCTGGACAGCAGGGTGCGCCCGCGCATGCGCTTGAACCGGGTCATCACGAAGGCGCACAGGGTGCCCAGGCATACCGCCATGCTGGCGGAGTAGAAGGCGATCTTCAGGCTCATCCACACGGCAGACAGGATTTGTTGGTCCCGGAACAGCTCTCCGTACCAGTGGGTGGAAAATCCCGCCCATACCGACACCAGTCGTGAGGCATTGAACGAATAGACGATCAGCACCAGCATCGGCAGGTACAGGAACAGCAGGCCCATAACCAGCATCACCTTCGAGAAACTGAACGGCGGCGACTTAACCATTCTTTTCCATCTCCCGGGTCTGGAGCCGGTGGAACAGCACGATGGGGATCAGCAGCAGCGCCAGCATGACGATGGCAAGGGAGGATGCCACCGGCCAGTCGCGGTTGTTGAAGAACTCTTCCCACAGCACCTTGCCTATCATCAGGGTATCCGGCCCGCCCAGCAGCTCCGGAATCACGAACTCACCCACGGCGGGAATGAACACCAGCATGGAACCGGCGATAATGCCTGCCTTCGACAGCGGCAGCGTGATGGCCCAGAAGGTGGTCAGGCTGCGGCAGCCCAGGTCGGATGCTGCTTCGAGAAGGCGTACGTCCAGCTTTACCAGGTTGGTGTAGATGGGCAGCACCATGAACGGCAGGTAGGCATAGGCGATACCCAGCACCACCGCGAAGTTGGTGTTCAGCATTTTCAGGGGCTCACTGATCACACCCAGCCACATCAGCAGGTTGTTCAGCAGGCCCTGGTTGCCGAGGATGCCCATCCAGGCGTATACGCGGATCAGGAACGAGGTCCACGACGGCAGCATCACCATCAGCAGCAACACCAATTGCATCCTGGCCGAGGCGCGCGCCATGGCATAGGCCATGGGATAGCCGATCAGCAGACACACCAGGGTGGAAACAAACGCGATCTTGACCGAGCCCCAGTACGCGGCGATGTACAGGCTGTCGGACAGCAGGAACAGGTAATTGCCGAAATTCACCACCACCGAGAAGGTGTTGTCCACAAAGGTAAACACCGGCTGGTAGGGCGGAATGGCCATCACCGCCGAGGAGAAGCTGATCTTCAGCACCAGCGCGAACGGCAGCAGGAAGAACAGCAGCAACCACAGGAAGGGAATGCCGAACACCACCCGACGGTGGAACAGCACGGCGCGTACCCGCTCCCTCAGAGGGATGGACGTCAGTTCTCGGGCCACGGCGTCAGTTCCACAGCAGGATGGGGCTGGAGGCTTCCCAGGACACGAACACCGTATCGCCCCAGGTGGGCCGTTCGCCACGGCGTTCCACGTTGGCCATGGTGGCCTGTACCCGCTTACCGCTGGCCAGCTTCACATAGTAGCAACTGATGTCCCCCAGATAGGCGATGTTGTCGACCGTGCCACGGCTCCAGTTGGTGTCTCCGGCCGGCTTTTCACTCGAGATGTAGACTTTCTCCGGGCGCAGGGCAACCAGTGTGGCGGTGCTCTCCGCCGGGGTGCTGACGCCTCGGTCAATGAACACCGGGGCGTCCAGGGCGGTGCTCTCCAGTGTAATACTGTCGGACTCGTCCTCACGGATACGGGCCTCGAAGATATTCACGGAGCCGATAAACTCGGCGCTCATGCGGCTGTTTGGGCTTTCGTAGATATCGATGGGGGATCCCACCTGGGCAATGCGGCCCTGGGCCATGATGGCAATACGGCTGGCCATGGTCATGGCCTCTTCCTGGTCGTGGGTGACCATCAGGCAGGTGGCGCCCACCTGTTCCAGGATTTCCACCAGTTCCAGCTGCATCTCGGTGCGCAGTTTCTTGTCCAGTGCGCCCATGGGTTCGTCGAGCAGCAGCAGTTTTGGGCGTTTGGCCAGGGAGCGGGCCAAGGCCACACGCTGCTGTTGGCCGCCGGAGAGTTGCTGGGGCTTGCGTTTGGCAAAGCTCTCCATCTTGACCAGTTTCAGCATGGCCTCGACCCGGTCGCGGATGTCGCTCTTGGGCAGCTTGTCCTGCTTCAGCCCCATGGCAATGTTCTGCTCCACCGTCATATGGGGGAACAGCGCGTAGGACTGGAACATCATGTTGGTGGGTCGCAGGTATGGGGGCAGGGCGGTAATGTCCTGGCCATCCAGTACCACGCGCCCGGCGTTGGGCGCCTCAAAGCCCGCCAGCATTCGCAGCAGCGTCGATTTGCCAGAGCCGGAACCACCCAGCAGGGCGAAGATTTCACCCTTGTGGATGTCCAGGCTCACATTGTTCACGGCCAGCGTGCCGTCGAATCTCTTGGAGATGCCCTGAATGCTGAGTAGCACCTCCGCTTTCGCGGAGGCGCTGTTGCCGTTTTCCACCCCTTAACGACCAGACTTCACGTTGGTCCAGGTGCGGGTCATCAGGCGCTGGGTGTCCTGGGGCCGACCTTCCATGATGTACAGCTTCTTCATCACCTCATCGGTGGGGTAGATGCTGGTGTCGCCGAGGATTTCGGCATCAACAAACTCGTTGGCGGGCTTGTTGGGGTTGGCGTACCAGACGTAGTTGGTCACGTCCGCGATGATCTCCGGGCGCATCAGGAAGTTCATCAGCTTGTGGGCGTTCTCCACGTTGGGAGCGCCAGCGGGAATGGTCATCATATCGAACCACAGCACCGCGCCCTCCTTGGGGATGGTGTAGCGGATCACGTTGCCGTTGCCGGCTTCCTCGGCGCGGGCGGCGGCCTGCAGGATGTCGCCGGAATAGCCGGCGGCCACGCACAGGTCACCGTTGGCCAGATCGGCGATGTAGCGGGAGGAATGGAAATAGGTCATGTTCGGGCGAATGGCTTTGATCACCTCCCCGCCTTTCCTGATGTCGTCGGCGTTGTTGCTGTTCGGATTCAGGCCGATGTAGGCCATGGCCGCGCGCACCATTTCCTCGCCCGAGTCCAGCATGGCAATGCCACAGCCGCCGGCCGCCAGCTTGCCGGTCACTTCCGGATCAAACACCAGGGCCCAAGAATCGCTCGGAGCGCTGTCGCCCAGGATTTCCTGGATACGGCCCTCGTTATAGCCATAGCCGTTGGTGCCCCAGAGGTAGGGCAGCGAGAACTGGCTGCCCGGGTCCACCTTTTCCAGATCGTCCATAAGATCCGGGTTCAGGTTTGCCATGTTCGGCAGTTTGGTGTGGTCCAGCGGAACAAACGCCTGGGCGGAAATCTGCTTGGCTACATAGTGGTTGGAAGGCACTACCAGATCGTAACCGGAACGGCCGGAAAGCAGAGCCGCCTCAAGAATCTCGTTGCTGTCGTAAACGTCGTAGATCACCTTGATGCCGGTTTCCGCGGTGAACTTCTCCAGCGTGTCTTCGGCAATGTAATCGGACCAGTTGTACACACGCACTTCTTCCGCGGCAAAGGCAGAAGACGCACCCAATGACACAGCAATAGCGGCGGCAAGGGCCGCAGGCTTACACAACTTCAACATCGGTGTTGTCCCTCACTGAAAAGGGATGGATACAAAGCGTGCAGGACGCACGCGTTCTTGTGCGGGTCTTTCACGCGATATGTATCACGAGAATGCAGGGTGCGCTACGAAATTTTTATGAGTGGGGATTGGGGGTTGTGCCTATTCCGGCTTTTTACCGTTGGTGAGGCGACCGTCCGCCCATTGCATACCGTCCCCAGTACTCCGGTGCCTACGCATTCACTTTCCGGAATCGCACCAGAGAGGAACGTCACCCAGTGAATCAATGTGTATTCGAACATCCTGACTCCTCCTGCGGAATCAAGGCCAATAAATCCGTTACGCCAACATCCACACCCGCTTGGGAGAGCAGCGTAGAAGCCTGGCCCCGGTGGTGGGTCTGGTGATTGAAGAAGTGGAGCACCAGATTGGAAAGGCGCATATTGAACGCCACACCCTTGATGTTGTGATAACTCAGAATGTAGCCCAGATCCGCATCTGCCAGCCCTGAAATCCAGTGGAGGATCTGTTCATCCATCCATTGGCGGTGCTTATGCAAACCGCCAAAGTCCTCAAAAAGAACCTGATCCAGGCTGGCCGGGGCTGGCAGCTCTGCAATCGGGCCCAGGGCCTTTGAGCTTGCAGGGTGCGTAGCGAACCGCTTTAGCCAGATAGTGTCGGCAACCACGATGTGGTTTAACGTGCCGAGGATGGAACCGAAGAAGGCATTCCTGTCCTCAGCAAGAGCTGCCTGGCTGAGCTTGCTGGCGGCCTCGTAGACTTTATTGTTCATCCACTGATTGTAGGTTGCCATCAGTTCGAAATGTTGTTTCATGCTCACTCCTCATCGGAATCCAATAAGTGCCGATCTCATTTATCGATTAATCAAACTAGGCAGCGAACCCTGACAGGTCAATACGTTTCGCGTTGCCGGTAGCTTTACGGTATATGCCTATCTTGCAAAATCCCCGGGAAAGCAGGATAAAGGAGCCTTGAAACCCCCTGTGCCGGCCCCTCGCCACAGGCCTGTTTGAGTTCTGGAAGGCTTACCTTATGGGTTCTGGTTTTGCGAGTACTGACGCATTCCTTCAGGCGCACCCCGAGCTGCAGTTTATCGACCTGCTGATCCCGGATATGAACGGTATTGTCCGCGGCAAACGCGTGGACCCATCAACCCTGCGCAAGGTGTTCGAGCGTGGCATTGCCATGCCTGCGTCCATTTTTGCCCTGAATATTCAGGGCACTACCGTGGAAGAGACCGGCCTGGGCCTGGATATTGGCGAGGCGGACAGGGTGTGCCTGCCCATAGATGCCACTCTGACCATGGAGCCCTGGCAGAAGCGGCCTACGGCGCAATTGCTCTTGACCATGTACGAACTGGATCGGGAAACGCCGTTTTTCGCGGACCCCCGCGTGGTGCTGCAGAACATCGTCAAGCGTTTCGAGGAGCTGGGGCTGACCCCGGTTGCCGCCTATGAACTGGAGTTCTACCTGATTGACCAGGAGAATCTGGCCGGTCGGCCACAGCCGCCGAAGTCGCCGATCTCCGGTAAGCGTCCGGCAGGTACCCAGGCCTATTCTATTGATGATCTGGATGAATATGCGGAATTCCTGGCGGATGTGCTGGATGCCGCCCGTGAGCAGGAATTGCCGGCGGATGCTCTGGTGGCGGAATCCGCACCCGGCCAGTTCGAGGTGAACCTGCACTATGTGGATGATGCCGTGCGAGCCTGCGATCACGCCACGCTGCTCAAGCGCCTGATAAAAAATATGGCCTACGACCATGAGATGGATACCACCTTCATGGCCAAGCCCTATCACAACCAGGCCGGTAGCGGCATGCACCTGCATGTAAGCCTGGTGGATGATGAAGGGCGCAATGTGTTCGCTGGCGAGGCGGAGGAACCCAACGACATGCTGCGCTGGGCAATTGGCGGCCTTGTGGCCACCATGAACGACGCCATGGCGCTGTTCTGCCCAAACATCAACTCCTACCGACGATTCAGCCCGGAATACTACGTGCCCAGCGCGGCCACCTGGGGCGTGGACAACCGCACTGCGTCCCTACGCCTGCCTGGCGGAGATCCGGACGCTTTGCGTATCGAACACCGGGTCGCCGGTGCAGACGCCAACCCCTATCTGCTGATGGCGGCGGTGTTGGCGGGCATTCACTACGGTATTTCCAACAGGATTGAGCCACCGCCGGTGACGGTGGGAAATGCCCACGAACAGCATGATGCAACCCTGGTGAACAACCTGAGGGATGCTCTGAGGGAGCTCGGCCAGTCAGCAGTGATGGCGGATTATCTGGGCAACCAGTTCCTGGATGTGTTCGTGGCCTGCAAGGAACATGAATTGAACGAGTTCGAGATGACCATCTCGGACCTGGAATACCTGTGGTATCTCCACACGGTATAGCCCCGCCTATTCGATCACCAGCCAAGTGGACTTGATTTCGGTGTACTTGTCGAACGCATGCAGGGACTTGTCACGGCCGTTGCCGGATTGCTTGAAGCCACCGAAAGGCGCGGTCATGTCACCGCCATCGTAATGGTTGATCCATACGCTGCCGGCCCGCAGCGCCTTCGCCACCTTGTGGGCGGTGTTGATGTTCGAGGTCCACACCGCCGCCGCCAGACCATAGATTGAATCGTTGGCAATGGAGATAGCTTCCTCGGCCGTGGTGAAGCCAATCACCGACAACACCGGCCCGAAAATTTCTTCTGATGCGATGCGCATGTTGTTGGTCACCCCATCAAACACCGTGGGCTGAACAAACAGGCCGCCGGTGTCTTCCATCACGCGGTTGCCGCCTTCCACGAGGGTTGCCCCCTCGGACTGGCCGATACTGATGTACTCGATGATGCGATCAAGCTGCGCCTGATCGACGATGGCGCCGCAGGTCGTTGCCGGGTCGAGGGGATGACCGGGGCGCCAGGTTTTCAGCGCTTCGCAGATCAGGTCGATGAACTCGGCACGAATGCTTTCTTCCACCAACAGCCGGCTGCCGGCGGTGCATACTTCGCCCTGGTTGAAGGCGATGGCAGTGGCCGCCTCGGCAGCGGCTTTCTTGAGGTCCGGCGCATCCGCGAAGACGATATTGGGGCTCTTGCCGCCGGCTTCCAGCCATACCCGTTTCATGTTGGACTGGCCGGCGTAGATCATCAGCTGTTTGGCTACCTGGGTGGAGCCGGTAAATACCAGGCAATCTACATCCATATGCAGGGCCAGCGCCTTGCCTACCGTATGGCCATAGCCGGGCAGTACGTTGAATACACCGGCAGGAATGCCGGCTTCCTCCGCCAGGGCGGCCAAGCGAATAGCCGTGAGGGGAGATTTCTCGGACGGCTTGAGGATCACCGAGTTTCCTGTGGCCAGGGCCGGAGCAATTTTCCAGGACGCCATGATCATCGGAAAATTCCAGGGCACGATGGCGGCGACAACGCCCATGGGCTCGCGGGAAATCATGCCGATCTGGTCGTGAGGTGTGGCGGCCAGTTCGCCGTACACCTTGTCGATGGCCTCGGCGGTCCATCGGATGGCTCGTGCAGCTGCCGGTACATCCACTGCGCGGGCGTGGCCGATGGGTTTGCCCATGTCGAGGGTTTCCAGCAGGGCCAGCTCATCGCCACGGGCTTCGATCAGTTCAGCGAAACGAATAAGAACAGCCTTGCGTTTGGCGGGGGCCAAGTGGCTCCAGGTACCGCTCTCGAAAACCTTCCTGGCGGCGGTCACAGCAAGGTCGGCATCGGCCTGATCGCAACTGGCAACCCGGGTCAGCTCCCGCCCGTCCACGGGGCTGATGCAGGAAAAGGTCTCGCCACCAAGCGCCCATTGGTAATGGCCGTTCACATAGGCACGGCTTTCAAAGGTGAGCTGGGTTGCAGCAGCCTGCCAGCCGGCCTGATCAGTGGGGGTGGTGGAGCGTTCGGGGTGACTCATGGCGGGCTCTCAGGCAAGGGAATTGAGCAATCATAGCAGTACTTTTGTGGGCAATCGCGGCCTCTCATATAGGTAGAAGAACGTGTCTTCCCGAATGTGGTGCGCTGGCATAGACTGACCGCGGCAGCCACTGTGCCCGTTGCTTTCTGATCAGTCCGTTACCCTGCATGGCGTCACATTATGATCGAGTTCCCGCCGGTTCCTTCCTATTACGCAGCCTCGGCCAATCCGGCGCCGCGACGCCCTGCCTTGCAGGGCTCGTGCGAGGCTGATGTGTGCGTGGTGGGCGCCGGTTATACTGGTTTATCCACCGCGCTGTTTCTGGCGGAGTCTGGTTTTCGGGTAGTAATGCTGGAGGCTGCCACCGTCGGGTGGGGCGCGTCCGGGCGTAATGGCGGCCAGATCGTCAACAGCTTCAGCCGTGACCTGGATACGATAGAGCGCCAGACCACGCCGGATCACCTGCGCCTGCTGGCGGACATGGCCTTTGAGGGCAGCCAGATCATCCGCCAGCGCATACGGGATTATCGCATCCGGTGTGACCTGAAAGAGGGCGGCATATTCGCTGCCCTGAACCCGCGACAGCTCAATCATCTGGCAGCCCAGCAGGCCCTGTGGCGCCGGTTCGGCTATGAAAAGCTGGAACTGCTGGACCGGGAAGCGATCCGTGCCGGCGTCAGCACCGATCGCTACGTGGGCGGCGCCATCGACCACACCGGAGGACATATCCATCCGTTGAATCTGGCTCTGGGCGAAGCGGCTGCCCTGGAATCCCGGGGCGGGGTCATTCATGAGCACTCGGAAGTCACACAGATTCTTCCCGGCCAGCCTGCGACGGTGAAAACCCGTGACGGCGAGGTCAAAGCTCAGTTCGTGGTGCTGGCGGGCAACGCCTACCTCGGCGGGCTGGTCCCGGAGCTGGGCGCCAGGTCCATGCCTTGCGGTTCACAAATCATTGCCACCGAACCGCTGGATGAAGCTGTCGCAAAACGGTTGCTCCCAGAAGACAACTGCGTGGAAGACTGCAACTACCTGCTCGATTACTTCCGCCTGTCCGGCGACAAACGCCTGATCTACGGCGGCGGCGTGGTATACGGTGCCCGCGACCCCGCCAACATAGAGCGGCTGATCCGTCCCAACATGCTGAAAACCTTCCCGGAACTGGCCAATGTGAAGATTGACTATGCCTGGACCGGCAACTTTTTGCTCACCCTGTCGCGCCTGCCGCAAATGGGCCGGCTGCACGACAACGTGTTCTATTCACAGGGCTGTTCCGGTCACGGGGTTACCTTCACCCATGTGGCGGGCAAAGCCCTGGCGCTGGCGATCGAGGGGCAGGCTGACCGCTTCGACGCCTTCGCCAGCCTGCCGCACTATCCGTTTCCCGGCGGACGGGCGTTCAGGGTGCCGCTGACCGCGCTGGGTGCCTGGTACTACGGGTTGCGGGATCGGTTGGGGGTGTGATGGTTCAGCTGGCGCCCTTCTGCGTCGCACTTGGCAGAGCCGTCCATGGCGGCTTTGTGGAAGCGTTGCCTGTGGGCGCGGAGCTCTGCCTGGGTTACGAATCGAGCCGATGGAGCCCGGGCCTGAAGCCTTCGTTGTGACACATTTGAGCCGTAGCAGAAGCAGAGTATCGGGTCTCCTGAAGTCGGGTCACCAGTGCATCCACCCGCTCCTGTGCGTCCGCCACGGAAGCTGCCAGTGCGTCGCCGCCTTCCTCCTGATTCTCTACGGCGATGCTGTGGATGTCGGTTATACCAATGAATTGGAGCACGGTGGTCAGGCCAGGTTCAAGATGATTCATGTGCGCCAGTTCGCCTCCGGGCTCGAATCCGGCGCCACCGCGGGAGGAAAGAATAACCGCGTGGCGGGGGCGGTCTGCAAGCAGTGGTGTGAAAGGCGCTTCGGGCGTTGACGGGTCGTACTCCACGGTCCTGCCCATGCGAACCACCTGGTCCACCCAGGCCTTGAGGGCCGCGGGCATGCCGAAGTTATACAGTGGTGCGCCAATAACAAGAATGTCCGCTGCCACCAGTTCGTCAATCAGCTGGTCGCTCTCTGCCAGTGTGTCGTCCATCCAGGGCCGGTGACGCTCTGGTGGGGTGAAGGCGGCCTCTATCCATGGTTGATCGATGAAGGACGGAGGCGTACCGCCAACATCCCTGTAGGTCACCGTGTCATCAGGGCGGCGGGACACCCATTGGCGGACGAACCGGTGAGTCAGGCTGCGGCTGTGGGAACCGTGTTCATGAGTGCCGGCACGGCCGGGGCGAGCCGAAGCGTCGAGTTGCAGAATGTGAGTCATGTGAATCTCCATTTGATTGTGAGAAAATTCATCTGTTGTTAACAGTGAATTAAGCCTAGAGTCATACTCTAAGGCTCACAAACGATGATTTTTTGCTTCTATAGATGAGGTGAGTTCATTCATGAATTCCCGTCGCCTGCCTTCGTTGTCTGCCCTGCGAGCCTTCGAAGCTGCTGCCCGCCATGAGAGTGCCAAGCAGGCTGCCCAGGAACTGTCGGTGACCGCCACGGCCATCAGTCACCAGATTCGCGGCCTTGAGGAAGCGCTGGGAGTGGCCCTGTTCATTCGCAAGCCCCGCCAACTGGTGCTGACGCCCCAGGGGCGGGAGTTGCAGGAGGTTCTGCGTTCGGCTTTTGACAACATTGGTAATACCATCGAGCGCCTGAAGGCAGTGCCCTCGAGGCAGGCGGTCACCCTGTCGACCACGCCGGCCGTGGCCGTGCGCTGGCTGTTATCGTGGGTATGCATGTTGCGGGACACCCATCCGCATATTCATCTGCGTATTCACGCCTCGCATGAAGCGGTGGCTCTGGATGGTGTTACCGCGGATCTTGCCATTCGCTACGGCGATGGCCATTGGCCGGGCCTGGTTGCAGAGAAACTGTTTGATAACACCTTCATACCGGCCTGCAGCCCCCATCTGGGGCTGACAAGGGTTGAGGATCTGCCAGAGCATCCGCTGATTCATTTTCGGCCCCAGCAGGTTTCGGTGACGCCGGTGGATTGGGCCGGCTGGCAGAAGCAGATGGGGGTAACGGGGCTGGACGTCAGCGCCGGGCTGGTGTTTTCAGACGAGACCCACGCAATCTCCGCCGCAGTGGGGGGGCAGGGGGTGGCGCTGATGAGTCGGCCGCTGATTGAAGACGAACTGGCCGATGGGCGGCTGGTGCAGCCCTTCGGCCCGGAACTTGCGGGGAAACCCTTCTACCTTGTTTACCCGGAAAGCCGCCGGCAGGACCCGGCGATACTGGCTATCCGCGACTGGGTACTGGGTGTCCCTGGTGGGTTGTGTCCGGTATCGACGACCGTCGCTGTCTGACCGTCAGGCCGTGGCAACGTTCATCTGCTCCGCCAGGGCGTCGTCCAGCTTATTGGCACGTTGGGCAGCGGGCCTGCTTTCCGTACGCTGGATGTAGTCCCGGAAGACCTCGTTTTGCGGGATGTTCTTCTGCATTGTTTCCCACCAGAGGTAACTGCTCACCAACACATCCGCCGCAGTGAAGTGATCGCCGCAGATATACGGCCTCTGGCCCAGTACCTTCTCCAGCGTATTGATACTGTCTTCCACCCTGCCACAACCGACGGCCTGTACATTGCTGCTGTCGATTTGCCAGCCATAGGCCAGTGCGCTGGTGGCCATCTCGAAGGGGCCCGCCATGAAGAACAGCCAGCGGTAGTAGGGGCCGCGCTCCGGAAATTGGGGTGATGGCGCCAGGCCCTTGTCCGGAAACTGGTCCGCCAGGTAGGCGCAGATCGCCGCCACCTCGGTCACAACCGTGTTGCCATGTTTGATGGCCGGCACCTTCCCCATCGGGTTGATGGCCAGGTATTCCGGGGTTTTCATATCCGGGCCGAATTCCATTGTCTCCACCGTGTAGGGAGCGCCGACTTCTTCCAGCATCCAGCGCACAACCCGGCCGCGTGACATGGGGTGAGTGTAAAACGTGAGTTCCGACATGCTGATCTCCTTTTCGAGCCTGTTTTTTCAGAGGTTTGTTGACTGCGAGACCAGATTAATCTGGTAATAGGTGAATATCTGTCCTAAATAAATGCGAAACTGCATTTTTATGGTTGGTTGCCGGAAACGGCAATCAGGAGGATGGCAATGTCTGGTCCCACGACTCGCGTGTTAACCGTGCTGGAGCTGCTACAAACCCACGGCCAGATCAGCGGTGCTGAGCTGGCGGAGCGGCTGGGCGTGGATCGGCGTACCATCCGGCGCTACATCACCGTGCTTGAGGAACTGGGCATTCCCGTGATGACAGAGCAGGGACGCTACGGCGGTTACCGGCTGGTGGCGGGCTTCAAGTTGCCGCCAATGATGTTCACCGACGAGGAAACCCTGGCGGTGTCCCTGGGGCTGCTGGCTGCCCGTCAGCTCGGGCTGGCGGATGCTGCGCCGGCCATTGACAGTGTGCAGGCAAAACTGGAGCGGGTAATGCCCGCCAACCTGAAGAAGCGGGTGCGCGGTGTCAGTGACACCACCCGGGTGATTCTGCCCCGGGGGGAGCCCAGCCTGGACGACCACGCCCTGCAAACGCTGACGGTGGCCACGGAAGCCATGCGTTCGGTGGGGTTTACCTACCACTCTCCAAACCATGGCGGGATCGACCGCAGCGTCGACCCCTACGGATTGGTGTTCCGACAGGGGCGCTGGTACGTTACCGGCTTCTGCCATCTCCGTCAGGCCATGCGTTCGTTCCGGCTGGATCGCATCAGCAATGTCCAGCTGCTAACCGCCACTTTTCAGCGGCCAGCGGATTTCGATGCAGCGGATTTTCTGAGTGAGAGTTTTTTGTCCTGGGGCCGAACCCACGAGGTCTCCCTACTGCTGCACACGGATCGTGAGTCCGCCGCAGCTGTGTTCGATTTCCACTCATCCTGTGCGGATGGATTCGAGCAGCGTGATGACGGCCTGCTGCTGACCACCCAAACCGACAGCTTCGAGTGGTTCGCCTGGTGGCTGGCGCAGCTCCCGTTCCGGTTTACCATCCTCAAGCCGGATGCCCTGAAAGATGCGTTGCGGGAGCATGCGACGCAGCTGCTGGAATGTTGTGAGTAGAGGCTTAGCCCACCAACATTTTCTTCGCCAACGGCAGTCCCTTGAAGCCACTGACTGCCACGGTGGCGAGTAAGCCGCCTATCATCGCCCCCGCCACTCCACAGGTCATCACATCCTGGCCGGTAAGGTACAGGCCGGGAATGCGGGTTTTGGGTTTCAGCCAGTCCTGTTCGAAGCGGTCCGGGGTGTGGTTCAGGCCGTAGATCTCGCCCTTACTGTAACGGCAGAAATAGTCCGTGGACAGGGACGTGGACAGCTCGTAGTAATCCACCTTGCCTTCCAGTTGCGGAAACTTCTCATACAGTTTGGCCAGCAGTCGCTGGGCATAGGCTTCCTTCTTCGCTTCATACTCCGCTCCGCGCTTGCCCCAGGTTTCATCTGCCCAGTCTTCATACCAGTCGTAGGGTCCTGGGGCAACGATCTCGATAGTGGCGCGGCCGGGGTAGCGTGCGGCAAAGCTTGGGTCTTTGGCGGACGGGAAGGAAATGTACGTCAATGGAATATCCGTCTCATCCGGCGTGGCCATAAAATCGCTGACCTGCTTCTCGTAATCGGCACCCGGATAGATCCAGTAGTTGGTTTTGGGCAGTCCCAGGTTTTCGGCAGTATCCTGCAGTCCGATGTAGAGGCAGTTGCTGGCCATGGAGCGTTCCACGGTTTTCAGCTTTTGCTGGTAATAGTCCCGGTGTGGCGCGGGTACCGGCAGCAGCTTGTCAAAAGTGTTGAAGACGCCGGCGTTGCTGATCACTAGCGGGGCGCGAACGTCTGTGCCGTCGGTCATGTGCACACCCACGGCTTTGCCTTTCTCGATCAGGATTTCCTGCACATCGGCGTAGGTAAATACCTCGCCGCCGCTCTGCTGGATAACGGGAATGATGGTCTTGGCCATTTCCGACGCACCGCCGACGGGGTAGTAACCGCCGTAGAGATAGTGGCGCGCAATCAGGGCGTGAATGATAAAGCTGGATTCCGCCGGCGGTAGGCCGTTGTCGCCCCATTGACCAGTAAGCACGGCAATCAGCTCCTGGTTACCGGTCAGGCCTTCCAGTACCTCACGGGTAGGCCGGTTCAGGAACGAAGGCGCAGAGCGGTTAACCAGTTTGCGCAGGGGGCCGGCTGCGAGGTCAGGCAACACCTTGCCAATCACCAGACCGGGCATGGCCTTTGCCACTCGCTTCAGGTAATCAAGATAGGTGTCGATGGCTGCCTCCTCACCGGGGAAGGCTTTTTTCAGCTCTGCTTTGAAATTGTCCGGCCCGGCGACCAGGTCCACATGGCGGTCGCCAATGAAGATGCGGTCAAAATGGCTGTCCATGGGCGCCCACTTCAACTGGCCGTCGGTGATGTGGTCAAACAGGCGCTTGGTCAGGGTGTGATCTGCACCGACATCACCGATGTAGTGAACGCCTACATCCCATTCGTACCCATTACGGTCGTAGCTGTGGGTGAAGCCGCCGGCGGTGTAATGCTGCTCGAATACCACCACTTTTTTGCCCAGTTTGCTCATGCAGGCGGCGGTAGCCAGCCCGCCGATGCCGGAGCCGATCACGATGGCGTCGTAGGGACCGTTCAGGCGATTGGCGCGGTAACGATGGCCGACACGGATGGTGCTGGGTTTGGGGCTGCTCATGGTGAGGTGTCCTTGAGTTGTTGCTCGTTATTTGCAAGTGAGCCTTCCAGCAAAAGGGTAACAACGCCTTCTGCAAGATGCGGTTCAGCTTTGGCACTGGGCAGGTGGCCATCAATGGTGAGTTGCGCAAGCCCGTGTACCAGTGACCAGGCGGCAGCGGTCATCAGAGATAGGGGAATGGGCTTCACGTAACCCACCTGCTGGGCCCGGGCAATGGTGTCTTCCAGCACCTGGAACGCGATTTTGCCGGCCACATCCAGGCGAGGATGAACGCCTCGGGGTAACACCCGACCGCCAAACATCAGCCGGTAAAGGTTGGGTTCGTCCTGTGCAAAAGATACGTACACCAGGCCAATATCTACCAATGCCAGCCGCGGGCTGGACTGATCCACCGTCTGCAGGCGCTCCCGCAGGGACTCAAAACCGCTAATGGCCAGTTCTGCCAGCAGGCTTTCCCGGTCGATAAAGTGCCGGTATAAGGCCGGAGCGCTGACTCCGAGCTGCTTTGCCAGAGCACGCAGGCTGATGGCAGCGTCGCCATGTTCCCGCAGGGTTTCCAGGGCTAGTTGGTGCGCTTGATGAGGCAAATCGCCATGGTGATAGGTGGCTTTCAGTGGGGTTGGATTTCGGGGCATAAGTTATCACCTGTAACATTGTTACAGGTGATAACATCACGATATAGGGCGGTTTGTCAAATGAATTGTTTGGGTGGTTATTCGGCCGTAATCGTCGCCATCACCAGCTTGCCATCTTTACGGATCGGGCCGTCTTCTTTCGCTCCCAGGGTGTATTCGAAGATACCGGTTTTCATGCCGCCGTCTTCGCTGTGAACCATGAGCATCAACATATCACCGGAGGCAACGTCCTCGGTGAGTATGGCAGCCACATCCATGTTCTTGCCTTTCTTGAGCGGGGCATGGCCCACCACGGGACCGGGTTTCATGGCTTCATCGGTGCGGTGTATCACCAGCCAGCCGTTCTTTTCGGCCATCACTTTTTTGGCAGTGACGGTGCCATCAGCAACAGCCTGGTTGTCGCCCCACACGCCAACTGTCGAATGGTTGCCCGCGAGGGCAACGCTGGAGGTCAGAGCGGTGGAAACCAGGGTGGCGGTCAGAAATGCTGTGATCTTTGCGTGCTTGCTCATTGCCTTCTCCTTGTAGTCGATTTTCCCCATCCATTTGGTTGTTTTAAGATGGGCTACAAGAGGCTACGGGCGAGACGATCATATAGTTGCAGTCACTGAAAGATTATTTTCAGAAACCGCCAGGGCGTGCCGTCAGGGAGATTACCCGACGCTCCGTAAGATTGACGGGCGGTTCAAGCACCTCCGGGTAGTGTTCTTCCACCAGGTTGCCAATGAGCCCGGAACGGCTGGCTTCCGGCAACAGTTTACTCAGGAGGCGGTGCAGATCGGCTTCCTCGGGGGAGATGTAGAGCACGTGGTCCGTGTCGTACACCAGGACCAGATTCTGCTCAACATCCAGTTTGGGATGTTCTTGCCATTCCTTGGCCATTTCCTGGGCCCCTCTTGGGAGGTAGTCAATCCCCCGGTTGCCAAAAGCCAACATGTCGTAAAGGCGTCGCCAGTCCCCCGGCACCCCGTATACAGGGAGATTATTCGCCAGCCAGATCCCGTAATCACGCCATGATATCCCCATGCCGGCCATAAGGCCCAAGGCACGGAAATCCTCGAGGGTTTCTACATCGTTGTAGCGATGCTGTTCATCCCTGGGAATGAAGAGAATGCGCTGGTTCATCAGGTTGTCGGTCATGGCCACCTCCACGGGCAGGAAGTGCTCGCTGCGGTGGGGTGTTTGACCCAGCATCATGGCGGTGATCTGTCCATCTTCCAGCATCCGTTCCATGCGTGTCATCGGCACGTTCGATACCTTTATGATTTCAACCTCATAGCCCTCCGCTTCAAGTACCTGGGTCAGCAGGTCCGAGAGGTAGTTGAACTCATTAATGCCGCCAAGCCTCAGTGTCAGGCGCTCACCGGCAGTGGCAGGCATGATCATCATGCAGACGGCTATCACTGCAAGCGCACTACACCAAAGGTATTGCTGGATGGATGTGATATTGGGGGACGTCAAAGGATACCTGAATTACTGATACGCAAGGTGATGCTTCAAGCCTAGCTGAGGGCATGTCCGGCGGCAACCTGATTCGAGCGCAATCATCACTGGCTGGCTTTTCGCCAGCGCACCGGGGGCAAGCCTGTCCAGCGCCTGAAGGCCCGATAGAAGGTACTTACTTCCGAGAAACCCAGTGACTCCGCGATCTCCGGCAAGGAGGCGCTGGTGTCAGCCACCGCCTGTAATGCCCGTTCCCTGCGTAGGTCGTCCACCAGGCCATCGAAGGTCTGCCCCTGTTGCCGGAGCCGCCGTGCCAGTGTGCGCTCACTGATGCCCAAGGCTTCCGCCGCTTCTGCACGGCGCGGCAAAACCGGGCCCAGCCGGGCAGCCAGCCACCGACGTATTTCCGGAACGGATGCACTGTTCATGGAAAGTGCGGCCAGGCGGGCCTTGGTGTAGCGCGTGTGCACCTGTGCCAGTTGCGGATCTGCCTGGGGCAGGGGCTGATCGAGAACGGCGTTATCCATCAGTACTCCGCTGAACGCCTGCTCGAATTCGACCGGGCAATGGAAGGCGGCCTGGTACCCCTGCAACGGGCCCAGCCGGGGCTGGCTGAACTGTACTTTCGACGGCCGCATCCGGGTCCCGGTTACCCAACTGGCAAAGCCGACCACCGCGGCCAGTACCGCTTCGATCTGGTGGGGGCTGAAGGCCAGCTTTCCCTGCCGTGGGTGATAAACCAGCCAGGTGGCAGATTCACCGGCAAGCACCTGGAAACGGCCACCATCGGAAATCAGTCGCTGGAACCGCTGAACCATCACCACAGCCTCACGCAGGGTGGCGGCAGACTGCAGGGCAAAGCCCACGCCACTGATGCTCATCGGGGTGAATTCCGCGCCTACTTTCAAGCCAAAGCCGGGGTCGCCGGTGCAGCGCTGTGCTGCATGCCACAGCCGCGTAATGTCATCGATGGGCCAGCGCTCTTGTTCCTGCGCGGCTGCAGGTATGCCAGCCGTAGCCAGCAGGGTGTCCGCGCTCACCGACAGGCGTTCCGCTGCCCCAACAACCGTATTCACCCAGCCAAGGGAAACGGTGGCCTCTAAAGTCAATTTCACTGGCCTCTGAAGTCAATTTGTAAGCCATGGTACCGGTATATCTTGGAGCCTGACAACATCGCTTTATCAATCTCGGGTGGGCGTTATGGCCAAGGTGGTTGCTTCAGACATTCTTGTGGTTGGCGGAGGGTTGGCGGGTATCGTTGCTGCTCTTGAAGCCCTGCGAGCCGGTAAGACGGTCACCCTCGCGGACCGGGATACCGCTGAGCGCATGGGCGGCCTGGCTCTATGGGCCTTTGGCGGCATGATGCTGGTAGGTACACCCCTGCAACAACGCATGAAGATAGCGGATTCCCCGGAGATTGCCATGGAGGACTGGCTAAGCTTTGGTGAGCTGGCCCCCAACGACGAATGGCCTCTTCAGTGGGCCCGCTACTACGTTGAGCATTCCCGCACTGAGGTCTACGACTGGCTGAGCAAAGAAGGGATTAAGTTCCTGCCTGCCGTCAACTGGGTGGAGCGTGGCCGCTTCGGTGACGGTAACCGTGTGCCCCGCTATCACGTGATCTGGGGTACCGCCCGGGAGCTGGTTCGTTGCCTGCTCGAGGCACTCCACCGTGAAAACAGCGCCGGCAAGCTTACTGTTCTGCACCAGCACCGGATCGTTGCACTGGACCACGAAGGCGGCAAACTCACCGGCGCCCTGGCAATCAATGAGGCAAACCGCGAAGAAGTCCGGCTGACGGCATCAGCGGTAGTGTTGGCCACAGGTGGCGTCAACGGCAGCCATGACGAGTGTCTTGCCAACTGGCCCACCGATCGCCCCCGGCCTGCCAGCATGCTCAACGGCGCACATCCTTATGCGGACGGCTATCTGCATCACTGGGTTGCTGATTGGCTGGGTGGCCAGATAACCCACGCCGGGGAGATGTGGAATTACGCAGCCGGTTTCCCGCATCCGTACCCGCATTTTCCCGGCCATGGGCTGTCCACCATTCCCTGCAAGTCCGCCCTGTGGCTGAACCACCGGGGCGAGCGCATCGGCCCGGAACCTCTGGTGACCGGGTTCGATACTCACTGGCTGTGCCAGCGTGTGGCCGAGCAGGAAAAGCCCTGGACCTGGCACCTGCTCAACTGGCGTATCGCCGCCAAAGAGTTTGCCATTTCCGGTGCCGAGCACAATGCCCGCATCAGGGACAAACAATTCCCCCTGTTTGTGAAAGAACTATTGCTGGGTAATCACCCGCTTGTTCGCCAGATGCAGCGTGAAAGCCGTGACTTCCTGGTGGCGGATACCCTGAAAGACCTGGCCGGGAAAATGAACGCCCTGACCTGTTCCCATGACATCGACGCAGCCACACTCCAGGCCACCGCCGATGCCTTCGATACCAACTTTACTGCCGGTACTCAGTTGCACAATGACCCGCAGATCCGTCTGATCCAGCACGCCCGGGAATGGAAACCGGACCGACTGCGTACCTGCAAGCCAGCCCCGCTGCAGAAGCCCGGTGCCGGGCCCTACATTGCCACTCGCATGCAACTGATCACCCGCAAAAGCCTGGGTGGCCTGCAAACCGACCTGCAAAGCCGGGTGCTCGATGCCAGGGGCGTTCCCGTGGAAGGCCTATACTGCGTGGGAGAAGCGGCCGGCTTTGGTGGCGGTGGCGCCAACGGCAAACGTTCCCTTGAAGGCACCTTCCTGCCCGGCTGCATCATGACCGCACGGGCAGCGGTGCGATCCATTGTTGCAGGAGGCTGATGCCCATGAACCCCAAGTATGGTTACCCGGCCACCGCCGAAGACTACCGTGAAAAGGCCCGGGCGCGCTTGCCCGGATTTCTGTTCGATTACCTGGACGGCGGCGCGACCAATGAGCAGACCCTCCGTGCCAACGAAGCCGATTGGGCAAACATACCGCTGCGCCAACGGGTTCTGGTCAATGTCGATCGGGTAGATACGCAAGCCACCCTGGCCGGGCAGGCCTGCGCCATGCCGGTGGTGCTGGCGCCCCTGGGGCTGGCTGGCATGATGGCGCAGCGCGGCGAGGTACAGGCGGTGCGTGCTGCCAACGCTGCCCGCATTCCCTTTACCCTCTCCACCGTTGGCATTTGCCCGGTGGAGGAAGTGCAGGCTGCCGCCACAGAGGCCGCCTGGTTCCAGCTCTACATGATTCGCGACCGCGCCCGGGTCAAAGCCCTGCTGGAAAAAGCCTGGGGCGCCGGTTGCCGCACACTGGTGTTTACCGTGGATTTGCCCCTGCCGGGCATGCGCCATCGGGACTTCCGCAACGGCCTGGCCAGCACCGGCCCGCGTTCCAAACTACTGAAGATCCAGCAACTGCTGTCACGCCCGGGCTGGTTATGGAAGGTCGCCGTGCGCGGTGGCCCTCTCAGCTTTGGCAACCTCAGTGATGCACTACCGGATGCAGGCAATCTTGATGCCTTCAAAGAGTGGATTGATACCCAGTTTGATCCCACGGTCACCTGGGAAGACATTGAATGGATACGTGAGCACTGGCAGGGCAAGTTACTGCTGAAAGGCATCCTGGACGTGGAGGATGCCCACCGGGCTGTTCAGGTCGGAGCGGACGGCATCGTGGTATCCAACCACGGCGGTCGACAGCTGGACGGCGTTGCCTCTGGCGCAGGCAAGCTGCCGGCCATTGTCGACGCTGTGGGCTCGCAGACAGAAATTCTCGTGGATGGCGGTGTTCGCAGCGGAACGGACGTGTTTCGCGCCCTGGCCCTGGGCGCCCGCGGCGTGATGATCGGCCGCCCCTGGGCGTATGCACTGGCCGGCGGCGGTGAAGCCGGGCTGACAAGATTGCTGGCAAGCTGGCAGCAGGAGTTGCGGCTGGCCATGACCCTGACGGGCGTCACCCGAATTGCCGATATAGGCACCGACCAACTCGACAGACCCCATAAACCTGAACTCCCGAAGGCTGGAGAATAACAATGACAAACGGCGCACAAGCTCTGATGAAAACCCTGGTGGATGCCGGTGTGGAAGTCTGCTTCAGCAACCCCGGCACCAGTGAAATGCACTTTGTGGCAGCACTGGACGACGAGCCCAGAATGCGTGCCGTGCTCGCGCTGTTCGAAGGCGTGGCCACCGGCGCCGCGGATGGCTATGCCCGCATGGCCGACAAGCCCGCTGCCACGCTGCTACACCTGGGCTGCGGACTGGGCAACGGGCTGGCGAACCTGCACAACGCCCGTAAAGGCAAGGTTCCGGTAGTGAACATCGTCGGCGATCATGCCACCTACCACGTGAAATACGATGCCCAGTTGCAGTCGGATATCGAAACCGTGGCCCGCAACGTATCCCCGGGGTTTGTTCGCACGGCCAGGAGCACAGAAACGCTGTGCCAGGACGCCGCCGAGGCCATCGCTGCGGCACGCACCGCACCTGGTCAGGTCGCTACTCTGATTCTGCCTGCCGACGTGTCCTGGGGGGAGGGCGGTGATCCCAGTGCACCTCTGGCGCCACCCGCACCGGCACTTGCCGATGATGCCACCGTGGAAGCCATCGCCGCCGCCATCCGCTCCGGTAAGAAAACGGCCCTGCTGATGGGCGGGCATTCGTTGCGGGAGTCCAGCCTGCTGGCGGCGGCGAAGCTTGCTGCTCATAGTGGGGTTATATTAATGGCCGAAACCTTCCCGACCCGCATGGAACGGGGTGCAGGCCTGCCACCGGTTGAGCGTCTGGCGTATCTGGCGGAACTGGCCACCGTACAACTAACGGATATTGAACACCTCATCCTGGTTGACGCCAAGGCACCGGTTTCCTTCTTCGCCTATCCGGGCAAGCAGAGCTATCTGGTACCGGACACCTGTGAAGTCCACACGCTTGTGACGCCAGATCAGGACATCACCGGCAGCCTGAACAAACTCAACGAAGCCCTCGGCGCCAGCCAGGCCGACCCCAGGCTGCAGCCGGCCAAAAGACCCGATCGACCGAGAGGGAAGCTCACTGCGGAAAAGGTCTGCAAGGCGGTCGGCCACCTGATGCCCGACAACGCCATCATCGTCGACGAAGGCATCACTTCCAGCCTTATGCTCTCAGTCATGACTGAAGGCGCGCCAAGGCACGATCTCATCACTCTCACCGGTGGTGCCATCGGCCAGGGCCTCCCCAACGCCGTGGGTGCTGCGGTTGCCTGTCCCGACCGGCCAGTACTGGCGCTGATCGGCGACGGCACCGCCATGTACACCATTCAGGCGCTGTGGACCATGGCACGGGAGCAGCTCAACGTTACTACCCTCATCTTCAACAACGCCTCTTATTCCGTGCTGAGTATCGAACTGGACCGGGTCGGAGCGGAGAAGGCGGGCACCAAGGCCAAGTCCCAGCTTGACCTTCGGGGGCCGGTGCTCAACTTCGCCGAAATGGCCCAGGGTATGGGCGTGCACGGAGTGAGCGTAGACACCGCCGAAGACATGGCAAAAGCCATGGAGTATGCCCTCAGCATGCCGGGGCCGCACCTGATCGAAGTGATGATTCCGGAGTCACTGAGCGGCGTTAAACGCAGGATACTGCCGTGGATGCTGCGCGCGCTGCCAAGCCTGCCGCTGTCGGTTACCAAGGCATTGAAGCGGAAATTGGCTCCTTGACCTAGACCTACAAATCCTGCTTTTCAGGATTTGTAGGTTTGCTGGGCGCCCCTCGAAAACCAACTGAATCAAGTTCGGAGACCCGTATCAGCGCTATCCGCCACTCATTAGTGTCCACATAATTTACACATATTGCTTTTTTCAGTTTTTGAAATTTGCAATATCGTTATAATTCAGTATCTTATAATTTTGGTTCTATATTTGCTTATACCTCTGTGCATTAATTCAAAAAGCAGAGAGAGCATTACGATGATCAAACGTATTACATCGGTATTTTTCCTGGCCTCAACCATTTCCCTGACCGCCAATGCAAGCCTAATTGGAGATACTGTTCGTGTGGGGCATCATAATCCTGGCGAGGTTCTCGGGACCGACATCACGATTGGCAGTGGAGAGACATTTGCTCCAGGGTATACTCCCGATAATCCACTCTATGTAGCCAGCTTTACGGGCAATTCCGTACTTGTCGATTATCAGCTTTCGGAAACCTATAACAGCCGCTCGTTTAATGGCCTGGTTGTATCCGGCATTGACTCAATCCTGACGGACTTCAATATATCGACCAACTTCGTTGGCTGGGACGACAATAACTTCGCCTTCGCAGAGGGCGTTTTGTCGTTTAACTGGAGTGGTTTGTCATTTACAAATGAAACTTACTTTGATGTGAGCTTCAGCACCCAGCCTGTAAGCGTTCCTGAGCCAGCTACACTAGCCCTGTTTGGCTTGGGTTTGGCCGGTATTGGCCTTTCCAGAAGGAAAAAAGCTGCGTAATAGGCATACGAGCCCTGGTCTGATCCGGGGCTCTGTTATTTACGGAAAGCCCATCCGCTTAATCCGAATGTCACTCAGGCCAGATTGGCGGCCACTCCCCATTGCGCTCCGCAAACCGCTCGATCGGCTCACTCTGATACCCGCTGTTGTAACGTGCTCTTACGCTCGCATGCACCCAGGTTCTGATCTCGTTCAGTGGAGGTATCTCCCGCACAAGTTTTCCCAGTAGACGGTATTTTCCCTTGTACTCGTCATGTTGGTCGGCGGTGCTGGGGGTGGTAGATGGCAGAGTGTTGTTAAAAACGAGCTTCTGCTTTATGGCTTCGTTCGCCATCCACAGCAGGGGGATATCGGCCAGAGTGCGGCCCTGTTTGTCCGGTCCATAGCCGCCACCGACATCGGAATGGGCCCCGGCGAACCATACTTGCTCAATATCGGTTCCGACTCGGGGTTCCCAGAGAGTTGGCTCGAAGTCTTCCCGGTGCTCATCCAGTGCGAGGGCGTGCCGTGCCGTCCTGATATTGCTGCCGATTTCGCGGTCGTAGAACAGATCCTGGTCCTTGATCAGGCCGAAAAAGGTAAAAGGTAAACCCAACGCGCCGACGGTGTCCCATACGCCAACGAACTCGATGGGTGTGCGTTCCTCCACGGCGAACTGGCGCTTCCACTTCATGGCGTGGTCACTGTTGGCTTTGTGCTTCTTGGTTTTATAGAGCCTGAACGCGTTCTGGATCAGGTAGGCATTTTCTTTTCGCAGAACACTGCAGTTGTTGATCATGCCGCATAGGCTGCGGGCGGTGTAGGCGCCCCGGCTGAAGCCGAACAGGAAAATATGATCTCCGGGTTCGTAGTTGTGAACCAGAAAGCGGTAACCGTCCATCACGTTCTTTTCGAGGCCGTGGCCGGTAGCACCGGCAAGGATCTCATCGTGATAGGAGCCAATACCCCAGTCGTAAAAAACCACCTGCTCAACGCCGTTGCTATCCGATGGGCGAATGGCTCGGGCGAACTGCAGAACGTTGGTGGGAAAGTCTTCGCCGATGTTTACTTCCGGCCGGTTCCAGGTGCCGTCAAAGCAGATCGCGATGCGTTTCATGTCGCTGACCTCCCGTTATCAGGGTCCCCTTATTACTATAGTCAATCCCACGGTCTGCGGGTCAGGTTGAAATCGACATTAGCGACTATTCTTATAAGAACGTTTTCCCTGAACGACACAACCCTGGACCTGGTTCTTTCATTCACCGCCCGAGTTACGAGGTGATTATGGACACTATGGAAAAACGCCCCCTGTACATACCCTATGCCGGACCCAGCCTGCTGGAGATGCCGCTGTTGAACAAGGGCAGTGCCTTCACCCAGAGAGAGCGCCTGGACTTCAACCTGATAGGCCTTCTGCCGCAGAACGTGGAGACCATCGAAGAGCAGTCGGAACGCGCCTACAGGCAGTATCAGCTATGCCAGACTGATCTCGACCGGCACATCACATTGCGGGCGATTCAGGACGATAACGAAACCCTGTTCTACTACCTGCTGGAAGATCATCTGGAGGAAATGCTTCCGATCATCTATACCCCGACCGTGGGCGAGGCGTGTGAGGAATTCTCCAACATCTACCGCAACCATCGTGGTCTGTTCGTGTCATACCCGGACAGAGAGCACATGGACTACCTGCTGCGCAGCGCCACCAAGGAAAAAGTAAAAGTTATCGTCGTCACCGACGGCGAGCGGATTCTGGGCCTGGGTGACCAGGGCATTGGCGGCATGGGGATTCCCATCGGAAAGTTGTCGCTGTACACCGCCTGTGGTGGTATCAGCCCCGCCAACACACTGCCCATCATGCTGGATGTGGGCACCAACAATCAGGCATTGCTGGATGACCCGATGTACATGGGATGGCGCCACAAGCGCATCGGCCAGAAAGAGTACGATGCCTTCGTCGCCGAATTCCTGGAGGCTGTGAAGCGCCGCTGGCCCAAGGTTCTGGTGCAGTTTGAGGACTTTGCCCAGAACAACGCGATGCGCCTGCTGAATCAATATCGGGAGACTGCCTGTTGCTTTAACGACGACATTCAGGGTACGGCTTCGGTTTGCCTGGCCACGCTGTTGGCCGCTTGTAAAACAAAGGACGAGAAGGTCAGTGAACAGACCGTCGTTTTTCTCGGCGCAGGATCTGCCGGCTGTGGCATCGCCGAACAGATCATCGTCGCCATGACCAACGAAGGCCTGTCCGAGCGGGAAGCACGGGAACGCATTTACATGGTCGACCGTGACGGCCTGTTGACCAGCGATATCAAAGGCTTGCAGGATTTCCAGACGGCCCTTGCCCAGGCTCCTGCGCGGATAAAAGACTGGTCGGGCCGGGAATTGCTCGATGTGGTGAATCAGGCGAAGCCCACGGTGCTGATCGGCGTCTCTGGCCAACATGGACTGTTTACCGAGGAAGTGATCAAAACAATGCATGCCGGCTGTTCTCAGCCGCTGGTAATGCCGCTATCGAACCCCACCTCCCGGGTGGAGGCCACGCCCGCTGACATTCTGGCCTGGACCAACGGTGACGCTCTGGTGGCCGCCGGCAGCCCGTTCAAGCCGGTGGAGCTCAACGGCAAAACCTACCCCATCGCCCAGTGCAACAACGCCTATATTTTCCCGGGCATTGGCCTCGGGGTTATCGCCGCCGGTGCCTCCGGGGTGACCGACACCATGCTGATGGCCGCGTCTGATGCCCTGGCCAGACAGGCACCCATCGTCCAGCAGACCGGCGAGCGGCTGTTGCCAGACCTGGCCCGTATTCAGGAAATCAGCCGCAACATCGCCTTCGATGTGGCGCGCCAGGCGCAGGAAGACGGCGTGGTCGCCCTGCGCTCCGATGACGACACCCTCCGCCGGACCATCGAGCGCAATTTCTGGCGCCCGCAGTACCGGCGTTACATCAGGCGTTCAATCTAAAGCCACGTCAGGCCAATGCTGATAACAATGCCGGTAATGATCAGCAGCATCAGGCAGTAGCCCATGATGTCCTTGGCTTTCAGGCCGGCAATCGCCAGCACGGGCAGGGCCCAGAAGGGCTGCAGCAGGTTGGTCCAGGCGTCACCCCAGGCAACAGCCATGGCGATTCTGGGAATATCGGCTCCCAGCTCCTGCGCTGCTGGCAGCATAACCGGGGCCTGCACCGCCCACTGGCCGCCGCCGGAAGGTACAAAGATGTTCACCAGCCCCGCGCTGATAAAGCTCCAGAAGGGCAGGCTTTCCGCACTCGCAATGGAAACGAAACCGCTGGAAATGCTGGCAGCCAGGCCGGAGGCTGTCATAACCCCCATTATGCCGGCGTAGAAGGGGAACTGGATAACAATCCCCGAGCCTCCTTTCACGGCCTGGTTCAGGCTGTCCAGCAGGCGTTTCGGTGTCTGGTGCAGGATGATCGCAAGGAACAGGAACATGAAGTTCACGATATTCAGGTTCAGACCGCCGCCATCAATGAAATACTGGAAGATGAAGGCGATGCCGCTGAACCCGATCAGCCATGCCAGTGTCCTGCTATTTTCGACATGGTCCGCCGGGCGGTTGATGACCACGGCTGTGTCTGGCTCGTCGTCCAGGACCTCCGGGTCGGCATAGACACTTTCCCTTTCCTCGGGCAGCATCAGCCGGTTCACCAATGGCACGATTATGAACAGGGCGATCACGATGGCCAGGTTGAAGAACGCGAAAATGGTGTCCCCGGTACCAATGACGCCAATCACATCTTCCGTGAAGTGACCATCGGTGGCGATAACCAGAGGAATGGAGCCGGCCAGCCCGCCATGCCACACGATGAAGCCGGAATAAGCACTGGCGATCAGGAGCGGATAGTGAACACGAATCTGGCGCGCCAGAGCCTTGGCGAACAATGCGCCGACCACCAGGCCAAACCCCCAGTTGATCCAGCTGGCGATCAGCGCCACGAAGGTCACCAGAATGATCGCCTGCCCCGGGGTACTGGCGAGGGATGCAATCCGGTTCAGAATGCCGCGAACCAGCGGTGTGCTGGCCAGCATGAAGCCGGTGACCAGTACCAGCAGCATCTGCATGGAGAAGGTCAGCAGGTTCCAGAAACCATCGCCCCACATTTCAATCACCGCCATCGGGCCATGGCCCTCAAAGACCATGGCCGCAATGAACGACAGCAGGGTGAGGATGATCACGAACAGGTAGGGGTCTGGAAGATACTTGTCCACCAGGCTGACCAGGGGTTTCGATGCCCTATCTAACATAGCGTTCTCCACTGTTATTATTGAATCCTACTCAGCTTAGCAACCGATGCGGAAAACGCACTGCCGATACAGTCAGGGCGCCAGTATTAACCCCGACGTGCTGCCTCAATAGCTGCGATGTCGATCTTTCCCATTGTCATCATGGTCTCGAATGCCCGCCCGGCGGCTGCCGGGTCGGGATCAGCTATCGCTTCCATTAATGCTGCCGGCGTAATCTGCCAGGACACGCCCCACTTGTCCCGACACCAGCCGCACGCGCTTTCTTCGCCGCCGTTCTTGACGATCGCGTTCCAATAGCGATCGGTCTCGTCCTGGTCGTAGGTGGCAACCTGGAACGAAAACGCCTCGCTGTGAGTAAACGCAGAGCCGCCGTTGAGCCCAAGGCAAGGGATGCCCATAACGGTGAACTCCACGGTCAAGACATCCCCTTTGGAGCCGGCTGGATAGTCCCCGGGTGCGTGATGCACTGCATCAACCGATGAATCAGGAAAAGTCTCGGCATAGAAATGCGCAGCCTCTTCGGCATCGCCGTTATACCAGAGGCAGATAGTGTTTTTTGCTCGCCGGCTCATGGTATGTCCCCCTGATGTTGTCACTTACTGGCACTGCTCAATTTCGTTGCTGATCATCCACTGAATGCCAAAGCGGTCCGTGGTCATTCCGAACCGGTTTGCCCAGAAAGTCTGTTCAAAAGGCATGATCACCAAACCCTCTTCGGACAGTGCACGGAAAACACGTTCCGCCTGTTCGGTATCTTCATACTCAAGGTGGATCTGGGCACCCTGCGGCGGCTGGTAGCAGTCTCCCGCCATATCGGCCCCCATGAGCCGGCGGCCGCGAATATTCAGGGAAGAATGCACCACGCGGTCATGCATCTCTGCCGGCACATCTTCTGCCGCTGGTGTTTCCCCATAGGTAATCACCGCTTCCAGGTTGCCTCCGGTCACCTCAGCATAGAATTCCATGGCTTCCCGGCAGTTGCCTCCAAAAGCCACATGCACATTCATCTCTTGCGGCAGTTTTTGCTGGGCACGATGTTTATCCAGCGCCGGGGTGGGTTCGAAATCCTCGAGGGTGAAATAGCGGCGGAGTTCAAGAGTGACATTGCCGCCCGCATCCTCCCTGGGCCACTGTTTCGCCCAGTCTATGGCGTCTTCCAGGGAATCCACCTCGAGCACGCTGTAGCCGGCCAGCAGCTCGTTGGTATTGTCGAAGGGCCCGCTGATAACGGTCGGTTCGCCGTTGCGGAACTGGATACGGCAACCCTCGCTGGTGGGCCGCACGCCATCGCCACCGACGAAAACGCCGGCCTGGGTCATACGTTCATTGTAGTCCGCCATCGCACCCAGGATATCTTCTGAGGGCAGTACTCCGTTCTCGGTGTCGGCATCGGCCTTGCGCATCAGCATGTATTTCATATCGTCGCTCTCCAGTGATTGTTGGTGATTTCACTGGTAAGTCGTTCAGGATTGTTTGAAATCGACAGCGGGGAGGAAAATTTTTGGGTGGGGGGATCCTGCAATCCATGGCAGTACAAAACATTGGCAGGACCATCGTGCTTATCGGTAGCGGTTGGCTCAATCAGCAGTGACGGCATGCGGCTGAAAGGGAAGAACAGCGTTGGGTCACGCCGCAGGCTGGCATTGACTTCAGCGCAGGCAAACCGGGCCGGCTCGGCAACAAACATCGCCGCCATCAGATCGAAAGGGTAGAAACCCTCCCGGCCAATATCAGTCTGCCAGTACCGCAGCCAGGGCTGTGTGCGGTCGGCCACCCAGCGGCCACCTTCTCCCTGGGAGGCGATACTGGCCAGGTCCTGTTCATCAATTTCCACCTTGCGGGCAGCCTCATAGGGGAGAAGAATCAGTGGAATATCCTGTTCGAGGATCACACGCACTGCATCCGGATCCTGAGCCACATTGAAATCCCGGAAAACCGGCCCGTGACCGAGCAGGGTGCCTTCGCCACTGCCTTCGGCGGGATGGAAAATGTGCCCCGGCCGGCGGCCCATCACCGCGATGATCTGCTCAACCCTGTCCCGAAGATCCGGCCGCGCCTGCAGTGCAGCCGCGATATTGGTCAATGGGCCAAGGGCCACAATGGTCAGCTTTTCAGCGTACAGTGCGCCAATCAGCGCTCGCTCCGCGTCGGTTTCCCCGTTGGGCATTTTCGTCAGGGATGCGCCTGCACCCCGGTATATCGGCACCGGGTCGTGCTGCGGCTGCAGCCTGGATACCAGGGCCCGAGCGGTGGTATCGGCGGTTTCCAGCGGCGCATTTCCGAAGACGGTAGATACACCAGTGATGGCCACGTCGGTCTTGCGGATCAGGTGCCAGATAGCAAGACAGTCATCCGGATCAACCCGGGCACCTTCCCCGCAGGCAGGATCTGTATCCACCCATATTCGGTCGGGCGCGGCTGGCAGGTCAGAGGGCGCGAGCACCGGTAGAGGTTCAGAGAACTGCTGGCCGGTTCTCCAGGTTTCCACCGGCAGGGCAAGCGTCAGGCCGAACAATGCCAGCAATCCGCCCAGACCCCATGCCGTTCGCGCCAGTATCCGTCGAAATCTGTTATTCATGCCCGCTCCTCTCATTTTTTGCGTTTCAGAGGGCATCGCAGCAATATATTTTCTAGTGGTCGTACGCAATAGACCCTTGCCGACACCTCAACCGGTGCTTCCCATCTCAGCGAATGCTTCAGTTATGGTCGGTGGAGACGTGGGACGCGCATTTCCTGACCCTCCGATAGGCAGAGACTGTTTGTTGGCTCTGTTCCCTGTCTAGTCGGATTGGAACATGTTAAATCGACACCGCGTTGGAGTGGGTCTTTCAGTCCGTATGCAGCTCCCGAACGGCCTGGGCAAACAGCCCTGCAACAGGAAGGGTAGTGATCTGGCTTTGTTCATCCGGTGCTCGTTGCGGTGTCACGCTGTCTGTAATAAACAGCTGATCCATCGCCCCCGCGCGGTAAAGCTGCTCCGAACCGGGCCCGAACAGGGCATGGGTGATCACTCCGAAAACCCGGGTGGCGCCCTTGTTCTTGCAGGCCTCGGCAGCGCGCAACAGGGTGGTGCCGGTGGCCACCATGTCGTCGACGATGATAGCAACCTTGCCGGTCATATCCCCGACCACGGCATCACCGGTTACCTCGCCGTCTCTGCGGTGCTTTTCCAGGAAGGCGGTGGGTGGCTGTTCGCCGGCGGTTTCCGCCCAGGCGTCCCGGAACAGATCCACACGCTTGGTGCCACCGGCGTCGGGGGAAACGATAACCACCGGTTCGCTGCCCGCACGGTCCATAAGAGAGTTGACGAACAGGCTATGGGCATCCAGGTGCATGGTGCGGCACCGGAAGGCGTTGTCGAAGGCACCACGGTTGTGAACTTCCAGTGCCACCACGCAGTCCACCCCCATGGCTTCGAACAGTTGCGCCACGTAGCGCGTGGTGACTGGGTCCTGGCTTTTGCCACGGCGGTCCTTGCGGGCATAGGCCAGATACGGCAACAGAGCAGTGACGCGTTCCGCTCCTGCGTCTTTTACCGTCGCGACGAAAAACAGCAGGCGCAGCAACTTGTCGTTAACGCTCAGGGTTTCCTCGCCAAACAGGGAGTGGAGAACGTAAACGTCCCGGCCCCTTACACTCTCCAGTGGCCGGGACTTGTGTTCGCCGTCATCGAAATTGCGATCCTCATGGGCGGCCAGGCTGATGCCGAGCTCTGAGGCCACGGCATGGCCAAAGGCCTGGCTACCTTCCAGGGCAAAGAGAACCGGCTTGCTGCTCATATCGTGTCCTTGATGATGTTTGTTGGGTGCGCGCCGTCGCGGAAGCGCCGGATAAAGCCCTCGGAGTTTTCGATTGGCCGTGTCATCCGCAAAGTGAAGCATGGCCAAAGATTGCTGACAAGCGTTGAATCAGGCGCTCCGCTTACGCGGGATGGGCTTCCTCGGTGGCAGTGGTGTGAGCAGGGGCTTTGATGTCATGGTTGTAGAGGGCCGCAATCAGGTCGGACTGAGTGACCATGCCGACAAGTCGGCGCTCATGATTGATCACAGGAATATGATGAAGCCCCCTGTCAGACAGCAGCGGTACCAGGGCAGCGATGTGATCGGTATCGCGCGCGGCGAATACGTCTGTTGCCATAATCTGGCCAACCACCTCCGGCTTGTCCGAGCGGGCAAAAGGCGACGTTTTACGAAGAAACGCCTGAACGTCTTCCGCAAAGGTGCGGTACGTCTTGAGATTGGCGCGCTGCAGGAAATCCACCAGTGAAACCACGCCGATAATCCGGTGGGCCTTGTCCACCACTGGAAGAATCTTGACCTTGTGGTAACGCAATAAGGCCCAGGCCTCTTCCAGCCCGGTGCCGTATTCGATGGTGATCAGGTCGGTGGACATGATGTCTGCGCAGGTCACTTCCCCCATCCGGCGTTTGTAAGCAATGCTCTGCGCCATGCTGTAGAGCTGGTTCAGGTCCTGTTCACTGACATCCAGGAAGGAAGAGTACTCGCCCAGTGCCTGGTGCAGGTCGTCAGGGCGAATGCCCAGGCGTTTCATCGGGCTCAGGTCGTTATGCTTGTGCACAGGGTCGTGTTCCGTTACTGGTCGCGCGGGGTACGGCTTCCGAAGCCAGTAACGGTTGAGCAGAATGGCGATCCCCAGCATGGCCAGCACGTTCAGGCCGACAGGGTAGAGCACGAAGTCATAGCCCAACGGCTGGTCGCCGGCAGCGATAACAGGCACCAGAGCCGCCGCTCCGCCAGGAGGATGCACGCACTCGAATATGTACATCACAAACAGGCTGACGCCGACCGTAGCAGCCGCCGCCAACGCAAGATCCGGCACCCACTGTGCGCAGACCACGCCGATGGTGGCGGGCACAAGATGACCTCCGACAAAACACCAGGGCTGGGCGAGCGGGCTGTTAGACAGCGCGAACAGTAGAATCGCCGAGGCACCCATAGAGGCAACCAGCACCGGCCAGTGGGGTGTGGATGAAAACTGCTGGCTGATCAGGATAACGGCGAGTATGGCAATGGATGCCGCAATGCCAATCTTGAGCCGCTCCGTCAGCGGGGCAGCGGCGAGCGATTGGCCGCCATGGGGCCCGATTCCTATAAGCTGCTCAAACCTGAGGAGGAGGGACCGCCCGCCCGTCCGGTTTTCTGTTTTGTCTGGCATAGCTGATCAATTGTGTTGGCCGGGGCCCGGACTCGGAGTGGATTCTGCGTGCTCTAAATTGGTGCGGCATCATACACCAATACGCCACGGAAAGAAGCACCAGCCCAGCGATACAATTCTCACCCGGCCTCCAACGCCTCCGCTGGCCCGAAGAACTCGTAATGGACCTGGTTCGCAGGAATACGAAGCTCTTTAGTAATCTTCCATACCGACTGCATGAAAGGTTTTGGCCCCAGGAAATAGAGATCTACGTCGTGATCGTTCGGCAGCAGCCCGGACAGGGTCTCTGCGTTGATCAAACCTTCGCCATGTGCAGTGTCACCCGGCAGCGGTTCACTATAGATATAGTGCTGCCGGACATTCTCATGCTGCTCTGCCATTTCGTCGACATGGCGCCGAAAGGCGTGAACACGGCTGTTCAGGGCGCAATGAATGAAGTGGATTTCGCGGTCGCTGATGGCTGTGGCCTCCAGCATGCTGATGGCGGGTGTGATACCCACGCCTGCCGTCAGGAGCACCAGTGGCCGGGAGTGGTCTCGCAATGTGAACTCGCCGGATGGTGGTAGCAGGTCCAGTTCACACCCCACTTCTACATGGTCGTGAAGGTAATTCGAGGCAACGCCACCAGGTTCACGTTTAACACTTATGCGGTAGTGGCCGGCTCCGGGTTCACAGGAAAGCGAGTAGGTGCGCCGCAGTGGCTGGCCGCCGGCCTCCATCAGCACAGTGAGGTACTGCCCCGGGTGAAAATCCATGATCTGGGCGCCATCGACCGGCTCGAAGTAAAAGGAACAGACCACCTCGCTTTCGTGCTCCTTCCGTACCACGCGGAATCTGCGTGGGCCACGCCACCCGCCGGGCTGGGCTTCTTTGGCCTGATAAACCTCCTCCTCAGCATCAATAAGCATGTTTGCAAGATGCTGGTACGCCTCGGCCCAGGCAGTGACTACGCCTTCGGTAGCCGCCTTCCCCAGCACTTCCCTGATGGCTTCCAGCAGGCATTCACCTACAAGCGGGTAGTGTTCCGGACGAATATCCAGGGCGACGTGTTTCTGTATGATCGTTGGCAGTGCATCGGCCAGGGCATCCAGCTGGTCGATGTGTGAGGCGTAAGCCAGAACGCTGTTGGCCAGTGCGCGAGGCTGGGTGCCCTGAACCTGATTAGCCTGGTTGAAGTACGCAGTTACTTCCGGGTACCTCTGAAACAGGATTTCGTAAAACCGGGTTGTCACTTTTTCGCCATGCTGCTGTAGCGCGGGAACGGTTGCTTTAACCGTGGTAATAGTCTCCGCTGATAACATATAACACCTCTCTTGTAACACCGCTCTCGAATCAAATGATTCCTGCCGCAGAATCAACATTGTTTCTGTCGTTCAACCGCGGGCCAACGCAGGCCGGCAGAAGTATCCGAAGGGGGCGCAAGGTAACACAGTTAAAAGTCATTTAATATACATCTATAAAGGGGGGGGTAACTTCGGTCCACAGCGAAGCATTCGCATTAAACTAAGTCGCACAATAGGCCTTCAAAGCAACGGTGCAGGAGGCTTCCAATGCGCATAGTTTGTGTCATTCGCTATCAGATAGATCCCTTCCAGAAAGAGCGTTTTAAAATCTATGCCGAAAACTGGGGCGACATCATTCCGCGTTGCGGCGGTGACCTGATCGGCTATTTCTTGCCCTCAGAAGGCACGAACGATATAGCCTGGGGCCTGATCGGGTTCGATTCTCTTGCAAGCTACGAGGAGTATCGCCATCGCCTGAAGGCGGATGAGGCCGGGAAAAGGAACTTTGCGCTCGCTGAATCCCAGCGTTTCATCCTGCGGGAGGAACGCAGCTTTGTGGAAGTAGTTGAAGGTGCTCTGAATAAACCCTCAACACTTTGTCGTTCTGGCTTTGCAAAGGAGGCTTAATATGTTGGCAGTGATATTTGAGTTGGAGCCGCGCTCGGGGAAAACCGCCCAGTATCTTGATGAAGCAGCCGGGTTGGCCCCACTGTTAGAGCAAATAGAAGGCTTCATATCCGTTGAGCGTTTCGAAAGCCTCGTGCACCCTGGCCGGGTGCTGTCTCTGTCATTCTGGCGAGATGAAGCTGCTATAGAACGATGGCGGAACATGGAGGCTCATCGTCATGCCCAAGTTAAGGGACGAAACGAGATTTTCTCCGATTATCGATTGAGAGTGGCAGAAGTTGTGCGAGATTATGGGCTTTCTGACCGAACAGCCGCGCCCAAAGATTCAAAGGCTCACCATAACCCGTGAATACTAACGAAATTGCCCGAATCGCGTCATTAGTGGGAGTTCCCGCCCGCACTACCATCTTGCTGGCACTGATGGATGGCCGGGCATATACCGCCCATGAGCTGGCGAGAATCGGAGGGGTTACTCCTCAGACCGCCAGTGGTCATCTATCGCTTCTGGTCGAGGCGGGGCTACTGGTTTTTCTGAAACAGGGACGGCATCGCTATCACCGCCTGGCGTCCCAAGAAGTGGCGGCAATGCTGGAGGGTATCATGCAGGTCGCCGCCTTAGGTCGGAAAACGCCAAGGATTGAGACTGGCCCTCGCAATCCCGGAATGAGACGGGCAAGAATGTGTTATGACCACGTTGGTGGTCGCCTGGGTGTTGCTATTGCAGACCATTTGGTGGCCGAGCAAGCCATTATGCTTGAACCTGATGTCGGGGTTCTTACAGACCGGCTCCAGACAGTGTTGGCGCCTATTGAATTGTCGTTCGACCAAACCCATGCTGCCAGCTCCCTCCCATTGTGTCGCCCATGTCTTGACTGGGGTGAGCGTCGGTTCCATATAGCTGGCCCTTTGGGGCAGCGCATCTGCAATCACCTGCTAGATAATGACTATCTGCGACGGCGTGAGGCAGGCCGGGAACTGAAAGTGACTGCCAAGGGTGCTACAGCCTTGTGCCATTGGCTGGGTGCGGAACGCTGGAGCGAGGTGTGATCGAGGTGTTGAACTCCGCGACACTATGCGGAAGGGTTGAAAGAAACCTCTCATGCCCTAAGGTGTAATTGTAGAGCACGATAAAACACCAGACATGGACAGCAACATACCAGTAGGAGACAGACAATGGTAAACACGCGCGAATGGAAGTCTGACCGGGAACAGTACGAGGCAGCCTGGGCCAAGTACCAGGACGTGGCGGAACGGATTGATGCCGCCTACGAAAGCCTCGACAGTGGTACCCAGGACCAGGCCCCCGCCCAGGAAGATCTGGCTGAGTTACAGGAAGCCTGGAAGGAACTGGAGACTGCCCGCGAGCGGCTTGGCAAATATATGAACCAGTTTCACGAGAACCAGATGACGCAGGGCAAGACGGTCCGCGGCTAGGCCGGACGGTTATCCGCCGTTACGAAAACGCCGGATAAAGTCCTCGGACTCAGCAATCGACTGCTCCATATTGCGAATCAGCGCATCCACGTCCTGGCGAATATTCACCAGCTCGTTCTCCAGCGAGCCGATCGCCTGGGCGTTCAGGTTGTGCTTGAGGTACAGCACCTGGTCCTGAAAGGCCTGCAGAACCGGGTCCATGCGCTCTTCCGCTTCGTGCATACGGCTGATCAGCTGGCTGTACTGGGTGCGGGTCTCATCAAGCTGCTGTTCGCTGCTGCGGCGCAGAGAGGCGCTTTCATATTCATCAAGCTCATCGTCCCATTCATCAAACAGGGCCTCAGCAACGTCTTCCACTTCTTCGATGCGCTCGCGAACATCTTCTGCGCTCGACTTGCTGTCTTCGTAGGCATCGCTGATTTCGGCGTACTGTTCCTTGAGCTCGGTATCCGGCGTGTCCACAACGCTCTGGAAGCGCTCCAGCGATGAGCGGAAGGTTTCCTGGGCTTCGTTCTGGCTGTCCCGCGCGTCCTCCACCCGGTCTACCAGAATGTCCCGCTTTTCAAACCCGAGCTTTTCCATGGTGTCGTAATACAGGGATGAGCACCCGCCAAGAAGCGTGACACCGATCAGCAAAAGCCCCAGCCGACGGGCACCGGTAAGCGTTATTGAACGGGCAGTGGCAGGGTTGGACATAAGGTGGTCTCCGGTTGGCATGTGTGAGCGGCTCTGGGAAGTGAAGCATGACGGGGAGGCGCTGACAAGCATGGATGCGCATCGACAATCAGAGCTTGGCTGTTCTACGCAATCCCGGGCAGTGCAATGTCACAAATTCCTCATTACTTCTGCGGTGTGGGCATCCATCGGGAAGAAGGTTTCGATAACCATTTCAGAAAGGGAGATATCCACCGCCGTTCCAAACACCGTTGTCGTACTCAGAAAGGACAGTTTGCCCCTGGCGGTTTCCAGCTCGAACGGAACGGCAATTCCTGTCCTGGCAGGGGTGTCGTGCTCAGTGTAGTGGCGCGCCTCATCCGGCGCAGGATACGCCTCAATTTCCCCCAGCAGTTTTGCCAGTGCAGGGTCCGCCGTTAAATCAACCTGATGAGTCAGCCGGTCGACAACATGGGCCTTCCACTGCCTGTAATTCGCCACTCTGGGAGCTAACCCGTCGGGGTGCAGGCTCAGGCGCAGGACATTCACCGGGGGCGTCAGAAACGCAGGGTTCACACCCTCCAGAAGGAAGTACGCCGCCTCGTTCGCCAGCAGAAGGTTCCACTCCCGGTCCACCACCAGTGCAGGGTGGGGCTGGTGCCCCGAGATGATGAGTTCAACCGCATTTCGCGCGGCCGCCATGTCCGGCTCATCCAGTGACCGTTCGCAATACTCGGGCGCAAACCCCGCCAACGTCAGCAGCCGGTTGCGCTCCCGTGGTGTAATTTTCAGTTCATCGGCAAGGCGCAGCAGCATGCGCCGGCTTGGCGATGAGCGCCCGGATTCCACAAAACTGAGGTGACGCTGGGAGATATCCGCATCAACCGATAGTTCAAGCTGACTGAGGCGACGGCGTTGGCGCCAACTCCGAAGCAGATCACCGATTGAGACAATTGTATTTTCCATCGCTAAAAATTAGCACGCCCGTGGGGGTTGTTCTATTACCTCCCACGTAATCGACGCTAGTTGCCCGCGAGACATATGCTCACCTTGAACCGTCAACAACGAGTCAGACGACTTTCAAGGAGCACACCATGGATAATTCCCGTTCCCTGTTTTCCCAGAAAAACCTGTTGCTAGCAGATGCTGCCACCTGTCTGATGATGGGGTTATTGCTGACGTTTGGCGCTGGCTGGCTGGGTGAATTCCTTCATCTGCCACAAGCGTTGTTGTTCTACGCCGGGCTGATTCTTTTCCCCATCGCCTTCTTCATGGTCTTTGTCGCCACAAGAGGCTTCATTCCCGCTGCTGGCGTGCAGTTCATCATTATCGGCAATGTAGATACCATCTGTCCTGACGATCTGCAATGAGCTCACGCAGCCCATTGCGGGTCGTACCGGGTTTGGTGTTTAAGCACACCATAAGCGATCTGAACCAGCTTTCTCATCGCGGCCCCAAGTGCGCTCATCTTTGACTT